>DATAZL010000154.1:0-79777 GCA_036272055.1 Polyangiaceae bacterium | reverse complement strand
CGTGTGACGCGCTCGTCCATCACGCCGCGTAGTTGCTCGTACTTGGTCCGAATGCCTTCCACGTCACGCATGTTGAAGGACGAACCGCCAACATCGTCAGGATATTTCCATATCGGGATCGATTATTTCGACCGGGCGCCTTAGCTCGTCGTGGCGATGGATGTGCTCCGCCTGGGGCGCGACCTCGACCTCCACGAACTGACGGACGCTCCTTCGAACCTGCTCGAGTGTCTCGTCGAGCGGGACCGGGGTGTGACCCTTGTCCGCCGCGACCTGCCGGCCGATCTCGCGAACCGCGCTCTCGTGCCCCAGCTTGCGGAGATGACCCCGGACCCGCTCCGTATAGATCGCGTCGACGTCTGCATCGCCGAGCCCCAGGTCCTCGAGCACCGGCGTGAGCCGATCACGGACGCTCGCCGCGAGCAACGCCGACGCGACCTCCGCGAGCTTCTCGAAATACGGGGTGCTCCGGCTCCCGAAACCCGCAGTCAGAGCGCATAGTTCCTGCGCGGCCCGGGCCTCGGTGGCGGCGTACGCGACCCGCGACGAGAGCACCTGGTGGTCGTCGATCCGGGCGCCTTTTTCGGTGATCGCCGTTGCTCGTGCGACCGCGGCGCCGGACAGACGAGCCGCGGCGTCGACGACTTCCCTGCACGCGTCGCTGATGGTCATGGGTGGGACTTCGCACGAAATGGCCCGGCCGTCATCGTCCACGCTGCGAGATGGCGGAGGTCGGCATTTCTCGAGCCTCCGCCCTTGCGCCGACGGGACGGGTGGATGAAAAGTCGAAGGAATGCTTGCGGCTCTCTGGGGAGCACTCGGCGCCGGCGCGGTCGGTCTCGCGCTCATCGCCGCGTTCTGCCAGTTCGGAGCCATCCTGGTAGTGCGACCGAACCCGAGCGTGTCCCTCAAGGCGGTGCGCACGGCGGTCGCCTGCGCGGTCCTGGGCCTCGGGCTCGGCTTCGTGTCGCATCACGCTGCCTGGTACTTCATCGCGCTCGCGACGAGCATGACCGGCTTTGCTGCGCTCTACCTGCTCGCCCTCCTCGGCTCGCTTTCGGAGTTCGAGCGGCGCGACATGAACGCCGTCATCGTCAGCGTGTCGATCTTCGGCGCGTGGCTCCTCGGGATCATCGCCCTCTGGGCGAGCTCCCTGCCCGGTATCGGCGATGCCGCGGATTTCTGGGTTCGGATCGCGGAGTGGCCCTTCAAACCATAGTGCCGCCGGCGAACAGCGCCGGGAGCCACGACGACAGCGCGATCGCCCACGCGGCGATTGCCGGAGGCCACCCCAGCAAGCCGCGCGAAGTCCATGACGCCTCTTGCGCCAGAACCGCGCCGTTTGCAAAGAGGATGCGCCAGGCACGCACGCGGCCGATCGCAAGATCCGCCAAGTATCCCGTCGCAGGCCGGTGCTACGCTGCTCGCGCCATGACGCCGGCACGAAAATTCGCTCTCTTCGATACCGCCATCGGGCGTTGCGCGGTGG
Organism: Polyangiaceae bacterium; assembly: GCA_036272055.1. Lineage (GTDB taxonomy): Bacteria > Myxococcota_A > Polyangia > Polyangiales > Polyangiaceae > DASZVB01. The sequence continues at coordinate 78,288 of DATAZL010000154.1, read as the reverse complement.
CGTGGGGCGCTCGCGGGATCGTCCGGGTGCAGCTTCCAGAGGGCGGCGATACCGCCACGCGAAATCGCATGAAGGCGCAGTTTCCCGACGCCGAGATCGGCGAGCCGCCGCCCATCGTGAAGGCTGCCATCGACGAGATCCAGGCCCTGCTTCGCGGTGAACCGCGCCCTCTCGACGGCATTGCGCTCGACATGGAGGGCGTTCCCGCCTTCCATCGCCGTGTGTACGAGCTGGCGCGCACCATCGCGCCGGGAGAGACGCTCTCGTACGGCGACGTCGCGACCCGCGTCGGCTCACCCGGGGGCGCGCGCGCCGTCGGGCAGGCCCTCGGGAAGAACCCGTTCGCCATCGTCGTGCCGTGTCACCGGGTGCTCGCGGCGGACGTATCGGCGGCTTTTCCGCGAACGGCGGGCGCGCCACCAAGATGCGCATGCTGAACATCGAGGGCGCGCGCCAGGGCCAGGAAAAGCCGGTGGCGCTCTTCGAGGGCGACGGCGTGTTCGGCTACGACCCGGCAATCGCCGTCCAGCATCTTCGAGACGGCGATCCCGCAATCCGACGGCTGATCGACGAGGTCGGCCCGTTCCGCATGCAGCTCAAGAACACGCCGAGCCTCTTCGGCGCGCTCGTCGAGGCGATCGTCTATCAGCAGCTCACCGGGAAAGCCGCGGCGACGATCCACTCACGCCTCTGCGCGCTCTTCCCACGCGCGCACCAGGGGCCGTCCGCGGCGCAGATCGCGCGCGCCACGGAGGACCAGCTGCGCAGCGCCGGATTGTCGCGCGCCAAGGCCGCGTCGCTGAAAGATCTCGCCGCGAAGGCGCTCGCGAAGCGCATTCCCACCCTCGCCGAAGCCCACGGTATGGACGACGAGGATCTCATCGAGCGACTCACCGAGGTGCGCGGCATCGGCCGCTGGACGGTGGAGATGCTGCTCATGTTCCGTCTCGGGCGCGCAGACGTCTTGCCGGTCGACGACTACGGCGTTCGCAAGGGCTTCGGCGTCATCCTTCAGGCCGGCGAGCTCCCCGGCAAGAAGGACGTCGCGGCGTACGGCGAGCGCTGGGCGCCGTATCGCACCGTCGCGAGCTGGTACCTCTGGCGCGCCGCGGAGAGCGGCAAGATCGCCCAACCGGTGAAGGTCGCGGCACGTCCGAAAGCCGCGAAGCCGCCGGCGACGCGTCCGCGTTCCGTCGCGAAAAAACGCAGCAAAGCGCCGGGCCGCGCCACGGTGTCGAATCGCAGCAGATCCCCGCGAGCACGCGCCCGGTAGACGTCACGGCGGCTGCTATACTGACGCCGTATGCCGGCCAGGACGTTGCTCGACAGCGAATCGCTGCGCGTCATCGACTACGTCTGCACGGCGGGTCCCGGCGACGCGCCGTTCACCGAGGGGCACGCGCGCTTCTCCGTCTCCTACGTGCGTCGCGGTGCATTCGGCTATCGCGCGGTCGGGCGCTCGTTCGACCTCGTCGCCGGCTCGGTGATGATCGGCCACGCCGGGGACGAGTATCAGTGCACCCACGACCACGAGGGCGGTGACGAGTGTCTCTCGTTCCACCCGACGTCCGAGGTCGTCGATGCGCTCGGCGGGAGCCACGCCGCGTTCCGTACCGGCTCGCTTCCGCCGATCCCCGAGCTCGTGGTCCTCGGTGAGCTCGGCCAGGCCGTGGCCGTCGGGCGAAGCGACGTCGGGCTCGACGAGGCGTCTCTGCTGTTCGTCGCGAAGTTCCTCGCCCTCGTGAACGAGCGCGCGTGGCGTCCTTCGGCGTCCACCGCGCGCGACCGGAGCCGCGCCGTCGAGGCTGCGCTCTATCTCGACCTGCACGCGCACGAGCCGCTCGACCTCGCGACGACCGCGCGTCAGGCCGGGTTGAGTCCGTTCCACTTCCTGCGGCTCTTCTCGAAGATCGTCGGCGTCACGCCGCATCAGTACCTGGTCCGCGCGCGGCTGAGGCGAGCAGCGCGGCTCCTCGCCGACGGGGATCGGCCGATCACCGAGGTCGCGCTCGACGTCGGGTTCGGCGATCTGTCGAACTTCGTGCGGACGTTCCACCGCGCTGCGGGCGTCTCTCCCCGCACCTTCCGCAAAGCCGCGCGAGGCGATCGGGAGCTCCTGTTCGCGCAGCTCGACCGCAGCGCGAGCTCCCGCATCGTCCAGGCGCTCGCGTCGAGTCTGTAGTGGTCGCGAGCCGACTCGACACGCGCCTTGCTCGGCGCGACTGGGACGCCGTCACACGCACGCTCGACGCGGACGGCGCTGCCGTTCTCGACGGCCTCCTCACGCCGGCGGAGTGCACCCGCCTGCAAAGCCTCTACGCGAAGGACGCGCTCTTCCGGAGCCGCGTCGTCATGAAGCGTCACGGCTACGGCAGCGGCGAGTACAAGTACTTCGCGTATCCCCTGCCCGAGCTCGTCGCTCACCTGCGCGAGCAGCTCTATCCGCGCCTGGTTCCGCTCGCCAATCGCTGGAACGCGGCGCTCGGTGGCAAGGAAGACTTCCCGTCGACGCACGCCGCGTACGTCGAGCGCTGTCACGCCGCCGGACAGACCCGCCCCACGCCCCTCCTGCTCGAATACCGCGAGAACGACTTCAATTGCCTGCACCAGGACGTCTACGGCGAGCACGTCTTCCCGCTACAGGTCGCGATTCTCCTGTCCGCACCCGGCAGCGACTTCACCGGCGGCGAGTTCGTGATGACCGAGCAGCGCCCGCGGATGCAATCCCGGGCCCTCGTCGTTCCGCTCGCTCAGGGCGACGCAGTCGTGTTCGCGGTACGACACCGTCCCGTCCAGGGTACTCGCGGCGTCTATCGAGTGAACCTCCGTCACGGCGTGAGTCGCATCCGCTCCGGGCACCGACTCACGGCGGGGATCATCTTTCACGACGGGGCGTGAGCGTCGCGGGTCGCGACTCGAAGTTGCCTATGGACGCTGGGGGACGCGATCGGCTACTCGTCGTGACAATAAGATGGGGCTTCCACGATTCGGGCTCGACGAGCGCACCGTGCTCGCTGTCGTGTGGTCGCGGAAGGCGGCGCTCTGCTTCGCCGCGGCGAGCGCGCTCTCTGCGTCTTCCGGCTGTCTCAGGACCAGCGTCCTGGTGCAAAAGTTCAACGACGGCCTGATCGAGACCGGCAACGGCGATCCGAAGCATCCGCCCGACGAGCTGCGCAAAGAGAAGGTCGAGCGCCGCGTCCAGCAGGAGCTCATCGACGGCTACTTCGGCCAGTCGACGTCCGCGTCGCGAGTGGCGAGCTGGCTCGGACGCGAAGCGGGCACGAACCAGCCCGGCGCGCCGAACGAGCACTGGTTCTCCGAGAGCGTGCGGACCTGGCTCTGCGATCACGGCAAGACGGCCCATGTTTCGTGTAAAGGGGGTGGTTCCCTCGTCGGCGGAGCCGTCGGCGGCACGCCCCCCGGCGTCGCGGGCCAGACGAAGCTGACGAAGAACATGGCCGACATGACGGCGCTCGCCCTGGGTCCGGGCTCTGCCGTCTGCGCGGGCGGCGCGCGCAACGACGTCGGGGTGCAGACCATCGCAGACACGATCCGCTACCGGCTCGCGCTCCGGCGCGCGGTGGAAGGCGCGGCGCTGCTCGTCGACGAGGGAGTGCTGCCCCTGCCGGAGACCGACGTGGCCGCCGAGACGGCCTTCGGAAACGCGGAGAGATATCTCGCTGCGCGGAAGTGGCAACGTAGCTTGACGCAGCCGACGGTGGGGCTCGTCGTCAAGGGCGGCGCATCGACGGGCATCTTCAGCGCCGGAGCGGTCTGGGTCGCCCTCAACATCGAGCACGAGTGCTCGCTCGATCCCGTCTGCAAGGCGCTCGGCGTGTCGGCGCGCTTCGACATCATGTCCGGCACCAGCACCGGAGCGATGGTCTCCACCGCCGTCGACATCTACAACGTGGCAGCGTGCGAGGCGCAGCGGCGCGAGCGGCTCGATCTGTTCCAGCGGTGGTTCGTCTGTTCCCCGGCGGGAGACCTCTACTGCACCGTGAACGGCAACATCGGCGACCTCGCGACCGGCGATCAGCTCTCGCTCCTCCGGTTCGACGGGCTGAAGCAGCTCCTCACGTCGGGCGTCACCACCCAGACCATCCAGAACCGCTCCGAGCTCGTCCTGAACGTCGTCGACTTCCGTACCGGTCGCTACGACGCCTTCAGCGATCAAGATCCGGCGGAGCTCGCGACCCCTGCCGACGTCGCGAACGCCGCGGTCGCGTCGGCCGCGCTGCCCGTCATCGTCGAGCCGGAGCCGCATCTCCCCTCCGAGCCGAAGCTCGCCGGGAAGTTCGCCTACCTCGACGGCGGTATCCGCTCCGAGCTCCCCATCGCCGCGGCAGTGCGGCGCGGCGCCGAGCGACTGCTCGTCGTCTCGAGCGCTCCGTCCGTCATGGCGGAGGCGTCCGAGCGCAAGAACGGCCTCGACGTGCTGGTCCGCTACATCGACGTCTCCACCGGCGGCGTGCTCGAGAGCGAGATCGACTGGGCGCCGCGGCTGGCCGAGAGCCGTCGGCTGTCCGAGTACACCGAGTGCCGTTTCGAGTACGACGCCAACACCGCCGCGCTCTGCCCCGACGGCGGCTGCAATCCGACGGCACTCTGCAGCGGCGACTGGGCGAACGTGTGCACCCCGCCCGCCGCGACGACCACGAGCGCGCTCGCCTCCACGCGGAGCGCAGCGGATCTCCTGTCGCCCATCTGGCGCACCACGTCCATTTACCGGAGCGACGACCGGGTACCGGGTTTGCCCGGCTATCTCTTCCGCCGTCCCGATCAGCGAAAGCTCTTTCTGGCGGGCGCTGAAGAAGCGCGGCAGAGGTGCTTCGAGATCACGAGCCTCCTCGGCCTCCCGCTTCACGTTGCGAGCGATCCGGACTGGACGAAAAAGCTGCTCGCGTGGTGCACGCCGACACCGGCGCCCCTCGAGACACTCTGCGCCGGCTCACCGGAGAGCGAAGCGCTCCGCGCGTGCAGCACGAAGCCGCCCCCGGTGACCCCACCAACCGAGCAGTGCGTCCCGGGGGTGCCGTGATGCGCGCCAGCGGCTCTCGTATCCTCGCCGTCACGTTCGCAATGACGGCACTGCTCACAGTCGCGACACCCTCGTATGCTCAAGCGACGGCAGCGACGGCAGCGACGGCGCCTGTCGCGACGGCAGCGGCGGCGAGCGCGCCTCCCGATGACGTCCTCGCCGGCGTGAAGGTCGTGGCGACTCCCACCAAGTCCTTCTTGCCGAAGTACGAGCCGGAGATCTTCGTCGGCGTAGGCTACTCGGGCACGTTCTCGAGCGACGCGCACCAGTGGCCGACCTTCGTGGGCTCGGCCGAGGGGCTCTTCGCGCGACCGGGAAACTTCGATATCGGCGCGTACTCCGAGCTCCGGCTGGGCAGACCCGACGAGCAGTTCGGGCGCTTCGAGGTCGGCTTCGGTCTCGAGGTCATGTGGCGCTTCTACGTCACCGCGGTGGCCGACGTGGCTGCCGTGCTGCGCAACACGTACCTCATCGACACCAGCGATCCGAACCGGGCGCTCTTCCGGCCCGGGCTCGGAGCACAGCTCAGCCTGGTGCGCTCTCTCGCGATCCAGCTCACGTACGATCAGCTCTATTCGCCGTCCCAGGACTTCAGCAACGGACACGGGCTCCTGCACGGGCTCTCGGTCACCCTCAAGGTCGGTCTCTGCCCGATGGGCGAGTTCTGTCATCAGATGCCCGAGCACTCCGTCGAGAAGCTCGACCGTTCCCCGGTCACCTGTCACGCCGCTGCACTCGTCTGCAAGACGGCGAAAGCCGCCGCCGTCGGAACCGACGCGCAGCTCTGTGCCGCGTCGGCGCGCGCGATGGACACGACGCACTGGCCCGCCGACTGGAACGACCCCGTGGGCGCCTTCCTGCGTGCGCTCCGGAGCGAGTCCGCGCCGATTTTTTCCGCCGTGAGTGCCCCCTTCACCCAGCTCGAGCTCGCACACGCCGCGAGCATGAAGGGCCTCGACGATTACGCCGCTCGCCAGCGAACCCTGGGTGATTCCCAGATGCTCAGCGAGAACTACGGGTACCTCGTCACGCCGGTTATGGTGCGCGACTGGCTCGGCTGTGACGCCTCCGGTCGCGCGATAGCTTGCGCCACCGACGCGATCTGCAGCACCGACACCGGCGTCTCACCCTGAACCGGCGAGCCTCGCCTACGGCGTCACGCGGCCGTGAGTCGGATTTTCGTCGGACCGAGCGTCACCAGCGGCCGCGGTGTCCGGCGCGGAACGCGACATGGCCCGCGGGGCGGTAGTAGCGCGGCGCGGCGCGAACGTAAGCGCGTGGCGCGTAATAGCGGCGGGGTGCGTAATAGCGACGCGGGGCGATGACCACGGGCTCTCGCCACGCCGGAACGGCGTACGGCGCGACATAGCCGACCTCGCCGCCGTAGTAGCCGACGGGCTCTCCGTAGCCGACGGGTTCTCCGTAGTAGCCGACGGGTCCGACGGGCCCCACGTAAGCGCCAGTGCGCACCGCGCAACCCGTCGACAGCATTGCAACCAGACCTGCGAACACGAGAAGCCTTGCGGTCATGAGCATGCCTCGAACGATCCTACGGATGGCGCCTTCGCCGTATTCCCTGCCCCGCCCCTGGTCGGTCGCCCGCCCGAAGCTCCGCCCGCAATTCACGGCGTGATGCGGCTCTGCATCAGCACGACGCCGTACGGATTCCAGGTGGAGACGTTCCACGTGAGCGTCAGTCCGCCGTCGGAGCTCGGGCGCGTGTAAGCGTCGATGACGTTCACACCGTAGAGCCGTCCGATGTCGAGCTCCACCGCGGCCGATGGACAGCCGGGCAGATAGCTCTCTGCTGGTCGCACCGGGTCGGTGCGCGTGCACGCCGCGCCCGGTCGATCCTGACACGAGTAGTGAAAGAGAAAGCCGCCCGGACCGTACGGATCGCCGGCGGTCGTCGGGCTGCCGGGCGAGAGATATTCGACGGCGGGGCTGAACGGACCCCACGGCCAGTCGGCGAAGCGCACTCGCAGCGGACCACGCGTCGCCTTCTCGTCGGTGCCGTTCGGGTCGAGCAATAGCTGGTCCGGCACGTCTCCGCCGTAGAGCATGATCCACTTGCTCACCGGAGGCCCGAGCCAGCTGAGCGTGTACTGATTCACGACGTCGATCGGCTCGGACGGGCTCCCGTTTCGCTTTCCGTCCATCGCGATGGCCACGGCGTCGCGCTGCGCGTCGGACCACCGCGGTTCGCCGCTCGTGGGATCGACACCGGCGAAGAAGCGCGGCGCGAACGCAAGCTTGCCAGCCGCCATCTGCAGCGGCAACGAATGCTGCAGCAGGTACAGCTGCGATTGACGGCCGTGCTCGGCACTGAATCCGGGTCGACCCCACATGAGAAGAGCGCCGGTGCCCGGCGAAAAATCGTCGTCGTGTCGCGACGGCGCGAGCCGCGTCACCGTACGTGCGACGGAGTCGTGAAATTTCTTGCTCGCGAACGTGTACACGCTGTCGAACGTCGACGGATCGTCGTCGCGTTGCACAGCGAGCTCGGTGTTGCGCGCTATCGTGAACGGCACGCTGCTCTGGGTGCCGTCGTACTGCGAGCACGTCAGATCCACACAGTAGCCGTCGGGCGGCGCGGTGCACTGCTGCCCGAGGCCGCACCCCTGTGCACTCGTCACGTCGCACGGCGCTGGCGTATCACCGAGCGCCGGCGTGCACATTCCGACGTTGCGGGCACAGGTCAGGCCCGCCTTCGCGTCGCAGCCGCTGCCCGCGTCCCCGCCGCTCCCGCACGTCGTGAACTCGATGTGCCCGAACATCGCGAACGCGTGGCTACCGTCGCTCCAAGCCGTCACGGGCGTGCGTCCGAGTCCCGTCGCGAGCGGCTTGCCGCCGCGGTTCACCGTGATCGTCGCGTACTGGGACGCGTCACCGGTGGCGGTCACGAAGCTCAGCGGCGGCACTCCAGCGGGCGCCGTCAGCGGCAAGGTCGCCAGGCTGTCGTCGGCGGCAGGGTCGTGATTGTCGCAGTAAAAGCGCGCGTCGCGCATGCTGTCGCCGAACAGGATCGTCTGACGCCCCTCGTGCACGAAGGTCAATCCGAGATCGGTGCCGAACGGCTGCACGCCCATCGGCGCCTTCGTCTCCGGTCCGACGAGCCCGCCGAGCAGCACGGGCGCGGAGATATGCGGCACCCGAACCCTGTCGTCGGGGTCGTCATTCGACGCTGCGTCACTGCGTCCAGCGTCCGTGGGATGGTCGCTCTTCGACGAACACGCGACGACGAACAGCGCCGCAACGACGATCGCGCCGTCGAAACGCGGCTGCGACGTGAACCGCACGCGCTTCCTCACGCGAAGGATCTATCACATGACGCGGTCGGCGGACTTGATCCGAACCGTCCCCGTGGTACTTCCTCGACTGGGGCCGGAGAGGAGACCGTCATGAGCCTGGTGATTTGCGGGGGGCACCCGGGTCACGACACTCACGACGCGGGGGAATCCGTTCTCGACGCATCCACCGATGCGGAGACGGGCGGCGCCACCGGCGCGGGGGGCCCGTAGTCCGCGAACAGCTTGCCCCAGTGCGTATCGCGCTTCCACTGCTCGAATGCGCGACGGTCGACGCGCGGCCAGCGGTAATAGTCGTGATAGAGCTCGCTCCCGAGAATGAAGGCGTGCACGAGCGGCGTGTGGAAGAACAGCCGCTGAAACCGCTTCATCGGCCCGAACCAAAGCGCGTCGCCGACGTGGCTCGCCACATTGTCACCCACCGAGAAGCCCCAGCTCTCCCCGGAGATGTCGTCGCCGACGAGCTCGATCTCACGAGGATCACCGACGCCGAGTCCATCGTCGTGCGCGACCTTGATGAACTCGAGCTTCATCGGATCGAATCCCATCATCTTCGCCGCGACGGCGTCGATCGCCACCTGGTCGGCTGACGCGAGCATGTAGTCCTTCACGACCGGGAACATGGTGCGCGGCCCCGGACCGTTGCCGCACGTCGTGCCATCCATGATCGCGAAGAGGCCCGAATGGATCTCCTTCTGGATCGCGAGCAGATCGACGAGCGTGCGATGGATCCACGAATGCGTGTAGTGCCGCTTCGTGTTCAACAGGCCGCCGAACGCGTTCTTCATCGCGCCGGTCGTGGTGGTGTAGATGTGACACTTCACTGTCGGCAGATGAACGATGTTCTTGCCCATGAAATAGTCGGGGATCGAGATCCCCTCGGGGAAGATGCGGTCGAGCACGTGCATCTTCGCCTTGGGCTTGTAGCCCACCCACTTCATGTCGCCGTCGCGAAAATTGTAGAGAACCGGGATCTTCTCCGATTCGAAGATCGGCACGTAGTGATTGAGGTCTTCGCCCTTGAAGGCGTTCGTGACCACCGTCTTGTTCTGCACGCAGACCACGTCGTCGAACCCCGCGTTTCGAAGCGCGCGAGCCGTCCCCTGCAGCTGCCACGGCGTGGTGTTCGCCCCCGGGAATGGGTAGTGCCACGAGATATTGTCCTTGAGAATCGTCGTCGCGCCCCTGTCGAGCACGTCTCTCATCCCCGCGAGCTCCGCCACCCGCTCCACGTCAGCGAGCACCGTCTCCGGCCGCACCTTGATAACCGCCACTTTACTCTTAGTCATCGTTCCAAACGTCCCTTCGCCGCACAGAGGGAGTACCGCGCCAGCATGCGGCAACCGGGGCATTCGCGTGGAGCGACGATGGAGGGTTCGTGCAGAAGTTGCCGCGACGAGCTCGCGTAGCGCTCACCTTGACCCTCGAACGCCGTTGAGCGCCTACTCTCCGTCGTGACCAGCAATCGCGTGCCTGGGGGAGTCGTGCACGCGCTGCCCGTGGACCTGCGAGATGCGTTGCTTGCGAACTCCACGGCTCTCGTTGCGTGGAGGGACATCACGCCGCTGGCGCGCAACGAGTTCATCTGCTGGGTCGAGGACGCGAAGCAGGAGATGACGCGCAAGCGTCGCATTCGTAGAACCCAGGAAGAGCTCGAAGAAGGCCAGCGCCGTCCCTGCTGCTGGCCCGGGTGCAAGCACCGCGAGCGCACGGGCAAGTAAGCGCGCGACGCTCGCGCTCTCCGGTTGTCCGCTCGCTCTCGTGGACCGTAAAGCGCCATCGCAGCGAACCCGCAGGTGATGCCGCGTTGCCGGCGAGGGAAGGCGCAGGTAGCGTGCGACATGCCAGCACGTTGCAACATGAGCGTCACCGCGATTCGCTATTTCGCGATCACCCTTTTCCTCGCTGGTTGTTCCGGCAATCCGAGCGCTGCGCACGCAGAAACGCCAGAACGCGCAGGCAACGCCACAGAAGCCGCGTCAGCGCCCAGCGAAAGGCGTGTCGCTTCCGCCGGATCCACGGAAGGCTCGCTGAAGGGCGATGCCATCGTGGCCTGGTTCCGGCGGCGCGGAGCAGAGACGCCAGGGGCGCTGAACCTGGACGACTCTCTGTGCGACACGGTGAGCGCTCCCGTTCCCTCTGGCCAGGCGCTCTCCTGCGAGCAGCATGCGGCGATCGAGCCGTTGGTCCGAGTAACGAGAAGAATTCTCTTCGACGTCCGTGACGGGCGTGCGTTGGTCCTCGTGAATCTGGCCGCCAAGGTGGAGCCCTTCGCTCCTTCGAGCGGCGCTGGCAACGCATGCGAAGGCGCGCTGATACTGCTCCACGTCAAGCTTTCGGCGGACGCCAGAACACTCACGGTCGTCGATGACGCAGGCTGCAGCTGCGAGCAGGGCGAACGGTTCCTGGACAAGGGCGGCTCCGGCGACGGCAAAGCCGTGGAGCTCCAGGCGCGCGAGGTGAAGCAGGCGTGCTCCCAGCGCGGAGCGTACGTGTGGGACGAGCACGGGTACGCGCCAGCCCAGGGAGACTAGGAGCTCGAGCGCCAGACCCGCCGGGCTCATCGGTCGTGCGAGACGCAGGGCCGTCCGAAAACCTGGACTATTCACGAACCGCGACGCGGATCCATAACGGGGTATGGAGCCGACCCTGCTCATCGACGCCGTCGTTCGTCAGACGGCGGTGCTCATCGCACAGCTCGCAACCTCGGCCGGCATCCGCGCGCCCCTCGCCCACACGGCGAACCAGGTCTTTCTCGACCTCGTTCGGCAGCTGAAGGAGCAAGGCCTCGGCAACAAGGTCATTGCAGACATGTTCGGGCTCGCGCTGAGCACATACCACGACAAGGTACGGCGCATGACCGAGAGCCAATCGGAGCGCGGGCGGTCGCTATGGGAAGCGACGTTTTCGTTCATCCGGGGACGAGAGACGCTGCTCCAGACGGAAGTACTGACGCGCTTTCGAAATGACGACGTGGCGAGCGTGCGCTCGGTCATAAACGATCTGGTGGAATCCGGGCTCGTGTTCCGCTCGCGAACAGGCGACGCCACGACGCTACGCGCCGCGCACCCCGAAGAAGTGTCGCTGGCGGGCGATCCCATGGACGACGGAGTGGGGAGCCTGGTGTGGCTGGTCGTCCATCGACAGGCGCCAGCCACGTTGGCGGAGATCCAGGCCATGGTGCCTATCGACAACGCGCGACTCGAGCGCGTGCTGTCCCGGCTCGCCGGGGAGGGGCGCGTTGAGATCCTCGATGAGAAACCGGACGAGCGCTACGCCGCCGCCGATTGCGTCATCGCGACCGGGGATACCGCCGGATGGGAGGCAGCCGTATTCGATCACTATCAGGCGATGGTGACGGCCATCTGCGCGAAGCTCCGCCGCGGTGCTCAGAAATCGGCGGCCGACGACGCGGTGGGCGGCAGCACATACGGGTTCACCGTGTGGGTGGGACATCCGCATCACGAAGAAGTCGTCGGAATCCTGGCACGGCTCCGCGCGGACCTCTCGCGGTTGAGGCAGAAGGTGCACGACTACAACGCGAGCCACGCTGGGCCGCCGGAGGAACGGATCGGCGTGATCGCGTACCTGGGGCAGACGATGATCGACGGGGAACGTGCGGAGGAGACGCGATGAACGGTATCTCGAGAGTGCTCGCTGTGGGCTCGCTGGCAATCGCCACGGCCATTGGTTGCTCGTCGTCCGTCACGGATCCGGACAGCGAAACCCATTGGCTCCGCAAGTGCGACGCCGACGCCGACTGCGGGCCAGGCCTCTCGTGCTTGTGCAACACGTGCACGCGAGCATGCCAAGCAAGTGGTTGCAGGGGACTCGGCGCGAGCGCGGCGTGCGTGACCCTGACGCCGTCGGGTTCCGATAGTTGCCAAATGGCTCCCGGCGTCGCGTTCTGCACGACGGCTTGTTCGAACGACGCGGATTGCCGTGCGGCCGGCTCCAATTTCCGGTGCATCGGAGGAGCGTGTTTGGCGGGCCCTGTTCACGGCGCTCCCACGAGTCCCTCTACTTGGGTGACGGACGTGCTCGATGCGTGGTGCGCGCGGGCGGTCCGCTGCGCAGCCTTCCCCGATGGAGCTACGTGCAAGGCCTCCAGGGACTCCGTGTTCCCCGTCGATGGCTTCAATTCGGCGTCGGCCGCCATCACTGCGGTGTCCAATGGAACCGCGACGTTCGATTCGACAGCGGCGACGTCTTGCCTGAACGTTTTGTCCCATCTGGATTGCGGCGTGGAATTTTGGGCCCCGTCGAGCACCACAGCACCGTGCGACGCCGCATTCTCCGGTTCGGTCCCCGACGGCGGTGCCTGCATCGACGACGTCGAATGTGCGAAGGGCTCCCTGTGCGACACCACAGGGAGACCGGAACCGGTGTGCGGTGGCACGTGCACGCCGGCCTCGGATCAATCCTGCCGGGCGAACACCGATTGCTCGTCGGGGGAGTACTGCATCGCCGGGCTGTTCTCATCGGGATCGGGGTTCGGGAGTTGGGGTGGCTGCGATACCTCGACCCCGCCGGGAGCGAACCCGGGCGACCCCTGCGGAACACCGACTCAATGCGCTCCGGGACTTTCTTGCTCGGGGGGTCCAGCGCCTGCTCTCTGTGGTCCAGCAGCGAGCATCGGCGAAAGCTGCGGGGGATTCGTCGGGCCAAGCTGTGCACCCGGCCTCGCCTGCGTTGGCTCGATCAATCCTAACCCCGGCACGTGCATGCCGGTGGCGAAGCTCGGGGACTCATGCACGTCGCTACTCCAGTGCGGCGCGCAATACGAGATGAGTGACATCATCTGTGACACGACCGGCTCGCATACCTGCGTGCACCGGCCCGCGACCGGTTCGTGCGTTCTCATGAGTGGTGTCAACACCTGCGACCCAACCGTGAGCTACTGCGACGACTCGACCGGGGTCGGGACCTGCAAGCCGTGGTTGTCATCAGGAGCCCCGTGCGTCTTTCCGACCAACGGATTCGATCCGTGTGGTCCCGGGAACAGCTGCCAGGGCTCCGGAGACTCAGCGCGATGCACATCGCTGCAGCCGTGCACACTGGACTGAGACGGGCGATGAGCGGCTTGTTCAGCGCTGAATCGAGTTAGACCTCGGCGATGATAGCCCTGAACAGCCACGAATCGGGTGAAATCAGGGCGATGATTGCCCCACTATCTCCATAGTACGGTCAATACCGGGCAACAATAGCCTTGCTTCACCGGAGATCGGGTGAACTCGAGGCGTTGAAACCCTAGCTCCGCCCACGTTGAAGCTATTTTGACGCCTAGGTTGGCGTGCTCTACGCAGCATCGGGTGGAGCGGGGTTGCGAAGGCTCGATGTGCCCCGTAGCGTTCGAGTCATGAGCCACGCGCACAGCATGGGGAAGATGGCGCGAGAGCGACGCGCGAAGAAGCGAAAGGAGCAGCAGCTGCGGACCGGATACGTGCGGCCCTCGCGAGCCAAACCGAAGACAGGATGGAGGCTGGCGGAGCTGGCACAGATGCTGGCGATGCGAGAACGCGTGCTGAAGCGGTGGCTGGAGATGGAGATCGTGCCGCGTCCGCCCTTCCATGGCGTCGCGACGCGCTATGGGCGGCAACAGCTCGTGTGGGCGCTCGCGGTGCGCCGGATGCAGGTCATGGATCCATCGCCGTTGCCGACGATCAAGGAGCGGCTCATCGCGATGTCGGGCGAACAGCTGGAGGCGCTCGCGCGGGAAGCGTGCCCTCCCGGCGGCGCGGCGGAAGCGCTCGGCCTCGGCCCTGCAGCAAACGCGGTCGCCGGAGCGCCGAACGCTTCCGGGCTCGACGCGACCCTACCAGCGAGCGGCCCCGGCGTCGGCCGATGGACGCGCTTCGAACTGGGCCTCGGCCTGGAGCTCGGCGTTCGCGACGACGCGAGCCCCGAAACGCGCGCACTCGCCGCCCGCATCCGCTCGCTGTGCGGGTGAGCACGGTGGAGCTCGGCGCGACCCACTTGCGAACGCAGCATGCTGGCTCTCGCTCGTCGCGAGCGAGGCGGTCACGAGCGCAGATCGTTCGATGCGAGGGGATTTTGCGGACGCTCTTGACGGACGCTGCGAGACGGGACGGGATCTCGCGAGCACGGGTCACGCAGCTTCTGAATACCCTTGAGCGCCGAGTCCAAGCGCAACCGCGTCGCACGGGGGATGGTTAGCTTGGTCCACTGCCTGAGCTGTCCGCGATGGGATGCGCGACTGATGCGCACGCTCACTTTGCGTCGTAAGAGAACGTCCACTCCTCGGTCTCGCCCTCCTCGATGGGCTCCTTGCCACCGTAGAGGCCCTTCGACTCGGCTTCCGTGCGCATCGAGTACGGCAGAAGTGTCGCGGGATCCGTCACCAGGTGGAAGCGGAACGAGACGCGGGTGATCCGCGCCTCCTTGGGAAGCTCGGTGGGAGTCGAACCGAGCTTGGTCGATGCGGTCCGGGTCATCGCGACGAAGTCGGCAGGCGGGACGTCCGTCGTCTCGTCGATCTCGACGCAGCGTGCGTGGCCGTTGTTCGGGCAGGGCTCGAAGTGGCTGACGGTCAGAGTGCTCGTCCCCGTCATCGGGGGCAGAGTCGTCGGGAGCTCGAGTGGGCCCTTCCGACGTGATGTGCTTCCCGGCGACAGCCGCATCGAAACCCATCGCCCCACCAGCGCGCGCCAGAAATTGCGACCCCGCACCTTGAGAAGCGACAACGCGACGTCGCGTGCAGGTGAGGTCAGCGGCTTACCCGTGGCACTCACGAAGGATTGAAGCACCGTCTCAATCGCGCCCGGCCCAGGGTCGACGTACTCCGCTGTCTCTGCGTCGATCAAGATCGGCGGCACGGCCGCCCCGATCAGCACCAAGAGGTCGAGCCGGGAGCCCTCCTGGATGCCGTCGAGGGTGGGTTGGGACCACGTGATGATCTTCGCGACGTCGTGGGAGCGCCTCACGGCCATGCGATAGGTCATGCGGATCACGGGTGTTGACCGCCCGCTCCTCTTGCTGGACCGCGAATAGGTCATGCTCCCGAGCACGCCATCGGGCCACGCGAAGCGTGCGACGTTCGCCGCAGGTGCCCCCGGCTCAGCGAACGCCGCGGCACCGACCGTCAGCACAGTCATGACAAGCACGCCTCTCGTCGTACCGAGGAACCTCAACTTGCCCGCGCGTGCCTCCCGCTGACGAAGCCTACACCACTGGGAACGAATCGGGCAGTTTGCTCTGCTTCCTAGGTCCGCCTCAAACGAGAACTTCGCGACCTCTCTTGTGGTGGATTTGGCTGCGGCGAGAAAGCGGCAGTCGGAGGCGACGGCGCCCCGAGTGGTGCACAAGCCGGTAGCGCGCCTCCCGCGCGCGCTCGAGTGGCAGCGCCAACTCGACGCCGGGGAGATCGCTTCGCGGGCGGAGATTGCGCGACGGGAGAGAATTTCTCGCGCGCGGGGCACGCAGGTCATGCGGACACTGACGAGTTGCCGCGGCCCGCTACCCATGTCCACATGAGCGAACCGCTCACAGCCCACGATCTCTGGCCTCTCGTCCTGAAGCTCCCCCACGACGAGCGTGTCCGCCTCGCCAAGCTGGCGCTCAGGGCGGCCGCCACGGACGATGCTGCGGCGTACCGCGCGGCACCCCCCGACGTCGGTGAGTTCGCCTCCGACGATCAGCCCCTCGCGTGGGAGAGCGAAGGCTGGGACGAGTTCAGTGCGAAGGGGTGATCGGACGACGCGACCGGATCGGACCCGTGATCACGAACGTCGCGCCAGCGCGTTGGGCCGAGGCCGAGCAAGCTCTGCTTGTCGCGGGTGCGTGTGCGAGCCATTCGAGACCCGCTACGTCGAGTTCTCGTTCCCGTCGGCGGTTGGTGTTGATCGGAATCGAGTGATTCCGCGTATCTGCTCCAGAGGCTGGACTCGAACCAGCGACCCGGCGGTTAACAGCCGCCTGCTCTACCAACTGAGCTACTCTGGAATGGGGCCGCGAGAGTAGCCGCGTCGTTTCCGACGTCAAGGCGGAAGGACGCGGGCCGGGGAACGGAAAGTGCGGGCGGAACGGGGGCTTGGCGTCGCGTTTGCCCCGTCTTTGCCCCAGCCTTCCGCGCCATCCGGCGCCGTTTCCTGGTGGGACCGTGACAGAGGGGGAAGCGAGCCCAATAGTAGCTCGGCAATGGGCGACGAGGTGCTTCGCGACGGGCGGTACCGGGTCGTCGGCAAGCTGGGCGAAGGCGCTCAGGGGACGACCTTCGACGCGATCGACGCCAAGACGGGGACCGCGGTCGCCATCAAGCGCTTCTCGGTGCGAGGCGCCAAGTCATGGAAGGACGTAGAGCTCGCCGAACGCGAGGCCACGGTGCTCGAGACTCTGTCGCACCCGGCGCTCCCGGCGCACATCGAGCACTTCGAAGAAGACGGCGCGCTCTACCTCGTGATGCAGAAGATCGAGGGCAAGAGCCTCGCGCATCTGACCGCAAAGGGCGGCGCGCTCTCGAGAGACGACGTGGTGCGGTTCATGCGCGACGCGGGGTCGGTGCTCGACTACCTGCACGGTCGCTCTCCGCCCGTCATCCATCGCGACATCAATCCGAAGAACTTCATCCGACGCCCGGACGGCTCGTTCGCGCTCGTCGATTTCGGCGCGGTCCGCGATCGACTGAAGCCCGAGGGCGGCAGCACCATCGTCGGCACGTACGGCTACATGGCGCCCGAGCAACTCCAGGGTCGTGCCCTCCCCGCGACCGACGTCTACTCGGTCGGCGCGACGGCGCTCCGCTTGCTCACCGGGCGCGAGCCGGAGACGTTGCCACATCGCGGCCTTTCCATCGACGTGAACGCCGCGCTCGGCTCCAGCGAACCGGTCCTTCGCGATGTGCTCGCGAAGATGCTCGATCCGGATCCGGACCGCCGAGCGTCGAAGCTCGGGCCGTTGCTGAAGCGCCTCGAGCAAGCCGATCGCGGCGCGGCAAGCACGACGGAGTCACGAAGCGAGCGCGAGCGCCGTGCGGCACAGGCAGCCGCCGCGGCGTTCACCGGCTCACGCCGCGACCGCGGGGAACGTGACGAGCGGAGCCGGGGGAACTGGGAGAAGAGCGCCCAGGACTGGGTCCGCGAGGCACAGGATTTCGCCAGCGACGCCGAGCAGTGGGGACGTGGTGCACGCGCACGCGCCCGCGACCAGTACCGGCGGAGTCGGTCCCAGCGAAAGCGCGCAGAGGCGGCCGCGCGACGTTCGAGACGTCGCGGCAGGCCGCTGAACGGGCCGCCCCTGCTCCTCGCCGTGATTGGCCTCAATCTGGCCATGTTCGTGGTCGGATTGATGCTCGGCGTGGTCGTCCCCACGGTGCTCGTTCTTCTGTCGATCCTCTTCGGGCGGCCGCTCCGTGACGCCGCGCGGGCGACGCGCGTCGCCGGCGAGGACGCGCGCAGGTCGATGACCGAAGCGCGCGACTATCTCCTGCACGGGCCGGGCACCGTCACGGAGGCCGAGCCCATCGACGTGGAGGGCGTCTCGGCGGACGAGCGTCCAAGGACCCGGGTGCGAGTCTCCGAGGACGATGTCGAGACGAGCGCCGACGACCAGGACAGCGTCGATTCCGACGAAGTCCGGCGCGCTCACCGTTGAGACGCGCCGGTACTCGATATCGTCAGTGGTCCGCGACGGGCGCGGCGCCCTTGCCCTTGCCGAGCAGAATGACGAGCGGCAGGGACACGATGATGAGGACGCCCGTCGCGACGAAGGTGTCGCAGAAGGACATCACCAGCGCCTGAGAGTCGACGGCATGGTCGAGCATGGACATCGCCTTCGCCTGCGCGTCGTCGAAGGTGAAGCCCTTCGAGAGGAAGAGCCCGCGGAACGCGGCGAGCCGGTCGAGCGCGAGCTGGCTGTTCGCCGACACCTTCTCGATGAGGACCGAGCGATGGAAGTTCTCGCGCCGCGTGAGGAGCGTGGTGAGGAGCGCGACGCCGATGCTGCCGCCGAGCTGGCGCGTCAGGCTGTAGAAGCCAGTCGCCTTGGAGATGTCTTCCTTCGGAATGTTGCCGAGCGTCGCGAGGCTCAGCGGAAGGAACATCAGGACCGTCCCGAAGGAGCGGATGATGAGCGCCCAGAAGATATTATTCTCCCCCGTCTGCGGCGACAGATCGGACAGCTGGAAGAGCGCGAGGATGAGCAAGATCGAGCCGCCGATCAACGCAATCCGTGCCTCGACCACCTTCAGGATGCGGCCGGCGATCGGCATTGCGACCGCCGATGCGAGAGCGCCGGGCAAGAGCAACATGCCGGTCTGCTGCGAGGTGAAGCCGAGGATGCTCTGGGCGAAGAGCGGGATCGAGAAGAGCGCACCGTAGAGCGCGATACCGACGACGATCGAGAGGATGCTGCCCGCCCAGAGTGAGCGGTACCGGAGCACGCGCAGATCGACGACCGGCTCGTCGACGACGAGCAGCCGCCACACGAGGCCGCCGAGGCCGAGCACCATCGCGACCGTGAGGGAGACGATGAAGCGCGAGTCGAACCAGTCCTCGGTGTTGCCTTCCTCGAGGATGGTCTGGAGCGAGCCGAGACCGATCGCGAGCAACGCGATGGCGAGCCAGTCGATGCCCTTCTGCGCGGTCTTGGGCGGGTCGGGGGGCAGCGCGGCAAGGGTGAGGATCACCGCCGCGATGCCGACGGGCAGGTTGATGAAGAAGATCCAGCGCCAGTCGACGTTCGTGACGAGATAGCCGCCGAGGGTCGGACCGATGGCGGGCCCCGAGATGACGATGATCCCGAAGAAGGCCTGCGCCATCGCCTGCTCTTCACGCGGGAAGGTCTCGAAGAGGATGGCCTGGGCCTTCGCGAGCAGACCACCGCCGGCGAGCCCCTGAAGGACGCGAGCAACGACGAGCATCGTGAACGACGTCGCCATGCCGCACATCATCGAGGCGACGGTGAAGCCGACGAGCGAGAAGACGAAGTACGCCTTCTTGCCGAACCGGTGCCCAAGCCATGCCGAGAGCGGAAGGATGATGACGTTCGCGACCGAGTACGACGAGACGACCCAGCTCACCTCGGTCAGCGTCGCGCCGAGCGAGGCCTGGATCTGCGAGAGCGCGACGTTGACGATGCTCGTGTCGATGACCTCGAGCAGCGCGCCGACGGCGACGGCGACCGCGACGGCCCACTTGTTGACGGGCCGCGCGACCGGTAACGACAGAGGGACGGCGGAGGTCGTCACGGTGCCCGCCCTTACTTGCGCGTGTCGACGGTGAGGTCGACGCTCATGCCGGGACGGAGCGCATAGCCTGCGGGCTGGTCATGAATGCGGACGCGTACCGGGAGCCGCTGAACGACCTTCGTGAAGTTACCCGAGGCGTTGTCGGGCGCGAGCAGCGTGAAGCGCGCGCCGGTCGCGCCGGAGAGGCTCTCGACCTCGCCGTTGAACGTCATGCCGGGATAGGCGTCGACGGAGAACTCGACGGCTTGCCCGGTCCGCATGTGGCCGACCTGGGTCTCCTTGAAGTTCGCCGTGACCCAGGTGTGGTTCGTCACGACCTGCACGATGGCCTGCCCGAGGCCGACGGCCTGCCCTTCGTTGACCGTCTTCTTCGAGACCAGGCCGTCGGAGGGAGCGACGATCTTCGTGTACGAAAGATCGATGGCGGCCAGATCGCGGGCGGCCTGTGCCGTCGCCACCTCGGCGTGGGCTGCGTCGGCGCGTGCGCGTGCCTGGCGGACGAGCGGCTCGACGAGGCTCGACTGCTTCACGCGCGCGGACGCCTCGACGACCTTGCTCTGCGCCTGGGTCGCGGATTCCTTCGCTCCGGCGAGGCGCGCACGTGCGCCCGCGACGGCCGAGTCGGCCACGCTGCGCGCCGTGTCGAGGCGATCCATCTCGGCCTTGGCGATCGAGCCGTTCGCGAACAGCGACTTGCCGCGGTCGTCGTCGGATGCAGCCTGAGCGAGGCTCACCTCGGCGCTCTTCACCGCGGATTCCGCGTCGTGGATCTGATCGGAGTACGACGTCACACCGACGGCCGCGGAGCGCAGCCCGGCTTCGGCCACGGACTTGTTGCCGACCGCGTTTGCCTCTGCGACGACGACCTCGGCGTCGGCAGCCTGCGACGTCGCAGCGGCAGATGCGAGCTTTGCCTCTGCTTCGGCGAGCTTGGCCTTGACCGGCGCGTCCTCGAGCTCCGCGAGAAGGTCCCCTGCCTTTACCTTCTGGTTCTCGATGAAGTGCACGTGCGACACGATGCCGCCGATGCGCGCGGGGACTGCCACGACGTCACCGTCGACCTGAGCGTCGTCGGTGTTCTCGAGGCCGCGGTGCATCACGTACCAGGTGCCCCCGGCGAGGGCCGCGAGGACGGCGACGGAGCCGAGGATGAGCTTTTGACGCGAGACGCCAGGTGCTTTGGTCTTTACGGGGGCGACTGGGGTGGATTCTTCCGGCAGGCCAGTCCGGGCGGCACTAGTCATGGGGGGAGCGGGCTTCCTCCGCGTTGCGCGGATGGTTGGGACGGTCGTATCTATGGGCTGGGAGACTTGCTTTGGCAACGGCTCGTTGCCATAATTTCTAAAGGCCCAATCTGACGGCTCCGTTTTCCCGAGCAAATCCAGTGTCTACCCGACCCCTCACCTCGAACCGACCCGGGGTGACCCGCCGAACCGAGGGCGTCCGGACGCACGGTCGGAGCGCCCGGGTCGTCGAAGACGTCCTCAAGGCGACTCTCGAAGAGATCGGGCGCGTCGGCTACGAGGCCCTCCGGTTCGAGGACGTGGCGACGCTCTCGGGAGTGAACAAGACGACGATCTACCGGCGCTGGCCGACGAAGATCGAGCTGGTCGGCGCCGCGCTGCGGCACCTGATCACTCCGAACGAGCCGCCCGAGACCGGCTCGGTGCGTGGCGATCTTCTCGAGCTTCTTCGAGAGGTCGTGAAGCGGGCTGAGTCACCGACCGGTCGCGGCCTCCTGCGCATGATGCAGAACGAAGGGTCGCACCCCGAAGTCGAGCAGATGAAGCGGAGCCTCCACGCCGATCACGTGCGTGCTCGCGCCATCGTGGTCGAACACGCCGTTGCGCGCGGAGAGCTGCCGCCGAACATCGATGCCGAGCTCGTCATCGAGCTCGCGTTTGCGCCGGTCATGCGTCGCGTCGTCAATGGGATCGCCCCCGCCGACGAGGAGTTCCTCGAGGCCGCGGTCGACGTGATCCTCGCAGGTGCGCGCGCGGGAGCGGCGACCCGGCGGCCTTCACGTTCCCGCGCGTTCGGTTCCTGACGCGCTCACTATCTGCCGTTACGACAGCGACTTCTTCAGCGAGCTGATGGCCTGGTGAGTCCGGTTCTGCTCCGGAATGACGTCGCTCTCGACACGATGGCGCGCCGTCGGGTCGAGGTCCGGTAAGTCGCGACGGTAGTCGTCACGCCCATGATCCTCGCCCTCCTCGAGCGCGGCGATCGCGGCCTTCTCGCCGAACGCGACGGCGCTGCCCTCGATCAGCTTCGCGAACGTGCCCCATGGCCCGGAGCCCTGTGACGGCTCGCCGCCACGGGTCCGCACCTCGTCCGCGAGGACGCGCGCGCGTGCCGCGTGAGAGCGCTCGCAGTGCTCGAGCAACGCGCGGTGAGGCGAGCGATCGAGCTTGTTCAACGCGAGGCGATAGGTCTCGACGGCGGCGAGCTCCCCGCGCAGGAACGAGTTCAGATGCTTGACGGTATCGGTCGTTACCTTGTCCATCCAAGGGATCCGAGCAGGATCCAGGCCAAGATTTCCCGCGATATTTCACGCTCTCGTGGTCATGCTGGCTCCGAGTGACCGGCCGCACGAGGCAATGGATCCCGGTCCGGTTCAGGCGAGATCGAAGAGCAGCACTTCGCCATTCGAGGTGCCCGTGATGTCGATCGGACCCGCGTCGTCGATCGCGGCAGCGTCGCCGGCGCCGAGCGTCTCACCCTGAACGGTCACGGTGCCGCGGGCGACGTGGAGCCACGCATGCCGTCCAGCGGGGAGCTCGTAGCGCGCCTTCTCACCCTCGCCGAAGGTGCCGGCGTAGAGCTTTGCGTCCTGGTTGATGCTCACCGAGCCGCCCTGTCCGTCATTCGACGCGACCAGACGCAGCTTGCCGGCGCGCTCCTCGTCGGAGAACGACTTCTGCTCGTAGCTCGGCTGGTGCCCTGCGCGATCGGGGACGATCCAGATCTGCAAGAAGTGCACGCCATCCGACTGCGACGGGTTGAACTCGCTGTGCCGAACGCCGGTGCCCGCCGACATGCGCTGCACGTCACCAGGCCGGATCACGGAGCCGTTGCCCATGCTGTCCTTGTGCGACAGCTCGCCGTCGAGGACGTAGGAGATGATCTCCATGTCGCGGTGGGGGTGCGTGCCGAAGCCGCGCCCGGCCTCCACGCGGTCCTCGTTGATGACCCGAAGAGCGCGAAAACCCATGTTCGCCGGGTCGTAATAATCCGCGAACGAGAAGGTATGGAAGGAGCGGAGCCAGCCGTGGTCGGCAAGCCCGCGGTCTCCCGAGCGTCTGATCTTCATGGTTGGATGAAGCTAAGTCGCCAGCCCGGACAGGCAACCGGGCCACGCCGACCAGCGTCGCGCCGCCGACGGGCCCGACGCTCAGGAGCCCTTGAATCCTGCTACCAACGCACGCGCTTCGACGATGTTGTCCTCGATGGAACAGTATGTCCACCCACCGTAACGACCTGCTGAATGGATTCCCTGCGCACGGAGCCCGTCGGCGAGTCGGCGATGTTCGGCCATGGAGCGCTCGGTGATGTGCACGTAGGCCGGGTCCATGACCACGGAGTGCTCGGCGATGAGCCGATGGTCGGGCGTGGTCACGCCCTCGCGTCCGAGATCGTCGAGGACCCGCGCACGGACGGCGGCAACGTCGATCACCGCGTCCCGCGGAAAGCCGATCTCGACGTAGATGCTCAGGCGGTCGGTGTCGAAGATGTTGTCGTAGAAGCCGACCCGGTAAAAGACGCGCTCGGGGTTCGGGTAATAGACCCAGTGCACGTCCTTCGGGCCCTTGCGGTCGAACCCGAGATTGAACACGAGCACCTTGTTCCAGGTGAAGACGCTCGGGTCGTGCTCGACGCCGGTGAGACGCAAGAGGCGGTCGAACGGTGCCGACGACACCAGCCGGTCGAACTTGATCTCGCGCTTCGTGGTGCGTGCGACTCGCTGCGCAGCGTCGACGGCGACCAGCGCTTCCCCCGTCGCGATCGCCTCGGGACGGACGGCGCTGGCCAGTGCCTTCACGTATTCGAACGCGCCGCCCTCGGGATACGTGAAGGTGGAGTTATAGCTCGCGTTGTCCGCGACCCGCATGTTGCGGATGATGTCCGTCAGATCCGCGTGCGGGAAGAACCGGCCCATCGCGTTCCGGTCGAGCGTCGACAGATCGCAGGCGTAGAGCTTCTCATTATAAGGAATCAGAAACTTCTCGGCGATGCCTCGACCAAAGCGCGCGTAGAGCATCTCCTTGAAGTTCCGCTCGGGGGCTCGCGTCGCGCCCGGGCCGAGTAGCTCGAGCGGCGCGCGCGCCATGTAGAGATCGTAGAGGCACTCCACGAAGTCGGCTTTCGGGAGCTGGTGGATGTTCTTCTGGAACGGGAAATCGACGCGTGACCCGTCGAAGGAGACGAACGAGCGCTTCTCGACGGTGCGTACGGCTTGCGAGCCCATCCGTGCGCGAAGCCACGCCTCGATCTCCGGATGCTTGAAGTGGAAGAAATGGCCCGAGTAATCCCAGACGAACCCCTTCTCGTGGATCGTCTTGCAGTAACCGCCGATCTGCGAGTCCGCCTCGAGAACGATGTAATCGTCGCCCTCGAGGGCCGCGGCGGTGGCGAGGCCGGTGACCCCCGCGCCGACGATCAGAGTCCCGGTGCGATCCATGTTTTCCCCTTCACATGCGCTCCGGCGCATCGATACCGAGAAGCTCGAGCCCGAGCGCGAGCACGCGCGCGGTGACATCGGAGAGCGCGAGCCGCGACTCGCGCTGCTCATCGGAGTCGGCCTTGAGCACCGGGCACGCCTCGTAGAACGTCGAGAACGCGGTCGCGACGTCGTAGAGATACGTGCAGAGACGGTGCGGCTCGAGCGACTCCGCGACGCCGTTGACGGCGGTCGGAAAACGCAGGAGCACGAGGGCGAGCGCGCGCTCCGCCGGCGCTTCGATGCGGATCGCGGACGGGTGGGGAACGGCCTGCTCCGAACGCCGGAAGATCGAGCGAATGCGGGCGTGCGCGTATTGCAGATATGGCGCGGTGTTGCCGTCGAAGGACAGCATGCGGTCGTAGTCGAACACGTAGCCCTTCACGCGATCGCTCGACAGATCGGCGTATTTCACCGCGCCGATACCGACCATGCGTGCCACCTCGTCGCGCGTCTCCGCGTCGAGCTCCGGGTTCTTCTCGGAGACGACGACGCGGGCGCGCTCGACGGCTTCCTCGAGCAGATCGACGAGGCGCACGGAATGCCCGGCTCGCGTCTTGAACATCTTGCCGTCGGTGCCGAGCACGGCGCCGAACGCCACGTGCTCGGCGCGGGTGGGCGGCGCGAGCCAGCCGGCGAGCTTCGCCGTCGCGAAGACCATGGCGAGGTGCTGCTGCTGCTCTGCACCCACGACGACCAGGACGCGCGTCGCGCCGAGCGTCCCGACACGGTACCGGATCGCAGCGAGATCCGTCGTGGCGTAACTGTAGCCGCCGTCCTGCTTGCGGACGATGAGCGGCAGCTTTGCGCCCTCGCGGCCGGCGAAACCGGGGGGGAAGACGCAGAGCGCGCCATCGCTCTCCACCGCGAGCCCCTTGTCGACGAGCTCCTTCACGACGTCGGCGAGCATCGGGTTGTAGAAGCTCTCACCCGCGACGCTCTCGCTCGTGAGACGTACCCCGAGCTTCTCGTAGAGCCCCGAGGCGTGACGCAGCGTCGCGTCGACCAGCCGTCGCCAGAGGGCGAGCGTGGCCACGTCCCCACCCTGGAGCGACACGACTCGGCGTCGTGAGCGCTCGGCGAACCCCTCGTCAGCGTCGAACTTACGTCGCGCCGCCTGGTAGAACTCCTTGAGCTCGCCCATCGAGCGCTCGGCCTCCCCTTCGCCGACGTCGAGGAGATGCTCGATCAGCATCCCGAACGGCGTTCCCCAGTCGCCGAGGTGGTTCTGGCGAATGACGCGGTTCCCGAGCGCCTCGAGCACGCGCGACAGCGCATCCCCGAGGATCGTGCTGCGGAGGTGCCCGACGTGCATCTCCTTCGCGACGTTCGGCGACGAGTAGTCGATGACCACGGTGTCGGGCCGCTCGACGAGCGCAAGCCCGACCTCGGACTCGGCGGACACGGCGCGGAGCTCGCGGCTCAGATAGGCGTCGGCAAGCGTCACGTTGATGAAACCGGGACCTGCGATGTCGGCCTTCGCGATCACGTCGGGCGCGTCGAGCTTTGCGACGATGGCGGCCGCGATGTCGCGCGGCGGCTTGCCGAGCTTCGCCTTGAGCGACATCGCGGCGTTCGCCTGGTAATCCGCGTGCTGCGACGCACGGATCGCCGGATCGACGTCGCCGTACTCGCCGCCGAACGCGGCCTTCTGCGCACGCTGGAACGCGGCGCGAATTTTCGTTTCCGGATCCGCCATCGGGAAACCGTTTAGCACGACCCTCTGCGCCTTTTGCTATCGTCGGCGCGATGGCGGAAAAGCTCGTCGTTCGCGTCCTCCAGCACATCGAGCCGGAGGGCCCCGGACTCGTCGCCCAGGCTCTCGGCGGTCGCGACGTCGACGTCGCGGTGACACGAGCCGATCGGGGCGAGCCGGTGCCCGAGCACCTCGACGGCGCGGTCGGGCTGCTCGTCATGGGCGGACCGATGGGCGTCTACGAGGTCGACCGATATCCGTACCTCGCGAACGAGCAGCGGCTCATCGAGCGCGCGCTCCGCGCCGACGTCCCGGTGCTCGGGATCTGTCTCGGCTCGCAGCTCCTCGCGGCGACCCTCGGCGCGACCGTCGCACCGGGTGCAGAGAAGGAGATCGGCTGGTTCGACGTGACGCGACGAGAGGCGTCCGCCGACGACGCGCTCCTCGGAAGCACTCCCCTCGCCTTTCGCGCGCTCCACTGGCACGGCGACGTGTTCGACCTCCCCGCGGGCGCGGTGTCGCTCGCGCGATCGGAGCTGACGGCGCACCAGGCATTCCGCTACGGCGAGCGCGCGCACGGCTTTCTCTTCCACCTCGAGGCGGGGCACGCGCAGGTCGTCGCGATGGGGAAGGAGTTCGCCGACGAGCTCCGCGACGCAGGCGTCGACGGGGCCGCGCTCGTCGCAGAGACGCCCGCCGCGGTGCGCGACGTCGCCCCCGTCGCCAACGCCGTCTTCGCGGCCTGGGCCGACAGCGTCGTGACGCGCGCACGACGCTAGAGCTCTTGCAGATACGTCGCACGCGGGACACGCTCTCGCGAATGACGAAGGTGTATCGCGAGGTCGAAGCCTCGGTCGGCGACGGCAAGTTCAAGACGAATGTCGCCGTCGGGCCGCATCGGCTCGTCGCCGACGAATTGACGGAAGACGGCGGAGCCGACGCGGGACCCGCGCCGCACGAGCTGCTGCTCGCCGCGCTCGTCGCCTGCACGTCCATGACGATCCGGCTCTACGCCGAGCGCAAGGCGTTGCCGCTCCGCGCGGTGAACGTGAAGGCGCGCGGTACCCGCGACGACGCGACGGGCCTGACCGTCGAGCTCGACGTGACCCTCGACGGCGACCTCGACGCCGCCCAGCGCGAGCGCGTGCTCCAGATCGCCGGCAAGTGCCCCGTTCACCGGACGCTGACGCGTTCCGCGACGATCTCGACGCGACTCGTCTGAACGCCCTCAGCGCGGGCGCGGCCGCGTCCCCGCGACGAGCACCTGGAGCTCGGCGCGGATCCCGCCGACGTCCACCGGGCGCCCCACGGAGAGCGAGAAACCGTGCCGCGCCGCGGCTCGCGCCGTCGCTGCCGGCTCGGGCGAAACCCACACGACGCGACCGCCGGGGCGGAGCTGCGCGGCGACGTTGGCGAGCGTCGCGTCGAGGAGCGCGCTCACCGTGCCCGGCGTGCGGACACGCTTTCCATACGGCGGATTCGTGAGCACGAGGCTCGGCGCGACGGGTAGGCGCACGGTGCGCGCGTCGCCCTCCGCGAGCTCCCACCGCTCGACCTTGGCCGCGGTCAGATTCTCTCGCGCGCGCTCGAGCGCCGACGGCTCGGCGTCGGTGCCGTAGAGCCGCGAATAGGGCCCGAGGTATGCCCGCTCGACGAGCTCCGTCGCCGACCCGGCGAAGGGATCCCACACGACGTCGTCTGCCCGGACGCCACTCGCCCGAGCCAGGGCCGCCGCGATCGTCGGGTGCGACGACGCGAAGAGCGCGTGTCGCCGGTATGCGAACCGCGGATCGACGAGGCCCTGCGGCCAGAGCTCGGTGTAGATGCGACCACCCGACTTGCCGTCTCGTTCGGTGACGACGACCTCCCACGGCGCCGCCGTCGGATCGTTGACGAGCTCCGGCCGCACCGCCGCGACGGCCTCCGCGACGCGGAAGTTCTGCGAGCGCTTCCGTCCCCCCGACGCCCACGCGAGCCGGTACCGGACCGAACCGTCGGTGAAGCGCGTGAAGATCCGCAACGCGAGCGGGCTCGTGATGGCCTGGACCACGGCGCTCGTCACGTCGCCGTTTTCTAGCGTCACCGGTTCGAGCGGGAACCCGACGTGCAGGAACGTGCGGGCGGCGAAGAGACGACCGAGCGGCTCGGCGAGGACCACGGCGACGCGGCCGCGCCCCACGATCTTCGGCGAGCGCGCGACGCCGAGCTCGTCGAGCAAGAACTCCTCGAGCCCGGCGCGGACGTGAAGAAGCACTTCGACGGGGTCGTCGGGAGTAGCGGCCAGCGTGATGGTCGAAGCGCGCCGGCGGTTCTGCCCGCGCTCGAGCTTGAGCTTCGCCTCGCGCACGACACGGGCGAGCTCGGGGTCGTCGGTCCGGACGGAACCGAGACGGCCCAGCGCGAGCTCACCACCGACGTTGCCGACGGCGGTGACGAGGGAGCGCAGCTCCGGCAGCTCGACGGCGCGGGCGAGCGCGCCGATCAGCGCGGCCTCGACGCCCTCTCCGCCGACCTTGCCGAGCGCGGACGCCGCTCGTCGACGCGTCTTCGGATCCGGATCCTCGAGGCGCGCACAGAGCCACGCGGTGAGAGCGCCGTCGCCTCCCGTTCTCGCGACGCGCCCGACGAGCGCGCAGAGACGACCCCGGAGGGGCGGCGTGGAAGCGTCGAACAGGGTGAGCGCGCGCTCCGCAGCAGCGACGCCGAGCCGTCCCAGCGCTCTCTCGACGAGCTTCGCCTCGTCGTCGTCCCGAGTGTCGGCGAGGCGCGCGAACAGTGCGGCCGCGTCGCGGAGCGACGGCGTGTACCCCGTCGAACGAAGTCTCTCGTCCAGAACGTCCTCGCTCACGAGACGGGCTCGGTGAGCGCCTCGCGCACGAACAGGTCCTCGAGTGACTCGGTGCGCGGCACGACCTCCACGAGCGTCAGTCCGTCCTCGACGACGCGCTGCACCACCTCGCCGAGCTCCTTCACTCCGACGACCTCGACCGAGAGCCGTTCCCCGGTCCTGCGGAGCCCGTGGCCGCGCTCGCGGCAGAACCCCTCGAACGCCTCCACCGAGCCCTCCACGATGACGTCGGTGCGCTTCACGTCCTTGCGCAGCAGGGTCCGCATGGTGCCGCTCACGACGACGCTGCCCTTCCGCAAGATCGTGACGTGGTCACACATCATCTCGACGTCGCTCAGGATGTGCGTCGAGAAGAAGATCGTTCTTCCCCGTTCCCGCTCCTTCAAGATGATGTCGCGCACTTCCTTGCGCCCGACGGGGTCGAGCCCGCTCATCGGTTCGTCGAGGATGAGAAGCTCGGGGTCCGCGACCAGCGCCGCGGCGAGCCCGGTGCGCTGCAACATTCCCTTCGACAGACGTCGAACCGGACGGTCCGCGGCGTAGAGCACGCCGGCGAGCGAGAGCACGTCCTCGGCTCGCTTCCTGAGGCCGCGCAGCGCGAGCCCCGAGAGTCGCCCGCACATCTCGACGAACTCACGCGGCGTCAGATAGGGATATACGTAAGGGTTCTCCGGTAAAAAACCGACCTTTCGCATCGCTCGCGCGGTGCCGATGGGCTCACCGAACACGGTTGCGGTGCCGCTCGTCTGCGTGATGAGCCCGGTGAGCATCTTGATTGTCGTCGTCTTCCCCGCGCCGTTCGGGCCGAGAAAGCCGTAGATGTGGCCGGCGTTCACCTCGAAGGAGACATCGCGCACCGCTTCCACGCGTCGCATCCAGAAGCCCTGACGGAAAACCTTGCCGAGGTGGTCGACTCTGATCAACGCGTCGGGCACGCCTCGTCTTTCTACCATCGCGAAGGCGTCCCCGTCCCCCAAGACCAAGTCGAGAGCAAGTTCAGGACAGATGAGCCGGCTCGCCGCTCGCGAGGCACTACCACTGGCCCTTTCCGCGCGTTTCTGAAACGATGCTAGGAGTATCGAGTCGAACTCTGCTCTCGGGGTCAGTGAGGATAGTCGGCACGCAGCCAGGAAAAGAGCAGAGGAATCGAGGAAGCATGCGTCGAACCATTGGAATCCTGTCTGGGGTCTGCCTTTCTTCGCTCTGCCTGACGGGGGTCGCCGGAGCACAACCGCTACCGCCACCGCCGGGTCCGGCGGACGCACCACCAGGTCCGGCGGGGCCGCCTCAGGGCTATGCGCCAGCGCCGGTGTATCCAGGCGCGCCACAGGGCTACGCGCCGCCGGTGCAGCAGCAACCACCGATGGGCCCCGACGGCTCTCAGCAACCGGTTCCGGGTCCGGGCGCGCCCGTATACGGCGCTCCGCCCGCGGCGCCAGTTGCCGCTCCTGCGCCCGCTCCTGCCGCCTCCGGTCAGGCAAGCCTCTCGCTCGGTACCGATGGCGCCGCCGCGACGGAATCAGGAGAGACGACGTCGACCGAAGAGCCCGCGGACGCGAACCGCGCCTACCGGAGCGAGTCCCTCAAGCTGCAGAACTCCATCAATGCGGCGACCGGCCTCTTTCGTACGTATTCGGCCGATTCCGGCGCTGTCGGCACCTTCCGCTTCTCGCTCTTCACGGGCTACTTCAGCGGCTCGGGCTTCCTCTGCCCGACGTGCGCGACGCCCGCCGGCGGCCCTTCCGACGTCAGCGACAGCGCGACGCACATCAGCGGCGACATCGGCATCAGCGCGACGCCTCTGTCGTTCCTCGAGGGGTTCCTCGGAGTGCACACCAGCGCGAGCTCGAACTCACTCGGTAGCCCGAGGCTCTTGCAGGTGCTCGGCGACACGAACTTCGGCGTGAAAGCGTTCATGCCGCACGAGGACGACTCGATCTTCAGCGCGGGCGGCTCTGTCGAGGCGTGGCTCCTCAATGGTACCGGCGCCGTCGGCATCGACAACGCGAGCTACGGCCTCCGAGGCATGGCCACCGTCGATCTGAACAACAGAAAGAAGAAGGAAGACCGCATCCCGCTCCGCGCACACCTGAACCTCGGCTACCTCTTCGACGGCTCCGGCAAGCTCGTCGACTCGGTGGAGGCCGCTCAGGGTCATCGCATCTCGCGCATCGAGCGCTTCGGCCTCGACATCAATCGCGTCGACAGCTTCAACATCGGGCTCGGCGTCGAGGGCATCTTCGACATCGTGCGCCCGTTCCTCGAGTGGACGATCGACGTCCCGGTGAATCGCCAGGATCACGTCTGCGACAACGCGCTGCGGGCCGCCGGTGATCAGTGCCTCGGCAACGCAGCCGGCTTCAGCACGACGCCGTCTCGCGTCACGCTCGGCGCGCGCGTCTATCCCTGGCTCGAAGGGCTCTCGCTCCTCGCGGCGATCGACATCGGCACCGGCGCCACGTCGTCGTTCATCGAAGAAGTGGTGCCCGAGATGCCGTGGAACCTCCACTTCGGGCTCGCGTACGCCGTCGACACGCAGCCGCGCGTCGAGGTGCGTCGCATCGAATCCAGGCGTGCGCCCCCGCCCGAGCCGCCGAAGCTGCCGCACATCGTGCTCGGCACCGTCGTCGAGAAGGGCAGCAACACGCCGATCCCCGACGCGCTCGTGCGCTTCGACGGTCGCGCCGTCACCGGCATGATCACCATGGCCGACGGCACGTTCCGCACGGCGGATCTCGATCCCGGGACGTACACGTTCGACGTCTCCGCGACCGGCTACCGCGATGGTCAGTGCTCAGCGACGATCGGCTTCGGCGCACCCGGTGTGCCCGCATACGGCGCCCCTGCGGCGCAACCCGGCGTCCCCGGCGCGTATCAGGGCACGGACCTGAACGGCACGCCCATCTACGGCGCCCCCGGTCAACCGCAGCCTCCCGCCGGTCCGTACGGCGCGCCCGTTACTCAACCGGGGCAACCGGGGCAACCCGGAGCTTCAACGGGCCCTCTGCCGTCCGCGACCGTCATCTGCGAGCTCGAGGCGCAAGCCAAGGTCGGCAACGTGAACGGTCAGCTCAGGGACGCAGAGACGAGCACTGCCGTCGGCGGAGCCGCCGTGAAGATCACGGACAAGATCGGACGCTCGCTGTCACTGACGGCAGACGCAGCGGGCTCGTTCCGGTTCGAGAACGTGCCGCCAGGACCGGTGACGATCTCCGCCGAGGCGCCGAATTACCTGCGCGCCGTCGTCGAGGTCGAGGTGAAGCCGCGGGCAGACGTGAGCGCGCAGATCGCGATCACGAAGCGGCCGAAGCTCGCGAACGTGGTGGTCACGGACAAGGAGCTCAAGCTGAAGAAAGAAGTGCATTTCCAGCACGATTCAGCCGAGATCCTCCCCGACTCGTCCGGCATCATCGAGGAGGCCGCCGACGCGCTCCGGACGCACTCCGAGATCATCGGCGTGGAGATCCAGGGTCACACCGACGACTCGGGCACTCCCGAGTACAACATGCGTCTCAGCGGGGAGCGCGCGAACGCCGTTCGCGAGGCTCTCATCCGTGACGGAGTCGAGCCAACTCGCCTCACTGCGCGGGGGTATGGACAAGAAAAGCCACTCGTCCCCAACACCAACGAAGCGAACAAGGCGAAGAACCGCCGCGTTCAGCTCATGATCCAGAAGTGACGAGCGGGCTCGTTGCGCGCAGCGGATAGCAGACGAACGAACGGGCGCGGCTCTTCAAGCCGCGCCCGTTGTCATCGTCCGGCGTCTGACTGACGGTGTCTTACTGACGGATCTCTTCGGGGCGGATCCCGATGAGGTCGTAGGGCGGCGGCAGATCCGAATCGGAGACGGACGCCGGAGGGGCGTCGGAGTCGGGCCGCTTCGAGAAGCGCTCGATACCGAGGTCGAGGAGCTTGAGGAAAAACTCGTGCGCTTCGCTCTCGAGCTTGTTGTCGCCTTCGAGATAGGCGTTGAGCGAGAGGCCCGTGAGGGTCGCGACGATGAGCGTGGAGAGCGGCTCGGTGCGACCGGGGTCGGCGCTGTCGATGCCGAGCGAGCGAGCGACGCCTGCCGCGATCATTCGATGATGCTCACGCCGGAGCGCCACTGCCTGCTCACGCACACGCTCGTCGTTCCGGAGCTCACTCCAGATCCCGAGCTCGAAGCCGATGTCGTGCGTCTCGGCGGCGCGCCAGATGGTGCGGAGCACCTCGATGACGGCCCTGCCGGAGCTCTCCTTGAGCTCGGTCAGCGCCTCCTTGATGCGGCCGAAGTGATCGGCGTACGCGAAGCGCTGAGCTTCCCGGACCAGCGTCGTCTTGTCGTCGAAGTAGTGATAGATGACGCTCTTCGGGATACCGATCTCGGCGGCGATCTCGGCGGTGGTGGTGTCGAAGCCAGAGCGCGCAAAGCAGCGAACCGCGGCGCGGAGGATGGCCGCCACGCGGGGCTTGGACCAGTCGACGGCACCGGAAGGGGCGGCCGGGGCATCCACGCTCCGTGACTGCGCCGTGACAGATTCCGGCGGGAGCGTGCTCGATTCCAACCCGGTGACCGACTCGTCCGTTTGCGTCTGTTCTGACATCACTTGCTCTCCCAAAGTCTTTGCGGTTTGAGCGGTCCGCTTGGCCACCCGTGTGGGCGACGCGGGGTGCAAGATGGGTGCCCGTGACGCGGAGTGCGAATGCCGCGTCGCAGAAGACCGCACGGCCGGTCTCAGCAGCCGAATCCGGGAGCCGGAGCGTTCCTGCTCCAGTTTGGAGCAAATCGGCTCCGCCGGCGGCAGCTATCGCTTCGCCAGCCTGCGTTGCCGGATGAGGCGCTCAAGCGATTTCCGATGGATGCCGGCATGGGCGGCCGCCAGGTCCATGTCCGGGCCATACCGGGCCACGAGCCTCGCCAGGTAATCATGTTCGGCGAGCCGGCGAGCCTCGCGCAGGGAGAGCTGCTCGGGGACGACCCCGGACACCGGGGCGGGTGGCGGGTACGAACTCGGACTCGGGCGCATCTGCTCCGAGCGATCGAACGAGTCGCGCTGGAGCACCGTCGCGGCTGACAGCGCGGCGGCGCGACGGACCAGATTTCTGAGCTCGCGCACGTTGCCCGACCACGGCTGATCGAGGAGATGCGCGATCGCATCGGGCGAGAGCGTGCGCTTCGGCCCGTCGAGCTGCTGCAGGATCCGGTTGGCGAGCAGCGGGATGTCTTCCCGGTGATCGCGGAGGGGCGGCATGCGCACGACGACCTCCGCGAGCCGGTAAAGCAGGTCCTCACGGAAGGTCCCCTCCTCGACCATCGATGCGAGGTCGCGATGAGTCGCGGCGATGACGCGGACGTCGACCTCGAGGGGATCGCCGGCACCGATTCTGGTTACTTCTTTTCGTTCGAGGACGCGGAGGAGCTTCGGTTGAAGCTCGAGCGGCAGCTCGCCGATCTCGTCTAGGAGGATGGTGCCGCCGCTGGCCCTTTCGAAGGCGCCGATGCGCGTCCGATCCGCGCCGGTGAACGCGCCGCGCTCGTGACCGAAGAGCTCCGCGAGGATGAGGTTCTCGTTGACGGCGCCGCAGTCGAGGATGACGAACGGGCCGTTCGCCCGGTTCGACAGCTCGTGAATGGCTCGCGCCGCGATCTCCTTGCCGGTCCCGGTCTCGCCCACGACGAGGCACGTCAGAGAGACGCTCGCGACCTTCTCGAGGAGCGCGAACACGGTTCGCATCGCGGGCGCCGACCCGTAAAGCTCGCCGAAGTGCTCGGACTGCGACTCGCCGATGGGGACCCAGGTGTGCGTGGGCTCGAAGATCAGCGCCGAGTCCCCGAGGACGAGCCGGGCCCCGGGGACGAGGGGCGCCTCGAAGACGCGAACCCCCTCGACGAGCGTCCCGTTGGTCGAACCGAGATCGCGAACGGCGTAGTAGTCGCCGCGCGCGACGATCTCGCAGTGGTGACGGCTCACCGTGTCGTCGGTCAGACGAAGATCGTTGCTGCCCGCGGTGCCGACGCTCACGCGCGCACCGAGGATATCGCACTGCGCGCCCGCGTCCGGCCCCTCGGCGACCGTCAGCTTGAGCCGATGGTGCGAGAGCTGGCTCGCGTTCTCGCCGAGCGCATCCGCGAGCGGACGGCGCTTCGTGAGCATCTCGGGGAGGATCTGAGACGGCGGGACGGTCACGGCTCGAAGATGGCTCAGGCGCCCCTGGTGCGACGGGCAACGGAACCGCGGCTTCCGGGATCCACGCTGTACTCGCCGGAACGGGCGGTGCGGCTTCGCCGGAAATCGTGACGGAGACGCTCGCACATCGCCACCAGGGACGGGTTCTCGGTCGGCCGGAAGAGCTGCTCCATCGCCGACAGATGCGTCTCGAACGCGACCTGGTCGGACTCCACCAATGCGAGCTGCGCGCGCGCCCGATGCGCCAGACCGAGGGACACCCGGTCGCCGCTCCGGCGAGCCGTATCGAGCGCATCCGCGAGCGTCGAATGCGCTCGCTCGAACTCGCCGAGCCCGGCGAGCGCGTGTGCGTGCTGGAGGAGGACCGGCTGCGTCACCCGCGAGAACCGGTCCACTCCGACGGGGAAGCGCTCGAGCGTCGCCTGCGTGAGTCGCTCCGCGCGCTCGAACTCGCCCTCGGTGTTGTAGATCTCCGCGAGCAACCCGACGGCGGTGGCCATCCCGACGAACCGCGCACTGTCGTCTCCGACGATCTCCTCGAGCAACTTCCGGGCCGTCCGGAGCTCGCCTCGCAGGCGGAGATGCGCTGCGCGCGCCAGGGTCGAGAGCCGGCCGAGCGACGGGATCTCTCCCGCGAGCCGGTCGAGACGCTCCGCGGTCAGCTTGAGGCCCATGACGTCGTTCTCGCGCACGTGCACGAGCAGCATCGACGGCGCCTCCCACACCTCGACCTGCCAGGTCGAGCCCCGCGCGGTGGAACGAGCGTCGATGCGATCGCGATACCGGCGCGCCCGCGCCACCTCGCCGCGATGCGCGTGATGGAGCATGCGAAGCTGGTCGGCGATCATGTCGAAGAAGTCGAGCCCGAGGGCGGCCAGGCTATCGGCATGGGTCAGCACCTCGTCACCGGCGCGGAGCGTCGCGATCGCCCCGAGAGCGAAGTGGGCGCCGCCGATCAGGAGCCGGCGCGTCGACGACGCGAGGAGGACGGGCGACGTCCCCTCGAACGCCTCGACGATCGCCGTGAGGCCCGCCTCTGCCTCCGTGTACAGGCCCTCCGTCATCTGCCAGAGGTGCTGGTTGTAGCGGTAGAGCCAGGTCGCGGCGTGAGCGTCGCCGAGGCCGGAGAGTGGCGAGAGCACCTCGCCGACCGAGGCGAGCGACGCCGAGTCGAGGCACACGCAGAACACGCCGGAGAGCGACGCCGCGCAGCCGAAGAACATCTCGAAGAGCTCGCGCGTCGAGATCTGTTCGGCGTCACCGCCCGCGAGCCTTCGCGCGGCCGCGGCGCTGGCCACGCCCTCGGCGAGCGCCCTCGCCTTTCCGAGGCGCGGTTCGAGCCGGGCCGCGGCGTCGATGCCGGTCGCGACGGCGAAGAGACGGAGCGCCTCGGCGCCGTAGCGAGACGCGAGACGAAAATCCACGCCGTAGGCGGCCGATGCGAGCGGGCCGACCAGGAACGACAGCTCGTGTGGAAGCCGCGCGCGCTTTCTGTACACCGCGAGGGCCGCCTCGAGCGCGGGAACGGCCGCCTTCAGATCGTCGGACTCGAGGATGAGACGACGTGCGGCGCTCGCGAGGAGCTCCGCGCCGCGCTCCTCGTCTCCGCCGCGGAGCAGGTGCCACCCGGCGCTGATCGAGTCGAAGGGTCTGCCGCGACTCGAGCGTACGAACGCCTCACCAAGCTGCCGGTGCAGTCGCTTGCCGCGCGCCTCGTCGACGTCCGCGAGGAGCGCGTGACGGAGCGCCTCGTCGGCGAACCGGTACTGCCCCGCTGCACCGACCAGGACGCCTTCGGTGACGAGCTCGTCGAGGAGGAGCATCGCAGCGCGCGGCTGACAGCCGGTGTCGGTCTGCACGAGCCAGAGACACAGGCTGAGCGGCAGCGCCTTGCTCGCGACGCTGAGCGCCTCGGCGAGGGAACGAGCGTCGGGTCGGAGCCGCGCGAGCCGCGCCGAAGAGGCACCCTCGAGGCTCGCTGAGAGAGCCTCCACGAGTGACGCCTCGGGGAGCGACCAGGTGCCGCCCGCGTAACGAACCACCCGGTCTTCGACGAGATGAGTGACGAGCTCCATGCAGCACGCGGGGCTCCCGCCGCTCTTCTCGTGCAGGCTGCCGGCGAAGCGACGGACGTGAGGGGCGTCTCCGAAGAGGGACTGCGCGAGCTCCGCGACGGCGTCGCATTCGAGCGGCGCGAGCTTCACGACGCTCGCAAACGTCCCCGGCGGGACACGCTCGGCGCGGTCTTCGCGCGCCGTCGCAATGACGAGCAGCCGGCGGCCGAAGGCCTCGCGGGCGACCGAGGCGACCACTCTTGCCGAGCTCTCGTCCGCCGCGTCGAGATCGTCGACGATGAGTACGAGCGGCCGGCGCTGCGCGAAGTCGTCGAGCCACCCGGCGAGGCTCTCGTGAAGCCGCGCGCGCCACTCGCCGGGCGCAAAGCTCGGCTCCGCCGGGTCGAACGGCGGAACCCGTTCGGCGAGCTCCGGGAGCAGGTGACAGAGGTAACGCGCGTGCCGCGCCGCGGACAGCGCCGCGTCGACCGGCGATGCCTGGAGCAATCGACGCCCGATGAGCGCCGCCGTCTCGTACGGACCCTGCTGGGCCGCCGCGTCGACGAAGAGCACCGTCGCGCCGCGGAGCTGGCTCGCGAGCGCCGCTTCCCGCGCGAGCCGGGTCTTGCCGAGCCCGCGCTCGCCGAGCACGAGGACGCCCCCGCCTTCCCGGCGTAGCGCCCGATCGATGGCCTGGCCGAGCAGCATCATCTCGGTGGCTCGCCCGACCGTCTTTGCGCTCACGACATAACCGTGCACGACGTCGCCGTGGGGCTCGGGTTCGAGCTTCGCTATGGCGTCGAGCCGCTCGATCACCTCGGCGGCGCTCGACGGGCGCGCGAGCGGATCGCGGTTCAACATCGAGAGTACGAGGGCGTCGAGCTCTTCCGGGCACTCCGCGAACGCGGACGGCGGCGGTGGAACCCGGTCGAGCAGCGACGGCAGATCGTCGAGACAGCGCGCCGGGAACGCTTCCTCGGCGGTGAGCAGCCAGTAGAGGACCGAGCCCAGCGAGAACAGGTCGGCGCGGTGATCGAGCGAGCTCCCGTTCAGCGCCTCCGGCGGCACGCACGACGGCGTCCCGGCGATGTCCGGCGGCGCGCCGAACGGCGTCAGCGTCCCGAAATCGAGGAGCTTCGCGCGACCGCCGGCGGTGACGCGCACGTTGCGCGGACTGACGTCGCGGTGCACGAGCCGGTGCGCGTGCAGGAGCGCCAGCGACGACGCGACGTCGCGCGCATGACGGCAAGCGTCGCGATACGGAGCCATCGCCGCTTCGCGCAGGTCCTGCCCGTCGAGGAGCTCCATCGTGTAGTACGGCGTCTCGCCGTCGATGCCGTACTCGAGCACGTCGATGATGCTCGGGTGCCGCAGGCGCGAGAGCATCGCGTACTCGAGCTGAAACCTCAGCGCGACGTCGGCGTCGGGCGGACCCTTGCGGCGCGTCGTCCCCGGACGATGCGGCGCGCCGAGCCGCTTCAGCGCGACGCGTTCACCGGTCGATTCGTCGAGCGCGGCGTACACCGTTCCCATGCCGCCCGACGCGAGCTCGGACAGCACGCGATAGCGCCCTGCCACGCGCGTTGCGCCTCCCGGGGGGCTGTGGAACGACCGGGCCACCGCGGCATCCTACTCTCGTCGTGAGAGCGCGGCTGCCCGGCCCGCCGGCCGCGTGTCAGAGCACCAACCAGACGGGACAAATCGCCGTATAAACGGCTACTTATCCGTGCCCTTGGAGTCCTGGGCGATCTCGGCAAGGAGCTCGTCCACGCGCTTCGCGGCGTCGAGGCCGGTGTCGTACTCGAACCGGAGCTCGGGCACGCGTTTCAGCTTCAACGACGAACCGAGGGCGCGCCTGAGACGTGTGCTCGCCCGAGAGAGAGCGCGCGTCGCCTTGCGACGTAGCTCGGCGTCTTCTCCACCGACCAGGAGGCGCGCCTTCACGCGCGCGATGCTCAGATCGTCCGGGAGCTCTACCGACGTTACGACCACTCCGGAGAAGATCGGATCGGAGACGTCGCGCGCGAGCAGCTCGACGAGGCGCGCGCGGATCTGCGTCGCGACGCGCTTCGCGCGTAGCCCGGGTTCACCCGTCGCCATGCAGGCCTCGTCCGCGTCCGTGCACGATGACGCTAGTCGTCTTCATCGGACTCGATTCCGTGCTTCAGGTTCTCGCCGCCACGACCGAACGACAGGGTCTCGGTGCGAACGTCCGCAACGACGGCGTCGGAGAGCGATCGCGCAATCGACACCGCCGACGACACGAGCTCCTCGCATTGCCCGCGATCGGACGACACGACGGACACTCCGAACGTCGCTATCTGCCATCTCTCCGCGTCCCCGATCTCCGCGACGGAGATCTTGAGACGTGCGCGGACCCGGTCCTTGAACGAGCGGACCACCATGCGCCGGTCCTTCAAGGACCGCGCGCCCGGGATCTGCACGACGATGCGAGCGACGCCGACGAACATGGCCGCGCCTCGTCACGAACCGGAGGCCCGTATTGCGCGCGGCCGGGCCGTCACAGCGACTGACGGACTTCCTGCACCTCGTAGCATTCGACCTGGTCGAGCTCCTTGAGGTCGTTGAAGCCGTCGAAGGACATACCGCAGTCGAAGCCATCCTTGACCTCGCGCACGTCGTCCTTGAAGCGCTTCAGGGCGGCGAGCTTGCCGTCGAAGATCATGTTGCCGTCCCGGAGGACGCGCACCTTCGCGGCGCGGCGAATGACGCCGTCGGTGACCATGCAACCCGCGACCATTCCCGACTTGGAGATCTTGAAGAGCTGCCGGATCTCGGCCTTGCCGATGTTCGTGGCGACCTGGGTCGGCGCGAGCAGGCCTTCCATCGAGAGCTTCACGTCGTCGACCACCTCGTAGATGATCGAGTAGAGGCGGATCTGCACCTCTTCCTTCTGGGCGAGCGTGTTTGCCTTGCCGGCGGGGCGCACGTTGAAGCCGATGATGATCGCCTTCGCGGCGACGGCCAGGTTGACGTCGCCCTCGGTGATGGCGCCGACGGCCGCGTGCACGATGGTGACCTTCACCTTCTCGGTCGACAGGCGGGTGAGCGCCTCGCCGAGTGCCTCGACGGAGCCCTGCACGTCGGCCTTGATGATGACCTTGAGGTCGAGCTGAGCCGCTTCGGCCATCGCTCGCGCGAGCTCCTCGAGCGACACCTTGGTGGTGCTCGGCATGAGGCTCTTGCGCTGCTTGTTGCCGCGCGTCTCGGCGATCTCCTGGGCCTTCTTCGCGTCCTTCACGACGTGGACGGGGTCACCGGCGCTCGGCACCTCGTTCAAGCCGATGATGGAGACGGGCGTCGAAGGACTGGCGCTCGCGATGCTGCGACCGCGGTCGTCGATCATCGCGCGGACCTTGCCCCACGCCGCACCGGCGAGGATGACGTCCCCGCGCTCGAGCGTGCCGTCGGTGATGAGCACCGACGCCACCGGACCGCGACCGCGATCGAGCTCTGCTTCGATGACCAGACCCTGAGCGGGGTTCTTCGGGTTGGCTCGCAGATCGAGGAGCTCGGCCTGGAGAGCGATGGTCTCGAGCAGGTGATCGACGCCCGCTCGCGTCGTCGCCGACACCTCGCAGAACAGCGTTTCGCCGCCCCACTCCTCGGGGACGAGACCGGCTTCGCTGAGCTCGCGACGGACCCTGTCGGGCTGCGCTTGCGGCTTGTCGATCTTGTTCACCGCGACGACGATCGGCACGCCGGCCGCGCGAGCGTGCACGATGGCTTCCTTGGTCTGCGGCATGACGCCGTCGTCGGCTGCGACGACGAGGACGACGATATCCGTCGCCTGTGCGCCGCGGGCGCGCATCTGCGTGAATGCCTCGTGACCGGGGGTGTCGAGGAACGTGACCTTGCCGCGCGGCGTGTCGACGGAATACGCGCCGATGTGCTGCGTGATGCCGCCGGCCTCGCCGGCCGCGACGGTGGTCTTGCGGATCTGGTCGAGGAGGCTCGTCTTGCCGTGATCGACGTGGCCCATGACCGTCACGACGGGGGGACGCGGCTCGCGGCCCTCGTCTGCCTCGGTCTTGCCGACGGCCTGCGCGGCCTCGATGGCCTCTGCCTCGCTGACAGCAGTGTCCTCGACGTCCCAGCCGAACTCGTTCGCGACGATCTTCGCCGTGTCAGCGTCGAGCGTGCTGTTGATGTTCACGCCGGTCATGCCGAGCTGCATGAGCTTCATCAGAAGCTCGGTCGCCTTGACGCCGATCCTTCCGGCGAGCGTCTGCAGGAGGACCGTCTCTTCGATGCGGACGACCTTTTTGTGAGCGGCGCGCTCTTGCGCCGGGATCACGGGGCCGGACGAACGCTTGAGCGGACCCACGGGACCGCCGAAGCGACCGCCGCGCGGTGCACCGCGCTGGCCG
Source organism: Polyangiaceae bacterium (assembly GCA_036272055.1). GTDB lineage: Bacteria > Myxococcota_A > Polyangia > Polyangiales > Polyangiaceae > DASZVB01. The sequence goes on along the minus strand of DATAZL010000154.1, from coordinate 36,860 downwards.
GGACGACCGCCCATCATCGGGCCGCCGCGGCGCTGTGGCCCACCGGCCTGGCCGCCAGCCTTGGCGTCGTACTGAACTCGACGCGGAGCGGGAGCTACGCGCGGGGGCTGCGGCATCGGAACGCCGGGGCGTCCGCCCCAGACCTCGACGCCGGTCTTCGGCGCGGAGACTGCGGGACGCGGACGCTCGGGCTCGACAGCCTTGGCGGCGACCGCCGGCGGCGGAGGAGGCGGTGCCGGTGCAATGACCGGCGCGGGAACGGGCGGCGCGGGCGGCGGCTCGGGCTCGCGCACGGCCTCCGGCTCACGCGGAGATGTAATCATGGATGGAGGGGGCTCGGGTGGCGCGGCAACGACCGGTTCGTGAACGACAGTGGGAACATGCACTTCGGGCGCCGAAACCGGTGGTGCGGCTTCAATCACTCGCTGTGGCGGCGGAGGAGGAGGCGGAGCCGGCGGCTCCGGCGGAGCGACGTGCCGCGGTTGCGACGGCTCGGGTGGAGCGGCGGCTTGCGGCGCCGACACGGGCTCGGGCGGTGCAACAGCGGGCGCAGACCTGAACGCCTGCGGCGACGACATCGGAGCGCTCGGGGGAGGCGCGGACACCGGCGAGCTCGGCGGCGAGGGGCGCTTCGCAGCGCGGCGCTTCACGACGGTCGCGTGAATGCGCTCCTCTACCGGCTGAGAGCTCTGCTTCGCGATGTGCCGCTTGACACGCTCGATCTGCTCGGGCGCGACCGCGCTCATGTGATTGCGGACGTCAGTGGCCCCGATCGCCTGAAACAAGGCGACGAGGGCTTTGTTATCGAGCCCGAGATCACGCGCGACTTCGTACACGCGAAGCTTACTCATCGAACCTCCACGACTGCCTGACCCTTGCCCCGCCGTGCGTCGGGCCCGGGAATAGAAGAGAGAGCTACCGACCGCACGATTGCGTCGGACAGCCCGCGATCAGAAATGGCGACGATGGCCGTGTCCGGCCTTCCCGTCGCACGACCCAGCGTTTCCTTGGTACCCCAGGTAACCACTTTGCCGGCGGCCGCAACGCGGGTGACGAAGGTCGCCTGCGCGGCGGCACGCGCGTCCTCTGCTACCACGAGCAACTGGGCGCGCCCTTCTTCGACGGCGGCGCGTGCCACGTCGGAGCCCGACACCGCGTTGCCGGAGCGCCCCGCCGAAGCGATGAGCGCCTCGACGCGCCGGTTGGCGGCGTCACGGACGCGGTCGAAGACGGCGCTGGTATCACCCTCCGTCACCGGCCCCTTGAAGCTCTTGTCCACGCCGCCACGAGCAGCGCGGTCGATGCAGTCGGTCCTCGGATGCACCCACGCGCCACGGCCGAACGAACGTCCGGCGAGATCGACGACGAGACCGCCGTCTTCTCCCAGGACGAGGCGAATCATCGCGTCCGACTCGTCCTCGCTACGACAGCCAACGCATGTGCGCACGGGGGCTCACCTTCCTACGTCGTCGCTCACCCGCGGCGCGCTCGCTGCGCTGGAGAGAAGGATCGAACGTGCGGCGTCGATCTCCTTGGCCTCTCCCTCGATGAACTCGCGCGCCGCCGCTTGCACGGCGCGCGCCTTCTTGTGCGAGAGCCCACTTCGGATCGCGAGGCGGTCGGGGTCCTCACGGACCACGTCCTGGATGCTGCGGTAGCCGCCCTCTTCGAGGAACTGCTGTGTACGAACGCCGACCCCGCGGACGAGCCGCAGGATGTCGCGCTCGGTCGGAGGCTCGAGGCTCGTCTTGGCGGCGGCGATCCGCTCGTTCCGGAGCCGTTCCATGGTGGACGACGCCTGGTCGCGCAGAGCCTGCGCCTCGACCGGGCCGGCGATACCGTCGATGGTGACGAGCTCCTCGACGCTCGCCTCGGCGAGCTCCTCGAGAGCGCGGAAACCGAGGCGGTACATGGCGCGAGCGAGCTCTTCCTGGATGCCGTCCATCTGGCGGAAGGCGGCGAGCGCTTCTTCCTCCATCTGCTTGAACTTGCTCTCGCTGATGATGTCGAGCTTCCAGCCGGTGAGCTGGGAGGCGAGGCGCACGTTCTGGCCCTTGCGGCCGATGGCGAGCGAGAGCTTCTCGTCGGGAACGACGAGCTCCATCCGGTGATCGGCCTCGTCGACGATGACCTTGTTCACCTCTGCCGGCTGGATTGCGGCGATGATGTAGCGCGCCGGATCGGGATCGTAGGGGACGATGTCGATCTTCTCCCCGCGGAGCTCCTGGACGACGGCCTGGACGCGGGACCCCTTGATGCCGACGCAGGCGCCGACCGGATCGACGTCCGAATCACGGGTGCTGACGGCGATCTTGCTGCGAGAACCGGGCTCCCGGGCGACGCCGACGATCTTGACGATGCCCTCGTAGATCTCGGGGACCTCGGCCTCGAACAGCTTGTCGACCAGGCGCGGATCGCTCCGGCTGAGGATGACGAGCGGACCGCGCGCTTCGCGGTCGATGTCCTTGACGTAGGCGACGATGCGGTCACCGGGGCGATACGTCTCCCGCGGCGTCTGCTCGCGGTGCGACAGGATGCCCTCGGTCCGACCGAGGTCGACGATGACATTGTGGCCCTTCTCGAACCTGCGGATGATCCCGCGGATGAGCTGGCCCTTCTTGTCCTTGAACTCGTTGTAGATGAGGTCCCGCTCGGCGTCGCGAACGCGCTGGAGCAGAACCTGCTTCGCCGTCTGGGCAGCGATGCGGCCGAAGGCGCTGCGAGCCTGGCGCATGTCGAGGACGGAGCCGAACTCCTTGTCCTGCTGGCGCGCACGCTCGGCGTCCCGCGGGTGCCAGAAGACCTGGAACCCAAGCTCTTCACCGAGCTCCGCGTCGAGGCCGTGCTTGCTCGCCACGTCGAGAGCGATCTCGCGCTCCCCGTCGGCGACGGCTTCGACGACGGTCATGTACTGGAACAGGTCGATCGAACCCGTGTCCTCGTTGTACCGAGCCTCGAGCTCCCTTGTGGGGCCGAACGCCGCTTGCGCGGCCTTGAGGATCGCCGCCTCCATGGTCTCGATAAGGATCTGCCTGTCGATCCCCTTCTCTTGGGCGACCTGGTCGATGATGTGACCGAGGCTGCCTTCGAACCCGGCTTCCGCTGCTGCCATTGTCTTCACCTGTCGCGCTGCGCGGCCCTCCGGGCACGGCCTGGTGTGGGCCTGCCCTTCACGGTGTTCGGACCGCCGCGTGCCGCTTGCCAATCGAACCAGAGTCGACCGCTCTCGATCAGCGCCGGTTCGAGATGATGTTCGTGCCCGTCCACGTCGAGGACGACGCGGCCGTCGGTATCGAGGCCCTTGAGCTCACCGCAGAGGACCCGCTGCCCGTCGATCGGCTCGCGCACCTTCACCTTGGCGAGCTTGCCGGCGAAGCGATCGTAGTCGCGCACTTCGTAAAGTGTTCGCTCGACGCCGGGCGAGCCTACTTCCAGCCGGTAGCGGGCGGGGATGAGCTCCGACACGTCGAGCGCGGCGGAGAGATCACGCGAGATGTCCGCGCACAGATCGAGGGTCACGCCGATCGAAGGATCCTTCGAGTCGGGCCGCTCGATCGTCAGATAGAGGACCCAGCCGCGCTGATCGGAGCGCCAGATGAGCTCGACCACGTCGACGCCGTGAGCCTGCAATACGGGCGTCACGACCGAGATGACTCGGTCGCGATCGAGACCCTTCAGGCTTTCGTACGCGAGCTTCATTGGTCGAAAAAACAGAAAAAAAAAGGACCCTCAGACTGGGGTCCGCCGGAGCCCACAAGTTTTCGAGCGGCAGCTTAGTCCACGAAAACCCCTTCTGCAAGCCCATTCAGGCCTCCGAAGCGGGGCGGAAACAGCTCCAGTATCCTCGAGTTAGCGGTGCCGCTCGGCGCGGGTGCTCAGTGGTTCGTGCGGCCGCCGGGACGGCTCGGTCTGCAGGCGCAGATCACGTTTGCGCGGCGGCGATGGACGCGCCCCGTGCGCGCACCGGGTAGTCACGCTCCCCGATCCGGACCACGGCGGCGCCGTCGGGCCCCTCGTCGAGGACGTCGACCATCTCCTTCTGTGCCGCGGGAGCGAGTCGCGCCTCGAAGCGGCCGTCCTTGACCCTCGTATAGAGGATGCCGTCCTCGGATACCGTGACACTCGACGGATCCAGCGATTCTTCGCTGCCGTCGAAGAGACGTAGCACCGTGCCTCGCCCGGTCGTCTCGACGTGTCTCACCAGGAAGGGCGCGTCCTTCACCGTGAAGTACGTCCAGTCGTAACCGTTCGTCATGATGAAGCGGCCGTCGTCGGGGTGGATGGTTATCCACGACGCGAATGCCGTCGCCATGGCCTCGTGATCGATGGGGACGGGTCCGTTCCAGAAGCGCCCGAGCTCGTCGAGCACGATCCGGCTTTCGCGCGACCGGCCGGGTGGGGGCGGCAGCCGAAAAAAGTCGGGGTGGTCTCCGGGCTTCATTGACGTGGGATACGGAGCGTACTGAGCTAGGATTACGCTCCCGTATCGATAGAGCAAGATGGACGGTTCCGGCAGCCACGAATCGAATCGCGCGTACTACGACGCATTTTCGCTCGGCTATGAATCGCATCGTGGGGAGAACGATCCCGGCGGCTATCACGAGCTCCTCGACGAGCTCGAGTCGGGTTTCGTCCAGCGCTTCGGCTCCGGGCTCGACGTGCTCGAGGTCGGCTGCGGAACGGGCCTGGTGCTGCGGCGAATCGCGGCGTTCGCGCGAACCACGAAGGGCGTCGATCTGAGCCCGGGCATGCTCGCGCAGGCTCGTGCGCGCGGTCTCGACGTCCAGGAAGGCTCGGCGACCGACCTCCCCTTCCCCGACGCGTCGTTCGACGTGACGTGTTCCTTCAAGGTGCTCGCCCACGTCCCCGACGTGAAACGCGCTCTGCAAGAGATGCTGCGCGTGACCCGGCCGGGCGGACACGTCCTTGCGGAGTTCTACAACCCGTGGAGCATTCGGGGCCTCTTGCGACGGCTCGGCCCGGCGCGAAAAATCGCCGCAGAAGCCAGCGAGGACCACGTGTATACGCGCTTTCACTCCCCGCGAACCGTTCGTGAGATGGTTCCCGCCGGCGCCAAGATCGTGGCGACACGCGGGGTCCGCATCGTCACGCCAGCAGCCCTCTTCATGCAGCTTCCCTTACTTCGCGATGCCTTCCGCGCCGCCGAACGAGCCCTGTGCGACTCGCCGGTGAGCGAGCTCGGTGGGTTCTTCATCGCGGCCATTGCCAAATACTGATGACGACCGTCGCCGATCGCCCCACGGCTTGGTGGCTCTCCACCCTGAAGCGTCGCGCCGAGAGCCGCGCGGACGATGTGCTGCACCTCGACGCGCCCATCGATTTCACGAGTGACGACGAGCGTCGTGCTGCGCTCAAGTTCTTCAACGCCGCGTACCGCGCCGAGGAGTCGGGTCTCTCGCAGGCACACGCGCTCGCGACGCGCCTCCTCGAGAGCGATCCCGAGCTCGCCGAAACGTTCCAGCTCTACGGAGACGAAGAGGGGTGGCACCGGGAGCTCCTCACGGCGTTCTTGACCCATCTCGGCGGCGGCGTGCAGCCGATGGGCCGCGTGACGACCATCCTTTACAAGCTCTACGCGCGCGCCGAGCGGATGGACACGATCCTCCTCACGAACCTCATGTTCGAGACAATCGGCTCGACGACCTACCGGATGGCGCTCGGCCGCATCGAGCACCCCGCGTTCCGCGAGATGCTGACGATCTTGACGCGCGACGAGGCGTTTCACGTCCCGCTCAACGTGCATTTCATGAAACGCGCGCTCGAGGGCTCGTCGCGCGCTCGCGTGCGCCGGCTCAAATTCGCGTTCTCGCTCATCTACGTCGCGCTCGTGTGCCTGCCGCTCGCGAGCCGGCCGAAGTCGCGTGCGTTCGACCGGCTAGACACCCTCGAGCTGAGTCGTGCCTACGCGCGCGAGCTCGCGCGGGTTTTCGGCCGTGAACCAGGCCTGCCGCTCGAGCCGCCGAAGTGGCTGCTCACGCTTCTCGGCGTGGACCTCGACGCGATCGTCGGTGGCGACGACCCCGCCGTCACGAGCGTCGAGGCAGCGGAGAACGCCGCTCGTCGCGACGACGTTCACATCGCCGCGCTCTGAGCCGCAGAAGTTCCGCATCGACGCCACCGTCGTCCCCGAGGCATCAAAGCTGCGGACCTGCGCGAGCCAAGCGAGCACGCGAAGCGGCGGGGGGAGCAGTTCGCCGTAGGCGAAGCTGCGGGGCGCCAAGGCCCCCCTTTGTCAGAAGCGCCCGAACACGGAGAGCGCCGCGCCGCCCACGACGGGCACCACGACCGCCGACGTCTCCGACGTGAAGGGCTTCGGCTTCCGTCGCGGACGAACCCCGAGCGGGAACTCGGGAACGAAGGCCGCGTTCGCCTGCCAGATCCCTCCCGCGGCGACGAGGATGAGGCTTCCGGTCGCGATGAGCGCCACGTCGTTCGCGGTGTGGATGTTCTGGTTCAGCTGAGCGACGTCGCCGCCGAGGCCGGCGCCGCCCTTGGCCTGCGCGTTCAAGCTGAGCTCGATCGACGCCGCGCCGATCGCCGTGCCGGCGAGCAGCACCTCGGTCGTGAGAAAGAGCGCGCCGAGCCCGACGTCGTGATTCTGGAACTGCCCTACCCCGAACGGCACCCACGCGATCCAGCGCTGATTCTGGGAGACGAACGTCTCCTGGCCGGCGAGCTGCTCGAGGCGCTGGACGCGGATCTTCTCTTCTTCCGCCTTCCTTCGCGCGGCGAACGCGGCTTCTCGTGCACGGTAAGCACGCTCTTCTTCGGACCTCCGGATCTCCTCCATCAGGGTCGTGCGGACCACGATGAAGCGTTCGATCACCGCTGGTGGAAACACGATGGCGTTCGGGACGGCCATCTGCGGATTCTCACGGATCGCCTCGCGAAACGACGCGTCGGCGTCATCGGTGCGGCTCAGCGCGATGAGACAAGCGGCGCGATAGACGCTCGCCTGCTCGCGGGTGCGCGGCGCGATGGAGGCCGATTGCCCGACGTCGTCGAGCAGCGCGGCGAAAGCGTCCGCGCACTGCGCGTACTGGCCGGCCTCGTAGAACGCCGTGGCACGAGCGAGCGACGCCTCGACGGAGAGCCCTGTCTCGCTGTGCGCGCCCTTGCTCGGTGCCTTGTGCGGTGTGCCGGGCGCCGTCTTCGGGTCGGTGCCGGGAAGCTTCGGGTCAGCGGGCGGCGCGCCGGGCTTTGCCGGCTGCGACGGCGACGCGGCGACGGCTGCTGCGCCGGGCGGCGCGGGCTCCGCGCCGGCTGCTCTGCCCACGACTGCCAACGACAGAGCCAGCAGGTTTGCGAGAATCAGGTAGCGGAACAGGCGCATGCGTTGGCGCTGCTACGGCCACGAAATCTCGGTGGTCTGCCCCGCGGTGAGCGTGACTTCCTTCGTCGACGGAGATTGTGCGGGATCGTTCGAGGTCATCGTGCACAACCCAGTCGCCGAGAGGCGGGACATCGGCACCGGCAGCTCGCCCGGCACCACCAGATCTGCGCTGAACAGCGACCGACACCGTAGCAGCCCCGACGGCGACCGGTCGACCCTGAGCTTCGCCTCCCGGAATCCGACGGCGAGCATGACCGGGAAGACCGAATCACCCTCTTCGATATTCTCGGTCAGGGGCGGGGAAGGCCGGCAGCACTCCGAATCGGCCGGGACGAACTCGAAGGTATGCGGCCCGACGGGGAGCTGATGCTGGACCCCGAACCAGGTGTCCTCGCGCGTGCCGTCGATCTTGAGGTACCCGCCCTTCGGACCGGTCACGTCGACCACGACGGCGCGGGTCGGCGCCTCGGCAGGATGGGACGGCTCGTGGGGGGTGACCATGGGCCGATGGCGGGGGTGCCCCGGCACACCCTTCGAAGCGCTCGCCGCCGCGGGAACGGTCAGGGCCGGATCGCCGACGGGCACCATCGTGAAGGGCTTACCCAGCTTCACCTCTTCCTTCGGCGTAGAACCTCCGGGGGCAGTCATCCGGTGCCGTAGCTTCACGCCGACGAACGCCGTGAGGCCGACGACGAGCGCCGCTGCCGTCGCTGCCCGCGCGCCGACGATGAAACGCTTGCGGCGCACGAGCCGCGTGACTCGACGAACGAGCTCCGGATCGCCGGGACGGTAGGCGAGCGCACGGTTGAACTGCGCAGCGGCGAGCGGGTAGTTCCCACCGGCGCGGGCCTTCTCTCCTGATTGCACGAGGGCTTCCACCGTCGTTGATTCCACTGACGCGGCGTAGGCGTCCTGATCGCCCAGGAAGCGCTCGATCTCGCGACGCGGCTCGGTGACGCCCACTCGCTCGAGCTCCGCCGTGATGGCCGCCGCGAACGCCTCGACGGATTCGTACCGATCGACCGCGTCCCGGGCGAGCGCCTTGGCGAGAACCGCGGCCCAGCCGGCTCCGACCGTCGGCTGTTCGCGATCGGCGGGAGGGTACGAGCCGTCGAGCACGCGACGGAGAACCTGGGCCGGGTTCTTCCCGTCGAACGGCAGGCGGCCGACCATCGTCTCGTAGAGCATGACGCCGAGCGCGAAGACGTCGGCGCGCGGTCCGACGTCACCGCCCTCGATCTGCTCGGGCGCCATGTGTGCGGGCGAACCGAGCACCTGCCCGGTGGACGTGACGCCCTGCGCGTCGAGAAGCTTCGCGATCCCGAAGTCGGTGAGCTTCACCTTCGGGCGATCACCGCCGCGTTCGCCCGAGGGGCTCGAGGCGGACGCCGAGAGGTCGATGAGCACGTTCTCCGGCTTGACGTCGCGGTGGACGATCTCCTGGTGGTGCGCGTGCGTCAGCGCGCCCGCGACCTCGAGCCCGATCGCGCCGGTGAGCTCCGGCGTGAGTCGCTTGTTACGACTGAGGAGCGAGCGGAGCGTCGTTCCTCGAACGAGCTCGACGACGAGATAGCGCTCGTCCTCCGACTCGTCGGAGACGTCGAAGACCTCGACGACGTTGGGATGGCGCAGACGCGCGACGGCGCGCGCCTCGCTGACGAACCGCGCCGCGACCTCGGCGTTCTCCCTGAGGTGGGCGTGGATGAGCTTGACGGCGACCTCGCGCCCGAGCCGGCGGTCCCGCGCACGGTAAACGGTCGCCATGCCCCCGACGCCGATCCGCTCGAGCAGCTCGTACTTCGGGAGTTCTGGTGCCCTATCCAGCGCGGTTATCACTAGCCCCAACCCATTCGTTCATCGATTTACGCGAGCTTCGGGCGACAATCCAGCACCATTCGGCACCGACCGGCCTCCCGGAACCCCCCGGCACCGCTGCGTTTTCTCGTATGGCAGATCCCATTTTGGAGGATTGCACCGTCACGCCCCCGGGGTAAGACGCCCCGGAGCATGTTTGGCTTCTCGCGTAATGCCCAGGGAAAGGCCGTCCTGGCCGGAGCAGAGCTCGGCGCCCTCGTCGACGCCGCCGGCACCGGAACGCCCGCGTATGTGTACGACCTCGACGCCATCGAGCACGAGGCGCGTGACATGGTGACGGCGCTCGACGATCCGCGCCACGTCGTCGCGTACGCCGTCAAAGCGAACTCGGCGGGCTCCATCGTTCGAACGATCGCGCGTGCGGGTTGCGGCGCCGAGGTCGTCTCGCGAAGCGAGCTCGAGGTGGCGCTCGGAGCGGGCGTACGCCCCGATCGCATATCGACGACGGCGGTTGCCAAGGCGGACCACGAGATCGATGCCGCGATCGGCGCGGGCATTCGGTCGATCCAGATGGAAAGCATCGAGGAGCTCGACCGTGTCGCGGCGCGCGCCCGCGCGGCCGGCAAGGTCGCGCGCATCTCGCTCCGCATCAATCCGGGAGTCGCGGTCGACACCCATGCGCACGTCGCGACCGGCCACGACGGCGCGAAGTTCGGCATCCTGCTCGCCGAGCTCGGTACGGCGTGGGAGCGCGTCGATCGCGAACCGATGCTCGAGGTCGTCGGCGTCGGCGCTCACGTCGGCTCTACGTTGAAGCAGGTGGAGTCCTATCTCGCGTCGGCGCGGGTCGTGTGCGGCGCCGCGAAGGCGCGTCTCGCCGCGGGAAAGACGCTCGAGTTCGTCGATTTCGGCGGCGGCTTCGGCATCGACTACGGCGCGGGTCCCGTGCCGCGCCCGCGGGAGTTCCTGACGGCCGCGAAGAAGCTCCTCTCGGCCGAGGGGCTCGACGCGCTCTGCCTCTTCGCGGAGCCCGGTCGCTCCATGGTGGCGGCACACGGCGTACTCGTCGCGCGCGTCGTGCAGGAGAAGCGCTCTCGCGCCGCGAATTGGGCGTTCCTCGACGCCGCGATGAACGACCTTATCCGCCCCGCGCTCTACGGCGCGTCGCATCGCATCGAGCCGCTCGAGCGGCCGCCCTCGGCGCCGCTCTGGCGCGTCGCGGGCCCCGTGTGTGAGAGCGCCGACGACTTCGGCGAGCACCCGCTCGGCGATCCTCTCCCGGAGCGCGTCGTCATCCGCGACGCGGGTGCCTACGGCTACGTCATGGCGAGCGAGTACAACGGCCGTCCCCTCCCCGCGGAGATCTTCGCCGCGGGCGGCGCCGTCCGCTCGGTGAGCGAGAGCCCGGGGCGCGACGCTTGGGTGAAGCGACGCCTCTCGGCGTGAGCGGGTTCGGCCGCGGCGCGTGCTCGTGGCGCGCGCTCAGCCGTTTCGCTTGATGGGCGCGGGCGCGACGGAAGACCGCCGCGTGCCGATGCGGCTCGCGCGCGGAGCGAGCCCGGACTCGGGCGGCGGTGTGACGCTCGGACGGCGCGGCGGCGCGGTCGACCGGGTGCGGTACACGTCGCCGTCGACGAGCACCTCGACGCCGAGGGCGCGGCAGCGGCGCGCGAGCCTGTCCAGATCGACCCCCGCGGCGATGAGAAGGCCGCCGGGAGGCGACGGATCGACGAAGAGATCCGCGCTCTGCCGTCGCGTGCGGAGGAGCTCACGCACCTCGGGATCGTCCACCCAGAGGAAGCCTTGCGACGTGACGAACTCGGCCCGGCCGAGCACCGTGCTCGCCTGAGCGAGCAGACGAGCCACGGGATCAGGGAGCGGCGCGAGGCTCTCGAGCCGCGCGCGCATGAGCTCGGCCTCGATGCCACCGCCCAGAGCGCGGGCCACTCCGGCCGGCGTCACGAGCAGATCGAGGTGACCGATGACCGCGCCGATCTCGGTGAAGGGCGACAGCGCGATCACCTCGGCGATGCGCGCGTTGGGACCGACGCGAAGCGCGTGAGTGTCGAGGAAGCGACTCGGCGCCTCGGTCGGTAGAACGGCTTCTCCGGCGCCGAGGTACGCGCGACCGCGCGGAGTGATGCGCAGGGTCGGACCCATGCCGTCGGTCTCGTCGTCGACGTCGCCTAGATCGACGACACCGAGGACGTGGAGGCTCTCGAACGCGATGCGATGTGCGACCTCGGACACGGTCATCGCCTCGATGCCGGAGCGCTGCGCCCAGCGCTCGATGAGGCGATTGATGCCCGGGGTGCGGCTGTCGGTGCGGACGAAGCCAGCGACGGCTTCCCACGGAACCCAGCGTCCCTCCCCGAGCTCCTGCAAGGCCTCGAGCACCATCTCACGGACGACGCCGACGACGCTCGCCTCGCGGGCCTCGCTGCCGACGCGCAGCATCTCTCCGTCGGGCCGCGCTTCGTCCCACGCGCCGCCTCTGCGCCAGGCACGGAACAGAAGATCGCCGAGGTCGGCGACGCGCTCCGAGCCGGGCGGCGAGTTGGACACTGCGGCAGACGGATCCCAGAGACCGGTCGCGCGGCTGAGCGCCGCGACGAGCGCGACGGCCTCGGCGTCGCGCCCGAAGCGGGCGGCGAGCTTCGACACGAAGGATCGCGGCGTCCCGACGCCACTCCGCACTTCGACGTTGGGCTCGCGCACGGCCAGCGCCATCGCCAGCGCGATCACCGACGGATCTTGCGCGAAGCGCGCGCGGCGCGGCGCGTGGTCCTCACCGAGGACGAAGGTGCGGATCTCTTTCCGGCGCGCCTCACGCTCTTGATGGCGGCGAGCGCTGATGATCGAGCTCACCTCGCTCGGGATGACGTGGCGGTTCGGATGAATGGGAACGAGGAAGCCGCGACGCTCGAGAGCGAAGCCGACACCACGCCGCGAAGGCGTCGCGCCAGTCGCACCGCGAAGGCGCATCGGTTCACGCTCGAGATCGAGCAGCTCTTCCGTGTCCACTTCACCGCCGACGTCCTCGACGGCTTGCAGCAGCTTTCGCTCGAGGGGTGCGAGCGCTTCGAGCTCTTCGGCGAGGCGCGCCTTGTCGGTGAGCGCGGTCCACGCCGCCTCGAGGCCGAGCACGATGGGCGGCGTCGCGGGACGGCCGAGGTAGTGCGCGGCGATCGTCGCCCCCACCTCGCTCGACGTCTGCGACAGGAGCGCGCGGATGCCGCGAGGGTCTTCACCCTCCCACGAGCGGAGCTGGAGCAGGAACGCGATCGGCAGGACCAGCTCGACCCCGTCGTCGAGCTGGCGCGCGAACGCGATGCCTCGCGCGGCGAGCGGCTCGAGGGACGGTGGCAGCGACGCCACCTGAAGCACGCCCTTCGCCTCGGCGATGCGATGCACCAGCTCGCGGGTCGGGCCGGGAAAATGCGCCATGTCGCGCAGCTCGGGCGTGGAGACGAGGGACCGCGCCACCTGCGACGGCACGTCGATTCTCTTCGCCGGATCGACGTGGATACCCAGACGCTCGACGAGCGATGCGATCTCCTTTTCGGGGAGGACTCGCAAGATATCGGTCAGCCCTATGGCGCGCGACCGATGTCCCCTCGGTTCGTTGTTCTTTCGCGCCTTCGACATGACACCGACCCTTGTTCGGGCAAATAACTCTACGTTTTGGAACTAACGTGAAAAGTACGCGTTCGCAACCCTCGGACCCGGTAAATCAGCTCGTTCCGTCGCTCGCGATGACTGTGTAATCTTCGTACACCTCGACATGGCAACCTCGTTCTTCGAGCAACGTACTTGTGCAACACGCAATGCGTAGGCCTGATTGTCCAATGAATCCCGCCGATAGACGCCGGGGAATAACGCGCGTTGCAAAGCTCTGCGACGCTGCACGACTCTGTTCAGTGCATGCGCCGGGTAAACGCTTACCCGGCAACCGAGTGGTCACTGCTTCGACTGGTTCAATCGAATGATACTGAGAGATCCGGTACACGGGCTCGTATCGTTCGAGGCGGACGAGTACTCGATTATTCCCAGACTTCTCGACACTCGTGAAGTTCAGCGGCTCCGGCGCATTCGCCAGCTCGGGCTCACGTCGTTTGCTTATCCGGGTGCCGACCACACGCGGTTCTCCCACGCCGTCGGCGCGGCCTTCGTCATGTCGCGTTTCATCCGACGGCTGCAGTCGATTCACGACGTGCTGCCATTCTGGCAGCGCGTCACGACGGAGCGAGCGCGCGACGCCGTCGCTGCCGCGCTTCTCCACGACGTGGGTCATGGCCCCTTCTCCCATCTCTTCGAGGAAGCAGTGCCGACCGGCCCGCGTCACGAGGAATGGACGACCCGCGTCGTGATGGACCCCTCGACGGAGGTGCATCGCGTGCTGTCCGAGAGCGATCCGGGGTTACCCGGACGCGTCAACGAGCTCGTCCATGGACGCCACCGGCTCATGTACCTTGCGCGCACCGTCTCCGGGACCTTCGACGTGGATCGCTGCGACTACCTGCTTCGCGATGCTCACTCGACGGGCGTCGAGTACGGAATGTTCGACCTGGACTGGCTTCTCCGGAGCCTGCGCTTCGGGGAACCGCGTGACGACGGGGAAGCACCCGACCTCGCCGTCGACGGCGCAAAAGGGCTGCCGGCGATCGAGTCGTTCATCCTCGCGCGGCTCTTCATGTTCCAGCACGTGTACTTCCACAAGACGAGCCGCGCCTGCGAGTGGATGGTCGCGCGGCTCCTCGGGCGCGTCTGCCAGCTCGTCGCGGCCGGCGAACGGATCCCGCAGGTGCCGCGAGCGATCGCCTCGCTCGCCGAATCCGGCGACGCGCCCCTCGGCGAGTACCTGGAACTCGACGACAACACGCTCTGGTCGGCGATCGGCGCCTTCCGCTCCGTCAAGGATCCCGTGCTCCGTGATTTCGCGGAGCGCCTCTACGGGCGGAAGCTCTTCAAGACGTACGAGCTCTACGGCAGCGCGCGCGACGAGCACGCGCGCGAGCGCTCCCTCGAGATCGCACGCGACGTCGCGCGCGCGCACGGCTTCGATCCCGAGCACTACGTCGGCCTCGACATAGCGAGCGATATGCCGTTCGACGACTCGGACCCGCTGAAGGTCATCTTCCCGAACGGCGTCGCGCGCAGGCCAGCCGACGTATCGCTCCTCCTCGGGCGCCTGCGCGGTGAGCGCCTCGAGCGGATCCGGCTGATCTTCCCGCCCGAGCTCCGCGACGAGCTGGTGCGTGCCGTCGAGCAAGGATTGCCGTCGATATGAGCCGACGGCTCGTCACGTTTGCCAGCATCGTCGCGGCCCTGTCGCCCGCAGTCGCTCGCGCGGAGAGCCTATCGGCGCCGGGCTGGGGTCACCGCACGACGAGCCCTCTGCCCAACGAGATCGACGCCAACAAGGTGACGTCCGGCGGGGACGGCGTGTACGGGCGCTTCGACGGCCTCTTCGACGTCGGGATAGAGGCTGGAGCGTCGTTCGACGCGAGCGCGCCGTCGGGCGCAGCCCTCGCGTCGCTGCACTACATGTTCATGGCCGGCGCGTACGTGGGGTACGAGGACTCGTTCGGCGGCGCGAGCGCCGATTCGCGACGCACCCTCTCCGTCGGTGTCGACGTCCGTCCGGCGTTCATCCCGCGCTGGTCGAACGATCTGCAAGCCGGCAACAGCTTCACGGATCTGGTCATCGACTCGATCTCCGTCGGCATGGGCGCGTACTTCCGGGCGCCACCCGGGGGTTCACTCGGAGATCGCCGCGGGCTCGAGCTCCTCGTCGGCGTCGGCGTGCCGCTCCTCGGGGTCGTCGAGGGTCCCTGGCTCGGCGCGCGCGGCTATCTGCGCTGGGACGACCCGGGCGGCCGCGACGCACCCGCGGCAGAAGCCGTCGGGCTCGCGACGCTCGGGTGGCACTTCATGGTGGGCGGCGGATGATCGGCTCTTTCTCGTAATCCCCGACGTGGTCGCAGACACGCTCGCGCTCCCGCGTGACGAAGTCGCGGACGGCTGCGTCGAGTCGCCCATCGACGAGGTGATGCACGCTGTGCGTGAGCGTCGGTTCGAACCCGCGCACGAGCTTGTGCTCGCCGCCCGCTCCGGGCTCGAAGAGCGTGAGCTTGCGCTCGATGCACTCCACGATGCCGCGGTAGTAACAGACGTTGAAGTGCAGGAACGGCCGCTCCTCCGTCGCGCCCCAGTAGCGGCCATAGAGCGCGCCCCCGCCCACCAGATTGAACGCGCCGGCGATCGGCTTTCGTGAAGCGCGGTCACGCGCGAGGACGACCATCACGTCGTCGGGCTGACGCGCGCAGAGTTCCTCGAAGAAGGCGCGATTCAGATACTGCCGTCCCCAGTGATACTTGTTCACCGTCGACAGATAGAACTCGAACATCGCGTCGATGAGCGGCGGGTCGAGGTCGCGGCCGCCGAGCGCCTCGATGTCCACGCCTTGCTCGGCGGGGCCCCGCATCTCGCGACGGATCTGGTGACGGCGCTTCGAGTTGAAGCGCGAAAGATAGTCGTCGAGGTTCGCGTACCCGAGGTTCTGCCAGTGAAACTGGAGTCCCACCCGGTGCGCCATGCCTCCCGCCTCGAAGAGGTTCGCCTGGGACTCGGTCGGGAAGAGCACGTGCGCGCTCGACACCTTGAGCCGTTTGGAGAGCTGAACGATCCCCGTCGTGAGCGCACCGACGAGCTCGACCGGATCTGCGCCCTCACGCACGAGGAGCCGCGGCCCGGTCGCCGGCGTGAAGGGCACCGCGAGGATGAGCTTCGGGTAGTAGGGCACCCGGAGCCGCGTCTCCGCGAAGCTCGCCCAGCCGTGATCGAAGACGAACTCGCCTTCGCTGTTCCCCTTCAGATAAGCGGGCGCCACGCCCACGAGAACGCCGTCCTTCCGCAGCGCGAGGTGACACGGGAGCCAGCCGCGATCGGGGGTGACGCAACCCGTCTGCTCGAGGGTGTCGAGGAACGACCATTTGAGGAACGGCGGAGTCGACGGCGACGTCAGTGCGCCCCATTCGCTCTCGCCGATTTCGCGTACCGATTCGTGCGTCGAGAGCTCGATGGTCGACAAGCCCGAGAACCATTGCGCAACGGAAGCCCTGCGGCAAATAGCGCTCGCCGCGCGAGCCGATCTCGGGCGGGCGGCCCGCCCGGGTTTCGCGCTAAGCTCCGCCGCGGATGACGACCCTGCCTCGCATTTCGGCCACGATCGCGCTCGCTCTCGCCGCTTCGGCCTGTAACGATTCCTCTTCGTCGCCGCCACCTGCGTACCCGCAGAACGGCGCCGCGCCGTATGGCTACGGGCAGCCGGCGCCCTACGGCCAGGTGCCGCAACCTTACGGCCAGCCCGGTTACCCGCAGCCGGCGTACACAGCGGCGCCCGCTCCGTACGCGGCACCGACGGCAGCGCCCGGCTACTCCGCCCCTTCCGTCCCGACCGCCGTACCGTCGGTAGCGGGCGCGCAGGATCCGATCACGAACACCGACGTGAACTGGTTACGGCAGCACGCCGCGAGTCTGATGGTGGAGCTCGTGAGCGCGCTCCCAGACGTCGCAAAGCAGCGTGTGCAAGGCATCCCGCTCGACGTCGACGACACCCCCGGCGAGGTCAACGCCTACGCGGCGTGCAACGGCAGCAAGGCCGTGATGGTCATCACCGACGGCCTGCTCGACATCGCCGCGCACCTCTCGCAGGCGCGCGCGAACGACGACGTCTTCGGGACGCGCAAGGTGACCGATTACATCAACTTCATCGCGCAAAATCAGAAGCCGAACGGGCCCGTGATACAGCCGCCGCGCGGGTTCTTCGATCCGAGCCAGCAAGCGGACGGCCGTCGCGTCGCACGCCAGCACGACGTGCTCGACGAGGTCATCGGTTTCGTCCTCGGGCACGAGCTCGCGCATCATCACCTCGGTCATCTGCCGTGCACCGGGGGCTCCGGCTTCCTCGGCACGGGAGAGCTGCTCAGGGGGCTCTCGCAGAACGTCCCCGTCTTCAATCAGCCGAACGAGATCGCGGCCGACACTGCCGGCACCGACACCATCTTGACCGCCGGCGCGCGCCGTCCCGGCTATCACCTCAACGAGGGCGGCGGCCTCCTCATGATGCAGTTCTTCGAGGCGTCCGATCAGCTCTCGCCCGAGGACATCCTGTTCGGTTTCGAGCGCGATCATCCACCGCCCGCGATCCGGATCCCCGTCATCCAGCAGACGGCGAATTTCTGGCGCGTCACCGGCGGGACCTGGGTGCCGCTACCGCGGCTCTGACGTGGCGGAACGGAGGCGGCCCTCCGCCACGCGGCTCCGGCGCGCACTCGCCGCGGGCGACAGCCCGCTGTCGGCCTTCTCCGTTCGCGTCGCGGTGCTCGCCGTCGTGGCCGCTCTTCTGCCGGGGCTCGGTCGTGTGGTCGCCGCGGGGTTCGACCGGGCGCTGCACGTCGCACTCGCGCACCCGGAGAGCGCCGACGCGACGTCGCTCGGCGCCGACGTCGCGTCCCTGCTCACGCCGCTGCTCTTCGCGGCCGTCGTGACGGCGTTCGCCGTCGGATTCGTCCAGACCGGCCTCGCCGTCGCCTTCCGACGACGCGGTTCGGTCCTCGAGCGGCTATTCGACGCCTCCCGGCTCGTCGACGCGGCACTGGGCCTCTTCCTCGCCGCCGGAGTCGTCGCCGTCGCGTGGTACGGGCTCAGGGCATCCTTGCCGCCGCTCGCGCGTCACGCCGGCAAGAGCGCGGCGCTCCTCGACGACACCGGCAACCTTTGTGGACGGATCGCGTGGTCGGCGCTCGCCGTCGCGTTCTTCCTCGCCGCACTCGACGTCGTGCTCCGTCGCGCGCTCTGGATACGCCGCCTGAGCCCGACCCCCGGCGAGGCGCGGCGCGAACTCCGCGAGACGGAGGGCGCCCCCGAACCACGGCGCGCACGCCGACGGCTCCACGACGAGCTCACCCGCTAGTAACAAATGGGGGGCCTTGGCCCCCCGCAGCTTCGCCTTCGGCGAACTGCTCCCCCCGCCGCTTCGCGGGCTCGCTCCGCTCGCAGCTTCGCCTTCGGCGAACTGCTCGCCCCGCCGCTTCGCGGGCTCGCTTGTGTATTGGGGGGCCTTGGCCCCGCAGCTTCGCCTTCGGCGAACTGCTCGCCCCGCCGCTTCGCGGGCTCGCTCCGCTCGCGTAGGTCCCCTTCTCGATGCTTCGCGGACGGCGCTGTTGGCCGACGGAAGCTCCCGCTCGAGCTCTTCCGGCAGACGAACGCGACGTCCCTTGATGGTCGTATGAAACGGACGCAAGCGTCAGCGAAATCGGCGAACGCCGTCAGGGAGCGGCGCCGTACGGGAGCGCGGCCCATTGCCCTGCGATCTCCACCTGGCCGGCGAGCGTCGCGAGACGGGAAAGGAAGCGCAGCGTCGCGAGCTCTCCGCGGAAGTCGTCCATCTCGCGGGCACGCGCGAGCGCGTCGAGGGCACGGAAGAGCGCGTCTTCGTGACGGCCCGCCGCGGAGAACGCGAGCGCGAGCGCGAGCGATGCGCGGCAGCGATCGCGAGAGCCGTCGCGCCGAGCGGCCTCCGCCGCGGATTCGAGACGCCGGATGGCGTCGCTCGTCTCACCGCGGGCGAGGTGCGCCATGGCGTCGAGTCGATCGGCGAGCCCGGCGCGGCCGTGATGCTGCCGCGCCTTCTCCGCCATCCGCTCGACGGCCTTCAGATCGCCACTGCGCAGCGCCTCGACGGCGGCGCTCGCCGGGTGCGCGGGGGGCACCGACGAGAGCAGGTCGATGTCGCCGTCGGAGTCCGGCGGCGGGCTCGCTGACGCCGATTGGACGGGCGCGTCGGCGACCGGTGCGTTCTTCCACGGATGCTCCTTGTCGAGGACGAAGCCGTGGGCGCGCACACCGGCGTGTGCCGCAGTGCGCGCGCCACGAACCGAGAGAAGTCCGTCGCGCGCGGCGCGCGTCGCGGCGTCGACGACGATCTCGCCGGGCTCGGCGACGCACGCGAGGAGGGCTGCGTGTGCGAGCGCGGGCCCCCACGACAGGGTGTGCTTGTCGCCGAGCGCGTCCGAGCGCGCGAGCGGTCCTTCGCTGATCCCGACGGCGAGGATCCCGCCGGCCGCGCCACGGCGCGCGACGTCCACGACGAAATCGACGCCGTCCTCGAGCGCGTCGGGGTCGAGCTCGAAGGCGTAGAGCTCGATGCCGGTCGCGAGGGCGGCCGCGCCGTGCGCCGTCGCCTGCTCGAGGAGCTCGCGCGCGCGGGCGAAATGCACCTCGGGGTCCGCCGCGAGATCCGGGAACCTGAAGCAGAGGACGAGCTTGTCGCTCATCTCGGATCGACGCGCACGCGCGTCTTGATGGCACGGAGCTCGTCGTCGACGTCGTCGGTCGCGGCGGCCTTGCCGGCGCTCGATTCGAGCGCGCGAAATTTCGCTTCGAGCTC
Source organism: Polyangiaceae bacterium (assembly GCA_036272055.1). GTDB lineage: Bacteria > Myxococcota_A > Polyangia > Polyangiales > Polyangiaceae > DASZVB01. The sequence continues at coordinate 17,238 of DATAZL010000154.1, read as the reverse complement.
GTCGGGGCCGAGGCCGGTCGGACCGGGTTCACGGCCGAGCACGCGGCTCACCTCGCGCTGGGCGGCGACCTCCGCCTCGGCGTTCTCGATGCCGTTCTCCATGCGACGGAAGTCGTCGAAGGCGTTCCCGCCGGGTCGAGCGCCGAGGCCTTCTGCGCCTCCGCCGCCGCGCGCCTGCGTCGCGCGCGCGGCGAGGATCCCCTTCTTGCCCTTCACGTCGGTCACCACGTGCTCCATGCGCTCGAGCTCGCTCCGCGACGTCGCGGCCTCGTTCGCGTGAGCGACGCGGAGCTCGTCCGCCCGATCGCGCTCGGTGGTGACCCGTCGCTTCTGGCGAAGGGCCTCGCGCGCGAGATCGTCATCCCCGTGCTTCACGGCCAGCTCCGCCCGGCTCGACCAGCGGTCGATGTCGGCGTCGAGCTCCGCCACCTTCTTCTTCGCGAGATCTTCGGAGGCGACGGCAGAGACGATCTCTTGCCGCGCGAGCTTGAGCTGTTGCTCCATCTCGCGGATCGTCTGATCGATCTCCTTCTTCGGATCCTCGAGCTTCGAGAGCAGCGCGTTGAAGTTCGCCGAGGCGACTCGGCTCATTCGATCGAAGAGCCCCATTCCCGGACATTGCCACGCCGCGGGCCGGTCGCCAAAGGCCCACGCGGGCCCTGCCGGCGTTTTTTTCAGCGGTTGGCGATGTGAACGGCCTTCCCGAGCGCGGCCATGGAAGCCTCCATGAGGGCCTCTCCGAGCGTCGGGTGCGGGTGAACCGTGAGCGCCAGATCTTCGGCGGTCGCACCCATTTCGAGGGCGAGAGCGGCCTCGCTGACCAGATCGCTGGCGGACGGGCCGACCAGGTGGATCCCGATGACCTGGCCACTCTGGGTGTCGGTGAGAACCTTCACGAAACCCTCCGTCTCCCGGATGCTCATCGCGCGGCCGAGCGCGGCGAAGGGAAACTTTCCGACGCGAACGGCACGCCCGGACGCCTTGGCCGTTTCTTCGGTGACGCCGACGCTGGCGATCTCGGGATCGGTGAACACGATGGCCGGCACCGTGACCCAGTCCTTGCCGGCGCGGTGGCCAGCGACGACCTCGGCGATCACCTCGCCCTCCTTCATCGCCTTGTGGGCGAGCATGGGTGCGCCGCTGACGTCGCCGATCGCGTAGATCCCCGGCACCGACGTGAGCCCCACGTCGTTCGTCGTCACGAACCCGCGCTGGTCTATCTCGACGCCGAGCTCCTCGAGGCCGATGCCGCGCGACCGTGGCTTCATGCCCACCGCGACGAGCACCGTGTCGCACTCGATCGTCTCCGCGCCGGCGGCGGTGACGATCCGCACCGCGAGCGTCCCGTCCCCGCGCTTCTCGACTCCCTCGGCCTTCGCTTCCGTCTTGATCGTCGCGCCGAGCTTCTTCAGGTGTCGCTCGACGACCTTCACGCACTCGCGATCGATGCCCGGCAAGAGCGAATCGGTCAGCTCGACGACGGTGAGGGCCGAGCCGAATTTCTGGTACACCATGCCGAGCTCGAGGCCGATCACGCCGCCGCCAATCACGACGAGGCGCTTCGGGATCTCGCGCAGGCTGACCGCTTCACGTGCGCCGATGACGCGCTCGCCGTCGAAGGGGAAGCCGGGGATCTGGATGGTCTCCGAACCCGTCGCCACGATGATCGCCTTCGACGCGGAGAGCTTCTGCACGCCCTCCTTCGAGGTGACCTCGACGGTGTCACGCGCGACGAGGCGTCCCCTTCCCTGGAGTACGTCGACGCCGTTCGCCTTGAGCAGCGTGCGCACGCCGCCCGTGAGCTTCTTGACGATCCTGTCCTTCCAGTCCTGGAGGGGGTTCGGATCGAGCCGGATCTGCTCGATGATGATGCCGATCTCGGCCGCGCTCGCCGCCTTCTCGTAGAGATGCGCGGTGCTGATGAGCGCCTTCGACGGGATACAGCCCCAGTTGAGGCAGACCCCGCCGAGCTCTTCGCCCTCGATGCACGCGGTCTTCACGCCGAGCTGCCCGAGCCGGATCGCACAGACGTACCCCGCGGGGCCGCCGCCCAGGACGAGCGCCTCGTAACTCTTCTCCGCCATGGGGCGGCACTATAGCGAGACTACGCGGAGCGCACCGCGGGCATCAGCTCGCGTATGTAAGAGGCGCGCGGCTCGGGACGGCTGGACGGCTGAGCCGGATAGAGCGAGTCGAACACGCTCTGGTACTTGGCGACCACCTGACGACGCTTGAGCTTCAGCGTTGGCGTCAGGAGGCCGTTCGCGGTCGTCATCTCTTCGGTGTCGACCACGAAGTCCACGATGCGCTCGTAGCCCTTGAACTCGGCGCTGTACTTCGCCACCTCTTGCTCGAGGAGCGCGCGCACCTTGGGGTTCGTGAGGAGCGCATCACCGTCTTCGGTCATGCCTTGCTGCTGGGCCCAGGTACGGACCGCGACGAGGTCGGGGATGATGAGCGCGACGTTGTGCTGCTTGTCGGAGCCGAACACCACGCACTGTGCGACGTACGGCGAGAGCTGGAGCTTCTCCTCGAGCGGCACCGGAGCGACGTACTTGCCGTTCTCGAGCTTGTAGAGCTCCTTCACGCGACCGGTGATGTAGAGGTAGCCGTCGCTGTCGAGCTTGCCGAGATCTCCGGTGCGGATCCCGCCGTCGGGCGTCAGGGTCTGGCGCGTCACTTCGTCGAGCTTGTGATAGCCGCGCATCACGCTCGGGCCGTACATGATGACCTCGCCCTCGTCACCGAAGGCGCCGAGCGCGTCCTTGTCGATGAAGATGCGGACGCCGGGGATGGGCTTGCCGACCGAACCGAGACGCGGATTGCCCCGCGGCTGAGCGGTGGTGCAACCGCTGCCCTCGGTCATGCCGTAGCCCTCGTACACCTCGATGCCGAGGCACTCCATGAACTCCGCGACCTCTCGCGCGAGAGCTGCGGCGCCCGAGCACGCGAAGCGGAGCTGACCGCCGAAGCCTTCCTTCACCTTCGGGATGATCACCTTGTCGGCGATGCCGATGGCGATGGACTCCCGGAGCGAGACGGGCTCGCCCTTCTTCTTTTTCTTCTTCGCGGTGAGGGCGGTGTCGAACGCCCACCTGATGGCGGCGGGCTTCGTCGCCATCGTCTTCTGCACGCCGGCGTAGATCTTGTTCCACACGCGCGGTACGGCGAAGAGGACCGTCGGCTTCACGAGCGCGAGGTACTCGGCGAGCTTCGTCGCGTCGCCGCAGATGGCGGTCGAGCCGCCGGTGGCGAGGCCGAGGTTCAGCTCGACGCAGCCGCCGAACACGTGCGCCCAGGGAAGGAACGCGACGCCGCGGTCCTCACCCTTCACGTCGGCGACCTCGAGGATGCCGCTAAGGTTGCTGCACAGGTTCAGGTGCGTGAGCATCACGCCCTTGGGGTTCCCGGTCGTCCCGGACGTGTAGATGAGCGACGCCAGCTCGTCGGGCTGGGGAATGATGGCCGGCACCGGGTGACTGCGCCCGATGGTGAGGAGGCCCTGGTACGACGCGGGGTCAGATGCGTCGCCGTCGAGATCGACGACGTGGAGCAGGTTCGGGAGCGCGCCGCGGAGCGCTTCGACGCGCTGCCTGATGGCGTCGTTCGCGACGAGGACGACCTTCGCGTCGGAGTCGCCCAGGATGTACTGCCACTCCTTGTCGAGCTGCGCCTCGTACATCGGGACGTAGCTGGCAGCGAGGCCGTACACGGCGTGCGCGCCCACGGCCCATTCGAGCCGGTTGTTGGAGATGACCGCCACGCGGTCGCCTCTGCCCACGCCGAGCGTCGCGAGACTGCCGCGAAACTCGTCGACCAGCTTTCCGAACTCGGCGTACGTCGTCCACTCCATCGACGCTCCGCGCTTCGTTCCGAAGAGCGGACGGGGTCCGTAGTCTCGGGTCGCCGCCTTCAGCAGATCGACGAGGTTGGTGAACTTCGGGTTGAACGCGTGCGCCGAGGTATCCATGTGCTGATCCCGCTTCTCCCGCTTGAAGAGCAGCCGGGACTATATGCGCCGCCAAGCGCAATTCAAACCGCGCTCGGTCGATTGTTTCCGCGAAATCAGTGGGTCCGTTTGGACCCGACTCGAATGCTGCACCGCACCGCATACAAATTGAGCGCTCCGGTCATCTCAATGCACGCTCGAGGGAATGCGTGCGACGTGGTTCTCATGTCTCGTCAGCTGCGCCATATGCGCGTTTGCCGTTCAGGCCTCGCGACTATCTCTGAGTGCCAGCAACGCGTCGGTTACGGCCAGTGACTCCGCACGCCGCTCGTCCGCCTGCATGGCCTCGAGCAGCGGCAACGCCTCGACGAGGTGCGCGCGCCCGGCGGCGACCACCGCGAGCGTCCTCACGTCCCGGTTGAAGGCGGTCAAGCCGCGCAAGATCGACGACTTGGCCCGTGCGTCGCCGAGGGTCGCCAACGCGATGCGCGCTTCGAAGACGAACCGGCTCCCGCGCCCGAACACGCCGAACGCGTGCCGTGTGAGCGCCGGCGCGGCCGCGCGCAACCCGAGCTCTCCGGCAAGGACGATGGCCGCTTGGCGATCCGCAGGGTCGACCGCGGCGTCACGCGCCGCAATGCCGTCCACGATCGCCACCGAGCCCGAGCGGTCGCCGGTGCGCGCGAGGAGAATCGCCGCGACCAGGCGAACTCGTAGCGACACGTCCGTCAGGCGCGCGCGCGCGGCAGCGCGAACCGCGTCGTCGAGAACGAACTCGGTGTCGCCGGTCGCGCGCTCCTCGAGCAAGCAGAGCGCGATGTGTCTCACCTCTCCGTCCGCGTCGTTGGTCCCCTCGAGGAGCATGGCTCCGGCCTGGGGCAGTGCGAGCGCGTTCGCGGCAATGAGCGCCTGGAACCGCAGAGCGGCGACGGGATCGTTCGCGGCGTCCTTCACGACGCTGGCGACGCGAGCCTCGGTGGCGTCGCCGAGCTCACCGAGCGCGATGAGCGCCATCTGTCGCACGTGCACGTTCACGTCCCCGGCGGCGCGGAGCACGGCCTCGATCGCGTCGTGCGCGCCCGCGTCGGCGAGTGCGAGCGCGGCCGCGCCGCGCACCTCGGGGGACGGATCGCCGTCGAGAACCGCGGCCATTGCGTCGCTCGCCGCGCGAGAGTCTTCGGTGCCGCCGTGGCGTCCGAGATCGCGCAGCGCGGAAGCGCGGATGCGCTCGGTGTTGCTCTTCAGATCGCGCAGCGCGGCCTCCAGCGTCCGCGGTAACGGCTCGAGTCCGAACATCGTCAGTTCCCCGCTCCGGTCACCCAGCGCCGGACGCCCTCACTCGCCATCTGCAGCGAGCCGCTGACGACCATCACCGCGAGTGCACCCGCGACGAGCACGTGCGGCGCGCGAAGCATCCCCGCCGTGCCCTGCTCGAGGAGCCCGCCGAGGCTCACGCCGTCGGGCGGACCGAGCCCGACGAAACCGAGCGCCGTCTCGCCGAGCACGACGCCGGCAGCGACGCCGCCGAGCTGGACGGCGACCGGCCCGAGGACGTTGGGGAGCACGTGACGAAATAGCACGCGGGCGAAGCTACCGCCGAGCGCGCGCGTCGCTTCGACGAACGGCGCGCCGGCGATGGCGCGCGCCTGGACCAGCGCGAGACGCGCGAACGGAGCCCACGCACCGATCGCGAAGATCATGCCCATGTGCCAGCGCGACGGCGTACGCACCGCCGACAGCACGGCGAGCGCGAGCAGGAACGTCGGAAACGACTGCACGAGATCCGCGGCGCGCAGGGTCCATCGCTCGGCGAGCCCACCGCGGAGCGCCGCCGCCGTCCCGAGTGGCGCGCCGACGGCGAAGCCGAACACGGCAACCGACAGCGCGAGCCCGATGGCGCGCAGCGTGCCGTAGCCGACGATGGCGAGCACGTCGACGCCCGCGTCGCCGCTGCCGAAGGGCCGGGAACCCGACGGCCCGGCCCACGACGACTCGAGCGTCAGCCGTGTCGGCGAGCGATGACCGAACACGACGACTGCCGCCGACAGCACGATCACCGCGCAAGCCGGCAAGAGCGGCACGACGATGCGCGCGAGCTGCGAGGGGCGCACCGCTACCGTCATCGGCGTCCTCGCGGATCGAGCGTCGCGGTGACTGCGCCCGCCGCGCCCTGTGCGAGGACGAAGAGTGAGCCCGCTGCGACGACCGCGGCCTCGAGCACCGGGATGTCCCTCGCCGCATAGGCGTTGAGCATCAGGGTGCCGAGCCCCGGACGCTCGAAGAGCCGTTCGAGGACCACCGCGCCACCGAGGAGCGCGCCGAGCTGGGTGGCGACCGTCACCGCGATCGGCCCCGATGCCACCGGGAGCGCGTGCACGAGCCACACCCGCGACGGAGACGCGCCCTTGGCCGCCGCGACGTCGAGGTACCGCGCGCGGGATTGCTCGAGCAACGCGGCGCGCCCGATCCGTCCGACCTGCGCGGCGAGGGGTACCGCGAGGAGCCCCGACGCGAAGAGCAGCCCGGCAAAGCCGCTGTCCGGATCGCCCGGCAGCGGCACCAGACGATGCTCCACGGCGAGAAAGAACGTCGCCACCGGCGCAAAAGCGACCAGCGGAGTTGCCGCAACGGCGACGAGGGCGGCGTGCGCCCACTCGCGGCGCTCCCGGAGCCACGGCCCGACGCAGAGGAGCGCCGCCGCAACGCCGAGCACCGCACCGAGCAGCACCGCGGTCGACGCGAGCGCGGCGGTCGGGCCGAAGGCACGACGGACCTCCGCGAACGCGGGCACGCCGGGACGGCTGAGCGAGTCGCCCAGGTCGAGACGCGCGAGCCCCCAGACGAACGAGACGTACTGAGCGCCGAGTGAACGATCGAGACCGAGGCGCGCCCTGAGAGCGGCGCGGTCGGCCTCCTTGGCCTGTTCACCGAGGACGAGAGCCGCGGGATCGCCGGGAAGCACGCGGAGCGCGAGGAACACGAGGGACGACAGGGCGAGCAGCACCCAGAACGCGCCGAGGCTCCGGGACAGCGCGGCTCCGGCGACGCGACCGACGCTCGCGAGGCGCTCGACGGAGCGCGCTCGCGGTGGGCTCATGAACCGCCCTGTGCGTCCGGCGCTGCGAGGCTCCCGTCGCTGCGCGCCGCATCGGTGGCCGCGTCGGTCGAGGCGTCGATGGGCGTCATCGGGCCGGCGAAGCCCGCGTCGGGCACCGGCGCGAAGGACGCATCGAGCGGCGGTGAACACACCTCGTCGGACGCGCTCGACGTCGCGGTCATGGTGGCGACCTCTGCCGCGCTCGTCACCGCGACGGTGCACACCTGGGTGCCGCGATCCGGATCGATGATCGTCGCGTTCCAAACGTTGTCACCGCCGGATTTCGAGAGATCGACGCAGGCGTAGCCGCTCCTGCAGCTGCTGTCCCTCGAGCAGCGCGCCATGCAGTACGTGCGCTCGAGGCGCTGCTGCTGGGTGACGGCGCACTCCGGCTTGGTGGACGGCGCGATGCCGAAGGCCACGCACGCCGCTTCACCCGGGCAGCTGTCCGGCTCGCAGTTGAAGATGGTGCAATAGCCGCCGGGCAAGTTCGGCTCGCAGAGCCGGTTGCCAGTCGCGTCGCAGTCGGTGTGCAGCTTGCACGAGTCGCCGATGTTCGGCTGACACCCGAGAACGAGCGCCGAAAGGGCGATAAGCCAGGTACTAAGGGACCCCGGGAGGCGCATTGGCGGGCGGAATGTAGCGGCCTTCTTCTGCAAAGGCACCCCGAAACACCCCCGCCCTGCCAGGAAAGGACGCGAATGCCATCTCAGGTGAGCTATGAGATGGGCCCAATGGCGAAGGGCCGCAGCTTTCGCGCGTCCGTCGTGGCAGTGGTCGCGTGGTCCGTCATTGGTTGTGGAGGCGGAGCGCCACTCCTTCACCCGGCGCACGTGCTCCCTTTCGGTCGGGTCTCGGCCGGCGCGGGCGTCAGCGGACAGTTCGCTTTCCACGGTACGTCGTCGTCACGCGCGCCGGAGCAGCGCGGATTCGAGGACTCCGTCGCGCGCGCGACGCTGTCACCGGGCGTCGCCCCGTGGGCGGGCGTGCGTGGCGGCTTCGGCGAGCACTTCGAGGGCGGCCTCACGTACACGGGGCGCAGCGTTCGCGCCGACGCGCGTCGCGCGTTCGGCAGTGAAGCCATCGCGTTGAGCGTCGGCGCGGGCGCCTCCGCGGTGTTCTCCGATCCCGACGATCGACGCGTCGCTGGGCAGCCGCCGCCGAGCGGACGCGTGCCTCTCTCCGGTCCGGATCTCCACGCCAGCGGCTACGGGTTCGACGTCCCGGTGATCTTCGGATGGCGAAGCACCGCCTCCGTCGTGCAGGGCTGGGTCGGAGTTCGCGGTGGCGTCGAGCACCTCGACGGCGAGCTGCCGCTCGCGCCGCTCGCGTCCGGCCCCACACCGCAAGCGTCGGTGACCGCCACGCGCTGGTACGGAGGCGGGCTCGCGGGCGCGGCCATCGGCCTTCCGCCGCTGATGGTCGCGCTCGAGGTGGACATCGCCTACCAGGCCGTCACGGGGTCGGCCTCGTTTCCGGGACCGGAGGGGCCGCCCGCCGGTCGGGAGGGAACGCTGCACGGGCTGACCGTGGCGCCAGCCGGCGCGATAATCGGAAAATTCTGAACGCCCGCGGGATTATCGGGGTTCATCCGGGCCTGGACTTGCGGGCGACCTGGTTGCCGCATACCCTGAACATGCCTGTACCCATGGCTGCTCGCGTCCTCTTCCCTGCTTGTTTGTTTCTCGGCGTCGTCGCGATCGCGTGCGCGAACGAGCCGCCGATCGCAGTGGGGGACGACGAGCCGGGCAAGATGCACGCGGTGCTCAGCGTCGAGCGCTCCGACCCCGCGCTGTCGGACTCGCCCGGTAGCGCGAGCGCCGTCGCCCGCTTCGTGAGTCTGCCTGCGATCGCGGATGCGAGTCGCGTTTTGACGGCAGCCGGCGTCACTCTCGATCTTCCGCCCGTGGACACCTGCCAGCAGAGCGGCACCCAGGTGGACCTCGAGCCGCCCGCCCCGCAAGGCGGCGTAGAGCTGGTCGAGGCGGGTGACGTCAGCATTTCGACCGCCGGTACGGTAACGCCTCTCATCCCGCACGCCTTCCCGACCGTCGCCGGCTTCGCCTCCGGCGTCCTCTACACGACGAAGGATCGCGCGAGCAGCGCACTCCCCGCGGGAGTGCCGTACATGATCTCCGCGTCCGGTTCCGGAGCCGTGCCCGCGCTGCACGCCGTGGTCGACGCGCCGCGCTCGCCCTCGTCGGTGGCGATCGGCGGCGTCCCCCTTGGTGAGCTGCTCGAGATGCACACCGGTGCGTCGACCGAGGTGACGTGGGCCGCCGGCGACGCCGCGGACACCATCTACGCCGAGCTTTTTGCGTACGACGGCTCGACCAGCGTGCTCTGCACGTTCCGCGACGAGTCCGGCACCGGCACCATCCCGGCGGACGCCTTCGTCGGCATCGGCAACGGTCGGCTCGCATTGCACCGGGTGCGGTCGCGGCACCTCGACGCTGCGGCGAGCCCCTCGTCCGACGTGCGATTCGATTTCCAGGTCGGCTCCGCGATCGACTTCTCGCGCTGACGAGCGGTCTCGTTCGCGCCGGAGCGGCTCGCCAGACCGGCGATGCGGCGGTATAAAGACGTCGCAATGGTCACGTATCTGAACGGACGCTTCGTCGAGGACGGCGACGCGACGATCAGCGTCCGCTCGCGCGCGCTGAACTACGGCATCGGCTGCTTCGGCGGCATTCGCGGCTATCTCGCCGACGACGGCAAGCAGGTCTACGTGTTTCGCCTCGAGCAGCACGTGGCACGGCTCGACGTCTCGTCGCGAATGCTGAAGCTGTCGCTGACCGTGGAGCCTTCCCGGCTGAAGGAGATCGTCATCGAGCTCCTTCGACGGAACGAGGTCCATCACGACGTGTACGTTCGTCCGATGGTCTTCAGCGGCTCGGTCGAGCTGTCCCCGGTGCTCAGGGCCGAGGACGCGAGCCTCACCGTGTATTGCATGCCGCTCAAGCGCTACATCGACAAGGAGTCGATCAACGTGTGCGTGTCGTCGTGGCGCCGCATCGGGGACAACGCGATCCCTGCCCGCGCCAAGCCCACGGCCGCGTACCTGAACAGCGCGCTCGCCCGCCGCGAAGCGACGGACAATGGGTACGACGAGGCGATCCTCCTCACGGAGACCGGTTCCGTCTCCGAGGGCAGCGCCGAGCACATCTTCATCGTCCGCGACGGGGAGCTCGTGAGCCCACCGTCGACCGAGGACAACCTCGACGGCATCACGCGCCGGAGCCTCATCACGATGGCCACCGAGGACCTCGGGCTCAAGGTGAAGGAGCGCGTGATCGGCCGCACCGAGCTCTACGTCGCGGAAGAGATCTTCCTCTGCGGCACGGGCGCCGAGGTGACGCCGGTGGGCTCCGTCGATCGCCGTCAGCTCGGCAACGGCAAGCCCGGCCCGATCACCGAGCGCGTGAAGCGGCACTTCAACGACGTCGTCCACGGACGCGTCGAGCACCGCAAGACCTGGCTCACCCCCGTCTGGGAGTGAGCTCTCTCGCGGGCGCGCCGTTCAGCGGAACACGACGGTCCGGTTACCGTAGACGAGAATGCGGTCGTCGAGGTGCGCGCGCACCGCGGTCGACAGCACGTTCCGTTCGAGGTCGCGACCCTTGCGAACGAGCTCCGTCACCGAGTCACGGTGGCTCGTGTGCACCACGTCCTGGTGGATGATGGGGCCCTCGTCGAGCTCCGCCGTGACGTAGTGCGCGGTCGCGCCCACGAGCTTCACGCCGCGGTCGTGAGCCTGGTGATACGGCTTCTGTCCCACGAAGGCGGGCAGGAACGAGTGATGGATGTTGATGATGCGCTGCGGGTAGGCGTGCACCATGTCCGCGCTCAAGATCTGCATGTAGCGAGCGAGGACGACGAGATCGATCTTCGCCGACGCGAGCAGCTCGAGCTCGGCGCGTTCCTGCGCCTTTCGCGTGTCGGCGGTGATGGGGAACACGTGGTAGGCAATCCCGAACTGGCGCGCGACGGGCTCGAGGTCCGGATGGTTGCTGACGATGAGCGCGATCTCGCAGCGGAACTCGCCGGCGCGGTGCCGGAGCAAGAGGTCGTAGAGACAGTGGTCGTACTTGGAGACGAAGACGGCGACGCGCGGCACTTCCGATTCCTGCGACAGCCGGTACGTCATCCCGAACCGCTCGGAGACCTCCGAGATCCCACGCTCGAGCGTGACGCGGTCGGTGTGCAGCTCCTTCATGTCGAAGCGGATCCGCTGGAAGAACTGGCCGGCGTCGACGTCGGTGTGTTGATCGGCGTCGAGGATGTTCGCGCCGTGACCGTAGAGAAGCTGCGCGAGCGCCGCCACGATCCCACGCTGGTCCTTGCACGATACGAGAAGGGTCGCGGTCGCGGCAGAAGGAGCTCCCATGCCGGACAGGATACAGAAAGTTCGACTCTGGCGGCGAGATTCGCGGCGACACCCGAGCGGTCATTCCCCGTTATTCCCCGAGGAGCTAGCAGTACGGACTACGCCCCGGTCGTCTCTCCCGCTCTGAGTCCGCACGTGCAGCACGTGTTCGACGTCAGGAGTCGCACGGTGACGCCGAGGTCACGCCAGTCACCCGTGTAGAAGAAGTGACTGCCGCAGCGGGGGCAGACGAACGAAAATAGACGGGAGTACGACCGGAAGATCGGGATGCAACACACCGCGGGAAGCAAGAACCGCGAGAACCACGTCGGCAGGTAACGGACGAACAGCGCTGCGAGCGGCGCGAGGAGCAAGAAGCCGAACCGGAACACGCGGGCGTCGCTGCGGAACCGAGCCCAGGCGACTCCGTCACGTGCACGACTCCCGTCGTTCGTCTCGCGGGGTCCGGCGGTCACCACGCCGGCCTCGCCACGCGGAAGCCCCGGCAACGCGACATGAGCCGTTCAGTTTGCCGCGCCAGCCCGCGCCCGTCGAATGACGGACGCGGCGCTCCGAGCTTGTCCTTTCATCTCGCGCTCTTTCGAGTCGCGAGCGGGGCTCAACCGCTCTGTGCCGTCGCGAGCCCCGTCGGGCAGCCGACGCCGGTGCCGCCGAGCCCGCAGTACCCGTTGGGGTTCTTCGCGAGGTACTGCTGGTGGTACTCCTCGGCGTAATAGAACTCACCGACGGGAGCGATCTCGGTCGTGATCTTGCCGAAGCCGTTCCGCGTCAGCTCGGCCTGGTACGCTTCACGTGACGCCTCTGCGGCGCGCCGCTGGGCGTCGTCGTACGTGTAGATCGCGGAGCGATACTGCGTCCCGACGTCGTTGCCCTGCTGCATCCCCTGGGTCGGGTCGTGGTTCTCCCAGAACACGCGGAGGAGTGCTTCGTAGCTCGTCTCCTTGGGGTCGTAGACCACGAGCACGACCTCGTCGTGGCCGGTGCGGCCGCTGCACACCTCTTCGTAGGTCGGGTTCGGCGTGAAGCCGCCGGCGTAGCCGACGGCCGTCGAGTAGACGCCGCGGGACTCCCAGAATTTTCGCTCGGCGCCCCAGAAACAGCCCATGCCGAACACCGCGAGACGCATTCCGTCGAACGGAGGGACGAGGCGCGTCCCCTTCACGAAATGACGGACTGGAACCTGTACCGGATCGGCCCGACCGCGCAGCGCCTCTTCGGGCGACGGCATGCGGACCTTCTTGAAATTACCGAACATGCCCGAGCATCGTAAGGCTCGGGCGAGCGCGAGCAAGCCTCTCGCGCGACGGACGGCGCGAACGCACCCGACCCGCTGCTACCCGGTCTTTTTCGCCGGGGTTTTTGCGGGCACTTCGACGGGTGGGGGCGCCTTGGGGGCCACGGGAGCCGCTTTGCCGTTCGGATCGATGATCGAGTACACGAGCTCGCGGGTCGCGCCGCCGCGGACGAACGTGACCCTCAGGGACGGCGCGGTCTTCAGCGACTGGAAAGCCTGGTAGGCGTCGATGTCGTGCTCGATCGGCATGCCGTTCACCTGCAGGACGATGTCCCCGGGCTGGAGATCGACGCCCTGCCAGTATTCCATCGGGCGGAGCTCGACGATCCGGAAGCCGTGGAACTTGCCGTCCACGACCTCGGCGTCCACCGAGACGCGCTGGAGAAAATAGCCGAGCCCTTCGTCGACCGTCGCTGCGACGTCGTTCCGGAAGAGCGCGCCGGGAGGCGGCGCGGGACGACCGGTGGTCGGATCGGCGACCGGGGGCGCGCTCGCCGCGTTCTCGACGGGCTCGTCCATGAGACCACCGCCGCAACCAGCGGCCAGCACGGCGGAGAAGATCAGGAGCGCGGTTCGCACGCGGGGGACTATGCGAGACGCCCCCTGACCGGGCAAGTTCCGGGCTCCGGGCCGCGAGACCGCACTGCGGCGTCTGTGCTCTAGCCAGCGAGAACCACTTCGAGAATTCGCGCCGCGACGTCGTCGACGGGGCCGTCGGGGACGTGCACGACGCGCTCACCGGGCAGCAGCTCCTCGGCGCGTCCGTAAAGCTGGGCGAGCCGGGCCTGGAGCTCCCTCACCTCGAACAGCTCAGGGGTTCCCCCGCGGCTCTCGCGACGGACGCGGGCCACGTCTTCGGGAACGTCGAGGACGATCGTGACGTCGGGCCGGAGCACGCGCGAGTTGAGCGCACGGATCCAGGGCAGCGCGCGCTCCCCTTCCGGCGACGTCGACGACTGGTACGCGAGGCTCGAGAGCACGTACCGGTCGCACACGACCGTCGTGCCGTTCGCGAGGGCCGGCGCGATCGTGGACTCGACGTGGTCGAGACGATCGGCGGCGAAGAGCAGCGCCATGGAGGTCCACGGGAGCGCGTGCGGCGAGCCGCCGTCCGTCGTGAGCTCCCTCTTCAGCGCGCCGCGGATCAGCTTGCCGATCGGCGCGGGCGTCGGCTCACAGGTCGCGACGGCGTTCACGCCACGACGGCCGAGCTCGGCGACGAGACGCGCGGCCTGGGTCGTCGTCCCGGAGCCGTCGATGCCTTCGAGGACGATGAAGCGCGCCGGCGTCACGGCCCGGTCTCTTCGCCGAGAACGACGTTGTCGATGAGCCGCGTCGTGCCGGCGAAGGCGGCGATGGCGAGTACGGCGCGCGCACCCGCCGTGTCCGCCACCGGAACGAGGTCGTCGGCGTCGGCGAGCTCGACGTAGTCGACGCGGAGCCCGGCGGCGCCGAGCGCGTCCGCGACGGGCCGCTTCAGCGCGCCGGCACCGCGCTCGCCGCCTGCGAAGGCGCGAACCGCCGCCCGGAGCGCGCCGGGGATCGCGAGCGCCCGCTGCCGATCTTCTGCCGACAGGAACGCGTTGCGCGACGACAGCGCGAGGCCGTCCGCTTCGCGCACCGTCGGCACGCCTACGATCTCGACGGGCAGCAATAGATCACGAGTGAATCGCTTGATGACCTGGAGCTGCTGGTAGTCCTTGCGCCCGAACACGCCGACGCACGGACCTGAAGCGGAGAAGAGCTTCGTCACGACGGTCGCGACGCCGTCGAAGTGCCCCGGTCGCGATGCGCCGCAGAGGTACTCCGTGAGACCGCTCACGTGGACGCGCGTGCGCTCCCCCTCGGGGTACATCTCGCGCACCGACGGGGCGAAGACGAAGGAGACCCCCTCCGCCGCGCACTTGGCGAGGTCCCCGTCGAGATCTCGGGGATAGCGCGACAGATCCTCCTTCGGACCGAACTGCGTCGGGTTCACGAAGATCGAGACCAGGGTGAACGACGCGCGCCGCTTCGCCTCCCGCATGAGCACGCGATGTCCCTCGTGGAGCGCGCCCATCGTCGGCACGAAGCCGAGCGTCTCACCGCGGTCGGTGCGCTCCTTCACCGCGGCGCGGAGGTCGGCGACGGTGTTCACGATCCGGGGTTCGCTCATCGTCACGCTCCGAATTTCTGCAGCGAGGCTCGCTGCACGCACACGGCGAGCACTTCCATGGCGGCCTCGATCTCGGCAAGCTTCGGCAGCGTGGGCGCTATGCGGATATTGCGATCGCGCGGGTCTTTTCCGTACGGGAACGTCGCGCCGGCCTCGGTGAGCTTCACGCCGACCTCGGCCGCCATCTTCACGACGGACTTCGCGCAGCCGTCCATCGTGTCGAGGCTCACGAAATAGCCGCCGAACGGCTTCGTGAACGTCGCGAGCCCTCCGTCGCCGAGCTCCCGACGGAGCACGCGCTCGACGGCCTCGAACTTCGGCTTCAGGAGCTCGGCGTGCTTCTTCATGTGGGCACGGACGCCTTCCATGTTCCGGAAGAAGCGCGCGTGACGGAGCTCGTTCAGCTTGTCGGGCCCGATCGTCGAGCGTGACCGGTGCAGCTTCATCCAGGCGACGTTCTTCTCGCTAGCGGCCATCACGGCCATGCCGGCGCCGGCGAACGTGATCTTCGACGTCGAGCCGTAGATGAAGACGCGCTCCGGGTTGCCGGCGCGCTTGCACGCCTCGAGGATGTTCGCGAGCGCGGGCGGCGAATCGGTGAGGTGATGGTGCGCGTAAGCGTTGTCCCAGAGGATGCGGAAATCGGGCGCCGCGGTGCGCATGGTGGCCAGCCGCTCGACGACGGCGTCCGAGCACGTCGCGCCGCTCGGGTTCGCGTACTTCGGCACGAGCCACATCCCCTTCACGCTGGGGTCGCTGCCGACCATCGCCTCCAGCCGGTCCATGTCCGGGCCGTCGGGGAGGAGCTCGACGTTCACCATCTCGACGCCGAAGTGCTCGCAGATCGCGAAGTGGCGATCGTAACCGGGCACCGGACACACGAATTTTACGGGGCCCTGCGACCAGGGCCCGTTGCCGCCCGGCACGCCGTGGGACACCGCTCGCGCGATGGTGTCGTGCAGAAGGGTCAGGCTCGAGTTGTCCCCGACCAGGATCTCCTTCGGGGAAACCTCGAGGAACTCCGCGAAGAGGGCCTTGGATTCGGGGAGACCGTCGAGGCCGCCGTAGTTCCGGCAATCGGTGCCGTCGGCCGCCCGATAATCCCCGGCCGTGAGGATGGTGAGTAGCTCATTCGAGAGATCGAGTTGCTCCGGGCACGGCTTGCCGCGCGTCATGTCGAGAGCGAGCCGCCGGTCGCGGAGGGCCGCGTAGCGTCGCTCGATGTCGTCGGTGGAGGCCTTGAGCTTGTCGAGATCCGGGGAAGGCATATTTCGTGTGTCTCGCTCGCGCCGCGCGAGGCCCGCATAGTACCAGTGAGAGAGGACTCGGCCAGGACGAAACCCATGCAGAAAACCCAAGGTAACGTCTTCAAGGACGCGACGTTCATCGTGCTCGGGATCCTCTCCGCCGGCTTCGGCCTGAAGGGATTTCTGCTCTCGAGTCACTTCATCGACGGCGGCGTCACCGGCGTCTCGATGCTGCTCGCGAACGTCTTCGGCTGGCCGCTGTACATTCTCATCCCGACCATCAACCTGCCCTTCATCGCGGCAGGCTATCGGCTCGTGGGTACCTCGTTCGCGGTGAAGAGCGCGCTCGCCATGGGCGGCCTGACGATCTGCCTCGCCGTCGTCCCCTACCCCGACGTCACGCAGGATCTGCTTCTCACGGCGGTGTTCGGTGGCGGGTTCATCGGCGCCGGCATCGGCCTCGCCATGCGGGGCGGCGCCGTCCTCGACGGCACGGAGATCGCTGCGCTCCTCCTGAGCAGCCGGACCCCGCTCCTCAAGGTCAGCGACATCATCCTGCTCCTCAACATCGTCATCTTCGGCATCGCGATCTTCTCGCTCGGGGTGAACCCCGCGCTCTATTCGATCCTGACCTACGTCGCCGCGTCGAAGGCGATCGACTTTCTGGTCTCGGGGATCGAGCAGTACACCGGCGTCACGATCATCTCCGACCAGAGCGACGAGATCCGGCGGGTCATCACCGAGGAGCTCCGGCGCGGCGTCACGCTCTACCGGGGCAAGCGCGGGTTCGGGACCCGGGGCGATCGCAACGAGGAGATGGACATCGTCTTCACCGTCGTCACGCGGCTCGAGCTGCCGAAGCTCCGGACAGAGGTCGACCGCATCGACCCGCGTGCGTTCGTGATCCAGCACGGGATCGACGATGCGCGCGGTGGCATGCTCAAGCGCCGTCCGCTTCACTGACGGGGGGGCCTTGGCCCCCCGCAGCTTCGCCTTCGGCGAACTGCTCCCCCCGCCGCTTCGCGGGCTCGCTTGGCTCGCTGCTCCCCCCGCCGCTTCGCGGGCTCGCTTGGCTCGCTGCTCCCCCCGCCGCTTCGCGGGCTCGCTTG
>DATAZL010000153.1:0-39161 GCA_036272055.1 Polyangiaceae bacterium | reverse complement strand
GGTTGCTTCAAGTCGTGCGAGATAGCGGAGAACACCGATCGCGGCGTGTGGCTCGAGCTCTGTCACTCGCCCGACGACTGTCGCGACTCGACCGACGTCTGCACGTCGCAGCCTGGCCTCGTGTCGTCGGCGTCGGCCTGCTACCCGAGCGGCTCGGTGCGAAAACCCGACGCCAGCGTCCGCGAGGGTGGCACCGCCGACGCGAGCTCGACCGGAACGACGAGGGACGCGACCGTCGCCGAAGCGCGGGAGAGCGGCACTCGAGACTCCTCGACGTCGAACGAAGAGGGCGTCACTTGCGGGGCGCTCCACTGTCCAGCGGGACGGATGTGCTGCGTGCTCGAGCCCGGCACGTCGTACTGCGCGCCGTACGCGGACGGATGCTCGTGCAGCGGGCCGCGCGCCAGCCACGCCGATGCGGATGTCGAGGCCAGCGCCGGAGGCGCCGGCGCCGGCGACAGAGACGCCACCGACACCGACACCGACTGACTGCATCGCGGGACGTGGCAACGGGAGCGGTCGATATCCGCTCTTCCAACGGCGGCCCTCGAAAGGCTACTGTGCCGGATTCGGGAAGCCCCGCTCGGCGCTTCCGAGGCGGGCATCATCTCGCAAGGAGCTGTCTATGGCTGAAAGTGTTTACAAGGTCGTGGAGCTGGTCGGTACGAGCACCGTGTCGTGGGAGAAGGCCGCTGCTGCCGCCGTCTCACTCGCGTCGAAGTCGCTGCGCGATCTTCGCGTCGCAACCGTGACCCAGCTCGATATGCACATCGTCGACGGCAAGGTCGCCGCGTACCGTGCGAAGGTGAGCCTCTCGTTCAAGTACGAGAACGGTGACTCCGACTCCGACATGGCGCCAAAGCCGCGCGCGCGCGCGAAGGCCGCCCCCGCTCCCGAGCCGGCGGTCGAGGAAGCGCCGCCCGCGAAGAAGGCGGCAGCGAAAAAGGGCAAGCGCAAGCCAGCCAAGGGCTGACCGCTGGCGGACATCGGAGCGTTGCGAATGCCGCAGCGCTCCGAGCTCCGACGACGCAGCGCGCACACTAAGTAACTGCGCGCAATCGGTCGATGCTGTGACGCCGGCACGAGCAACACGCCCACGTGGCCAACGTAGGTCATTGAATTCGCAGGTGCGGAAAGTCTACCGGCCCGACGCAAAACGGGTCGAGCTTGTGTGTAACGTTGTGACTAGCCTTCGGAGACGCTAGGATTTGTTCATTCATGCGTTTCCGAGATGTCGGGGTTCTTGCTTCGTTGCTCGTGGCCGTTGCGTGTGCGACTGGTGAAGACCTCGCGACCGGGCATGTGAAGCCGGAAGACGCCGGCCTGCTGCCCGACCCAACCGGCGATACCGGCGGCGCTGGCGGCGACTCCACCGAGAGCGGCGGCGACGTCGGTGCGGGCGGAACGAACGGCACTGGTGACGCTCCCGAATCGGGCGGCGTTCCCGCGTCCGGCGGCATGACGGGTGAAGGCGGCAAGCCCGCGGCTGGCGGGATGGCGATGTCCACGTCGGGCGGCAAGACCGGCAACGGTGGCACCGCGACCGGCGGCGGAACGGGTTCCGGCGGCACTGGCGGCAAGGCGACCGGGACCGGCGGAAAAGCGTCCGGCAATGGCGGCACCAGCGCAGGCGGCTCCACGTCCATGGGCGGTGACGGTGGCGCCTGTCCCACGGGGCAGAAGACCTGCGGTGGCCTCTGCACGCCCCCCGCGCCTCGCGTCGGCTGCGGCACGACCGGCTGCGACGCCTGCACACTCACCGCCCCGACGAACGGCTACGTCACGTGCACCAATAACCAGTGCGCATTCGACTGCCTTTCCGGCTACACGAAGATGGGGGACGCCTGCATGGGGAGCGGAAACGGCCAGGGCGGTGCCGGGAGCTGCAATGCCTCGCGGTGCCCGCAGAACTGCAGCGTCGTCCTCGGCCCAGCCTGCTGCACGACCGATGGCAAGTGCGGTTGCCCGCTGATTCCCTACGTGGCTCCGACCTGCATCGGCACCTGAGCCGGCCCCCGGCGCAGCAAAAAATCGTGGCAGATTGAGCGCCCGCGCTTGCCGGTGTAGGGAGGCTCCCACCGTCGGGCCTGATTCCGGGCGGACGCCCTCCAAGATGCTCCCGCCGCGCGGAACATGAGCGACCCGAGCGACAAGAGCCGACGCGACGGCAGCGATCCCCTGCCCCGAACGAACCGCCCGCGGCCCGAGAGCGCGCGCCGCCGCTCGGATCGCAAGAGCGGCGGGATCGACTCCGTCACGCCGCCCCCCGTCAGCGCGAGCGAAGAGCGGACGAGCGACGGACCGATCTCCGGCGCTACACCGGCGGCGCGTGTCGAGTCGTTCGGCGAACCGCGGACTCACGTCTTCCCGTCGATGACGCCGCCCCCGGCGACCGTCGCCCAGGACGAGAACGCAGCGCTCATCGGAGAGCGCCCGACGCAGCTCGCGGTCGGGGAGCCGATCTCCGCGAAGATCAGCGTGACCGGCACGCTCAAGCACGTGACGCTCGAGATGGCGACGCCCGCGCCGCCACAGTCGGGTCGTCCGCACGGCGCTGCCTACCTCGACTCGGTCATCGACGGCCGATATCGCATCGACGGCGTGCTCGGCCGCGGCGGCATGGGCGTCGTCTACCGGGCGCGCCACGAGGTGCTCGACAAGCTCTTCGCGATAAAGATCCTCCTGCCGACGGAGGACAACGACGTCGTGGAGCGATTCGTGAACGAAGCGCGAGCCGCGACAGCGATCGGCAACGAGCACATCGTCGACACCGTCGACTTCGGTCAGCTCCCGGACGGCTCCACGTACTTCGTCATGGAGTATCTCGAGGGACGCACGCTCTCCCAGCGCATCAAGGCCGAGCGGACGATACCGGTGAGCACATCGATCTCGTTCGGAAAGCAGATCGCCGAGGGGATGAGCGCCGCGCACCGGGCAGGCATCGTTCACCGGGATCTGAAGCCGGAGAACATCTTCCTGATAGGGCGTGAAGCCGAGGAAGACTTCGTGAAGCTCCTCGACTTCGGCATCGCCAAGATGCAGGCGCGCGAGAACAAGCTGACGCGCGCGGGGACGATCTTCGGAACGCCGCACTACATGTCGCCGGAGCAAGCGTCCGCGTCCGAGGTCGACACGCGAGCGGACGTGTACTCGCTCGGCGTCATCCTCTACGAGATGCTCGCCGGGCAGGTGCCCTTCGACGCCGAGAACCCGATGGGCCTCCTGACGCAGCACCTCTACGCGGCGCCGGTCCCCTTGACGGCGCGAGAGAACGCACCCCAGGTGATCTCCGTCGATCTCGACGCGGTGGTGCTCACGTGTCTCGCGAAGCAGCCCGAAGATCGCTACGCGTCGATGGAAGACCTCCTCGTCGATCTCGCGCACGTCGAGGCAGGGACACCCCCCGCGGCGCTCGCGCGCCTCGTCGCGCAGGGCGACCGGGCGAGCAGCGAGCCGCTGGTACGCAACGCGAAGCGACGCTTGCGCGCGAGCTCCATCCGCTGGCCGCTCATCGGCGGAGCCGCCCTGGTGGCGTTCGTCGGCGCGCTCGTCATCACGACATTGGTGAAGAAAGAG
Organism: Polyangiaceae bacterium; assembly: GCA_036272055.1. Taxonomy (GTDB): domain Bacteria; phylum Myxococcota_A; class Polyangia; order Polyangiales; family Polyangiaceae; genus DASZVB01. Next base: position 35,585 of record DATAZL010000153.1, on the reverse strand, counting down.
CGCGTCGAGGCGCTTCCATTGCCGGCGCCCTCGGCGTCGCCATCCGCCGCGGCGGTGAAGCCCTCGTCGCCGCGTGCACCGGCACCGCGTCGTACGGTGGCGCTCGTCTTCTCGCCGATCGACGCCGAGGTGTTCCAGGACGGCAAGAGCCTGGGAGGCATGCCGGTGACGGTTCCGGTCGCCAAGGGCGAGGTCGTCACCGTCGAGATCCGGCGCGACGGATTTTACCCGGAGAAGACTCGCCTCGACGGCTCGCGCCCCGTCGTCGTCGTGAAGCTCGGGTCGATCCCCGGTGTGCAGCCGAAGATCCCGGTCCCCGCCGGAAGCGAGGCTGGAGAAGCGCTGAAACGTGCCTCCGCGGCGGCAGCCAAGGCAATGCTCGCCGACGCCGGGGCGTGGGGTCGCACGCCGCTGGCGACGACGACGGCGCATCCCGCGGCCCCAGGCTCTGCCGCACCCGCTGCAGAGCCGAGCGCCGCTGCCGGCGCGACACCGGGAGCCGCCCCGGTCGAGAAGCCCGTCGAGGCGACGCCGAGCGCAGCGCCTGCGCCGCCCGCCAGCGCCCGCTGAGAGACGGAACCTAACGCCGCCGACCGGAGCGATCCCCGGGCGGCGGCCCTCTCTATCCGTCTAGGTTCCCCGGCCCGTCGTAGGCGCAACAAGGGCTCGTAAGGCCCGTGCACCCTGTCCCCGACGATCCCGACACGCTCGTCACCAGGTCGCGCATCGCATCTCGGAAGAGACGATGTTGCTGGAGCAAGTTCACGACCATGGCGCTGAGCACTCGGAAACTTTTGGTCGCGCGCTGGAACCGTATAGTCCAGTTGCCTGAGCGGCGACGTCGAGGGGGATCAGGCACTTCGTGTGCCATGGCCATTTTTCCGCGAGCCGTGACCACATGCCACATGGTGTGTGCAATGCAGTGGACACTATCCATTCGCAAGGGGCCATCGAGCGTCTAACCGAGTGGACATGTTCCCCTCTTCCCGCGATGGCCGCCGCCTGGCGATGATGTCCCATGGATTCGGGCCCACCAGACGAGAGCCGCCTCCGGCTGGAGCGCGAGCTCTATCTCGGCCTCCTCACCCTGAACTCGCGAACGGCGCTCGAGCCGTTCCTGAACGAGGCGCTGAACATCATGCTCGCCCTCGCAGGAGCGTCCCAGGGGTACCTGGAGATCTTCAGCGAGACGGACGAGAAAGGCTGGTGGACGGCCGCCGGGATCTCCGACGAAGAGCTCGACCTCATCCGTTCCATGGTTTCGCGCGGGATCATCGCGGAGGCGATCGCTTCGGAGTCGGCCGTCGTCACGCCGTCGGCCCTGCTCGATCCGCGCTTTCGTGACCTCGGGAGCGTGCGTCGTTCACGGATCGAGGCCGTGCTCTGTGCGCCCATCGGCTCTTCCCCACCGGTCGGCGTTCTGTATCTGCAGGGTCGCACGCGTCCAGGCACGTTCTCGGAAGAGGACCTGGGCTGCGCGGAGCTCTTCGGACGGCATCTGGCGCCGCTCGTCCACCGGCTCTTCCTCGGCGCCCGCGAGGAGCCCGACGCCACCCGTTCGATCCGTCAGAAGCTCGAGGCGAGCGAGATCGTCGGGCGGAGCGCCGCCATCGAGCGGCTCCTGCGCGAGGTCGCCCTCATCGCGCCACTCGACGTGAGCGTGCTCCTGACGGGCGACACCGGCACCGGAAAGAGCCACCTCGCGCGCGTCATCCACGTGAACGGCGGGCGGCGGCAGGGTCCGCTGGTCGAGCTGAATTGCGCCACCATTCCCGAGCCGTTGATGGAGAGCGAGCTCTTCGGCGCGATGCCCGGCGCGCACTCCACGGCGTCACACCGCATGGAAGGCCGCATCTCCGCCGCGGAGGGCGGCACGCTGGTGCTCGACGAGATCACCGAGCTCTCGGTGAGCGCGCAGGCAAAGCTCCTCCAGGTCCTTCAGACGAAGGAGTACTACCCGCTCGGTTCGTCGAAGCCGCGCTCGGCTGACGTTCGGCTCATCGCCGCCACCAACGTCGACCTGCGCGCCGCCGTCGAAGAGCGACGCTTCCGCGAGGACCTCTACTACCGCCTCGCCGTCATGCCGATACGGCTGCCGACACTGGCCGAGCGCCGCGACGACATCGAGCTGCTCTCGCGGCACTTCTGCCAGATGGCGCAGCGACGGCACAGCCTCCGTCACGTCGATCTTTCCCTCGGGGCCCTGCGCGCTCTCAGGCAGGCGACGTATCGAGGCAATCTCCGCGAGCTCGGGCACATCGTGGAAGCGGGGACCATCCGCGCGGCGGCGCAGGACGTGGCGCAGGTCGAGGCGTCGCATCTCTTCGGGGCTCCGGAGCTCGCCGTGTCACCCACCGAGCGCCCCCCGCTGACGTTCCAGGAAGAGACGCGTCGCTTCCAGTCGGAGCTCCTCCAGAGCACGCTCGAGACGACCGGTTACAACATCGCGGCGACCGCCCGACGCCTCGATCTCACCCGCTCGCATGTGTACAACCTGATCCGTGCCTTCGGCCTCGGACGCGGCCGTCAGTGAGTCGAGGCCCGCGGAAATGTCCACGGTGGTGGCCAGTGACCGCGACGAGGCGTTCACCAGAGTCGACACTCTTGGTTCTGAACTACGGGGAAAGCCGAAGGTCGTCGTGCGGCATGTCTCTTGCTCACTTGGTCCGTGAGGGCCAATGCGGAGAGATTTGCGCGACGATGCCGCGCGAGAGGAGACGAGCGATCACTGGTCCAAGGAGGCCGATTGCCGTCTTCGTGAAATGGCGCTGCTCGCGGCGACCGCGGCGCACGACGCAGCGGGCCCACTTACGTACGTGCTGTCGAACCTCGAATATCTCGATGCGCAGCTCGCCCTGCACGAGAGCGAGCTATCGGCGGGCAGAGTCAGCGAGCTCCGGCAGTGCCTGCGGGAGGCGACGCTCAGCGCCATGCACGTACGCGACATCGTGCGAGCGATCCACGCGCCGAGGACGACGCCGCTCCGCGAGAGTCAGGTCGATCTCCACCGCTTGCTCCTCTCGTGCATCAAGGTGGCCCGCACCGAGATAGATCACCGGGCCCGCGTGATCACCGAGTTCGACGCGATCCCCCAGCTCGTCGGGAGCGAGGCGCATCTCCGCCGGGTGTTCCTGAACCTCATCATCAACGCCGCGCAGGCCGTCGCCGGAGACTCGGAGAACGAGAACTTCATCCGCGTGGTGACGCGCAAGACCAGTGACGGGAACGTCGTCGTGGAGATCGCGGACTCCGGACCCGGCATCCCGGAAGAGACCCTGCCGCATGTGTTCGAGCCGTTCTTCACGACCAAGCCGGCTCACGAAGGCGCGGGCCTCGGCCTCGCAGTGTGCAGGCACGTGCTGAACGAGCTCGGTGGTAACATCGAGGTCGAGACGACCCTCGGTCGCGGGGCGACGTTCCGAGTGGCGCTCCCCGTCGCGCCTCCCAGCACGGTGCCGCCCGCGAACACGGAGGCGCGCCTGACTCCCTCCGTCCCTCCCGTGCGACGACTGCCCCGCCGACAGCTCGGTTAGCTCGAAGGCTGACGGCGCCGAGCTACAGCCGGAGTCGCACCGATGGCACAGGTGTGCCGCGGAGCTGGAGAAGAAATGTCGAATTGGGCGTATATTTCGACGATCGACGAGGCGTCGTGCGTGGCACGCAAGCTGCTTCAGTCGGCGCACCCGGGATGGGGTGTGGGGCGGCCAGGCGCCGCGGCTCGAAGTGAGCGAGCCGCGGAGCCACTTTTTGTTCGGCTCAGTTCTGCTTCGCGCGCAGAGCCGCCGAGAGCGCGGCGAGGCGCTGCACGGCTGCCTCGTCACCCTTCTCGCCCGCGACGGCGAGCGCGGCCTCGACGGCACTCGCCGCCGAACCGCCGTAGATCGAGCTCAGGGCGCTCGCGGCCTTCGCCGGCTCACGCTTGCCGCCCGCGACGTCGACGAGATCCTTCAGCATGCGCGGATCCTCGCGCGCCGACGCATCTTCGCGCGCGGCGCGCTCGTAGTGACTCACCGCAAAGGCGTCCCAGCCGCGGTTCATCGCGTCCTCCGCCATCAGCAGATGAGGTCGTGCGTCGCCCGGATGATCTTTCCCGAGCTGATAGAGCTCCTTCATTCTCTCGACAGGGAGCATGCCGCCGCTCGACGTCACGTCGTGCATCTTGCGAAGCGACTCCGGCGCGTCCGACGCGAAGAAGTCCTTCATCGGCAGCGGCGGCGCACTCGACGCGGGGACTGGCGCAGGCGACGAGGGGACCACGCGAGCGGGCCGCGCGCTTGCCGTCGGCGCCATCGGTAGGACGACCTCGGGGAGCGCCGCCGTCGACTCTTCCGCGCTCTTCGCGACGACCGCGGCCTTCTCGCTTCTCGGCCACACCGCGACGAGCACCAGGCCGGCTACGAGGACGAGCGCGCCCGCTGCCCAGATGAGTGCTCGGCCCGAGCGTGTTCCGGAAGAGCGGCGGTCGCCGTCGGTCATGACGTTGCCCGGGCTTTACCTCAGCAGGTCCCGTTCGCGAAGAGGCGAAGCGCCCCGAGGTCCCCGTTCGACCCGGGTCGACTCGGCAGAGCGACCGTGGGAGCATCGCCCGGGTGAGCCAGTCACCAGTCGTCGTAGGCACCGATCTCAGTCACTCCGCGACGGAGGCGATCCGTCAGGCGGGCGCGTGGGCGGCGCGCATCGCGGCCCCGCTCCTCGTCGTCCACGTCGCGCCGGACGAGGTGTTCCGCGCGCTCGAGACGCCGAAGGTCACGAGCGCGCTGGCGGCGCGCACCGAGGCCATCCTCGGTGCCTCGGCGCCGCCGTTCGAGATCGCCATCCTGTCGGGCTCGCCCCACGGCGCGCTCGTTCATCTCGCCGACGAGCGCGGCGCGGCGCTCGTCGTGGTCGGCGCATCGGGCGCGGGCGCGGTGGACCGCGTCCTCTTCGGCAGCACGGCCGAGCAGGTCGTTCGCTACGCGCACTGCCCGGTGCTCGTCGCGCGTCCGTCGCCCGCGGAAGGCGTGGTGCTCGCCGCCACCGACTTCTCGGAAGAAGCGGCCACCGCGGTTGCCGCAGGCGCGGCGGAGTCGAAGCTCAGGGCCGTCCCGCTCCGGCTCGTCCACTGCCTCTACGAGCCGAGCTCGTCCCTGTCGCTGCTCGGACCGCTCGTCATTTCCCTGCCCGAGATGCCGGAGCCCGAGCGCGAGGAGCTACGTAACGCCGCCGATACCACGCTCCGCTCCCTCCTCGAGGCGACCCACGTGCCCGGCGCGTGCGAGGTCATCAGCGGCGCGCCCGCGACGGCCATCCCGGCTGCGGCAGCGGGCCTGTCCGCAGGTCTCGTCGTGGTCGCGACCCGGGGGCGTACCGGGCTCGCTCGCATCGCGCTCGGCAGCGTCGCCGAAGCGATCGCCCGGAACGCACCGTGCTCAGTGCTGGCCGTTCGAAAGAGCGCCCGGCATACGAAATAACAGCCAGAACCCGAGCATCAGGCCGACCGCGAGGAGCACCGCGATCGCGACGCGGTTGCGCTGCGTGAGCGAGCTCTTCGTCGTCCGCTCCCCGGCTCGTGCAGGGGCCGCCGACCGTGCGGGCGAAGACGCACGCGACGACGCGGCCGGCGAAGACGCCGTCTTCTCGGAGGCCGTTCTGGGGGTAGCCTTTCGCGGCGCGGGCGTCGGCTTGGGGTCGGTCTCCGTCCGTTTCGCGCGCGGCGGATTGGCAGCCTCGTTCGTCGCGCGTGACTCCGCCTTCCGCGCAGCACGCTTCTTCGCGACCCGCGCGTTCTTGCGCGACGCTCTATCGGCGCGCTTGTCGGAACCGCGCTTCGGCTTCCTGCCCAGCTGCTTCCGCGCCTGACCCCCGTCCACGTCGATCGCCGCAACGGGCGCCGGCTTTGTGACGTCGGACTTCGCAGCGACGGGCGACGACTTCGCGACGTCGGACTTCGCAGCGACGGCCGCCGGCTTTGCGACGTCGGCTTTCGCAGCGACGGGCGACGACTTCGCGACGTCGGACTTCGCCGCGACGGGCGCCGGCTTTGCGACGTCGGGTGAGGCGGCTTTCGCCGTCGACGCGACGGCGGACGTCGGCTCCTTCGTCGCGGTCGGCGACGCGACGGCGGGCGTCGGCGCCTTCGTCGCGGTCGGCGACGCGACGGCGGGCGCTGGCTCTTTCGTCGCGGTCGGCGACGCGACGGCGGGCATCGGTGCCTTCGTCGCGGTCAGCGATGGCTTCGCGAGGTCGGGCGGCGAAAACACGGCGGGCTTCGCCGCAGCGGGCGCGGACGGCAGCGGCGGCGGCTCTGCCGCCTTCGCCGCGGACGGCGACGACTTTGGCGGCGTGACGGCGCCGACCGCGGCACCGGGCTTCAACGTCGTGACGAGCGAGCCGACGGGCATCGGCGGGGGACCGACCTTGCCGGCAGTGGGCGACGAACCCAGCGACGTCGCGGTCGCTGACGATCCCGTCGCGGTCGCTGACGATCGCGTCGCGGTCGCTGACGATCCCGTCGCGGCGACGCCTGGAGCCGTCGCGGTCGGCCCCGGCGCGGCACCGGCGACCGACGGCGTCGCCGTCTTGATCACCGGAGACGGTGTCGGGGCCTTTGCCGCGAACGGTAGCGTTGCGCTGAAGGCCGGACGTGGAGCGGGTGGCATCGACGACGGACGTACGGTCGCGGGCCCCGGTACGCTCGACGGACGCGGCGGCGTCGTACCCACCGCGATGATCGGCGACGCCTTGGCCGCACCGGGCTCCGGGGCGCGACCTGCCGTCGCTGCCGGCACCGGACGTTGTGGCGCTGATGGCGCAGGCGGCGGAGCGGGCTTCACCGAGAGCGGGCGCTGAAGCGCGGCAGGCGCAGCGGGGCGCGCCGAGGGAGGCGGAGGCGGAGATGCGGCAACGGACGTTGCCGGACCGGAACGGGCGGCGGGCTCGGCGCTACCCGGTGTGACCGCGGGCACGCGCGCATCCGGGATCTGGACGTCGAAGATGCTCGAGGCGCGGCTCGCCGCCGTCGCTGGGGCCCTGGCCGGAGGCAGATCGTCCTCGTCCCAGCCCGAGTCCAGATCTTCGGGGGCCCGCGGCTTTCCGGCTTCTTCGCTCATGAATACAGGGGAGCGGTCTACCGCGGCTCGCAGCGAAAAGCACCCCCTTCAAGCGCCGCTCCAGGCCCCCTTTCGGCGGGCCGTACGGAGACCCATAGTGCGTACATTCACCCATGTGCGGAAAAGATCACCGAACATGGAAGGCACGCCGGCGCGAACGCGGTAGAGACCGGCGCGTCGCCGTTCGAAGGAGCCCGTAGATGCACGTCACCATGGTCAAGAAGCGACTCGCCAGCGGCGAGCCGTGCCGCAAGTGCGCACAGGCGGAGGACCTGCTTCGAAGTCGTGGCCTCTGGGAGCGGATCGACGAGGTGGTCATCGCCGACGAAGGTGATCCGGGCTCGGCCGGCATGCGGCTCGGCGCACGCCACGGCGTCTCGCTCGCGCCGTTCTTCATCGTCCGCGAGGACGATGGCAGCGAGGTCGTCTACGACAGCGTCCTGAAGCTCATCAAGGAGCGCTTCGCCGAGGCGACGCCGACGATTCGCGCCATCGGAGACGATCCATTCGACGCTCCGCGTGCCGCGAGGGAGCTCGGCGGCAAAGATCCGAGCGAGATCCTTCGGTGGGGTCTCGAACGATTCGGCAAGGAGCTCAGCATCGCATTCAGCGGCGCAGAGGACGTCGTGCTGATCCACATGGCGAGCGAGCTCAAGCTGCCGTTCTCGGTGCTGTCCCTCGACACCGGTCGCCTCCACCCCGAGACGTACCGGTTCATCGAGAGCGTGCGAAAGCGATACGGCGTCGACATCGCCGCGCTCACGCCGGACCCGAAATCGCTCGAGCCGTTCGTTCGCCACAAGGGCCTCTTCAGCTTCTACGAGGACGGTCACGAGGAGTGCTGCGGCATCCGCAAGGTCGAACCGCTCAAGCGAAAGCTCGCGACGCTGCGTGCGTGGGCGACCGGTCAGAGACGCGACCAGAGCCCGGCGACGCGCGCCGCCATCCCGGTCGTCGAGATCGACCGGGGGAACACCGGCGCCGCTGGACCGCTCGTGAAGCTGAACCCACTCGCCGAGTGGACGTCGGCGCAGGTCTGGGCCTTCATCCGCGAGAACGGCGTCCCATTCAACACGCTCCACGAGCGCGGCTTCGTCTCCATCGGGTGCGAGCCGTGCACGCGCGCCGTGTTGCCCGGCGAGCACGAACGCGCCGGTCGCTGGTGGTGGGAAGACACGACCAAGCGGGAGTGCGGTCTGCACATCGGTAACACCAAGCCGCCCCCGCGCTGAGCGCGACGGAACCCGACGCGATGGACGACGCGAGCGAGAGCGACCACGTCGAGGTGATCGAGAAGACGCGTGCGGCGTGCCCCGTCATCTTGACGTGCGAGCACGCGTCGCAGCGAATGCCTCCTCCGTTCGAGTGGGCCGACCAGGACGCGTGGCTCGTCGGCACGCACTGGGCCTACGATCTAGGCGCGGCCGAGCTGACCCGTGAGCTCGCGGCCGAGCTCGGCGCCGGCGCCGTCCTCTCACGCTTCTCGCGGCTGCTCATCGACCCGAACCGGTCGGAGAGCGCTCCGGATCTGTTTCGCAAGCTCGCAGAGGGCCGCCCCGTCGCGCTGAATCAGGACGTCGGCGAAGAGGAGCGCGCGCGCCGCTTCGCGATGTCGCACGCCTATCACGCAGCGATCGACCGTGCCCTCGTGAACGACCCTGCCGCGCTCATCCTGTCCATTCACAGCTTCACGCCGGTCTACGAGGGCACGCCGCGAGCGGTCGAGCTCGGCGTGCTCTTCGACGACGAGACGGAGCTCGCCACCGCGCTCCACGCTGCGTTCGTCGACGCGGGCGTCGCCGCACTCCTCAACGAGCCGTACTCCGGCAAGTTCGGCCTGATGTACTCGGTCGATCGTCACGCGAGACGACATTCACGCCGCGCGCTCGAGCTCGAGCTCCGGCAAGATCTCGCGACCGAGCCGACGTCACGCGCCCGGATCATCATGGTGCTCGCCGCGACCCTCGAGAGGCTCCTCGCGCCCTGAACGGCGCGCTCAGCTCTTCCGGAAACGGTCGAGCGCGGTGCGCGCCTTGGCGCGGAGGCTCGGGCTGTCGTCCCCGTAGAGCACCTCGGCGAGATCCGCCGTCGAAAGCCCCAGCGCGTCGGTCACCGCCGCGAGGACACGCTCGCGCGTCGCCCCGTCGAGACCGCGCTGCGGCGGCGGAGGGGGGGGGGGCGGCTCGGGCTTCTTGGGCTCGGGCGGCGGCTTCTTTGCCACCGGCGGCTCGGGGAGGCCCCCGATCTCGCGGAGCAGCTCGAGGACGACCTTGCGCTGCTCACCGACCTTCAGTCCCTTAATCGACGCGCGAAGTTTCTCGGCGGCGGCCTCGGGCGTGCTGGGAGGCGCCTCTTCCTGGACCTTGGGCGCGACGGTGACGATCCGCCGGAGGGGTCGCACCTCTTGCGGCTCGGGCTTCAGCTCTTCGCGAACGGCGGTCGCCTGGCGCGGTGCAACGGGTGCCCGCACCTCGGGCACCCGCTCGAGCGCGGGACGTGCGTGGGTCCGGAGGACCTCCACCTCGACGACGCGGCGACGCCCGAGCGGGCCCGTCGCGGGGATCTGCTTCACGGCAGGGGGCACCGGGCGCGGTTTCTCTTCCGCGGCTGCTGCGACAGGGCGCACCGGGACGGGACGCGGCGGCGCTTCCGGAAGCGGTAACGTCTGCTGGCCCCCTTCCTCGGCGCCGTCGGAGGCGAGCTTCGGCGGACGCACCCGGAAGATGCGATTGCGATCGCTCTTCGGGAGCTTGCCCTTTGCGAGACTGAAGAAGACACCGCCGTCGGTACGACGGCGAGTGCCGTCGCGTACCTCGATCCCTCCCTCGTCCTGAACTCGTCGCACTTCTGCGAGGAGCGACAGGGCGACGTCGGAACCGAGGACCTCGACGATCTCCGCGATTTGCTTACGCGGGAGCTCGTCGGTTTCCTTCAGCGATTCGGCGATGGTCGTGACGGCTTCGTCGGTGGCCATGACTGTACGGTGTGAAACCCGGGGAACCCCTTAGCGCCGCGTCCCCCAGAACAGCACCCTATCTACCGCGAAAAACGACTAAGCCAGAACGAGTTCGCTCAGTTCCGGCTATTGGTCTTGCTCTTCCCTTTTGGGGCTGAGCGGGAGAAGGGATTCGAACCCTCGACGTCAACCTTGGCAAGGTTGCACTCTACCACTGAGTTACTCCCGCGGTTTCAGAGGGGGGTCTACTGAGCGGCCGCGCCAGTGTCAAGCGGGGACCGACCAGGGGCATGCGAGAATCGCTGAGCTTTACGGGAATCAGGGCGTCGGCACCGGTGCCTGCCATTCCGCCGGCGAGCGTCGCCGGCATCAACGGCTGACGACCCAGGTGCGCTCGACCTCGACGACGCCTTTCACTTTTGTGAGGGCACGCATCACCGTTTTCAGTTGTGCAAGGTCCTCACACGGGAACGTGAAGATGTTGCACGCACGCCCGTCGTCCCCCGCGCGACAATTCGCCTCACTGATGTTGATCTTCTGGGCACTGAAGGCCTGGCTGACGTTCGCGAGGATGCCGGGTCGATTCAACGTGGTGACCTTGAGCTGCACCGGTCGGTTGATCTTCGAGTCCGCCTCCCAGGTCACCTCGACGCGGCGCTCGGGGTCGGTGTCGAAGGCCTTCTGGCACTCGCGCCGGTGCACGGTCACGCCGCGGCCGCGCGTGATGAAGCCGATGATGACGTCGCCCGGCAGGGGATTGCAGCACCGAGCGTAGCGCACGAGCACGTCGTCGACACCGTTCACGGTGATGCCGCCGTGGTCCCGTCCCCTCACCTTGCGCACGATGCGTTCGATGGGGCTCTGCTTCAGCTCGGGCCGCGGCTCTTCGTTCTCCTGGCCGCTCCAGGGGGTGCCGCGCACCACCTGCACGATGTCCTCGACCTGCGTCTTGCCGTAGCCGATGGTGAGGAGAAGCTCGTCGAGAGAGCCGACGTGCTGGGCGTCCAGCACGCGCCTGAGCTCTCGCTCGTTCTTGCCGAGCTTCGAGAGGCTCATGCCGGCTCGATGCATCTCCGCCTCGAGCAGCTCGCGCCCCAGGTTGACGCTCTTCTCGCGCTGCTCGGTGCGCAGATAGCTGCGGATGCGGTTTCGTGCCTTGCTCGTGATCGACGAGTCGAGCCAGTCCTTGTTCGGATGCTGCGCGGCCAGCGTCATGATCTCTATGACGTCGCCGCTGCGAAGCTTGTACCGGAGAGGAACGATCTGGCCGTTGGCGCGGGCGCCGCTACACCTGTGCCCGACGTCCGTGTGAATGCTGTAGGCGAAATCGATCGGCGTGGAGCCTCGCGGGAGAGACCTCACCTCGCCCTTCGGCGTGAAAACGTAGACCTCGTCGGGGAAGAGATCGATCTTGACGCTCTCGAGGAACTCCGCCGGATCCTTGAGATCACGCTGGAATGCGGTGAGCTCCCGCAGCCACGAGAACTTCTGTGCGTCGCGCGCGCTCACGCCCGAGGCGCGCTCCTTGTACTGCCAGTGCGCCGCGACGCCGCGCTCCGCAACGCGGTTCATGTCGTGAGTGCGGATCTGCACCTCGACGCGCTTGCCGGCGGGGCCGATGACCGCGGTATGCAGGGACTGGTACATGTTCGGCTTCGGTAGCGCGATGTAATCCTTGAAGCGGCCCGGGATCGGCGTCCACTTCGAGTGCACGCAGCCGAGAGCGGCGTAGCACTCGGTCACCGACTCGACGCAGACCCGGAACGCCAGGACGTCGTAGAGGTTCTCGACGTCGCACTGCTGTTCCCGCATCTTGCGGAAGATGCTGGTCACGTGCTTCGCGCGACCGTGAACGTCGGCGGCGAACCCCATCTCGGCGAGGTGCTGCTTCAGCGTCTTGCAGACGCCGTCGATGTACTTCTCGCGCTCACGGTGGCTCGACGCCAGCTCCCCGAGGATCTCCCGGTAAGAGTCCGGTTCGAGGTACTGGAGCGACAGATCCTCGAGCTCACTCTTCAGCGAATGGATCCCGAGCCGGTTGGTGAGCGGCGCGTAGATCTCCATCGTCTCCCGGGCGATGCGCTCCTGGGACTCGGCGCTCATGTGCTCGAGCGTCCGCATGTTGTCGAGGCGATCGCAGATCTTGACGAGCAGGACCCGGAGGTCCTTCGCCATCGCAACCACCATCTTGCGGAAGTTCTCGGCTTGCCGGTCTTCCTTCGAGGTGAAATTTATCTTGTTGAGCTTCGTGACGCCGTCGACGAGCGCAGTGATCTCGGCGCCGAACTCGCGCTCGATGTCCTTCAGGGTCGCGGGAGTGTCCTCGACGACGTCGTGAAGGAGCCCCGCGCACACACTCGCCGTGTCGAGCTTGAGATCGGTGATGATCCCAGCGACGCTTGCGGGGTGGATGAAGTACGGATCCCCGCTCTTTCGCTTTTGTTCCCGATGGGCGTATTGGGAGAACTGATACGCCTTCGAGATGATCGCTACGTCGGCGGTCGGGTGATAGCTGCGTACGCGATCGACGATGACGTCGAGTGCGAGCATTCTTTTGGAATCCTACCCGGCGCAGACGCGCCGGCCTATCGTTCAAGCTAACACCCCTGATGGGCACCGCAATAGTTCCGCAACAGGAGAGCGAACCGGCCGCCTCCCCGTCCTCCCTCCCCGCCTCGGTCAGGGACCGAAAGGCCGGGGTCTACGTGCACTTTCCCTGGTGCCTGCAGAAGTGCGGCTACTGCGACTTCCTGAGCGTCGCCGCTCCCCGAGAGTCGATCGATCACGCGGGCTACGCCCGTGCGGTGGTGAGCGAGTTGTCTCGACGTCGCCGCGATTGCCCGGATATCCACCTTTCTTCCGTCTTTTTCGGCGGCGGGACGCCCTCGCTCTGGGAACCGGCCGCGCTGGGTACGGTGCTCCGGGGGATCCGAGAAAGCTTTTTCGCAGCGGACCGCGACCTCGAGATCACGGTGGAGTGCAATCCGTCGAGCCTCGACGAGAGCCGGGCGCGCGCCCTCCTCGACGCCGGGGCGACCCGGCTGAGCATCGGCGTACAGAGCCTCGACGCCGGGAGGCTCGCCTTCCTCGGCCGTCTCCACGACGCCGAAGGCGGCCTGGCGGCGGTGGACGCCGCGATACGCGCAGGGTTCGCCCGAGTCTCCGCAGACCTGATCTTCGGGGTCGCAGGCCAGTCCGCGGAGAGCGCCGCGGCGGAGGTGCTAGCGGTGGCGGCGCGCGGAGTCAGTCACCTGAGCGCCTACTCGCTGACCGTCGAACCTCAGACGGCGTTCGGCGCGCTCGCCCGGAAGGGCCGGCTCCCGCTGCTCCCCGAGGACGCCGTCGCGGACTCCTTCGTCGCCGTCCACGAGGCGCTCACCGGCCAGGGCTTCGAGCACTACGAGATCAGCAACTACGCGAAGCCCGGAGCGCGCGCCGAGCACAACCTCGGGTATTGGCTCGGGCGCGACTACATCGGGCTCGGCTGCGGAGCGTTCGGCACCGTCACGCTGCCTTCGGGCCGGGTGCGCTACCGCAACACGCCGGTTCCCGATCGCTATCTCGGTTCTGCGTCGCTCTGGGACGATACCGATACGCTGGTCGCCGGTTCCGGCGCGCTCGTGTCGGAGCTCGAACGGCTCACACCGGAGACCGAGCTCGCCGAGCGGTTGATGCTCGGGCTGCGCCTCGTCGAGGGCATCGACGTGGAAGCCGCCGCAGCGGAGGTCGGTGCCGTCGCCTTCACGCCGGAGCGGACGCGCAACGTGGAGCGACTCGCGGCGCGCGGTCGCGTCGTTCGCGAGGGACCGCGTCTTCGAATCCCGTACGACGCGTGGCTACTCGCCGACGCGACGATCGCGTCGCTCCTCTGAGCGTCGCGCCCGTAGCCAGACCGACGTCAGGGAACGTCGTGAGACTCGGACTCGGGGTCGCCCGGTAGGTCCGCGGAGGGCGGCGGCTCGGGCGCGGCTTGCTCGGTGGGCGGCGGCGGTGGGGCCTCGGGGAGCGTGACGGCCAGGATCAGGTGCTGATTGTCGCCGACTCGCTCGAAGACGTCCTTCTTGAGGTCCTCCGGCCAGTTCCTGTCGAAGTCCTCGATGACGCGATCGTCCGTCGCCAGGATCCATACTCGCGGATGCTTGCGCAGCGTCTTGCGTGCGAAGTTCGTCAACGCCGCGGCGCGATCCGGACCGCCCGTGCACCGGAAGGCGAAGCGCCGGCGAAGCTGCGAGCCCCACACCTTCGAGAACGAGGGCTGGTACCGGGTGTAGTACCGCCATGGATCGCAGCCCATGTTGTCGACCAGGATCTTCTCCCGAGGTCCGGAGTAGTCCGCCCCCTGCAGGCTGAGGAGCTCCTTGAACGCGGTCGGGAACTCGGTCGGGTTCGTCAGCGTGAGCATTTCCTTCTTGCCGTGCCACGTGCGCTCGAACGCGAAGAGCGGAAGGAGGACGAAGACCGATGCCGGCAACAGATCGCCGAAGCGAGCCCGCTTCGCGTCGCGATCGACGGCAGCGGACGCGATCGCCGCCGCGTACACGAGCGTGAAGAGGTTCGTACGGAAGGGACCGAACGGCCAGAAGCCGTGCCAGTTCATGAACGCCGTCACCGCGAGCGGTAGCGCGTAGAGGAGCGCGTCACGGCCGTTGCGCCGCCGCGCCAGCATCGCGAGCCCGACCACATCGAGGACGAGCCACGTGGCCTGGTCGACGGACCCGAGCTCGGAGAGGGTCTCCTCGGAGACGCGCCGTGAGTGCCAGACCTGACGGCGCGCACCGACGTCTTCGACGAGGGCTGCGTAGCGGTCCAGCATCCAGTCCGCCTTGTTCGGCACGGCGTCGCTCGGAACGTAGAAGACGTCGTACTTCTTGCCCCAGTAGCGCGACTCCTTCGACGAGTTGATTCGGCTCCAGACGAAGAAGTAGAGCGACGCGATGACGCCCGCGGTGACGATTGCTGCCCCCGCGGCCGCGACGAGGTGCCGGTAACGACGCGCCCGGAGCGCGTCGATGCCGATCACCAGGAAGAGCCCCGGGAACGCGAACATCGTGTCCTGGGCGAACAGTACGGACAGCCCGATGACCGCGAGCACCCAGACGAGATCGCGAACCTTGCCCGAGTCGGTGTAGCGGAGCGCGAGCAGGACGAGACCGGCGTGGAGCGCGAGCCCGCACGAATACGGCTTGAACTCCTTCGTCAGATCGATCGCCGCGGGGTGCAGGCACAGGATGCCGATGAAGAGGAGTCGCGCGGCCCCGGACCGGAAGAGCCGGGCGGCGAGCGGCGGCGCCATCAGCACCGTCGCGATGCCGGCGCACCAGGGCAAGAATCGGAGCACCGTCTCGGACGGCGCGAAGATGCTCACCAGCGCCTTGCTCACGGCCATGAACCCGATCGGCCGGATCAGATGCTCGATGAGCGGCTTGTCGATGAGCCGCATCGCCCAGTTGGCCTCGTCGAGCCAGAGCGGCATGGTCGAGAAGAGATAGCCGCGGCACCGGAGCCAGAGGCCCAGCACGACCATGAACGCCGTGACGAAGCGCACGGCGCGTTCCGTGGAGCTACCGTCGAGAACGGCGAACCGAACTTTTTCGAAGACGAGCTGCCTCGAAGCGAGCACCCGCGCCACACGCTCCTCCAAACCTGCAATTCGCACGCTAGATGTGGCCCACGTGGCCCCTCGGAGGCGCACCCTAGTAGAACCCCCGCGAGATAGCATCAAGCCGCCGCGTCGCGGGTTCCCCCACCGTCGCCGGCTACTCCCGCGCTGAAGACGCCTTCATTCAGCCGCAACCACGTCGCCGTCGCGTATCCAGGCGTCCAGATCGGCCAGCGCCCGCTCGGCGAGCGCCTCGTAGCGCGCTCGTTTTTTCAACTTTCGCGCGCCAGCGGCAGCGAGCGGCGGAAGGTGCGCGAACGTGATGTTCGACGGCTGGTAGTCGGGGTTCGGACGCGACAGATGCGCGAGGAGACCGCCGTGTGCGGTCGTCTCCGGCGGAAACGGAGGCGCCACGCCCGCGAGCTCGGCGGCGACGAACTGCGCCGCAAGAAACCCGAGCGCCGCACTCTCGACGTATCCCTCGGTTCCCGCGATCTGGCCTGCGAAGTAAACGCCGGGCTCGGAGCGAAGCGAGAGCGTCGGGGTGAGGAGGGCCGGCGCGTTGATGAACGTGTTCCGGTGTACGGCGCCGTACCGGTAAAACTCCGCCTGCGCGAGCCCGGGGATCGTCCGGAGAACACGCCCTTGCTCGGGCCACGTCATGCGCGTCTGGAAACCGACGATGTTGTAAGCCGTCGCCGCCTCGTCCTCGGCACGCAGCTGCACCACGGCGTAAGGCCGCCTCCCGGTGCGCGGATCGGTGAGACCGACCGGCTTCATCGGACCGAATGCGAGCGTCTCGACGCCGCGCTCCGCCATCACCTCGATCGGCAAGCAGCCCTCGAAGTAGCGGACCTTCTCGAAGCTCTTCGGCTCGACCTTCTGGGCGGCGATCACCTCGTTCACGAAGGCGTGGTAGCCGTCCTCATCGAAGGGACAGTTCACGTACGCGTTGCGATCTTCTTCGCTCTCGCCCTTGTCGTAGCGGGAGGCGACGAACACGCGCTCCCAGTCGATGGACTCGGCGCTGACGATCGGCGAGATGGCGTCGTAGTAGGCGAGCTGCCCGCCGACGCGGCGCGCGACGTCGGCGGCGAGGCCGTCACCGGTGAGCGGCCCGGTCGCGATGATGACCGGTCGCGCGTCGGGGATCTCCATCACCTCGTGCTGCTCGAGCGAGATCAGCGGATGCTCGCGCACCCACGCGGTCATCTGCGCCGAGAAGCGCTCGCGGTCGACGGCCAGTGCGCCACCCGCCGGCACCCGCGTCGCGTCGGCGGCGCGCATGACGAACGACCCGAGCCGCCGCATCTCCTCCTTCAGGAGACCGACGGCGTTCGAGAGCGCCGCGCCGCGAAACGAATTCGAGCACACGAGCTCGCAGAGACCGTCCGACACCTGCGCCGGCGTGCGCTTACCCGGTTTCTGCTCGAGCAGACGGACGCGCAGGCCTCGGCGCGCGAGCCCGAGCGCCGCCTCGCACCCGGCGAGGCCGGCACCGACGATGGTGACGGCGGGAGCGCCGGCACTCATTGGGTCAGTGACGCGGGCGGACTCTGCCTCGGGTTCGAAGCGACGGCGACCGCGTCGGGCTCGACGTCCGAGCCGCCCTCACCCTCACCCTCGCCGTCCGCCGGCCGCGAGTACCCGCATTCTTTCCCGCGCGGGCACATGATCTTCGGGTTCTTCTTCCCGCCGCCGAGGACGAGGAAGGGATGGGCGCACATCGGGCAAGGCTCGGAGATGGGCTTCTGCCAGACCTTGAAGTCGCACGTCGGGTAGTTCGTGCAACCGTAGAAGGTCTTACCGCCGCGCTTCTTCGCGCGGATCTCGACGATGTCGCCGCCGCACTTCGGACACGGCACGCCGAGCGGGACGGGCTTCGCGTTCTTGCACTCCGGGTAGCCGCTGCACGACAGGAACTCGCCGTAGCGACCGTTGCGGATCGACATCGGCTTGCCGCACTTGTCGCACTTGTAGTCCGTGAGCTGCGGCTTCTCGGGCTCCTTCCCCTCCTTGTCGAGGTTCTGGGTGTGCTTGCACGCGGGGTAACGCTCGCAGCCGAGGAACCAGCCGTTGCGGCTCCAGCGCTTGAGCATCCGCGAGCCGCACTCGCTGCACTTGAAGTCCGTCGGCTGCGGCTCGGGGGCCCAGCGCGCGGCCTTCTTCGCCTTGGTGAGGGTCTGGCTGAAGCGACCGTAGAAGCGCTTGAGGAGCGCGACACGCTCGAGCTTCCCGGCGCCGACCGAGTCGAGCTCTTCCTCCATCTTGGCGGTGAAGCCGGGATCCATGAAGTCGAGCTCGGTCGAGACGAGACCGTCGATGACCATCTTGCCCAGATCGGTGGCCTGCATCTGGCCGCCGGGTAGCTTCTCGACGTAGTCGCGTGCTTGCACCTTGCTGATGATGTCGGCGTAGGTGCTCGGGCGGCCGATGCCACGCTTCTCGAGCTCACGCACCAGCGAGCCTTCGTTGAAGCGCGGGGGCGGCTGGGTGAACTTCTGATCGGTCACGACGCCGGGCGGATTGACGAGCTTCAACCCTTCGCCCTGCGCGATCTCGGGAAGGAGGCCCTCGGGATCTTCCTCGAAGCGCACGGGGGCAGCGACCTTCGCGGCGCCGTTTCCGTTCGCCGCGCCGTTTCCGGCGTGACCGTTGCCGTTCGCGCCGCCGTCTGCGGGCGCCTCACGCTCGTCTTCTTCACCGGCGAACTCGGTCTGCGTGCCCGCGGCGGCCTTGCCCTTGTTGTACTGGTCGAGCCAGCCGCCGAATTTCTGGACCTTGCCGCTCGCGCGGAGCCCGAGCGTCTTGTAGCCCGCGCCCTTGCGGGACGGCGTTGCTTCGATGTCGATGCCGGTCTGGTCGTAGACGGCGGGGGCCATCTGTGACGCGACGAAGCGGTCCCAGATGAGCTTATAGAGCTTGAACTGCTCGTCGACGAGGTACTTTTTCACGCGGTCGGGCGAGTACTCGAGCGACGCGGGACGGATCGCTTCGTGCGCGTCCTGCGAGTCCTTCTTCGCCTTGAACGTGTTGGGCTTCGCGGGGAGGTGCGTGTCTCCGAAGGTCGCGCCGATGTGCGCTCGCACCTCTTCGATCGCATCGACGCTGACGCGCGTCGAGTCGGTACGCATGTACGTGATGAGACCGACGGGACCGCCGTCCTTCTTCAGGTCGACGCCCTCGTACAGCTTCTGCGCGATGTTCATCGTCCGCTTCGTCGTGAAGCGGAGATAGCTCGTCGCGTCCTGCTGGAGCTTGCTCGTCGTGTACGGCGGCGGCGCGTTGCGTCGCTGCTCGCGGCGAGTGACGTCGGCGACGCGGAAGGCAGCGCTCTCCAGATCGGCGCGGACTGCAGCGGCGTGCTTTCCGTCGCTGACCTCGAGCTTCTCGCCGTCGGCCCGGACCAGGCGGGCGAAGAACGCATGCTTGGCCGTCCCGACGAGGCTCGCGCCGATGTTCCAGTACTCCTCCGGAACGAACCGCTCGATCTCGCGTTCGCGCTCGACGATGAGGCGCAAGGCTACCGATTGAACGCGCCCGGCACTCAGCCCGAAGGCGAGCTTCGACCAGACCAGCGCGGAGACGTCGTAACCCACGAGGCGATCGAGCACCCGGCGCGCTCGCTGTGCGTCGTAGAGCGCCTTGTCGAGCTCGCGCGGATGTTGCACGCCGTTGTCGACGCCGCGCTTCGTTATCTCGTGGAACTCGACGCGGTTCACCTTGAGCCCTGGACGCCCGAGCTCTTCCGCGATGTGCCACGCGATGGCCTCACCCTCGCGATCGGGGTCGGTTGCGAGCATCAAGGCGTCGGCCTTCTGCACGGCGACCTTCAGCTCGCCGAGCACCTTCTCCTTGGCCTCGATGACCTCGTACGTTTCCTTGAAGTCGTGCTCGACGTCGATGCCGAGCTTCTTCGGCAGGTCGCGCACGTGTCCCTTCGACGCCATCACCTCGTACCCCGCACCGAGGTACTTCTTGATGGTCTTGGCTTTAGCTGGGGACTCGACGACGACGAGCGTCTTGGTCATGGGGGACCCGAACCTTTACCGCACTGCTAGGTCGTCGGAGCGGGCTGCGCAACCCGAACCCGGCGAACTAGCGCATAAAAATCAAGAAATCCGGCCACTTATAAGAGATACGCGCCCGGAAGGCTCGGAGACTACGACGCCATCGAGGGTCAGAGTCAAGAGCAACCCCTGAACCCGAGGGGCCGGCAGGCCCACCAGACGACAGATTTCGTCGGGCCAGAGCGGGCCTACGCGCAACACCTCGACCACGCAGTCACGGTCCATTTTTTCCGCGCCGGCCGCCGGGCCTGCCGTTAGGCCGGGAAGCCGGAGCGTCCGGCCTTCCTCTCTGTAGGACGGTCTGAGAGGGACCGACGCCCCTCTCCGCTGACGCCGCTCTGGACGGCGTGATGCCACGCCGAGGACCTCCAGAACGTCATCTACCGACGCTGCGATGCGTGCGCCGGCCTTCAGCTCGAGGATGCAGCCGCCTGCGGACTTTGTCCATGGGGCCCCCGGCACGACGAGTGCGGGTCTCCCGAGACTCCGGGCAGCGCCGAAGGCGTTGCGCGCACCGCCACGGTAGCGCGTTTCGACCAGCACGAGCGCGTGGCAGAGCGCGGCGAGCATCTCGTTGCGGTAAAAAAATAGATGACGGCGCGGCTGCACGCACTTCTCGTGCGCAGAGAGGATGGCGCCGCCCTGGCGCACGATCCGTTCGAAGAGCGCTGCGTTCTCCACCGGGAACGGGTGCTCGATGCTCGATGGAGAGACGACGACGGTTGCGCCGCCAGCCGCGAGCGCCCCGAGATGCGCCGCCGTGTCGATCCCGGACGCGCCGCCGGAAAGAACCGCGATGCCCTCCTTCACGAGATCGGAAGCGAGCGCATGAGCGAACTGGAGAGCACCGTCACTCGGAGTGCGCGTTCCGACGACGGCGACCGCGAGCGTGCGCGGGAGCTCCCCCGCGACGAAGACCACGTCGGGCGGGCTCTCCATGTCCCGCAGTCTCACCGGCAGCTCGGCGCCCGAGAGGGGGCGAACGCGAAACGTCACGTGGCCCCATCGGCTCAGGCCGCGCGCGGTTGCGCTTGTTTAATCACGGGGGGCCTTGGCCCCCCGCGCTGGTAACGGGGGGCCTTGGCCCCCCGCAGCTTCGCCTTCGGCGAACTGCTCCCCCCGCCGCCTTCGGCGGGCTCGCTGCGCTCGCTTAGTTGCTACCGGTGCGGGGGACCTTCGCTTCCCGCCGCCTTCGGCGGGCTCGCTTACTTTGTAAGGGGGGCCTTGGCTTCCCGCCGCCTTCGGCGGGCTCGCTGCGCTCGCGGGGCGAGGTACATGCAGCGGGACGAGGGATACGCTTCGGGGACGAGGGGATCGTCGATGCGGAATTATCTTCTGTAGACCTGGGCGCCGACCATGCCCTGGCCACGGACCAGGTGCATGTCGATCTTCACGACGAGCGGCAATGGGTAGGGACTACGAATGCACTGGTCGTTCGGTCCGACGACGGGTGTGATGCTACCGCTGGTGCTCTGCGCGAGCACCTGTGGCGGCACGGGCGGCGCCGTGACGAGGTTCAGCTGATAGTCGAACGCGCCGGGACCGCCGAAACCGATGATCGTGTAGCAGGCGCCGGGCTGCATGGTGAGCGCGCCTTCTGCGTGACCGTCGACACCGAGACGCGCGGTCATCATCTGCCCTTCGGGTCGCATCCCTTTCGCCTGTGTCTCGGCCTGGGTCTTGATGCCCTGGTCGAGTGGCCCCTGTTCCCCACCGGTCAACCCACCGAGTATCGCCGCGCCCCCCGCGAGCGCTCCCGCGAGGATATTCTGAACCGCGAGCGGGTCGGCGAGCACGGCACCGAGCGGAGCCATCTTGCCCGGCGGTTCGGTGGGAGCGACGGACTGTCCGAAATTCGGTTGGGGTGAAACCGAAGGCTGACCACCCATACCCGCGTGTCCATATTGCTGGGGGCCGTAGGGTTGACCATACGGCGGGGCGAACGGCGTGCTCTGCGGCGGGGGCGTTTCGTGGTGACCACCACATGCCGACACGAGCGCGAGCGACACCACTCCGGAGGCGCGGGCTAGTTGCTTCATTGCACGGCGAAACGAGGGTGAGCCAGGGTGCCTCACGAGGGACGGCGCCTTCGCCAGAGCCTACACTCGGCCCGTTCGACAATGGAAGCTCGAGCGCCTTCCTGTGGTAGGAGGGGCGCCATGCACGTCGTCGTTGCCACGCACGGGCACTGCTTCGACGGGCTGGCGAGCGCCGTCGTGTTCACGCGTCTGATGAGCAAGGTCGAAGGCTCGGGGACGGCGTTCACCTATCGCGCGTGCGGATACGGCGAGGGCCAGCTCACCCCGACGGACGACGTGCTCTCCGGCGATCAGAACGCGGTGCTCGACTACCGCTTCGCGCCGACCGAGCGCCTGACGTGGTACTTCGATCACCATCGCACCGCGTTCGCGAACGACCGGGAGCGCGACATGTTCGCCGAGAAGCGGCCAACGGGGCGCTTCTTCTACGAGCCCGCGTACACGTCTTGCACGAAGCTCGTATGCGAGGTCGCTGCCGGCAAGTTCGGCGTCAGCCTGGCCGGGCTCGACGATCTGGTGCACTGGGCCGACGTCATCGACTCTGCCGCGTTCAAGAACCCCGACGAGGCGCTGGACCGGTCGAACCCCGTGATGCGCCTCGCTGCGGTCGTCGAGCGTTACGGTGACGACAAGCTCCTCGCCGAGCTCGTGCCGAAGCTCCTCGAGCAGCCCTTGCCGGAGATCGCGCGCCTGCCCGAGGTGGAGAAGCGCTACGCGAAGATCGCGGGACATCACGAACGCTTCGTCGAGCGCGTGCGCGCGCGCGCCGTTCGCAAGGGCCGCGTCGTCGTCGTCGACCTCACCGACGAGGTGCTCGAGATGATCGGCAAGTTCGTCACCTACGCGCTCTACCCGGACGCGGTGTACTCGGTCATCGTCGGCCTGATGAAGAACGCGACGAAGATCTCTGTCGGTTACAATCCGTGGTCCGGCAAGCCCTGCGACGTCGACATCAGCGCGATCTGCGCGCGCTACGGCGGCGGCGGACATCCCTTCGTCGGCGCGGTGCAGTTCGGCAAGAACGAGCTCGATCGCGCTCGCAAGGTCGCGCTGGAGATCGCGGAGGAGCTCGCGGGGTGAGCCGCGGGTCGAGGCTGTTCGTGCCCGGCCGTGCGAAGAGCTGGCTTCGCCGCAGCGAGCGGCCGTGGGTGCTCGGGCACCGGGGCGCACGCAGGAGCGCGCCCGAGAACACGATGTCCGCGTTTCAGCTCGCCCTCGAGGAGGGCGCGGACGGCGTCGAGCTCGACGTGCGGCTCGACCGCGACGGCAACGTGGTCGTCATTCACGATGCCACGCTCGCTCGCGTCACCGCCGGCAACGACATTCGACGGCTCGAAGATCTGGGTCGCGCAGAGCTCGCGAGGGTCGACATCGGCGCGGGCGAACGCGTGCCGCGTCTCGAAGACGTGCTTTCATGGTCGCGCGCACGGAACGCGCGCGTGAACGTCGAACTCAAGGCCGACCTGCCGCGACGCGCGCTGCTAGCCTGGAAGGTCGTGCGTCTCGTCGCCGCGGAGCCGAACGCCGCCGAGCGACTCATCCTGTCGTCGTTCGATCCGAAGCTCGTGCTCTCGACGGCTCGGATGCTGCCCTGGGTGCCGGTCGGCTACCTGGTGGACTCGAACTCGTCCATGCCCGGTCCACGGCTGTCGAGCCTGCTGCTCGGCGCCGTCGCGGTGCACCCGAACGCGGCGCTGGTGACCGCGATGAGCATCGCCGCCTGGCAGCGCGCGAAGATGCCCGTCAACGTCTGGACGGTGAACGACCCCGACGAGGCGCGGAGACTCGCCGCCCTCGGCGTGGACTCGCTCATCACCGACGAGCCCGGCAAGATCCTGAAGGCGCTGGGCGAGCCGTCGGCGAAGTAACCGCTACGGAGAGAGTCGCTTGCCGCGGCGCTTGCCCATGGTGGACGGCGCGGGCCCTGCGCTCCGATGCGAATCGGCGATCACGGCGAGGAGCTCGTGCAGCACGCTGGCGCCGGCGAGCGCGGTGATGCCGGCGTGATCGTACTCCGGCGCGATCTCGACCACGTCGAACCCGACGAGCTGCGCGCCGACGAGCGCGCGAAGGACCTGCTGGAGCTCCCAGGTGCTCAGGCCGCCGGGGCGCGCTGCGGTGACGCCGGGCGCGTACGCCGGATCGAGCACCGAGACGTCGACCGAAACGTAGAGGCTCCCTTGCCCGACGATACGACGGATCTGGCTCACGGCGGCGTGGAGATCCCATTTCACGTCGTCGGCCTTGAGGATCTCGAAGCCCGCCGTCACCGCGAACCGTATGTCCCGATCCGAAGAGTGGGGACCGCGCACGCCGACCTGCAGCACCGAATCGCTGCGGATCAGTCCTTCCTCCGCGGCGACGCGGAGCACGCTCTTGTGATGGACGTCGCGGGACCCGGCCTTGCCGAGCGTGTCCGTCGTGGCGTCGATGTGCAGCATGGCGGTGCTCTTCAGCTTCGCGCGGTGGATTCCCCGGAGCACACCGAGCGTCACCGTCTGATCTCCGCCGACGAAGCCGCCGATGACGCCCGAGCGCGCCGTCATCTCCGCGCGCTCCGCGATCACGTCGAGGGCGTGCGCCTGATCCTCGAGCGCCGCCACGTCTCCGCCGTCGGCCGCGGCGATCTCGCTCCAGACGTCTATGCCGAGCGCCTCGGAGTAACCACCGAGAGCGAGCGACGCTTCACGCACGGCGCGCGGCGCGAGGCGTGCGCCGGTCCGCTCGAGGGCGCCGCCGTCGTAGGGCACACCCGTGAGGAGGACGTCGACCGCCGGAATGCCCTCGGTGAGCGGCGGCTGTTCCAGGCCGAAGAACGTCTGCGGTCGGGTGAACCAGGGCAAGGCCACCGTCGATGGAGTCGTCGGGCGATCGGTCTGGATCGGTCGCCGGCGGGGAGCGTCGGAGGGCGAGGTGCCCGCTCCCTCGCGCTTGCTATCGGGTGGATGAACGCGCCGCATCGCTGCCCGGCGATGATAGCTCAGGGACGGCCGTGGCGGCTCGCCGACCGACGTTCTAGCGACAGGACGACGTGTGCACCTTCACGCCGGCCGGCGCAACCTGCCGGAAAAGGCCGGGCGTGATCGGCGCGTTGTGCGAGATGTCGCGGTGCACGAGCACGACGTCCTGCGCGGACGCCTCGGAGACGATGCGGACGTGACGCGGGATGTCGGCGTTGCACGCGGGCCCGCTCGGCGGGAGATCCGGATCTATGCCGTCGGGATCCTTCCTCGGTGCGGCGGTGTTCGCCGCCTTGAAGGCCTCGAGCTCAGCCCGGTAGAGCTCGACGCCCTGCTGCTCGACGCTCACCTCGCTGACGCGCAGACGCTGCTCGCTCCACGGCTTCATCCAGTCGTCGGGCCGCGGCGCCAGGCGGATCTTCTCACTCGCGCCGTTCTTGCTCTTTATCGAGAGCAGATACTCACCGGAGTCCCACGACAGCTCGGCCTGGTCCGGAGTGTGAACGAGCACCGGCGCTTCCCCGGCGAGGAGCGCAACCAGCGCGAATGGCGGTACCGGCACGTGAAGGAAGCGCGACACGTTGCACTCCGTCGCGGGACCGAACACGAATTGCTTGCTCGTGAAGTCGAGTAACGAGAACTGCTTTCCGTCACTCGTCAGCGTCGAGACGGTCACGCCGAACGGACTCACGACGTCGAAGCGGACGCGCTCCGGCCGGGACGTGACGAAGAGCATGCTGCCGCGAACGCGGCCGCGCTCGCCGAAGTAGTCGACCTTCGCGTCGCCCACCACGCCGCGACTGCACGCGTAAGTCGCGCGCATCCGGCCGATCGCGTCGTCTGCCGTGGGGAATTGCGACGGAGGTGCCGCCCGGGCGCACCCGAGCCCGAGCAGACCCGCGAACCACACGAAGGAACGCGGGCCCCGCGCCGAAGCGTGGGGCCTTCGTCGCAGCACGTTCAGCCGCCGTTGCCGTTGCCGTTGCCGTTGCCGTTGCGCAGAGCCTCGAAGAGCTCGGCGTCCGGCAGCGGGAGATTGACGGTCGTCTCGGTGACGGCGAGCCGGTGCTCCTCGCAGAGCCGCGCGAGGGTCGCGCCGTCCACGAGCTTCACCGGCGAGGCACCCGCGGCAGCGGCTTCTTCACGGGCGCCGCTCAGCACCTGCCCGGTCGTGATGATCCATCCGGCGAACGCCGGCCCGAAGTGGTGCAAGCTCCCGCGGAGCTCCGTCACTTGCTCGCGGCCCACGTCACGCCCGTCACGTCGAACGACGAGCGCCGTCGTGATGGGTGACACCGGTCCCGGCGCCTTGCCGCTCAGGTGCAGCTCGGCACCCGACGCGTTCGGACGCCGCACGGGCTGTAGCTCTTCGAGACCGAGCCGCTCGAGGAGAATCATCGCAAGCTCGCCGATCGCACGCGGGGGAAGCCCCTGGATGCGACGCACGAGAGAACGGCGAACCGCCTCGCGATAGCGCTCGATGGCGGTGAACACGTCCCGTTCCAGCCGGCGGAGATCGGGGTCGAGCAGCCAGTCACTGAGCCCGACGCGGCCGCTCGAGAAGCGGAAGCGGGGGCGCTGGCCGAGCGAGGAACGCCGGGCGTTGTCCGCCCGGAGCGATGCCGAGAGCGCGCTCTGCGCCTGCACCGGATCGCCGGTGAGACGGCCGCGCCGTCGCGCCGCATCCAGAACTTGACGGAGGGGAATCATCCCCTGGCGCTCGAACGGTGCGAGCAGCTCGACCGCCGCGTCCGCCAGCGCCACGCCGTCGAGATCGTCGAGCGGAACTCCTGCGTCACGGGGCTCGCGCGGTTCACGGGGCTCGCGGGCTTCTCGAGAGTCTCCTCGCGATTCGCGCGACTCTCGCGATTCGCGGGGTTCGCGTTGCTCTCGTGGTTCGCGTCCCTCCCGGGGTTCACGCGGTTCGCGCGCTTCCCGGGGCTCGCGCGGTTCACGGGCCTCGAGCGGCTCGTCTCCGTCTTCCGTCGCGGGGCTTCCGTCGACGACGGCGTCGGAGACCGTATAAGTGGGGAGATCGTCGCCCCCGACGCCTCTGCCCCCGCGACGCCTGCGGCGACGTCGCCTGCGGCCTTGCTGGGACTCGTCACCGTTGGCGGCGGCTGCGCCGCCGGTACCGGCGGGACGCGCGCCCTCTTCGGGCTCCTCGTCGCCGCCGAGGATCGGGTCGTCGTCGTCTTCTTCCGCGGCGAAGAGCTCGCTCGCGTTGGCGGCGAGCTCCGCGCGCTCACGCTCTTCGTCGTCGATGTCGGGCGGCTCCTGCTCCTCGTCGGCATACGCGGACGCATGCGGACGGGACTTGACCGCCTCGGGATCGGAGTGATCGGCGCCGTTCTCGGGAGAGGCGCCGCTGGCGCCGTTGTCCTCGAGCATCTTCAGCGCCGGGGTGCGATCGGTCAGCCCCCGTTCGATCGTGCTCGAATCCCACTCGCGAAGAGCGAAGACACCGGGTTTGACGCGAACGAGCGGGTTTTCTTTGTCCCCCTTCTTCACGAGCGCCGCAAGGCGGGCGCCCATGGTGACCTCGGGGCTCTTGCCCACGTGACTCAGGAGGTCTTTCTCGATCGCGACGTCGGTTATCTCCTTATAATGAAGTGGCTTTCCCACGAGGCGCAGAACCTGCGCCGCAGCTTCGGTAAACGTCATAGCCTTCCATCTGTTGTTGGCGACGGGGCGTTCCCGTCTCGATCCGGCCCCGCACACCGGGGAAGCTCAACCAGAGCTCCCACAGCCGGCATGCCCTAAAACCCGATCTGGGGCGGGACCCTAGCATGGCTGCCAGGGGGCTCCAACACTTCATCTCGGCTCGAACCAGCGGACTTCTCGCCTCTATCTACTCGACCACTAACCCATCTCGACGCTCGTATCGCTTGACTCCCCCGGCAATCCTCCCTCCTTTGTCGTCTTCCGAGCGGCCCCGACCCTCCCCTTCGTCTATGCGCGGCCGAGGGCCGGCTCCAGGCAACGCAAACTCCGAATGAAACGGTGCGGAGAATGAGTCTTTGAACGTAGAGCACTACGTTCCGCTCGCGGCGCGTTGCACGCTCGCGATCGGAGGTCCCGCGCGCTTCTTCGTCCGTGCCCAGGACGAGAAGACGCTCATCGAGGCGCTCGAGTGGGCCGATCAGGGCGGCGTCGCCGTGCGCGTCCTCGGCGGCGGCAGCAACGTCGTCATCGCCGACGAGGGACTGGATGCGCTCGTCGTTCGCGTCGGACTGCGCGGACGTCGCGTGCGTGACGAAGCCGAGGACCATGTCGAGCTCACCGTCGCCGCCGGCGAGCCGTGGGACGACGTCGTCGACTACGCCGTGAATCGTGGCTGGTCCGGCATCGAGTGTCTGAGCGGCATCCCCGGACTCGTCGGCGCCGCGCCGATCCAGAACGTCGGCGCGTACGGACAGGAGATCAGCGACACGGTCGCCCGGGTGCGGGCCTACGATCGCATGTCGCGCTCGATCACCACGCTGATCCCGGAGGAGTGTGCGTTCGCCTATCGCGACAGCATGTTCAAGAGCGCGTCCCCCGATCGGTACGTCGTCCTCGACGTCACGTTCCGGCTCGCGAAGGGGGGCGCCCCGGCGGTGCGCTACAAGGAGCTCGCCGAGCGACTCGAGAAGTCGCGGCTCACCTCGCCCACCTTGAACGACGTGCGCCGCGCCGTGATCGAGCTTCGTCGCGCAAAATCCATGGTCGTGGATGACGATGATCCGAACCGGCGGAGCTGCGGGTCCTTCTTCGTGAACCCCATCGTCTCGTCCGAGGAGCTGCCGAGGATCGAGCGTCGTACGGGCACGACGGCGGAGATGCCCCGCTTTCCCCTCGCCGACGGCCAGGTGAAGCTCTCGGCGGCGTGGCTCATCGAGCGCGCAGGGTTCTCCAAGGGCCAGCGACGCGGCGCGGTCGGCATCTCGACGAAGCACGCGCTCGCACTCGTTTGCCACGACGGGGCCAGAGCCGGCACTCTCATCGCGCTCGCCAGCGAGATACGCGATCGCGTGCGTGACCGCTTCGGCGTCGTGCTCGTCGCAGAGCCGACCCTGTGGGGCTTCCGCGACGCGGTATGACCTCGGCACAGGGTAGCCGCCGCGGCGTGAAGCCCGAGGACACGGCGCGCTGGGTCTTCAATCGCGTCGCCGACGTCTACCCGGCGAGGCCGCCGTACCCGGATGCGCTCATCGACGAGCTCGCCGCGCTGATACCGCCGGGCGGCACCGTCGGTGACGTCGGCGCCGGCATCGGCAACATCGCGCTTCCGCTCGCCGAGCGCGGCTTCGACGTCGTCGCCGTGGAGCCGGCCGAGACGATGCTCGCACGCCTGCGCAGCACCGCCGCCGAGCGCGGCCTGTCGCTCCGCACGTTCCACGCCGCGGCGGAGTCGATGCCGCTTCCGACGGGAAGCCTCGAGACCGTCGTGATCGCGGATACGTTGCACTTCTTGCACCTCGAGCTGACGGCAAAGGAACTGTTCCGCGTGCTCGCCCGCCGGGGAACGCTCGCCGTCGTCACCGTCGAGTTCGGCTCCACGCCGTACATGCAGAAGCTCGCCGCCATCGTGGAGCGCGCCACCGAGCGGCGCCCGCGCTCCGTGGCCGCGTCGCTAGCGCAGCTCTCCGCGCTGGTAAGAGTGCCGTTGCGCGCTGTTCGTACGCTCCACGATGAGACCCCGATGGACGCCGAAGCGCTGGACCGCGTGCTCGCGTCCATGTCGTTCGTCGGCCCCGCGATGAACGCCGAACGTTTCGCGGCGCTGCGAGCCGCCACGCGCGCGCTCGACGAAGCGCCGGTGTGGGCTCGCACCATCACGCTCCACGCCGGACGAAAAACGCCGCGCGCAAGGCCTCCGTCGTGAGCACGCGGCCCCGTCGTGAGCATGCGCCTCCGTCGTGAGCACGACGGCCAGAATCGCGCGACGTTCGGGTCTCGGACGCCGATGACGAGCCGCCGGTGCTTCAAGTCGCGATGGGAGTCCCCCAAAAAACCACGCCGAACTCGTAATTTTTTGGGGGAGCCCTCCACGCCGCGCTCGTCGGCGTGCACCGGTTTACGATGAGGCGGAGCGCGCCGAGCGCCGGACTTTGAGCGCTTGCTACGCGCCGGCGCTCGCGGTGGGGTGAGCGTCGACGCGCGCGTAAATGGCCTCGAGCGCTTCGTCGAGCTTGCTGGGCTCGGTACCGCCCGCCTGGGCCATGTCGGGACGGCCTCCGCCGGAGCCGCCGACGATGCCGGCGGGGCCACGGATGAGATCGCCGGCGCGGTAGCGATCGGTCAACGACTTGGAGACGGTGAGCACGAGCTGGGCCTTGTCGTCGACGACCGAGCCCACGAGGACGATCGCCTGCCCGAGCTTGTCGCGGAGCTGCTCGGCGAGCTCGCGGAGGGCGCCGCGGTCGCTGATCTCGCTGCGGACACCGAGCACCTTCACGCCCCCGATGTCGCGCGCCTTCGCGAGGAGAGCGTCGATGCCGCCGCTGCCGTCGCCGGAGAGGAGCTTTCGCTCGAGCTCCTCGATCTGCTTCTCGAGGGCGCGCTCGCGAAGAAGGATCTTGTCGATCTTGTCGGCGAGATCGGTCGGGCTCGCCTTGGCGGCGCGCGCGGCCTTGCCGATCCGCTCCTCGAGCTCGCGGAGGTACGCGAGAGAGTTCTCCCCCGTGGTGGCGAGGATGCGACGGACGCCGGCGGCCACGCCTTGCTCGGCGACGATCTTGAAGAGGCCGATGTCGCCGGTCGCGCGCGCGTGGGTACCGCCGCAGAGCTCGACGGAGTCCGCCATGGTGAGCATGCGCACGACGTCCCCGTACTTCTCCTCGAAGATCATCATGGCGCCGCGCGAGCGCGCCACGTCGATCGAGAGCACCTCGGTCTGCACCGGCGCGTTCCCGAGGATGCGGGTGTTCACGTGATCCTCGATACGACGGATCTCGTCGGCCGAGAGCGCCTTGCCGTGGGTGAAATCGAAACGAAGGCGGTCGGGCCCGACGAGCGAGCCCTTCTGCTGGACGTGGGCGCCGAGGACGGTCCGGAGCGCGAGGTGCAGGAGGTGCGTCGCGGAGTGGTTGCGGCGGGTCGCGTCCCTGAGCGCGACGTCGACGCGAAGGCGCGCGCCCTGCCCGGCGGAGATCGTGCCCGAGCGCACGCGACCACGATGGACGACGAGACCGTGCACGGGCTTCTGCGTGTCCTCGACGTCGATGACCCCGGTCTCGGTCTCGATGATGCCGCGATCGCCGACCTGACCGCCGGACTCGCCGTAGAAGGGCGTGCGCGACGTGACGACCTCGACGGCCGCGCCCTCGTTCGCCGAATCGCCGCGAACGCCGTCGACGAGCAGAACCGCGATGGGGGAAATGTCGTCGGTCTGCTCGTACCCGGTGAAGCGCACCTGGGCGCCCCCGCCCGCGTTCGAGCCGAGCGCGTCGAGGGTCTCCCGGTAAACGGATTCGACGGCCTGCTCGGCGCCCTTGAACTCGGAGCGCTGGCGAGCGACGTCGAGCGCGTCCTCGTAGCCCTTCACGTCGACGGCGTAGCCGCGCTCGGCGGAGATGACCTGCGTGAGATCGAGGGGGAACCCGTAGGTGTCGTAGAGCTGGAAGGCGTCTGCCCCGGACAGCGTCGTCTGCCCGTCCTTCTCCATGTGCTCGAACCGCTCGTCGAGGAGGCCGAGCCCGCGCTCGATCGTCTGGCGGAAGCGCGACTCTTCCTGCTCCGCGACGGACGAGATGAGCTCATGACGCTCGCGGAGCTCCGGATACTGATCGCCCATGAGGTTCACCACCTCGAGCGCGACCTCGTTCAGGAAGAGGCGTTCGATGCCGAGGCGGTGCCCGTGACGGATCGCGCGGCGCATGACGCGACGGAGCACGTACTCACGGCCCGTTCGATCGGGCAGCACGCCCTCCGCGATGAGGAACGCGGTCGTGCGCGCGTGATCGGCGATGACCCGCATGCTGACGTCGTCGGGAGACATCGAGCCGCCGTACGGCTTGCCTGAGATGACCGACGCGCGATCGATGAGCGCACGCAGGAGATCGGTGTCGTAGTTGCTGAGCTTGCCCTGGATGACGCCGGCGAGACGCTCGAGGCCGGCGCCGGTGTCGATGCTCGGCGCGGGCAGCGCCTCGAGATGACCGCTCTGGTCGCGCTCGAACTGCATGAAGACAAGGTTCCAGATCTCCATCCAGCCGTGCCCCTCGGGCGTCTGCTCCTGCCCGAAGCGCGAAGGGTCGACGTCGGGACCGTGAAACCAGTGAATCTCGCTCGAGGGACCGCAGGGACCGGTGTCGCCCATCTGCCAGAAGTTGTCGGCCATCCCGAGGCCGATCACGCGGTCCTCACCGAAGCCGGTGATCTTCATCCATAGATCGCGCGCGGTCTCGTCGGCAGGGACGCCGGCCTCGCCCTTGAAGTACGTGCAGACGAGGCGATCGGGCGGAAGCTCGAGCTCCTTCGTGAGAAAGTCCCAAGCGAAGACGATCGCTTCTTCCTTGAAGTAATCGCCGAAGCTGAAGTTGCCGAGCATCTCGAAGAACGTGTGATGGCGCGGAGAGGGACCGACGTTCTCGAGGTCGTTGTGCTTGCCGCTGATGCGGATGCACTTCTGCGACGAGGTGGCGCGCTTGTACGGCCTGCGCTCGCGCCCGGTGAACACATCCTTGAACTGGACCATTCCGGCGTTCGCGAAGAGCAACGTCGGGTCGTTGGGCGGCACGAGCGGGCCGCTCGCGACGACCTCGTGCTCGCGACGCGCGAAGAAGTCGAGGAAGGCCTGCCTGATTTGCTGGGAAGTGCGGCTCATCGAAGACGGTTCTCCTAAACTACGCCGGATCGGTGTGCAAACCCCTTCCGCTCACGACGCAAAAGCGGCGCGGGCGGCCACCCCGGACGCCTCGTGGCGCTCAATCCTCGGCGGAAAGTAGACGGGTCAGCAGCAAGATGCTGCCGATTGCCGCGAGCGGCCCGGCGAGCCAGAAGACGCGGGCGGGGCCGATCTGGAAGGATTCGCCGTAGGCGGCGGCATAGGCGTAGTCGCCGCCCATCATCGCCATGGCCAGGGCGAGGAGCTTCAGCGGCGCTCCGAGGTGAAGCTTTTTCGCGATGCTTGGGCTCGCTGGACGGACGACGGCACTCGTCGTTCGCGCCACGACTGCGGGCCGCGGTGACGAGAGCGGCGCCTCGAAGGTTCGCGCCGGCGGCGGCGGCACGCTCGTCTTGAGACGGAGCGCGGGCCCGATGTCGTCCGGCGCCTCGAGCGTCGTTCCGAAGAGCCCCTCGGGTGACGCGGTCATCGGCTTGTTCGCGACGGCTCGCATCTCGCCGCTCGGCTTGCGCACCGGCACGACGGCCTTCATCTCGCCGCTCGAGGTTCGCCCCGGGCCCACGGCGCGCATCTCGCCGCTCGGCTTGCGCACGGGCGCCGTCAGATCGGGGACGCGAAGGGGGCTCGGCACCGGCGACCTCGGCTCGGGTGGTGCGCCGAAGTCGTCCGAGGAGGGTAAGAGGCTCGGCGAACGATCGCCGACGACCTGCGGCAACCCGATGGCCTCGCAGAGGTCGTTCCAGAACGTATCGACGTCCTGGTACCGCTCCTGCGGATCGACGGCGAGAGCGCGCGCGAAGATCGCCTCCACGCGATCGGGGACGCGAACGCCCTCGTTGCGCGGAGTAGGCCGCTGCCCGACGTCGATGGCCTGGCCCATCATCGCCGCGTGATCGCCGTCGATCGGCGTGTGACCGCACAGAGCCTCGACCGCGGTGAGCGCGAGGCCCCACACGTCCGTCCACGGCCCCGTCTGGCCGTACCGCTTCGGCAACCATTGCTCGGGCGCGCCGTAGCAGGGGCTGAACGCGGCCATCGGCGACTCCGCGGCGGATTGCTTGCCGACCGAGTGGGTCGCCGCGTTCTTCACCTTGGCGATGCCGAAGTCGAGCACCTTGGTGAGTTTCTTCCCGTGGACGTCGGCGAGAAAGATGTTCTCCGGCTTGAGGTCCCGGTGAACGATGGTGACGACGCCGTCCTTCGTCGGCAGCTTGTGCGCGCGGCAGAGCGCGCCGGCGACCGGTGTGAGCATGCGCACGACGACCGCGAGCTCGAGCGGCGGCTTGCCGTCGATCACCCGGTTGGAGATGCTCCGGTCGAGCGTCTCGCCGTCGAGCCACTCGAGCGCGAGGAACGGAACGAAGCGTCCGCCGGTCTGGACCAGCGTGCCGACCTGGAGCGGTCGCACGACGCTCGGGATGGCCGACGACAACCGGAACAGGAGCTCCGCCTCTTCACGAAACTTCTCGAGAAAGGCGGCCTGCTCCGGCTCGGTGAGGGTGCGCGGAATCTTCAGGCACTTGAGCGCGACGTCGGAGCGGAAGGCGGAGTGGTACGCGCGATACACGACCGCGAAGCCACCCTCGGCGACCACCTCGTCGACCCGGAACGCGCCGCCCTGGATCGTTCCGACGATTCCGAACAGATCGTCCGCCATGGCCCGAAAAGCGACCTTACAGCGTCTTCCCATGACGTGGAACGCGCGAAAACGAACCCCCGTTACTGCGAGGGCTCGTTTTCGCGCTCGATCCCACCATTCTGGTCGACGCTGCTTTTTTTCCAGGTTTTCCGAGCGCCTGGAGGTCGCTCGAAGCCGGGGTCCTTCCGCCGGGTAGCTACCCTTTGACCCTACGGTTTCAGCACTTCGTCGTACACGCGTTCGTACGCCTCGGCGACGACGCACGCGTCGTAGCGCTCGGTGACGGCCGCGATCCCGGCGCCGATCACGCCCCTCCGGAACGTGAGATCACCGACGAGCCGGACGGCGCTTTCTGCGACGGCCTGCGCGTCACGGGCCGGTACCTGGACGGTCGCTCGCAGATCCGCCAGCGGTCCGCAGTCGAGAGCGACCACGGGGACGCCGAGGCGCATGGCCTCGAGGAGCGAGATCGGCAGATCGACCTTGCCATACAGGTCATCGACCGGGAAGAGAACGGCGGACGCGAGCGCGAGGAGCGACGGAAGATCTATCTCGCGCGTGAACCGTGTCGTCCTCCCGTCGAGGCGCGCGCGTAGCTCGGCCTCGATGCGCGGCGCATCGGCGGTCTTCGGACGGCACGCGAAGACGATCACGGCGTCTGGGAGCGCGCGCACGATGGGCGCGACGGCGCGCGCGACGGTCTCTGCGCCGGTGCTCACCTCGAGGTCGCCCGGATATACGAAGACCTTCGCCGACTCGGGGAGGTCGAGTGCGCGAGCGACCGCGGCGATCTCCGCGGCGGTGCGCGCACGCAGCGGACCCACCGGCGGCGGGATCACGCGCACGAGCGGCATGCGCGCGACGCGGGCGTCCTCGAGGGCGCGCACGACTCGCGTCGCGGTGAAGTTGCTCTGCGCGACGATCGCGTCCCCGAAGAACAGCTCCGCGGCGAACGTCCTCGGCGTCGACGCGACGGTCTGCACGACCTTCGTACGGCGGAGCGCGCGCGCCGCCCGCCCGATCGCCGAGGAGCGCGGGTTCGGCGCGAACACGAAGTGCCAGAGCGGCGCGCTCGCGCCGACGGCGAGATACGCCGCTGCGCGCGCGTTGTCGGCCAGCGCCGGCGCGTAGCTGCCCGCGCCGACATAGACCTGCGCCGCGGAGATCCCGGGGTTCCCCGCGCGGGGCGCGTACCCGAGCGTCGTGACACCGGGCGGGACCATGACGGTCGACTCGTAGCGCGTCAGGTTCAGCGCGACGTCGCGCACGAGGCACTTCGTACCGTCGTAAAACGGGGGCGCGATGGGCTTGGAGACGAAGAGGACGCGCCGGCGCATGCGGCAAGGGTACTAATAACGGGGGGCCTTGGCCCCCCGCAGCTTTAGTACTAGGGGGGCCTTGGC
>DATAZL010000152.1:0-151310 GCA_036272055.1 Polyangiaceae bacterium | reverse complement strand
CGGGGGGAGCAGTTCGCCCGCGAGCGCAGCGAGCCCGCGAAGCGGCGGGGGGAGCAGTTCGCCCGCGAGCGCAGCGAGCCCGCGAAGCGGCGGGGGGAGCAGTTCGCCGAAGGCGAAGCTGCGGGGGGCCAAGGCCCCCCTACTAAGGCGCGTGCTGGAAGTCGGTCACCTGGGTGAACGTCTTCGTCAGGTTGCTCCAGAGCTGGGTCCGGTCCTGGCAATGGAGCGTCTCTTCGAGCGCCGCGGTGGTGACGTAGTTGATGATCTTGATGCTCAGGTTCGGGTCGATCGTCCCGCACTTGAAGAGCAGGTTGAGAATGTTGATCCCGGCGCCGCCGCAGACGTTGTGCGAGAGCCCGACCTCGATCGAGTTCTTGCCCATGTCGTTCTTCTCCCAGCAGAGGTCGGTGACGTTGAGGTGATCGCCGCCACCGATGCCGACGAGACGCTTCGTCGGCGCATTGGTGCCTCCGTACGAAGACACGTCGCTCGGGTAAGTGACGATGGTGTCCTGCTGCCCAGCTGCGACCAGCGTCGACTTCAGGGTGCTCGACACCGGCGCCGTGCCGGCGAGGGGCGCGAGCGGAATGTCGACCTGGACGTTCGGCTGAGTCGCGAGGGACGCGGCGGCACCGCCTCCCTGGCTGTGACCGGAGATGCCGATGCGGCTCATGTCGATCGAGCTCCCGAGGAACGCGAAGTCACCGCTCTTGGCCGTCATCGCGGCGACGGTCGCCGTGACGTCGCGCGGGAGATCTTGTGCGATCTTGTTCGCGTTGCAGCCGATGAAATCCGTCAGGTACATCGACGGGTGATCGGCGGCCACGACGACGAAGCCGCGGCTCGCCCAGGTGACCATCGTCGTCAGGTTCGCGATACGGAGAGAGCCGGTGCCGTGAATGAAGATGACGCCCGGGTACGGGCCGTGGGCGTCGTCGATCGGGATGTCGCGCGCGCAGCCGTTGCAGGGGACGAGCTTGTTCTCCGCGTCGGGAATGAGCTTCTTGTCGTCGAGGAGCCAGTCGCGAAGGTCGTAGGTGACGGCGGGTGCGCCGGCCTCGCTGCCCGGCTTGCCCGGGTACCAGATCTCGGCGGTGACGGTTCCCTGGGGGATCGTCACCTTCACGGTTCGCACGCCGATCGGCCAGGGGCCGGGCGCCGAGGCATCGTCGGGAACCTTGGCGAGCTTCGCGCCGCTGCAGCCGGCTGCGTCGACGAGCGGCGCCAGGGGAGCGCCCCCGGTGCCCGTCGCGCCGGACGCGCCGGCGCCACCACTCGACGTCGCGCCACCACTCGACGTCGCGCCGCCGCTCGACGTCACGCCGCCGCTCGACGTCGAGCTCACGCCGCCCGCGCCGATGGTCCCCGGAGCTCCACCGCTCGACGTGACCGTCCCCAAGCCGCCCGCGCCGGGCGGTACGGTCGTCGTGCTGCCGCCGGAAGCGATGGCTGCGCCGCCACCCGCGCCGGCCGCCGGTTGCGCCACGCCGCCCGCGCCGGAAACGACGGGCCCGGTGCCGGCGCCGCCGATCTGACTACTCGGATGGTCGTTTGAGCTGGAACAGGCGAGCACACTGGCGCACGCAAAAACGGCAAGCGAAACGGGCGAAACGAGCGAAACGAGCGAAACGAGCGAAACGAGTACTGAGTTCTTCATGGCGACGTCGTGAGCCGGGGAAAGGCCCGCGGTTCGTGCCGCATTATGCTGACGGCGCCCGGATCCTGGTTCCCTACGCCGGCCAGTGTCGTACCTGAGGACGCCAAGGAGCCTTCCTCGACGCCTTGCGTCTCGACTAGAGTGGCTCCGTGTCCCGAGCGCGCTTGCTTGCCGTCGTCGTCGTGATTCTCGGGCTGCTCGGTGCGGTGTTCGCTCTGCGGCGTGGAGCGAAGAGCGACGTCGCACCGCCCGCCGCACCTTCGCCGAGCGCCGTCGCCAGCGCCGAAGCGCCGCCCGCGCCGGAGGCGTCGCAAGATCCGTGGCACGCCGCCAATCCCGTCAACTACGACTGCTCGTCGTTCGCGCCGGCTGCTGCTCCGGCGTCGCAAGCCGCGACGCATACGAGCGCCGCGAGCCTCATCCTGTCGAAGTCGCGGTCGTACAACGCGAGCGGCGTGGTCTGCGCCGCCGGCCTGCCGCTGACGAAGAAGGACGTCGCGGACCTCGACGCGGCGCTCGTCGCGAACGAGCCCATGCCGTCACCGTTCGCGCGCGCCGTTCTCCAGAACGCCGCGCTCGCCCTGGCGCGCTGTGCGCAACCCGCCGGCCCCGAAGGAACCGCGCCGACCGAGACGGAGCTCGAGCAGCTGAGGACGCGCGCGCGGAAGCTCGTGAAGCGGCTCGCCTTCGACCAGGGCGCGCTCGCCGCGCTCGGCGACGCCTCCACGACGGCACTCGCAGCATGGATAGGCAGCGACGCCGACGGCCCAGGTCGCGCGGCGAAAGCTTCCCCAACCACCAACTTTCACGCACGCGGAAGCGGCTTCACGATCGCGACGCGGCCACTCGGCGTCGTGCGCGGCGCCGACGCCTTCTACGGCGATCTGATCGTGCTCGACGACGCGGGACAGGCGCACGCCGTTCCGCTTCCCGACAAGCTCGTGCTGCGAAAGTCGGACGCGAACGGCATGACCGTCTGCATCGCCGAGGTCGCCGATCCGGCGCTTTACCCGACCGCGACGTTCGTGCCGGCCAGCATTCCGGCCGGGCCGTTCGCGCTCCCCGGAGTGCGGTGCGACCGCTGCCACATGCGGGGAAAGCGGCTGACGGAGGCACAGGGCACCGCCGCGCGCGCGGACGTGGACCGCGGCGTCCTGAGCGACGTTTCGACCTGGTATCGCTCCGCAAAGTGAGCGGCGACGAGCGCGCCGAGGGGTGCGCACTGGCCGCGCCTCGGAACGTGAACTAAACGTCTATTTCGAGGACGAGCCCGATGCCGGAACAGACTGCTCCGCCCCCGCTCGCTCCCCACCGGGCGGACGCCGCGGCGCGCACCGCGGAGGCGGCGGATGGCGAGCACTCGTTCGTCATCGAGCATCGTGAAGCGCTCATCTACATGTTGTGTCAGGCGGCAGAGCTCGAGCACGGGCTCATGTGCGAGTATCTCTTCGCAGCGTTCACGCTGAAGGCGCGCACCGACGAGGGCCTCACCGAGGAGCAGCTCCGGGCCGTCGAACGGTGGCGCAAGATCATCCTCGGGGTCGCCGCGCAGGAGATGTTGCACCTGACGATCGCGTCGAACCTGCTGTCCGCGCTCGGCATGGCGCCGCACCTCGTGCGCCCGAACATGCCGCACCCCGCGCGCCACTATCCGCCCGGCGTCACGGTCGCGCTCCTGCCATTCGGAGAGGCGGCGCTCCGTCACTTCATGTTCCTCGAGCGACCCGAGGGCATGAACCTCGACGATACCGAGGTGCTCGCGGCGACGAAGCACGCAGTACCGCTCGTCGATCCCGACGCGATCGCGCCGGTGCTCCAGAATTTCGCGACGGTCGGGCACCTCTACCGCGCCATCGAGGTCGGCTTTCGCCGCCTCGTCGAGAAGTGGGGCGAAAAGCGGGTCTTCGTCGGCCCGCCCCGCGCGCAGGCAAAGCCCGAGCATTTCCAGTGGAAGGAGCTCGTCGTGGTGACGGATCTCGCGTCGGCGGTCCGCGCCATCGAGACCATCGTCGAGCAGGGAGAGGGGCCGCGCGGCGACTGGAAGGCCGCGCACTTCGGGCGCTTCAAGTCGGTCTTCGACGAGTTCATGGCGCTCCGCGCGGAAGAGCCGTCGTTCGAGCCGGCGCGCCCCGTGCTCGCCGCGACGGTATGGCCGACCGAGTCCGGCAACGTGCCGCGCATCACGAACCACGAGACGGCGCGCATCGCGGACTGGTTCAACGTCGCCTACGAGGTGCTGCTCCAGGTGCTCTCGCGGTTCTTCAGCGCCGTGGAGGAGACGGACGAGCAGCGCAGCGCGCTCGCCGACGTCGCTGTGGGCCTCATGTTCGACGTGATCGGTCCGCTCGGCCGTCACCTCACCGAGCTCCCGGCCGGCCCGGAGTATCCCGGCAAGACCGCGGGCCCGAGCTTCGAGCTGTTTTACACCTCCGACTATCTCTTCCCTCACCGGCGCGCCGCGTGGATCCTCATGGAAGAGCGCCTCCGCGAAGCTGCGGCGTACGGGCGGCGTCTCACGAACGCCGCGCTCGAGCCGCTCGCGTCCGTCGCGACAGCGTTCGATCGCCTCGCCGCGCGCCTTCACGCCCTCATCGAAGATCCTCCCTGATGCACGGCCACGTCTATCCACCGGATCTCGCTCGCTACGTGGAGGCGCACTGGCCCGAGGGCAGGACGCTGCCCGTCTCTCACGAGCTCTTCGCCGAGGTGCTGTCGATCGCGTTCCAGGCGTCCCTCACTTCGGAAGAGGCACGCCCGACGCGCTTCCGGCTGCTCCTCACGCCGCCCGAACGGCTTCCGGAGAACGGCGTCCCGGTGAAGGGCGTGCTGCGCCTTCTCTTCGACCAGAGCCGCCGTCTCACCGCGGAGGAGCTCAGACGGCTGAGCCCGTCGACGCCGTTCGAGAACGCCCTCATCGGCGCCCATGCCGAGGACGGCAAGCTCCGCATCTGGGGCATCGCGCACTCGGGGCCGGCCTGGCTGGCGCCGAGCTGGGGCGGCAGGAGCGTCGTGCCGAACTGGTCGTACGATCCGATCATCCACGTCACCGGGCCCGGTCAGGTCGCGGTGCGCTGCGCCGGCAAGCTCATCGGCGCGCTGGAGCGCGGCGCCATCGTCGATGCGCTCCTCGACGTCTTCGACTCGAGCTGGCTCCCGGTGATGTTCGCGCGCGAGCGCGACGAGATCCGCGCCATCCACGCGACGCGCCAGAGCGCGACCGAGTCGCCCACCCAGGTCGAGTCGTCCCTCGTCGGCCGCATCGGGCAGCAGATGCTACGCCGCGCGATCCAGCTCGTCCGCGGCGCGCGTCACGGCGGGATGATCCTCGTCGTCGGCACGCCCACCGACCCGTCCGCGTCGGTCCTCGGCGGCCTCCGGCTGAAGTACCGCTTCGGGCAGGACGAGCCGACGCACCGCTTTCGCACCATCCTCCTCGAGATCATCCAGGATCTCTCCTCGCGGACGTCGATGGAGTCCATTGGCTGGCAAGACTTCGTACGCGATCAGACCCCGCGGCTCGAGCGGCTCGAACAGGCCGTCTTCGAGCTGAGCCGTCTCATCGCAAACCTGAGCGCGATCGACGGAGCGGTCGTCCTCGACAAGCGCCTCGGGCTCGTCGGGTTCGGCGCGGAAGTGTCGGCAGAGCTCCCTGCGCCATTGCGGATCTGGCGCGCAAAGGACTCCGACGGCAAGGAGCGCGAAGAAGACGACATCGAGAACGTCGGCACGCGCCATCGCGCCGCCTATCGCTTCGTCCACGACCATCCCGAGGGCCTCGCCATAGTGATCTCCCACGACGGCGGCGTCTCGTTCGTCGCAAACCACGGCGGCGAGGTCGTCTTCTGGGAGCAGTCGGTCTCGCCGTGAGCGTCTCAGCCGATACTCACGGAGGGCTCGCGTACCGGTAATCCTGGATGGTGGACTCGCGAGTCACCGGGGCGCTCATCCCTGTTCGCCCACGTTGGTTTCCGCCTCCTCCAGTGAAGTGGGTGGTTGCGCGTTGGCCTGTTCGCCCGATGACCTCGCGAGTGGAGCAATCACAGGGGTACCCGTCGCGGGCAGAGTACATCTTCTTCGGAGTTTCGTGGCTGAACGGTGCGAGGATCTCGTGTGCCTGCGCCGCCTCCTTGAACGTCGGGCCTTGGACGGACAGCCACAAGGGCGTCGATGCGTACGCCGCCCACTTTCGGATGTCGCATAGGAGAACCACGCCAACCCCTCGAACCAACGAGGTCAGGACGAGCGTCGTCGTCGCCCCCGACCTGCGTCTCCCAGCGAAGGTCGGCAGGAATGTCGACACCCGCACGTGAAAACAGGCCACGGAGGGCATCCTTCGCGGTGTCGGAAGAACGGACGATGAAGCAGAGCGCCTCGGTGGCCAGGTTCTCGCGCTGGCTCGTGAACTTGAGTGCCAGGTGGCCAAACAACGTCCCCATGGGCGCATCATCCCGCTCGTGCGCAAACCCGTCCAGCCTGCTTTCCCGACCGGACGTTTCTTGTCAGGCCTGACGTTGCTGGCGCGTTCAAGACGACTCACCATCTGGCAATGCTGGATCGCCCCGTCATCGCGTTCGACATCGAGACCATTCCCGACCCCGATGTCGGTCGTCGGCTTCTTGGCCTCGACGGGACCGACACCGACGTGGTCCACGAGATGGTTCGGCAACGACTCGAAGAGACCGCCGGGAGCACCGAGTACCCGCAGCTCCCGTGGCACCGTGTCGTCACCGTCTGCGCGACCATTCTCGACCCGAGCAGCGGCCACGTCGAGATGCGTTCCCTCGGCAGAGATGTCCTCGACGAGCACAGCCATATCGAGGGCTTCTTCCGGCTCGTCTCGGCCGAGTTCGATTCACCCCGCCTCGTCTCCTGGAACGGCAACGGCTTCGACCTACCGGTCATCCGCTATCGGTCGATGATGTCCGGAATCGCCGCTCCCGAGTTCTATCGAACAGATGGCACACGCAAGTGGAACAACTACCAGAGCCGGTACCATGACCTTCACGTGGACGTGATGGACGTCCTCTCCGGATACGGCTCCTCCATGCGCATCGGGCTCGGCACCATCGGCAAAGCCCTTGGCCTTTCGGGGAAGAGCTTCCTCGATCGGCCCATCTACGACCACGTCCTCGAAGGCGACGGAGCCCGCGTGGTCGAGTACT
The DNA here is from genome assembly GCA_036272055.1 of Polyangiaceae bacterium. Classification (GTDB taxonomy): domain Bacteria; phylum Myxococcota_A; class Polyangia; order Polyangiales; family Polyangiaceae; genus DASZVB01. Next base: position 144,491 of record DATAZL010000152.1, on the reverse strand, counting down.
GCAAGAACGACACGCTGGAGACGCTGCTCGTGTTCCTCGCTTGGGGCTTCCATGCTGGGTGGCTCTCGGTAGACCAGTTCCGACAGTTCACGGAGAGTGCCCGGCGCACTGTGGCTCGAGAATCGTTCATGGGATGGCGGGATATCGAGACGGCGTTGACCGAGTGGCCGTCGTGGCTCTACGGAACGAACGGACTGGGGAAGCAAGCCTCGTGGTCGGGCTCTACGACAGCGGTCCACTCCTGAACGAGTGGGGCGTGCTCATCAGAATCTCCGCGCATCGCGCGATGGTGTCTCATGCCGGTACTTCGGTCAGCGCGATCAGGCCGTGCAGCTTCCAGCCTGCGCGCAGAAGCCATGTTTTCGCCGGCACCACCGGCGCGTCTTTTGGTGGGCGCCCGACGCGCACGGTGAAGCCGTCGAAGTACGGTGCCGTCGACAGCTCGTCGAGCTTCAGTCGACGCGGCGCTCCGTGCACGCCCGAGGCGTGATGCCGATGATTCTGTAAGACGTAGACGAGGGCGTTGCGGACCTCCAGGGGTGTCGCAAGCGCGCGCGAGTGGTAACGATCGGCGAAGACGGGACCCTGCCGCCGCAAGCGCTTGTTCAAGCGATGGGCCATGCGAGCGCCCAACCACTGCATCGCGCGCGAGAGCGCGCGTCTGCTCTCTGTCTCCAGGATGATATGGATGTGGTTCGTCTGTACGGAAATCTGCACGAGACGCGTTCCGAGGCGCCCCTTCGCCGCGCGCAACACATCGAACACGAGTGTCGCGAGGGCTCGATGGCGGATATTCGGCAAGCCAGCGCACAGCTTCATCGTGACGTGTACCGGATGCCGCCCTTTCAGCGCCGGACGAGGTCCATGCGAAACGCCGGCCTTTCCGCCGTTCTTCGGTTTTCGCCCCGCACCCGCACGATGGCCGCCATGAGTACGGAATGCAAATCCGAGCTGCACCGGACGTAACGGACGCCTTCGCCCAACCTTCCCCCGAGACACTCATCGAGTGTACCTGACGCATGCAAAAAGAGAAGCCTCGAACGAACGCATTCACGACGAATGTCTGTACGCAATTCGCATCGTTACTTGATTGCGCAGAGCCTTCCGAGGTGTCGGTCTGTCTTGAGCTAGGATCACGTGGCGTTTCCGGTCGAGGCAGCGCGCCGCGGCGCGACGCGACGCCGCCACGCGACGATTTCCGTGAGCCCGTGTCCCTTCTTCATTCCGCTGCCGACGCGCAGCGCGAACCACCGGTGCTTCGCTCGCGACCGGAGAAAACAAGAAATTCGTCGACGCAACGCCGAAGGACGCTCGTATCGAGGGTTCCGACGGCAACGGAGTGGTCCTCCGCGCGCAGCATTTCGTTAGCGGATGCTCGTAACGACCCGCCGGTGCCTCGAGTCGGGAGGGGAGCGATCATCAAGCGATCGTTTCTAGAGCTGCTTCCGACGGCTCTTTCGTGCTCAGAGACAGACCCCGAGAGTCGGGGCGGCGCTCGAGAAGCGCTCAACTTGATCCGGCAGAGCCTGGCGTTCGACGAATCTGGCCTGATCGCCAGCGCAATACCGAGGGCCGGGCCCACGTGGCGTGATGTTCTTGGAAGCCCTCCACGTCGTGCTCGTCGGCGTGCACCGCTTCGTCGCAACCTCACGCACGGCGCGCACCGTCCAGCGAGAGCAACTCGCCGCCCTGCATCGCGCTCGTCCTCGCGTTCGTCGCGTTCGTTGCGTGAGCCGTTGCGGATGATTCTTGCGCGAAAACTCTGGCGGTCCCGTGAAGTCGACAGCCGTGGGCCGTATGCGTCACCCTCGGTATCGGGGATGGGCGCCGTCGAGGCTTCAACAACAAGCTCGTGAGACGGCGAAACTGGATTACGGTTTCACGAGCGGAGGTCAGCGAGCGTAGAGCACGACGGTCGGCGACTCGGTGACGTCGAGGGTGACGGCTCCGCTGGATGGCGTGAGCGTCTTCTCGATGCCGTTCGGTTGCTTGTCGGCGAGGGTGACGGCTTTCACACCGGATGCGCCGGACGGCAGCGTGAGCGAATAGCCGGCGTGGACGGTCGCCTTGCTCGTCGGCGCCCATACCACGAGAGCGCCGCCGCTCGCCGCGGTGTCGGCGAACTGAAAGATCTTCACGTCCGCTGCGCCGGACGTTTGCTCACCGACGTAGGTCATCGTCTTCAGGCGCGACCGGAACGTCGCGAGGAAGTACCACGCCGGCTTGGGTGCAGAGTCGGGGTGCGTGAGGAGCCCGCAGGTCGCAAACTGGGTGTCGCAGGCCTTCTCGGGCGGCATGCAGGTGTCGTCGAGCTCGAACAGGGTCGCTCGCTCGACGCCCGCCGCGAGCGCCGCGAGGAAATCGCGCACGAGCCATTGCCCCTGCACGATGAACGCCGAGTTCGCACCGAGCGCGGGCGCGTGGAGCGGCGAATTCTCGTAAGTGTCGTAGCCGAACTCCGTCCACCAGACGGGCTTGCCGGGCAAGTGCGCGTCGCGATATGCGACCACGGCGGCGAGCTTCGCCTGCACGCCGTCGTCCTCGGGGCTCAGCGCGGGCGCGGGCGCGCCCTTTCCGAAGCTGTAATAGTGCACGTTGACGACGTCGGCGGGGAAGCTGCCTCCACGGTGTGCAGTGGACCAGGTGCGCATCGCGTCGAGGAACTTCGTGATGGAGTCTGCCCACGTGGTGCCGCCGCCGTACGCGCCGGAGAGGCCGCCCATGACGAGCTTCGCGTTCGGATCGGCGTTCTTGACGCCGATGTTCGCGCCGAGCCGGCTCTGGTCACCGTCGTAGTCGGCGCTCGCCATCGCCGCGAACACGTCGCCGGTGAAGTTCTTGACGAGGTCCTGCTCGTTGAAGTCCTCGAAGTATTCCACCGTGCCGAGGCCACTCGTTCGCTTCTGGCCGGGCTCGAGCTTCAGCATGGAGTCCGCGACCTTGACGCTGCCCCAGCGCGCCGCGACCTGAAACATCGTGTCGCCGTGCGCGATGTACGACGCGGCCGCGAGCGGGTCGCCCGACGCCGGCGGATTCGCGCTCGAGTTCACCCACGGCGCGGGGCCCTGCACGGCGGGAAAGCCGCTCGAGTCCATCGACTTCAATCCGGCGAAGAGCGCGTCCCAGTCCCAGGTGAAGTCGGGGATGTTCGGCGTGTAGAGCGTGTCGGGGTACGGCTTGTCGTCGTAGTTGTTACCGAGCCATCCCCAGTTGTGATACTCGCGCGCGACGCCGATCGGTGCGATGTTCGCGAGCGCGTCGGTGATGAGCACGTTCACGCCGGTGAACGCGCCGACGGTATTGCCCTTCGCGACGCCGCCGTCGATCGACGGACCGCCGTCCACGGATGCCGCGCCGCCGCTCGCGTTCGCTGCGCCGCCCGTGGCGCTCGTTCCGCCGGCACTCGCTCCGCCGCCGCCCGTCTTGCCGCCGTCTCCGCTCCTTCCGCCGCTTCCCTGCCCTGCGCCGCCTGCGCTCTTGCCGGCGCTCCCCGACGCGCCACCGCCGGGAGCGCCGCTCGCGCCGTCGCCGTTTCCCGGCGTGCCCGCGTCACCCTTCGAGTTGTCGCTGCTCGAGCTACACGCGACGTCAGTGAAGACGAGAGGAACGAGGACCAGAGCGAGGGCGCGTGCCGTCATGATCCGGCAAAAGTAACACCGGTCGCGCCGGCCGGGACATGCTGGATCGCCGTTTCACACGACGCGGTCGGAGTACGTCACACCGTGACTTACCCCGGGCCGCGTCAGAACAGGCAGGTGATCGATTCGTCGTCCGCGGCGGGGTAGTAGCCGCCGACGAAGATGCACATCTCGTTGGTGGCGGCGGATTCGCCGAACGACAGCGCCTGGTCGGTCTCGTTGTCGTAGTCGCAGCTCACGTCGATGGTCGAGCCGGCCTTCAAGAGCCGGGGCGGCGTGAAGGTCCACGGCTCGGGCTCGGCCCAGTCCTTCGTCTCGTAGAGGAGCTGGCCGTCACTGTCGCGCGCTATGTAGTGCACGCCGTGCGAATGCATGTGGCTCGCCGCGGTGAACAGATTGACGTCCTTCGGGATGCCGCACGAGTGCGTCACCGTCGTCATGCTGCGCGGCGGGATCGAGACGGAGAGCGTGTTTGCGAAGATCTGACCGGCGTGGATGGCGACGTTCGCGGGCTCGGTCGCGTGGAGGGTCGCCGCGACGACGGCGTGGATGGGATCGGACGAGCTGTTCAGGTAATGCACCATGATCTGGAAGCCGCTGCTCCCGTGGACGATCATGCCGACGCCGGGTGGGTAATCGATGCGCGACTCGGACTTCTGCGCGAGGTGCACGTAGGTGCCGAACGAGAGCCCGCTGCAGGGCACGAGCGGCCCCTTCTCGTTCGTCGACTCGAGAAACAGGAACATGTGGTGCGAACCGACGGTCATGAACGCTTCGCTCGAGAGCACGGCGACGTCGCGCCCGTAAGGGTTCTCGAAGTTCTGACACTGGAACGTCTCCCCGCCGGGCGGGATGTCGAAGCCGTCGGCGACGAACGTCGCGGGCATGTCGTCCTTCGGCGCTCCGGAGTCGGACGGCGCCGTCGGCTTGCCCGCGTCTGCGGACGCGACGGCGGGCGGAGGCGTGCTGCACGTCTTCGTACAGCGCGCCGTCGTACCACCGCCGCACAGGCACTCGTCGAAACAGCTCGCGCAGGCGCCGCACTCGTCGTCCGGGGTGCAGCCCTTCGTGACGTGCGTCGTGCCGCCACCGGCCGCCCCGGTGACGTCCGCGGTGCCGCTCGGAGACGTGCTGCAGCCGGAGAGCGACGCGAGCAGCGCCGACACCGTGAGTCGCAAAACGAGCTTCGTCATGTTCCCTGCCTCCCCGGGCGCCTCGCCCACGACCACCGCCGTCGTGACGATAGCGCGATCAGCGCGCCGAGCACGACGACCGCGGTATTTGCCGGCGAATTGGCGCTGCCTTTGCCGACGCGGCAATCGCAGCCCCCCGACGACGCGGGCGTGAGCGGCGGTTCCCCGCAGAGGCACGCCTGAAAGCCGCTGCCGTCCGCGGCGCAGGTCTTCGTGCCGCCGACGCCACCTTCGCAAGGGCACTCCACCCTACGACCGGGAGCACAGATCCTGCCCGCGTCGACGGCGCCGGAATCCGTGCTTCCTGCACCGGGCGCGGGCGCTGCACCGTCGCTGCAAGGCAGACTGCACTTCAGCGACAGTGAGCACGACTGCAAGCCCGCGGCAGCGCGGAAGGCCGGCCCGGAGAGCCCGCCGTAAGTGTCGATCGGCGTCCGGCACGCGCCGGAGATGTAGCAATCGGTGCCGACGCACGCTTTCTCGGCCATGCATGCGCTCACGGCGCCGCAACCCGGAATGACGCCGCAGTCGTCGTAGTCCTGCGGGCAATGGGAGCACGCGCACTCGGTGCCGGCGCAGATGTCGTCACCGCGAGCGCGCGCGTTGTCCATGCAGAGCGCCGCCGCCGCGCTGGTCACGCCGCCGTCCGACTTCGTCACCGGAGGCACGGTGACGCCGGGTGGGGGTTCGCACAGGCCGCCTTCGCAGAGCGGGTCCTTGTCGAAGATGCCGATCGAGTACGACGCCTTCGGATCGCGGAGGGGTCGAAAAGCCAGGAAAACAGTGTCCCCCTTCGTGAAATTGAAGGCTTCCTCCTCACCGGGGCCCGCTGTGGAATCGCAGTTCACCTGCATTCCGATGTGCGAGCAGTCACCGACCCACTCGAGGATGGACATCGCCGCCATGCCCGAGGTGAAGAAGAATAAGCCGTCGTGTGGCGCCTGCCACGTCACCGTCAGATCGGGACCGTTCCCGCCGCAGTCGTCGAAGAGCTGGTGCTCCCCTTCGAACGTGCCGGTGAGGAGCCCGTTGCCGAGCTCGCTCTTCAAATCATGGCTCGGGCAGAGCGACGCGCAATCCTCCGGACACCGGACGGCGGCGACCGGGTCCGTCGGATCGAAATAGCCTACCTGGATGCGCTCGCGCCGACCGCAGATGCCGTCTCCGCAGGATCCACAGGAGCCCTGCGCACACTTCTCACCGGCGGTACCGCAATTCGCGTCGCTCAGGCACTCGACGCAGGAGTGCGCCGCGCTGTCGCAGTACGGCAGGGCCGTCGAGCAGTCGGCGTCCACGTTGCACCCGTGGCAGACGCCACTCGCAACGTCGCACGCGAACCCCGCATCGCAGTTCCGGTCGCTCACGCACTCGACGCACGTGTGGCGCGTCGAGCTGCAGTACGGCGTCGGATAACCGCAGCTGGTCGAGCTCGCGCACGACACTGCGCCGTCCATGTCACCGGCGTCCATGGCACGCGCCGGCGCGGCGAACAGCGCGATCGCGAGCATTGCACGCACCACCCACCTCGCCGCGCTCCCACTCCGATCTGGACCCTTCATCATGCTCTCCTCGCGACAACGCATACCCACATGACCGCCGCACGTCAAAAAGACGGCTCTCGGTGTAGGTGCACCGGCGGCGCGGAACCGGCGCATGCGCCGGCATTTTTTCCGGTTCAGGCGGCGCGGCGTGCCCGCGCTCCACGCCTGCGCCTGCCGGCGAGAACGAGGAGCCCGGCGACGAACGCCGCGAGCCCGGCCGGGGTTTCCCTCGACGAGCCCTCGACCCGGCAGCCGCAGCCGCCGTCGTCCTTGCCGGTCTTGTGACCACTCCCCTTGCCGGAATCGACGGCGCCGCCGTCGACGGCGGGGAGCCCCGCGTCGGTGAACGCGCCGCCACCGGTCCCCGGCCTCGCGCCGGTCCCCTGCGCGCCGCCGGCGCCGTTCTTCCCGCCGGTCGCGCCACCGTTACCGCCGGTGCCGGACCTGCCGCCCGCGCCCGTGGCGCCGCCGCCGGCCCGGGCGTCGGGGCCCGCATCGACGATGCCGGCGTCGGGCAAAGGCTGGGTGCAGCCGCCGTTGAGGCAGACGAGACCCGGCGCGCAGTCCGCGTCGAGCTGGCAATTCGTGAGGCACGAGACGCCGTCCGACGAGCACACGTAGGGATCGCAGCTCGCCGCCGCGGGGAGTACGCAGGTCGCGGCCGCGTTGCAGACGGGCGCCTTGATGAGCGCGCCGCTGGAGCAGAACGCCGTGCCGCAGCTCACGTCGGCGCCGGGCAAGGTGCACGTCACGTCGCTCGTGCCATCGCAGAAGCCGCCGCACGCGCCGGCTCCCGGGCAACCCGGACGTCCCGAGCGAGGCGCACCGAGCACGTTCGTGCACGAGCCGATGTGGCCGACCTGATCGCAGGCCTGGCAGTCCCCGGTGCAGGCCGAGTCGCAGCACACGCCGTCGACGCAGTTGCCGGTCTTGCAGTGCGACGCCGAACCGCACGTGATGCCGTTCGCGAGGACGGCCTCGCACTCGCCGGCCGAGCAGAACTGACCCTGGGCGCAGTCCGCGTCGGCCTTGCACGTGCCGTTGCAGCGTGTGCCGCTCGCGTCGCAGCCGTCGAGGTCGCAGCTCTGCTGCTGGAGCGGTGCGCAGGAGCCGTTGCCCTGACAGAACGCCGCGAGATCGGCGAGGTCGTTCGCGCACTTCCCCGACCTGCACGACGTGGTCGGACCCGAGTACGCGCATCGATCCGACGCGACGCCGTCGCAGGCGCCGCCGCAGACCGTGCCGTCGCTCGAGCATGCTTGACGCGAACCGTGGGGGGCGCCGGTGACGGGGCTGCACGTGCCTTCGCTTCCCGGCACGTTGCACGCCTGGCACTGGCCGCTGCATGCCTGGGTGCAGCAATAGCCGTCCACGCAGATGCCCGAGTTGCACTCGCCGGAGGTGTTGCAGGTCACGCCCGCGATCTTCTTCCCGACGCAGACGCCACCGGCGCAGTACGCGTTCTGGTTACAGTCGCCGTCGGACGTGCACGAATCGGTCGCGCCGCCGCAGAGCACACCGGTGCACGCCGTCCCTTTCGGGCAGAGCTCCTGGCTCGGAGGCGGGCAGCTCCCGTTGCCGTCGCAGAACGCGCTGAGCGTGGCAGTGCCGTTCTGGCAATCCGCGTCGCGGCAAGGGACGCCGGGGCCGGGATAGGTGCAGCCGCGGACCGTCTTGCCGTCGCACGCGCCGCCGCACGCGGTGTCCGCGCCCGCACATCCGGGACGGCCCTGGGCGGGCGGCATGCCGCCGGGGATCGGTAGACACTGACCGGCGGTGCTCGGCTGATTGCACGCCTCGCACTGACCGGTGCAGTCACTGTTGCAGCACACGCCGTCGACACAGTGGCCGCTCGAGCACTCGGCGTCGATCGAGCACTTCGTGCCCTCGTCGGCGAGCGGCTTGCAGACGCCGCCGCGGCAGAAGTTCGACGCAGGGCAATCGCTGTTGGTGCTGCAGCCGGTGCACTGGGTCTTGCCACAGACGCCCGGTGTGCAGGCCTGGGTACGCGGCGCGGGGCACACACCGGAACCGTCGCAGTGCTCGACGAGCGTCGCGACCGCAGTCGGCGCGTCGCAGGACGGCGCGCGGCACTCCTTGCTCTGGCCCGGTACGGCGCAGGCCGTCGTCACCGTGCCGTCGCACGCGCCGTCGCAGCCCGTGCCGTTGCCGACGCACGCCGTGCGCGGCAGGACGGGCTTGCCCGTCACCGGCGAGCAGGTGCCGGCCTTGCCGGGGAGGTTACACGCCTCGCACTGGCCGACGCAGTCGTCGTTGCAGCACGTGCCGTCGACGCAGAAGCTCGTGGTGCACTGGTTGCTCGACGAGCACACGGCGCCGGGAGTGCCCTTGGGCGTGCACTTGCCGCCCGCCGCGCAGTAGTTCCCGGACGCGCAATCGGCGTCCTTCGCACAGACCGCGAGACACGCCGTCGCGCCGCAGGCGTACGGCGCGCACGCCTTCGTGGCACCCGGCGGGCACGTCGCCGACGTCCCGCTGCAGGCCGCTGCCGCCACCGCGACGCCGCCGGTGCACGACGGCGCGCCGCATGCGGCCCCGGCGTTACCCGCCGGCGCGGTACATCCGGTCGCCGGATTGCAGACGTCGGCCGTGCAGGCATTGCCATCGTTGCACGCAAGCGTGCCGGGACCCCTGCAGACGCCCGCGGCGCAGACGTCACCCGTCGTGCAGGCGTTCTGGTCGTTGCACGTCACACCGTTGGCCTTCGCGGGGTTCGAGCACACGCCGCCGCTGCAGGTTCCAGCGTCGTGACACTGATCGGAAGCGGTGCAGACGACCGCGGTGCCCTTGCACGCGCCGCTCTGGCAGGCGTCGTTCGTCGTGCAGGCGTTTCCGTCGTTGCACACCGTACCGTTACCCTTGGGAACTGCGCTGCACGTGCCGGTCGCGGGCGAGCAGGTACCGGTGTTACAGGCGTCGGAGGACGCGCTGCAGTCGATCGGCGTCCCCGAGCGGCACGTGAGCGTCGTCGTGTTGCAGGTCTCCTTGCCGTCGCAGGGATTCTTGTTGTCGCAATCGGCGTCCTTCGTGCAGCCGCACGCGCTCGTGTCGAAGTTACAGCCGGTCGGCTCCTTGCAAGTGTCCACCGTGCAGGCGATGCCGTCGCTGCAGGGGAGCGCCGGGCCGCCGCAGACGCCCGCGGTGCAGGTGTCCGACGTCGTGCACGCCTTGCCGTCGTTGCACCCGGTGCCGTCGCCCTTCGCGGGGTTCGAGCACACGCCGGTCGTCGTGTTGCAGCTGCCCGCGGTGTGACACTGGTCGGGGGCCGGGCACGTCACTGGCGGCCCAGCTACACACGCGCCGGCCTGACACGAGTCGCTCTGCGTGCAGGCATTGCCGTCGGTGCAGCCGGTGCCGTCGGTCTTCACCGGGTTCGAGCACACGCCACCGCTGCACGAGCCCGCCAGATGACACTGGTCGGGCAGCGGACACGTCATTCCGACACCGCCGTTGCACACGCCCGAGTGACACGCTTCACCGCTCGTGCACGAGTTGCCGTCGTCGCACCCGGTGCCGTCTCCCTTGACGGGGTTGTTGCACACGCCGGTTGTCGTGTTGCAGGTCGCCGCGGTGTGACACTGATCGGGCGCCGCGCACGTCACCGGCGCGCCGGAGGTGCAGGCCCCTGCCTCGCAGGCGTCGTTCTGCGTACAGGCGTTTCCGTCCGTACAGGTCGAGCCGTTCGGCTTCGCCGGATTGGTGCACGCGCCGAGGACGCAGACGCCCGCGTTGTGACACTGATCGGACGCCGTGCAGCTGATGGGTGTACCGGCGCAGGAGCCTCCGGAGCAGTGATCCCCCGTCGTGCACGAGTTGCCGTCGTTACAGGCTATCGCGTTGTTGGAGTGACCACAGGAGCCACCGCCGCAGGTGTCTGTCGTGCATGCGTTCGAGTCGTCGCAGTCGGTCGTGATGCGGAAACGGCGGAACGCCGGGATGTCGGTCGCGTTGTAACAGAGCTTGTCGAGGTTGACGGAGTTGACCCAGACGCCGAACTCGAACGTCTGACAGACGGTCGTGGCGTCGGCGAGATACGTGAACTGGAACGTCACCGAGCCGCCCGATGCGGCCTTGGGGACGTCGTGCATCACCTCGGTGTTGTTGTTCAGGGTGCCCCAGCACGTGGTCGAGCCGGAGCCGCTCATCGCACCGGTGCACGTGTGGACGGTGCCGTCGCCGCTCACCTTGCCGAGCGTCCCGTGGTCGTTCCCGGCACTGTTGTCGTTGTGCATGAGGAGGAAGCCACCTCCCGTCTTGCCGGCACCGGGCGTCCACGTCAGTGTGAACGTCGTCTTCGACCCCTGCGAGACGCTGAAGCTCGTCGGCGTACCGGTCGACAGCGTCGTCCCGTCGATGGCGATGACGGAAGGACTGCCGCCGGTAGTCCCCGTGTGACATTGACCGCAACCGCCGCCGTCGTCCGCCGGCAGGGCGTCGGCGGCGCTACCTGCACCGTACACCTGTGACGTGATGTAGCCCGGCGCACCGTCGTTCGTCGCCGGGGGCGGGACGGTGATGTTGCCGGCGTATCCGGCGGCCAGCCCGGACACGAGCAGGCACGCGACGAGAATGAAAAGCGAGAGATGCGGTCGCGGGCGTGGTGTCGGCATCGTCGGGGTGTCCGGGCGCGCGGGGGGTCGAGGGTAAACCGCGAAAGTATCACACCCGTCTTTCCGCTCGCGCGCGCAAAAAACCGCGACGCGATTCCGGTGAAGATCTCCCGCGTTTGCCGCCCGTTATCCGATCGATATGCGGCGCAGGTCAGCTTCGAGACCGTCACTCTCGGGGTGCGGCAACGTCGTTTGCCTCGCGACGTCGAGTAAACATTCCGTTGACGTTTCGTCTCCGCACGCAGGTTCGCTCCGCGACGGATGCCTCCTACGCTCGCTTCGTGTTCGTCCGGCGCTGCAAGTTTTCGTTCAGCCGACGAACGCACGGGTCGGTGTGTGTGGATCGATTCGTCTGCGTCGCAAAGTGCTAGTGACGCTACCTTCGCACGCAATAATTAACCTCTGGAGCGCGCGGGGCACTTGGAAACTCTGTCCTCGAGGGTTAATGAGATGACTCCGAGGAGCGCGATGCCAGGCCGGTGATCGCGTGTCGGTGGCTGGCGCGAATGCGCCGTTGCCCTGGGAGTGGTCCATGAAAACTTCGTTCGTCCCGTATGCGATGGGTGTCGTGGTGTGCGCGGGCTCCGTGTTCGCGTGCTCGTCGAGTGACGGCAACAAGGGAGATGCCACCGGCTCCGGTGGCGGCGGTGCGACGCCCGTGACGTCGACCGGGGGAACGTCCGGCACGGGCGCGGGCAACGCCACGTCGACTGGCGGTTCGAGCATTCCGGCGTCGGGAACCGGCGGCATCGCGCCGATCGGCTCCGGTGGAACGCCGATCACGAACCCCGGGAGCGGCGGGACGCTCGGCGCCGCGGGCACTCCCGCAGGTGGCGCGCCCGCTGGCGGCGTGCCGGCTGGCGGTGCGCCCGCTGGCGGCGCTCCTGGCGGTGGCACTGCCGGCGCAGGCGGCGCGCCCACGACGACGTGCACGTCCACGTCACCGGTCGGGCCCACCGTCTTCGGCATGTTCCCGGCGGGCGATCCGTCGAAGAAGGGCTCGCTCGCCGTGACCACGACGAACGACACCGGTCCGGGTGGCATGTACACCCTCTACCGACCAACGGACTTGACGAAGAACGGCCCGCTCTTCCCCGTCGTCACATGGGGCAACGGTACCGGGACGACGCCGTCGGTCTACAGCTTCCTGCTCACGCAGCTCGCGTCGCACGGGTTCATCGTCATCGCGTCGAACAGCATGAACGTCGGAATGGGCACTCCCCCGCCGATGCTCGACGGCGTCACCTGGGTGTTCCAGCAGAACTGCGACGCGACGAGCCCGATGTACCAGCACGTCGACACAGCGCACGTCGGGGCGACGGGGCACTCCCAGGGAGCCTTCGCGACGATGACCGCGGGAACCGATCCGCGCATCGTCGCCACCGCGCCGATCGAGGGCTCGCTTCCCGCGAAGCTCCACGGGCCGTCTCTCCTTCTCTGCGGCGGCATGGACACGACAGTGGGCTGCATGGGCGCGCAGAGCGCGTTCACCGGCATCACCGGAGAGCCGCTGATGTACGCGGAGCTCCTCGCCGCGAGTCACACGAGCTGGATCACGGACAGCATCACCGCCCAGTTCGGCGGCGGCGCGCCCTCGCCCTTCGTCACCGTCGTGACCGCATGGATGCGGCTCTTCCTGATGAACGACACCAGCATCAAGCCCATGTTCTATGGGACCGACTGCACCCTCTGCAAAGACACCGCCGACTGGACGATCCAGCAAAAGATGCTCTGACCGCGTCGTGAACGCGAGAGCCGCGCCACGGGCGGCATGCCGTCAGTCCCCGGCGCTGAAGAGCGCGCCGTCGGTGATCCAGCGCGCGAGCATGGCGCGCTTCTCGGGCGCGAGCGGGTCGGAGAGATATGGCATGCGCGCGCCGCACGGGAGGCCCCGAATCGCGTCCATGCACGAGAGCCCGAGGGCGTTCTGACAACCCTGCACCTTGAGCATCACGAAGCTCTTCGACGGCTCGTGCGGCGTGACTCGCGGCAGATCCGGCGTCGTGGTCGCGGCCGCGACGAGGCTGTCGTGCACTTCACGCGACGTCGCTTCGTCGGCAGGGCCCTCGGAGATGTTCGGACCCAGATAGAGACCGGCTTCACGCGTCTTCCCGTCGTGACAGCCGCCAAAGGCGCACGTCACTGCGAAGAACGGCATGAGATCGCCGGTGAAGGAGACGTCGGTGCCGTAGTCGCTTTCGACGACCTGGCAGGAGACCCCGGTGTCCGACGTGGCGTCCGTGACGACAGCGCCCGCGTCGGGCCGCGGCGACGCCGCCCCGTCCGTACCGCACGCGAGCGCCAGTGACGCCGCGAGCGGTACGCCGCAGAGTGCGTTCAGCCGACGCCGCCCCTGGATTGTCGATGCCGCCATAGGTTCAGGAACTCGCGCCGCGTGCGCGGGCCGCCGAGCGGCTCGAACATCCACCGTCGACCACCGAGCTCTCCATCGAGGTCGCGTTTGAGCATGCTGAGCTTGCTCGTGTCCACCTGGTAGCGCTTCACCTTGGGGTCGATGCCGTAGAGCTTCGCGCCCGACAGTCCGAAGATCTTCGCGCGGAGCGCCGGCGTCATCGCCGGGTAGCCGTACATGTCCTGGAACTCCTGCGAGATCTCGAGCGTCCGGAACGCCTCGATCTGCGGCTGGGGAGAGTTGAACCAGACACACTCCGAGCCCCAGAGCAGGTGATCCTCACCGAAGTACTTGAGAGCCTTGCCGACGTAGTGCTGCGCCGCCACTGGATCGGACATCTGCGTGATCCACGCCGTGCCCATCTCCGCAAACACGTTCTTGCCGTCGACACCGTTGTCGATGGCGCTCCGGATGAGGCGATCCATGCCGCGCAGATCTTCCGTCTTCGCGTCTGGATCGTAGGGGCCCTCGGAGTTCCCGAGCTCGATGGCGGAGTGATAGATGACGAAGTTGATGGCCGGATACGCCTTGGCGGCGGGTCCGACGTCCTTCGGGTTCAGGAACTCGTCGAGGAAGTTCGCGAGCTTCACGCCCTTGTGCGCGCAGACGAGCGGCTGCCCGAGCTCGACGGCCTTGTCGTAGAAGGGGAACGCGATGTCCGGGTCGTCCATCCACCAGCCGGTGCCGGAGTCGGGACCGGGCCACGCGGGATATACCTTCCACCCGCGGTTGCCGTACGTCTTGTTGATCTTCTCCATGGCCTGCGACTGGAGCGGCCATTTGTCGTTCGGGTCGACCTGGCAGTGCTGGACCATGCGCTCGCACCCCGCCGCCTTGTTGATGCGGTCGCGCGAGTTGACCATGTCCTCGTTCGAGATGGGATGGTCGCACATCGTCGCGTCGTCACAGATCGCTCCCGGGAAACCGGAGAGCACCGCGACCGTCGTGTCGGAGCCGAGGAACACGGCTTGCACGTACTTGTCGGGCCCGACACACTTGATCGGATCGCTCTGCAGATCCGGACAGGCATAGAAGGTGAGTAGCGGCGCGATCGCATCCCCCTCGTACATTCGCCCCGGATGATTCGCGCGCCAGTGCTCCTCGTCCTCGATGTGGTGCGTCTGTAGGTCGAGGATGAACTCGTCCCCGCCGAGTAGCGCGTCTGCCGCACCGGAATCGACCATCGCGTCGGGCGGGACGATGTAGCCGCCGTCCCCCTTCCCTGGACTCTTGCCGTTCGACGCGCCATCGCTCGAGCAACCTGCGGCCATGTTGATGATCGACAGGCTCGTCGCCATGCCCATCGTGCTCGCGATGAAGTCGCGCCGATCCATCCCGAGGTGCCGGGCCTTCTCGTCGCAGGTGTCGAGGATGAGCTTGCGAAGCTTCTTCTCTCGAGGGGTCTGCTCGTGAAAGAACTCGCCGTTCGACATGTTGCCGAGGATGACGGGCGTCTCGTACGGGACCTCGGGAGCGGTCTTCTTGCCGAGATGGATCCAGGGGAAGCGTTTCTTCATGTTGTAACCACCTACGTCGTGGAGCGTACACGCCCCCTCGGTCGGGTTTGCAAACGATTCCGAAGCCGAATTTTGCCGACCGACTAATCTTGACACTGACTAGATTCCGCTGGCAAGCTCCGCGAGCTTCGAACCACGCCGAAGGCGCGCCCCGTCACCATGTTACGAGGCCGACATGGCAGTCGAGGGGATGCGTGCGGGCGTGACGTCTCGTCGCGACCAGGGCGCTTCCGTCCAGATGTCCCCCGGATCGCCGCGCCTTCGCCCAACGCGAGCGGAGCGCGCTCTCTACGTCTGCAGTGAGTCACGACGCATCTCGCAAGCGCTTCGCCGCGTCGCGGCGCTTGATTCCGCAGAGCCCGCTCGCGTCTTTTTTGGGTTGGCCATCCACGCCGCGCTCGTCGGCGGGCACCGCTTCGCGGACGAACCGATGTCCCCTTCGCGGCTTGATTGAGCGGACATCACTTGTCGCAGGTCGCAGGACCGGCATTCAGGCGCGCGAACGGGCGCGCGACGCCCGAACGACGCGCCGCCGGTACTTCGCGTCACCGTGGGAGCAATCATCAGATCAAGAACGCGACCTGGAGCGACGGATTGCTTGTTGAGGGAGCCCTCCACGCCGCGCCCGTCGGCGCGCGGCTCTCTTCGCGCCGGCGAAACGTGGCGTCGTAGGCGGCGTGACCATTCCGGACCTCATCCCGGCGATTCGTCCGGCGCGATCAGACCGTGGGTCTTCCATCCGATGCCGGATATTCGGTAACCCTGGGAGCAGCTTCATCGTGACGTGCACCGGGTGTCGCGCCTTCAGCGCCGGACGAGGTCCATGCGATGCGCTCTGGAGGCGCGATTTTGGCGTGCACCACGGAGTGCGTGCGCCGCCGGTGCAACGTTTGCGACGTGCCCGGCCGGCACGCGCCGCCGCGCTACTTGACTGGGCAGAGCGCACTTCGGTCGCAACTCCTCAGCACGGTTCATAGACGCGAAGGTTCGTCGTGAGCTCGACGCACGCGCGTTGAATGAGACGACGCGGTCGAAGACAGCGGCGCATAATCCGGAATCGCGCAGTGAATCGCGCAGTGAATCGCGCCGGTTTGGCCGCGCCGTGAGTCGCGCCGGTTTGGCAGCGCTCCGGGGCCCGCGAAGCTGCTACGCTCCGTGCATGGGTGTTCCGGGGCAGTGGGCACAGTGGGTCGTTTTTACGTCTTGGCGTCGGGTGAGGGTGGGGGTGGCGTTCTTGGCGGTGGTGGCTTCGATCGTGGCGGTTGGGTGCGGCGGGTCGGTGCGGACCGGGAAGCAGCGTGACGACGGTCCGACGGGTGGAGATGGCGTCGATGGCGGTGGCGCGACCACGGGCGACGCGGGGTCGTTCATCGTGGACGTCCTTCAGGAGAGGGCGGTTCCCAAGCTCGACGTGCTCGTCATGGTCGACAACTCGTTCGGGATGGCCGACAAGCAGGCCGTCCTCGCGCAGTCGATCCCCGCGCTCGTGAGGCGGCTCACGAGCCCGAACTGCGTGAGCGCGGCAGACGGAATGCCGGACACCGCGAACACGCCTGCGGATCCCGACGCGGTGTGCCCTGCGAGCCTCGTCCGCGAATTCACGCCGCTGAAGGACATTCACATCGGCGTGATCACGTCGAGCCTCGGCGGTCACGGCGCGCGCTCGCTCTGCGACGGCACCGGCGTCGCCATCGAAGACGAGGAGCAGGACGATCACGGCTGGCTCCTGGCGAGTCGACCGCGTTTTTCCGTGCCGAGCGGAGGCGCGGCGCCTGACGCAGCGGGGTTCTTGGGCTCGCCTGGGCTCGGCGGGTATTTGCGGAGGCGCAGGCCAAATGAGCTGCGACACGTTCTCGGTCTGCGAGCTTCAAAAAGCGGGGACCGGCTGTCATGAAGACGTCGTGACCGATCAGACAGGCTGGTGCTACGTCGACCCTTTCCAGAATCCCGACGACAATCCTGCCCTCGTCGCGAGCTGTCCCGCGGAAACCCGCCGGATCGTCCGGTTCGTCGATCCTATGAATGCGACGCCCGCTCCGGGCGCGACGGTGCTCCTCGTCTGCCCGAACTGAGCGGCCACGCGGGCTGTCTCAGGGCTTCGGGCAGAACATCGGCGACAGACACGCCGAGTCGGCGGTGCCGGTGATCTGCGCGCAGCAGCCGGTGTCGCAATCGGCGTTCGTCGTGCATCGGGGGCGGCACGCGAACGTGCCTTGTGTGCTGGTGCTCGTACACACCAGGCCGTCGCAACAGTGTCGGGTGCCGCCACACGCTGCGTCGAGGGCCGCGCACTCGCACAGCGTGGTCGCGCCGCAGAAGCCCGGAGTGCCGTCGGCGAAGGGCACGCAACAACCGGTGTCGCAATCGGCGCTTGCCTTGCACGGCTTCCGACAACCGGCGTAGTCGGAGCTCGCCGAGGACACGCAGGTGAGACCGCTGCAGCACGCCGGCCCGGGCTGGGTGCACGGCCCCGCGACGTCGGAGCACGGAAGCGACGGACACGCCGCCGCGTCCGCGCACACTTTCCGCTCCGCGACGGCGTCGTCCACGCAGCAGAGGGAGCCGCAATCGGCGCGGACGCTGCACGTCTGCACACAGCGCTTCGCGCCGCTTTGCTCGAGGCAGAGCGAGCCGTCACAGCACGTCGCTCCGGCGGCGTCACAGCGCGCGAGCGGCGGAAGGCACGCCGCGGCCGCGGACGCGCCGCCCGTAGACGACGCCGAATCGCCGGTCGCGGGCGACGCGACGACGGCGGACGCGCCGCCCGCGGCGTTCGACGCGGAGGCGTCACCGGGTGACGCGTCCGCGCTCCGTTCCGTCCCGTCGTGCCACGCCGGACCGTTCGCGGAGCCGTCGCATCCGATCGCGACGGCAGAGACCAAGCAAAGGAAGGAAGCGCGACGGCGCGCGAGCTGGGTCTCTCCGCGACGGCGCGGACGAAGCGTCACTGAGGTACCTTCGTGCAGGTGCGTCCCTCCGTCTCGAGATCGGGGATCCATCCCGCGGGGCACCCGTTGCCCCCGTCGGCACCGCCCGAGCTCGCGCCGCCGCTGCCGGTCGCGCCGCCTGAGCCGCTGCCGCCACCCGTGCCGCCGCCGCAGCTCAGGCCCTCGCCGGCGAGATCGGGCGTGCAGTACGGCAGGTTCCAGTCGGGCGGACACGGCTTCGGCGTGACGTCGACGGTGTCGTGTCCCATGCCGAGCTTCGACGGTGAGGCATGCACGAAGTCGAGGACCGCGTCGCCGAAGCCGGCGCCGCCGAACGTCGCCGCGTCGATCCACATCTCGTAGACGACCCGGTAGTCCCACTTCGGGTAAGTCATGTTTGGCGTGTAGGCGTCGTCGGTCGCCGGCGAATCGGTCGTCAGGCAGTATCCGCAGCCGTTCAGATCGCGGTCGAGGGACGTCGCGACGGCGATGACGTCGCTCGCGGAGCCGACGAAGACCTTCCCCTCGCCGCCGGTGACGCCGAGAGTGCCATAGCCGCAGGGCGAGCTCGGATCTTGCGAGATGTAGTCGACCGCGACGTGAAGCTTCAGAGCGCCGCTCGCGTCGGTGAACTTGACCTCGACGTGGTCGCTCCCGACGAGATCGTCGAACGTGTGTCCGCCGTGTCCCGGTCCGCCCATCATGCCGGCCATGCCCTTCGGTGCAGCCATGCCGCCCTTCGGTGCAGCCATGCCGCCCATCGGCGCCGCCATGCCGCCCATCGGCGCCGCCATACCGGTGGTCGTTGCGCTGGTCGTCGTGCCCCATCCGACGGCGTTCTGACCGTACGAGTTGTCGACGAAGTGCGGGTCGAACGTGATGCGGACGTGAATCACTTGCTTGTCGTCGATGACCTCGGTGATCTCCTCGACGGTGGCGGCGGGCACGGCCGGGTCGGCCGTGTCTCCGTAGACGCACGCCGTGCTGGCCTTGACCACATGAGTGGTCGTTCCTGCCGGCAGCGAGGGAGGCGTAGAACATTCATTCGCCGAGTCCGCGCCGACCCCCGGCTGCAAAGGTGCCCCAGAAAAACTCGTCCCTGCGCCCAGATAATGCGGTCCCGTCACGCCGCCGGCCCCGAGCGTCGCGCTCGAGTAGCCAGAGCTACCGCCGCCGGAGGTGCCGGCGCCGAGCCCCGCGTTCAACGAGGCGCCGTCGTCCCTCCCGCTGCACGCAACGAAGCCCGCCGTCACGACGACGCAACCGAACCCGCCCAGTATCGTCTTCTTGAACATCGCTCTTCTCCTCGTCTCTTCGGATCTCATCGCGTGGTGGTGACGGTCTGACAGCCGAGCGCGAACTCGATCGCGCCGTTCCGCGACTCGGCCTTCACGGCGCGGCACGACGTGTCGCAGAGCGTGATGCGCTCGGGAGCATTCGCCGGCTCGTAGAACCAGCCGCCGGAAGCCGCGTCGCACGCCGTCGCGTCCGCCACGTTGTAGAGCGGGTGCCGGGTGCCGTCGTCGTTCGTCTGGACGACGTTGACCTGAGCGTAATCGAGCGTCTGACCCGTCGGCGCGCCGGGAATGACGAAGCCGCACGGTAGCGCCGTTCCGCGGATCGCGTCGAGCGCGTCGAGCACCTGGGCCGCGACGTCACCGCCGTCGACGAGGTACGCCGCGCCGCTGCCACCCGCCGCGGCGATCTGATTCAGGTTGTCGAGGCTCGGCCCGACGCCGAGCACGTAGATCGACGCGCCGGTCGTCGTGACGCACTCGGTGGCCGCCGCGACCGCGTCGGCGAGCGTCGGATCGCAACCCTGGGCGCGCGAGATGGGCGCCTCGGGGACGCCGTCGGTGAGAAGGAGCAACGCCGCCGAGCGCCCGGGGTGCGCCTTGTCCCAGTCCGCGACGTACGAGCACGCGCCGCGAATCGCCGGGCCAGTGGGCGTCTCGCCGGTCGGCTTCACGCCGTCGAGCGACGTGAGCAGCGCGCCGGTTTGCCCCGGTAGGAGGCCGATGTCGACCGCGGGCGTCGCGTAGTCCGCGGAGTTGCACGACGTCTGACCGATCGGGAAATTGCCGAAGTAGCCGAGCCCGACGCCGATGCCCGCGCTGTCGTCCGCGTTCAGGAAATCCGACGCCGCCGCACGCACCGCGTCGAGTCTGCTTCCCGCGCCGGACGGCGTGGACATCGACCCCGATTGATCGAAGAGGACGTAGATATCGAGCGGGAGCGCCTCCGCGCGACGCACCTCGGCGACGCAGCTGGCATCGGCTCTCTCCTGGGTGTTCCCCGTGCCGAAGATCAGCGTCGGCGGGGCGGCATCGGCGGGTCTGGTCGATCCCGCTTTCGTGTGCCCGGACGTCTCGGTGGAGCTCGAGCACGCCGCGCAGAACGCGAGGGCACAGACGACCACTTTTCCGTTCACAGAAGCCAGGTAACCGCGGCCCCTGGAACATGCGCTGGCACGATGACGATTTGTTCGACGCGCCCGCGCGAGCTTCGGTATTTAGGGGAAATTCCCGCCGTTCCCGCCAATGTCGTCGTTGCCGTCTCAGCGCGGCCGGCACCCGAGCTCGTGCAGGCTCTGGAGAGCGCGTGCACCGAGGCGGTCCGCCCCGCCCGCTGCACGGTGGACGACGTGACGACCGCCGACGTGCGCATCGAATGGACGACGGCGCGGACGGCGACCGTCACCGTCCGCGGCAGCACGACGCTCACGCGCGCCCTCACCTTCCGTGAAGAGGATCCGCCCGGCGACGAGTGGCGCGCGCTCGGGCTCGTCGCCGCGGCGCTCGTGAATCGCGCCGCGGCAGAGTCCGAGCCCGAGGTCACACGCCCAGCACCGGCGGAGCGTCCTCCGAAGCTGTGGCTCACGGGCGGCGCGATCCTCGGCGCGGGCCTCTCGCGTGGACCGGTGAGCTTCGGCGGCACCCTGCGCGGCGGTTATCGGCTGCCTATTCCGGTATTCGTCGGCGCGAGCGGAAGCTACGCGACGGCAGGACGCGGTCCCGATGGACTTCGCGGCACCTGGACCACGTTCTCTCTCGACGCGAGCGGCGTCGTCGATCTGCCGAGCGTCAGACTCCGTCCACGACTCGAGCTCGTCCTCGACCGACTCGTCGCCGAGACCAGCGGCGGCCCGATGGGCGGCACGTCGGGATCGCGGCAGCTCGTCGGAGCCGGCGCGGGCTTCGACGCTGTCTGGCCGTCCACCGAACGCTTCGCGCTCGTGCTGGGCGCCGAGGGCACGTTCCTGTCGAGCGGAACGCAGATCCGCGTCGACGCCGACCGGATCTCCGCGTTTCCGGCCCTGAGTTACCGCTTTTTCGTCGGAATCGACGTGACCGTTCTGCCCTGAGCCTCTGGTCGAGGCACTTCGGTTACTTTGTGAGGGTGTCGATGCCGAAGCGAGAGCCGACGCTGCGCGTCGTGGAAGGCGATGGCCGCCTTCCCGAGCGCGGCGCCTCCGACGAGGCGGTGATCGGCGCCTTCGCACGGCGTGACCGGCGCGCGGCAGAGATGGTTTACGACCACCTCGTCGGAGTGGTCGACGCAACGCTCTACCGCGTCGTCGGGCGGCGCGAATCCGATCACGACGATCTCGTCCAGACGACCTTCGAGCAGATCATCGTCACTCTGTCGCGCAACAGCTTCGCGGGCGGCTGCTCGCTCCGCGGCTGGGCAGCGTCGATCGCGTGCCACGTCGGACTGAACGCGATCCGCTCGCGCCAGCGTTCGCGGCGGGTGTTCGCGTTCAGCTCGGACGCCGAGCTCGCCGCGGCCGAGCGCCCCGCGCAGTCGAACCCCGAGGCGGAGACCGTGGCGCGCACCGAGCTCGACCGGCTGAGAGCGCACCTCGCCGACATGGATCCCGATCGCGCCGAGACCGTCATCGTGCACGACGTGTTCGGCATGAGCCTCGCCGAGACGGCGAAGCTCATGTCCGTGTCCCTGTCCGCGGCGCAATCACGGCTCGTGCGCGGCCGTCGCGAGATCCGCGCGAAGATGGCCGAAGGCGGCGAGGAGAAACCATGAACGACAGCGACGACAGAGCCGACCTCGCCTTGCGGCGTCTCGGGACGAGCGCCGTCCCGGTGGAGAGCGCGGAGCACGTGGCAGCGCGCCGTGCGCGTCTCGTGCCGGCACTCACGGCGTTCGCCGACGCGGAGACTCACGCCGAGCGCCGCCCTCGCTGGAAGCGCGCCTTTGCCGTCGGCGTCGCCACGGCGGCTCTGGCCGCGGGAGTCGCGGCATTCGTCGTTTCGCGCGCGACGGAGCGCGGTCCCGTGCTCGGTGCGAGCCGCGGAACGGTGCACGTCGTCCACGACGGGAGCGACGTGACGGCGTCCGCGCCGCGCGCGCTCGCCGCCGCAGATCTGCTCGAGACTCTCGACGGCACAGCCGAGGTTAACCTCGCGACGGGCGCCGTCGTCGAGCTCGCCGCCCAGAGCCGCCTCGAGCTCACCGCCGTGAAGCGCGTCGCGAGCACCATCTCCGAGCGCGTACAGCTCGCCGCCGGCCGCGTGAGCGTGCGCGTCCCGAAGCTGCACGACGGAAGCCAGCTCGTGATCGGCACGCCCGACGCCACCGTGACCGTCCACGGAACCGCCTTCACCGTCGACGTCTCGAAGTCGCCGACCGGCGAGATAACGACCACCGTGGTGGTCACAGAGGGCCGCGTCGGGGTCGACAGCGGCGAGCGGCATCTCCTGCTCGGGCCGGGTTCCCACTGGTCGTCGGCGCCGAGAACCGTCGAGACACAGCCCGCCGCAGCGGCGACGAGCAGCGCGCCGCCCGACGTCGCGCCGTCCAGCTCCGGCGGCGCGGCCCATCCGAGCACCCTGCGCACCGAGAACGAGCTCTTCCGCGCCGCAATGGCCGCCGAGCGCACGGGTGATCCGGCGCGAGCCCTGGCCCTGACCGAGCGGCTCTTGCGGAGCTACCCCGACACGCCGCTCGCCGGCGAGGCGCGGGCACTCGCCGACGAGGCGCGGCGCCGGAGCACAGCTCCGTGATACGGCTCATCGGCATCTTGACGCCGCTCGTCGTCGTGATCGTCATCGCGAGCTGCACGACGCAGGAAACCGGGTCGATAGATCTGGCCACCTCGGCGGCCATGTCTGCACCGATGCCGCCCCCGATGCCACCGCCGAAGCCGCCGAAGCCGAACCCCGGTTGCGCCGTCGACACCGACTGCACCGAACCCGCCAGACCGCGCTGCGACGTCGCAAGCGCGACCTGCGTCCAGTGCCTGGGCGACGCCGGGTGCGCCCCCGGTCAACGCTGCCAGATGGACTCGATGTGTCATCCGATGCCGTAACTTCGTCGCGTGCGTCCGGCCCCTCGCGCCCGCTTCATACGCCCCTTCCTCAGAAAAAAAATTGGCATGTACCTCGGAGGTCTCAAAGTTCATCAGATCTCTCGTGCTGGTGAGGAGCCGGGCTAGAGCCGGGAGCTCGAGGAGGAGTAAGGGCAGCGGGTCAAAGGGAAGGGGGAAGGGGCTGCGGGGGAAAGTGGCTCTCGAGACTTGAGGGTATCGACGTACTCGACGGCGTCTGCGTGCGTCGATCGAGGAAGGGCGTCCTCGAAACCTCACGAAGGAGTCCCCCATGACGCTCGAAATCTACCCCGTCGTGCTCGAATTGGTTCGGCAGCTTGCTCTAGTGACGGGGGCCTTGCCAACCTCGGCGGTACATCGCAATCCTTTCCGCAAACCCCTAACAAATTGACGAAGGCGTCCCTTGGTGGTCGTGTGAAACGACGCAAGAGACCTGAAAAATAGGCCGCAACTCACGTCCGCGTCGCGCCGACGGGCGGAAAAGCCTGTGCTACCATGCGGCTCGGTCATGCAATCGCACGACGCTTTCCCGGTGTCCTCGAAAGAGGGCGTCATCGTTCAGCACCGCGTCGTCGGTTTCTCCGACAGGTGGCTCATCGGGGAGACAGTGCCTGAGTCCGCCTGGCACGACCACGCGCTCGAGATGCTGAAGGCCATTCTCGCGCACTGGATCGGGGAGCGAGGGCGCGACGCCGCGTTGTATCGCGATCTCGCCGTCCGGGTTTCGCGCGATCAGCCGAGGGTCGGCTTCAATCCGGACCTGATGGTCGTCGAGCCGGCGCCGCCGGGTGCGGGGATGCTCTCGAGCCTCAAGGTGTGGGAGCCCGGTCACGCGGTCCCGTCCCTCGCGATCGAGGTCGTGAGCCCGGGCCATCCCTACAAGGACTACGTCGAGATACCCGATCAATGCGCCGCCGTCGGCGTCGGCGAGCTCATCGTGTTCGATCCGCTGCTGGTGGGGCCCAAGGCTCGCGGCGGCCCGCAGCGCATACAGATCTGGAGGAGGACGAGCCCGACCGCTTTCGAGCGCGTCGTGGCTGGAGATGGCCCGTACCGCTCCGCGTATCTCGACGCCTACCTGGTCGCGGTGGAAGACGGCATGTGTCTTCGCGTCGCCGACGACGAACTCGGGAAATATCTCTGGCCCACCCCCGCCGAGGCCGCTCAGCAAGCGCTCGCGACCGAGCGCGCTGCCGCAGAGGGAGCGCGCAGCGTGGCGGAGAGAGAACGCGCGGCGGCGGAGAGAGAACGCGCAGCGGCAGACGCGGCCCGTGCGCGGATCGCGGAGCTCGAAGAAGAGCTCCGCAAGCGCCGCTGAACGGCGTGCGTCACTCGACGTCGAGGATCTCGACGTCGCGCACCTGACCCGCGACGCGGAGCTCGAACGACTCGCCGACTCGCTTTCCGAGAAGTCCGCGGCCGAGGGGCGACTGCGGCGTGACGACGCTGAGCTCATCCGCGCCGGTGCCGAGCCTGTGCCCGCCGCCGGCGGGGCAAAGAAGAACGCGCTGCGTCTTGCCGGCGACGTCGAGCTCGACGATCGCGCCGGCCTGGAGCGGCTCCTCGGCGGAGAACGCGCGGATCGGTAGCGACGCGAGGAGGGCCACGCCGGCTTCGAGCTCCTGGGCGCGCGCAGCCTGACCGGCGGCGAGATACGACAGCTCGATCTTGCGAGTGTCCTTGTCGTTTTCCGGGCGCGCTTCGGGATGATTCGCGGCGGCAGCGGTCTCGCCGGCAACACGGCGCGCCTCGGCGAGCTCGCGCAGGAGCGCCTCCCTGAGCTGGCCGAGCAGCGCTTTCTTCTCCATCGCGCCCCACGATATAGCCGCTGTGGGTCGATGTCCGCGGGATAGCGGACACACCGGTGCTGGAAAACGGATCCGCAGCCCGCCGACCCCTTTCAGGCGCGCCGGGACGTCTTACATCGAAGTGAGGAGGCCCTTCATGATCCTGGCAGCATTGAACGGCGCTTGGAGATTCGGGCAGGAGCTGTTGCCGTCGGCGATGGAGCTCGGTCGACGTCTCCTTCTCACCGGCGCGCAGGCGAGCGCGCGCTTCCAGGCCTCACGCTGGCGGCGACTCGAGGCCGGGCAGCACGTCATGCGCCTCGAGCCCTCGGCAGACGCTCGTGCGTCGCATCTCCGACCAGCGCGGGCCGACGAGCTGACCGCCGAGCGGCAGACCGTCGTCGTCCTCCCCCGCCGGCGCAACGAGCGACGGCGTCCCAGCGAGATTCGCCGGCGCAAGGACGGCGCCGTGGCCGAAGTAATCAGCTTGCTCGCCGTCGACCGCGAGGCGCGCGCCCGGCTCGCAGTGAGCGAACGCGACCCTCATCGCGGGCGGTAGCAAGAGCACGTCGAGGTCCGCGAAGAAGCGGATGCGTTCTGCGAGCTGCCCCGCCGTGACGACGGAAGACAGGCGACCTCGTAAGGACGTCAGGGTGCAGCGACGCCGAAGACGTTGTCGGCCCGGACGAGCTCTGCGGTATTGATCTTGAAAGTGCCGATGAGGTTCGGAAAGCGATCCACGGTCTGACGCTCGAGCTCCTCTGTGGTGAAGACGATGACGACCACGAGCTCACCCCCCGCGTACGCGCCGCCCATGCCGAACACCGTCCGCACGCCGTACTTCTCGGTGAAGTCGCGCGCGGCGATGATGGGCTTCCCGCCGCCGTCGACCGCGGTTCGCGCGTCGGGGACGTAAAACGTCATGTTCGTCCCTCCGAGCATGCGGCGAGTGACGATGGGTTTCCCCTCGTCGAGGTTCGCGAGGTCGACCTCCAGATCGGCGAGCAGCTTGGCGATCATCGGAGCGCCGCGCACGAACGAGCTGTCCACGAGCGGGATCGCGCGGTGACCGCGCGACGCGGTGCGATCGTTCCACGCCGGCTCGCGTCCGCGCGAGGCGAGTAGCGACAGCACGCGCGTTCCAGATGCGAGCGGCGCGCGTGCGCCGGCAACGGCCTCGGCGGCCTTGCGCTCCTCCGCCGGCAGTTCCTCGAGAGTGAGCACGACGAAGACGCGACAGAGCACGACCGACTCGAAGCGAGCGGTCACGAGCGCCGCGAACTCTGCCGCGCTCTGCTCGAGAGAACGCGACGGCAGTCGTCCCATCTGTGAACGGAGATCCTGGACGTCGGACAGGTCAGCAGCAGCGAGCAGCACGCACCGAGTGTCGCACACGTCGGGTCGGCGCGGCGCGGTCGTCGTCGAAGCGCCGCGCGAGACGTTTTGTCGCAGTGGTTCGCGGCGGCGGGAGCTGCGGGGCTAGAAGTCGATCGAGAAGCGGATCGTGCCGTTGCGGATGCCGTCCACGACGATGTCGAGTCCGCCGCTGCGGAGCATCCAGTCCAGTCTATGATCGCGATATTGCCGGCGTGCCTTGCCGTCGGCGATGTCCTTCGGGCGATTCATGAACCGCGGAAGCGTGGCGATGACGTCGTCTCTGAGACGGACCGCGCTCGGGCGGCCGCGCACGGCCTTGAGCCAGCCCTCGAGCTTGCTCCCGGGGACCGGTTTGTTTCCGAGCGACGCAGCGCTGTTCACGAACGGGTAAGCGACGACGTCACCGAAGCCGAAGGCATCGCCGTTGAGCCACTGCCGCCCGACGAGCTCGTGCTCGAGGCGGTCGTTCAGGGCCGTCACCTGCGTCCGCGCCATGGTGAGCAGGCGCTCGGCGACGTCACCCGTCGCGCGGCTGAACACGGTCACTTCCGCGACGCCCCAGTTCACCGCGTCGTAGGCGGTGTCGCACATCTCCTCGATGAGGCGGACACGGGCGCGCTCGGCGGGCTTCTCCGGCAAGAGTGGCGTCTCGCGAAAAGTGTCCTCGAGGTACTCGAGGATGACCGACGAATCGAAGAGCCGCACCTCGCCGTCGACGTAGGCGGGCACCTCGAGCCGCGGGCTCAGCGCGACGAAGTCGGGGTCCGGCTCGTCGAGATCCGGGATCTGCGCCTCGAAAACGACGCCCTTCTCGAGCAGCGCCATCTTCACCTTCTGTGCGTACGGCGACAGGGGAATGTCGAACAGGGTGATCATCGCTCGGAACCTAACCACCGGACGGCCGAGGCGTCGAGGGGCTGCTCTCAGCGCACCGTCGCGGGCTGGGTGGCGCAACCGAGGAGCACGTCCACCTGGGCGTCGGCGGTGCTCTGGATGGTCGTGCACGTGTCGGGGCAAGCGAGGATCCGCGTCGGGGCGGCGGCGTTGTCGTAGTACCAGCCGCCGCTGGCCGCGGCGCACGCCGATGCATCGGCGACGTTGCCGATCGGACTCTTCGTGCCGCCGACGGTGACGGAGATGTTCACCTGCTGCTCGTCGAAGGTCTGACCCGCAGGCGCCTGGGGGATCCCCCACTGGCACTGGAGCGTCGTGTGCTGGGTGGTCGTCGTCGTGACGGTCTGCATGCTGTTGTTCGTCACCTGGACGGTCTTCCGGATCGTGTTGAGCGCGTCGAGGAAGCCCTTCGAGCCGGAGGTCGTGATGTCGCACGTCTCGTTGCCGGGCGAGCCCGGCGTGCAGTCCGACCCGCCGGCGACGGCAATCTGGTTCAGCAGCGTGAAGCCGTCGGCGGAGACGCCGTTCATGCCCATCGTGAAGGTGATGACGCCGTTCATCATGAACGCGTTGCTGGCGATGGGGACGAGGATGCTCGCGGAGTTCGGATCGACGCAGTTGCCGTTGCCGCCGCCGTTCGCGCAGTTGCTGCTGAGGCCGCAGGCGTTGGGCTGGCCGTCGGTGACGAGCACGACGACGCATTTCTTCCCCGGGTTCGCGGTCTGATAGTCGGCGCAGTACTCGGTGCCGCCGGTGAGTGCTCCGACCGTCGGCGTGTCGCTGTTCGGTGAAGTTCCGTTCAGCGAGGTCACGATATTCGGACCGTTCGCGGGCAGAGGGCCCATCGGGACGGCGGGCGTGCGGTGACTCGTGCCGTCACACTCGTTCGGGCGCTTGCCGGCGTTGGTGGGATGAAAATACTGGATCGCGACGCTGATCGCGCCGGTCCCCGGGGCGGTGAGGCTCGCGGGCGGCATGACGGCGTTGCCGTCCTTGTCGACGCAGCTCCACGGAGCGCCGGTCGCGGTCGGATCGGACTGGACGAACATGGTTATCGCGTCCACCGCGTCGGGCCACTTGTTGTCGTCCTTCATGCTGCCCGAGTTGTCGAGCATGATGTAGATCGCGATGGGCTCCGGGACGGCGGCCGTGCAGTTCACGTCCATCGGGACCATCTTGTCTTCGGTGACGGCCTCGGGCTTGAGGACCAGGGCGGCACAGGCGCCGCCTGCGCCGCTTCCGCCCGTGCCCGTCGTGGGGATCGGACCGATCATCGTCGAGCCCGTGCCGCTCGACGTGCCGCCGGCGTTGCCGCTCATGGTCGGACCCGCTCCGCCGCTCGAGACGTCGATCGTTCCGGACCCGCCCCTGCTCTTGCCGCTGGTTGCTCCCGAGCCGAGTGCAGTGCCGGTGCCGGTACTCGCCGAACAGCCGAACAGTGAGAGCGCGCCGAAGGTGAAGAAAAGTCGATGTCGCATGCGGGTTTGCTTTCTTCCTGAGAGCGTCGGTCCGGGCGCCGGACAGGGTCGCGTGCTCAGGTAGTAACCGTTCGCGTGTACGGCATGCAGAAATTCGTGATCCAATTTGCGACACGAAAACGTCGTTCATGTCGTCATTCATCAACGTTGGTTCAGGAAGACGGGCGGGTGTAACAGAGATGACGTGCTGCTCGCCCACGCCTCGTTCCTCGACGTCGATCGCGTGCGCTACGAGACGACGAACGGCGAGGCATCTTCTCTCGAACGTAGCTCAGCTCATTTCGCGCGCGCGTTCGCGGCACATTTCGAGTCCGTCGTGCTGTGTCGGGTCTTCGCGCTGCTCGGTCTCGACGAGTTGCCACCGGACGAGCGCGCCGTTGCAGACCGGGTCGCGGGCCGAGCGACGCCGCTCACGTCGGGCACGCGGCTCCTGACGTTGCTCGGGACCGGCGGACGCGAAGCGGCGTGGAACGACCGCACGGCGTCGCGCTCGCACCGGGTCATCCCCCTCATCGACGAGAGCTCGGTGCAAGACGTGCCGATGATCGCCAAGCTGCTGGCGGATCTCGACGTGCGGCTCTCGCACCTCGACCCGGGCAAGCCGATCGCGATGCGACGCATGCTCGGTGGGACGAACGAGACGTTCTACGTCGCCGACGCGCAGAACGCCGTCGACGCCGCGGGTCGTCCCATCGTCCTCGCGCGCGATTTCGTCGAGCAGTACCGCGTCCGCACCGTGTCCGGCATGGGGGGCGCCTACGTCACCGAGGGACGTCTCTTCGACGAAGGCGCGGGCTGACGTTTGGCGCCCGCGCGATTCCCGGGTACGTTCCCCGGGTGCGAGTCCTGCTCGTCGAAGACAGCGAACGCGTCGCGCGCGTCGTTGCGCGCGCGCTGGGCGATGCAGGACACGTCGTCGATCTGGCGCGCGACTGCGCCGAAGCGACGGCGGAGCTCGGACTGACGCGCGCGGAGCTCGCGATCATCGACGTCGGGCTCCCCGACGGCTCCGGGCTCGACGTCTGCCGCGCGGCGCGCTCCCAGGGACACGACCTGCCCATCTTGTTGCTCACCGCGCGGAACGACGTCGAGGATCGCGTGAAGGGCCTCGACGCGGGCGCGGACGATTACCTCGGAAAGCCGTTCGCGCTCACCGAGCTCGTCGCGCGCGTGCGCGCCCTCGCACGCCGTGGCCCGCGCTGGACGGACTCGGTCCGTCATTTCGGGGAGCTCACGGTGGACCGCGATCGCCGGGCAGTGCTCCGGAGCGGTACGGCGCTCGCCCTGACCCAGCGCGAGTTCGAGATCGTCGCGGCGCTCGCGTGGCGCGGCGGCAGGGTCCTCTCGCGTGAAGAGCTCCTCGAGACGGTATGGGGCGAGACCTCGACGAGCGCGTCGGCGAGCCTCGACGTGCTCATCACCCGGATTCGACGCAAGGTCGCGGCCGGCACCGGCGATGAGATAATCCGGACCGTTCGCAACGTGGGGTACGCATGGGCGCCATCACCCTCGAAGCCAGCCTGAGACGTCGGCTATTGCTCCTGGTCCTGCCGGTGACGTTCACCGTCGGCGTCGCTGCGGTCGCCGTCACGTCGCACATGCTCGAGCGCGCGGATCGCGACGCGGCGCGCGCGGAGGCGAACGAATTGCTCCTCCAGCTCGACGCCGAGCTCGCCGAGGGAGACGCGCCGGCGCTCGCCGCGGCGGAGGTTCTCCAGAGTCACTCCGAGCCGTCACGGGCGCGGATCCGGCGTGCCGCCGACGGCCGCGACGGCTGGGAGACCCCAGGAATGCCCTCTGACCTCGCCTCGCTCGCGCCCGGCGACTGCGCGTCGGCGAGCGTCGGTGGGCACGCCTTTCTCGCCTGTGCGGCGCGGAGGGGCGAGTACGACGCGATCGTCGCGCTCTCGGTCGACGCTCAGCGGGCGATCACGCTGGCGCTCGCGGAGTGGATGCTCGCGATCGTCCTGCTCGCGACGCTCGGCGCGATCTTCGCGGCGCGGTTTGCCGTCCGTGCGCCGCTCGGTGCGCTGAACCGGCTAGTGAAGTGGTCGGAAGTCGTGGCGCGCGGAGACGGGCGGACTGCTCCGGACGCCGGCGGCATCGCGGAGTTTCACCGGCTCGCGACGGCGCTCGAGGCGCTGGTCGGCGATCTCGTCGAGGCGCGCGACCGGGAGCGCGCGACGAGCGGTCACATCGCGCACGAGCTCAGGACGCCGCTCACGTCGCTCAGGGCGGAGCTCGAGACGCTCGCGACGCGGGGCGGCGAACCCGTACAGGCGATGCTCGCCGACGTCGATCGACTCGCGCAGGTCATCGACTCGATCCTCGTCCTGTCGGCGCCGCCCACGCCGATGAACGCCGGGACGGTCGTGAACCTCGCCGATCTCGCGCGCGAGCTCGCCGGCGAGCGCACGCGGGTGGACGCGCCGGAAGAAGCGCTGGTCGAGGGCGACGC
Source organism: Polyangiaceae bacterium (assembly GCA_036272055.1). Lineage (GTDB taxonomy): Bacteria > Myxococcota_A > Polyangia > Polyangiales > Polyangiaceae > DASZVB01. Next base: position 113,293 of record DATAZL010000152.1, on the reverse strand, counting down.
GCAGCTCGCCGAGCTCGCGCTCAGGAACCTGCTCGAGAACGCCGAGAAGTACAGCGGCTCGCCGGCGCGAGTGGTGCGTATCACCCGTGAGGCGAGCGGCATCCGCGTCGCGGTGATCGACGACGGACCCGGGCTCGGAGACGACGCGCGCTCGCGCATGTTCGATCGGCACTGGCGCGGCGGCACGGGCGCCGGAACGGGGCTCGGGCTCGCGCTGGTCCGCGCCGTGGCCGAACGGCACGGTGGCTCCGTCGCCGCGCAGCCGAACGCGGGCGCGCCGGGGCTCGAGGTCTCGATGACGTTCGGGAACGCACTCGGGTGGCATCCGGCGACCACGAGCGGCGAAAACCCGGCCCCCGGTTAAGCTCCCGTTCAGACACGACGGCTACGCTGAACCGATGGAACGGGCAGCTCGGCCGGCGGCAGCGCTCTTCCTAATCGTGTTCACGGCAGCCGGGGCGCGCGCCGCGAACGTCACTTACGCGGAAGCGCTGGCGGCGGCGCGACGTGGCTCGGGCGACCTCGCCGCGGCCCGCGCACTCGAGGACGTCGCGCGCGCGGACATCGGTATCGCGGGCGTCTACCCGAATCCGTCGGTGTCGGTCGGCACATCGACCCAGACGGCGCGCTTCTCGGGCGGCGTGTCGGTGCCCCTCGTGATTCTCGGACAGCGCGGGGCGGCCGTCACGGCGAGCAAGGCCGATCTCGTGACGTCGCGGATCGCGACGGAGATCGCCTGGAGCGACGTGCGCGCGGCGACGGCGCGCGCGTTCGTCGCGCTGTGGCTCGCGGCGAAATCCGCCGCGGCGCGCGCCGACGCCGCCACCGTCGCCGCGCGGCTCGACGACGCGGTGAAGGGCCGAGTCGAGGTGGGCGCGGCTCCCGAGCTCGAGGGCCTTCGCGCGCACGCCGAACGACTCCGGGCGGACGCGGACGCGCGAGAAGCGGCGGAGCTCGTCGGCGCGGCGGGCAGCGACCTCGGACGCTGGATGGGCCTGCCGGACGGCGCTGAGCTCCGGGCGAGCGGCGATCCCGACGTCCCAGCGGCCACTCCGGTGGTCGGGGAGCTCGCGCCGCGGGTCGACGCGAACCCCGCCGTACGTCGCGAGCGCGCCGACGCCCAGGCCGCCGAGGCGCGTGCCGATAGAGAGCGCGCCCTGGTACGACCCGCGCTCGCGCTCGACCTCGGCGTGGACATCGGCGATCCGACGCTGCCGGCGACCAATTATCGGGCCCAGCTCGGCATCGAGGTGCCCGTCTTCAACCAGCGCGGACCGTACGTCGAGCACGAGCTCGCTGCGGCCCGCGCTGCACGATTTCGCGCGAATGCGGAGCGGATCCGGCTCTCCGCCGCGCTCGCCGTCGCTTACCGGCAATTCGTCGCCGTCTCGACGCGACGCGACGCGCTCGCGAGCGGCGTGGTGCCGGCAGCGGAGTCCGCCGCGCAAGCGACGGAAGCTGCGTATACCCTCGGGCGATTGCCGCTCGTCGCGGTGCTCGACGCGGAGCGCGCGCGGATCGACGCGCGCCTGTCGCTGCTCGAGGCCGAGGCGAGCCGTGCCAATGCGTGGGTCGACGTGCAGTACGCGCTCGGAGCACCATGACCCGCGCGGATCCCCGTATTTTGCTGCTTTTCGTCGCCCTTCCGGCGTGCGCGCGCGAGGCCGCCGAGGAAGCGCCGCCGCCGGTCGAGGTGCACTGCGTCGCTCCACGGCTCGAGGGCATCGACGAGACGGTGTCGCTGCGCGGGCGCGTGGAGCCGCCACCGGGCGGTGATCTGCCGCTCGCGTCCCAGGTCGCGGGGCGCGTGGTCAGCGTCGCGGTGCACGAGGGCCAGCGCATCGTGAAGGGCGACCTGGTCGCGACGGTCGACGGCGCGGCGTCCCGCGACGCGCTCCGGCAGGCGGACGCTGCCGTCGCGCAGGCGCGCACCGCGGAGACCAACGCGCGCGCGACGCTCGAGCGCACGAAGAGCCTCGTCGCGCGCGGCATCGCGGCGACCCAGGAGCTCGACGACGCGAACGCCCGCGAGGACACCGCGCTCGCGAACATCACGGCGGTGACGGCGGGCTCCGACGTGGCACGCCGGACGCTCGGGCGCGTCCTGGTGCGCTCCGACTTCGACGGCGTGGTGACGCATCTCTTTCGCGGCCCGGGGTCGCTGGTCGACGGCACCGCGGCGACGCCCGTGCTCCAGCTCGCCGCCGACAGCGCGATGAACTTCGTCGCCGACGCCACCGAGCGCGAGCTCGGGCGGCTCCGCGAAGGACAGCACGCGCGCATCACGCTCGCGTCGTCGAGCGACGGCTTCGACGCGACGGTCGTTGCGCGGGCGACGGCGCTCGACGCACAGACGGGCCTCGGCGTCCTCCGCCTCGCCTTCAGCGGAACCCCTGCCGGCGTCCCCATCGGCGCGTTCGGACGGGTCGTCGTGAGCGTCGCCCACCGCGACGGCGCGCTCGTCCTGCCCTCTGCCGCAGTCCGCGGCGCGAGCTCCGACGGTGCGGAGGTCGCCCTCTGTGACGGCGCCCAAGCGACGCTCCGCACGATAGAGGTCGGCTTCCGTGACGACGCGCGGGTCGAGGTGAAGTCGGGGCTCGTCGCGACGGACCGCGTCGCCGTCGACCACGTGCTCGGCCTCGACGACAGGGCGCCGCTCAAGGTGCTCCCGTGAACGTCGCGGCGTTCCTGCGCCGGCACGCGGCTGTGGTGTGGCTCGCCACCCTGGTGTTCGTCGCGGTCGGCGTGAAGTCCGCGTCGTCGATCCCGAGCAGCATCTATCCTGAGGTCGAATTTCCGCGAATCGTCGTCGTCGCACGAGCCGGTGGCGCGCCGCCCGACGTCTTCCTGACGACGGTGACGCGCCCGCTCGAGCAGACCCTGACGTCGGTGCTCGGGCTCCAGCGCATCCGCTCCAAGACCATCCGCGGCGCCACCGAGATCTCGCTCCAGTTCGCGCCCAGCACCGACATGTGGCGCGCGCTCCAGATGGTGGAGTCCCGCACGAGCCAGTCCCGCCAGTCGCTCCCCGCGGGCGCCGAGCTGCTCGTCGAGCGAATCACGACGGGCTCGTTCCCGATCGTCACCTTCAACGTCAGCGGCGCGCTCGATCCCCGAGAGCTCCGCGAGGTCGCGGAGTTCGTCGTGCGGCCGGCGCTCGCCAACGTCCCCGGCGTCGGGGCGATCGAGGTGCTCGGCGGCGACGTGCGCGAGATGGAGGTGATCCTCGACCCCGAAGCGCTCGCGTCGCTTCACCTGACGCCGAGCGACGTCGCCGAGCGACTTCAATCGGGGATGGGGCTCACGCCGGTCGGGCGTGTCGATCGCGACCGGCAGCTCGTGACCGTCGTGCATGACGCGCAGCCGAAGGATCTCGCGGCGATCCGCGACATGCCGCTCTTCGCGACCGATCGCGGCAACGTCGCGACGCTCGGCCAGGTGAGCGAGGTCGTCGAGGGCGCCGAGGATCGCACCGCGCGCGTCGGCGGGCCCTACGGCCCCACCGTGAGCGTCAGCCTCGCTCGCCTCCCCGGCGCGAGCACCACCGATGTCGTCGATCGCGCCAGCGCAGCGGTCGACGCGGTCCGTCCGAGCTTGCCGCCGGGTATCACCGTGCGCCCCGTCTACGACCAGGCCAGCCTCGTACACGAATCGATGAACGGCGTGCGCGACGCGATCCTCCTCGGGATCGCGCTCTGCGCGGCCGTGATCGCTCTGTTTCTGGGCGATCTGCGGGCCGGGCTCCTCGCCGCCGCGACGGTGCCGATCACGCTGGCCATCGGCTTCGCGCTCATGCGCGCGGCGAACCAGACCTTGAACCTCATGTCGCTCGGCGGGATGGCCGTGGCCATCGGCCTGGTCGTGGACGACGCGATCGTCGTGGTCGAGGCGATCGCGCGACACCGCGGTGCCGGCGCCGATCGCGTCACGGCAGCAGCGCGCGGCACTGCAGAGCTCGCGCCGGCCGTCATCGGGACGACCCTGACGACCGTCGTCGTGTTCGTGCCGCTGACGCTCCTCGACGGCGTCGTGGGAGACTTCTTCAAGGCGCTCGCCTTCACCGTCACGAGCGCGGTCCTCGTCTCGCTGCCGGTCGCGCTCATCGTGGTGCCGCTCGCGGCCGAGCGCGTGCTCTCCGTGCACGTGACCGAACGCCCGAGCCGTCTGTCCGCCGTCTACGATCGCGTCGTGCGACGTCTCGTGCATCGTCCGCTCGTTGCGGGGCTCGGGCTCGGGGTGGTGTGCGTCGCCGGCGCGGCGGTCGTTCCCTTCGTCGGGCGCGGCTTCCTGCCGACGATGGACGAAAGCGCGTTCGTCCTCGACTATTTCCTGCCCGCCGGGACGTCGATGGCGGCGACGGAGACGTTCGCGCGCCGGCTCGAGGCGCTCCTGAAGGCCGTCCCCGAGGTCCGGAACTTCACGCGACGCACCGGGGCGGAGCTCGGGCCCGCGGCCGCGACGGAGGCGAGCCGCGGGGACGTCATGGTGCGGCTCTCCAGGGCCTCCACGCGCGCGCGCTCGTCGGACGAGGTCGTCGCCGACGTGCGCGCACGCATCGAGCGCACCCTGCCCGAGGTCCGCGTCGAGTTCGTGCAGGTTCTCCAGGACGTGCTGAACGATCTGTCGGGAAGCCCGCGTCCCATCGAGGTGAAGCTCTTCGGCCCCGATTACGGCGAACTCCGCCGGCTCGCCGGCGAGCTCGCGGGAAAGCTCGGGGACGTGCCGGGGCTCGTCGATCTCTACGACGGCCGCGAGCGCGAGGCGCCGGAGCTCCGCTTCACGCCCGACCGCGCCGCAGTGGCGCGCGCCGGGTTCAGCGCCGACGACATCGCGAAGAATCTCGACACCGCGCTCCGCGGCGCCGTCGTCGGTGCCGTGCGGCGGTTCGACAGACTGGTCGGCGTGCGGGTGCGCTTCCCGAACCCGATCCGCTTCGACGCCGAGCGGGTGCTCGATCTGCCGCTCAGCCTGCGCGATCACCCGACGACGTTCGGCAGCGTCACTGAGGCCACGATGACGACCAGCACGTCGCTGCTCCTCCACGAGGCGCTCCAGCCGATGATCGCCGTGACCGCGGATACGGAGGGTCGCGATCTCGGGTCGGTCGCGAGCGACGTCGAGAAGCGGGTCGCGTCGCTACGTCTCGGGCCGGGTTACCGCGCCGTGATGGGCGGACAGGTGGAGGCGCAGAAAGAGACGCTGCGCAATCTGGGCGGGATCGGCGCGATGGCGCTGCTCCTCGTGCTCACCGTGCTCGCCGCGCAGTTCCGGCGCTTCCACGTCGCGCTCCTCGTCCTCGTCTCGGTGCCGGTCGCGATGGTCGGCGCGCTCGTCGCGCTCTACGCTACCCGGATACCGCTCAACGCCTCGTCGCTGATGGGGTGCGTGCTGCTCGTCGGGCTCGTCGTGAAGAACGGCGTGCTCCTCCTCGAACAGGCGGAGCGCTTCGTGGACGACGGCGCGACCGGCCTCGACGCCGTCATTCGCGCAAGCGAGCAGCGCTTCCGTCCGGTCGTGATGACCACGGTGGCGACGCTCGCCGGGCTCTTGCCGCTCGCGCTCGGCATCGGGTCGGGCGCGGAGCTCCAGCGCCCGCTCGCCGTCGCCGTCATCGGCGGCCTCATCACGTCCACGGTGGCGACGCTCGGCTTCCTGCCGCCGCTCGCCGCGGCGCTCTTTGCCCGTTCACCGCGTTCGTCAGTGGGAGAAACAGCATGAAAATCAGTGCCCTGAAGCTCGGGATCGCCATCGCCATCGTGTCCGCCCCGGTGTTCGCCGATCCGCTCGTCGCCACCGCGCTACCGCTGCCCGGCGGCAACGGGCCTGCGTCGCTCGACTACATCTTCCACGAGCGCGGACATGACCGGATCTGGGTTCCCGCCGGCAGCACCGGCTCGGTCGACGTGCTCGACGTCGCGAGCGGCGCCTTCACGCGCATCGAAGGCTTCACGACGGCGGAGCGTGAAGGGCACGGCAAGAAGCGCGTCGTGGGACCGAGCGCGGGTTCCGCAGGCGAAGGCTTCGCCTACGTTGGTAACCGGGCGACGAGCGAGGTGTGCCCCATCGACGTGAAGACGCTGAAGACCGGAGCCTGCGTGAAGCTCCCGTCGTCGACCGACGGCGTGGTGTACGTCGCGCCGTCGAAGGAAGTCTGGGTGACGCTGCCGCACGAGCAATCGCTCGCCGTCCTCGACGCCTCTGTGCCCGCCGTGCTCAAGCTGAAGACCGTCTTCAAGGTTCCCGGCGAGCCAGAGGGCTACGCGGTCGACGCCGCCCACGGCGTCTTCATGACGAACCTCGAGGACAAGGGTGACACCCTCCAGATCGACATAAAGACCCATCTGACGAAGGCGACGTGGAACGCGAAGTGCGGCCCCGACGGCCCGCGCGGCGTCGCGTTCGACTCACGACACGACTTCGTCCTCGTCGCGTGCACCGATCACGTTCAGGTCCTCGACGCCGCGCACGGCGGCGCATTGCTCGGCAAGCTCGACACCGGCGCCGGAGTCGACAACATCGACTACGTCACCGACACCGGGCTCGTCTACGCCGCAGCCGGCAAGGCCGCGCGCCTCACGGTCGCGCGCCTCGACGCCAAGGGCCAGCTAGCCGTCGTCGCCACGGCCCCCACGTCCGCCGGCGCACGCAACGTCGTATCCGACGCCCACGGCAACGCCTACGTCGGGGATTCCGAACGCGCGCGCCTGCTCGTCTTCAAAGCGACGCCGAAGTAACGCTTCACTCCATCGGCAGGGTCACGGCGAAGACGGTGCCTTCGGCGTCGCTGCGGGCGGAGACGTTGCCGTCGTGAGCCTTGACGATCTCGTGCACGATGTGGAGCCCGAGGCCCACGCCGCTGGTGCGGCGGCCGGAGCTCGGTCCTCGACGGAAAGGCTCGAACAAAGCGGGGAGCAGGCTTGCGTGGATGGGCTCGCCCTGGTTCTTCACGGTCAGCTCGACGTGCTCGGGGAAGCGGACGACGCTCACCTCGATGGTCGAATCGGGATCCGACGAGTGCTCGATGGCGTTGCCGATGAGGTTCGAGCAGACCTGCGCGATGCGGTCCTGGTCCCAGAACCCCTTGCAGTCCCCCACCGTCTCGAGTGCGAGCCGGTGAGACGGCGCGCTGACCTGTAGCTCTTCGACGACGGCCCTGACGGTCGCGGCAAAGTCCATGGCGCGCCGGTCCACGGGCATGCCGTCCTCGGGACGACTGCGGGCAAAGTCGAGAAGCTGATCGACCATGCGCGCCATCCGTCGCGAGGCGCGTTCCTGCATCTCGAGCGGGCGGCCCATGCCGGATTCGGCGGGGAGCGCCGCCCCGATTGCCCGGCTCGCGAGCACGAACGTGTTCAGCGGCTGGCGGAGATCGTGCGCGAGCATGCCGATGAAGCGCTCGCGATAGTCGGCCTCGATGCGCAGCATGCGCTCGACGCGCGCGAGCTCGTCACGGCTGCTCTTTGCGCGAAGGAGCGCGCCGACCCGCGCGAGGAGCTCCGTCCGCGAGAACGGCTTGCGTACGAAGTCGTTCGCACCCGCGTCGAACGCCTCGGCGAGAAACTCGTCCCCGAGCACGGTGAGGACGACGATCGGCAGCGTGCCCGCGTCGCGACTCTTGCGGATGAACTGACAGATCTCGAGCCCCGACAGCGTCGGCATCCGCCAGTCGAGGATCAACAGATCCGGCGCGACCGTCGAAGCGAGCTTCTCGAGCATGAGCGCTCCGTCGAGAAACACCTCGACGTCGTAGACGTCGGCAAGCGCGGCGCGACATATCTCCGCCTGAAGCGCACTGTCGTCGACGATCCACACCCGAACACGCGCCGAGACGGGCTCATTGCTCTCCGCAGTGGCGACCATCGGTGCGCCGAAAGCTAGCCCGCACGACGATGCAGCGCTAGCGCGCGACGCCCTGCAAATCTCGATCACCGCGATGTCGGTGAAATCACCGACCCCGTCTACGCCGCACCCCTTCGACGAGGGCGGCGATGACGGCGATGAGCTCGGCGGGCTCGATGGGTTTCGTCAGGTGGGCATCGAAACCTGCCCGAAGGGCCTGGGTGCGATCCTCGCTGCGCGCGTAAGCGGTCAGTGCGATCGCGGGAAGATGACCGCCCTTCACGGTGGGGAGCTCCCGGACGGCGCGGATCAGCATGTACCCATCCATCTCGGGCATGCCGACGTCGCTCACGAGCACGTCGAACTCGCCGTCGTGTAGCGCGGCGAGCACCTTGCGCGGCTCGTCGACGAGAGTCACCTCGCTGCCACATTGCTCGAGCACGAAGCGCAGTAGCTCGCGCGCTTCTGCCTCGTCGTCGACGACCAGGATGCGCAGTCCGGCGAGGACCGTGGGATGTTCGAACGCACCGGGCCTCGAGGGCGCCGCGTCGGAGGCCGCCGTCGCCGCGGTGTGCGCTCGCAGCGGCGCGATCGGCAAGCGCACGGTGAACGTCGCGCCGGAACCCGGGCCGTCACTCTGCGCGGTGACGGTCCCGCCATGGAGCTCGACGATGGAGCGGACGATGGCGAGACCTATTCCGAGTCCACCGGTCTTGCGCGACGTCTTCGCGTCGGCCTGGCGGAATCTGTCGAACACCTGCGGCAGGAACGACGTGTCGATCCCCTGCCCGTCGTCGGCGACGACCAGCTCCACGTAAGACTGGTCGCGGCGTAGACGGGTCTGAACGCGTCCCCCCCGCGGAGTGAACTTGATCGCGTTCGAGAGCAGGTTCCAGACGACCTGCTGGAGCCTGTCGCCGTCCCCCACGATCATGGCGGCCGAATCGAGGACCGGCTGTAGCCGGACTCCCTTGAGCTCGGCTGACGGCCGGACGGATTCGAGCGCCGCCTCCACAACCCGCACCATCTCGGTCGGCGCGACCGAAAGCACGACCTTGCCCTGTTCGATGCGCGCGAGATCGAGCATGTCCTCGATCAGGCGCGCCTGCATCCGCGCGTTCCGCTCGATGGTCTCCAGGGCCCGCTGCACCTTGTCGCCGGTGACCGCCCCGCTGCTCAGCATCGTGGACCAGCCGATGATGGCGTTCAGCGGAGTCCTGAGCTCGTGGCTCATCGTCGAGAGAAACTCGTCCTTCGCGACGTTCGCCCGTGTCGCCTCGGCGAGCGCGAACGCACGTTCCTCGTTCGCCTCCTTGAGCAGCGCGAACGCGCGGTCGCTCTCGTAGCGTGCGCGTACCTGCGCGGTGACGTCGAAGGCCGCGAGCAAGATGCCCTCGATGTCGCCCTTCGTGTCGCGGAGCGGCGCGTACACGTAATTGAAGAACGCCTCCACCAGCGAGCCGCCGGGACCGGTCGGCATCTCGGCGCGCTCCTCGCGCCCCTCGTGAGTCTGGCCGGTCCGGTGAACACGATCGAGGTAGCCCATGAAGGGCTGGTCCGCGAGCGCGGGGATCGCCTTCAAGAGTGGCATACCGATGATGTTCGTACCCTGCCCCCACGCCGCGAGCACGCTCGGATTGGCGAGCTCGATGACGTGATCGGGGCCCTTGAAGATGGCGACCGGAAACGGCGCTTGCATGAAGTGGCGATAGAGCTTGGCGCGCTGAGCCGCCTCGGCCGCGCCGCTCTCGCGCACAGCGCGGGCGATGGCGAGCTTCGACGCGACGCGGACCAGGAGCTCGCGCGCCGAGAACGGCTTCGCGATGTAGTCGTTCGCCCCGGCCCCGAGTCCCTTCGCGGCTTCCTCTTCGCCGGCTCGAGCAGAGAGAAGAATCACGGGGATCGCGCGGAGCTCGGCGTCGGCGCGCATGGCCCTGACGAGGGAGAAGCCGTCGAGGCGCGGCATCATGACGTCGGAGAGGACGAGCTCCGGCGGCTCGCGCTGGATGCTCGCGAGCGCGGCAGCGCCGTCGGCGACGGCCTCGACGTTCCAGCGCTCGCCGAGGAGGCGCGCCACGTAGTCGCGCATGTCGGCGTTGTCGTCGGCGATGACGATGCGCGCGCGATCCGTGGTGGCCGGGTGCAGCGCTGCGTCGCTCGGAGGACCGCCGCTGCCCGGCGAGTTCCAGCGCACGGCCTCGTCGACGAACGCGCTCGCGCCGGGCCGCGGCGGCGGTCGAGAACGCGCTCCACGCACCTGCGATGCGGGCAGATGCGCGTCGCCACGCGGGATGCGCACGTGAAACGCCGTGCCCGCGCCTTCGCGGCTCGTCGCCTGGATCGCGCCGCCGTGCAACCGGACGAGCTCCTGCACGAGGGCGAGACCGATGCCAGACCCCTCGTGGCTGCGCGAGCGAGCGCCTTCCACGCGATGGAACCGCTCGAAGAGCCGCGGAAGCTCCTCCGAGGAGATGCCCGTCCCGGTATCGCGGACCTCGAGAAACGCGCCTCCCGAGTCGAGGCCAGTGCGCACGATGATCAAGCCCTCGAACGTGAACTTGAAGGCGTTCGAGAGCAGGTTCAGGACGATCTTTTCCCACATGTCGCGGTCGACGAAGATCGGCTCGGGCAGCGGCGCACACTCGACGACCAGCGTGAGCCCCGCGCGCTCGATCGCCGCGCGGAAGCTGCTCGCGAGATCCGCGGTCAGCGCCGAGAGCTCGACGGGCTCGTACACCGCCTCGGCGCGTCCCGCCTCGATGCGCGAGAAGTCGAGCATCGTGTTCACGAGCTTCGAGAGTCGGAGCGAGTTGCGATGGAGGAGCTCGACGGAATGGCGCTCGAGCGGCGAACCGTCGGGAAGCGCGAGCATGTCCTGGATTGGCGCGAGCATGAGCGTCAGCGGAGTCCGGAACTCGTGACTCACGTTGCTGAAGAACGTCGTCTTCGCCCGATCGAGCGCGGCGAGCGCCGCGGCTTGCTTGCGCTCTTCCTCGTGAGCGACGGCGTTGCTGACCGTCTGGGAGAGGCTCCCCGCGAGGAGATTGTGGAAACGATCGTACGAGGCACTCGGCCCGAGGAGCGTGCTCAGACCCGCGACGAGGTATCCGAGCGGCGTTCCACCACCGGCCCGGTCGATGGATAGAACGACGGCTCCGCGGCTACCGGCAGGGCCGTTCTTCCGCTCGACGTGGACCGGCACTTCGTGGGTGGCGTCGAAGAGCGGCCACGGCGAGCCATCACCACGGCGAATCGTCGCCGGCGAGATCGACATGCCGGCGTCGATGTTCGATGTCCCCGCGAGGCGCGCGATGCCGGTCGTCTCGTCGACCAGGTAGAGTAGCGCGAACGGGACGTCGTTCGGGAAGCGCGCCATCTGCGCTGCCGCGTGCGTGCAAGCGTCCTCTTTGGTGCGTGCCTGTACGGTCCCGGAGAGCGCGTTGAGGAGCCGGAGCCGCCGTCCCTCGATGACCTTGTCGGTCGTCTCCATCACCGCGCAGAAGACGCCGCCCACGCCGCCCGACTCGTCGCGGATCGGGCTGTAGTTGAAAGTGAAGTAGCCCTCTTCCTGCGCCGCTCCACGGAGCAGCGGGAGCATCAGATCTTCGGACCAGATCGCCTCGCCCGTCGTCGACACCTGCTGGAGCAGCGGCTCGATGATGTCGCGGATCTCCGGCAGCACCACGAACGCCGGCTGCCCGATCGCGGCGGGGTGCTTGTTCGCACCCACCATCGGGATGAGGCTGTCGTTGTAGAGCATCACGAACTCGGGGCCCCAGTAGAGAGCGATCGGGAAGCGCGAGTTCAGACAGATACTGACCGATGTCCGGAGGCTCTGGGCCCATCCCTCCGCGGGCCCGAGGAGCGTCTTCTGCCAGTCCAGGCGGCGCATCACCTCGCCCGTTTCCCCGCCCCCGATGATGAACTCTTCACCGCCCGATGCAGACGTTCGAGCGCGCTTTTCGGTCATTCGCCCGCAGACAATAGGTGTCCCCTCCATCCCTTACAACCGCGCGGGCGTGCCGCAATTTTGTGACACGCCGTCGGCCGTGGTCGTCTTGCTCGGGCCGGGCTAGCCTGGTCAGCCCGATGAGTTCCGACGCCGTTGTCAAGCCCGCTTCGGCGGCCCGCGTCTGGATCGTGGACGATAGTCCGGTCCAGGGCGAGCTCTGCCGGTGCGCACTCGCCAGCGTCTACGACGTCGAGGTTTTCACTGACGGCGCGCGCATGCTCGAGGAGCTGTCATCGCGTATCCCGCCAGAACTCCTCATCCTCGACTGGCACATGCCGAACCTGTCGGGCCTCGAGGTCTGCAGGTTTGTCCGTGAAACACGCGACGCTGGCGCCCTGCCAATTCTCTTCCTGACCGCGAGCGGAGATGAATCGCTGACGCAGGCGTTCGACGCGGGCGCCAACGATTTCGTCAGAAAGCCGTTCTCAGAGGCGGAGCTCCGCGCTCGCGTCGGCGCGCTCGTCCGCACCAGACAGATCCATGCGCGGCTGAACGAGGTGGAGACTCAGCTGCGCGTCGAGGCAGAATTCCGAGAAGGCTTCATCGGCATGCTGGCGCACGATCTTCGCCAGCCGCTGAACACCTTCAACCTCGCGAATCAGTCGCTCTCGACCCTGCTCAACCCCGAGCCCCGTCTGCAATCGCTCTTCGGAATGCAGGACCGGGCCACGCGCCGGATGACGCGGATGATCAGCGAGCTGCTCGATTTCGCGCGGAGCAGGCCGGAAGGCGGCATGCCCGTAGATCGGCGAGAGATGGACCTCGGGAACGCGGCTCGCAGCGTCGTCGAAGAGATGCAGATCGGACATCCGTCACACACGCTCCGGTTGAACGTGATAGGCGACTGCGTCGGGATCTGGGACCGCGATCGGCTCTCGCAGATCTGCAGCAATCTCATCGGCAACGCCATCGAACACAGCTCGAGCCCCAGCTCCCCTATCGACGTGACCGTCTTCCGCGACGGCGAGCGCGTCGCGCTCACGGTGAGCAACGCCGGCGAACCGATCGGGCCTGACGTTCTCCCGAGCCTGTTCGAGCCGTTTCGTCGCGGCAAGGGCGCGGGTCGTGCGAACGGCGGCGTGGGCCTCGGACTTCACATCGTGAAGCGCATCGCGCAAGCGCACGGCGGCAGCGTGGCCGCACGGAGCGACGCGAACGCAACGACGTTCACGGTGACGTTGCCCGTCGAATGAAGTCGTCTCTCAGCGCTTCGCCGCTGCAGACCTGGTCTTCATCCGTACGAGGTCGACGGCGACGGTTAGCAGATTCGCGAGCGTGATTGGCTTCGTCAGACAGAACTGAAAGCCTGCGTCTAGTGCACGCTGGCGATCGATGGGTCGGCTGTATGCGGTGAGCGCCGCCGCCGGGATGTTTCCCCCGTCGGCGGCTGACAGGCTCCTGACCCGACGCATCAGCGAGTAGCCGTCCTCGTCGGGCATCCCGATGTCGGAGAGGAGAATGTCGGGGTGGTCGGTCGCAAGCTTCTCGAGCGCCTCGCTCGTACGACAGGCTTGCAATGGTTTCGCGCCACGCAGGTGCAGGGCCTCGGCAAAGACCTCGCGCGAATCGTCATCGTCGTCGACCAGCAGAATCGATATGTCCTGGAGAACGTTCGTCGGATCGGGATCTGCTGTCATGGTCGCGGCCTCGGACACTTCGCTCGTCACTCTTGATTACAGAGCAAGTTACATTCCGTCCGTGAAAGCCGGCATTTCCGCAAAAAAACGCCAGGGTACGTAGTTGCCGCGTCATTCGGCCACAGACATGAAGCGCCGGTGACTCCATCCACCTCATGAGCCTGGGAGCCGGTCGGCCCACCGGGGTCAAGCGGCCGAGGCGGCGCTGGGCTGGCTCGCGCGCTCGATCACCTCGTGCACGAACCGGAGCTTCTCGATGGCCGGCTCCGACAGAACGAAGGGATAGATGTCCGGCAACCCCATGCCGCGGTTCAAGCTGTTCAGGGCGAACGTCACCGGGAACCAGGCCGCCATCAATCCGTCGAAGTCGTCGAAGTCGACGCCACGCGCGTTGACGCGCATGTCCGCCGGCAACGTCCCGACCCCCGACGCGCGCGGCTTCAGCGCGAGCCCGTAGGCGCGCGTCGTGCTCAGCGTATCCACGATGTGCAGATAGTGCGCCCAGGTCTCGGCCCAGTCCTCCCACGGGTGCATCGTCGCGTACGTGCTCACGTAGGAGTCCTGCCAGTTTGCAGGAGGGCCCTCCTTGTAGTGGCGCTGGAGCTCCGCCTCGTAGCTCTTTTCCGGATCGCCGAAGAGTTTCTTGAACGGCTCGAGCTGATCGCTGTCACGGATCAGGACGTCCCAGTAATAATGCCCGATTTCGTGCCGGAAATGGCCGAGGAGCGTGCGGTACGTCTCGCCGAGCTGCTCGCGTAGCTTCTCGCGGCCGGGGTTGTCCGCCTCCGCGATGTTCAGGGTGATGTGGCCCTCGTCATGGCCGGTGAGCACCGGGGACTGCGGCTCGTTCTCCTTGAAGGAGAAGACGAGGCCGCCTTTCTTCTCGCGCTGTGAATCCACCGGCAGCCCGAGCTCGTACAGCGTGTAGAGCATGCGTTTCTTCGCGTGCTCGATCCGCCCCCAGGCGACCTGCGCGCCCGGATGGGAGAGGTCCGGTATGACGTCGTTCAGGCGGCAACCGAGGCAGTAGAGCTCATCGTTCGCGATGGGCACAGCCCAGTTGCACACGCCGTAGTCGTCCGAGTTCTTGCAGAGGCGATAGCGCTGCTGGTTCGCACCCGGCGCCGTGGCGACGAGCGAACCGTCGGTACCGTCCGCCTCCATCGCGCTGACGATGCCGAGATCCGGCAGATACGCGAGCACCGACTTGCATCGCGTGCACCGCACGTTCTCGAAAAACACGACCTGGCCACAGTGAGAACACGAGAAGATTTTCATTTTGAAACTCGGAAGGCGCTCCGAACGACGTCGCGCGCATCGCGTTCAGCAATATCCGGGCCAGTGGATGCGACCGCCACCGGCTACCGGGCGGCCGTCAGCTCTGACAGAACTCACCGACGAGCGAGAGCAGTCGAGCGAGGACGAGCGGCTTCTGAATCACCCGCGTCGCGCCGGACGGAGCGCGATCGGGCGCGGACGTGTGGATCACCACCGGCACGTCCTTGAAACCGGGACGGCGTCGGAGCTCGGCGAAGAAGTCCCAGCCGTTCATCCCCGGCATCAGCAGATCGAGAAGCACGACGCACACGTGCTCGATGCTCTCGATCGCATCGAGCGCCGCCTGCCCTTCGGCCGCAGTGACGACCGTGTAGCCGCTCATCTCGAGGGCCTCGCGGATCATCTCGCGGAGGTCTTCTTCGTCTTCCACTACCAGGACGGTGTGCGTCATGCGATGGGGGCCTCGGCTAGCGCGGAGGCGGGCGCCTCCGGCGGAAGGATCACGCGAAAGACGGTACCCTCGGCCGTGGAAGACTCGACTTCCATCCGGCCGCCGTGGGCGCGCACGAGCTCGTTCGAGATGTAGAGGCCGAGTCCCAGGCCCGCGGTGCGCTGGGTGCGACTATCGCGATCCCCACGACGGAAAGGATCGAAGATGCGCGCCTTGAGCTCTTCCGTGAGGGGGACTCCGTGGTTGTGGATCTCCACGATGACGGCGCCCTCTTCGCGACGTAGGCGTATCGAGACGGGCTTCGTCGGATCTCCGTGAGCGAGCGCGTTGCTCACCAGGTTCGAGAAGACCTGTTCGAGGCGATCCGGGTCCCAGTGTCCCGTCGTCGGCTCGCAGCTCAGCTCGATCGCCTGCTCCGGATAGGCAGCTCGAAGCTCCTCCACCATGGACAGCAGCACTTGCTCGAGGTCGACGGGACGTGCGTTGATCGGCAGTCCACCACCGAGACGGCTTCTCGTGAGCTCGATGATCTGCTCGATCATGCGGGACATCCGGAGTGAGCTCGTCTGGATCCGATCGATGATGCGCAGGCTGTTCGCGTCCTCGGTGCGCTGCCGCAGGAGGGCGGCTCCCATGTCCATCGACGCGAGGGGGTTCCTCAGATCGTGTCCGAGGATGCCCAGGAATCGCTCCTGGAACTCCTGGATACGCGCCTTCTCGGCGAGGGCGGCCATCTGAACCGCGAGATCACGTCGACTCTCCTCGGCCGCCAGCCGATCCGTCAGGTCGCGGGTGACCTTTGCAAAACCGATCAACTCGCCGTTCGGATCGCGGAGCGCGGTGATGGTCACGCTGGCCCAGAACTCGGAGCCGTCCTTGCGGACGCGCGTGCCTTCTGCCGCGAAGCGACCCGTGGCTTCGGCGACCGTCAGCTCGGTCTCGCAGATGCCGGCCGCCACCGCGTCGGGCGGGTAGAAGACGGAGAAGTGCTTTCCGATGATCTCGAGGGCGCGATAGCCCTTGATGCGTTCGGCGCCTGCATTCCACGTCGCGACGTGTCCGCTCGTGTCGAGGATGAAGATCGCGTAGTCCTTCACGCTCTCGACGAGTAGCCGGAACCTTCGCGTCTCTTCCTCGGCCGCGCGCCGCTCGGAGAGATCGCGCGTGACCTTCGCGAAGCCGACGAGCCGCTGCTGCGCGTCGCGAAGGGCGGTGATGGTGACGTTCGCCCAGAACGGCGACCCGTCTTTACGGATGCGCAGTCCCTCTTCTTCGAAGCGACCCTGCTCGGTGGCGATCGCGAGCTCGAGCTCGCACTTGCCGGACGCAACGACGTCCGGCGGGTAGAACACCGAGAAGTGCTTTCCGACGATCTCCGCGGCGCGATAGCCCTTGATGCGCTCCGCACCCGCGTTCCACGTCGCGATGTGGCCGGTCGGGTCGAGCATGAAGATGGCGTAGTCCCTGACGCTCTCGACGAGCAGCCGGAAGGCGTCGTCGGGAATGTCGCTCGGTCGCTCACTGCCCGCCCATTGCAGTCGGTCGGCGAGCGGGCTTTGGGCCATGGGCGCTCGATTCTAGCCCAACGTACGGCGACCGAGCCCGAAATATGGGCGAGTGCGTGATGAGTCGGAAAGTCCCACGCGGCGCGCCGGGCGCCGCGTGCCGGTCTCGCGCTCAGGGAAGCGGATTGTCGTCGAGGCTCTGAAGGAACGTGACCACCGTCGCACGCTGCGCCGCGTTCGCAATGTAGAAGGGATGCGGCGCGGTCGAACCACGCTTCGGATCGAGGAGCAGATCGAGCGACGCGGTCGGCGTGGCTGCCTTCACCTCGTCGTCGTGCAGGAAGGACGGCTTCCGCGCGAGGTCCATGAGGAGCGGGAGAGCGTCCCCTCGTGGCTGGCCGTAGTTGCTGGCTTCCGTGATGATGAGCTTGTCGTCGAAGATGCCGACCGAGTCGCGCACCGGCACGAGGCCCGCGAACGGTGCTGCCGGCCGCGTCGCCAGGAGCTTGCCGGCGTAACCCGGATAGAGCGGCGGACGCGCCGGTGCATTCGCGAAGAGCTCGACCGTGCCGTTGAACGCGACGATGTCCTCGGGGACGAATTTACTCTGGTCGTCGTTGTGACACGACGTGCAGGTCTGCCGGAAGAGCTCGCGGCCCGACGCGATCGTCGCAGCGTTGCCCTTCGCGCCCGCGGGAGCGCGGAGTGAGTTCAGGTACGCGTTCATGTCGAGCATCTTTGTTGGTGCGCATTTGAGGCCCGCGATCGACGGCTCGTTCTCTACTCCGGCCGGTGCGGGCGCGCATTCGCCATCAGGCCGCCCGACGTAGGGGTAGCCGTTGTTGTCCGTGCCGCCGTCGTCATGCGTCGCGTAGGGAGCAATCCCCAGCTGCTTCTCTATGATGTTCTTGTAGTTCGCGATGAGCTCGAGCCCGGCGGGACCGGCCTTCTCGTATTCGAGGTACTGTGGTCCGCTGTACGTGCTTGCCGCGGCTCCTGCGTCGGTCGGGTCGTTAGGCGCCTTCGCGGTGATGAGAAGGTCCGTCGGATCGAGGAGCGCGGAGAACACCAGGTTCGAGAAGTTCTGCAAGAAGTGAATCGACCCTTCGCTCCCCCACGGGGCGGCGAGCTCGGTTCGGAAGAGCGGCGTATTGTGCACTGGGGCGCCGTTGCCATCGGGCTGGTCATCGAACATACCGGCCGGGTAAAGATTATCGTCGTTCAGGTAGGCATCGACCTGGGCCTCCGTGGGCGCTGCTGGGATGAGATTCTTGCCGACGCCATTACGCGACACCGAGCCGTGGTTATTGGCGACGAGATCGAGCGCGAGCGTCGGGTAATACGCGACGGAGTGGTTCGCGAGCGCGATGATCTTTCCTACCTGAAGCTCGTGATTCGCGCGGCCATCGACGCGATGGCCGATGGTGCCGCTGCCCTTGAGCGAGAGCACGGAGCCGTCAGTAGCGCCGTGACAGAGCGCGCAGGAGATGCCGACGCTCTCCCCGGCGAACACGTCGGTGTCGTCGATGGCGAGCTTGCCGTCGAGCGGTCCGGTGAACCGCGCGTGGTTCTTCCGGGTCACCACGCCGATGACGGCGTTCGCTTCGATGAGCGCCTCGGTGTTGGCCGGATCCTGGAGCGCGGGGATCGACGTCGGATCGCCGGCGTCGGCAGCGGCGAGCTGAGCCGCGATGACGGTCTTCATCGCCGCGGGAACCGCGTCGATATCGACGGAGAGGCCGGCAGCGAGCGCCTGCGCGGGCGTTATCTTGTTCGCCACGACACCTTGCGGCAGCTCGAGCACGCGGGTCCAGTAGCCCTCGTCGCCGAGGGTCTCGAAGCGGAATACCTCCTGGCCGTTCGCCAAGCTGGTTCCCACGGGATGCTTGAACATCTGCGCGACCGGCGTCGGACCGGATTGGCCCGTCGTGGTGGTCGCGTCCGGTTCACCGGAGTCCGGTCCATTTCCGCCGGAGCCGGCGCTCTTGCCGCCGGCGCTGGTGCTCGCTCCGCCGCTGCTCACGCCGCTTCCGCCGGATGCCGTCTTGCCGCCTGAGCTCGCGCCACCCGATGTCACACTGCCGGCGCTCCCACCGCTTCCCTTCGTGCCACCGGTCTCACTGCCGGCTTCGACGCCGGCGTCCGCGGTCGAACCGTGATTATCACTCGAGCAAGCAAAGGAGAGGACGGTCGCCGAAGCGACGGCGTACGTGTGAACTAGGGAGCGTGAACGGAGACGGAGGTTCTGCATTGGTGCAGCCCTTGTGCAGCGTGTATGCCAGCGCAGTGCACACTTCCGCCGAGCTCCGCGGATCGAGAACCGCGCCGTGATCGTCGATCACGCGACGCGTGTCTCACTCGCGTGCACGGGGATGAACGCCTCGTACGAAATTGCTGTGAGCTTCGGCGTTACAACTTCTTCGTCGCGCGACGCGCGCGCGTCGATGGCAGACGCTCACGAACGAGTCGTGCGACAGCGCACCCCACGAGCCACCAGCGAGCTAGAGCCCCGTGTCGACGTGGGACAGGGCGCCACGGTCTCCAGGAGCCCTCTCCGCGCCTCCAAGGTCGGTGTTGGTCGCGCAAACAATGGCAATTTCTCGCCTTCGAGCCCATGCTCGCCGAACGTGAAATCCACGACAGCCGCCGAATCCGAACGCCTCCGGCTGCTCGCCGAGCTCGGCGTGATGGACAGCGCGCCCGAAGCGACGCTCGACGAGCTCGTGTCGCTGGCGGCCGCGATCTGTGGCGCGCCGATCGCACTGATCAGCTTCGTCGATGCGACTCGACAGTGGTTCAAGGCACGCGTCGGCCTCGACGTCAGCGAGACGCCGCGCGAGCTCGCGTTCTGTGCGCACGTCATCGCCGCGGAGAGTGACGACGTGTTCGTCGTCCCTGACGCCAGCAAGGATCCTCGCTTCGCGACGAACCCGCTCGTCACCGGAGCGCCGAACATCGCGTTTTACGCGGCCGCGCCGCTGGTCGTCGAGGGCGGCGCGAAGCTCGGTACGCTCTGCGTGATCGATCGCACGCCGCGCGAGCTGACGCCGCTCCAGCTCCGGAGCTTGACCACGCTGTCACACGTCGTCGTGGAGCACCTCGAGCTCACGCGCGCCGTCGCCGAGAAGACCGCGGCAGAGGCGCTCCTGGTGAGCGCCCTGGACGAAAAGCACCATCTCGAAGCGGAGAGAGACGAGCTCTTCCGCGAACGCGAAGGACTCCTTGCGGCGGCGAAGGCCGGGCAACGCCTCGCCGAGACGGACCGCGCGCGCCTCTACGGGCTCTTGATGCAGATCCCGGCGGCCATTGCCGTCATGAGAGGCCCGGAGCACGTTTACGAGCTCATGAACCCGACGTTCCAGACGATCGTCGGGGGCAGAGCGCACTTCGGACAATCCGTGCGGGAGGCATTCCCAGAGCTCGCGGGGCAGCAGATCGTCGAGGTACTGGATCAGGTCTTCGCAAGCGGAGAGCCGTTCGTGGGTCGTGAGTTCCCGATCCGGCTGGTTCGCGATGCCGGAGAGTCGCCCCAGGAATCGTACTTCGATCTGGTCTGCCAGGCGCTACGGAGCCGCGGCAACGTGATCGAAGGCGTCCTCGCGTTCGGAGTGGACGTCACCAATCAGGTACTGACGAGGCGAAGAATCGAGGAAGTGTCCGAAGAGCGGCAGCACCTGCTGCAAGCGCGTGACCGCGCCGAGCGCGAGCTCGAGCGTATCTTCGAGACGTCTCTCGATTTCCTATGCTGGTCTCGTGACGCTCGCATCGTGAGGGCCAATCAAGCCTTCAAGGATGCACTCGGCTGGAGCTACGAAGATCTCTATTCGCGGCCGATCGTCGATTTCATGCACCCCGACGACCTGCCTCGAGTGATGGAGCAGCGGGATGCGCTCCAGCGAGGGGAGCCCGCGCAGCGCTTCGAGGCGCGCTACCGGCGCCGCGACGGCACCTACCGCTGGATCTCGTGGTCCGCCGTCTCCGAGCAAGGGACGACCTTCGGATTCGGCCGCGACGTGACCGAGGATCGGGCGCTCGGGGACGCGCGAGTGAAGCTGCTCGAGGAACAGGGCCACGCTCGCGCCGCCGCCGAGAGCGCAAACCGCGCCATGGATCAGTTCCTCGCGACGGTCTCGCACGAGCTCCGCACACCGCTGAACGCGATGCTCGGGTGGACGCGCTTGATGCGCAACAATCAGGTCTCCGACGCGCAACGCCCCAAGGCGCTCGAGACCATCGAGCGAAACGCCGTCGCGCAATCCCAGCTCATCGAGGATCTGCTCGACGTGTCGCGGATCATCTCCGGCCAGATGCGCCTCGACGTCGTGCCGATCGAGCTCGGGAGCATCAT
Organism: Polyangiaceae bacterium; assembly: GCA_036272055.1. Lineage (GTDB taxonomy): Bacteria > Myxococcota_A > Polyangia > Polyangiales > Polyangiaceae > DASZVB01. The sequence continues at coordinate 92,223 of DATAZL010000152.1, read as the reverse complement.
CGAGGCGGCCATCGACACCATGCGCCCCGCCGCGAATGCAAAGCAGATCCGGCTCGGCTCCGTGCTCGACCCGCGTGGAGGCCACGTCGTCGGGGACGCCGCGAGACTGCAGCAGGTCGTCTGGAATCTGCTGTCGAACGCCGTCAAGTTCACGCCGAAGGACGGACAGGTGGCGGTTCGACTCACGCAGGCCGCGTCGTGCGTGGAGCTCACCGTGAGCGACACCGGTCGGGGAATGGACGCCGAGTTCTTGCCGAAGGCCTTCGATCGCTTCGGTCAAGCCGACGGCGGATTGAACAGATCGTACGGCGGACTCGGACTCGGCCTCGCGATCGTGAAGAACATCGTCGAGCTACACGGGGGCACGGTGCGCGCCGAGAGCGCGGGCATCGACCGAGGTTCGTCCTTCGTCGTTCAGCTGCCCCTGTCGCTGCTCCGCGTGGAATCGCCCAGCGCCGCGGTCGCCGCGTACCCGCGCATCGAGAACAGTGCGCCGTTCGACTGCCCTCCGGAGCTCGAGGAGCTTCGCGTGCTCGTCGTGGACGACGAGGAAGACGCGCGCGAGCTCCTGGTCGCCATCCTGAGTCGTTGCGGCGCACGGGTCACGACGGCCGCGTCGGTCGGTGAAGCGATCGCGGCCTTCGAGGCAGCGCGCTTCTCGGTCGTCCTCTCCGATCTCGGGATGCCCGACGAGGACGGTTACTCGCTGATCAAGAAGCTCCGCGCACTCCCCCTCGACCAGGGCGGGCGGACGCCCGTCATCGCGCTGACCGCCTATGCGAGGGCCGAAGATCGCATGCGTGTCCTGCGCGCGGGGTTCAATACGCACGTGTCGAAGCCTCTCGAACCGTCCGAGCTCCTCGCCGTCATCGCGAGCGTCGTGGAGCGAAGTCTGTGACGACCAAGAACCGAGCCAGACCCGATGACCGACCCCGACTCCGATGAACCGATCCGCGCCGCTCTGCGCGCAAGCGAGGAGCGGTACCGTTTTCTGACGGAGACCATCCCGGTCCAGATCTGGACGTCGCTTCCGGACGGACACCTCGACTACGTCAGCGAGCAGACCGCGAGCGCGCTCGGTTTCTCGGCCGCGCAGCTCCTCGCCGACGGCTGGCAGAACGTCCTTCACCCCGACGACCTGCCGCTCGCGGTCGAGCGATGGACGCATGCGCTCACGACTGGAGAGACGTACGAGGTCGAGTTCCGCCTGAAGCTCGCGAGCGGGGAGTACGCCTGGCACCTCGCGCGCGCGGTGCCGCAGAGGGACCCTTCCGGCGTGATCATCCGCTGGTTCGGGACGAACACGAACATCGAGGAGCAGCGCGCCCACCAGCGTCACGTCGAGACGCTGGCGGCCCAGGAAGGACGCGCGCGGAAGGACGCGGACGCAGCGCGCGCCGATCTCCAGTCGCTCTTCATGCAGGCGCCCGCGCCGATCTGCATTCTGCGCGGGCCCCAGCACGTGTACACGCTCGCGAACCCGTCTTACATGGAGCTCGTCGGGCGCGAGCGGAAGATCGTCGGGGTGTCGGTGCGCGACGCCCTTCCGGAGCTCGAGGGACAGGGATTCTACGAGATCCTCGACGGCGTCTACGCCACCGGCGAGCAGTACGTCGGGACCGACGTTCCGGTGAAGCTCGACCGTCGTGGCGAGGGAGAGCCGGACGACGCGTTCGTCACGTTCATCTATCAGGCGTTTCGCGACCTCGAAGGACGCATCGCCGGGATCCTGGTCGTCGCGTACGACGTGACGGATACCGTGAATGCGCGACTCGGGTTGCAGGCGGCGCTCACGGAGCGGAGCCGGCTGCTCACCACGTCGGAAGAGGCGCTCGCCAGGGCCGACTTCGCGAACCGCGCGAAGGACGAGTTCCTGACGACCGCGTCGCACGAGCTCCGCACACCGCTGAACTCGATCCTCGGGTGGGCCCAGCTCCTCCGCAGCGGTTCGGTCGATCAGAGTAACTTCGGCCGTGGGCTCGAGATCATCGAGCGGAACGCGAAGGCCCAGGTGACGCTCATCGAGGACATCCTCGACGGGTCGCGGATCATCACCGGCAGCCTTCACCTCGAGATCCGGTCCACCGATCTCTCTGTCATCGTGCGGGCGGCGCTCGACGCGGTCCGCCCGGCAGCCGCAGCGAAGAAGATCTCGCTCGCGCTCGACCTCGACACCGACGCGGCGCACCTCCGAGGCGACCCGGATCGCCTGCAGCAGGTCGTCTGGAATCTCGTGAACAATGCCCTGAAGTTCACGCCGAAGGGCGGGAACGTCGCGGTCCGCGTCGCGCGCGTGGGGACGTCGCTCGAGCTCAGCGTGCAGGACGACGGCAAGGGGATCGCTGCGGATTTCCTGCCGTACGTCTTCGAGCGATTTCGCCAGGCCGACGCGAGCACGACGCGACGTCACGGCGGGCTCGGGCTCGGGCTGGCGCTCGTGCGTCATCTGGTCGAGGCGCACGGAGGGACGGTTCACGCCGCGAGCGCGGGAGAAGGCCGCGGCGCGACGTTCACGGTGACACTGCCCGTACAGGCCGTCTTCTCGGCGACGGCAGAGGCCGCGCAAAGCGCACGCGACCAGGCCGGGGAGCGACCCGACGTCGCGCCGAACAGCTTGAAAGGGGTCACCGTTCTCGTGGTGGACGACGAGACCGACGCGCGTGACCTCGTCGCGACGCTGTTGCGCGCGCACGGCGCCGACGTCCTCCTCGCGTCGTCGATGCGCGGCGCGCTCGACCTTCTCGCGACCGAGTCGGCCGACGTGCTCGTCAGTGACATCGGCATGCCGATCGCCGACGGTTACATGCTGATGAGCCGCGTGCGCGCCCTCGGAACCCCGGCCGCACGGATCCCGGCGCTCGCGCTCACCGCCTACGCCCGCGAAGAAGACAAGCGCCGCGCCCTCGCCGCCGGCTTCCAGACGTATCTAGCAAAACCCGCCGAACCCAGCGCCCTGGTACGCGTCCTCGGCGAACTGGTCGCCGCTGCACGGCGCTGACACCACTCGGCGGGCTCTCTGGAAGCTGGAGCTGGAGCTGGAGCTGGAGCTGGAGCTGGAGCTGGAGCTGGAGCTGGAGCTGGAGCTGGAGCTGGAGCTGGAGCTGGAGCTGGAGCTGGAGCTGGAGCCGGAGCCGGAGCCGGAGCCGGAGCCGGAGCCGGAGCCGGAGCCGGAGCCGGAGCTGGAGCTGGAGCAAGGGAAGAGGGAAGAGGGAAGAGGGAAAATTGCTCTCGGGACTCTTGAGGGTATCGACGTCCTCGAAACCTCACGAAGGAAGCCTACAGCCGCGGTAAGAATCGCCAGGCGCGGTTCCAGACGGCCGCGGCTTCGGCGCGGGAGGTACAGGCTTGCTTGGAAACCGCGCAGGCGCTCGGTTGGTGCGGCCCGATGGATCCAGCTCTCTCTGCCTGTCCCCACGCCTTTTGAGGAGAAGGATTGTGACGAGACCTATTTGGGGAACAGGCCGCGCGTCGACCCGCGGCGCCTGCGCAGGTTGACGTCGACCAAAGCGCGGCGCCGTTCCGCCGACGGCTGCGGCGTGAAGGGATAACCCCAGCTCAAGTCCGGGCGAGACGTTCGGGGGCTCTCACGACGAGGACGGAGCGGTCGGCGTGGTTGACGATCTTGGCGGCGGTGGTGCCGACGACTCGGTCGAGCGTCCCGTAGCCGTGTGAGCCGATGACGATGAGATCGACGTCTTCTTCGTCGGCGATGCGTTCGATCGATTGCCACGCCGTGCCAACGACGACGCGAGCGCCGCCGCGGAGCTCGACGGGAACGTCGTTTTCGAGGACTGCGAGCGCGCTTGCCGCGCGCGCTTCGAGAAGCCGCGGGATCTCGTCAGGGGAGACGGAGAACGCCTCGTGCGGGAGCTCGCGCGGCACACCGACGCTACGGAACAGGACGAGCTTCGCGGAGGTGCGCTGCCCTATCGCGATGGCCGCGCCAAGGACGTCGCGTTCGCGCGGCGAGCCGTCCAGTGCAACGAGCATTTTTCGCATGCCCCGAGCTTCGCACGCCTCGACGAGTCGGGCGATGGGCGGAAGCGGTCAGGGCGCCCAGGACGGAGGTCGAATGTGTTCGAAATGTGACCTTCCGCCACATTGAATAGAGTCAGCGAGTGCGCACTTGGAGAGAGTGCGACTCGCGACCCGTGGCGGTGTGTTCATCTGTGAGCTCACCGACGTGTGTACGAAGGGACCAATCCTCCGTGCCGGAACGCCCTTCACGGCGGTCGTACCAGGAGACGCAGCGATCCCGAGTGGCCCCCTGACGGTCGAGGACGAGCAGCTCCGATTCAACGGCGTCGTGCAGCGCGACGAGCTCGTCACCATCGACGGCCTGTGCGTCCGCCGCATCGCGGGTTTGCTCGTGCCGCGGATCTGAAGATCAAACGTCGAAGTGGGCTGAGGCGGGCATGTGAAGGTCGTGCAGGCGAGCGCGATACGTGGCACCATCGGCCGAGAGGTAACTTGATGTACCGAGCGTTTTCCTGCGGTTTCTGCCTCGCGATGGTCGCGTGCGGCTCCTCCGATCAAACCGGCAACGACGAAGGGGACGCGGCCAGCGGTGGCGCGTCGAGCTCTGGCGGCGCGTCCGGAGCGGGCACGAGCAGCGGCGGTTCCGCGACGACGGGCGGCGCGTCGAACAGCGGCGGCGTGGCAAACACCGGCGGCGCGGCAAACACCGGCGGCGCGGCGAACACCGGCGGTACGTCGGGCACCCTGGATACCAGCGCGTCCGTACTCGAGCGGAACAAGCACGCAAATCGGGACGGCGTGTTCGTGCAGCCGACGCTGACCGCCGCGGAAGCCGCGAAGATGGCGAAGGATACGGGGTTCGCCGCGACGTTCACCGGCAACGTGTGGGCCTCGCCGCTCTATCTGGAGAAGGGGCCCGGCGGCAAAGGCGTGTTCATCGCCGTCACGACGGGCAACGACGTGCTCGCCCTCGACGAGACGACGGGCGCGACGGTGTGGAAGAAGAACATCGGGTCGTCTCCGACGGCCAACGGCGTGAGTTGCGGAAGCATCCATCCGCTCGGCATCATCAGCACACCGGTGATCGACGCGGCCGCGGGCACGCTGTACGTGGCCGGCGCGATCGGCACGACGTCCATCGCGCGCCACGAGATCCACGCGCTGTCCGTGATGGACGGCTCGGAGCGCGCCGGGTTCCCGGTGACCGTCGCTGGCAAATCGGGTTCGACGACGTTCACGTCCCCGCCGGAAAATCAGCGGAGCGCGCTGTCGCTCGTGAACGGCATCCTCTACGTCGCCTACGGCGGCCACGTCGGGGATTGCGGGCCGTATCACGGATGGGTATTCGGGCTGGACACGAAGGATCCGACGAAGCTCGGTGGCTGGGCGACCCTCGGACAGGGTGAAGGGATCTGGGCCGCAGGCGGCATGGCCTCCGACGGCGACGGGGTGTTCGCGATCACCGGGAACAGCACCGTCGGTGCGTCGGATCACATGCAGAGCGACAGCGAACAGGTCGTGCGCATCACCGGTCTCGGCGTGTTCGATCGGTCGAACAAGAACCTCTATTTTCCGTCGAGCTGGCGCGACATGGACAGCAAGGACGCCGATTTCGGCGCGAGCAATCCGGTGTACGTGTCGGTTCCCGGTTCCACGCCAGCAAACGTCGTCGCGGCGATCAGCAAGGACGGGCACCTGTACCTGCTCGATCCGGCGAACCTCGGCGGCATGGGCGGACACCTCGTGGATTTCTCGATCGCGAGCGGGTCGATGTCGATTCACACCGTGCCCGCGACCTACACCACGTCGAAGGGTGTACACGTCGCGCTCTCGACGGACGGGGGCGGCATGTGTCCTTCGGGTGGCGCGAGCGGGCACGTCGTGATGTCGGTGCTCCTCGCGCCCGGTTCACCGCCGAAGCCCCAGGTCGAGTGGTGCGCCGCGCAGGGCGGCCCCGTCACGGCACCCATCACGACGACGACCGACGGCACGTCGGAGACCGTCGTCTGGTACATGAACAATGGGAAGCTCAACGGCGTCGACGGGGACACCGGCAAGGTCGTCTTCGGGGGCGGCACCGATACGTGTTCCGGCGTTCGCGAATGGACCTCGCCGATCGCCGTCAAGGGGCGCCTCGTCGCCGGCGGCGACGGGCACTTCTGCTCATGGTCGGCGCACTGACCTGACGACACACTTCGAGTATGCTGCGCGCCATGTACTACGAGACGTTCCGTCAGTTCCGCAAGATGCTCGCGCAGCTCGACAAGTGGTTCGACGCAGCCGAGGCTCACGCCAAGAAGAAGACGTTCGACCCCGACACGTTTCTCACCTTCCGGCTCTCGCCCGATCAGTTCGCGCTCGCGCGCCAGGTGCAGGTCGCGTGTGACACGGCAAAGCTCGGGGCGTCGCGTCTCACCGGCAAGGACGCGCCGAAGCACGACGATTCCGAGAAGACGATCGCCGACCTCCGAGCCCGCGTCGCGTCCACCATCGCGTACCTCGACGGGTTCAAGGAGCAGGACTTCGCTGCAACCGCGACGCGTGTCGTCACCCAGCCACGCTGGGAGGGCAAAGTGATGTCCGGCGCCGACTATTTCCTCGAGCACGTCACGCCGAACTTCTTTTTCCACCTGTCGCACACCTACGCCATCCTCCGTCACAACGGCGTCGACATCGGGAAGCGCGACTATCTCGGGCAGCTCACGCAGAAGACCCCCTGAACTCCGCCGTGCGGCGCTGGCGGTCTCCGCGCACCGCTCGCACAATTCACATGGGGTATCGGGGAAAAATTTGCGATGTACCGACGAGGACCGACGAGGTACACCGCAAAGTCTTCCGTGGGAGAGTCTATGAGAGGGACCGCGCTGTCCGAACGTCCCCGGCGAAGCGCAGCCATGAGTGAACCGAGATGAAGCGTCTGAGCGTCCTGACGCGTGCACGCGCTGCCCGCGACCGTGCGTCAGCGTTTGAAGACGACCAATTTGTGTTCGGACATTTCGTGCATGGTCCAGGGAATGCCGCCGATTCCTAGACCGGATTGTTTGCGGCCGGCGAAGGGCATCCAATCGGCACGGAAGGCGGTGTGGTCGTTGATGAGGACGGTGGATGCGGCGATTCGATCTGCGACGCGGAGGGCGACGTCGAGGTTCTTCGTGAAGACACTGGCCTGGAACGCGACGGGCACGTCGTTGGCTCGCGCGATGGCGTCGTCGAGCTTCTGATAGCGGTAGAGACAAGTCACGGGGCCGAACACCTCTTCGCGCGACACCTTGGCGTCGGCGGGGGGCTCGACGAGCACCGTCGGCTCGTAGGTGGTCTCGCTCGCTCGCTTGCCGCCCACGGCGAGCTTCGCCCCTCCGGCGACCGCTTCGTCCACCCAGCGTCCCACTCGCTCCACTTCTCGTGGGAGGATCAGCGGCCCTACCTCGGTGTCTTTCAGGCTCGGGTCGGCGACGCGGAGCTTCGCGACGCTCGCCGTGAAGCGCGCGGCGAAATCGTCGAACACCGTCTCGTGCACGTAGATGCGCTGCGTGGACACGCACACCTGGCCGGCGTGGTAGTACCCGCCCTTCACCATCGGCGTGATGAGGCCGTCGAGATCCGCGGCCTCGTCGACGATGCACGGCGCGGCACCGCCGTGCTCGAGTGCACAGCGCGCCCCGGGTGCGAGCTTCGCGCGCAGTGACCACCCGACCCGTGCCGACCCGATGAAGCTCAGGAACGCGACGCGCGGATCGGTGGCGAGCTTCTCTGCCCCCGCGTTGTCGACGGGGACGAAGGCGTCACACCACTCCGGTTCGAGCCCTGCTTCGCGTACCAGCTCGATGAAGCGGAGACACGAGAGCGGCGTCGTTCCCGCAGGCTTGACGATGACCGGGCACCCGACGGCGATGGCCGGGACGACCTGGTGCACGATGAGGTTCAGCGGGTGATTGAACGCCGAGATGGCGGCGACGACGCCGATGGGCTCGCGCACCGTGAACGCCCAGCGCCCGTCGGTCGCCGCGCTGAGCCCCATAGGGATCTCCTGGCCGGCGAAGTTCCGGAGCTCCTCCGCGCCGTCGCGGATGCCGTCCACGGCGCGCGTCGCCTCGACCAGCGCGTCCGGGTAGGGCTTTCCGCCTTCGTTCGCCATGAGAGCGGCGAACTCGTCCTTCTTTGCGTCCACCAGGGTGGCCAGACGTTGCAGTATGGCGACGCGGTCGTGCGGCTTGCGCCACCGGTCGCGATCCCCGAACGCCTTCGCGGCGCGGGCGAGCTTCTGCTCGAGCTCGGCGTCGGAGTGCGTCGGCACCTCGGCGAACTGTTTGCGATCGAAGGTTCGGTAGACGGGCAGCGTCATGGGGTTTTCCCTTTCTTCGCGCGATGTTCTCTCAGCTCATCGACGAGCACGCGCTGGTTCTCACTGTAGTCGATGGGCACGACGACGAGGTGCACGCCGCCCGCGTCGAGCGCCGCCGTCAGGGTCGGCAAGAGCTCCGCGGTGCTCTGCACGCGCACGCCGCGCGCGCCGTACGCCTCGGCGTACTTGACGAAATCGGGGTTGTTGAACCCGAGGCCCCAGTCCGAGAGGCCGGCCGCCTGCTGCTTCCAGCGGATCATCCCGTAGGCGTGATCTTCGACAACGAGGACCACCAGGTTCAACCCGAGGCGCACCGCGGTCTCGAGCTCTTGCGAGTTCATCATGAAGCCGCCGTCTCCGGCGACGGTGATCACCTTGCGATCGCGGTAGAGAAGCGCGGCCATCATCCCCGACGGCAGACCGGCTCCCATGGTGGCGAGTGCGTTGTCGAGGAGGATCGTGTTGACGAGGTGCGTGCGATAGCCGCGCGCGAACCAGATCTTGTACATCCCGTTGTCGAGCGCGACGATGCCGTCGTCGTGGAGCGCGCGGCGGACGTCGCGCACCACCCGCTGGGGAAGCGGCGGAAAACGCTCATCCTCACTCCCCTCCCCGACGTGGGCGAGGATGTCCTTCCGGAGCTCGAGGAAGAACGACAGATCGTGCTTCAACTTGCCGTCGAGACGCTCGGCGAGGAGATCGAGGTTCCCGGCGATATCGCCGATCACCTCGTGCTGCGGAAAATACACTTCTTCGACGCTGGCGGGGGTGAAGCCGACGTGGATCACCTGCGTCTTCTGCTCGCTCATCAGGAACGGCGGCTTCTCGACGACGTCGTGGCCGATGGAGACGATGAGATCCGCCTGCTCTATCGCGTCGTGAACGTAGTCGTTCTCCGACAGGGCGGCGGTGCCGAGATAGAGCTCCGAGCTCCCGTTGACGGCGCCCTTCCCCATCTGCGTGTTGAAGAACGGCAGCTGGGTGCGGTGAATGAACGCGGAGAGCGACGGCGCGAGCCGCACGCGATTCGCCGCGGCGCCGATCATCACCAGGGGGCGCTTCGCGACAAGGATCATGGACGCTGCACGGTCGAGCGTCGCGGGCGCGGCGATCGGCGGCTCGGTGGCGTGGCGCGGCACGAGCGGCTCGTCCCCGACCATCTCGCCGGCCACGTCCTCTGGTAGCTCGAGGTGAACGGCGCCGGGCCGCTCCTCGGCCGCTACGCGGAAGGCGTTCCTCACCATGGTCGGGATCATCGCGGTGCTGACGATGCGCTGAGCGAGCTTCGTCAGCGGGTGCATCATGCTCACGATGTCCACGATCTGGAACTGCGCTTGCGGCGCCGACAGGATCGGCTTCTGCCCGGTGATCATGACCATGGGCATGCCACCGAGCTGAGCGAACGCCGCGCCGGTCGCGAGGTTCGTGGCGCCAGGACCGAGAGTCGTGAGACAGACGCCGGGCTTTCCGGTGAGCCGGCCGTAGGTCGCGGCCATGAAGGCCGCGGGTTGCTCGTGACGCATGATCACGAGCTCGATGCGGGACGTGCGGAGTGACTCGAGCACGTCGAGATTCTCCTCCCCCGGCACTGCGAAGATGCGCTCCACGCCCTCGTTCTCGAGGGCCGCGACGAAGAGATCCGACGCCTTCATCCGTTTCGACATTGCAACACCTCATGTAAAGCGACGGAGCGGTTCGTCACCTGGTGGACGACCTGATTCGTGGCTCGAGGTCACGATACTCCATCGCCGGGTCCCCGCGACAACGTGACGCACGCCGATCGGCGCGCCGTTCGTGGCTCGCGACAACGTGCCGCACCACCGGAACGAACGATGGCGAACACACTCCCGGGAACGTCGCCGCGCGTCTCCGGAACGACTCCGGAGGCGCATCGCTTCACACCTCACGAGGACTTTCATGCCCAAGATGACGCTCGCTCTCCGGTCCGCAGTGCTCACTTCCCTCGGATTCACGCTGCTCACCGCCTGCAGTGACGATGATTCGCCGTCCGGTTCGCCCGAAGCCGGAGTGACGGAGGATGGCGGAGCGTCGAGCAGCGGCGGCTCCAGCGGCAAATCAGGCTCCGGCGGCAAGATCGGCGCGGGAGGCGCCACGAGCGCGGGCGGCGCCGTCGCAACCGGAGGAACGACGGCAACCGCCGGAGCTCGTGCAATCGACGGCGGAACCGCGGGCTCTCGCGATGACGATGCGGGGCTCGTCGATGCCGGCCCCATGCAGGTCACCCTGCGTTTCAAGGCGACGGTCGGCGCAAAGCCGTTCGCGTGCGGCACGACCTACGACGGACAGGGCAAGACCAAGGTCGCCGTGGAACCGCGGGATTTCCGGTTCTACGTGCAGGACGTGCGGCTCGTCGGCGAGCACGGTGCCGACGTGCCGGTCGCGCTCGCGACGCGCTCGCCGTGGCAAACACCGGACGTCGCCTTGCTGGACTTCGAGGACGGCACCGGGACCTGCGTCGACGGCAACGCCGACACGAACGACGTCATCACCGGCACCGTACCGCGCGGCAAGTACACGGGCGTCGTGTTCGTGAACGGCATTCCGGATGGGCTCAACCACGGAGACCCGCTGCACCTGCCCGCGCCGCTCCAGGTCGGGACGATGACGTGGGGATGGCTCTTCGGCTTCAAGTTCGTCAAGGCCGAGCTCGGTGCGGTCGCGACGCCCGGCGGGGATGCGGAGCCGGGACTCGGGCTCATTCACCTCGGCAGCACGGGATGCAACAACGTGGACGACGGCGGCATGCCGAACTTCGGCGCACCGCCGACGGTTGCGTGCACCCAGGCGAATCGCAACGAGGTTCGCCTCGACGGGTTCGACCCCGGGGTGAACAGCGTCGTCGCGGACCTCGGCGCGCTCTTCGCGGGAACAGACCTATCCGTGAACAATCAGTGCCACTCCGAGGGCGATTCGTGCTCGACGGAGTTCGCCGCGCTCGGGCTCGACTACACGACGGGCGCGCACACGACGACGCAGTCCGTCTACCGCGTGGAGTGAGTGCATGACGCGCTGGCTCTGCCTTCTGACACTCATCGTCGGATGTGAGCACGACGACCGTCGCGTCCCCGTGGAGGATGCGTCCACGGACGCTCACGTGGTTCCTCGCACCGACGCGGCGGTCGTCGTCGGCGCGAGCACCGGCGGCGCGCCGTCGATGCTCGACGCACGAGTCGAAGCAGCGACGTCATTGCCCCGCGAGAGCGGGGCCGTCGATGCGGGGGGCGCCTTCGAGTGGAACCTACCGCCGGGCTTTCCCGTGCCGCTCGTGCCCGACGATAACCCGATGACGTCCGACAAGGTGAGCCTCGGACGTTATCTCTTCTACGACGTTCGCTTGTCGCACAATCAGACGGAGTCTTGCTCGACGTGTCACCAGCAAGCGCTCGCGTTCACCGATGGAAAGGCACACGGCGTCGGTTCGACCGGCATGGTCCACCCGCGCGGGCCGATGAGCCTCGCGAACGTCGCATACGCGTCCACCCTCACCTGGGCGAACCCGCTCCAGACGGACCTCGAGCATCAAGCGCTGGTCCCCATGTTCGGCGACGATCCGGTGGAGCTCGGGTTGGTCTCCGCGGACGAGCTCGTTGCGCGACTCGCCACCGTACCCGAATACACGGCGCTATTCGGGCAGGCGTGGCACGAGGATCCGGCGCCGATCACGCTCGCGCACGTCACCCAGGCGCTCGCGTCGTTCGAACGCACCCTGATCTCGGGGCGGAGCGCCTACGATCGATTCCAGTACGGTGACACGAGCGCGCTGACCGACTCTGCGCAGCGGGGATATGCGCTGTTCAACTCGGACGAGGTCGGTTGTTTTCACTGTCACGTCGGTTTCGCGTTCACCGATCACGTCAACTGGGCCGGAAAGGCCTTCCTCGACCGGCCGTATCACAACACCGGGCTCTACAATATCGACGGCGAAGGCGCCTACCCGGAGCCGAACACCGGCGTCGAGCACGTGACGCACGAGCCCGGAGACATGGGGCGGTTCAAGGCTCCCACCTTGCGCAACATCGCCGTCACCGCGCCGTACATGCACGACGGCTCCGTCGCGACCCTCGACGAGGCACTGGATCACTACGGCGCCGGCGGCCGCACCATCACGTCGGGTCCGAACGCCGGCCACGGCAATCTGAACCCGCTCAAGGATCCAGTGATCCAGCCCTTCACTCTGAGCGCCGAACAGCGCACGGCTCTCATCGCCTTCCTGAACAGCCTGACGGACGACGCATTCTTGCGAGCTCCGACCCTGTCGGATCCGTGGTGACGCCCCGGGCCGCTCGCCCGGGTTTGTCGCTTCCATTGGCCGGAGACACCTGGACCGATCGTTTTACGAGTCGACCACGTCAGTTGACACATCACGTTCACGCAACGCGGCGGTCTTTTCAGCTCTTCCAGTTCGTCCTGCGAATCGTTGTTCGGAACGCGGCTAGCGAGAGGCTCCGGTCTCCGGTAGCACGCTCGTGAACGCATCGGCAGCCCTGGACATCAGATGAAGACCACTCCCCGCTTTCCGGACAGACCACGAGCCGCAATGATGCCGTCTCGGACATTTGTGACAACCTTTGTTGTCGTATACGCGACGCTCGGCGCGGGCGGCTGCAGTCAGGGCGCGTCGGATTCCGGCAACAGCGGCGGCTCTTCGGGAACCGCCGCCGCCACGAATGCCGCGGGGCAAGGCGGCATCGCCGGGTCAACGCCCGCTGGCGCCGGGGGCACGCCCGGCGTCGGCGGCACCATCGCCGCAGGTGGCGCCGCAGCGGGCGGCACCGTGGGCGCGGGCGGTTCGATCGTCGTGGCTGGCGCATCGGGCGCCGGTGGTGCGCCAGCTGGCGGTACCGCGGGCACAGGCGGCACGGGCGAGGCAGGCGGCACGGCAGGCGTGGGTGCTGCGTCCGTTGGCGGACAGAGCGGCGCAGCAGGCAGCGGCGGCAAGACGCCCGAGGGGTGCGATACCGGTCAAAGCTGCTCGTGTATCGCTGGCGTCGGAGTCTGCCAGGGTGGCTCGTTCGGCAACGCGTGCACCACCGCGAGCGATTGTCCCACCGCGGGCGCGCTCTGTCTCGCCGGCGGGTCGAGCGGCAATGTTTGCTTCACCCCGTGTAACAAGCAGGGCGGGTGCGGCGCGCCGAAATGCCCATCGGGCTTCGATTGCAAGGCCCCAGTCCAGGGCCAGCCCAACGTGTGCATTGCGACCGGGGCCTTCGCGCCGCCGACGTGCGCAACGGCAGCGGATTGCGGCGCACTCTCGGGGGCAAGCTGCGTCAGCTACCCGGTGTTCGGCATGCTCTGCCTTCTGCCTTGCAGCCCCTGAGGGGTTTCCCCGAGGGGCCCGTGAACGCCGTTCCGCCGACGGCCTCGACGACGAGGGCTAACCCAACCTAATCGTCGTTTGGAACGCCGGCCTCGACGGCGGGGGGCGGCTGTCCGGCATCGACCAGCGATGTGGTCGTGCATGTCGCTGCGTCGTAGTGAACGCCGGCGAATTCGCCGGGGAAGATGCGCGTCGTGATGAAGTCGGCTTGAGTTTGCGTCAGGGGAGACGAGTCGTCGCAGCGACCGGTGAACGTGGAGTCGGAGACGGCGATCGAGAGGACGTCACCGCGCGCGACGGAGAGCGCGTGCTTCGAGCGGAGCGCGACGAAGCTCCGCGCCGTGGCGGGCGATGACGGCTCCCAGCCGCTCGCGAGGACGGCGTATGCCGTGTCGCTCCCGGGGACGATGCGTTGCTCGTCGGACTCGGCTCCGGGAAGGACCGGATCGCCGAAGTACGTCGTGGAGTACCAGACGCGATACACGACGAGCTGCGCGGACGGCGCGCCGTCGCCCGCTTCCCGGAGGTCGTTCGCGACGACGGCGCGCGTCGGTGTCTCGGTGGAACAGCCCGCGAGGGCGGTGACGAACAGGGCAGTCGTGAAGCGTTTCGTGAGATTCATGGCCGTCTCTCAATCGATGAACAGAGTCGCCATCACGCGCATCGTCAGCGGGTAGGCCGGCGTGTAGTCGACCTCTTCGCAGCCGAAGAAATGGCCGTTGGCGGCGCCCCCGCCCGGCGCGGACGCGAGGCGCGCGTTCTTACCGCAGGTGTAGTTCGAAGGAATGGGAGAGCCGAGAGCGGGCTCGCTGCGGAGGCGGCTCACGGTGTCGAACTGCGCAGAGCGGTAGTTTCCGTCGAGCAGATTCTCGACGTCGAACGCGAGGTCGAAGCGTCGCGTGCGGTACCCGAGATGCAAGTCGAACTGCGTGAAGCCGGGCGCGACGATGACGCCGTCGTCCGACGCGGGGCGGTCGCCGATGCCGTAGAAGCGGAGCCCCGCGCGCGCGACGCCGGGGCCGATCTCGTGACGGGCGGAGATGCCGCCGGCCCAAGTCTGCTTCGGTGCGAGCGCGAGCCCTCCGCCGTTCGCGCGGTCGGTGCTGAACTGGGATTTCGTGAACGTCAGATCGAGATCCGCCGCGAGCCACGGAGTGAACTCGTAGCGGGTCTCGACCTCGACGCCGCGCCGCGTGGTGGCACCGCTGACGCTCGTCGTCCCGTCGTCGCCGTTCCACACCGTCTCGTTGGCGAGATCGAGCTGCCAGAGCGCGGCCGCGAGATCCCACCGGCCGAAGAAGCGCGCGCGCGAGCCGAGCTCTTCACCGATGGCGCGGGTGAGCGGCGTCACGCTCGGCGTCGTGAACGCACCGCGGACGTCGTTCGAGTGAAAGCCGTGGCCGTAGTTGCCGTACACGTCGACCGAGACCTGCTTCGACTCGACGGGCGTGATGACGGCGCTCACCTTGGGGCTGAACTGGTGCGCGGCGTCGACGCCGCTGTGAGGCGCAGAGGCGTCCGGCGTCGCGAGCTGGTTATCGACGGCGAAGGAGAGCAGATCGGCGCGGCCGCCCAGATCGAGCCGGAACCAGTGGATCGGCGTGATCTCCTCGTTCACGAACGCGCCGACGAAGGTCTCGTGCACATCGTTGCCGCGGAGCTGGTTGAGCTCTTGCCGCTGGGCGGTGTGCCAGAGCTCCTCGTGAATATCGTCGTTCCTGCCGTCGGCACCGAGCGTAGTGTCGAGCTTCATGCCGCCGAGATCTTGCACGACGCGATAGCTCATCTTGCCGCCGTAGAAGGTCCGGCGATCGATCTGCTGGATCTCGTCGCCGTTCTCCGGATCGTTCAGGAAGAGAGTGAAGTTCGAGTAGAGATTGAAGCGGTAGGTGCCGACGTACGTCATCAGCCTGAGCTCGCTGTTCTCGCTGGGATGAAGCTTGTACTGCGCGAAGACCTGATGTCGCGACGTGTTCCCGCCCTCGTCGGGATCGATGGACCCGAAGCGCGAGACGACGCCCTGGTCCACCGCGCGCGCCGGGATCTGACCGGAGCCGTGCCAGTTCGCGCCGTAGCTCATCTCTCCGATGCTGATCGACGAGGCCTTGCCGACGTCGAACGTCACCTTGTTGAAGAGCTTGTACTTGTCCCAGTTCTCGGGATTGTCGAAGGGGCCGTTCTGTCGCCCGATATCGGCCGCGAACGTCGCCTTCATGGAGTCGAGCTTGGGGCTCGCGATGAGGAGCGCGCGGTAACTCGGTGCGCCGTGCCCTGGCGTGCCGCCGAACCCGAGACCGACGGAGCTGTGCTCGAAGTCGTCCCGCGTGATCATGTTTACGGCGCCCGCGGTCGCAAAATCTCCCTGGTTCGCGAAGTAGGGTCCCTTCGTCACCTCCACGCGCTCCACCGCCTCGGGGATGATGAAGTTCGTGTCGGCGAAGCCCTGGCCGTGGGCGTGCGACACCATGTTGATCGGCACGCCGTCGATCGACAGCGCGAGATCGGTACCGTGGTCGGCGTCGAAGCCGCGAAGGAAGTACTGGTTCGCCTTCCCGCCCCCCGAGTGCTGCACCATGACGAGCCCCGGCGTCACGCGAAGAATGTCCTGCACGCTGCCGATCGGACGGAGCGAGAAGTCTCTGTCGCGCACCGAGAACGACGATGCCGCGCTGATCGGCCGTGTCGCGAGCACGAGCGTCGATTCGCCGGCTTGCTGCTTCTGCTGCGCGGGCAACGGCAACGGCTTCGGCGTCTCCGGCGCGACGGGGACCGGCGGCGGCTCGGGCGGCAGATGAAACTCGTAGTTGAACTCGACGGTCGCGCGGATCGGAGCGCCACCACGCCGCGCCGGCATGAACACGAACTGCCGCGCGGCGGCGATCGCCGCTTCGTCGAAGCCGTGACCGGCAGGTGTCGTCACGCGCGCGTCCGACACCGCACCGGATTCGTCGATCGTGAGCTCGAGCCCGACGTTCGCCTCGAGTTTTTGCTGCAGGGCCTCGGGCGGATACGCTGCGGCCGGGTGCGTCTGGAGCGCGGGCGGCGTGACGTCCTGGCCGGAAACCGGAGCCGGAGACGGGGCTGGTGGTGGCGCGCCCCCGTCTGACGAGGCGGATTGTGCCATCAGCGCACACGGCGAAATCCAGATGAGCAGCGCGAGCGTTACATAGGAGGACTTTGTCGCCCAGCCCGCGGTAGCACGAATCTTCATGAGCGTAGCACCGATAACACGTAATTCGCGGTTCGTGTTACAGCTTTCCGCGACTCGACGCGGGTGAAATTCCCGCTAGCTGTTACGAGATCAAAGTGCCCCTGTCGCCGAGTTCGAAACGCGTGTTCGCGACGCTCGCTGCGTCGGCCACGCTGCACGTCACTGCGGCGGCACTCGTTCGTCACGACTCTCGAGCTCCGGTCGTCGTGCTTCCCTCTGCGCGCACCATCCCGGTGAGCTTCGACGGCCCGCTTACGGCCGAGCCCGCGCCTGCACCCGTCGCGCCCGAGCCCGAGGCGGCGCCGCAATCCCATCCGGCAGCACACGTCGCTGCCTCGCCGCACACCGCGATTGCTTCGCCGCATACCGCCGTGACGTCGAATGAGCCCGCCACGACGGAAACGCCGACGTCCGCCGTCCCTGCGTCGACCGCTCCGGTGCACTTCGTGATGTCTAGCGCGATCACCGTCGCCGGTTCCACGACCGTCGCGAGCGCTGGAACGGCACGTCCTTCCGGTGGCGGTGGCAGCGGCGACGCCGTCGTTCCGGAGAGCCGCGTCACCGTACCGGCGCGACTCATCGCGCGCGCTCCCGTCTCGTATCCGCCTGCCGCGCGCGCGGCCGAGATCGAGACCGACGTCCGCGTGGAGCTCGTCCTCGATACGAGCGGCCACGTCGTCGCGGCGCGCTCGGTGCGCTCCGTCGGCTACGGCCTCGACGAGGCCGCCGTCGCCGCGGTGCGCTCATATCGCTTCTCTCCAGCCCTCCTCGACGGACGGCCGGTCAGCGTCCGCATGCTCTGGACCGTCCAGTTCCGGCTGAACTGATAACGGCGTCGAATCACGCAGCGCGCTTCGACGTCTTCCGTCGCTTCGGGCGGGGGCGTTCGGCGTCGTCGGGATGGGGATGCGAGTGCTCAGCGACGGCGATGATCTCGGCGCCCCCGTGCTTCACGCCGCGCGTTGCGAGCACACGATCCGCGACGGCCTGGAGCTCGTCGGCGCGTCCGCGCATCACGATCACCTCGAGGCACAGGTCGTGGCTCAGGTGCACGTGCATCGTCGACCGTACCTGGTCGCCGAGCTGATGCTGGATCTCGTTCAGCTTCTCGCTGAGATCGCGCACGTGATGATCGTACACGACCGTGAGCGTCGCCACGGCCTCACCTCCCGCGCGCACCTTCGCCCGCGTCACCTCGGCGCGCGCCAGATCACGTAGCAGCTCCGACCGCGTACCGCCCCGCTCACTCACGACCGCGTCGAGGTCGTTCAACAGAGACGCCTCCATTGCGATCCCGAACCGGACGAGCTGATCCTTCATCGCCGGCGACTATAACACCCGCGCAGCCAAGAATTTCAGCGCGCGCGTTTCGACCCGCCGCGGCGAGGACGGCCACGAGTGCCTGTGCCACGCCGCGGCGGCGATCCGTCATGATTTGCTGCTGGAGAGCGCGTCGCGGGTTCTATCGACCATGGCGACGAACGGACCGGCGAGCATGTTCGCCGCAGCCGATTCGACGCCCGCGTGCGGACGCGTCGGCGCAACCGATTCGGCAAACTCGGCCGCCTTGCGCATCCGCTCGAGGCGCGCCGGTTCGAGCGTCTGACCGAGCTGCTCGAACTCCTCGGTCTCTTCCGATTCTGCGTGCGCGAGGACGGCTGCCTTCAGCTTGCGAAATTTCGTCTCGAACTCCGGCGAGTCCACGTCGAGGGACTCGAGCGCGACGAGCGCCTGCTTCGCCTCGTGCTCCTCGTGGAGACGCGCGCGCACGATCGCCTCACCGTCCGGGAGATTCTTGCGGGCGGCCGGATGAACGATCTCCTCCTCCGCCGTTTCATGAACGGCGAGCATTCGCCGTAGCGTGAAGAACGCCTTCTCGCGCTCCTTGCCGGTCGCGGCAAGTACGCCCTCCAGGAGCCCCTTCACCTGCTGGTGCTGCCCCTTCAGAAAGCTGACGACGTCCTTACCCGTGCTCATCATGGTTGCCATCGCGTATCGACCTTTCCGTTCGACCCACGCGCCAACATGGCGAGGTCGACGGGCAGATAGGTGCAATCACCATACCGCCGACGAGGGCCGAGCGAGTCGCGGAGCATGGCCCCACGGCCGGCGTCGTGCTCGCTCTGCCTGGGGCAGAAGGGCTCGGGCACGACGCAACGTTGCGCTCACGGCGCGGGTAATACGACCGACACCGGCGCACTAGACTCGGGTAGTCGCGACCAGCAATTCCTCTGAATTGTTCGGCGGACGAAGTCCGTCCGTCCTGCCCGCGAAGTAACGCTCGGCAAGCGTGGCCGCCGACACGTGGTGCGCGTCCTTGAAGCCCGCTTCACGCGCCATAGCAAGCATCTCCGCCGGCATGAAGAAGCTGATGAACGGCGTGCCGCTCGCGCGCGCGCCCGCTGCCGCTCGCTCGATCCCGGGACGCACGTCGGCCTCGGCCATCTCGATCGGAAGCATGAACGACATCGCAAGCGTGGAACCCGGCGCGAGCGTCGCGACCTGGCGCAGGGTCGCCATGATCGCGTCCCGCGTCAGGTACATGCTCACACCAGTAGACGCCACGACCGCCGGCTGCGCCGAGTCGAAGCCCGACGCTGGGAGTCGCTCCCACCATGCGTCACCCGCCTCGAGATCGACGGGCACCAGCCGCAGGAACGAAGGCACGCCGAGCCCGAGCGCTTCGAGTCGCTGCCGCTTCCACGCCTGCGGCCCCGGCTGATCGATCTCGAACACGACGATGCGTGCGGCAAGGTCCGCCCGTCGCTGCGCGAACGTGTCGAGCCCCGCCCCGAGAATGACGTACTGCCCGACGCCGCGCACCACCTGCTCGGCGACGAGATCTTCGATGAACCGCGCGCGAGCCAGGATGGAAGCGCGAAACGGCCGCGTGAACGGACTCATATCCGGACGGCCGCGCCAATCGTCGTCCGGCCCGACCAGCTTCACCCCAACATCGTCCACGACGACATGCGGCGGAGCGTCCACCTCTAGATGCAGAGCCCGCCACAAAGCCACCCGAACCGCCGTATTCTCCGGCCCAACGAAATGCGCGTCCGCCATGCTGCTTCGCCGAAAGATAGCGACGTTGAACGGAGCGGGCAACCGCGCCGGCAGCGGCGCTATCGCAGCCGCGAGCGGTACGCCGTTGAGCGAATACACGTCCATACCTCGTCACGATCCTCTCGCTGTCGCTGTCGCTGTCTCTGAATCGGAAACGTTTTCGTGCGACGGGATCAAGAACTCCATGAGGTCGTGCAACTGACTACTGGACCGATTGCGTTCGAGCCGCTGATTCGCCTTGACGTGATCCCCTGACATGGCCGGCGCGAGATCGCGGCGTTCCGCTAGACCAGTGCTGCGCCGCTCCACATCAGCGGGGTGAAGCTTCCACGCGGGGCGCGGCGGCGAAAGCGATCTGCTCGTCGAAAGACGCGCTGCGCGACGATAACGAGGCCGAAAATCAGCATGGTATTGCTTGGTCATGGCGGGGACCAACATCGAGACGAACGACGATTCCGACGAGAAAAGCGAATGGGTTCTGAGTCCGCATGGCTGGACGTCGCTGGTGGCAAGACCGTGCACCAGCTGGAAGCGCTCGTGGCCGGTAAGAGCCCGGGCGACGGGCCCTCGTCCGCCGGCAACCCTGATGCGCGACGCCACGTTCTTCGCTTCGAAGTTGCGCCCGAAACGCTGGCGCTCTTTCGAGAGGCCATGAACAAGCTCAAGCAGAGCGCACTCCGCTCGATGACGACTCCGCGCTCATGCTGATGGCACGCCACGTTCTCGGTGGTCCGGCACACGAAGGCCGGGCGAGCTACCAGATCGCACTCTCTGTCTGCCCTACGTATGACCGGGGTTATCAACACGCAAACGGAGAACTCATCCCCGTCAGCGCGGAGGTCGTCGCGATGGCCGAGTGCGACGGTCAGCACATCGGGGTGATCACGCCTCCCGTTGCGGGCGCAGATCCGGCCAAGGACGAGAGCGCCCACGTGGGCGCCGATTCCGCCGAGAACGAGAGCGCCCACGCGGGCGCGGCGCCCGCCAAGGACGAGAGCGCCCATGTGGGCGCGCGAGTTCGCGCGATCACGAGCGGTGCGTCGTCACTGGTTGCCGCAATGGGCGGTTTCTCGATGTCCATCACATCGCGTTACGTTCGGAAGGTGGCGGGCATGATGCTGACAATCTGATTACTTTTTGCGGCGCACCATCGCGCAGCACATCGCGGCGAGCTCGTCGTCTCCGGCACCGTCTCCGCCGGGATTCGATTCCGGCATGCCGACGGCGGCGACTACGGACAGGTGCCGCAACCGAGGTCGGTAGAGATGCAGGCGAAAGCCTTCGCCGCCTTGCGTGGCTTGGGCTTTCGAGAAGGCGAGGTTCGTCGCGCACTGGCCGAGTCCTGCAAGCTCGGAGTGCCAGAGATGAACATCCAAGGGGTCCTACGAGACGCGCTGGCCAGACTGACCGCGCGCTGCGCCCACGTTTGATGCACGCACGCGCGGCGTCGAGCGGCGGACTGTCTAGCATGGCGCACCAATCGCGCATTCGAACAACCGCGCCGAGAAAATCGCCCGACGCTGTACGTCAGCAGACGTCGAGGGGGCTCCGATGGCGGCAGTGCCGCTGATTCTGCACCGGCGCAGAGCGGCGAACCCGGGAATTTGCGCCACACTGGCGGAACTGATCGCAGAGGGGCGGGTGCTGATGGCGGGTGCGGTTCGACAGGAGCTACTCTCCGGAATACGCACGACCGATCAGTTTCGAAGATTGCGGCTTTGCGCAATCGCCCTTCGTGAAGACGTTCCGGTCCTGACGACCCACGGTGAGTTCACGCGGTTTGCCGGCATCTCAAGGGCGACGGCGCCCCTTCCGGCGCGAATCGAGGGCGACGGCCGCGAAAGTGAGTGGCTGCGGAACTTCAGGGCTCCCGCGTTGTCGAAGGCCTGAATGCCCCCTAGCGCACCTGCCTCGAGGGTCGGCCACGTGGACGCGGCCGTGCCGGATCTTCTTCACGCGACGCCGATGACGCGCATCGACATGGACGCGACCCAGCTTGCCTTGACGCTCGCGTTTGCGAGCGGCGTTTCGGGCGGGCTCTTCGCCGAATCGCTGGACCGGGCGCGGCTCGCGCCCTCGACCTGGCAACCGGAGTCGTTCGCGGCGGATCTGTTCCTGTCACAGTTCGTCGGCGCGTGCTTCAAGATCCGGGCGGCGGGCACTGCGCCGCTCGCGTCGGTGACGCATCTGGTGCGCGTACTGTCGCGCCCGCCCTCGGACGTGCGGTCCGTCGAGCACCGGCGTGCCATCGTCGGTGAGCTGGCGAGCAACGCCGGATTGCGCTCGTCGCTCGAGAAGCTGTACGTGCTTCTGAATCGCTTCAGGACGCTCCTCGAGGGAGCGCGTGGCGCCGGGTGGGACCTCAATCGCCGTCAGCTCGACATATTGCAGGCTGGCGGCGAGATCATCGAATGCATGGCGCAGGACTTCGTCACCGCGCGCTCCGGTCTGTCGCGGCTCGCGCTCTTCGGGCAGCGCGTGATGGCGGGGGAACCGTATCAGTCGCTGTGTGATCTTCTTCGTTACGACGAGAACCTCGCCACTCTGGATCTCAAGGTGGGCGTGGGTGCCGACGGACGCATCCGCGGCTTTCGCATCGTGGCCGTCGAGACGAACGAGCGTAACCCCTTCGTCACGTCGACGTGGCGGCGCTGGCTCGCGAAGCTCGAGCTGTTCGTGCGCGGCTTCCAGTTCGGCGACGGGGAGGTGATGGCGCGGCTCATCGATGCCGTGTTCGAGGGCATTCAGGCCGACTTCGTCCCTCTGGTTCAGCTCCTCGGGGACGTCGAGTTCTACCTCGGCGCGCTCGGATTCGCGGAGGTAGCCCAAGCCGCAGGGCTCGAGGTGTGTCTGCCCGATCTCGTGAACCCGATGGAACGTTTACGCCTCGAGGGCCTCTTCAATCCGTTGCTCCTCTCGATGGGCATGCGAGTCGTCCCGTGTAACCTCACGATCGAACGCCACGATACGACGACGCTCATCACCGGCCCGAACTCCGGTGGCAAGACACGGCTCCTCCAGTCGCTCGGTCTGACGCAGATCCTCGGGCAGGCCGGGCTCTTCATCCCGGCTCGCGCAGGTTCCATCGCGCTGTGCCCTGCCCTGGTCGTTTCCCTCATTCAAGAGACGAAGGCCGACCAGGCCGAAGGTCGTCTCGGCGTGGAGCTCGTCCGTATCCGCGCGCTGTTCGAGCGGCTCCCGCGGGGCGCCATGGTCATCCTCGACGAGCTCTGCTCGGGGACGAATCCGTCCGAGGGCGAGGAGATCTTCGAGCTCGTGGTGCGCATGCTCACCATGCTGACGCCGCAGGTCTTCATCACGACGCACTTTCTGGCGTTCGCGGAGACGCTCCAGAAAGAGCGACGGATCGCGGAGCTCAGGTTCCTGCAAGTGGAGCTCGGGGCGAATCACGAGCCGACGTATCAGTTCGTCCCCGGAGTGGCGAAGACGTCGCTCGCCGGACACGCCGCTGCGCGGCTCGGCGTCACCGCCGAACAGCTGATGGCGCTCATCGAGAAGAACCTGTCGAAGCTCGACGCGACGGCGCACGCCGGCTGAGCCCCCATGGGTACCTTTCTCACGAACCCACGGATGAACCGCGCTCTGGCGGAGCGCGTGCGAGCGAGCCTGCGCACCGGGCGCTCGCGTGGGGCTCGTGTCGACAAGAGATTGACCGCCGCGCTCCGGCTCGTTTCCCTGGTCGGCATCGTGGGCGCGCTCATCGCGCTCTCCGTCCTGCGAAAGCACGCCGACGACCAGCTCGAGCACGCGCGCGCGGCGCTCCTCGACACCGCCACGAAGAAGCGTGCGCAGCTCTCGAGCGACGATCTGCAGACGCTCGACCGATTGACGACCGTGCTCCTCCACGCGCCCGGTCCCTACGAAGGTGACAAGCTCGCGAACGAGGCGCGTGGCGCCGGCGCGCTGTCTGCGCTCCTCGAGCGGCCGATGATCTACGTACGAGGACCGGAAGAAGCCTTCAGGAGCGACGAGACGCTCCGGCGTGCCGCGCTGCTTTCTTACGCCGACGCGTTCGTTCGATGCCTCGTCGATCCGCCGCGGACGCGCACCGAGAAGGCGTACCTCGAGCGGATCCGGCAAGCGTCGGAGACGGACGCGCCGGCGGCCCGCGTGCATCGTCTCTACGACCTCGTCGCAGGGCTCCCGCTGCTACAGACGCCGTGGCGAGACAAGGTGAAAGCAGCGACTGAGCTCCGCGAGCTGACGTCGCTCGACAGCGAGCTTCACATGGCAAAGCTCGACGAGACCATCGCCGCGGCGCGGGCGCGCCTCGTGCTCTTCGTCATGGACGAATCGAGCGCGCCGACTGGGCTCAGCGAGCTCGACGGTGAGCGCGCCCACGACGTCCGCGTGACGCTCTTCGACCTGGAACAACACGCGCCGCTCCTGCGTCTCCGCCGTCACGTGGACCCCGCCGCCTTCAGCGACCGAGGTCGCGCCTCCCGAGCAACGGCCCTCGACGCCTGCGCCCTCTCCCTCGACGTGCGCGACGCAACGACGAAGGGCGACACCACGACCGAAGCGGCACGGTAGACGACGGCGAACTGCGCCGCGCTCAAGCGCTCACTTCGTCCCCTTCTTGGATATAGCTATATAGCTTGCAGGCTATGTCGCTGGAACGGCACGCGCGTTGCGTGCTCGTCACGCCGCGGGCGCAGCGCCGGGCAGGTGCTCGCGGATCACTTCCGTGAAGAACCGGTCGCCGCGGAACTCGCTCATGCGGCCAATACGTTTGCCGGATCTGAAGAGCAGGAAGTGCGGGATCCCGAAGACGCCATAGCGCCGCGCCGGCTCGACGTGCGTGTAGACGTCCACCTTGTCTTCGCGAGCGAGGAGCACGTCGAATTCAGCCGGCGTGGCGGAGACGACCTCGGGCAGTCGAGCAACGGAGGGCGGCGACGAGACCGAAGACGAGGGTCGTGGGGGTGTTGTTACCGTAGGTGCAGCTCCACGTGATGCTGGCCCCGGCTGGTCAGGGGCGTGGTGCTCGGCACCGGTCAACCGTCGAACGCGCTCAGTCGTCGAATTCCACGACGACCGGCGCGGCATAGAGCCGCCTTCGACGCCTGGCGCTCTCGTTGACGTGCGAGACGAACGGTCTCTCGCGGGGCGATGTACCCGAGCGCGTGGCGTCGCGTTTGCCCTGACAGATCGCGCAACGCAGCTGATTGCTCGGTGTGTCGCGATGGTTCGTTGCTTGCACCAAGTGGCGACTCGCGCGCAGCGCCAATCAAGGAGACGAGATGACGACGGCAGCAATTGAAGGACATCCCGCACTCGAACTGGACCTATCCGACGAGCCGACTGCAATGGACCGACTCGCGCGGGCCGTCTCCGACCCGGCGCCGCTGTTGCGACGTGCATCCGGCCTCGGGTGGTTCAGCCTCGGGCTCGGCTTCGCCGAGCTGGTCGTCCCGGGGGCCGTTGCTCGACTCATCGGTGCGCGCGGCGATGGCGACGGGCGGCGATGGCTGCGCATGTTCGGAGCGCGCGAGATCGTGGCGGGCCTTGGAATCCTCAGCGGTCGTCAGCGGGCCGGATGGCTCTGGGCGAGAGTCGCGGGGGACGTGCTCGATCTCGCCGCACTCGGCCGTGTATCGGCCCGCACTGGACGGGAGCGCTCCCGCGTCGCGCTCGCGACTGCCGCGGTGGCCGGAGTGACGCTCGCGGATGCGCTGACGGCGGTTCAACTCGCTCGCCATGCGCCCGGGGAGCTCGTCGGGGGCATCGACGTCAAACGCTCGGTGACGATCAAGGCGAGCCCGACGGACGTGTACGATCGCTTTCGGCAGCTCGAGAGCCTTCCGCGTTTCATGACGCATCTCGAGTCAGTCACCGTGCACGGAGAGAAGCGCTCGACCTGGCGCGCCAGAGCCCCGCTCGGCACGACCGTCGAGTGGGAGGCGGAGATCACCGAGGACATCCCCGACGTTCTCATCGCCTGGCGCTCGCTCCCCGGCGCATCGGTTCCCAACGGCGGCTCCGTGCGTCTGCGACCTGCACCCGGTAACCGCGGCACCGAGCTCCACGTGCATCTCAAATACGACGTTCCCGGCGGAGAGCTCGCGCGGGTGTTCGCGGTGCTCTTCGGCGAGGAGCCCGGCCTGCAGGTGGCGGGGGACCTGCTCAGGTTCAAGCAGATGATGGAGCTCGGCGACGTCGTCGACTCGGACGCAAGCATCCATCAGGGGCGCCATCCGGGGCGTCCATCACATGCCGTCACTGGAAAGCAGGTGCGCCAGTGAAAGCCGCATGCTGGAACGGCAAGAAGAAGGTCCAGGTCGAGGACGTGCCCGACCCCAGGATCCTCAACTCGGGGGATGCGATCATCAAGGTCACGTCGACTGCGATCTGCGGTTCCGATATTCATCTCTTCAACGGCTTCATTCCGTCGATGGAGAAGGGTGACATCCTCGGCCATGAATTCATGGGAGAGGTCGTGGAGGTTGGCCGCGCCGTCAAGAAGCTGAAGGTCGGTGATCGCGTCGTCGTTCCGTTTCCGATCGCGTGCGGACACTGCACCGCTTGCGAGGCAGGCACGTTCTCACTCTGCGAAAACTCGAACCCGAACGCCCCGATGGCAGCGAAGCTCTGGGGACACTCACCCTGCGGAATCTTCGGCTATTCACACCTTCTCGGTGGGTATGCCGGCGGGCAAGCCGAATACGTGCGCGTGCCGTTCGCGGATGTGGGTCCGCTGAAGGTGCCGTCCGACCTCACCGACGACCAGGTGCTCTTCCTGTCGGACATCTTCCCGACCGGCTTCATGGCGGCGGATATGTGCGATATCAAGCCGGGAGCAGTGGTCGCCGTCTGGGGCGCGGGCCCGGTCGGGCAGTTCGCGGTCGCGAGCGCGAAGATGCTCGGCGCGGAGCGCGTCATCTGCATCGATCACATCCGGTCGCGCCTCGACCTCGCCGGCACCCGCGCCGGAGCGACGGATCTCATCAATTTCGACGAGGTCGACGTGTACGAGACCCTGCTCGAGATGACCGGTGGCCGCGGGCCGGACGCTGCCATCGACGCGGTCGGGCTCGAGGCGAATGGGCATGGCGCCGTAGCTGCCTTCGACCGGATCGATCAAGCCATGATGCTCGAGACGGATCGTCCAATCGCATTACGCCAAGCGATCCGGTGCGTAAGGAACGGTGGCGTGGTCTCCGTCGCCGGCGTGTACGGAGGCTTCATCGACAAGTTCCCGATCGGCGCCATCGTCAATCGCGCACTGACTCTACGCAGCGGGCAGTGCCACGTGCAGCGCTACAACAAGCGGCTACTCGAGCGCATCCAGAACGGCGACATCGACCCGAGCTTCATCATCACCCATCGGATCCCGCTGTCCGAAGCGACGGAAGCTTACGACCTGTTCGTGAACCGGAGGGACGGCTGCGAAAAGGTGGTTCTGAAGGTTGCCTGACAACGTCGGATGATTCCGGAGCGTACTCTCTACTCACGATTCAAAAGGAGCATTCAAGATGATTTCAGATAGCACCCGTCCGTTCGCAATCGTCACCGGCGCCTCCTCGGGAATCGGCCTTCAGCTGGCCAGGTGCTGTGCGAAGGCAGGATTCAATCTGCTCATAGCGGCTGACGAGCCGGCGATTCACGGTGTCGCACGAGAGCTCGGCGAGGCCGGCGTGGCCGTCGAGGCGGTCGAGGCGGATCTGTCGACGATGGACGGCGTCGACGAGCTGGTCACCGCAGCACATGGACGCCCGGTGGATGCTTTGCTCGCAAACGCCGGTCGCGGACTCGGTCACGCATTTCTGGATCAGGACTGGGACGACATACGGAAGGTTCTGGACACGAACGTGACGGGGACCCTCTATCTCATCCACGAGATCGGCGCGCAGATGCGAGCCCGAAATGAGGGGCGCATCCTGATCACCGGCTCGATCGCCGGATTCATGCCGGGGACGTATCAGGCCGCGTACAACGGCACGAAGGCGCTGCTCGATTCATTCGCGTTCGCGCTGCGCGCCGAGATGAAAGGCACGGGCGTCACCGTGACCTGCCTGATGCCCGGCGCGACCGAGACGGAGTTCTTCGAGCGCGCCGACATGCTCGACACGAAGGTGGGCAGCGGCAAGAAACAGCCTGCCGAAGAGGTCGCACAGACAGGGTTCGACGCGATGATGAAGGGCGAGAGCGACGTCGTCGCGGGCTGGCAAAACAAGCTACGCGCCGCGATCGCGCACATCGCTCCGTCGAGCGCGCTGGCCGAGCAACACCGCAAGATGGCCGAACCGGGAAGCGCGGAAAAGCACTGAAGCCGCCCCGGAGGTGGTGGCCGGCATCGCGACGCTCGAAGTAAGGTAGGTGAGGCCACCGGGCCTCACCGGAGAGCGAACGATGCGCGAACAGAATCCGATACGGTCGGAGATGGGCTGGAGCACGCCGGATCGGATCGGGGTGCGCGGGCAGGACCTGGTTTCGGATCTCATCGGTAAGGTTTCGCTCGGAGACGTGGCGTGGCTCGAGATAATGGGCACGTTGCCGACTCCCGATGAGTCGGTGCTGTTCAACGCGATGATGGTGACGATGGTCGAGCACGGCATGACGCCGAATGCGATCGCGGCGCGCATGACGTACCTGGGCGCCCCCGAGTCGCTGAACTCGGCGGTCGCGGCGGGCCTCTGCGGCCTCGGAACCGTCTTCGCGGGGACAGCTGAAGGCGCGGCACGCCTGCTACAAGACGCGTTCGGCAACGCCGGCGCAGAGCCGGATCTCGGTGGCATCGCGAGCCGCATCGTCGCCGATTTTCGCGCGAAGAAAGCGCAGATCCCGGGGCTCGGGCACCCGGTGCACAAGCCGATCGACCCGCGCACACCGAAGCTCTTCGGGCTCGCTCGCGAGCATGGGCGGTTCGGCGCGCATTGCGAGCTGATGGAGCGCATCGGAGCGGAAGCGACGCGCGTTTCCGGGCGACCGCTGCCGGTGAATGCGACGGGAGCCATCGGCGCGATCGCGAGCGAGCTCGGGATCGACTGGCGCCTCTGTCGCGGGATCGCCGTGATGGGACGGGCGATCGGGCTCGTCGGGCATATCGCCGAAGAGATCCGGAATCCGATCGCGCGCGAGATCTGGGATCGAGTGGACGAAGAGGCGTCGGAGGACACCCGGCCGAAGTAGCTACGCCGGCTCGTCCGCTTCCGCGAAGCTGACGAGCTTCGATTTGTAGTCGGAGCGCGGCAGCGTACGGGCTGCGACGAGCCGGATGTTCGGCGTGAACGTCAGGACGGCGCGGATCTCGGCGGCGATGGCGGCCGCCAGAGTGTCGCTCGCGGACTCACCCTCGGCGAGCTCCACCACGACGGGGAGCGGCGGATCCTGCTTCACGGAGCGCCGTCGCGGCCGCACCTCGATGGCGCCGGTCACCCGCGCGCCGAACCGCGCCACCACTTCACGAATGGCGGAAGGGAATACGTTCACGCCGCGCACGATGAGCATGTCGTCAGTGCGCCCGATACAGCGCACGCGAAGCGAGCTCCGCCCGCACGTGCAGCGCGACGAGTACACGACGACGTGATCGCGACTACGGAAGCGAAGCACCGGCGCTGCCTGTCGTCGGAGATGCGTGTACACGAGCTCCCCCGTCGCGCCGTCCTCGAACGGAACCGGGCTCCCCGAATCGGGGTTCACGAGCTCGACGTGGACGATGCCCGCCGCGGAGAAGTGCATCCCTGCCTGCGCCGGGCATTCGCCCCACAGCGACGCCGCGATGTCGCCGATCCCCATGATCTCGAAGACGGGCGCGCCGTAGTGATCCTCCAGCGCTTTGCGAAAGCTCGCTTCGCCGCCGCCGGGCTCACCGGCGACGAGCACGCGACGGAGCCCTGCCCGCTTCACGTCGAAGCCCTTGCCGGCAGCCCACTCCGCGATGTGGAGCGCGTACGACGGAGTGCACACCAGCGCGTGCGGCGAGAGCAACCTGAGGGCAGTGACGAGGCGCTCCGTATTGCCGGTGCCGACGGGAATGTGCGTGACGCCGAGGTCGTCGAAGGCGTCGAGCGCGGCCCCTGCGACGAACGGGCCCGCGTTGTACGTCGTCACGATGCGTTCGCCCGCGACGAGCCCACTTCGCTTGTAGCTGCGCTTGGCGATCTCGCGCCAGTCCCCGAGGTCACGGCGCGTGAGGGGGATGTAACAAGGAACGCCGCTGGTGCCGCTGGTCGAGTACACGCGCGCCGCTTCTTCGAGCGAGACGGCGGCGTGCCGACCGAGCGGCGGCGCGTCGGCCTGGCTCTGGCGAAGCTCGTCCTTGGTCGTGAACGGCAGCTCGGCGATCCGCTCGAGCCCACCCGCGTCCGCCGCCGACGGCACGCCGGCAGCACGGAGCTTGTCCGCGTAGAACGGCGCTCGTTCGAACAGCCACGCAAGCTGCGCGCGGTACGACGAATCTTCGTCGGACGCGTTCCACGCTGGGACTTCGGTCGCGGTCATCGTTTCTCTTCGCTCGAGTCGCCAATCAATGCTGCAACGGCGGCGACGAGCTTCGCAGGATCGATGGGTTTCGCAAGATGTCGCTGAAATCCGGCGGCGAGCGCGCGCTGCCGGTCCTCGGCGCGCGCGAATGCGGTGAGGGCGACCGCCGGGATAGACTTCGAATTCGAATCGGCACGCACGCGACCGAGAAACGAATACCCATCCTCACTGGGCATCCCGATATCCGAGACGATCGCAGCGGGCTGCATCTCGGTCAGCAATCTCAGCGCGGTGGCCACGTCGCCAGCCTGAACGACCGTCGCTCCGGCGTCCTCGAGGACGATCGCGGCGAGCTCGCGAGCGTCGCGCTCGTCGTCGATCACGAGCACCGAAACGCCTTCCAGCGACGAGCCTTTCTCGGACACGGACTCGACGATGTCGCCGAGCGCGACGTCGTCGGCCGGCGACGCGAACGTCTCCATCGCGCGTCGAGGTAAGCGCACCTCGAACAGGGCGCCTTGCCCTTCGCCATCGCTCTCTGCGGTCACGACGCCACCGTGAAGCTCCACCAGGTGTCGCACGATGGCGAGACCGAGGCCGAGGCCGCCGTGGTAGCGCGTCGTCGATGCGTCACCCTGGCGGAAGCGGTCGAACACGTACGGCAAGAAGCTCGGCGTGATGCCTCTCCCGGTGTCGGCTACCTGGATCCGAAGCTCGTTCCCCTCGTCGATGGCGCGCACGGAGACCGTGCCGCCCGCGGGCGTGAACTTGACGGCGTTCGACAAGAGGTTCCAGACGATCTGCTGGATGCGATCCTCGTCAGCGACCCACGGCGCGCTGACGCTGGTCTCCACTCGCAGCTGAACTCTCTTCGCTGCGGCCGCCGGGCGCACGGCATCGACCGCAGCGTCGATGATGACCGCGACGTCGATGGGCTTCGGACCGAGGAGCAGCTTTCCGGAGATGATTCGCGACACGTCCAGGATGTCGTCGATGATCTTCGCCTGTGCGCGTGCGTTGCGCTCGATGACCGGGATGCCCTTGTCCACCCGGTCATGTCCGCCGGGCTGAAGGAGGATGGTCGACCAGCCCAGGATGGCGTTGAGCGGTGTCCGGAGTTCGTGCGAGACGGTTGCCAGAAAATCGTCCTTCGCGCGGCTCGCCGCCTCCGCTTGCTCCCGCAGGCCGTCGGCTTGCTTGCGCGCGGCCGATTGCTGAACCGCCAGAGCCTCGATCTGCTTTCGCGCTGCGACTTGCGGTGTCACGTCATGAATCATCACCAGCACACCGGCCAGGTCACCTTGCGGGTCGCGATGCGGGTGATACACGACGTCGATGGTACGGAGGTCGCTGCCGTCCGAGAGCTCGAGCGGCGCCTCGTGCAAAACGACCGGCT
This sequence comes from Polyangiaceae bacterium, assembly GCA_036272055.1. Classification (GTDB taxonomy): domain Bacteria; phylum Myxococcota_A; class Polyangia; order Polyangiales; family Polyangiaceae; genus DASZVB01. The sequence goes on along the minus strand of DATAZL010000152.1, from coordinate 60,449 downwards.
CCCCCGTGCTGAAGACGCGATCGAGGATCGGAAGATAGTAGCCCACCTCGTCGACGGTGAATGCTTCGGTCACCGTCTTCCCCACGACCGCGCGCTGCACGAAATCGAGGAAGGGCCGGTTTGCGAGCGTGAAGCGGTGCTCGGGGCCGTTCAAGATGCACATCGGCGCCGGCGCCTGCATGAAGATGCCGTGCAGCTCTTCGCGGGCGCCCTCGGCCTCCCGGCGAGACTCCTCGACGCGGCGACGACCGACGACCTCGTTCGTCACCTCGGTGCATATGACGAGCACGCCATTCTCGCGGCCGTCGTCATCGAAGAGCGGCGAGTAGCTGTAATTCCACCAGGCGTCGGCGACGACTCCGCCGCGCGCGATCGGCACCAGCACTTCTTCGTTGAAGACGCACTCGCCCTGCTTTGCCCTGAGGAGCTGTGCGCCAACGATGGCCCACGCCTCCCGCCAGCACTCTTCTGCGGGCTGTCCCATCGCCGCCGGGTGCTTTTCCCCGAGGATCGGCAAGAACCCGTCGTTGTAGAGGTTGACGAGCTCGGGCCCCCAGAAGAGGCACATGGGCTGCCGCGTGGCGAGCATCGTGCGCACCTGGGAGACGAGCGCGATCGGCCATTCACCGACCGAACCGAGACTCGTCCGGGTCCAATCGAGTGTGCGGACGAGGGCACCGGCAACGCCGCCACCGGGAAACAGCGATCCGGCAGCGGCACTCTCCATCGGACGCCGAAGATAGCCGTTTTCCGCAGTTGCGGCACGTTCAGCCCCGACAGTGCCGACGTGTCTCACTGTGACACGTCGACGTCTTGCGAACCGTCCGGGGAACAACGGTCACCCGCAAGCGCGGCAAAGTCACGGCATCGTCAAGAGCCGCCACCATGCACGTATTTCAGGCTCGCTTGTCGATCAGCTTCTCTGCCATCCCGGGGCCTATCGCCCATCAGCGCGAAGACCGACACGATCGCACCGCCGAGAAAGAAACGTATGACGAGCTCGCTCATCTTCTGCTGACCTATCGCGTGGCAACAGGAAGGAGGCTTCCCGCCGCGGGTCCGAACGTAGTCGGAACGGACCGTGCTGAGCGCAGAAAGAGGAGTGCGAGCGCCGTGAGCCGCGGGTCAGCCTTCGGGCTCGCAGTGCACCGGCTCGACGATGCCTACTCGAAACGCGAAGTTGCGAAGGCGCTCGAGCAGCGGCTCGGTGGCGCGCTGACCGCGCGCGACGAGGAGCAAGCCGGTCTGCGCTTTCACATCGCTAGCGAAGACCATACCGGCCCTTAGCTCGACCACCCGCATCGGACGAGTCGCCGGCGCAGGCGGTTCGCACACGGCCTCCATCGCATCCAGCAACGTCGCGCCAAATCGGTTGGCGCGAGTCCTCATGTGTGCAACGGCGAGCGTATAGTCGCCCAGACGAGCCTCTGCGGCGGCGAGCTCGCGAAGCGCGGCGAGGACGAGCGAGCCTATCGGCGGATTCGCCGTGAACGCCTCCTTGGGGACGTCGAAGAGCTGGTGCTTGAGGACCTCCTTGACGTTGTCGAGGCGCGGGATGTGCGCGAGAACGCGATCTGCCACCTCGGGAAGGCGCTTCACCATTTCGCGCTCGGAAGCATCGAGCGACGACCCCGCGTGCATTTTCGCGACGATGTCGGCAGGAAGGACGACGAACCCGATCGAACCCAGCATCGACGCCACCTCGACGTGCCACGCATCCGGAACGCGAAGACGCTCGGCGAGCTTGCGGGCGCGCTCGTGCTGACGCGCCTGGCCCATGAAGGCTTCTGGCCGCGACAGCGCGAGCGCCTCGGTGAGAGCCCGAACGCTGCCGACCAGCGTCTGCTCGAGGAGTACGCGCTCTGCAGTCACGAGCCGGTGCTGTTCAGCCGCTTCCTCGATCGCGGGGATCAAGACCTCGGGCGGGCATGGCTTGGTCAGAAAGCGGAATACGCGCGCCTGGTTGACCGCCGCGATCGCCGCCTCGATCTCCGCGTAGCCCGTCAACAGCAGCCGGACGGTGTCGGGAGCCGTTTCGCGGAATCGCGAGAGCAACGTCGTGCCGTTCATGGACGGCATGCGCATGTCGGAAACGACCACCTCGAACGACTCCCCAGCGGCGAGGCGAGCGAGCGCAGCCTCGCCGCCGGGAGATGTCGTGACGTCGAACTTCTTGCGCAGCGTCCGCTGCAGCCCGTCGAGGACGTTGGGCTCGTCGTCGACGCAGAGAATCCTGGGACGGGTCATCGACTACCTCCGGGGGCCGTTGCGGCGAACTCGTCCCGCATCCGGGAAACGGCGTCAGAGATCCCGAGTCGATCGACCACGCTGGGTGGCAAGCCTGCTTCCGGCGTGTCTCCCGCCTCCGACAGAACTTCGGTAGAGAGCGCTTCCGCGACCCGGACCCCACCTCGAACGTCGAGAGCCGTCAGCTCGCTCCAGGACCCATGGTGCCCCGCGACCGCGTCGATGATCTCGCTCGGCAGACCCCACAGACCGAGAAGGTGTGCACCGACCTCGGCGTGAGTGACCCCCAGACGCTCTCGCTCGATCTCATGGAGCGCGACATGCCGGTGCTCGGCCAGGGCGACGTTGGCGGAGTGCTCGATCGGAAGCCGACTCTGCAACATCAACGTGCCAATGTGGAGCAGCAGCGCAGCGGTGGACGCTGCTTCGGCCCGCGACCGATCGACGAACAATCGACGAGCGATGCGCGCACGCAATAAGGACCTCGTCCTCTCGCGCTCGGCGGCTTCCAGTCCCGCTGTGCCGAGCGCGTGAAAGAGCGTGTTCGCGAGCACGAGTGTCTTGATCGTACCCACGCCGAGGTAGCTGGCTGCCTGCGAAATGTTCACCATCTTCCGGGGCAAGCCGAAGAAGGACGAGTTCACGAGCTGCAAGATCTTCGCGGACATGCCGGGGTCGCTTTCGACGATGCGCGCGACGTCGGTCATGGTGACGTTTTCATTCGCCACGGCCTGGTTCAGCGCGAGATACGCCTGAGGGAGACTGGGCAACGACTCCAGCCCGCCGATGAGACTGCGCATGTCGGATCCGAGCCCCGAGCTCAGCCGGAGCGCGTGCGTGATGACGGCCTCGAGCGCCTTCGCGTCGCAGGGTTTACTCAAAAAGCGATGAGCGACGGAGGCGGCCCGTACGGCGCTCGGCTCGTCCATCTGTCCCGACAGGATGATCCGCATGGCATCCGGACGAAGAGCCGCCACCCGCGCGAGGAACTCCGCGCCGTCCATCTCCGGCATCCGCATGTCGGAGACCACGACGGCCGTCGGGTGACACTCGACCTCGACCAGAGCCTCTCGCATGGTGTTACAGAACACCATGTTCCACTCTTTTCGCTTCGGTCGCAGGCTACGGCGAATGCCTTCGAGGACCTGCGGCTCGTCGTCTACGAACAAGACGCGCTTCATGGGTCACACGGCCCCCTTTTGCCGCACAACGGTATGGACGGCACCACGGGGCGCTACTTAAGAAATATTTGGATCTCGTAGGCGACTGCGCCGCAGGAGTACAACCAGCTCCGGGTCATGCCGCCTAACGGGTCGCCCCCGACGGCCGTTTGCTTGGTTTGTCGCCCATGCTGGCCTCGCCGCCCTCCTTTGCGCCGGAATCCATGCCGGAGAGCCGCCGCCGGCGCTCGGCGGAAGAGGGGTACGTCGAAATGACGCACCGTCTGGCGAAGATCCGGGGTGCCGGCGCCATCGGCATCGGCGTGCTCGTGAGTCTGTCGCGTTCGAGTGACGCCCCCGTGTTCGCCTTCCTGCTCGGCTTGCATGCCCTGCAGGTTCCGTTCAACGCATGGGTCAACCTGCGTCTATTACGACAGGTCGGTCCCACGAAGGGCGAGTCGATCAGGAACGCCGTCAACGTCACGCTCCTGCTGGTCACCGGCCACATCACGCATTGGTCGCTGCCGGTGTGGTTCTGGTTGCCATACCTCGCGCTCGCGTTCGAGCGACTGGGCGCACGCTTCGGCACGGTGACACTGGCTTCGGCCTGCATCGTGGTCGACGGTCTCGCTCTCCTCGAAGGAGCGTCCCGCAGCTACGCGCTCGCGTTCACGCTGTTCGCGATTTTCTGTGCTCAAATGTCGCGCCTTCGCTTCGCAGAAATGAGCAAAATGCTGTTGACCGGGGCGCTCCAGCGCCGGGAGCTGGAGCGTGCCCATCAGGCGATGACGGATGCACACGAGAAGCTGACCCGCGAGACGCTCGCGCGAGAGCTCGTGGAGCTGGAGCTACGTCAGGCGCAAAAGCTGGAGGCGGTCGGAAGGCTCGCCGCGGGAATTGCGCACGAGGTGAACACTCCCATCCAGTTCTTGGGAGACAACCTACGATTCACGAACGACTCGGTAGGCGACCTGGTGTCGCTCATCGAGCGATACCGCAAGATACTGGCGGGTCTCGGCGACGGAGCTCCGCCGTCGCGCGCTGCCGCGGACGCCGCAGAGGCTGAAGAGGCGATCGAGCTCGTCTATTTGGTCCGAGAGCTACCGCTGGCCGTGCAGAAATGTCTCGAAGGGGTCGATCGCATCGCCTCCATCGTTCGATCAGTGAAGGATTTTGCTCGGCCGGAACAAACAGAGATGACGCTGGTGGACATGAACGAGATCGTGAAGAACGTGCTCGCAATCGCCAGGAGCGAGTATGCGGACGTCGCTTCCGTCGAGCTTTCACTGGCGCCGCTGCCTCGCCTGGCATGTCACGCCGGCGAGATGAATCACGTCGTTCTCAATCTTCTCGTCAACGCCGCCGAGGCCGTGAGCGATACGCGGACCAGAACCGAGGGCAAGGGTAACATCGTCATTCGCACCGGTCTCGAGCCGGACGGGAAATACGTGCGTCTGTCGATCTCGGACGACGGTCCCGGGATCCCCGAAACGATACAGCGACGTATCTTCGAGCCGTTCTTCACGACCAAAGCCGTCGGAAACGGAACTGGCCAGGGCCTGGCCGTTTCCCGCTCCGTCGTTCAGCGGCACCGCGGCTCACTGACCTTCGAATCGAAGGAGGGCGCCGGAACGATTTTCCACGTCCGGCTCCCGGTCGACGAGAGCGCAACGGCCGGGGTGAGCTGACGCGAGGACCACCGGGAGGAGAAGGATGAGCACGAGCCGTATGCAAAGGATCACGCCAGCCGACCCCGCTCGGCCCGCGCGCATCCTGGTGGTCGACGACGATGTGCACCTGGCCGCGACGCTGATCCGTCTACTGACGCACGAGGGGTACGAGGTCGTTCGGGCGGCAAACGGCTCGGAAGCGCTGGAGTTGCTGGACGGCGGCCCATTCGACGCTGCTCTGGTCGACGTCGTCATGCCGGGGATCAAAGGTCCAGAGCTCTTGCCGCTGGCGATCGCCAAGCAACCGAGCCTTCAGATCATCATGATGAGTGGCAGCGGCACCATCGACGTTGCCGTGAGAACGCTCAGAGGCGGCGCCACTGATTTCATCGAGAAGCCGGTCGACAGAGCGCGCCTTCTCCGAGCGGTGCAGCGAGCCGTCGCTACCTCTCAGCTCGATAGTACGACCGCCCTCTATCGGTCGAGCCAGACGATCTTCGACGCGCAGCACTTCGAACGCCTCCCGGAGGCCATCGTGAACGTGGCCCTTCAGGTCATGGCCGCCGACACGGCTTCCCTGCTGCTTCCCGGCACGGATGGAAGACTCTACGTGGCGAACACGTCCGGCCGCGGTGCGGAAGTCCGGAACGACACGCGTATCACCGTCGGAGAAGGCATCGCAGGCCGCGTCGCGGCCTCGGGAAAACCCACGATCATCAACGGGAGCGCGAGCGAAGTCTCCGACTCTTCCGGCGCGGCGCCGCACACGCACGTCGAGTCGAGCATCGTGTATCCGCTGATGTCGGGAAGCCGCCTGGTCGGCATCATCACGTTCGATAGGCTGACGAAAGCGCAGCCCTATATCCAAAGGGACATCGAGCAGGCGTCCGTCCTCGCCTCGCAGGTGTTGCTCGCGCTCGAAAATCTTCGTCTGTCGCGGCAGACGGCGATAAGTGAAAAGCTTGCTGCAATCGGACAGCTCGCGGCCGGAATCGCGCACGAGCTCAACACGCCGATCCAGTTCGTCGGCGACGGCTTGCACTTTCTCGGCGACTCACTCGGTGCCTTGCTCTCGCTCGTCGCAGCGTATCAGCGGCTCGCAAAGGAGTGCGAGAGCCGCCTGGGGCGCACGGACGCCTTCGCGGAAGTGGAGGCGCTCGAAGCCGAGATAGACGTCCTCGACCTGCGGCAAGAGATCCCGAAGGCTCTCCAGCAGACGGGCGACGGCATCGCTCGGGTCACCTCGATCGTTCGCTCGATCAAGACCTTCGGCCGTCCGGACAGCGCTGACAAGGAACCCACCGATCTGATCAAGCTCGTGGAGGCAACGCTCACCGTCGCGCGCGGAGAATACAAATACTTCGCCGACGCCGAAACGCACTTCGGCGACATGCCGCTGCTCCCCGCACACCGCGGAGAGCTCGGTCAGGTACTCCTGAACCTCATCGTCAACGCTTCCCACGCGATCGCCGACAAGGCTGCGGCCGAGAGCTCTCCTTTGCGAGGCAAGATCACGGTACGCGGCTGGTGCACCGACACTGACGTGTTCCTGAGCATCGAAGACACCGGCTCCGGCATCCCAGCCGAAATCCAGCAGAAGATCTTCGAGCCGTTCTTCACGACGAAGAGGGTCGGTCGAGGTACCGGTCTCGGGCTCTCGATCGCTCGCGGAATCGTCGTCGACAAGCACGGCGGAGAGCTCACGGTTAAGAGCGAGCTCGGCGTCGGAACCTGCTTCTCGATTCGCATCCCGAGCGCACAGCCGAACGCCCGCGACGAATGATTCGACGCGCGCAGGTCTTGCACGCCGCGCAGGACGGCACGCCGCGTCCCTCAGCAGCGCAAGCGCGCTGCCGTCATGTCGAGCATCCATTGCCGAACACGGTCCAGTGACCGGATACGCACTTCGCCGTGGATGAGGTGTATGTCGCGCAGCTGCCGTAGTCACACGACACATCGCCCTTGACCGAACACGCGGCACCCGAATTCGGCACGGTCGATGGACAAGGGCGAGCGGGAGGCGGGTCGCAGTACCAGGTGAGGTTCGATGCTGTCGTGCAGACCTCGGTGAACGAGGGGCAATCGTTGCACCGGCACGTCGTTCCGTCGGGATAGAAGCACCCCTGACTTCTCGTCGAGCAGTCGTCTCCCGCGGAGGGGGCTTCTGCCGGACAGTCGGCTGGGAGCGGCGGATCTTCGCACTGCGGCAAGTGGACGACCCAGGTCCCTTTCACGCAGTCCGCCTCGGTCCGGCATTCGTCACCGCGTGGGTCCGTGCCGTAGGCGCATCTGCTCACTGCTCCAGAGCAGCTTCCTTGCGGAACGTCCGCGGGGCACTGTTCCCCCGCGTCCACACCGGAATTGTAGCTCCGGCCTGCGACCGGACTGTTGCATCCGATTGCGAAAGCAAGCGTCGCCAGGTACCGCTAGGCAGTCTGCATCGCGTGATCTTGCGCGATGCTCTCTCGCAAGCCAACAGGGCGTTCGTTCCTCGACGTCGCGGAATCGACAATCTGCATGTTGAGCGGATAGGGGGAGTCGAGCGCCCCTTGCTCCCGGTATCATCCACGGTCTCGAAGGCATCCAGCGGGTGAAGTTTTCGGTCCGAATTGCAGTTTCCTTCGCCTTGCTTGCGGCATTGGTAACCGCGAGCCCAGCGGCCAGTGCATATGGCGCCCTCGTGGGGTCGACCCCCGAGGGGGTTCGCGCTCTCTCGGACGACGTGCTCTTCGTGGACGAGCCGGGGCTGGGCATGACGGCCATCGTTCGCATTCACGTCGCCCAGACGGCGCAACCGTTCGCGTGGCTCATCCCGTCGCGCGGGAGGCCGAGGATGTCGCTGTCATCCAGCGTCGTGCTGCGCCGTCTCTCGGAAGCGACGCTGCCCGAGCATCTGCTAGAAGTGCAGGTGTCGGGCAGCTGCAAGGCAGATCCGGACACCGTCGCTGCTCCACCGAACGCGCCACCGGCGGAGCGGTCCTTTCGACTCGAGGGCGACCCGACGTGGCTCGACCTTGCCGGGCTGGCCTCGGGCGATACCGAGTCCGTGGTGGCGCGTTGGTTGACGTCCAAGGGTCTCTCTCCGGGTGTGGTCGATCAGGAGGCGCTCGCAAAGCTCGCGCGGGACGGCTTCGGGCTGTTCGCGCTCCATCTGGCGCCACCGGAGAACGCGAACGCGGAGTACACGCCGACGATCGCGCTGTCGTACGAGGCGGAGCGTCCCCTGCTTCCGTTGCGTCTCGCGCGAACGTCGGACGCGAACGAGCTCGACCTCCGCGTCTGGGTGGTCGGGCCATCCCAGGCCGTCCCGGTCGGTGCCCCGTCGCTCGTGTTGAACGAGGCGCGGATCGACTGGTCGTCGGGGGTGACGTACGTCGCGGGCACGGTCCCGGCAAATGGCTCCGGGCTTCCTGCTTCCGAGATACGTGAGCCCGCGAACTACGCTGCTCTGGTGCGTGCCGCGTCGGCGGAGGCCGGGGGCGCAGGGTTCGTCACCGAGCTCGCGACCTCGGTGAGTCAGATCCGGCAATCGGTGTGGTCGAAAACAGACGAGGCGCGCATCCTCCAGCTGACGCACCAGGAGCACGGCGGTGCCACCGAGGTCGCCGCCGCGGCACGCGACATCCTCGGCGACTGGGACGACACTGTCGGCGTAGCTTCGACCCGAGATGGCGATGCGTTCCTGCGCCTTCTGAGAACGCGCGTGGTTCAGCCAATCACCGACGCCGCCGAGAGCCTCCGGAAAGCGCCCTACCTGACGCGGTTCCGCGGCGTGATCGCACCGGAAAAGCTGAAGAGCGACGTCACCTTCGACTACAACCCGGAGCTCGCGCAGGTTGCAAAGGCACGGTTCGCTCACGAGCGGCTGTTCTGCGAAGGGGCGAAGACACGCCGCGACGCCTCCTGGCAGATCGATCTGCCGCACGGCGGCTCCGTCGCTGGACGCGGGCCGGGCACGCCCGCGTCCGTCGAGGCCACACCCGCGAACCTGCGCGTGGTGATGCTCTCGACGAAGGGCGCGGGCACCGTCGTGAAGGACAATCGGGCCACCATCGAATCCCAGCTCGTGCGGAACGACGACGCGGACCGCGCCCTTCCTCCGCGGCTGGGAGCCCTCATCGGCGGCGATCGAGCGGTGACGCCACCGGAACCTGTTCCCTCGTCACCGCCGAAAGCGACCGCACCGGCGCGTGCGACTTCGCGCTGCAGCGTCGGACCGAGGAGCGGCTCCGGAAGCGGCGCGATCGCCGCGGCGTCCGTCCTGATCGTCGCGCTCCTGCTGCGCCGCAGGCGACGAGTGGGAGCTCTCATCATCGTGTTCGGCGCTCTGCCCGGGTGCACGGGGCACGCGGTCCGCGAGGAGCCGAGCGCCACGCAGCCGCCAGTGCCCTCCGCGTCGGCAGTCCACGTGAACGCACCGCCCGATACTCCGGCCGCCGAGCGGCTCCAGGATCCGAAGAGCTGCAAGACCTGCCACCCGATGCACTACCGCGAGTGGTCCAGTAGCATGCACGCCTACGCCTCGGACGATCCCGTCTTCGTCGCGATGAACGCCCGCGGCCAGCGAGAGACTGGCGGCAAGCTCGGTGACTTCTGTCTGCGATGTCATGCGCCCATGGCTGCCCGCCATGGCACGACCGACAGCCACACCGACCCGCGCGCGCTCCCGGACGCACAGCGCGGCGTCACCTGCTACTTCTGTCACAACGTGACGGCCGTCGAGGGCACGCACAACGGGCAGCTACGCATCGCCGGAGACACGACGATGCGCGGCCCCATCAAGGACCCCGCGCAGATCCCCGTCCACGGCACCGAGTACTCCGAATTCTTCAACCCGTACCGACCGGAGAGCACGAGCATGTGCGGCGGATGCCACGACATCGTGACTCCGAACGGCGTGGAGCTCGAGCGCACCTTCCGCGAATACCGGCACGGGATCTTCTCCAAGAGCGCGACCGGTGAGCCGCCGGCGTTCGACTCCTGCGTTGGCTGTCACATGCCCGGGGATCCCGGATTCGCGGCGACGGGCAAGGGTCTTCCCCAGCGCCTGGTGCACCGGCATCTCTGGCCAGCGGTCGATGTCGCGCTCACCGATTTCCCCCATCGCGACGCCATGCGCGGCGCCGTGGAGCGCTGCGAGCTCCCGACGAGCATTTCCTTCTTCACGCTCGAGGTCACGCCTCCCGACCTCTTCACGTTCCAGATCGAAACCAACGCCGGGCACAACCAGCCGAGCGGCGCGGCGCAAGATCGCCGGCTGTGGCTCGAGGTTTCGGCCTACGACGCGAAAGGAAACTTGCTCGAGAACGTGAGCAGCGGGCGCATCACAGACGGCGCGCTCGAGGAGTATCCCCCGGGCGATCCCAAGCACGACCCCAACCTGCTGCTCCTGGCCGATCGGATCTTCGATGTCCGAGGCAAGCCGGTGCACATGTTCTGGGAGGCCGAGAAGTCGCCGCAGCACCCCGATGGCTTCGAATCGAACCTGCTCCCGGGAGCGAACGTCACGTACCTGCCGGGCAGGCACGCCATCGTCAAGCAGTACCGGATCTCCGGGCCCGAGGGACTTCCCGCCCGCGTGACTGCGCGCCTCCGGCTCCGCCCCATCGGAATGGACGTGCTGCAAGATCTCGTCGCAAGCGGAGATCTCGACGAAGCCCTCCTCGCGCAGATGCCGACGCTCGACTTCGGTCACCGCCTCGAATGGACTCCGAAGAAGGGACTGATGCGCCCCATCTCTGCGACCCTCGCGAAGGCCAACTGCGCGGAGTACAAGTGTCTGCTCGATCCGACCTCGAAGTATTGTGCGCTCTCTGCGGCGCCCGCTCCCGACACTGCGAAGCCCCCTGGCGCCGCTCCCCTTCCTTACGGGTACTGAGAGGCGTTCACTGCACCAGGGCGAGAACCTCGTTAACGTGGTTGGCGGGGTCGACCTTGTCGAAGACGCGCTCGACTCGACCGTCGCGCCCGATGAGAAATGACATCCGCGAAGCAAGCGGCAGGCCGAGGTCCGGCACGCCGTAGGACTTCTGCACGACCCCGTCGGGATCCGCGGCGAGGGCGAACGGCAAACCCTGAGCCGCCCGGAACGCCGAATGGCTCTCGTCCGTGTCCCGCGATACGCCGAACACCACCACACCCTTCGCGCGGAACTGCGCGTCGGAGTCGCGGAACGACTGCGCCTCCACGGTGCAGCCCGGCGTTCCGTCCTTCGGATAGAAGTAGACGACGCGCGGCTTGTCGCGGAAGTCGTCCAGGTGAACGACCTTGCCGGTGGCATCACGCGCGGCGAAGTCCGGCGCCTTCGAGCCCACGGTGAGCAGCCCCACAGGAGGCGCGGGAAGCGCCGCCGATGCGGAAGGCGCTGCCGCCGCTTGCTCCCTCTTGCTGCACCCCGTCGTGAGCAGAGCCGACGCCAGCAGCAACAACCCGACGAAAACGCGCTCAGCGTTGATCATGTGCGGAGTATAGAACGGCCGCCCCGCACAAACGCGAGACGGGGAGAGCCGGCGTGCAGTTCTCCCCGTCGTTCGGCCTTCTCGTTACGTCACATGCAGGCCTTTTCGTTCTCGGAGGCGACCTGGACCCAGGTCGTGATCGTCTTGGGGATGTTCTTGAAGTAGGCGCACGCCTTCTGATCGCCGAGGAGCTTCCACCGGAACCAGGCGACGGAGATATCCTCCTCCTGCTGGTTGGGCACGGGGATGTGCGTCGCGCCCATGGCGGTCCAGAAGTACACCTCGGTGCTCTTGCTCATCGCGTCGTAGGCTTGCTGCACCCAGGCCTGTGAGACGAGCCCGTCCGTCCCGAGGCCGCTGAACATGAACATCGGGCCCTTGATCGTGCCGTAGATCGATTGCCACGTCCCGCCGGCGGGCTGCGTGCCGAAGCCGCTCGCCGGCTCCATCGCGAGACCGGCGTAGATCGCCTTGGTGCCGTACTTCTGCTCGGCGAGCGCCTGGACGATGAACGCGGCCTGACCGCCCTGCGAGTGCCCCGTCGAACCGAACTTGTAATCGGCGAGATCGGGGAACGTCGTGAGCGCGGTGTCGAAAGCCTGGAGGCCCTGAGTCCCTGCTCCGGTGTTCGCGTTCTCGTAGCAGGTGGCGAGGAAGCCGTTGCTGGCCAGGCGTTGCAGAGCGGGCTGGTACACGGAGCACGTCGCGCCCGTTCCGTTCGCGAGGTGAATGACGGGGACCTTGCAGCCCGACGGAACCCCGGGAACGTAATAGTGGATCGAGCCGACGTCCTTCGCCGTGACCTTGAACGGACCGTCCTTCGTGTAGTCCGTGATCACATCGAGGCAGGCGCCGTCGCCCGAGCCCGTCGGACCCGAGCCTGCAGCGCCGGTCGCACCGGCGGTGCCAGTCGCGCCCGCGGTGCTACCCGCTGCGCCGACCGTACCCGCAGTGCCCGTCGTTCCGCCGGTCGTGCCAACGGCACCACCAGAACCAACGACGCTACCTCCGCCACTGCCGACGACGGCACCGGTGCCCGGCGACGCTCCGCCGCCCGTCCCCGGTGAAGTAACTCCGCCATTCGACACCCCTCCGCCTGGAGGGACCGTTGTGGTGGAGCCGCCTGAGCTAGTCGCCCCGGTTCCCGACACAGCGGGGTTTCCGCCAGTTCCGAACGCGCCACCGGTACCGTTGGTGGCCAACTGGCTTTTGCCCCCCTCGCCGGTTCCCGAGCTACAGCCGAGAACACCGACCAAAACACCAGCTAAAGCGCTGGAACCAGAACGGAATTTGACCAAGTGGCGTCTCCTGATAGTCATGTGGCCGCAGGAGTAAGCTATCCGTTCGCACTCGAAAGCACGTAGCGAGCAGAGCTCAACTGTTCTCTTCCAGCGTTCACGGCTCGAGGCGCACTTCAACTTGGTATCGCTGCTGTACGGCGAGCTACCCCTGGCGACATTTCCGCGGAGCCGAGCCGATCCGCGACCCGTTCGAGCCGCTCGAGCGAAGACGTCCATGTCTGACCACTCCAGTGGTCGCACGTCGTGATCACGAGCGAGCCGCTTCGAAGCCCGAAGTACGCACCATTCGTGCAGCGTTTCGGCGAGATACGAGACCGACACGTGAGCATTTGTCACGCGATTCGAGGGGCCGCCCCCTATACTCGCTGCGGGGACGATGAAGCTCGAGCGGGCCGAATCCAGCAATCAAGCGCTCAAGCTGGCTCCCGAGCCCGCGCCACCGGCGAGCCCGCCGAGCATTGCTCGCGCGAGCCGCGGTTGATCCTGCTCATCGAGGACAATAGTGAGGACGCGACCCTCATCCGTATGCTGCTCACGGGGAGCGACGGTCACGTCAATCAGATCGTGCACGTCCAGACCCTCGCCGAGGCCGCGTCCCGGCTGACCCACGGGGACATCGATGCGGTGCTGCTCGACCTCGGATTGCCCGACGGAAGCGGGGTGGACTGCGTCGCGGCGATCCGGCGCGGTGAGCACGACGTGCCCGTCGTGGTGCTGACCGGACGCGACGACGACAACCTCGCTCTCGCGTGCATCGCGGCCGGCGCGCAGGACTACGTTTCGAAGCAAGCGATGGGGCGACAGGCGCTCGCTCGCGCCCTCGGTTACGCGATCGCGCGGACGCGGGAGATGTCCGCCGTGGCGTCGAGCAGTCGAGCCCCCGACGGAAAGCTCGTGCACGAGGGCCTCTCGGCGCGCGAGCTCGAGATCTTCAAGGCGATCGCACGAGGGAAGTCGATCAAGACGATCGCCGCCGAGCTCTCGCTGAGCGACAAGACCGTCGCCACCTATCTCGCCAGGATCCGTGAGAAAACCGGGCTCGAGAGCCTCGTCGACATCGCCCGGTACGCGCTCCGGCACGGCGTGGTCGACTGAGGCGTGTAGTCCTTTTGCCGACGTGAGGTGAGAAAATCACCGACTGCTCGCCACGGTGGGACGCAGTGACTGTTGCGGCAAATGCCGTCCATCCTGGTGGTCGACGACAACGCGGCGACACGCGACGTCGTGCGCTCAGCGTTCCAGGGCACCGGCTATACCATCGTCGAAGCCGCGGATGGCAGAACGGCGCTCGAGCTCTTCGAGCGGAACCCGCCCGATCTCGTGCTCCAGGACCTCAGGCTTCCGGACATGGACGGATTCGTCCTCGCGGCGAAGCTTCAGGGACGGCTCGCGAATCGTCGGGTCCCTATCCTTGCGCTCACCGGTGTCGTCTCGATCGCCGACGAGGCACGAACCGCGGCCGTGGGCTTCGACGACGTGGTGGGAAAGCCGATCAACGCCGAGCGCCTCGTCAAGGTCGTGCAGAGGCATCTCGCGGTCGCCATCGACGCTGACGACCGATTCGGTGCGGACCGGGAGATCGTCGTCGTCGCCGACGATGCGGAGCGACGAAAGCGCATCGCATTCAAGCTCTGGCGACTCGGTTTTCAGGTCATCATTGCCTCCGATAGCCGCGAAGGGCTCGAGCTCGCGAGAGAACGTCTCCCCCACGCGATCGTGTCGGACATCCTCGCGCCGGACGCCGACGGATTGAAGAAGACGCTCCGGGACCTCCTTCAGCCCCATCCCGTGTCGAATGTCTCGGGCCTCGTGAGCGTCGACCTCGACGGCGCCCGCATGCTCAGGCAGCTCGAGCGTCAGGTGTTCATCAGCGCCGGCGCATCGCAGCGCTCCGCTGTCCTGTCCACCGAGCTATCCATCCTGAGCGGGATCACGGAGGCCCTGGCGCGAGGCGAGTCCCTCGACGGCGCGCTCCACGACGTCCTGTCTGCGCTACTCAGCGCTCGTGGCAGCCACGGCCGCGCTGCTCCGAGCCGGGCTCGCTCGCGGACTGGTCGTGCCGCTGCGTCACCGGGAAGAGTTGCTCGGCGCGCTGTTCCTGGCTTCTCCTTCGGAGAACCTGCTCGATCCGGAGCGCGTCGCGTTCGTGGTGGGAGCGAGCGCACGCTTCGCTCAGGGACTGAGCCTCGCCGGTTCCTTCGCCGCACGTGAACAGCTGAGGATCGCCGATCGCCTCGGTTCGAGCGGCACGCTCGCCGCCGGCGTCGCGCACGAGATCAACAACCCCCTGACAGCCGTCATCGCGAACCTCGAGTTCGCTTCGATGGCCGTCACCGAGCTCGTAGAAGACCTCCCTGCCACGACCCGCACGACGGATCTCGTGGAGTCGCTCACCGATGCGATGGAAGCCGCCGATCGAGTCAAGGACCTCGTCGTTGACCTCGGCGTCTTCTCGCACATCGCAGAGTTCCGTCACGGCCCCGTCGACGTGGAGCGCGTCCTCGGCTCGACGCTCCGTCTGGTGCAGGACGAGCTCCGGCAGCGGGCGCGGCTCGTCACCGAGTACGGCAACGTTTCTGCCGCCGAGGCGAACGACTCGGGACTCGCTCAGGTCTTCTTGAATCTGCTCCTGAACGCCGTGCAGGCGATCCCCGAGGGAAGCGCGGACGACCACGAGGTCTCCGTGATCACGAGCCAGGATGCAACTGGCCGCGTCGTCATCGAGGTCCGGGACACCGGTTCCGGCATGGCCCCCGATGTTCTGAGGAACA
Source organism: Polyangiaceae bacterium (assembly GCA_036272055.1). Taxonomy (GTDB): domain Bacteria; phylum Myxococcota_A; class Polyangia; order Polyangiales; family Polyangiaceae; genus DASZVB01. The sequence continues at coordinate 44,842 of DATAZL010000152.1, read as the reverse complement.
TCTTCACGCCCTTCTTCACGACCCGACCCGTGGGGCTCGGCGTTGGGCTAGGTCTCGCCATCTGCCAGCGCATCGTCACCGGCTTCGGCGGCGAGATCGCCGTCACGAGCCGACCCGGAGATGGAACGTCCTTCAAGGTGTCGCTGCCCGCCGCTGGCGAATCACTACCGGAGCCGTCGGGCAGCTTCGTCTCCATCCTGCCCCCGCGTCCTGGTCGTGTCCTCGTCATCGACGACGACGTGATGGTCGGCGCAACCGTCGAGCGGCTGCTTTCGGCCGAGCACGACGTCGAGTTCTGCTCGAGCGCGACGGATGCGTTGAAGGTGATTGCCGCCGGAAACCGGTTCGACGTCATCCTCTGCGACGTGCTCATGCCGGTCCTCACCGGGGTGGATTTCTACGAAGAACTGGCGCGCGTGGACCACGCCCAGCTCGAGCGAGTCGTCTTCCTGACGGACAGCGCGTTCAAGGTACCGACGCGCGATTTCCTCGCCAGCCTGCCCAACGCCCAGCTCGAGAAACCCTTCGACGCCCGACAGTTGCGGGCCGTCGTGAACGGGCGCGTGAGGCCGTAACCAGCGCGCGAGTTCCTGACGCGGCTCGGAGTCATTCCGAGGCCAGGCAAGAGCCAGGGAACCGACGCGATAGCTCCTTCGCGTCTCACGCTGACGCAGGGGTACGGAAGTTGCTCATCGATTCGCCTCGCAATGAGGGAATTGAATTCGTCGCTGGATTCGCGGGCGCGAAGGGCATTGCGCAGACGCTGGGTGCGCACACTCGGCGTCATCGCGATGTGCTTGCCTGCAACACAGTGCCTTCGCAACGACGAGGTCGATTGCGAAGAAGCCGTGAAATACATGAAGGATTGCTGCCCCGGCCTTTTTTTTCGAAGCCGTGCAATGCCAGTTCAGCAGCGGCTGCGGAATCAGTTACCCGGATCTTACGCCCGCGGAGAGCACGTGCATCCTCGACGCTTCATGCGATGCGCTGCAAAACGGCATCTGCAAGCGCGTCGAGCGTCGTAGCAGTAACGACGATGATCCTGAAACCTCCTCGGGTCTCCCCGGCGAGGCGTGCCCGTGATCCCGTTCATGGTCATCGCCGACGTCTCGCCAGCGATCCCCGTGCAGGCTCCGCCGAGTGACGAACCGCCGTTGCCGGTGGTCGTGGCTCCCCCATCGGCGCCGTGGCTCGCCAAACGACCACCAGTCGGGTGGCCTCCCGACAACGCCCATGAACGCCAGGTAAAGCCGCGCCGGCTCAGGCAACGACGACAGGGCTTCATCGGTGATCACGGTCGTCACTACGGGTGCCGCGGGCAGCGCACAGGCGGCGAGCGACATAGCGAGCCGCTTCTCGAGGTGCGCGATGGTCTGACGGCTGTAAAGAAACGCACCCACTAGGACGAGCCCGCTCACGATGCCGACCGCGACGGCGATCTTCACGTCGATCAATGCGCGACCTGTGTCGGGAGGACCGGCACGCTCGGGGTTGCCTTCGCGACGAGCTCGCCAGCGAGCACGATACCGGCGTCGAGATCCGGTGCGAAGAGCAGACCGTCGTACTCGAGGTCGAGCCTCGCGCGCTCGAGGACGTCCTTCGGTCCCAGTGGCACCACGAGGACGACGCGCTTCTTGCGACGCACGACGTCGGCGATGGCGTTCTCGAGCGCCGCGAGCCCGGTCGCGTCCATGACCGAGACCCGTGACAGGTTCAGGACGAGGATCTTGTAGCGATCCGCGACGCCCCCCTGTAGTCCGCGCATCGCCGTCTGCGCAGCGCCGAAGAAGAGCGGCCCTTCGATCTCGTAGAGGACGACGCCGTCCGGGAGCGGTCTCGGCTCTCCGTCATCGCCGACGCCGGTGACGTCGAAGGCGGAGCGCGTGAGCTCCGACATACGCCGGATGAACAGGAACGCCGCGAGTATCACCCCCACCGAGACCGCGACGACCATGTCGAAGACGACGGTGAGCAGGTAGCAGACGACGAGGACCGCGACATCGCTCTTCGGCGCGACCCGCACGATGCCTGCGAAGTGATGCGCCTCGGACATGTTCCACGCCACGAGGAGGAGCAGCGCGGCGAGTGACGCCATGGGAACGTACGCGACGAGCGGCGCCGCCACGACGATGCAGAGAAGCACAACCGCGGAATGCACGACGGCGGAGATGGGCGAACGCGCGCCGCTCCGGATGTTCGTGGCGGTGCGGGCGAGTGCGCCGGTCGCCGGAATACCACCGAAGAACGGCGCGACGACGTTGCCTATCCCGAGCGCGACGAGCTCCGCGTCGGGGTCGTGCCGGGTCTGCGTCATGCCGTCCGCGATGGTCGCCGAGAGGAGCGACTCGATTGCGCCGAGGATCGCGATCGCGACGCTCGCCGATAGAAGCTCACGCAGGTCAGCGAACGAGAGACCGCCGCTTCCCCACGGCAGCGACGGCAGCGGCAGGACGCGCGGAATACCGTTCACGACGACGCCGTGGATGGTGGTGTGGAAGCGGGAGCCGATCGTCGCGACGGTGAACGCCGGCACCACGCGATGGACCAGTACGACGATACCCGCCACGAGCGTCATGGCGACGAGCGGCGCGGGAATGCGCTTCGTGATGCGCGGCAGCCCGACGAGGAGCGCCATCGTGCCCGCTGCGACGGCGAGCTCTTCCCAGCGCGCCGTGCCGCGCGCTCGAAACAGTGCCGACGCCCGCTCGACGAAATGATCGGGTAGCTTTCCCGCGTCGAGTCCGAAGACGTCCTTGAGCTGCAGCGTCGCGATGACCGTCGCGATCCCGGCGGTGAAGCCCGTCGTGACCGGATAAGGGATGAACCGGATGAGCGCGCCAAGGCGGAGCAGTCCCATCGCGATGAGAAAGACGCCTGCGAGCATCCCGGCGGTGAGTAGCCCCGAGAGCCCGAAGCGACTCGCGATCGGGGAAAGGATGACGACGAATGCCGCGGTCGGTCCCGTGACCTGGAACTTGCATCCGCCGAGGAGCGCCACGACGGCTCCGGCAACAATGGCCGTATAGAGCCCGTGCTGGGGCGGGACGCCAACCGCGATGGCGAGGGCCATGGACAGCGGCAACGCGACGATGCCGACGAGCACGCCGGACGTCACGTCGGCGAGGAAGTCCCGTGCCGTGTACCCGCGGGCGAGCACCCGCCGCATCGCGCTCGCGATGGGCACCGGCCGCCACGCGGGCGGCGTCAGCGTTCCGTCCATCCCGAGACTAGAGCACGGAAGACGCGAGCGCACCGAAGCTGAGTCGCCGCGACGTCAATCTGCCCGTGCAGCGCCCGTCGCCCTTCCCCTCACCCCACCGCCGCCCTCGGTGCCCCCATCAGCGCCGTGAACGCCACGAGGTACACGAGGACGGCGGCGCACATCACGGCGGTGAAGCCGAAGTTCATGGAGACGATGACGGTCAGGATGGATCCCACGACGCTCACGGAACCGTTGATGGCCCACGCCCACGACGTCAGAGAGGGGTGGTAGTCAGCCACGACGCGGAGCCCGTACGCAAAGGGTACGCCGAGTAGAAGACCGATCGGGCACAGCAAGAGGACGGCGAGTGCGATCCTGACTCCCACTGGCAGCCCGATGAGGTGCGACACGAAGAGCGACGAGCCACCGAGGAAGATCGCGATGAAGACAGCGATACCGAGCGGCACCGCCCAGATGCGCCGATCCCCGGGCGACAGACGTCCTGCGAAGAGCAGGCTGCCGAGCCCCGTGAAGACGAGGAGTGAGAAGAGCGTGACGGTCAGCGAGTACACCGGTTGACCGAGGAACAGCGTGAGCTTCTGGATCGCCCCGACCTCGATGAAAATGAATCCGAGCCCGAGGCCCGCGAAGTAGACGAAGTACCGTCCCTTCCCCTTCTTCGGGACGTCGGAGCGCCGCGCGATGGGATAGACGATGAGGAGCGCGCTGAGCACGATGCTGACGAAAAATTGGCTCAAGATGAGCATCGGGTTGCCCTGCGACGCCGACGGAATGTCGTCGATGCGCTGCACGGACGCGATCGGGTGCTGCCACCTCGCGTAGTTGAAGAAGTAGGGCTTGTCGTCGACCGTCGGCGAGATGTTCATCGGGAAGGCGTCGATGAGCTTCTGCTTGTCGGGCTCGCGGATGAACCGATCGACGGGGCCCTCTCGAACCTCCTTCGGCTGATAGACGACGCGGATCCCCGCTTCGTTCGCGTACTTCTCGGTCGAGTCCTGCTCTTCCCGGGTGAAGGGCCCCTTCTTCAGCTGGATCGCCATGATCTTGTCTTCGGTGGCGAGTGCCTGGACTGAGTCCTCGAAGTGGTCGGCGGCACCGAGGTGCTCGAGCGCGGCGTGCATGTTGGAGATCATCCGGAGTGCCTCCATCGCTTCCGCGAAGCGCGATATCTGGAGGATCCCACCGGGCGCGAGGTGCGAGTACATCGATTCGATCGCCTCGCTCGTGTAGAGATAGTTCTCGGCGAGCACGTAGGCCCCTGAAGCCAGCGCGGTCCATGTGTCGATGCCCGTCATCTGGATGACGTCGTAGTGATTCGTGTCGCGCATGAGCGCGCTCCGGCCCTCACCGACCACGAGCTCCACGTGCGGGTCTTCCACGAGGTTCCGGGAGAAGTCGCGCATCACCTTCTGGTGGAGTGCGACGATCGGCCAGTTGAGCTCGACGGCTTTCACCGAGCGCGCGTTGTTGAGCTTCGCCGCCCAGGCGTCATTGCCGCCGCCGAGCCCGATGATGAACACCCGGGGCGATTCCTTCAGCCGGTACGCGGCCGAGTACATCGCCCGGCGCAGGAGCTCGAAGCCTTCCGGCTCCTCGGAGTAGTCGAGCATCGTGGTGCCGGCGGTGGCGTCCTGTGCGATGCCGGCCGCGTGCGGCGTCAGCGGCAGTCCCACGGTGTTCGACCCCTGCGTGAACACCTTCGCATAGACGCGAGGCGCGTCCTTCGCACCGCGAAGAAGATCGATACGGCTGTTAGCCGTCCAGATGCTGAACGGCTCCTGGTAGTTCGAGTGGTCGACGGCCAGAGCGAAGTCGACCAGGCCCTTGCTCGGCACCGGGTACATGCGGTCGAACCGCGGCAGGAGCACGGCGCCGACGACGAACAGCGCTGCGGCGACGCCAAGCGCCGCCCTGGGGTACCGATCGTGGACGGCGACCGCGGACGCCACCACGGCGAGTACCACCGTGAGTACGAACACGCCGCCCGCGCCGACGTGCGGCAAGAGGAACGGCACCGCGATGCAGCCAGCGCCGGCACCGAGCAGATCGACCGCGTAAAGCCGGTTCACGTCCGTCACGTCGAACGTGAGCAGCATGCCGACCACCGCGCCACCGAACACGAACGGCAACGCGCCGCCCAGATTGAAGAGGGAGAGCGCAACGAGGTCGCCCGGATTCGCGAAATCCAGCGATTGCGGCAGCGGATAGCGGAGAACGAGCGCGTACGCAAAGACGAGCGAGATCGCGTAAGCGATGGAGAATCGCCCGAGCCAGAGGCGCGGCGCCTGCTTCCAGGAGTTCTGATAGGTCGCGAGGAGCGAGCCGCTCGCGCCGAGGCCGAGCAAGCAGCTCGAGATGACCAGGAACGCGAAATGAAAGTAAAGCCGGAGCGCACAGACCCGCGTGAGCAAGATCTCGTGCATCAGCATCGAGCAAGCGACGAGACCTATGATCACGAAGCGGTGAGAGCGCATGCTCGCCTTGGTCATCGGGGCGGCATGTCTACATCATTCTCCCGCCCGCTTGGCTCCTGAAAAGGAGGCGCGCATCGGTCGCGGCTCGCTGCTGGCTTTCGGCCGAATTTCTCGCAAGATGGCTCCATGCGGCAAGAGTGGAAGCACGCTCTGGGGGCCGGAGCTCGTCCCGATGAGGACGGGTATCGCTCCTGCGTCGCGTGCGCGCTGACTTGACCACGAAGGCGATTCCAGCGCTGGCGCTCACCGCCTTCGCGCGCCCCGAGGACCGACCGCGCGCGGGCCGCTGGATTTCAGCCGACGCCGCCACTGCAGTCCCGTCCGTCGCGGCAAGTACTTCACCGCAAGACCCAGTATCAATCTTTCCGCCAACAGTTCGTTACCTCGCGACCGCGGCCACTACTTGAACGCAGGGATCGACGACGGCAGGCCTACACGCATGAAGTAGCGCGCGAGCGCTTGCGAGAAATGCTCCAGGAAGGGCGATTCCAACCGCCAGCGCGACCCTAGTTCCGTGGCGCGCCGCTTGACGTAGGCGGGCGGCAAACTGTGAATCTGTCCGAAATCGACGACGAGCGCCGCACGATTGTCATTGGGCGTCTCCGGCGATGCGAGCATGTGCAGGGCAGCCATCTTTCCTAGCCTGACCGATTCCCATCGACCCTTGATCTTAAACCCCGGATTGGCGTCCTCAAACGTGCCCAGCGTATGGATGGGACAGAAGGCAACCAAAGAAACCTTATCGTTCTCGAGATCACATGATTGCGTGACGACAATAAGATCGGTCTCACGGACGGTTAGTTCTTCCTCACCCCCGTGCCTTCCGAATCCCTCGCCGAACTCGGGCACATGACATCCGGGAAGGAAGTCCCCCTGCGCCAGCGCCTCGCCCTCCGCCTCCGCCCAAAAAGGCCTCATGTCGTCACTCGTCGTCGTATGACACTTCTCGTGGCGGTAGCCTACCGAGGTTCTTGTAGCGCACCTTTATCATTCCGATCTGCCTTCCCTGAACGTGATTGTAGGGCGCCAGCGCCTCGTCCTCCTCAAGTCGTGCGAGCAATGCGCGGGTGAGCGTTTCCGTTTGATTGATGCGGGCGCTGAGTTCTTCAAGTTGGCGCGTCACGGTAAGCGCCTCCTCCCCAACGCCTTCGGCGGGCGCCGAGGGTACGGGCACCAGATAGGACGGGTAGGCCGTGCGCTGCGGTTCTTGCGCGCGCGGCGCGTACTTCACGGCGTTCGTCTTGCTCATTGAAACAATTCTCTCGTCTTGTCGGTGATACAAGCCTCGAAGACGTGATTCTTCACCTTACGGAGATAGCCGAAACGCTCCCACAGCGCTTCTTCCTCGAAAGGCAAGGAGAGCGACTGCGACACGCCGATGTCGAGCAGAATGGAGACCGCGTTCGGTTTGGTGACCTGATTCAAGATCGCTTCGTTTACCACCACCGTCACGAGTTCATCGAGCGGGATGGTTAAGCTCATCAAATAGTTCGACAGGCCTTGCGGCAAATGCGGCGACACCGACGGGGAGCACTGCAGGTATTCGCCGAAGTCGTTGAGCGGCAGCGGGATGTCGATGCGGTTGATGTAGCGGAGCGCGATGCGCTGCACTGTTATCGGCTTCGCGACCGCTCGATACTTGTCCCAGATCCGCCGCGCCTCGCTCGAGAAATTGTCCCAGTTCTCGTAGGGCGTGAGCCGGCTCAAAGCGAAGCCATCCGTGCGTACCTGATAGATGTAAGGACCATCGGCACTTCGAAAGCGCCACCCAAGCGCCTGTTGCGTTGCGCTCGTCGTTCCGCTCCCGAACTGAACGTGGCCCATGAAGACTGGATCTCGCTGCGCGTACGATTCGTCGCGGATCTCCCCGAGGTTCTCCGCGGTGGGGTCGGCCGACAGCTGAACGCCGAAGTCGATGACCGCCTCGGTTATCGGCGCGTGCGCGTAGTGCCGTTCAGGCAGAAATTCCATCAACAGGTATTTTCTCGACCTCGGAGAAAGGTGGCAGCTCGCCCGACCGTGATTTATCCCGCAACGCGGAAGACTGCACAGATATTCATTACCGCAATCGATCAGGGGCAAAAATAGGCATCTTTCGGGTCAGGACCACGGAAGCTCGCGGTAGACACGAGCGGCTCCGTTGCCCTCCCCGCAACCGGCGTCCACCCGGGCCGCATCACCCCGTCCCCCGTCGCACCGCCCGCTCATACCTCGCCACTGCAACGTCAATCTGCCCTCTCACCGACGGATTCACCCGTTGCTCCATCGTCTCCAACAGCTCCCCGACGCCGCTGAGCAGCTGTGAGACGCGGACGACGCCGCCGCGTGAGTCGCGGATGACGAACCAGCCGGCGAGCTTCGAGTAGCGGACGGAGACCAGGTCTTCCCAGCGGAGGCGGCGCGGGCCGTTCCAGGGCGTTCGCGCTGCGATGCCCGACGCGGTCCATTCGACGCGGACCTGGGTGAACTCCATGACGATCGCGACGGCGATCGGGACGATGAGCGCGCTGATGGTGCCACCGATGAGGAGGCCGCGCGTCGATTGGACGCGCGACGCGACGAAGGTGCTGATCGCGAATGTGAGTACGAGGATGACCCAGGACGTGACGCGGGTCACCGTGGGGTACGTCGCGCGATGCGCGCCGGTCACCCGATCCACCACGGCGGGCGTCTTGCGCGCGGCGGCGCGGAGCTCGTCGACGACGCCGTAGGCGAACATCGCGGGTGCGAGATCTGCTTCGAGTCGACCTGTCAGTCCTTGGTACTTGTCCACGGTTGTCTCTCCTTCTCGGATTCCGGATCAGCCTGTGAGGGTGAGCTCGCGCGCCTTTCTCAGCTCCGTGCGCGTCAGCGGCCCTCGTAACCACGAGATCGCCCAGCGCGGTTGCACCAGGAACGGCTTCGGGCCAGCGTGCACGTCGCGCATCACGAACCACCGGGGCGCAAGCTTCTGCACGGTGCCCCCCAGTTGCTTCGCGAGCGCCGCGTCGTTCCCCGACAGACCGTCGATGACGCGCGCTCGGTCGGCGTCAGTTTGCAGCCGGCCGATGCACCAGGTTCCCGCGTTGCCGAGCGCGCGGTAGTCGAGGTCCATGGGGTTCTGCGTTGCGAGGACCATGCCGACGCCGAACGCTCGCGCTTGCTTCATCAGCGCGACCAGAGGCCGCTTGGTCGGCGGGTTCGCCGGGTGTGGAGGGATGAAACCGTACACCTCGTCGAACACGCACAGCGCGCGGAGCTTCTGACTGCCGCTGAGCGAGCGCGTCCAGGCAAGGAGCTCCTCCAGAAGGACGCCCAGAACGAGCGCGCGTTCCTCGTCATCCAGGTGCGCGACGCTGACGATGACTGCGGGCGTCTTCCCATTCACCGGCTCGAGCCAGCTTCCGATGTCGAGCGGCGCTCCCGTCCGCCAGCTCTCGAACGTCGGCGATGCGAGAAGGCCGTTCAGCGCAGCAGCGAGTGCCCGACGCTCTGACTTCGGCAAGAAAGCGTCAAGACGGAGCGCGCCGACCGTTTCGATGGGTGGACTGGCAAGGTCGTCCAGCAGCGCTTCTATCGGCGCGTTCTCGCCGGCTCGTAGGCGTCGTTCGGCGAGCACCGAGAGCAACACGTGCTCGCGGCTGCGCGCCGGATCAGGATCGCGCCCGAGCAGCCGGAGCACGAGCGACACCGCAGCAGCGAGGGCCGGGCGTGCCGCTTCGACGTCGGTGTCCCAGCGCGCCGAGCGATGCTCGAGCGACGAGAGCACGTGCAGCGATTCACCGGCGGTCGAACCCGGGGTGATGACTCGCACCACGGTCTCGTCGTGAAACGCGCGCAGCTCCGGTTCGCGGATGCTCCACGCGGCGAGCGCGCGCTGCCGATCGCCAGCGAGCGTCTCCGCGAGCTCGGCCGGACTGCGGAGATCACCGGGCTCGAGCATCTCCTCCACCCATGGCAAGAACGCCGACGCGGCGAAGGTGGGGAAAGCGAGCAGCAGGTCGGGCAGATCGCCTTTCACGTCGATCATGAGCACGGGCACGCGGGCGCGCAGCGCTTCTTCGACGATGACGGTGATGAGTCCCGTCTTGCCGCTCCCGGTCATCCCGGTGATCACGCCGTGCGTGACCAGGTGATGTGCCGGGAGCAGCAATGGTACGGAGGATCCCCCGCCGTCGAGCGCCATACAGTTACCGAGATTCAGGCAGGGGACGTTTGCCATGATCGCTCAAGCTCCTGCGAACGGGATCGCGCCAGGAAGGCCCGCCGCCACGCCATTCGTCGGCGGCACCGGCGTAGGAGTGACGACCTGAGGCGGCGCAGGCGGTGGCGGCGTCGGCGCGGGCGGCGTCGGCGACTGCGCGCCATCGCTCTTTCGCACTTTGCCGGCGTAGAGCGAGGGCGCGATGTTTCCGCATCCTCCGGATGCCAGCGCAGGTACACCACCGCGCGGCGCGTCTCGTCGTAGGCGTTCAGGAGCAACGTCAACGCCTGCTGGCGCACGAGCGCCGCATCCGCGGCGACGGCCGGAGCCTGCTCACGAATGCCCGCGGCGCGCACCAGCCGTTCTCCGAGCTCCTTTCCTTGCTGGATCTCCGCGGCGGACAATGCCGTCTTCCCCTGGATCTGCGCCCAGCAGTCGCGCATCAGGTTCGCCCAGTCGATGAGATCGAACGCGACGTTCTTGTAGCCGACGAGCCCCTTGAACGCGGTCAGTCGCTCGCGAGCGATGAGCCCGCGATTTGCGAGCGCCGTGGCATCCGAGCGAAACGTTTCCCGCATCGCCATCGCCTGCTCGTTCATCGCGACGATGTCCTCCGGCGGCAGCGTCGCGGTCACGTAGCGCGAGTTCGCCTCCGCCGCCGCTTGGGCGTACTCCTCGAGCCCGGAGATCTTGCCCTGGTCGAGTCCCGCGAGCGCCGCCATCGCCTCGCGCAACGCAACGAGCTCCGGGAGCACACCGAGCACCGTCGTGATCGCCGAGTGCACGTCGAAGTTCATCGTGACGAGCTCGTCGTCAGGCACGCTCCGGATCTCCTGGAGCCGCTTCTCGTAGGCCACCGCGAACGACGACGTATCGTCGAACGAAGAGCCACCGCCGTTCCCCGTATTCGAATCATTCTGATCAGACATTTTCATTCTCCTCTGGTTCCTCTTGGATGTTTCACGCATCCCAGTCGGTGTGGCCAACGCGGTAGTCGGACAATTCTTCCCGCCACCCGACCGATTTGATCTCGACCGCTTTTCAGCGCGATTCTCGACGAACACGCCGAACCAAGTGTCGTCGCAACACCACACTCCGCAGCCGCTCCGCGACACCGAGTGAACGAGATTCACACTCGCGACGTCGAGGCACGATCGATGCGGCCGTCCGGGTTCCAGCCTTTGTTCAAAGTGAACGATCGGAGGCAGGCGGGTGCTTCGGATCGTTCAGAGTGAACCGTCGGAGGCAGCCGGCTGCTTCCGGTCGTTCAGAGTGAATCGTCGGAGGCAGCCGGCTGCTCGAAACCGTTCAACTTGAACGACGTGGGGCAGCCTGGAGCCCGGTCGTCGTTCAAGTTGAACGAGATGGGGCAGCCGGGTGCTTCCGGTCGTTCAGAGTGAACGACATGGGGCAGCCGGGTGCTTCGCGACGTTCAAGGTGAACGACATGGGGCAGCCGAGTGCTTCGCGACATTCAAGGTGAACGGGGGTGGTGACAGCGTCCGCGTGACTCTGGCGCTTGCGAATGCTTGTCAGCGCTGTGCAGGGTCAAGGCGACGGGCCTTCCGACGCTCTTTTTGACCTTGAATGTCCCGCGTGACTTCCGAACAGGTATCGCCGATGATTGGTGGGTTTGAGACCGCTCCGCGGTCGGGGAGACACAGATGGCCTGGTACGTGAATCTGAACGGGCAGACTCTCGGCCCTGTCGAAGAGGCCGAGGTTGTCGCATGGATCCGGGGCGGGCGACTGTTTAGTGGTTCCGTGTGTGCCGTGGGATCGCAGCAATGGATCGATATGACGGCTCACCCTGCTTTCGCTGCTGCGCTGCGCAGCGCGGCACCTCCGCCTCCTCACCCGGGAATGAGCCCACCGCGCGTTGCTGAGGCGCACTCGGGGGCGCACACGGCGCAAGCCGCTGAGAATGAGGCTCGCCGGAAGGAGCTCCAGGCGAGCCTTCTCGCCGCAGCCCCGGGGAAAGCTGCGGAGTGGAGGACGACACTGAAGAAAATCTCGTCCGACATGACGAGCATCAAGACGAACGATGACCTACACGCGAAGCTCAACGAGTTGACTGCCTTCAGAGACCAGGCGAAAACCTGGCTCGGTCAGCTGGATGCAAAGCCGCCGGATGCTGTGGCTGCGGAGTCCGAGATCGAATCGACGGTCAGCCACGTGCATGCGATGACCGCTTTCATCGACGGCGTGGCTGAATTCGAGGAATCGCTCCGGAACGGGAAAACACTGGTCGCCAGGCGTTCGTGGGTGGAGGCGGACGAAGCGTGGGACGAGGCTTTGCACAAAGTGTCGGCCCTGCAAGCGGCGGATCCGTCGTTCCGAGCGTTCGTGGTCGGAGGGTTCGATCCGGACCGAAAGAAAGCCGAGGTGATGGCGCTCAAGGCGAGCATCGCCGGAGCTGTGGCCTCGGCAAGAAAGCAACAAGTCGCGGCCGAAGCCGCGCCGCTGAAACGGCGCGGAGCGCCAAGTTCATCCGAGAATCCTGCGCGCAGCTCTCCAACAAGTTCGGACCAGGGTCAACGCTCTCCGAGCTCCAAAAGGATGAGGCCTGGAAGGCCTACGACGGGAAGGACTTCTCGCCGAATAGGGGCGCAGTGCCTTACACCTCAGGAATCGCCGCGCTTCTTACGGACGATCTGTAGCGCCCGATCTCGTAGAGTCGCATCGCCGCGCAGTTTCGCGAACAAGCTGCGTCGCTGCTCCGGAACGTAGAGGTATTGACCCGCCGTCGACGCGGCATGGCATGTAAGTTTCGCGATCTCGTCCACGGATGCCGTCGCTCCGCGTCGCCGCGTACCTCCTCTCGGAGGCGTCGAGATGAGGTACACGACGCTAGTTTGGTGATGACGGCGACGCTCGCTAAGCGACCCTGGCTCGGCGGACCCAGTGCGTCAGCCGAATCGCCCCCGGCGCGAGCGGTTCGAAGCGGCCGGTTCGATATCCGTGAAAGCCAGCTGGCATGCGGACCTGCAGATGGCACTGCAGGCGGAGCTGGAGGGGCGTGGGGGGTGCGTTCACGCGCTCGACCGCGACTGATACCGCACCGGGGTCTGCCAGGAGAGGCGCGAGATCGTCGACGAGGTACGCGGGGCAGTAGCCAACGATCGCATTCTTGGCGTTCCGAAGTGCGATGGCGGCCGGGTCGACTGGGTTCTGCATATCCCGCATGCAGAACAGCTGCTGGCCAGGAGTCAGTGCGTCGATGGCCTGGGGGAAGTCGAGGTACCGAAGGGAGCGCGCGAAGAACGTCGTCTCCCATTCGTCGTGGGCGCTGCCGGGCTCGAACTCGCTGAACAACTCGTAGGGATCGGTTGCACGGCGTCCGTTCGTGCGCGCCAGAACTTCCTCCTCCGATGCCGAGGCGTCGAGGCCGATCGCCGTGAGCTGGGCAGAGTATTCGGCGCGAGCCCGCGGCATGAGGCGGTTCCGAAAGAAAGGAGGGAGCTCGGACGAGCGATAGACCTCCGTCAGATCGGGGAAGGCGACGAACGCGACAAACCCCTTCTCTTCCGCACGCCGCGCCGCTTGGAGATACGCGAACTCGTAATTCGCCCGGGGCGCCACGATCCGCACCAGCCGACCCACTGGGAAAATGGATCGCGACACGGGGTCTTGCCACGTGACGAAGAGCGCGGGGGGAACGTAACTATCCGGCATGCAGGCTCTCCAAACGAGCTTGGTTCTCTTGTAGCAGCGCCAGCGCGAACTGTCGCGCTTGGTCGGTCATTGTCTGTCCGGGCACGCGCGCGATGAGCGAGGAAACGTCCTCCGGAAGAACCAAGCGAAGCCGGCCGAGCCAGGCCTGGCCCGCCGCGCGGCTGGTTGCCGCAGCGTGGGCGAAGGCTTCGCATGGTCCGAGGGGGTGGTCGTTCCCGGTGTCGTAAAGCGCGGAGCGGGCCTTCGCCGCATAGGCTCGGAGGTCGCTCCGGACGTCCTTGGTCGCGAGGCGCCGCGTCCGCTCGGTGTCGTCCAACTCGCGACCCAAGCTCGAAGCGTGATCGAAAGTCGGTGCAAGAGTCGCTGGATGCCCGGCACGCCGAGAGGAAGCGAGCATACCCCAGTTCTGATGATGCCGGTCGGTGTTGCCGATGAGGGCGTCGAGCATGAGGTACCCGATGAAGGCATCCCACGGTGTCGCGACGCCATCGGGCCACATCCACGCGGGCAGGTGGACGAAGGGCTGCTCAAGAGCGCGGCGCGGCATCGAGCGTGTGCTCGGGGACGCGATACTCGCGTTCCTTCGGGTAGCTGGGATCCAAGTGGAACAGGAGCTCGTTGCCGTGAACGAGATCGCCGTGTCGTTGGTCGACCGTGAAATCCTTCGTTGCAATGCCGGGCGCGCCTTCGTGCTGGGCGAGCTCGACATCCGCGTGGGGAAGGCCCAAGAGCCCGGCGATCTCAGCGGCGATCTTCTCCGCCCAATCCTCACCGGTGCCCGCGCGCGCTCGCTTGAACAGCCAGAGGCTCTGATCGGTTGGGTCGCGGAACCAGAATTTTTCCTTGCTGCCGATCGGTTCCGTGCGACCGGGGGCGGCGCTGACGTCGACGATTCCGAATGGTTCCATTGCTACTCTCCGTCGAGTCAGGATCGAAGTACGACCTTCCGGCCTCCTGCCCGCCACGCTCGGAATGTCTTCCTCGCGTCGTCCGCGCCGAGCGCATCGAGCCCGAACAGTTTCGGAAGGAAGCGATCGAAATCGTCGAGCAGGGATTCCGACATGTCCAGCCGCTGGCGCAGGGCCGCGAGCACATCGAGAAGGAGGCCACGACGCTGTTCCTGAATGGCTCCTTCGCGATATCCGTCCTTCACGAGTGACACGCCAAGGAAGATGGCATCCCCAGGCCGCACTTCCTGCAGTCCGAGGTATTTCACCGCCTCGTTTAGCGGCCAGCGCTCTCGGTTCCATTCCGCGAGCCGGCCAGCCTCCCGCATGATGGCTGGGTTGGACCGCGTGAAGCTGTACCCCCAGCCGATGAGTCGAGCGCTTGCGGCTGTGTGAACCTCGCCGCCGATGCGCCCCTCGTCCACGAGCCAGGCGAGTGCTGCTTGCGTCCAGATGCGCCGGACGCCAAGGCGCTCCCGAGCAATCAGGGCGTAGACCCCGTCGTCGCTCCACAGGATTCGGTTTGGCTGGCTCGCGAGAACTGCGGTTTCGAGCACGGGGGGCGGTAACGTGCGGTTCGGCGCGTGGTGCTTGCACTGGACGGCGAACAGCGGTGTGTCGCCGCTCATGTCGAGGAGATCGATTCCGTGCTGTCGTTCCCCGCGGTGTCCATAGCGTTCGAGAAGCGGTTTCGACCACGCTTCCTTGCCGAGCGCGAGGCAGAATTCCTCGAACGCATCCTCGTTCGGTGGCTGTGGGTATCGGAATCGACTCATGGAATGGTCAACGTGCTTGTCGTCCAGGGATGTTCTGAACGTCTGGAAGTAGGGGCGCTTCCGAGGAGAATATCGGACGCACAGAGCGGGTAGGGCGGCCTTTTCGAGAACGTTGATTTCGCCGCTGCGCTTCGAGCAATTCTGGCGAGGCGACGATGGCGGCGTCTCAGAGCTGCCGACCGCGGGCGGCGACGCCGGGCGTCACGTCGACCCCCAAACGGCGAGGACGGGCTCGAGTCGAGTGTCGTGGGACGGCGCTGTACGAAGCTTTGCGATCGCGCGTTCGTTCGGTGCAAGGCCTGGCGGCTCGCGCGACTGACCAAGGCGCGGGCGCGACGTGATACGACAGGACGCGACGTGCGCGCTTCGAGGCATGACGTTTCGGCCCGAGCAGTTTGACGCGTCCCGATCTAATCCACGCACTCCATCACCCGCCGCGCGAACATCGCCCGCTCCGCGTCGTTTCGCGCGGCCTTCGTGCCGCGCCGAAACCAGCCGAGGGCGCGGCCGCGATCGCCGGCGCGGAGCGATAGGTCGCCGAGGGCGGCCCAGTAGAAGGGGTAGTCCTCGAGGTGCTCGCGCCCGGGGAGCGCGAGGAGGGCGTCGATGCCGCTCGCGGGGCCGTCGACTTGCGACCGTGCGATGGCGCGCCCGAGGGCGACGACCGGTGTGGGCTTTCGCGCGTAGAGGCGATCGTAGAGGTCGGCGATCTTGGGCCACGGCGTCGCTTCGACGGACGGTGACATCGCGTGGACGGCCGCGATCCCGGCCTCGAGATGATACGTCGTCAGCTCGCCGCCGCGCGCCGAGGCGCCGAGGTGCTCCATGCCGCGCGCGATCAGGCTCCCGTCCCAGAGGGACCGGTCCTGGTGCTCGAGGGGGACGAGCGCTCCCGCGGCATCGAGACGCGCCGGCATGCGCGCCGCGTGCAGGTACATGAGCGCAAGGAGCGCGTCGACCTCCGCGCTCGCCGTCGCCGGCGAGGCCGCGAGGAGCGTCGCCAGACGGATCGCGTCGGCGCACAGTTCCGCGCGCACCGGCTCGGGGACGACGCTCCCGTGGTACCCGGCGTCGAACGTCAGATAGAGCGCCGTCAGGACCGCGGGCATGCGCTCGCGCGCCTGCTCGGGCGTCGACACTTCGAAGAGCTGCCCGTCGTCGGCGATGACCCGCTTGGCGCGCGTGAGCCGCTTCGCCATCGCCACCGGGTCAGCGAGAAACGCGCATGCCACCTCGTCGGTGCCGAACCCGCAGACGAGGCGCAGGATGAGCGCAGTCCGCCCGTCGTCGGTCAGCGCCGGATGGCAGCACGAGAACATCATTCGCAGGAGATCCTCGCTCTCGTCTGCGGTCTCCGCGGCCTCGGCTTCCGTCTCTTCCGGTGACGTACTGGCGTCGAGGACACGAGTCCGGACGCGCTCGCGGCGAAGCGCGTCGCGCGCACGGTTGCGCATCACCGCGAAGAGCCGTCATCCGCCCCGACTGGCGGCGGAACAGCGTCGCGAGCACCTGCCCGGCGTCTGGCTCGGACACGTCAGGCCCCGCGCTCTTCGAAGACCGGCCGAACCTCGACGGAGCCGTCGTACTCGTAGATCGGGCAGCCCTTGGCGATCTCGGCCGCCGCCTCGAGCGTCGGTGCGTTGATGCCGAGCGTGCCCGTCACGAGATCCTTCGCCTCGGCGAATGGGCCGTCGGTGAACGCTCTGGACTTGCCGCGAATGGTCTTGCCCGCACCCTCGAGGCGCGTGCCCATCGCCTCGGCGTGCCCCTTCTCCTTTAGCTCGCCGAGCCACACCATCCACTTCTGGAGGTGCGCCCCCAGCTCGGCCGGAGCGAGCTCCTTGTGCACGACCGCTCCGCCACGAAACACGAAAACGTATCGATTCATCGGGTTATCCGCCTTTCAGATACAGGGACGCGCGACCCGGCGCTCGGAGGACATCGTACGGCGCGATTTCGCGATCCGCCCATTTTAGACGGAGGCGGACCATCGCGCTCCACGCTACTCGCCGCGGGGACCGCGTTCCGGTAGTCCAAATCCGAACGTTGCGCCGGCGTCGATCCGGCCTTCGGCCCATACGCGACCGCCGTGTCGAGAGACGATGCGATGGACGAGCGCGAGCCCGACTCCGGTGCCTTCGAAGTCGGCGTCGTTGTGGAGCCGCTGGAACACGCCGAACAGCTTCTCGGAGTACTGGGGATCGAAGCCGGCGCCGTTGTCGGTGACCGCGTAGCGGAGTTCGCCGCTCTCTCGATGCCCACTGATTTCCACCACCGATATGGCGCGGCGGCGTGAGTACTTCACCGCGTTGTCGAGCAGGTTCGTCCACACCTGACGCAGGAGCTCGACGTTTCCGATCGCGGTCGGCAGCTCGCCGAGGCGCAGATCGAGCACGAGCGCCGGATTCGCCGCGCGGATATTGGCGAGCACTTCCTCGACCACGTCGCGCATGTCGACCTCGGACACCGGCTGGATCGCGCGATGCCCGAGCCGGGACAGCCTGAGTAGGTCCTCGATGAGGTGGCCCATCTGCTGCGAGTTCTTGCGGATCACCGCGAGCATGCGGCGGCCCTCGTCGTCGAGCTTGGGGCCGTAGTCGTCCTCCACCATCCGCGAGAATCCGTCGATGCGCCGGAGCGGCGAGCGAAGATCGTGAGACACCGAAAACGCGAACGCCTCGAGCTCTCGATTTGCGATCTCGAGCGCTCGTGTGCGCTCGGCGACGCGCCGTTCGAGACTGTCGAGCAGTTGACTGTTGTCGATGGCGAGGGCCGCGCGGTCGGCGAGATCCTTGACGAGGTTGAGGTCGTCGAACGTGTAAGGCGGCCGAGCGGCGCTCGTCCGGAACAGCGACAGGTAGCCGAGGTTCACACCGCGCGCTCGTAGCCGCACCACGATCATCCCGCTGATGCCGACCTTCTCGAAGATCGCGACGAACCCGGGCGCGAGGGTCTCTTTGAGCTGCTCGAGATCGAGGTCTGGCTTGTAGTACGGCTCGCCGGTTGCGAGTACCTGGCCCGAGATGCCTTCCCCCAGCTTCAGCGGCGTCTTGTCGTGGAACTCTCGGAGATAGTCGTTGATGGCCGGGTCGGGGTGATAGGTCGCGACGGGAACCAGCGCGTTCCCCTCGAGCAACCGGATGTTCGCGGCCTCCCCGACCAGCTCCGAGAACCGCCGCGCGACCAGACCGAGAAGCCGCTCGAGATCGGTGCTCGCCTCGGCAAAGAGCTCTGCCGATTCCGCGAGCGCCTGCAATCGATTTGCCTGTCGTTCCGCGTCGGACACAACCGGGAAGTCTAGCACCGGTCCGGCCCCGGCCCGAGAGACGTGGGAACGAGACAGGTCGTCCACACGCCAGCGCCGAAAAAGTCGAGTGGCGACCTGTAACCGACATCCGCGCCTCGCCGTAGGCGCGGGCAAATGAGAAATTTACTCGCGTTCGTGGTCGCCACGTCGACTCTCCTCAATGCTTGTAGCGACGATGGAGGCGGCGGCGGCTCGAACGATGGCGGCCCCGGCACCGGAGGCTCGACCGCGAGCGGAGGGTCGTCGTCAGGTGGTAAGGCAGGCTCGTCCAGCGGCGGAGGCGGTGCTTCGTCGACTGGCGGCAATGCCTCCTCCTCTGGTGGTGCGGCAACCGGGGGCGCAAGCGGAGACACCGATGCCTCGACGGGCGAAGCGGCCGACGCGGGTGGAGACGCGGATAGCGGAGCGAGCAGCCGGCAATTCACCGTGACGCTCGAGAACGTCGCCACCGCGAAGCAGTTCACCAGTGGGGGAATTTTCAACACTCCCGTGGGCGCAAGTGCACCCGGCGCGATCACGCCCGGCACGAAGTACGAGTTCACCGTCGATGCCGGCCGAAAGCAGAAGCTTTCATTCGTCACCATGCTGGCGGCGACCAACGATCTGTTCTTCGGACCGAACGGCGACGGCATTGCCCTCTACGACCAGAACGGCGCGCCGATCAGCGCCGACGTCACGGCCCAGATCCATCTCTGGGACGCGGGAACCGAGATCAACGAGGAGCCTCACGTGGGCCCGAACACGGTCACCCAGCAGCCGGCGCCGAACACCGGCCCCGCCGAGAACGGCAACGTCATCGATATCAAGGACTCGACGACGGACACCTTCAAGTATCCGAGCGTCGCCGACGTCCTCAAGGTGACGGTGACCCACATGACCGGCACTCTGTTCAAGGTGTCGCTCGAGAACGTGTCCACGGACATGGCTCTCAAGACCAGCGCGGGCAACTTCCCCGCCCCCATGTCGCCCGGCGTCTGGGTGGTTCACGGAGGCGCGGATCCGCTCTTCACGGTGGGCAAGAAAGACCGCGGTCTTGGGCTCGAGCACATCGCCGAAGACGGTGATCCCACGGTGCTCGGCGCGTACGTCGCCGCGAATGCCGGCATCACCTACCCCGCTTCACCGGGCGTCTGGGTCGTGCACAACGCCGGTGCGCGCCCCCTCTTCACCACCGGCACGGCCGACTACGGCGACGGCCTCGAGCACATCGCCGAGGACGGGAATCCCAGCGTGCTCGGGAGCGCACTGACGACGCTCGACGGCGGCATCACCGCTGCCGTCTTCAACACGCCCACGGGCGCCGCCGGCCCTGGCCCCATTCTTCCGGGTGCAAAGTATCAGTTCACGTTCACGGCCAGCCCCGGCGATGCACTCTCCTTCGCCACCATGCTCGCCGCCACCAACGACGTCTTCTTCGGTCCGAAGGACACCGGCATCGCGCTGTTCGACGCCAGCAACAAGCCGCTGACCGGCGACATCACCGCTCAGATCTCCCTGTGGGACTGCGGCACCGAGGGCAACGAAGAGCCCGGCATCGGCCCCAACACCGTGACGAACCAGCTCACCCCCGACACCGGAGCGCCCGGCGAAGGCATGGTGCAACTGCTCAGCAAGGTGAACGACGGCTACACCTATCCCGCAGTGGATTCCGTGCTCAAAGTCACTGTGACGGCGCAGTAGCCGTTCGAGATGCGGGCGGAACGGTGCTGTCTGCCGTTCCGCCTGGCTGGGACTTCGACCTTCGTCCGGCGCGTGTATCAAATGTGGACGGGCTGCGGGGTCAGTCTGGCTAGCGCGCCTCGTACGACCCGTTCGAGGTTCATCTCTGGCACCCCGAGTTCGCAGGACTCTGCCAGCGCTCGACGAACCTCACCTTCTCGAAAGCCGAGGCCACGTAAGGCGGCGAAGGCTTTCGCCTGCATCTCCACCGCACTCGGTTGCGGGCCCTTTCCGTAGTCGTTGCCGTCGGCATGCCGGAATCGAATACCCGACGCGACGCTGCCGGAGACAACGAGCTCACCGCGATGTGCTGCGCGGCGCCGCACGGCTCTGCGTGTCGCCGGTGAGACGGTTTGCTTCGCCCGGACGCCGCCGATTGCGCGAATTAGCGCTGCGCCCACGTGGGCGCACTCGTCCTTGGCGGGCTCCGCGCCCACATGGGCCCTTTCGTCCTTGGCGCGCCGCGCGCCCACGTGGGCGCTTTCACCCTTGGCGGGCTCCGCGCCCGCAACGGAAGTCGTGATCACCCCGATGTGCTGACCGCTCGCGTGCTGGTAACCCCTGTCACACGTAGGGCAGACGGAGAGTGCGATCTGGTAGCTCGCTCGGCCCGCGTCGGCCGGACCACCGAGAACGTGACGTGCCATCAGCATGAGCGCGGAGTCGTCATCGAGCGGAGTGCCGCTGCGCTTGAGCTTGTTCATTGCCTCTCGGAAGAACGCCAGAGTTTCGGCCGCAACTTCGAAGCGAAGAACGTGGCGTCGCGCATCAGGTTTGCCCGCGGAAGATGGCTCGTCGCCCGGGCTCTTACCGACCACCAGCGGCGCGAAACCAGCGGCCTTCTTCCGCGTCCGCCGCAGCGCGCTCGGCGGCCAGGCGCGACAGCGCTTCATGCGCCCGAACCCATTCACTTTTCTCGCCGGAATCCTCGCTCGTTTCGATGTTGGTTCCCGTCATGACCAAGCACTACCATGCTGATTTTCAGCATCCGTATCGTCGCGTAGCGCGCCTTTCCACGAGCAGATCGCCTTCGCCGCCGTCCACTGCGTAGAAGCTTCACGTGGCTTGATGTCGAGCCGCGCAGCACCGGTTTAGCGGAACGCCTCGATCTCGAGCGGATCGTCTCGCGGAACTACGTCAAGATCAATCGTCGGCCCGAGCTCAATCGGCCCAGTGACCATTCCAGTGGCCAAGTCCATGTCGGGGCTGCAAGACGCACGCTCGCCAAGGTCAAACCCGCAGCCCCCGTCCCTTCCAGATCGCAAACAGCGCCGGATACACCGTGAGCTCGAGCAAGAACGACGTCGCGAGTCCGCCGACCATGGGGGCGGCGATTCGCTTCATTACGTCGGCTCCCGTTCCTGTGCTCCATAGCACCGGGACCAATCCGAAGAGCATCGTGGCCACGGTCATCAGCTTGGGGCGGAGGCGTTTGGCGGCGCCTTCGACGATGGTTTCGCGCAGGTCGGCGTGGGTGCTCGGATTGCGACGGCGGTGGGCCAGCGTCAGGTAAAGGAGCATCACGACGCCCGTTTCGGCGTCGAGGCCGGCCAGCGCTATGACGCCTACCCAGACTGCGACACTGACGTTGTAGTGGAGCAGGTAGACCAGCCACACCGCGCCGACGAGTGAGAACGGCACTGCGAGGAGCACCATGGCCGTCTCGACGATGGACGTCGTGTTGAGATAGAGCAGCAACGCGACGATACCGAGCGTCAGTGGGATCACCCATTTGAGGCGTTCGCGAGCTCGCTCGAAGTAGCGAAATTGCCCGACCCAGGCGAGGCGCGTCCCTGCCGGCAACGCGACTTCGTGCGCGACGGCGTCCCTGGCGTCGGCGACGTAGTCGGCGATCGGGCGGTCCGTGTCGACGAAGACGAACCCGACGAGCTTGCCGCCTTCACTGCGGATCATCGGTGGCCCGAGCACGGTCTCCATCGTCGTCACTTGTGACAGCGGCACTTGCGCGCCGTCGGGCGTCGCGATGAGCACGCGACCGAGCACGCCAGGGTCGTCGCGGTACTCGCGCGCGTAACGGACGTTGATGGGGTATCGCTCGCGTCCCTCGACCGTCGAGGAGACGTTCTCGCCGCCGATCGCGTGCGCGACGACCTGGTTCACGTCGGCGACGGTGAGCCCGTGGCGCGCCGCTTCCTCGCGTTTCACGACAAAATCGACGTAGAAACCGCCAGTTGAGCGCTCGGCGAACGCGCTCCGGGTGCCAGGGACCTTTGCGACGGCGTGCTCGACGGCGATCGCCGCCTTTTCGATGCTCGCGAGGTCGTCGCCGAACACCTCTATGCCGAGCGGGCTCCGCACTCCCGTCGCGAGCATCTCGGTGCGCGTCTGGATCGGCATCCACCACACGTTGGGCATGCCGGGAAAGCGAAGCTTCGCGTCCATGTCGCGAATCAGCGAGTCCCAGGTGACGCCCTGGCGCCACTCGCTCCGCGGCTTGAGCACGATGGTGACCTCCGCCATGCCGAGCGGCGCTGGATCCGTCGCACTCTCGGCGCGGCCTTCCTTGCCAAACACACTCTGTACCTCGGGGAACCTCTTGAGCTCGCGGTCCATCGCCTGGAGCGTCACCGACGATTCGTTCTCGCTCATGCCGGGCGGCGCGGTCGGCATGTAGAGAATGACGCCCTCGTTGAGCGGCGGCATGAACTCGCTCTTCAGCCGGAACACGGCGGGCACCGTCAGCACGACGGCGAGCGCCGCGAGCGCCACGACCGCGTACCGATGTGCGACGACGAAGCGAACGACCGGCGCGTAGAGCGCACTGAGCGCGCGACTGAGCGCCGTCTCGTCGTGCACCTTGCCGCGGATGAGCAGCACCGCGAGCGCCGGCGTCAGGGTGACCGCGAGCACCGCCGCGAACCCGATGGAATACGTCTTCGTGAACGCGAGCGGCTTGAAGAGCCGTCCCTCCGTCGCTTCCAGCGTGAACACCGGCAGGAACGACAGCGTGATCACGAGGAGAGAGAAGAAGAGTGACGGCCCGACCTCCTGCATCGCCTCCACGATGACGTCGCGCCGTGGCGTCTGCTGCCCCGCAATGTCCCATTCAGCGAGCTTTTTGTGGATATTTTCGATCATGATGATCGACGCGTCGACCATCGCGCCGACCGCGACCGCGATGCCGCCGAGGGACATGATGTTCGCCGTCAGGTGCTGCGCCGACATCGGGATGAACGCGAGGAGCACGCCGAGCGGCAACGTCAGGATCGGAATGAGCGCGCTCCGCGCGTGCAAGAGAAAGCCGAAGATGACGAGGCTCACGACGAGCATCTCCTCGAGGAGCGTGTGCTTCAGCGTCGCGACAGACTCCTTGATTAGCGTCGAGCGATCGTAGGTCGTGACGACCTCGACGCCGGCGGGCAGGCCCTTCGCGACGTCGTGCAGGCGCTCCTTGACGCGCTCGATGACGTTCAGCGCGTTCTCGCCGTAGCGCATCACGACGATGCCGCCCGGCGCCTCCCCCTCGCCGTTCAGCTCGGTGAGGCCACGCCGGATGTCGGGACCGACGCTCACGTCGGCGACGTCTGCGACGCGAACCGGTGTGCCGCCGGATACCCTGACTACACTGCTCCCTATATCCTCAGGCCTCTTCACGTAGCCGCGACCGCGAATGACGTGCTCGTGACCGGCTATCTCGAGGACGCGGCCGCCGACGTTCTCGTTCGACGCGCGCACCGAGCGCACGACGTCTTCCATCGTGACACCGCGTGCGAGCAGTTTGTTCGGATCGACGTTCACCTGATACTGCTTCACGTAACCGCCGACGCTCGCGACCTCCGCGACGCCGGGGACGCTCTCGAGCGCGTAGCGGACGTTCCAGTCCTGCAAGCTCCGGAGCTCGGCGAGATCGTGCTTCCCCGTGCGATCGACGAGCGCATACTCGAACACCCACCCGACGCCCGTCGCATCGGGACCGAGCGTCGGATTCACGCCCTCCGGCAGCTTCGCGCGAACGGAGCTCATGTACTCGAGCACGCGGCTCCGCGCCCAGTAGATGTCGGTGCCTTCGTCGAAGATCACGTTGACGAACGACATGCCGAACATCGATTGCCCGCGAACCGCTTGCACTTTCGGCGCCGCGATCAACGCCGTCGAGATCGGATACGTCACCTGATCTTCCACGAGATCCGGGCTCTGCCCCATCCACTCCGTGAACACGATGACCTGCACGTCGGAGAGATCCGGGATCGCGTCGAGCGGCGCCTGACGAAGCGAGACCCACCCCCAAGCCGCAAACGCCGCAACGACCAGCACCGTCAGATAAGGCCGATGCGCACACGCCGCGATCACGCGCGCGATGAACCCGATCTCCGTCGCATCGCGTTCCTTCACGGCGTGGTCCCCGCCGGCACGCGCACGAGCTCCATGCCGCACTTCGGACACTTGCCCGGCACGTCACTCCGCACCTCGGGATGCATCGGACAGCTGTAAACCGCAGCCGGCTTTTCTTTGGGGTTAGCCCTCATCGTCGCGGCACCCGGCGGCACAGCAATCGGCGTCGCTCGCGGCGCCATCGCCGTCGTTCCCGGCATCGCCGTCGTTCCCGGCGCTGGCGCCATTGCGGAGTCTGCCGGCGCGTCGTCCCAGTATTTCGCTGCGGTGCTGATGCGTGCTTCGGCGGCGATGAGGAACACGCCGGAGATGGCGACGGGGTCCCCGGCGTGCAGGCCGTCGAGCACCTCGTACTGGCCGTTCACCTCGGCACCGACGCGGATCTCGCGGGGTGCAAACCGCCCCGCACCGAGATCCAGAAAGACGAGACGCCGCGGACCGGTGTAGACGACTGCCGCGCTCGGCACGAGGAGCTTCGGCGTCGCGTCGGCGGCGAGCTCGACGGTGGCGTACATTCCGGGACGGAGCTCTTGCTGCTCGTTCGCGAGCACGACGCGCACGCGCCCGGTGCGGCTCTTCGGATCGAGATACGGATAGACGTAGGCGACCTTCGCCGCGTACGAGCGGCCGGGCAGGTAATCGAGCGTCACCGTCGCGCTCTGTCCGCGCTGCACGTGCGCGAGGTCGCCCTCGTACACGTCGGCTTCCACCCACACCTCGTCGAGCTGCGCGATGCGAAAGAGCCGCATTCCGGCTTCCAGTGCGGCGCCCTCGACGACCGACTTCTCGATGACGAACCCACTCGCCGGCGACGAGAAGGTCACATTTTCCGCAGGAACGCCGCTCTTCTCGATCGCCGCAAGCTGCGCGTCGGAGAGCCCGAGTAGATGCAAGCGCTGGCGCGCGGCGCGACCGAGGTCCGCGAGCGCCACGGGCGACGGCATCGCCTGAGCGGACGCGCTCTTCACGGCGAGCAGATAATCTTGCTCCGCGTTGTAGAGCTCCGGGCTGTAAAGCGAGAAGAGCGGCTGTCCCTTCGCGACGCGCTGGCCCGTCTCGCTCACGTAAAGCTTCGTGATGAAGCCTTGCACCTTGAGCGTCACATCGGCGAGCTTCGACTCGTCGTACGCGACCTGCCCGACGGCGCGAAACGTCTGACGGAGCGGCCCCTCGACGACCTTGCCGGTGCGCACGCCGATGAGCTGGCGCCGCGCCTCGTCGATCATCACGACGCCTTCCGCCTGGGACTCCTTCGTCACCGGGATGAGATCCATGCCGCAGAGGGGGCACTTGCCGGGCCCTTGCTGCTTCACCGACGGATGCATGGAGCACGTGTAGTGATCGATGTCCGACGACGGCGACGGCGACCCCACGGAGGCAGGCGTGGTGACGTCGCCCGCGAACCAGGTCGTCAGTCGACGGTGAAAGACGGCTGCAGTGACGACGAGTACGACGGCGAGCAGCGTCGCGACGCGGGCTTCGCGGCTCATCGGAGTGCTCCCTCGTCGTCGAGGCCGGGGATCCGTCCGAGGGCGCGTTCGAGCTCGGCGTGTCGGCGATCGCATTCCGCGCGCGCCGTCTGGTAGTCGAGCTCCACCGTACGGAGACTCCGCTCCGCGTCGATGACCGCCGTGAACGGGCTGCGTGACGCGGTGAACCCCGCGCGCGCCGCCTCGATGCGCGCGCGCGCCACCGGCAAGAGCCGCTCGTCATAGAGACGAAGCACGTGCTCCGACTCGCGGAGCCGCGTGACCGACACGTACACCGCGGTGCGCGCCGACGCTTCGAGCCGCGCCGCGTCGCTCTCGAGCTGTGCGCGCCGCGCAGCGGCTTCGTCGGCTCTTCCGCCACGCGGGCCCGACCAGATCGGCAAATTGAAGCCGAGCCCCACCATCCAGCGGTGCTCCGGCATGTCCCACATCGAGTTGTACGACGTAGACACCGTCACATCGGGATAGGCCTCCCGCTTCGCCCCATCGGCCCGCGCCTGCTCGGCACGAGCCCGGTCCCGGATGGCCGCAAGCTCCGGCCGCCGCGCAACGGCCTCCCGCTGCAGTCGCTGCACGTCATTTACGTCGTGCTTTTCTGCGAGCGGCACCTCGGACGGCGGAGGCGGCAATGACGAGGCCGGATCGCGGTGGAGGAGCTCGTTCATCTGAGCGGTCACGACGTCGCGCTCGGCGGTGAGCATCGCCGCGTCGCGCTCGAGACCGGCGAGTTCGACGTCGGCTTCGAGCGGGTCTTGCGCGGCGCCTCGTCCCGATTCGAACTGCGCCGTCGCGCCGCCGCCCAGGACGCGCATCAGCCCCAGATGCTCGGAGTTGATCGCGAGCGACCGCACCGCGACGAAGTACTGGTCGTAGAGTGCGACGGCCGTCATCGCGAGCTCGCGGCGCGTCGCTTCGAGGTCGTTGCGCGCGGCGTTCGCCTCGGCGGCGGCCGCTGCCGTCTCGAGCCCGCGCTTGCCGAACCACGGCAGCTTCTGACTGAGCCCCACCTCGTACCCGACCGACACCCGCGAAGAGCCAATGGACAGCGGCGCGATACCCGCGTCGAGCATCGGATCTTCGAACGGCCCCGCCGCGCGCACGCGAGCAAGAGCGGCACGCCACCCTTGCCGGGCCGACTCGATGCTCGGATTCCGCGCGAGCACCTCCCGGACGAACGCCGCACGTCCGAGTACCGGACCTGGTTCAGCGCCGACGGCCGTCGGTGCCGACGTCGATGACGCCGTCGGCATCGGCGGTGAAGCTGTCGCTGTCGCCGCGCAGAACATCGGCGCGGCGAGACCCATGAAATAGAGACGCGGGCTGGCCATGAAACCTCCATGTCGTCACCGGACGCGTGCAACGGCAGCGCGCCTGCGAACGAGCGAGCGGGGACGGACCCTGGAGGCTCAGGTCAGAAGAGAGCAGTTCACGATGAACAGCGGCGGCCCGATGATCGGCGGGCCACGCGCCCGCTCGGGGAGCATCGCCGTCACGGTCGGGCGTGCAAAAACGTAGCTCGGCGCAAGCACCGCGACGGCGAGGGTCGCCGGCGGTACCGATAGGTCGCTGGCGGACGCCTTCAGTGTCGGCGAGCGCGTTGCCGTCGATAGTCGCTCACAGCAATCCGTCGCGCGCACGCGGACCGCACAGGCCGACTCGTCGTCGTGCTTCTCGCCAGCGTCGCAGCAGCACGTGGCCACGACGCGGTTCATCATGTGACAGAAATACGGCGCGCGAGCCGTGACGCTCATCGACAGGAGCACGGCGACTGCCGTCATCCAGGCGATCCAGCGGGCTCGGAGTGCGCGCATACCGGTGATTCGATATAGCACGCGGATCGGCCTCGCGTAGGGTCAGGGCGTTCGCAGCGCGCGGCGGCGCGCTACCGGAGTTCCACGGTGGCTCGCGCGTGCAGGCTCTGGAAGGCTTGCGTGGGCGTGGAGCCGGGCTCGTCGTCGAACGACAGGGCCGTTCGGAAGCGTGCGAGTCGCGAAAGGAGCTTGTCGAGCGGAGAACCGGGGAACGGGAGCTCGGGAAATACCGGTGAGCTGGCCGAGCCGCGCGGCGGAAACCCGATGCCGTCGGGGCCGAGCGTGAACTCCTTGCCTTCGAGGGTGAGCGGCACCGAACCGAAGACGGAACGGAAGACGGCGCGCGCGTGCGCGGGATCGGCAGCCGCGCCGGGATCGCCGCGGAGCACGGCTTCGGCGAGGCTCGGTGCGTCGCTGGTCTCGTCGAGGAACGCGGCGGTCGCGCCCCATGCGAGCGCCCAATAGAGCGGCGATCCGGCAGCGCCGGCGAGGTCGAACACGGCCTGCCCGGTGGACGGGTCGTCCTTGGTCTTCGGATCGAGCGGCACCGGCGGCATGTCGAGGAGCTCGTCGATGGCGACGTGGACGGCGGCCTCGCTCAGCGCGAACACCAGGGCGTCTGCCGTGAGCCCGTAATAGAGGGTGAGCGTCGAGTGTCCCTCGTGACCGGTGACCGTCGTGATCGGCGTGCCGCGATACGTCGCAGCCGTCCCCCATTTCGCGAGCCCCGACGATTCTTTCTCGCCGATCTCGCGGAGCACGCCGAGCGCGACCCCCGCCGCGAGCCGGCTCTTCACCTGGATCGCGGCATAGACGGGCAGCTCCTCGAGCAGGGCGATGAACGAGTCGCGCGGCGGCGGCGCATCCGGCGGGATCTCCAGGTATTCCCCGAACTGCGTGAGCACGGCGTTCGCGAGCTCGTTCCGATTCGCGACACCGACGAGCGCGTAGTCCCCGACCCAGTCGAGCGAGAAGCGATCGCCGAATCCGAGACGGCGCCCGTTCGACGTGAGCTCACGACGAAGCGGTGCGTCCTTCCCGATGCCGACGACGATGCGCGCGCCGCTTTTCACGTTCGCGACGCTGGTCCGCGCTGCCCCGGCCATCTCGATGAACTCGCGATAGTCGTTCCGCAGGAGCGGGAGCACGCGGAGCTCCAGGTTGAGTCGCGTGTGACCACTCGAATTGTCGTCGCGGACACGGAGCGCCACCGGGTCGATGTGCTCCGACCAGATCGACTCGTACTCGCGCGCGAACGACTCGTAGCCGCGCTGTTCCGGCAAGCTCACGACGGCGGGCGACGGCATGTCGAGGAGCGGCTCGAGCGCCGCAGGAGTGCCCCATTTCGAGCGCGCGCCGGCCTCCGGCGTCCAGGTGATCGGCGCGCCGTCCTGGTGCTTCAGCTCCGCGCGATCGAGGAGCTTCGTGCGCAGCAGGTCATCGACGGACTTCGGCGCTTTCCCCTGGATGAAACCATGGAGCAGCGAGGCGTACCCGGGCTGCGACAGATCGGCGAGGGCGAGCTGACGGCGCTCCTCGCCGATCTTCTGCTTCGGGCCGACGACGCTCGCGATGAAGGCGTCCCCGAGATACACGAGCACGTCGCCCTTCGCCTCGTGGTCACGCGCGAGCATGTAGACGAAGTCCGACTGATCGGAGAGCCTCGCGCCTTTCCCGTGGATCGTCGTGATGACGCGGCGGATCGCCGCAGCGCTGTTCGACACGAGCTCCACGTCGTCGACGGTGGCGGAGTGACGGCGGAGCGCGCCGTCGGCGCTCTTCTCGACGGTCACGGTGACGCCCTCGTGGGCAAACGTCGTCGTGGCGAGCCCGCCGTGTTCTGCGCCGAGCTTCGCCGACAGGCCGGAGAGGCTCGCGTGAAAGAGCGCCGCGTTCTTCACGTGGAAGAGCACCGTGACGTCGGTGCCTTCGTGGATGTACGGATCGCTGCCGACGATCGCCAGATCTTGCACGAGCTCTGGCCCCAGGATGCGCGTCACGGCGGATCGCTCGAACCCGAGCTCCGTCTGGTAGCGCGCGAAGGTGCCGCGATCCTCGGTGCGCGCGTCGAGGAAATCCGCTGCCGGCGCGCCCCAGTCCTCTACGGCATCGGTCACGTCGAAGAGCGCCGTCAGCGTGCGCGCACGGACGAACCAGAACTCCGCCGGGGTCGCACGCGCGAACGGCTCCTCGACGGCGTTCACGTGGAGCGCGCGGTACAGCTCCGCCCAGGGATGCGCGGACAGTGCCGGCGGCTTCAGCGTCGCGATCGCCACGTTCGCCTTCTTGCGCGACGCTTCCAGGTAAAGCGCGCGATCGCGCTCGAGGGCCTCCTGTATCGAGAGACGGCCCGTCATTGTGTCCATCAGCTCAGACAGATCGTTGTCGTGGCGGATCGGGCCGCGTATCTCGTTCTTGACCGGCTTTGTGCCGACGAAGCGCTGACGCGTCCGCGCCGCCGCGAACCGATAAAACACGCCGGGATGCGCCTCGAACTCCGTCGCGAGCGCGACGCCCCACCGCTGTTCGAGGTCCTTCGGGGCCGCGACCTTGGCGTCCATCGTGGCCGTGAACGGGATGCGATGACCCGGAGTGGCGCGCCCGCCGTCCATGCCCGCCGCCGTATAGAAGGTGCCCGCCAGCGGCGCGTCCGATTTCGGGCGGCGCACCCACAGGTGTAAACCGGTCGGCAGCGCTTGCCCGCCGGGTTTCACGTTCGTCATCGCGGCGAGCCCGACGAACGCGAGCGTGCCGTCCGGCGGCGTGACCCCGACCCACGTCGAAGTACCGAACCACACGCCGGAATCCGGCTCGAACAGCGGGAGCGTCGCTTCGAGGATCTCCGAGTCTCCCACCGTCGCGCGCGCGACGACCTGTAGCGCAACCGCCGGGCTCTCTGTCGGGTTCAGACGCCCGGTGCGGAGCGCGCGCAACGGCGCCTCGGGGCGCATCGCCGGGGGCGGCACGACGCTCGCGACCGGCGCGGGCTCCTGCTTCCGCGGCGCAACGGGCTTCGGCGGCGCGCCGCAGCTCACCACGACGAACATCGAGAGAACGAGGGCACCGGAGAGCCCGGTCGACGATCGATACATATGGCGCGGGAGGGTACAGCGCGTCCGCGCACACCGCACCCGCCGTTTCACCCCGGACGCGGCCCCGTCCCCGAAGCGCGCGCTACACCGTATTTCACGGCAGAAATTTCGATGTACCTTGGAGGTACATCGCAAACTTTTCCGCAAGACCCCCTACCGCCGAACGGCGATGAGTCGGACAGGTCAGATAGGACGATGACGCTGGGTTGCGGTGTCCACGGCGACGTCGCCGTCGTCGCGGCGCACGGCAAGGTTCGTTTACGAGCGCAAGGGTGGGCGCGTGAGGACGAACGGCTTTGGTACTTCGACGCGGGTCACTTCGTCGATCAGATCGAGGAAGGTGCCGCTCGACGGCGGCGCGCTGGGACGCTCGGAATGGGGCTCGGTCGGCAACTCGTCGGCGGGCTCCGGCGGCAACGGCTCGAGCTCGAGCTCGCAGCGCTCTTTCGACGGGTCGAAACGCGTCCGTCGCACGCCACTCATCGCGGTGTCGGCGAGCAGTGCACTCAGCGGGCGCCACGTCTGACTTCCCACTTCGCACACGAGCGCGTCCGCGCTCACGTGGCCGGTGTTGAACCACTCGGCGAGCAAAGCGCGATTGAACGGCCCGAATGGAGCGCGCCCCACTTCGGCGAGCCACCAGAGCGGTGTGCCCGCCTCTTCATCGATTGACGAGGTGTTCATGGGTCGACTGCCGGGCCGCGACGCTACGGCAGCTCACCCACGTCCTTGGCACCAACGGCCCGCGTTTCTGACACAAAGTGTCGCCAGGAGCTAAAAAGACACCCCCCGGCAGGGACGCGGTTGCGGCGGAGGCCGCGCAGGGTCACCCCTCTCGCCGTGGACGACGACATCGCGGCCGAGGACGAGCACGAAGCGGGCGCCACTCCGCGGAGCGACTACCTCGATCGCCTCATGCGACGAGCGTCGTTCGAGGCCCTGTGGCCCCTCTTCGCGAAGGGGATCCGTCCCGCGAAGGAGATGACCGAGAGCTTCTCGGCGCTCATCCATCTACGTCCATTCTTGAGGGATGGGGGCTCCCATCGCGTCGTGCACGTCGGCGACGGCGCCCATGCGCGGACCGGTGCGATGTTCGCCCTGAAGACGAAGTCCGAGAACATCAGCGTCGATCCGGTGCTCAACGTCCCCCTCGTCGAGGAGTGGCGCGACCAGTACGGAATCCGTCGCTTCGACTTCCGCAAGGCGCGGATCCAGGACGTAGTGGAGGAGCTGAACGCGCTCCCCCCGTTACCGACGCTGGTCACCTTCGTCCACGCGCACGTCTCCACCGACGACGCCCTCCGTCACCTCCGCTGGGACGCCGCGTTCACCCTCTCGTGCTGCGTCCCCGGCAAACAACTCACCCACGTACATCAGATCGTCGACACTGGCACCGACGACAACGTCCTCTCCTCAGGCCGCACCTATCAAGTCCTCCTCAACGAAAAGTAACGTCAGAGCACCCGCGTCGTCACCACCGCGAAGCGACTCGAGACATCGACGGGGTCTCCCAGCGTCTGAAAGCCGACGATGTTCGGATCCGTCGTGCGGTCGTACGGCATGCACGGCACTGACGGCCCGAGGCCGCTCGCGTTCGTATAGATGTCTCCGTTGTAAGCGTCCAGAACGGGACGGCCCACCGTCGAGAACGCCTTGGAGCACTGGTCTGCACTCGATGAATACTCGAGCAGCCATCGAGCCGCCTCCTGAGACACACACGACGGCGAGTCGCTTCTAATAGGCATGATCGGAAGCGAGCACGCGGGATCCGAGAAGTAACTAGACTGACCGGTGCCGTGGGGAGTGGCACAGCGTACAGTGCCGTCATCGAAAAGCTGGTCCGAGCAATTCTCTCCGGTGGCAACGCTGACTGCTTCGGGATTCAGCACCGGCGGCCAGACGCCGAAGGACGTGGTCCCCGACTGCCAGACCAGTGCCTGAACGGCGTCTGCTCCCTGCGCCAGGAGGTTCATTTCCGGAAACGTCGTTGCGAGATCGACGAGGGCACCACGTAAGTACGACGTCGTCCCGGTAAGCAGGCTCTCGGCCACTACAAGGGCCCGAAAGTTCGGTGTAGACCGATGAGTTCGGAACCGACTCTCCGATGCGGTAGTACTGCACGTCGGGCTGAGCACATCCATTCGACCCAGGCCCACTATTGACCATGATCAGCCGCGGCTCGATACACGTAGGGCTCTGGGTCGTCGGAACGCCATCGCACGTCGCGACCGCCAGAAAGGTTTCCGCGGACTCGAAACGGCGCGCACTGGGGACGCAATAATTCGCATACAGCGGGGGGACGTCGCTATATATCGGTGCGACCGGGTCGCACGCCACTTCCCCCATCGAGAGAATCATCCTGCCGTCCAGGACGGACCCGTCGTCCCCATGCCAGACTTCTCTGCCAAGCGACGACGTGATGGGTGCGACCGTGCGATGGAACGCCACCCAGTCGGAGGGCGGCGCGACGACGGCCTCGAAGTAGCTTGGCGTCGAAGACTCGGTCTGATCGTCCGTCGTTGCTTCACATACTCCGAGCCGCCAGGCGTACACCACCGCCGGCCGATCGATCGGCGCGCCGCGAGTCACGACGCGAACGGGCGGTGGCGGGCACTCCGCCGCGGATTGATAACTCGTGATCATTGACGGCGCGATCGCTGGCGCACACGCTCCGGCAACAGGGGGCGTATCGACGAGGATCGGACCCGTGCAGTCGGCGTCGCGATAGTACGTGCCCGTCGGTATCGGCAAACAGCGCTGCTGTCCGTCCTCCGCAAGCGCAATCTGGCAATCGACGTCGTGTTTGACGTCGTGGGGCGTGTTCACCTTCAGCAACGTATCGCCGACGAAATCTCCCGTGACACGAACCCCTCTACCCGAACGAAAGTCGAGTCCACCGATGCCACCCTCCGGCAGGGCGGCGGCTGGACCCGCGTCGGGTTCGACTTTCGCGCCGCCGTCGTTCGACGGTGCTGGACCGTCCGATTTCGTCTTCAGCACGATGCCCGTCGAGGAGCAGCCGAGGACTCCCGTCAAGACGCCGCCAATGAAGAAGTGAACCGCGCGCTTGTTCGACCCCATACGGCGTGAGGGCCTCGAGCCGGCGGAATGGCTCAGGGACGGCCGCGTTGTGCGTCGTGGGCTTTTTTTGCGGGGGGCTGAGCCATTTGACGGGGGTCGCGGCCCTCCCGGAAGAACACGTGTATCAGGATACTCGAGCCCTGGAACGATGCCCGATTTCGCGCTGAGCTTGCCCCTCGTCCTCGCGGTGAAGGCGACCGCGCAGACGGTGCCACGGCCTACGCGCATCGATCCGTCGGAGACGGATGGGGAGCTCGTGAAGCGGGTTCGTCGCGGCGATCGGTGGGCTGAGGAGGCGCTCTATCACCGGCACGTGCGCAGCGTGACGCGCGTGGTGATACGCCTCCTCGCTCGGACCAGCGAGGCAGAGGACGTCGTGCAGGACGCCTTCGTCATCGCGCTGAACGGCATGTCGACGCTGCGCGACGACGAGGCGTTCGGCGATTGGCTCCTCAGCATCGCCGTGCGGCAAGTGTATCGTCGCTTTCGCCGGTGGAGGATCTTGCGCGCGCTCGGGCTCGATCGCGGGCAAGACGACGCGACGCTCGCGCAGCAAGCCGATCACGCCGCGAGTCCCGAGACGCGCGCGGCGCTCGGCGAGATAGGACGGCTCCTCGACACGCTGCCCGCCGAAGAGCGCGTCGCGTGGGTGCTCCGGCGCGTCGAGGGCGAACGGATCGATCGCGTCGCGACGAGCGGCGGCTGTTCGCGCGCGACGGCGAAGCGTCGCATCGCCCGCGCCGATGCACTCATCCGCGCGCACGTCGCGCTTCCTCCGACGGAGGACGACGATGACTGACGCACGCGAACCGTCCCCACTCGGAACGCCACTCTCCGTCGAGCTCCGCGATCCGGTGACCGAGGCACAGGTCGCGCGCATGTGGCGAGCCGTCGAGGTGCGTCGCGCGGTCCAGAAAACGCCGGCGCGCTCGGTGCTTCTCTGGGCGGCAATCGGCGCGTTGCTCGGCGTCTCTGTCATGTTCGCGTGGGAAGCGACGCGCCCCCCGGCGCGACAGGCCGTCGAGCATCAGCACGCGCCGGCAGGGCCGCTTCTCTTGCAGAGCGGGCAGCCCATCGTCACCGTGGACCTGGCCGAGCACGCGCCGGCGCGTGTCGTCGCGCTGTCCGACGGATCGCGCCTGGACGTCGAGGCCGGCTCCCGGCTCGAGCCGCTCGCGTCGTCGGCGACCGACGTCGTGTTCCGGCTCGCGTCAGGGCGCGTCGTCTTCGACGTCGTTCCGGGCGGTCCGCGACGATGGCGCGTCGAGGCCGGCATCGCCAGCGTCGAGGTGGTCGGCACGCGCTTCGCAGTGACGCGCGCGCCAGATCACGTGCACGTCGCGGTGAAGCGCGGCGTCGTACTCGTTCGCGGAGCCACCGTGCCGGACGGCGTGGGCCGCGTCGAAGCCGGCGGCGAGCTCGACGTCCGGGCGCCGACCGCACCTCTCGACGGCGAACATGACGATAAGATCGACCACATTGGTGGTCAGAAAGAGAGGACCGAGGCGCGCGCCGGGTGGCGCTCGAGCGCGAACGACGGACACTACGCGGAGGCGTACGCCGCGCTCGGCACCGGCGGCGTGAGCCGCGAAACGGCCGAAGCGAGCTCGGTGGAAGAGCTACTCGCCCTGGCCGACGTGGCGCGACTATCCGGGCATCCCGCGGAGAGTGTGAACCCACTCCAGCGTATCCTGAGAGAGCACGCGGACAGCGCGAGCGCGCCGCTCGCCGCCGTGACACTCGGACGCATCGAGCTCGCGCAGGGTGATCCTGCCGAAGCGGCGCGCGCCTTCGAGCGCGCCCTCGAGCTTCATGTGCCGGCCGGCCTCGAAGAAGACGTCTACGCGCGGCTCGTCGAGGCGCGTGCGAAGTCGGGCGACACCGACGGCGCTGCGTCCGCCGCCCGCGATTACGCCAGTCGATTTCCGAACGGACGCCGTTCGAAGGACGTGCTCCGCTGGTCCCCTCGATGATGCGCGCCGCCCGCTTCTTGCCCTTCATCTTCGCCGTCGCGTTCGATGCCCATGCTGCGCCACTGGGCGCGACCACATCGGTGGCCGCACCGGCGTCCGCGGTCGAGCTCTATACACCCGCGTGCACAGCCGCGCCCTTCGACGCCCCCCGGTTCGTCGCGCTCCTCCGGATAGAGCTCGGTGAGATCGGCATCTCCGACGTGCGGCCGCGGGGCACCGGTGCGATCACGGCTCCGCTCGCGAGCGACCTCGCCGCGGCGGTCGCCGTCTCCGCCGACGGCTGCGAGAGCGCGACGTCAGTGACCATCCAGGTGGTCGACCGCGTGACGTCAAAGATCGTCCAGCGCACCATGTCGATCGGTGACGTCGCCTTCGACGAGCGGCCGCGCGCGCTGTCCATCGCCGTCGCCGAGCTCCTCCAGGCGAGCTGGGCCGAGCTCGAGCTCGGGGCCGCCCCGGCGCCCGGCGTCGATGTGCCGCCCGAGATACGCGCATCCATCGTGCAGCGGCTCGCCCCCGCGCCCATCGTGCAGGGCCCTGCGACGCATCCGTCTCTCGCGCCGCGTCCCGCGCCCGTCACTCCAGTGCGGCCACACGCGTTGCTCGAAGCCGCGGCGCTCGTCCGCGCGTTCCCGAGCCGCGACACGGCTCTTCTCGGCGGCGCACTCTCCCTGTCGTTTCCCGCTGGCCGTCCCTGGGCGCTCCACCTCGGTGCCGACGCCGGCTACGGCGATTCCCGCGTCGCGAGCGGCGCGGTCGGCATCACCGCGGTTGGCGCCAGCGCCGGCATTGCGCTCATCGCCGGCGACACGACGTCACTGGAAATCGGTCCGCGCCTCTACGTCGGATACGTCTGGGCGAGTGGCTCACCGAGCGGCAGCAACACCCTCGGCTCCGCCTTCTCGAGCGCCGTCGCGCTGGCGCTCCTGTCCACGACGCTACGGGTTCCATCTCACGGCTTTACCGCCCTGCTCGGCATCGACGCCGGTGCGGCGTTCGCTCAAGCTTCTTTCATTGCCGATTACTCTCGCGTCGCGGGCATCGGCGGCGTGACGCTCGCTGCAAGACTGGGCGCGGCGTTCGGCATCTGACGGCGCATTCGTGACGGGTCACTCCTCCGCGTCGCGTTCGCGGATGATGGGGCCGATGAAGACGGTGCTGTGGCGGTCGATGCGGACGTCGAGCTCGAAGAGGGACGTCACGCCGTCGCGGTCGATGTCGCCTCGGGCGCGAACGACGACGCTCTTGCCGTCGGGGGCGGTGACGAAGTCGGTCGCGTAGTTGACGGCGCCCTCGACGGTGTAGCCGATGGCGCGCCAGCTCGGATGAGAGAAGCTCTCGGCGGTCACCTTGGTCGTCTTGCCGTAAGGCACGTCCAGCGGGACGAGCGGCGCGGAGCTCGGAAAGCGCATCGTCTGACCGGTTTGCCGCTCGCGCTCCACGACGTCGGCGAGAGCGCGCGCGATCTTGTAGACGGCGTCACGCGCCTCGGCCATGCGAGCGGCGGCGATGTAGCGCTTGGCGCCGCGCACGGCGAGCCCGGTGACGCGCGCGACGACGCTCCCCTGACCGCGGAGCGATGGGGCCGTCATGTTGAGCTCGAGATCCGGTCCGGTACGCGTCACCGTCGTCCCCTGAACGAGCGCGGTGCCCACATCGTGCACGCCTGGATCCATGGACGCGCTCGAGCCGAGCGCCTGGAGAAGTCCCTCCTTCGAGATGCGCTCGATGCTGCGCGCGGTCCCTTCCTCGCGGAACGTCGCGTGCGCAGTCAAGCGCGTGCCCGACGGAGAGACGTCCCAGCGCAGGCTCCCGCTCGCGACCCCGAACGGGTTGTTCGCGTGCATCTCGCCCGCCGCCATCGCGCCCTCGAACGCGACGCGCGACGGCAGGGGCGGCGTGAGGGGGTGCGCCATGCGCTGGATCGTCGCGCGCGCCTCGGCCGCCGACGTCGAGACGACGAGCAGATCGTTCTGCGCGGAAGTGACGAATCCGCCAGGGAGCTGGAAGCTCGGACGGCCGTCGAACATCACCTCTTGCGCGTCCGGGACGAGCGCCTTCACGCAGCGCTGTGCGTCGGCCAGCGGTCGTTGAATACGGAGGACGAGGTATCCGGCGGGCAGCGCGCTCTGCCAGCGGATCCCCATGAACGCCTCGTCGACCACGAGCAACGGCTGAAATCCGCAGCGCGTCTCGAACGACTTCAGCTCGACTTGGAGATCGACGCGGATCGCACCGACGGCTTCCAGCAGATCACGAAGCAGCTCGTCACGGAGGCGTGAGCCGTTTGCGTAGAACAGAAAGTCGTCACTGTTTCCCGCTGCGTCGAGCACGACGAACGGCTTCGGAGGCGCGGGCAGAGGGGGCGGAGGAGCGACGGGCGCAGGCGCCGGATGCGAGCACGCGAGCAGCGTTACCGAGCACAGCGACGCGGCGAGCCGACGACTCTTCGGAAACACGGAGTAAAGATACACCGCGAAGAAACTTTTATGTCGACTTGCCGTCACGACATCGACTCGAGCCCCGACTGTGCAGCCGGGGGCCGTCACGCGCTCGAATACAGAGCGCGGACGCGATTGCTGAACTGGCGCGTCAATGCGCGTTAGTTATGTTGATTGATTACATTCGACGAGGGACGTGTTAGCCGCGATCGCAATGCGACTTGTAAGAGGCCTGGGGCTGATGGTGTCGACGGTTGCCTTCGCGGCGGCCTGCGGAAGTGACAGCAACAGTGGGACGACGCCAGACGGCGGCAGCGGTTTCGGTGGCGAGGCGGGCGCTGGCGGCGGTGTCGGCACCGGCGGCACGACGTCGACGGGCGGAACCACGTCGAGCGGCGGCAGCGTGAGCAGCGGCGGCGCGACGTCGACCGGCGGCGCGACGTCGACCGGCGGCACGACGTCGACCGGCGGCACGACGTCGACCGGCGGCAGCGGCGGCTCCGGAGCCGGCGGCATGACGGCAACCGGCGGTATGACGGCAAGCGGCGGCACGGCGGGCAGCGGCGGCGCCGCGACGGGCGGCACGGCGGGCAGCGGCGGTGCAGCGACGGGCGGCACGGCGGGCAGTGGCGGCGCAGCGACGGGCGGCAGCGCCGGCGCTGGAAACGGCGGACTCGACGGCGGGACGGACGCGGGAGACCTCGACGGCGGAGGCGACGCTGGTGATGGCGCGGTTGCCTTGCCGACGGTCGCGTTCGCGGCGCCCACCGGCAAGACGTGGGAAGGCACCGGCAAGTGGGACGTCGTCGTCGCGCTGAGCGCCGCGTCCGCCTCCGATGTCACCGTGAAGTACGCGGCGGGTGCGGCCTCGACCGCGACAGGCGGCGGCACCGACTACACGATGCCCGCCGGCACCCTGACGATTCCCGCCGGACAGACCACGGGGAACATCGAGATCACCGTCGTGAACGACGCCGCGTCGGAATCCGACGAGACGATCGCCGTCGACCTCACCGCGCCCACCGGAGCGACGCTCGGCACGGCGGTGAGCTACGTGCTCACCCTCGTCGACGACGGGCTCCACGCCTGGCCCGGGCCGAATACGATCACCACCGTCGATCCTGCCGCGAACACGTTCGGGCAGAACATGAGCGACCTCTCGTATCAGCCCGCCGCGGGCGCCACGCCGGCCGTCATGTGGGCGGTGCAGAACTCGCCGTCGATGCTCTACAAGCTCGTCCAGACGAACGGGAAGTGGGGCAGCGCCACGACGGACAACTGGACCGCCGGCAAGCAGATCTACTGGCCGGCTGCCGAGATGGGCAGCCCCGACACCGAGGGCCTGACCAAGGCCGACTACGCGTCGTCCAGCATCTACCTGTCGACCGAGCGCGACAACAACGTGAACAAGAACACCAACCGCTACAGCGTGCTCCGCTACGACACGAGCGCGGCCGGCACGACGCTCACCGCCGCGCAGGAGTGGAACTTGACCGCCGACATGCCGGTGGTGAACGCGAGCAACCTCGGGCTCGAGGCGATCACCTGGGTGCCCGACACGTACCTCACGAGCCGCGGTTTCTACGACGAGGGCAAGGCCAAGAAGTACGCTCCGGCGGACTACCCGAACCACGGCACGGGCATCTTCCTCGTCGGCCTCGAGGCGACGGGCATCATCTACGCCTACGTGCTCGACGACACCGGGAACACCTTCCACAAGCTCGCCACCATCGCGAGCGGGCTCGTGGCTACCGCGGGCGGCAGCGCAATCATGGGGCTCTCTTTCGATCGCGACGTCGGGCAACTCTGGGCTCTCTGCGACGACCACTGCAGCGACGCGACCACCATCCTGAACATCGAGACGAACCCGCTCTCACCGTCCGCCGGGAAGTTCCAGGTACGCCGCACCTTCAGTCGTCCCGGGAACATCCCCGCAAACATGAACAACGAGGGCATGTCCTTCGCTCCCGAGAGCGAGTGCGCGAACGGCCTCAAGGCCTTCTACTGGACCGACGACGGCCTCGACAACGGCTTCGCCCTCCGCCGCGACGCCATCCCCTGCGGCGATTTTCTCTAGACTGCTCTCCCTCCCCGTCGAGCGCGTCGGCGGTCCGGCACACGCCGTCCCGCCATGCGTCGCGCTATCCGCTGCCTTGCTCGCGCTCCGCTTGCCGGTTCCGCGCGTGCCTTTTCACGGAAAAAGTTGCCGTGTACCTTCGAGGTACATCGCAAACTTTTCCGCAATACCCCCCTTACCTATGAGCGCGCTCGCCGTGATCCGCGGAACAACGCGAGCGGAGCGAGCCCGCGAAGGCGGCGGGGGAGCAGTTCGCCGTAGGCGAAGCTGCGGGGGCAAGGCCCCCGTGACTAAACGGGGGGAGCAGTTCGCCCAAGGCGAAGCTGCGGGGGGCCAAGGCCCCCCTACTTAATAAACTTCCACCTCGGAGAGGTGGAAATACTGGGCGCTTTCGTGCTTGAAGCGGACGTAGCGCGCTTTCATTCCGGGGAGCGCGGGGGTGCTCCATTTTTCGAAGACGCGCTCGGTGCGCGCGAGCGTCAGGTACGCCTTGCCGTCGATGCTGAGCTGGATGGACAGCGGCGTGACGCGCTCCTGGCAGCAGTCGGCGCGGTTGTAGACGTCGATGCGGTGAAGCTCTTTCACCGCGCCGAGATCGACGGTGAGCGTCGTGCCGGGCTTGTTGCTCGCGTGGAAACCGATGTTCGTGCGATCGCCGTCGACGACGGCCTTCGGATCCACGGGGAAGAGCGGCTCGCTGTCGCTCACCGCGACGTGCGCGTGGAGCGCGAGATCCGGTGCTCGCAGGAGCAACGCCACCGGGATCGCCCCCGCGACGACGACGGCAAGGGCCGCAAACCCGATGCGACGGCGCCGGGCCCAGACGACCCGCGACACGGCGGACGCGTCGTCCTCGAGCGGCGCGGCGACGTGGCGCGTGAAGGCGCGGAGCGTGACGATGAGGGCGTCGCGCTCGGACGGCGTCAGCTTCGCGAGGTGACGCTCGACGTCCCCGCTCGTCACGACGCGCTCGACGGCGCGAAGCCCCGCGTCCCCGACGGCGTTCTTCGCCCGTGGCCACGCCGCGAGCCGTGCGGCGCTCGCCCATGCGTCGGCAAGTGGCGCGTCGGCAAGTGGCGCGTCGGCAGCGCCGCCGAGCTCGCGTAGCACGGCGGCGCGCACGAGGAGTCGCGCCGCGGCTGCGAGCAGCACGAGGGCCGTCTCGCGCCCCGCCTCGGCGTTCGCCATCTGCGTCCCGTCGCGAAGCGCCGCGAGCCCGAGCGCGAACTCGTCGAACCCGGACTGCGCGCTCGTGAACGCACGACGACGCGCGTCCGCTTCCCTGCACTTCAAGGCGAAGAACTCGGCGGGCCCACCCCGCGAAGGCAGCGGCTTTTCTGGCGCGGAATCGTCGGCGCTCATGGCGTCAGAGCGGCTTGTCGCACAGGGAGAGGGCGCGATCGAGCTTCCTGTAAAGGACGGGGTTCTGGACCTTCAGCGGGTCGTCGTAGGACGTGAAGGCGGCGAAGGCGCCGACGACGCAGGTTTCGACGCCGAGCACGACGACCGCGGTGCGAAGGACGACACCGAGCGCGCGACGAGGCGAGGTGCGCGCTCGCTGCACGAGACCGAACGCCGCGAGCGTCGCGAGCAGCACGAGACCGCCCATCGCGTCCCCGACGTAGCGCATCGACGATTCCCAGAGCGTCAGCACCGGCACCATGGCGAGAGCGCAACCGACGGCGGACAGCGACGCCCACGCCTCGTAGCGCGTGAGCAGCGGCGCGGAAGCGAGCGTCACGCTACGAGTCCGCGACGACATCTGACGGACAGCATGCCAGCCCCCGATCACGAGGAGCCAGCACCACCACGCGGTGAGCAGGATGCCGCCTGCTCGCTCGAAGGTCCGGTAGCCCATGGGCAGCTTGACGATGCTCACCGCTGGACGGTCGCCGAGGATCTGCACGAACGGAAAGCGGCACGACCACTTCACGGGTTCGAAGAGGTACGAGTACACGTTCGGAATGACGAAGTCGGGCTTGCCGTAGAACGGCTGGAGCGTCACCTGGTAGTGAACGCCGAACTCGGTGAACGAGTCGAAGCGCGCGTAGTTGTAAGCGCCGTACGCGCAGCACGCGACGCCGAAGGGCGCCGTGAGCGCGACGAGATCGTGGAACCGTGATTTCCACGGTCGCTCCACGCTCTGCTCGGCCGACCACGCGAACGTGAGCGCGACGAGCATCAGGACGGGGACGGCGACGAACGCCGTGGCGCGACACCCGGGAGCGAGAGCCCACGCGACGCTCGCGAGCACGAACAGCGGCCGTCGCCAGCGGGGCCGTTCGATGGCCCAGAACACCGCGACGAGACCCCAGAAGAGGAAGCACTGACTCCCGGTGAGGCTGCCCTCGTAGATATGCGGACGCGCGACGGTGAATGGCCACGGGTTGGCGAGGCCGAACACCGCGACGGCGAGGCAGACGAGCCACGTCGGCTGGCGGAGCCGCGTCCGCGTCGCGAGGCTCAGGATCAACGCCGTCGCCGCGTAGAAGCGACCGAGCATCAGGAGCGTCGTGATCCACTGGTCGGTGATCGTCTCGTGCGAGCCGGTCAGGACCTTGAACGCGAGGAGCGCCAGGCCCGGCACCGGACCCCAGTACATGTAGTAGTGGCTCTTGAAGAGCGAGGCGTCCCAGAGCCAGACCGGGAAGTACTTGTTGTCGAAGGGGTTCGAGCTCGCGAGCAGGGAGGCCGCGGGCGCCTTCCTCACATAGAGGTGGCCAGCGCGGAAGCCCTCCGCCATCCGGTCGTAGTAGTCGAGCTGGGTCGGCAGATCGGTGAAGCGCCCCGAGCTCGCCAGGAACACGTAGTAGTAAGAGACCGCAGCCACGACGAAAAACACCCACGGCAGGTACCCGACCGTCATCGGGTGAACCGCGAGGCGAATGCGCTGCGCAATGCCGTCGCGCGGCGGCTGGAACGGGAGTGAAATCGGGGCTTCGGTCATGGCCGGGCGAGCGAGGGGGGGAGTGTCACC
Source organism: Polyangiaceae bacterium (assembly GCA_036272055.1). Classification (GTDB taxonomy): domain Bacteria; phylum Myxococcota_A; class Polyangia; order Polyangiales; family Polyangiaceae; genus DASZVB01. The sequence goes on along the minus strand of DATAZL010000152.1, from coordinate 1,245 downwards.
CTGACCTCCGAACCGGTACACACTTTTCGCCATAATCCGGGCGCATCGGGGCCAAACACAGGGAGACGCAAATGGCAGTGTCGATCCTGGTCATTCGAGGTCTGCTCGACGCGCTCGAGCAAAAGAACATCCCGCGCGAACGGTTCTTCGAGGCTGCCGGGTTCGACCCGGCTCGGCTCGACGAACCCGATGGGCGCATCTCGCTTGCCGAATTCGACACTTATCACGAGCTCGCGCTCGACCTGACGGGGGACGAGGCGCTCGGCCTTCACCTCGGAGAGGCCGCGACGGCGACGACCTACAACCTCGTCGCTCACCTCGTGGCCCACGCCGCGACGCTGCGGCAGGGCATCGACGCGCTCATTCGCTTCCATCGTCTGGTCCTCGACCGCGCCGCGTGGCAGCTCGTCGAGCAGGACCACACCGCGACGCTGCTCTATGACGTCGCGCCTGGAAATTTACGCTGCCGTCAATTTCGCGCCGAGCTCGCGATGACCGGCTTCTATAGGATGGTGCGTCACTTCAACCGGACGGCGGAGCCGCACAGCGTGGCCTTCGAGCATTCCGCGCCTGCTCACGAGGCCGAGTACGCGCGTATCTTCGGCGGCGCCGCGCGGTTCGACCAGAGCTTCACGGGCATCGTCATGGCGCGCGAGCTCCTCTCCGCGTCGACGATGCACGGGGACGCGGAGTTTCACGCCGCCCTCAAGGTGCAGGCCGAGAAACGGGTGGCGCGGTTGTCCCACGGCAGGACCTTCGCCGAGCGTGTGCGCGAGCTGTTAATCGAGCGCGGCGCGGCGAATCGCACGGACATGAACGCCGTCGCCCGTTCGCTCGGGCTCTCGGCGCGCTCACTGCGCCGCCGCCTTTACGACGAGGGCGTGTCGTACAACTCCATCGCCGAGGGCGCGCTCGCGACGCTGGCGAAGCAGCTCCTCGCAGACGAGGCGCGCTCCATCCAGGAGACCGCGTACACCATGGGCTTCTCCGACCCGAGCGCCTTCTACCGCGCGTTCAAGCGGTGGACCGGCACGACGCCGAAGACGTTCCGGACGAGCGCCGCTCGCGCGACCGTGTCGCTGTCGTAGTAAGGGGGGCCTTGGCCCCCCGCAGCTTCGGTTAGGTGGGGGGGCCTTGGCCCCCCGCAGCTTCGCCTTCGGCGAACTGCTCCCCCCGCCGCCTTCGCGGGCTCGCTTCGCTCGCGGCTTCGCCTTCGGCGAACTGCTGCCCTCGCTTTCAAGTAAC
>DATAZL010000151.1:0-67601 GCA_036272055.1 Polyangiaceae bacterium | reverse complement strand
AAAGCGAGCCCGCGAAGCGGCGGGGGGAGCAGTTCGCCCGCGAGCAAAGCGAGCCCGCGAAGCGGCGGGGGGAGCAGTTCGCCCGCGAGCAAAGCGAGCCCGCGAAGCGGCGGGGGGAGCAGTTCGCCGTAGGCGAAGCTGCGGGGGGCCAAGGCCCCCCGTAACTAAAAGAAGCTGCGGGGGGCCAAGGCCTCCCATTACTCGTGGTTACTTTTCCTCGTCGTCGCCTTCGCCGCCGCGGAGCCCCAGGCGTGCCATCAGGCGCTGAAGGAAGCGGCGGTTTACGCCGGCTTGCTCGGCGGCTCGCGTGACGTTGCCGGCGGTCCGGCCGAGGAGGGCGCGGACGTAGACGCTTTCGAAGCTCTCCGTCCAGGCCTGGCGCGCTTCCTTGAGCGGCAAATGGAGGGGCACGACGGTTTCGAGCGCCGCTCCGGGCGCGACCCTGGACGCGGCGGGGGCGGGTGCGCCGGGGGGCTCGGTGACGAACCCGAGCGAGACGCTGCGCTCCATGAAGTTCCGGAGCTCGCGCACATTTCCGGGCCACGCACGCGTCGCGAGCATGTCGAGGAACGCGGCGGGCAGCGTCGCGTCGGCACCGGCGAACCGTTCGTAGAAGTGACGCGCGAGGAGCGCGATGTCCTCGCCGCGGGCACGGAGCGGCGGGAGCTTCACCTCGACGACGGCCAGACGGTAATAGAGATCCTCGCGGAACGTGCCGGCGTTGGCGGCGGACGCCAGGGAGCGGTTCGTCGCCGCGACGATGCGGACGTCGACCGGTCGCTCGGAGTTGCTCCCGACGCGCCGGATGGAGCGCGTCTCTATCGCGCGAAGGAGCTTCGGCTGCACGGAGAGCGGCATCTCGCCGATCTCGTCGAGGAAGAGCGTGCCTCCGTGCGCTTCCTCGAAGACGCCCTTGCGGTCGTTGACCGCACCGCTGAACGCGCCGCGCACGTGACCGAAGAGCTCACTCTCGACGAGGTTTTCGGGGATCGCGCCGCAATCCACCGGGACGAAGGGGCCGTCGGCGCGGCGCGACGCCGAGTGGAGCGAGCGCGCCGCGACGTCCTTGCCGGTGCCGGTCTCTCCCTCGATGAGGAGGGTCGCGGCGGTGCCGGCGATGCGCTCGAGCATGGCATAGACCCGTCGCATCTCGAGGCTCGTGCCGACGAGCTCCCCGAACGACGTGCTCTCCGAAATGGGCAGGAACGACGCCCCCACCGCGGGCTCGATGCGGAAGGAGCTGTTGCCGACGCGCACCGTGGTGCCCGGCTTCACGTCGCCCTCGCGGACAAGCACCCCCTCGATGAGGGTACCGTTGGTACTGCCGCAGTCCTTGACGACGATCGCGTCGGCCTGGGCACGAAGCTCGCAGTGGACGCGCGACACGGTGTCGTCCGCGAGCGCGAGGTGATTGCCGGGCGCGCTGCCGACGCGCGCGACCCCTCCGCCGACGTGCACGCGCGCGCCGCGCGACGGCCCGTCGACGACGACCAGATCGAACGAGAGCACCCGTAAACCCTGTGGGTCCAGCCGGATGCGCTTCGTGCCTTCGTCAATCGGTGGGCTCATGGAACTCCCTGAAGGTCATTGTCGCGCACTTTGTCACCGGAAAAGAGCCCGGTTCGCTGCGACGCGAGCGTCGCAGTCATCCGCAAGAGCGGTGACGGAGGCGTCACGGTCGGCGTCCTGCGAACGCGGAAATCCGCCGAGATCCGCTGGATAGCGGGGCGCGGCGAGGTGGATCGGGAGTTGCTCATGGTGCAGCGAACGGAGCGCTCGGAGCGCACCGAGATGCGGTGCCGGCGGCATCGCACATTGGAGTCACGGGATGAAACAAGTCTACTCGGGGTGGAGCGTACTCGCACTCTTGCTCGGAACGGTGACGGCATGCTCGTCGGCGCCGACCGGCACGTCGGGAACACCCGCCGCTCCCACCTCGAACGGCGACGGCGCGAGCGTCGCGACGGCGCCCACTGGCGAGTCGCCGGCGCCCCCCACCGACACCGCGACGCCGGACGACGGTACGCCGCGCACGACGACGCCGTCCCCGCCGGCTCACACCACCACGCCGCCCACGACGGACCCAGGAGCCGCGACCACGACGTTCATCGGCGCGGTCTCCGGCACGGTGACCGACGGCGGTGACGGCTCGCCGCTCCTCGGGCTCGGCGGCAAGGGGACGCTGGCGGGAGCGGTGCGCGTGCAGGTCTCGCAGATCCTCGCCGGCAAGGTGACGCTCGTCGGTGAAGCGCCGATCGACGACAGCGGCAAGTTCTCCGTCGTGGTGCCGCTCGGGCTCGACACGCTGATCGCGCAAGCGGTCGACGCGAGCGGCAAGGTTCTGGGCGCGGTGATCGTCGGCGCATCCCGCAACGTCTCCGGCGACGTCACGCTGGCGGCGCCGATCACGACCGAGACGTCGCTCGAGGTCGCGGTGCTGCTCGACGCTTGCCAGTGCTCCCTCGTCGCGCCGAGCACCCACAGCGGGCTCTCGCTCGCCGTCGACGTGACGGCGGTCGTCGAAGCGAAGCTCACCGCGGCCATCACCGCCGCGATCACGGCGGGCGCCGATGCTCACGTGCTCGTTCACGCGCTCGCGAACGCCGTCGTCGCGTCGGCCCGTGCTCGCGCCGACGTCTTCGCCGCCGCCGGTGTCGCGCTGGACGTGAACGCCGTCGTCCGGGCTAACATCGACGCGCTCGCGCACCTGAACGCCGGACTGTCCGGCGTTCTCGCGGGGAAGACCACGCTCGCGTCGGTCACCGCGGGCCTCCTCACCGACGTCGACGCCGCTCTCGCCGCGTCCGCCGGCGTGTCGGCGAGCCTAAGAGTGCGCGCGCAGGTTGCGGCGAGCCTGAGCCTCTGCGCATCGCTCGCCGCGTCCCTGACCGGCGTCGCCCACGTCGACGGCGTCGTCTTCGCCGCCACCCACGCCGTCGCAGCGCTCGAGGCGAACCTCACGTCGAGCGCGGCGGTCGAGCTACTGAAGGCCGCCGGCGCGACGGGGACCGTCCTCGACGCAGCCGCCGACGCGGGAGCGAAGCTCGTCGCCGACGTCGGGGTAGCCGTAGACACGAAGGCCCTCGTGCAGGCGCGCCTGGATTTCGTCACGGCGCTCTTTGGAAACACTATGGGGAACGGCGGACTGCTCGGCGCTCTGCTCACGACGACGACCGGCACCGTGAACGCGCTCCTCGCGCCCGTCCTCGACACCGTCACGACGCTCGGGGTCGATCTCGACGCGAGCCTCCAGGCGGATCTGTCCGTCTTCGTCGACGCGGACGTATGCGTCGACATGGACGCGTCCGCGAAGCTCGACGCGAACCTCCGCGCCCTCGTTGCGACCCTCGCCAAGTTCGCAACCGACGTCCAGGCACTCGGCCCGGAGCTCCAGAGGGCCACCACGGCTCAGGCGAGTGCCGGCGCTCTCGCCGACCTTCTCGCCACGGCCCAGATCGCCCTCCGGATAGACTGAAGACGTCGCGGCGCGCCGCGACGGTGAATGACGCTAAGCCGGGGTGTGTTGCATCCGCCGGAACTGCGGCGCGAAAGAGGGGGCGCTCCACGAGAAGGGAAGAACCTCGGGCATCATGACGCCGCTCGTGACGTTCACACGGACGAGGCGTTGAGCACCGTCCACGGCGGTGACTTCGGGCCCGTCCCAGACGATGGTCGCTTCACCGGCGAGACTGAGGAGCGTGCCGCGCTCGAAGTCGACGAAGAGGAGCCCGACGAGCGGGTTTACCTGGATGTTCCCCAGCGTGTTGAAGAGAAAATTACCGAGGTAGTCCGGGAACGTGATCGTCGAGCGCCCGCCGTCCTCTCCGAGACGAGCGAAGCCCGGCAGGCCACCGCGATGCGACACGTCGACGCCCTCGTTGATGACGGGCTCGGAGGGGTGACGCGACGTGGAGGCGATGAAGAAGGTGTCCGCGGCGGTGACGATGCGCGTCGCTTCGGGGGACAGGAGCGCCCCTTCAGGCGACGGCGTGGACTCGATGGGCAACGACGGATCGCGACGGAGCTTCGCCTCGCGGATCTGGATGTATTTCTGGCAATTGCCGAAGCTCTGCTTCACGTGCACCGCGAAGGCGTCCCCTTCCCTCGCGAGCACGGTGCCGTTGACGCGGATCCGGCTCCGCGTCTCGAGCTCGATGGCGAGGATCCCGACCGGTGCTCCGAGCACGAGGTTCGTGCGGAGTGGGTCGCCAGGGGCGATCACGCTGGCGAGCTCGACCGTCTCGGCGTCGGGCGCCTCCGCGAAGCCGGGCAAGCCCCACACCATCGACGCCCAAGGCTGGCCGCTCACATCCAGAGCGCCGACGAACACGAACGGCAACTGCTCCAGAAATTCTCGATGCTCGTCCGGCATGAACGGCACGAGGGCGCGCTCCCCGAATCGCGCGATCTTGTCCTTCACGCCGAGCCGGCGCTGCACGTCGAGCTCGCCCTCGTGAAAGGGCGATGGCGTCGCGAGCGTGGTCACGCGACCTTACGTCCTGGCATCGGGATGAAGCCGGCTATCTTCTCGACCCTGCCGAGCCATGCGCGCACGCCGGACCACGGCTCGAGCAGAAGCCTTGGCGCTCTCGTGGTCGAGCTTCGCACCGAAGAGGACGATGCGCCGCGCGATGCCGGGTCCAGTCTGGAGCTCACCGGCGGCGATGGAGAACCAGCGCTGGATGCGCGCCGCGACGAGCGGATCACGCGGGTACCACTTGCCGGACCCGTCGTACTTCAGCGCGAGATAGACGAGGATCGCGTTACTGTCGGCCAGCGTGACGTCGCCGTCCTCGAGCACGGGCACCTGCCCGAGCGGGTTTTTGGCGAGAAACGCGGGGCTCTTGTGCGCGTCGTTCTTGAGATCGACCTCGACCTTCTCGAACGGCAAACCGAGGATCGAGAGGAAGAGCTCTGCGCGGTGTGCGTGGCCGGAGAGCGTGAAGCCGTGAAGCCTGAGGCGCGGGATCGTCATGGGTCGTAGCTTGAGGCCGGAATCGTCGCGGCGGAACAGGCGCTCCGCGCGAGACACTATTTCACCGGGTGAGAGGGTCGGTCGCGCGCTTGAAGAGGGCCGTGAAACACGGTACGGCGGAGAGGGACCTCCGTGCACGGCTATTCCCTCTTCTTCTCTGTGTTCGGAGTGATCTTCGTCGCGGAATTGCCGGACAAGACGGCGCTCGCTGCCCTCGTGCTCGCGACGCGACATCGTGCGCTCCCGGTGCTCCTCGGTACCGCGATGGCGCTCACCGTGCAGAGCCTCGTCGCGGTGGCGGCGGGCCAGCTCTTGTCGCTCCTTCCGGCGCGGCCCGTACACGTCTGTGCCGGCGTGCTCTTCATCGTGTCCGCCGTCGTCATGTGGCGACGCAAGGGCGAGTCGGACGACGACGGCGGCGCCGACGCGAAGAACCCCGGTTTCTGGCGCTCCGCCTGGCTCTCCTTCGTCGTCGTGTTCATCGCCGAGTGGGGCGATCTCACGCAGCTCGCGACGGCGGCGCTCGCCGCCCGCTACAAGTCGCCGTTCGTCGTGTTTTCCGCAGCGACGCTCGCGCTGTGGGCCGTCTCGGCGATCGCGGTGTTGATCGGCAATCGCGCCGGCAAGCTCCTCGACCCCGAGCTCACGAAGCGCATCGCCGCGGTGCTCTTCGCGCTCATCGGCATCGCGCTCGTCGTGGGCCTGCTCTGACGGCGCCCCGCACCGGGCGCCGTCGGGAAAGCGAACCTCAGAGCGCGGGGACGATGACGGTGATCGAGTACGCGGGCACGTCGAGCGTGTACGCGCTCGCGGTGGCGGTGAGAGCCGCCGCAGGCTGCGGCAGCGCGGACTGCGACGTGATCTGGTAGACGCTCGCGGTGGTGTACGCCGGCGCGTGCGCCAGGTTCAGCGTCGTCGGAGCGGTGGTCGCGCTCCGGTTGATGACGACGATGACGGTGCGATTCGCGACGGTGGAATCGACGCTCGCGTACACCGAGACGCGCGAGATGTCGCTCGTCTGAGCCTGGACGGACATGTCGCCGAACGCGGCGCCCGCCCCGTCGTAATTGCGGAATGCCGCGAACGCGCCGATGAGGAACGTCGGATTCGTCACGGTGGCATCGGTCGCGCCGAGGCTGACGCCCTGGCTACCGAAGACGCCGAGCGTGTCCGCCGCGGCGATGCCGCCGCTGATGTTGTCTTCACCGCCGTGCGCCCAGGCCGAGAACGCGATCTTCGTTCCGATGTTGTTCGCGGCGATGCGCGTGTTCAGCCACGGGATGAGCATGACCGGGCCATGAAGCTGGTCGTTCGTGATCCAGCTGTTCTCCTGGTACGTCGGATCCCAGAGCGAGCGCGGCGCCTGCACCCGCTGGTAGATGGCCTCCGGATCGGGCGGAACCGTGTCCTGGGTGAGGATGCGCACACCGTTCGCGGTGGCCTCGCTGTACCAGTGAAGGTCGAGATAGTCGATGAGGCGCTTCCCGAGCGAATCCGACGCCTGTCGCATCGCGGCCAGATAGAACGTCACGAAATCGGGCTTGCCCGCGCTGTCGGGAGCGATCTGGAGATCGAGGAACGCGTGATAGCCGTAGCCGACGAATCCGGTGATCTTCGCGTCGGGCCAGATGCCGCGCACCATCGTCGAGTACTCGATGTTCTTCGCGACGACCTCGGCATAGGTCGCTGCATTCGGGTGAACGTCGGTGTGCGTGTAGCTCCAGAGCTCGGTCTGGTTGTCCATCGCGAAGAGCGGCTGCGCCGCCGTCGCCTGCGCCTTCACGAAGGTGATGAACTCGTCCTGATTCACGAAGCCGTCGGTCGCATCCGGCGTCGAACTGATTGCGGTGTCCTTCGTGGAGCGATTCTTCTTGAATCGCGTGTTGAGAAAACCGCTGTCGGCACGGACGTCGCCGGTACAGGCAGGCGGGCCCGAGCCGCCGTTCTTGTCGGCTGCCACGTAGTCGAGCATCGGCACCGTCACGAGCGTCGGCCGCGTGCCGGCTTCGGTCATGAGCGCCGTCACGGCATCCGCCGGCGAGTTGCTCGCGTCGAGCGCGCCGTTGTTCTCGAAGCACGCGCTACCGGTGTTCGACGCGTTGGTCTCCCAGTTGTACGTCGACCAGGCGTTCGTGCCCTGCCGGCAGAGCGTGAAGCGGGCATTCGCGTCGGAGCACTTGAGGGCAGTGCCCGGGTTCACGCCGTAGATCAGCGGCGAGATCGGACGCACGCTCGCCGTCAGATCGACGTTCAGCGTGACGGGAACCAGAGGGACGCTGCCATCGCCTGCGTCGGGGCTCCCGGCGTCTTCACCGCCCGAGCCGCCGGCGCCGCCAGCCGAGCTCCCGCCTCCAGCGCCGCCCGCGCCTCCGGTCGCGTCCCCACCTGCACCGCCCGTGCTCGTATCGCCGCCACTGCTCGCGCCGCCCGTGCTCGTATCGCCGCCACTGCTCGCGCCGCCGCTGCCGCCCGTGCGACCGCCGTCGCCGACGGAACCGCCGCTGCCGCCCGTGCGACCGCCGTCGCCGACGGAGCCGCCGCTCTCCATGCTCGCATCGGGCTTCCCGGTGCGACCGCCGTCACTGGTGGGCGTACCGCCGTTGCCGTTTGCAGCACCTCCCGTCGCATGCTCACCGCCGCCACCAGAGCTCGAATCGACGCCGGCATCCGCCGGACTCGGCGTCCCGGACCCACTGGAGCCGCACCCCGCGAGCCCCGTGAGCATCAACATCCACAGCGCGCTCGAGCCCGACTGGACGAATTTTCGCATGAACTCTCCCGGATCCCCCTCCCGCCAACCGCCTAAGAATCCCGAAGGACCGAGCATACCGCTCCGGCGGGCGAGCCGCAGGACTCTCCGGACGTCTTTCGGATTCCCCTCTCGTGTCACACGACTGAACGCGCGTAGAGCGACGAGCCGACCGGATCGCCATCGCTTTATTACTCAATACACCCGAATCCATACACACTGACGGTGAGGACTCCGGCGACCGAAATCGGGCGTAAATCCCACTCCATGAGTCGAAGTTTGATTTGACACGTCCGGCGTCGTTCGAAAGAAACAATTGCGACTGAACCCGAGGAGACCGTGAGACCGATGCGAGAATCTTGCTGCGTCCGTACATCGCGCCCGTCCGGAACGGACATCGCCACCGGCGTCGCCCGTGCCCTGCTCCTCGCGGCGGCCGCGCTCCAGGTGACGGCGTGCGGGGGGCATTCGCAACGGCAACCGGAGACGGAGTACCTGGAGCCGGAAGAGAAGAGCGAGGCGGATCGCTACATGCCGTTGAGGAACGATGCCGTATATCGATACGACACCCGGTCCGCGACGGGTGAAACGGGGATGATGACGATCCAGATCCGGCGAACGGGCAAGGAGACGCTGGATCTCTGGATGGGCGGTCACCTCGAACACGTGCGTACGGATCGTACGGGCATCCGTCTCTTCGACGGCGCGTACATCTTGAAGACGCCGCTCCAGACCGGCGACACCTGGACCGGCGCGCTCGGCGTGGTGCGAGTGACCGGCGTGAACGAAGAAGTGTCCGTTCCCGCGGGCCACTTCAGCGGTTGCCTTCGCACCGAGGAGCGCGGAACCGGGTTGCAGGCGCGCAGCACGATCCTCGCGTTTTATTGTCCGCATGTTGGCTTGACGCGTCTCGACCACTTCGAAGGGCAAAAGACACACGAGACGGCGGCGCTTCGTCAGTTCGGACCGCGGATCGATCCACTTCTCGGAGTCACGCCTCCGGAAGAAGACGCTCCCCGCGTGCAGTCCGGCGCTCACTGAAAGTTATCGAACTCGATAACTTTCGGCGTTCGAGTGTGATCGACAATTTCGCAATTGTCGTCCAACGCGTTCGTTCCAATCAAATCAGTGAGTCCATGGTCCATGGGGCCGTGGTCACGGCGTCATGTTGCCGGTCTGCGGCTTCAACAGATTGGGATCGTTCGACGCTTCGTTCGGGTTCGCGTCGCCGTGACCCAGGCAAAGGAGGGGCAGTTCGCTTGCTGACTCAGGTCTGCGGTGAAGAGCGGAAGGCTGGAGCCCGAGGTCTGGCCGACGCGAAACGCCGCGGATTCCGGGTGAAACCGACTCCGAGGGCGTGGAGCGGATTGCGCGACCCGCGGTTCGATGCGCAGCTTCCTGCACGAGCCCCCGAAACTCGGCCGACAAAAAGCCGTTGGGGACGGCCCCGACGCGCGCCCCCGGTGCGCCCGCCGGGCCGTTCGTGCGAGGATGCCCGCGATGCAACTAGGAATGATCGGGCTCGGGCGCATGGGTGCGAACATGGTGCGGCGGCTGCTCGCCCACAAACACGAGTGCGTCGTGTTCGACGTGTCGCCCAAGGCAGTCACGGATCTGTCGAAGGAAGGCGCGACCGGAAGCTCGTCGCTCGCCGACTTCGTCTCGAAGCTCGCGAAGCCGCGCGCGCTCTGGCTCATGGTACCCGCGGCGCTCGTCGACAAGACGATCGAGGATCTGCTGCCACACCTCGAATCGGGTGACGTCTGCATCGACGGCGGTAACTCGTACTACGTCGACGACATCCGGCGCGCCAAGGACCTCACGGCCAAAGGCGTTCACTACGTCGACGTCGGAACGAGCGGCGGCGTGTGGGGCAAGGATCGCGGTTACTGCATGATGATCGGCGGCGAGAAGGACATCGTGAAGCACCTCGACCCGATCTTCTCGGCGCTCGCGCCGGGTCGCGGAGACATCGCGCGCACGCCGGGCCGCGAGAAGATCACCGGCGGCACCGCCGAGGAGGGGTACTTGCACTGTGGTCCCGCGGGCGCCGGTCACTTCGTGAAGATGGTGCACAACGGGATCGAGTACGGGCTCATGGCCGCCTATGCCGAGGGCCTCGGCATCCTGAAGAGCGCGGGCATCGGCGCGAAGGACCACGCCAAGGACGCTGAGACGACACCGCTCCGCGACCCGGAGCACTACCAGTACGAGCTCGCGCTCGGTGACATCACCGAGGTGTGGCGGCGCGGAAGCGTCATCGCGTCGTGGCTCCTCGATCTGACCGCGACGTCCCTGGTCGAGGACGCCGACCTCGCGAAGTTCGCGGGCAAGGTGTCCGACTCCGGCGAGGGACGCTGGACGATCAAGGCCGCGATCGACGAGGCGGTGCCGGTGCCCGTCCTCTCCGCCGCGCTCTATTCACGCTTCGCCTCCCGCGGCGAGGCGGATTTCCAGAACAAGGTCCTCTCCGCGATGCGCTTCCAGTTCGGCGGCCACATCGAGAAGAAGGACTGAGCGTCAGACCCGGGTCATCCCGCCGAGCACCGTCGGGATGAGCTCGGAGACGGTGGGGTGGATCGGTACCGCCCACTTCAGTGTCGTGTAGGGAACCTTCGCGTTCATGGCGTCGAGGATGCCGTGGATCGCCTCGTCACCTTCGATACCGAGGATCGCCGCACCGAGGATCTGCTCCGTCTCCGCGTCGGCCACGATCTTCATGAACCCTTGCGTCTCGTCGCGCTCGACGGCGCGGCCGACGCGCGTCATCGGTCGCGTTCCGACGAGGAGCGGGCGGCCGCTCGCGCGCGCCTTCGCCTCCGTCATGCCGACCCTGCCGAGCGGCGGATCGATGTAGAGCGCGTACCCGTCGATGCGCGCGGAGAGCAGTCGCTTCTCGCCGTCGAGGAGGTTCGCGGCGACGATCTCGAAGTCGTTGTACGCCGTGTGGGTGAACGCGCCGCGGCCGTTGCAGTCGCCGAGTGCCCAGATGCCCGGCACGTTCGTCGCGAGCGTGTCGTCGACCGTGATGTAGCCGTGCTCGTCCACGACGACGCCGGCCTTTTCGAGGCCGAGATCGTCGGTGTTCGGACGGCGCCCGACGGCGAGGAGCACGTGCGACCCGACGACGTCGGGCACGCCGTCACTGCAGTCGACGCCGACACTCACGCCGTCCGCGTGGCGCGCGAAGCGGACACACTTTGCGCCCGTGCGAACGACGATTCCCTCCGTCTCGAGGACGCCGCGGACCGCGGCGGAGACGTCCTCGTCTTCGCGAGAGACGAGGCGCGGGCCCATCTCGACGACCGTGACCTTGGCGCCGAAGCGCCGATGCATCTGCGCGTACTCGAGGCCGATGTAGCTCCCGCCGACAACGACGAGGTGCTCGGGAACGGTGTCGAGCGCGAGCATCGACGTATTCGTCAGGTACGTGATGTCGTCGATGCCGGGTAACTCCGGGATCCGCGCCCGGGCGCCGACATTCACGAAGATGCGCGGCGCGCCGAGCACGACGTCACCGACGCGAACGGCGTTCGGGCCGTCGAAGCGCGCATGCCCGGTGAACACCGTGCAACCGGCGAGCCCGCGGAGCCCGCTCTCGACGCCGGCGCGCGCAGTCGCCGACACCTTGTCGGCGCGAGCCTTCACCCGCTTCATGTCGATGCGCGGCGGTGCGTCGAGGATCACGCCGTAGTCCGCCGCCCGGCGCGCCACGTGCGCGACGCGTGCGCTCGCGACCAGCGTCTTGGTCGGCATGCAACCGGTGTTGACGCACGTGCCACCGAAGAGGTGCCGCTCCACGAACGCGACCGTCATGCCCGCGCCGGCGAGCCGGTGCGCGAGAAACGGCCCAGCTTGCCCCGCGCCGATGATGATCGCGTCGAATGTGTTCACCGCACATACCTAACAGACGCGAGACGCCCGGACTCGAACTGAAACCCATCGAGGACCGGCCCAGCGGACGTGTTACGTTTCGAGGCTATCCATCGCTCGCTCCGCGGAAAGTCTCTCCGACGCAGATTCACATCAGGTTCTTGGTCTGGACCGACCAGATGTCGGTGAGCGAGCAGAGGTCGCAGCTCGCGCCGACGAAGAGCTTCTTCATGCTCTGATCGCCGACGAGCTGCCATCTGAGCCAGCCCACGGTGGCGGCGAGGAAGCCCTTCGCCATCTTCGGATCGGTCGCGGCGGCGGACGCCACGGTCAGGTGGCTCGCACCCTTGACGTCGCCGTACCAGACCGGCGTCGTCGCGTTCATGAAGTCGATGTCGCAGTTCGGGCGCGCCACGTCGCCGACGAGGAGGCCGTCTCCGCCGGAGTCGCCGCAGATGAACGCGGCGGGCTTCACCAGGTTCTTGATGTCGGTGTGCGGGTCGAACGTCCCTCCGTCGAGGTGCATCGTCGTCGTGAGGCGCATGTCGCTCGCGATCTGGAACGTCGCGATCGAGCCTGCGGAGTGACCCATCGCCGCGATCTTCGTCGTGTCGAGCTTGCCCTCGAAGGGGCTCCCCTGCCGCGCGTTCTCGGCGATCATCCAGTCGAGGGCCGCGGTCATGTCGGTCCCCTGGGGCGTCGCGTCGTAGGCGAGGATCGCGAAACCGTGCGACGCGATATGGTCGAGCAGCGTCGCATAGACGGGCGGGCTCGTTGCGGCGCCGTCACCCCAGATGACGATGGGGTTCTTGATGCCGTTCTGCCCGAGCTCGGTCGGATAGACGGCGGTGTACTGCATCATCGGGCCGGTGCTCGTCACCGTCTTGGGCGTGAAGGGACCCTTCTGTCCGGGATCGGTGACGGCGGGAAAGCCGCTGCTCGTCGCGCCCGCGCTGCCGCCACTCGACGTCGTGCCGCCACTCGACGTTGCGCCGCCACTCGACGCTGCACCGCCACTCGACGCTGCACCGCCATTTGCCGTGCCGCCGCTCGACGTCGCCCCGCCCTGGTCGGCTCCGGCAGCGCCACCTACGACGGCGCTGCTGCCACCGGACGTCCCTGGCGTTGCCGTCGAAACGCCCCCTGCCGATGATGTGACACCCCCAGTGGTCGGTGCTGTCGCTCCGCCCGAGGACGCCCCCGGCACGCCGCCACTGCCGACCATGCCGCCTGCGCCGGGCAACCCGCCGGAGCCGCCGGCAACGCCGCCGGACGAACTGGAACCGCACGCGACGAGACAGAGCGCCGCGGCGGCGACGCAAGAGACGCGAGCCGTGCGGTTCATTGGATGCTCTTCTCCTGCACCTTCCAGTTCGGGTCGGTACAGAGGGTGCAGCCGGTGCCGACGAACATGCTCGCGCGCGTCGTGTCGCCCATGAGCTTCCATCTGAGCCAGCCGATGACCGCCGAGTAGATGCGATCCTGATTCGGCTCCTGGAGAATGCCGAGGTGACCACCGGGGAACTTCCCGTAGAACACCGGCGTGGTGGCGTTCATGAAGTCGGTGTCGCAGTTCGCCGCCGCGATATCGCACGTCATGTCGAGGATGTTGCAGCTCGCGTCCCCGGTGATGCCGCAGAAGAACGCCGCGGGTGCGTGCAGGTTCGCGATGCGCGACGAGTCCATGTTGCCGCCGGAGACGTGGACGGTGGTCGTGAGACGCGGGTCGTTCGCGATGGTGAACGTCGCCAGGCTCCCCATCGAGTAACCCATCGAGGCGATCTTCGACGGGTCGAGGGTACCGGCGAAGACGCTCCCCTGACGTCCGTTCTCGGCGAGCGCCCAGTCGATGCCGGCGAGGATCTCCTGGCCGAGCTCCACCTCCGCGCCGATGTCTGGAGCGGTGTTCGACGCGACCACGAAGAAGCCGTGCGTGGCTAGCCGTGGCAAGAGAGGATAGTTCGATGGCACCGTCCCGCCGCCGCTCATCCATCCCACGATGGGATCCTTCACGCCGCCCGGCGCGAGCGGCGACGGCGCATACACGGTGTAGTTACCGTTCGGACCGGTGTTCATGATGGTCTGGCTCGTGAACGGGCCGTCCTTCGTGAGGTCGGTCACGGCGGGGAACGGGCCGGACGGCGAGACGCTGTTACCGCCCCCGACAGCGCCGCTGCCTCCGGACGACTGCGTCGTCATGGTCGATCCGCCGACGCCCATCGCCGCGGAGGGATTCGACGAGCCAGAACAGCCTATTTCGAGGGCTCCCATGGTCACAGAGCACAGCGTGAAGAGGGCCTTTCGGCCGGGTCGCGACGAGGACATCATGGTTCGTTCCTGAATCGGTCGCGCGCCGGCGATCGACGTCCGCGGTGCGCGGACGATAGCGGCGCTCACTCTTCGAGTCCTTTCAAGGTCACTACAAGGTTGCTAAAAAGCGACGGGGCACAGACTGGAACGACTCGAGCGATGACGCTTCGTTTCGACGATTTCGAGTTCGACGTCGGAGGTCTCGAGCTTCGCCGTGGCGGCGCGGCCGCGAAGGTCGACGCCATCGTGCTGCGTCTGCTCGCCGTGCTCATCGCCGACGCCGGCAAGCTCGTCACGAAGGAGCAGCTCATCGCGCGCGTCTGGGACGCCCGCTCGGTGTCGGAGAACGTGATCACGGTCGCGGTCACCCGTCTGCGAAAGGTGCTCGGCCATCAAAAGGGCAAGCGCGAGTTCGTCGTCAGCGTGCACGGACGCGGTTACCGATTCGTGCGCCCGGTGTCGGGCACGACGGCCGACGTCGATGGCGCGCCGATGCTGCGCGGCCTTCCGTTCGTCGGCAGGGCGCGCATCGTGGAGCGCCTGCACGCTGCCGTGGCCGGCGCCGCGCTGGGCAATGGCGGCGTGTGCGCGCTCATCGGCGAGGCCGGCATCGGCAAGACGAGCCTCGCCGAGCTGCTCGAGGAGTCCACGGAGGAGCCCGTCTTCGCGTGGGGACACTGCCGTGAAGCCGGGGACACGCCGCCGCTCTGGCCGTTCGTCGAGCTCACCCGCACGCTCGTCGACGACGCGCGCGTCGACATCGTGGCGCCGCGCATCGCCGCTGCCGCCGCGGCGCTGACGGGAATGGCATCGGTCAGCGCAGTCGCGCACCGTTCGTTCGATGCCGTGGTGCGCTTCTTCACCGTCGTGGCCGAGCAGGTGCCGTGCGTGCTCGTCCTCGACGACCTGCATCGCGCCGACGCCGCATCGCTCGAGCTGCTTCGTTACTTCGTCGACGAGATCGGCCGCACCCGCGTCCTCGTCGTCGCGACGCTGCGAAAAGGCGTCACTCCGGAGGCGCCCGCGAGCGGACATCTAGCGTACCTGCTCGGCCATCGAAACACGACCCGCCTCGCCGTCGAACGCCTGAGCGAGGCCGAGGTCGCGGCCTACACGACCGCCCTGTTCGGGGACGAGACGCTCGGACGCGCCGTGTTCGAGCGGAGCGCCGGCAATCCCTTCTTCATGGTGGAGTGCACGCGGCTCCTCCGCGACGGCGAGCGGGATCTCGCGACGGCGACGTTACCCGACGTCGCATTGCATTTGCTGGGGGCGCGTGTCGCGGCGATGCCGTCGGCGGCTCGGATGCTGGCGTCGATCGCCGCCGTCGTCGGTGACGAGTTCGATCTGCCGCTCTTGCAGGACGTCGCCGGCGTGACGACCGAGGAGCTCATGAAGAGCGTCGACGACGCCGTGACGAGCAACGTCTTCGTCCGCGTCGGGGACTCGCAAACGGCGTTCCGCTTCGATCACGACCTCCTCCGCACCGTCCTCCATGACACACTCGACGATGCGAGCCAGAGGCGCTGGCACGTTCGCGTCGCCGACGCGCTCGAGCGCAGAAGGCTCTCCGGCGTCGCAGTACCGGCGTCGGAGCTCGCGCACCACTGCCGGCGCGCTCTCCCCGACGGCGATCCACGCCGCGCCGTCGCGTACTGTCGCGAAGCAGCTGCGGAGGCCGCCGCGCAGCGCGCCTACGGGGACGCCGTCCGTTACACGCGCCACGCACGCGAAGCGCTGGAGCTCGTCCCGTCGCCGAGCACGCGCCTCAGGTTCACCCTGTCGCTCCAGCACGCGCTCTACGCCAGGACGTGCGCGTCCCCCGATTTCGAACCGACGGTGCACGAGATCCTCCGCGTCGCCCGCGAGCACAACGCGCCGCAGGTCTTCGCGCGCGCCGCGCTGATGCTCGATCTTCATCCCGGATTGCCCCCCCACGAAGGCGGGCGCGCCGCGCTCGAAGAAGCCCGAGCGGCGCTGGTCCGCAGCCGTCCAGCGTCCACTGAACCGCGCGCCACCCGCCGTGAAGGACGCGCCATGCTTCTGGCGCCGGAGGACGACGTGCTGCCCGCGGTCGTCGCTCGTCTCGTCACGTCGGTTCCGTACGCGTACGACGCGCGGCTCGGCGCAGAATGCCTTTCGGAGGCAATGGCGCTCGCCGCCGGCGCGCCGTCGCTCCTCGCCAACTCCACCGTCCTCTCGGTGGCGCTCCATCTCGCCTCCGGCCCCGCCGATCGCGAGCGCGCCCATGCGCTTTCCCGCGAGCTCGACGCTCTCTGCGAGTCGGAGCCGCTCGCGCTCAGCGTCTCCCCCGTCCTCGTCGCGCTGAACCTCGCCATCACATCCGCACAGGAGGGCGCGCGCGCGCCGATGTCCGCCGCGCTCGACCGCGCCGCGCGCCGATGTCGCGCCCTCGGCCACCACGAGCTCGCTTGGCACACCGAGCGCTTCCGTCTGCTCGCACAGCTCGAAACAGGGGATACGGCGCGTGTCGCGCCCGAGTTACGCCGGCACCACCGTCAGGGTGAGAGCGAACGCCTCCACTCGGCGTGGCTCTTCGTCGCCTACGACGAGCTCGTCGTTCTCACGTCTTCCACGTCTTCGGCCGATGATGACCTTGCCGTCCTCGATACGAACCCCGACGACGCGCCGAACCTCTGGGCCCTCAAGGTGCGCGCCCTGACGTGCGCCGGGCGCCGTGACGAGGCTTATCGCGCCCTCGGGCGCGTCGCGCCGGAAGCGCTCCGCGGCTTGCCGTCGGATCGTGAATGGCTGGGAACGCTCGGCGCGCTCGTCCACGCCGCCGTCGCGCTCGACGCACCCGCGTACCTCGACGTGCTCGAGGCGCTCCTCGTTCCCTACCCCGACCACTTCGCCGTCAACGTCGGGTTCTTCTGCGAAGGCTCGGTGCGCACGCTCCTCGGCCTCATCGCCGCCACACGCCGCGACGACCGCGCCGTCACCTTGCTCGAAGCCGGTGCCGCCGCGAGCGACAGAGCCGGATTCACGGCAGCAGCAATTCGTGCCCGTCAAGCTCTGCGAGCGCCGCGATAACATCGCTACGCGCGCGCTGGTCCGGCTTTTCCAGCATCGAAAAGGCCAGCTCGATCGCGCGGTCGGGAAACTGTGCCGGCATATAGCCTTGAGGCTATGTCGCAAAACCCCTACCAATTGCGGATGTGGGGAGGCTGCGACGAACATATGAGCCCTATCGGGCCCTCGCGGCGTGCAGTTTACTTTTTCGTGAGGAGCGCGGCGTAGTCGGCGAGGATCTGGGTGCTTTCGTCGAGGGTGACGTCGTCTTCGAGCTCTGCCGGCGTGGTCGTCGGGTGTGGCTTGTTGTCGTCTCGGGGGGCCCAGTTCATGACGACGAGATGCGCGGGCGGCGGCAAGCCGGGCGCCGCGGCGCGATCTATCGTGAGCTCGTAGACGGTGGGGAGCACGGGCGGATGCGCCACCTGCTCGCGCTGGCGATCGGCGGCGCGTGTTTTCGCGTCCGCCTGCTCTTGCCGGCGCTCCGCCTCGTTCAGCGAGATGGACTTCGTCGCGAGCTCCTTCTCGGCTCTCCCCAGGTCGTCGCGAAGGTACGAGAACTCCTTGCTCGCCCCGACACGCTGCATGGACTTCGCGTGCAGCGCCTCGACGTACGGCGCGACGTGGTCGACGCGATCGTACTTCGCTGCCGGCACGGCGTCCCACGGCAGGGGATCTCTCAGTGACGCCTCGCTCACGTCGCTGAAGTCCGTGGCCGACGGGAGCACGATGTCGGAAGCAACGCCACGGAGCTGCGTCGACGCGCCACTCGGTCGATAAAACTTGCGAATGGTGACCTTGAGCGCACCAGGATCGTAGGCGTGCGACAATTTGTTCTGATCCATCATGCGCGCGAGCGGCAGCACGTTCTGTACGGTCCCCTTCCCGAACGTGGAAGGGTCTCCGACGATGAGCGCGCGCCCGTAATCCTTGAGCGCGCCGGCCATGATCTCCGACGCCGACGCGCTGAACCGGCTCGTCAAGACGACGAGCGGCCCGTCGTAGGCCACCGAGCGATCGGTGTCGGCATCCACCTCGATGTTCCCGGTGGCCGCGCGTGTCTGCACGACGGGGCCCTGCTCGATGAAGAGCCCGGTCAGGCTGATCGCCTCCTTGAGCGACCCGCCGCCGTTGCGTCTGAGATCGACGACGACGCCCTGCACCTTCTCGGCCTTGAGCTTCGTCAGGAGCCGCGCCACGTCGGCCGTCGCGCTCCGTCGCGACCCTTCCCCTTCCTCGCTCATGTCGGCGTAGAACTCCGGAAGATCCACGACTCCGACACGGACGGCGGCGCGCCCATCAGTCGCCGGCAGATCCACGACGCGAGCCTTGGCGCGCTGATCCTCGAGCTGAACCTGATCGCGCACGATGGTGACGTGCTCGGGCACCTTGCTCTCCGTCGTGCCCGACGGCAGAACCGTGAGCGTCACCGTCGTGCCCTTCGGGCCGCGGATCAGCTCGACCGTGTGCGAGAGCGGCATGTCGACGACGTCGACCGCGTCCTTCCCCGCTTGCGCCACCGCCACGATGCGGTCCCCCGGTTTCAGCACGCCACCGCGAGCGGCGGGGCCTCCCGATAACACGTCGCGCACGGTGCAGTAGCCGTCGGCGCTCTCGAGCGCCGCGCCGATCCCGAAGAGCGACAGGCTCATCGAGATGTTGAGGCTCTCCATCTGCTCGTGCCCGAGGTAATCCGAGTGCGGATCGTACACGTGCGCGAGCGCGTTCAGATACACCTCGAGCACCTCACCAGCGCCGAGGCCCTTCATCGTGTCGAGCTGGCGCGTGTAGCGGCGCGTGAGCTTCTTCACGATCTGATCCGGCGGAAGATCCCCGAGCTTCTCCTGGAGGTACTCGGCGCGGAGCTGCTGCCGCCAGAGCTCGTGCGCCGCGGCGAGGTCGAGCGGGCGCGGCGCATGCGCGCGATCGAACGTGTAGCGATCCTGTCCCGTGAAATCGAAGCCCCCCTTCTTCAGGAGGTCGCTCGCGAAGGCGCTGCGCAGCGCGAGCCGCTCGAGGTACCGCGCGAAGATGGCTCGCGCAGCGGTGGTGTCACCCTGTCCACGAGTGGCGCGCGACAGGTCGTCACGGTACTTCGCGAACTCGACCACGTCGGACTGGAGAAAGATGGCGTGCGTGCCATCGAGCGCGTCGAGGTAGCTGTCGAGGAACTTGCCGGCGAGCTCCCGATCGAGCGGATGATGCGAGAACTGCGAGCGCCCGAGGACGTCGCTCGTGAGCCGCGTGATGTTCGCCTCGGTCGAGTCGCCGGCGACCGGCTTGATCGCGTCTCCGATGAGCGCCTGCCCGGCGGGCCGCGCGATCCCGATGGCGGCAAGGGCGCTGGCCGCTGCCAGGGCAACGACGGAGATCGCGATACGTGTGGGACGATTCATCTCAACCATAGGACCATCGGAGGATGCGGTTTATTCCGATGTCGCCTGACAGCGGAGGAAGCGTGGGGAAGTGTAGTTTGCGCGCAACCGAGCGTCGGGGCAAATCCGTACGACCGGCCCCCGCGTAGGTCCCTATTCGTATGAAACGCGTTCCCGGAGGTTCCACGCAATGACTTCTCCCGGCTCCGTGGCACTGGCAGACGAGGCGGCAGAGGATGACGAACAGCGGCTCATCAACGAGCTCGCGGCCACGTCGGTGATGAATATCGAGGGGGCGCGCATCCGCATACGTGATCTCTGGGGAACGCGGCGCAGCGTGACAACTTTCGTTCGTCACTTCGGGTGCCTTTTCTGTCATCAGATGGTCCACGAGCTCACGGCGAACGTCCCGAAGATCCTCGCTCGCGGCGCGTGTGTCGTCATTGTAGGGAACGGCACCGTCGAGCAGGCCAGGTACTTCTTCTCCATGAAGAAACTTCCCCGCGAGGGCGTCTCGGTCGTCACCGATCCGGAGCGCAACTCGTATCGAGCCGCCGGGCTCGAGCGCGGTGTGGTTCGAGCCGTCGCGAGCGTCGGCTTTGCGCGAGCCTACAGCGGAGCGCGTGCGCAGGGCTTCCGCAACAAGGGCATCTTCGGTGACTTCTCGCAGCTCGGCGGAGTGCTCGTCGTCGAACCGCCCGCCTCGCTACTCTTCCATCAGAAATCGAAATTCGCAGGCGATCACCCGAACATGAACGACGTCCTCGCCGCGCTCACGCCGGGGCGCTAGGGCTCAGTGATGCGGCGCTGCCGTCGCAGTGTGTGATGCGGGCACCCGTGCCGGCGGTGGCGTCGGCGGCTCGTGAGTGACGTCGTCGACCGCGAGTAGATAGGCGCCGAGCAAGCGGCCCTGTGCGCCGAGCGCGCGCGGCGTCGAGATCGCGGCGAGGACGCGCTTCGCCTCCCCTTGCCACGTCGTGAGCCGACTCACCCGGCCGAGCGCGACCAGAAACCGTGCGGCGAGCACGTTCTGCTCGAACGGTTGCAGGCGATGGGCGAAGGCACCTTGCGCGTTGGCGTCGAGGGTCCTGTCGAACAGCGCGCCGCCCGGAGCGGCGAACGCCGCGAGCGCGCGGGTGGCAATCTTCTCCGCGCTGACGAGGTACCTGTCGTCGTGAGTGGCGGACGACAGGCGCGCCAGCCCACGCCCCAGGCTCACCGCGTCCACCAGGTAACGCACGTCGTCGTTCGACGTCGCTTCACGGCGCACGGAGCCGTCACTCGCAACGTGCGTGCGGAGCAATGCGTCCGCGGCCTTCGTCGCCATGAGGAGCGTCTTCTGGTCTTTGCTCGTCTCGTACAGCGCGACCAGGGCGGCGACCATCAGGCCGTTTTCGTGCGCGTACACGTGCTCGTCGACCCACGGCACCCCGAGCGCGAGCCGCGCGGCTTCGTCCTTCGAATAGTACGTCTTGCCGTCCACGAAGGCCGCCTTGGGATCGTGCGCGCCGAGGTCCGCGTCCTGGTTCGTGTAGAACGTGCCGTCCTTGCTCGTGAGGAAGCGCGCCACGTAGCGAACGATGTCCTCGGCGCTTGCGAGCAAGTCCGCGTGATGCGACGCGGCCGCGACCGTCGCGTACGCCTCCAGGTTGGAGGCCTGGATCGTCATGAGCTTCTCGTAGTGGGGCTCGGCCCACGTCCCGCCGACGGAGTATTGGTAGAGCCCGCCCCACACCGGGTCCATGAGCGCGCGCTGCCTCTCGAGGGAGAACACGGCTCGGCCGAGCGCAGCGTCGTCGCCCTTCTCGGCGCGACGCACCTCGAACGCGGCGTTGTCGCCGAGCGGCGACTTCTGGCGCTTTCCCCAGCCGCCCTGTTCAGCGTCGTAATACGCGTCGAGCTCCGACGTGAGGTCGTCCTCGATCCACGCGAGGGCCGCGGGCGGCGCGGAGTGGGGCCCCGGCTCGGTCGCTGCTTCGACGCCGGCCGTCGCCCGGTCCGCGCCGGGTGCCGTTTGCGTGGTGACGCTCTTCAACGCTTCGAGGAGCTGATCCGGTGGGATGAAGCCGCGGAACTTCCCGAGCTCCGCCGCTTCGGGCGAAAAGAGGATCGTCGCGGGCCAGCCCCACTCACCGTATCGCTCGCCGATGTCGGGGCGCTCGTCGATGTCGACCCGGATGGCGACGAACCGCTCGCGCAGGAGCTTGCCGACCTCCGGATCGCGATACGTGACGGCCTCCATCACGTGGCACCAGTGACACCACTCTGCCGCCCCGTGGAGCAGGATGAACCGATGCTCGCGCACCGCACGCGCGAACGTCTCCTTCGACCAGGGTTCCCACGCGAAGAGCTGCGCGGGGTTCGCGGCGCGCGCCCGAGCGACGTCCACACCGGGCGCCGACGGCTTCGTCTCTGCGCTCCCTGGGGGCGGCACGGGACGCGCGGCAGAATCGGCGACCCGAGGTGCCGGGGCTGGCGGAGCCGCGACGACACCCGACCGAGAACCGGCGCAGCCCGTGACGGTGACGAGCGCGACCAATGCGAGGTGACGACGGCGCATGATTTCCCTCCGAAAGAGCGAGGTTACAGCGAAACGGTTCTGCCCCATCTCATGAAAAGCGAAGACTGGTCGCTCTGTGGATCGCGCGGTGCTCACGGTGATCCGCACGTCACCGACGATGTAGTGAAATGGCCTCCACGGAGTGGCTCCGCGTCCGCCGTTCGGAGCGCGGGGCGGCCAGTAACCGACTCCGGATGCCCGCGTATGCTGCTGGTAGCAAGCGACTTCCGTCACGGAGAACCGACCTCGATGACAGCATCCTCCATCGCACGCGCGGCAATCGCCGTGACGATCACGGGCTTCATGGTCGGTTGCAAGACGACGGGCCACGAGCCCACCGTGGAGAAGGACGCGCCGTCTCCGGCCGCGTCGGCCGTGGCATCGAGCGCCGCGGGAGGCGCGCTGCACTTTGCCGTCGACGAGAAGGGAGCGGGCACGTTCGTCATCGATGCGCCGCTCGAGAAGATAAAGGGCCACGTGACGCACTTCCGTGGTGCCGTCGACGTGAATCCCGAAGACCTGGAGAAGACGACCGGAGAGATCGACGCAGATCTCGATTCGCTCGTCACCGAGACGTTCGAGGACGCGAGCCGCAACGCGGCGCAGACCGGTCACGCACATAACTGGCTCGAGCTCGGCTCCGACGTGGAGCAGATGGCGCGCGACTCGAATCGCTGGATGAAGCTCACCGTGCAGAGCCTCGCCGTCGCCGGCTCGACGCGTCTCGCTGACGTCGCCGAGACGGGCGGCGCGCGTACCGTCCACGCGGTAGTGCACGGGCAACTCTGGCTGCACGGCGTCTCGACGGCGACGACGGTCACGTCCACGGCCACGTTCACGGTGCGACAAGACGGCGTCACCGTCCTCCACATCGTGACCGACGCGCCGCTCGTGCTGTCGCTGCACGATCACGACGTCAAACCCCGCGACATCGCTGGACGCTTTCTCTCCGGCGCGCTCGAACGAGTCGGCAAGAAGATCGACGACCACGTCGACGTCACCGCCGACCTCACCGCGACGTCGGGCCCGGAACGCGTCGCGCGCTGACCATGCCCTCGTCCGTCATCGAGGGAACGACGGTTCCCATCCGTTCGTGCGCGAGGTCGTCGCCACGTTGAAACAGGTGGTTTGCGTCAAAGATTAGACTTTGACGACATCCGCGCGGCTCAGCAGTATCTCGACGCGCCGCTTCAGGGGAGCCGCGGCCCTTCAGCTCCGACGTGGGCACGGACACCTTCTCCCTGCCCGAAGGCGTGGCCGTGAAGATCCACGCCGCCCGAAGCCGTCTTCGCCGCGCTCACCACGCGCGAGCTTCGCGTCGAGAGCCGCTGGCCCTGGTTCATGCGCATCGGCTTGCCCATGCCGGATCGGATGGTCGTCGAACGGGGTGGACTCGGAGGGCGCGTCCGCTTCGACTTCAGTCAGGGCACGGCGTTCGCCCGCATCACGAAGTGGAACCCCGGACACGAGCTCGCCTACGCCGTCGATCGTTACGACGTTCGCGATCTCCCGTTCCACATCACGCGCCTCGGCAGGGGCCCCGACTACGGCTTCCGCAGTGAGCGCGTCGAGGACTGGCTCACCATCCTCGACACCCGGTACACGCTCACCCGCTCTGAGAATGGAGAGACGATTCTCCGGCGTCGCATCGTCTGGCAACGACACCTCGCGCCGGACGTCTACTTCGGCTGGCTGCAGCAGACCGTGATGGAACGGGGCCAGGTTCGCTTGCTCGAGCTCGTGCGGAGCCGCGTCGCGAGCCCGAACGCCGTGGACGGCGAGCTCCCCGACCGCTCGTGACCCGCACCGCGCCTGCTTCGCTGCCTGTCATGAGCGTCTTCTGATCCGATATACTTGCGCGCGTGTTTCCCGACACCGGTGGACCCAGGTGCTCGCCGCGCGCGGTCAGCCTGCGAAGCGACGCGCGCTCCACGAGCACGATTCGGCGGATAAACGTGGCGGCGGGAGGCACGCGCTCTCCATCGACTCCGTGGAAGCGCTCCTCGTCGCGTCCCCGACGGACCCGGAAGCGGCGTTCGATCGCGAGTGGGCCCTCGAGGTGTTCGACTCCGCAGTTGCGGAGCTCGAGAAGGAATTCGAGAGCGGCGAGCGGCGTGGCCCGGTCGCCGTCCTTCGCGAGCTCTTCCGGTTCGGCACCGCTCCCCCGTACGAGGAGCTCGCGCGCGAGCACGGTATGACCGTGAGCCAGCTCAAGTCGTTCGTGCACCGGGGGCGACGTCGCTTCCGTCAGCTCGTGCTCGCACGGGTGGCGGACACCGTGACCACGCGCGAGGAAGCCGAGAACGAGCTCGCCGAGCTGCTCCGCGCCCTCCAGGCCACATGACGGCACCCGTCTGCCCGCGCTGCGGCACCGCGAACCCGACGGGACGCCTCGCGCTCTGTCCCCGGTGTCTTCTCTCCGTCGATCCGGATGACGAAGACGTCGTGCCGAACATCCCCGGCCTCGACGTCGCGAACGAGCTCGGCCGCGGCGGCATGGGACGCGTGTTCCAGGCGCATCACGCGGGGCTCGGCAGGGACGTCGCCGTGAAGCTCCTTCCAGCGGACCTCGCCGACGAGCCCGAGTTCCGCGCGCGGTTCGAGCGCGAAGCAAGGACGCTCGCGCGCCTCGATCATCCGGGGATCGTACGCGTGCACGACTTCGGAACGACGGCCGAGGGCGAGGCGTTCCTCGTCATGGAGCTCGTCTCCGGCGGCACCCTGTCGGCGAAGATACCGCTTCCGATCGCGCGAGCCATCGAGACCGCGGTCGAGCTCTGCGCGGCGCTCGCTCACGCACACGACGCCGGCGTCGTGCACCGGGACATCAAGCCCGGGCGACACCCGATCCGAAGATGGACGTGTACTCGCTCGGCGTGATGCTGCACGAGATGACGCGGACGGCATCTTCCAGGCCCTCGGTGCGCTCGACATCGCCGGCGCGTTTCTCTTCCCGGAGACGGTCACCGTCACGCGAACCGCGGCCACTTCGACGGCTCCACGTTTTCGCGTCGCGCCGATGGCCGGCGCCTCGACCTACGGCGTCGCCGCGCTCGGCGTCTTCTGAGGCGGCGTTCGCTCAGTCGTACCCGAGCGCCGGACAGAGGTCGGCGTAATCGCGAATCACGACGTCTGCTTCCGGGCGCGGACACGGCGGCGTGCATGCCGCGGTGACGCAGTCGATGACGCCCGCGTTGAGACCGGGTCCAGCTTCCGTGTCGTCGTGATGGCCGGCGAATCGGACGGTGCCCATGCCGGACGCGCGCGCGCCGGCGATGTCGCTGCGCCGTAGATCACCGACGTGGACCGCGCCTTCGGCGGCGACGCCGAGCGCCGACAGTGCGGCGCCGAACGCGCGCGCGTCGGGCTTCGGCGCGCCGACCTCCTCCGAGAAGATGGTCGCCTCGAGCAGCGACAGGAGCCCGTTTCGCGCGAGCAGCCGCCGCACGACGCGGCCGGGAGAGAATCCGGTGTCGCACACGAGCGCGACGCGAACGCCCTCCGCGCGCAGTCGTTCGAGCATCTCGCCCGCGCCGTCGATCGCGCGAACGTCGTGGCTCTCTATCTCCTCCTCGAGGCGCGCGACGAGCCCCTCGAAGCGCTCCGAGTCGGGCTCCACACCGAGCGCGTCGAGCACGCTCCGCGTCATCGCACGTCCATCGAAGACGGTCCGGCGATGCCATTCGATCTGATGGCGTCTCCAGGCGTCCCGCAGTGCGGTCTCGACCGCCGGCAGATCGCCGCCAATGAAATCGGCGACGAGCCGCGCTCGCGTCGCAGGCCCATTCCGCGACGACGCCTCGTAGAGCAGGGTAGACCAGCAATCGAACGTGACGGTGTGCGGACGATGAAGAATCGAGGACCGGGCTGTCACCGCCGGAGCTTACTGCGAAGCGGCGGCCTTCGGCATGAGCGCGACGTTTACCCGCTGCGGGGAGGGCGCGGGACCGCAATCCGCCGAGTTTCGCACCTCGACGCTGGGAATCGTCACCGTCACATAGCCGCTCTTCGAGATCGTGACCGTCGTGACGTTACAGATATCCTCGAGCGATTTGCCGAAGTCGCACCCGCTAGCACCCCCGCCGACCAGCGCATTGTCCGTATCGAGCCCAGCACACCTGGCCGCAACCGTCACGTCACAAAGCCTCTCCCCCGTCGCCGCATCCGTGACGACGATCACCGGCGCCGAAGAAGTGATGACATCACAAACCGACGAACACCCCGGCACCGCGCCGAGCGCCAGCACCGTCATCGCGATCGGCAAACGCCGCATGGCGCAATCCTACCCGTCCCGGACGCCTCTGTCGGCGTTCCATTGTGCCCCCACCGCGACAAGAAGCACCGGCGGGTCGTCATTCCCCGTCGCGAAGCGCTCGCTCGGGGCGCCTTAGCGACCGTATCGCCGACAGGTAGGCCTAAGCCCGCAGCAGGCCGGTCTCCAGCTCCGCGCCAGAGAAACGCCGCGACCTCCTGCCCAATCAAGTTACGCGCGGGCACCCAGCACCATTCGCGAGCCTCCTCCCATCGCGACTCGAAGCAGCGGCAGATCGTCGCAATGCCTTGGAACGGCGACGTCACGCGCCGTGACCGTCCCCGAAACGGCGCCGTCGTCACTGCGCGATTGTCGGCGCTGTCCGAACCGACGCACCCGTCACGCCGACACGGCGTGCTCCGGATCCCTACTGACGCACGCGTCAACGAACGACGCCGCAGCCAAGTTGCGACAGCGAAGCGCGCCCGACTACGGCGCCGCCGAGTACGCGCGTAGCGCGAGTCCGTCGGGATTACGCGGTGCCATGGAGACTGCGCGTAAGCTCTGTCCAGCGGCGGGCGCCACACGCGAGCGTGCTCCAATCGACCCCTGCTCGTCTGCGCAATCAAGTGACGTCGCTCGCGCGGTTCGTTCATCGTGACGCAAAGAGCGAAGTGAAAATTCGCCCGCGCGAGGCTTCCGTTTTTGCGTACGTGCGCTACACTCGAAGAGTGACGCGGGGGAAGGTTGGGCGAAGCCGGCCGTTACGTTCACGCAGCTCGGGTTCTCATTTCGCACGCACGGCGGGCGTCGTGCCGGCGCGGGGCGAAAGCCGAAGAACGGGCGAAATGCGGGCGTGCCGCACGCTCCGCGTCCGGCGCTGAAATCGCGGCATCCGGTGCACGTCACGATGAAGCCGGTCGCGGGGTTGCCGAATATCCGACACCGGTCGCTGGCGACGTTGATGTTCGCGGCATTTCGCGCGGCGAGGGAGCGGTTCGGGACTCGACTCGTGCAGATCTCCGTGCAGTCGAACCACGTGCATCTCATCGTCGAAACCGAGAGCAAAGACGCGCTCTCGCGCGCGATGCAGGGACTCGGAGGTCGTATCGCTTACCGGCTGAACCAGCGCCTGCGACGGCACGGCCCTGCGCTTGCCGATCGATACCACTCGCGCGTGCTCAAGACGCCGCTCGAGGTGCAGCGCGCGCTCGTATACGTCCTTCACAATCACCGGCATCACGCCGAAGGCGTAGACCGATCTCTACACCGAGCGCAGCTCGACGAACTCTCGACGGCGCCCTACTTCGACGGCTTCACGGTACGCGTCAGACGCACACCGAAAGACGCGCCGGTGATGCCGGCGAGAACCTGGCTCTTGCGCACCGGATGGAAGCTGCACGGCCTCATCGCGCCGAACGAAGTGCCGGCGTGAGCGCCGCGCAGCGGCGTCTCGCCGACGCGCCCGCCGTGGAGGGCTCCCACAGAAAAGCAATGGGAGCGTCAGAACTTTCCGAGGGTGCGTGGGGCGAGGCCGATGGAGCTCTCTGCTTTGATAGCGCGGTCGTCCGACAGCCTGCCCGTCGCGTCTACGGCGAAGCGATGTACGACGCCTCCCTGGCGGTCGGAATCGGTGACGAAGCAGGCGCCGCACACGACGTCGCAGGCTATGCCACCGAGCGAGAACGGCGCGCCATCGAGGACGACGTTGACCTGGCCGCTTTCGATGTCCAGGCGTACGAGGGTGTCCTGGATCGAGCCGCCGCCCGAACCAGAGAACGCCGAGTGCGTCGGACAGCGGCGAGACCATGAGGCCGGCGCAATCCTGGAATCCGTCCAGGCTTCGCTGGCGTCACTTCTTGCGGTGGAAGCGAGACGAATGGCGGTGAGTGTAATCAAAGCTGTCCGCTGGCTTTTCTCACCGTGACGATACCGAGCGGTCGTGTGAGCGACGTCTCGTCGGTGACGGTGGCGGGGCCGTGCAAGGCGGCATCGGCCGACGATGGCGGTGCTGGTGTCTCGTACATTGCGGCGGAGGACGTCGGGACGTGCCGGGTGACGGTCTCGTTTCTCGGCGGCGCGCCGGCGTTCGTGCGGGACGTGCCGATCACGGCATCCGGGGGCTCGTGCTGTCCCTTCCCGGCCAGCGGCCAAGGTGACGTGACCGTGCCGGAGGTCGGCGCCGCCGGCGCGACGGCGCACGACTCGCAGTGAAGTCGTGCGCCGTCGCTTTCAGTGTCGAGACACGCTGCGCAGGTAATTGGGGAAGCGATCGGGGGGAGGTTGGATGCCACGCATCTGCATGAGCAGGGCGACCTGGCCGCGGTGACCCGTTCCGTGCTGCGAGACGTGGAGCAGGATGTCGGAACGACTCAGCGTCTGCTCTTGCCCATCGGTGAACTTCACGTTCAGCACCTGGCCGAGCTCGCGTTCGTCGAGCTTGCTCGCATGGCCGACGTACCAGTCGTCGATCGTGGCCACACGCTGCTGCAGCTCGGAGAGCGTTGCGGGCTCCGAGGGGTTCGGCGACGTGTACTCGTGCGTCACCCCGATCAGGTGCGCCCGGAAGATGCAATCGACGGTGTGATAGTGCCGGATGATCGCGAGGACGTAGCCCCGTTCCAGCTCGGGAAAGCTGTCCGGTAGGGACCTCGCGGCCGCAAGGAGTGCTGCGTCCGCCCAGCGCTTGTAGCTCATGAGCGAGAGCATCAGATCGGACGCGCGAGACTGGATCAGGGCCGATGACGAGGTGGATGGCTGAATTGCGTGTTCCATGTCCACCAACCTGCAGCGCCGCGCAGGGCGAGGCTTGAACGTAACGGCGGAAAGGGCGGTCTCATCCGTCATTGCGCCGATTCCGTTGTAACCAGCGGCGAGGCGGAGCGTATTTCCCTCGGATGCGCCGGAGTGGCGGCACGCCGCACCGGTCGTGGAGAAGGGCATGGGTATGGCTTCGACGAAGAAGATCCGCGTGGTGGTACTCGGCGGCGGCTGAGCGTGATCGCGGTTCCTTACGACCATCTGGTGTTCTGTCTCGGCAAGGTGACGGATCTCTCCTCGATGCCGGGCGTCTCGGAACACGCCTTCGCGATGAAGGATCTTTCGGACGCCTTCAGGCTCCGCAACCACGTCATCCGGTGCCTCGAGCTGGCCGACGTCGAATCCGACCCGGAGCAGAAGCAGGCCCTCCTCAGAGGCGTCGAGACGGTCGGTGAGCTCGCGGAGCTCGTCGGCGCTCGGCGTCCTCGCCTCTCTCGGTCAGCGGAGTGCGGTGGCCGAGCTGTTCGGCGTGCAGCTGACCGGCTTCCTCGCGTGGTTCGCGTGGCGCACGATCTACCTCTCGAAGCTCCCGGGGATGGTCCGGCGCTTGCGCGTCGCCCTCGACTGGACGCTCGATCTGTTCTTCCCGCGCGACATCACCCAGATGCAGGTCTTCCAGCATCAGCACCTGCACGTGCATCACTTCGAGGCCGGTGAAGACATCGTCCGCGAGGGTCAGGTGGGGCGCGAGTTCTATCTGATCGTGAAGGGTGAAGTGGAGGTCGTCGCTGCGGCGACGGGCGCGCCACTCGCGCGCCTCGGCCCGCGCGAAGTGTTCGGCGAGAAGGCGCTTCTCGAGGACACGCCTCGCACCGCGACCGTCCGAGCGCTCGGCGCCGTCGACCTGCTCGTCATGTCGCGCACCGATTTCCGCTCGATGGTGACGAACTTCCCGCCGCTCAGCGATTACTTCCACGTCCTGCTCGAGCAACGGCTCCCCGGCATGATGGAGCGCATGCCGGCGACCGCCGAACCCGTCCTTCTGCCGCGCGACGCGAAACCGGACCAGATCGCGACGAACGCCTAGAAGATGCGACGCGCGCTAGTCGCGGCGTTCGACGACGCTGGACGCGTGCGAAGAAGGTGAGCGCGCCGAACGCGAACGCGCCGAGCCACGGCGCTCGAGAGCGGGTCCCGGCGCTTGCCGTGATCGAACATCCCGAGCTCGCGTGCTCACCGACCACTTCAGTGGACGCATCAGGCAGCGGCACCGGCGTCGTCGAGGGCATGCCGCCGGTCTCGGGTGGAAGAGTCGTCGGGGAGCCGCCCGAGCCGATCGAACCACTCGCGCCGCCTGAACCGGTGCTCACCGGCGCGCCGCCCGAACCGCTCGGCGGCGTGCCCGCGTCAGTCGGCGCCATCGGCAGCATGAGAATGTCGCGCTGCCATTCGACCCACGCGGCCGCGCACTTCGTCGCGACGTCGGTCGCCGCGCTACAGGTCGGCATGCGTGCGACGTTGTCCAGGGCGACCACGCCGTCGAAGGCCTGATGCGCGTCGCTCCATGTCACGAGGGTGCTCTGCTGGGTCAGACCCGGCGTGCAACCGAAGAGCGCACCCTGCGCGAAGGCGAGACAGGACACGCCGGTCGCCGACGAGACGTTGGTGAACGAACCGCCGCCGTCGGTGGAGCGGTACACGCCGCCCGCCTCGTCACCGACCCACAGCGCGCCGCCCGGGTCGCGCGCGAACCCGCCGAAGAACCGCACGTCGAGGACCGAGCTCCAGGGTCCGGAAGGGCTCGCCGCGCCGAAGAGCGAGAAGCCCTGATTGCCCATCGCGGTCGCGCTACGTCCCATCGCCCACCAGCGCGCGATGCCCGCGTCTCCCCCGGCCGGCTCGACTTCGAGGAGCGTGAGGCCTGGTTGCTCGGTGATGGTCGTGAACGACGTTCCGCCGTCCTTCGAGACCTGCAGCAAGCTACCGCCGTCGGTGGTCGCCTGAGTGACGTAGACGACGTTCGCGTCGGACGGATCGAGCACCAGCGCCGTCACTGGATCGGCGGCGACGAGCGACGCCCGTTGCTCCCAGGTCACTCCGCCGTCACTGCTCCGCGAGATCTTCGGGATCAAGGGCAGCGTCGCGGTCGTCACCGCATAGACGACGTTCGGTTGAACGGGGTGCACCGCGACGCTCGCGATGGGCTGAGTGCGAAGTGCACCGCCGACGTCCGTTCGCGGACATCCGTTCGCGTCGAGGCTGCGAAGGCCCGACACCGAGCCAACGAGGAGCGAGCCGTCAGCGGCGAACGACATGACCGGCGGCGTGTCCGACGGCGTCACGTCGAGCAGCGCGTCGCAGACGTACGCGAACGACGGCGCGCCGTCGCTCCGCAGCGCGACGCCGAACCCCGGCAGCGCGACGGCAGCCGCCGAACCGTGCGACGCGAGCGCGACCCCCCGGGATACCGGGAAGTGCGCGGCCGCGCTGCCGGCGCAGGCCAGATATGCGGCCACGCCGAGTGCGAGACGCGCTCCGCGTGGCATGTGCCGTCTTTCCGTGACCTGTGCCGTTTAGAGCCCCACCGGACCCGCGCCGGCGATCATCGCGGTGACGGAATTCGTCGCGGCGGTCGAGACTTGAACGCAGCTTGCGTCGAAGGCCGCGGTGCCCGACGCAAAGTAGCTGCCGTCGAAGACCGGCGCGTTGGCGGCGGCCGCGCCGTAGCAGAAGCCGGCGTCGTCGGTGTTGCCCTGGAAGACGTCTCCCTTGAAGATCGGCTTCGTCGTGAATGCCATGACGCCGTACGACATGCCCGAGATCACCGAGTTGTTGATCTGCGGAGAGCTGTTGGTGCCGCCGTACGTGTGGAACCCGCAGTGCGCGTTCTTGAACACGTCGTGATCGAACATCGGCGTCGAGCTGCCACCGATGCGCACCAGGTCCGTCAGCGGCGAGGCACCGACGAACTCCGAGTTCGTCAGCGTGGGCGACGCCGACAGGATCGTCAGTGTGCCGTTCGGGTCGTCGATGGACACGTCTTCCGCGAGGGAGATGGTGGGGGGCGCCGTCGCGAGGAAGTGGGTGTGGTCGATCTTGCCGTTCGACTCGAGCACGGCCGTCTTGAAGCTGGTTCCGAGCGTCGCGTGATCGATGTTGTACGTCGAGCCCGGGAGAGCGTGTATGCCGTAGGTCGCGCCGTCCACGTTGCCGTACTGCATCTCGAGATCGCCGCCGGACGCGATGACGATGCCGTTCCACGAATTCGGCCCGGTCGCGGTGCCCTGGAACTTGGTCGGAGACGCGGCCGTCCCGGTGACGACCAGCGTGCCTTGAACCTGGACCGTGACCTTCGCTGCGGCGTTGAAGATGACGCCCGGGCCCACGCGAACCGTCTTGCCAGCGGGGATCACCAGGTCCGCGGTGAGCGGGACGGTCTGCATGTTGTAGTCGAACGACATGGTGCCGGTCGTACCCCCGGCTGCGCCGCCGGAACCCGTCGGGATGACACCCGTACCGCCAGCACCGGGCGCGGCGCTACCGCCGGCGCCGGGGAGCGAACCGCCCCCACCGGAGATCGGCGCAGAGCCCCCTGACGAAATCGCAGAGCCTCCCGCGCCACCCGGGATGACGGTCGCCGCGCCGCCGCTCGAGGGCGTTGCGGGGCTACCGCCTGCTGACGCGACCGGGAGCGTCGGCCCACCGGCCGAGCCGCCGGCACCCGACGTTGCGGGATGCTCGTTGTCGGCGCCCGAGCAGGCACTCACGAGACAGACGCCAGCCACTGCAACCAGCCAATTCTCCAGGGCCATGAATACTCCAGCTTGAACGAAACGAGGGGGACCGCAAGAGAGACGTGTGCTCGTCTCCGGAGATGTACGAGCCACGATGTGAAAACGATCGCGGTGACGACCGAATCTCTACGATCTCGAGTTCCTCCACGCGGTTGGGGAACGGCGCATTGCACAATCGAAATTCGGGAAGCGTCGCTCACGATCCATCGCTAACGTTCCGCCGCATGGCGTCCGAACTTCACGTCGCATCGAGGATCTTTGCGGTAGCCGTCGCGCTTTCGTCCACGCTCATCGCGTGCTCGGGCGATGGCGGCAGCGGCGACGCGTCCTTCCCCGACTTCAACGGCGATTGCACCACGGTGAAGACCGTTCCGACGTTCACGGACCTCCAGCAAGGCATCATTCCCATCTGTCTCGGCTGTCACTCCGTGAACGTGGTGGGAGACGCTCGTCGCATGGCGCCCGAAGGACTGAACTTCGACACCTACGAGCAATTCAGCGCCGTGTCCGACGAGGCCGTCACCCTCGTCAAGGCCCACCAGATGCCGGCGCCCGACGGCGTTGGCCCGACCGACTCGGAACGGAACCAGCTCTACGCCTGGGCGGCGTGTGGCAAGCTGCGTTGACACTTCCCCGGCGACGTCCACAGTGCGACGTCGCCGGAACGACACTGGCCGCTACTTCGAAACGCTCAGTGACGTCTGTGCGACGACGATGTCCGCCTGGAACGTCGTCGATAGCTTTCCGACCATGAAGACCTTCGAGTTGCTCGCGAGAAACGTCTCGACGCCGGTGGTCGTGCCGTCACCCGCCTTACCAAGTACCGCGAGCACGGCCTTGGGGACGGTACCCTTGCCGCCGGCTGCGTCGAAGTTGCACGTGGTGATGGCGACGCTGTCTGCGGCGATCGTCTCCATCGTGACGGTGAGCTTCCCGACCGTGCCGTCAGTCCAGGTCACACTCAGGTCCTTCGTGCGATCGACGTCGTCGCAACCCGCGGCGGCACAGACGTCGCCTCCAACTCGACGTGGACGAACACGGCCCCGACCGACACCGTCCAGGAACGCGCGATCGACTATGCCGAATCCGTGAACGCGGACGAGACCAGCGTCCTTTATCACAAGCTCGATCTGGACAAGATCGGTGCGATGGGACACTCGCAAGGCGCGGCCGCGACCATCAACGCAGCCAAGGACGCCCGGGTGAAGTCGGTGATCTTCTGGAACCTCGGCGCCACGAACGACAAGCCGTTCCTCACCGTGTCCGCGGATCACGACGTCGGCATGAGCACCGTCGCAAGCCTCTCCGCGCTGGCCGACGGAGCGACGCAGCCCGGGGAGTGGATCTACTTTCATCAGATCCTCCAGACGGGTGGCAATACCACCGGCCATCTCGTGCTCATGGAGCAACCAGACCGCGTCTGGCAGATGGCCGTCGACTACTGGAACTGGCAGCTCCGCGGAGACGACAAAGCCAAGAAGACCTTCGTCGGAAGCGACTGCAAGCTCTGCAGCAGTCCCGACCAGTACGAGTACGGCGTGAACAGCAGCGTGCAGTAGCTCGGAACACGCCAGGGCGTCCCGCCGACGCTCACCACGGCACGGTCACCCGACGGTCGGGCGAGAGCGAATCAGCTGCGGGTGAGCCGGAGACAGCGTCCACTTGAGTTGCCGGTGGCGAGGGTCGTACTCGAAGCTCGGTGCGTCGGCGGACCCTTGCCAGCTCCGGATCCAGGGCCTTCCCGAGAAGCCGCTGATGTCTCCAATCGAGGCCAGGACGAGCTCGCCGAAGGTCTTGCAGGAGCAATCGCGAAAGTGGTACCGCGGCGGACGCTTCGCCCACGCCTTCGCGATTTCGACGGCCGGGCGCGCCGCGCCGGGGTCCAGCTGCCAGACGGAGCCACGGAGGGGCAAGCGCTTCTCGAGACCGGAAATGGTCTGGCAAAGGTCGGCGAGCGAGCTCACGCACAGGTTGCCTTCGGCATCGAACTGGGGAGCACCCAGTCGATAGCTGCGGACGGCACCTTCGCGGCGTCGGGTTGGGTGATAAAGACCCCATTCCAGGAGATGACTCACGCCTTCCGACTCGGAGTAGAGATACACCGCGACGTGGGCCAGACGTATCTGCGGGAACGGCAGTCCGAGGAACTTGAGGATCGGATAGGGGAAGTCGGGAATCACGACCAGCAAGAGCAGATCGCGCACGCCATGGATGTGGTGGCTGTCGTCGGCGGGTACCGCTGGCTTCGAGCGCGTCGCAGAGCCAGCAGCTTGCACAGGCACACTGCTGCAACGAAAGGGCGCGGTGTTCTTCGGGGACATCGAGGGTTCCTCCTGCAAGGACCCTACGAGCGCCGAATTTGGCGGCTAGCGGGCGAACACGCGCCAAACGCCGTCATCTCGACCGCCAAACGTCGAGATTCCGGCGGCGTCTGAATTCCCTGCGGAATTCCGTTTTCGCGCTATTCATCGGAGGCGATGGACGAGACGGAGACGGGGCAGCGGGAGCAAGTCGCCGACGCGGCGCGCGACAAGTGGAAGCGCATCGAGGCGTTCTGGAGATGGACCGGGCGAACCGAGACCGGTGAAACCCTGCTGGAACTCTTCGACAACCGCGAAGGCTACGAGCTCTTGCGCCTGATCCACGAAGGCCAGAACGACAAGGCCGCGCGGAAGATGCAGGCGAGGAGCGCCTGGCGAATCGTGGGCCCGATCTTCGGATACGAATACGACGTCGTCACCAGGAGCGTGAATCGCAGCGCGCGCGACGACGAGCTCGCTCCTCCGGCCTTGCGCGAGCGACTGAACGCCATGGATGGAGAGGCACGGCAGCGCCGGGCGTCGGAGTGGGTCTCATACCTGCGTGGCGACAGGGCGACGATCCCCGCGCTCGAAGGCGAGGCGCGAGCAATCGAGGCGGCTCAGGTGAACGGACCCGAGGACACCGCCTCCGGTACCCCCGGCGTGGAGCCGACCCCGGTCGGGTTGCACCATGGGGAGACACCCTTCGAGCCGAACCCGGGGCCTCACCGGGAATCGACGAAGGGACGTGGGCGATGGGTCGGCGGCGTCGTGGCGATCGCGCTGGTCATCGGCGTGCCGCTCGCGTTCCTCGCTCAGCGGCATTCAGAGAAGACGCTCGCGCCACAGGGCACAGCGACGCGCGGTGTCCCCGTCAGCTCGCTGCTACCGTCGTCGTTGCCGGCGCCCAGCGGCTCGGCGCAGAGGGATCCCGCTCCTTTGCCGAAGTCGGGGCTCGAGGTGCGGGTGGAAGCGGAGCGCGATGGACGGGTCGTTCCCATCGACGCCGAACATCCCTTTCGGACGAAGGACGGATTTCACTTCAAGGTGACCGTCCGCGACCCAGGCTACCTGTCGATCCTCGCCATCAACGACGGAACGGAAGCCACGCGCTTGTATCCTCGCGAAGGCGACGTGGATGGTCCGATCGAAGCGAACACGACGCGCCTCGTACCCGGCGCCCAGGACCAGGAGGCGGCGTTCGTCATCGAGCGCGACGCGCCGGTCGAGCGACTGGTCGTCGTGGCGACGACACGGTCCACGCAGGGATGCGACGCAAGGACTCTGCTGGAACGTGCCTGGAAAGATCCTCTCCGCCCCGCGACCTGGCCGGCGAATCCCGATATGCTGGACCCGCCGACGCCGAAAGGCTCGGACGCCGAGGACGAACGCAATGCCGCGCGACGGAAGCGCCGACGCTGTGACTATGCCGTCCTCGGAGCGACATTCGTAGAGCTTCCGCACGGCGCCACACCTTGAAGTAGCGTCAGCGAACGGCGGACTTTGCCACACTCAGCGGCCCGGGATCGCCCGAGACGATGAACGGAGCCCAGTAGTAAGGGTGTAAGTGTGGGTCTGCGTCGAGCATCCCCAGTTGAGCGGCACGTAGCGCTTCGCTCCGCCCCCCGGCGTGCGCGAGCTCGCTGTAGTACCGCTGCATCAGGTCGACGGTGCGGCTGTCGCTCACGTTCCACAATGACAGGAGCTCGGTCTGGGCACCCGCGATGACCAGCGCGCGGCGCAAGCCGTAGACGCCTTCGCCTGCGCTCGGCCGCCCGAGACCGGTGTCGCAAGCGGAGAGCACCACCAGCTCGGTGCCCGTGAGGTCGACGTTCGCGAGCTCGAGCGCCGTCACGACGCCGTCATCGCGTCCGATCGGCGGACGATTGGCGCCGGCCAGCGCGATGCCGGAGCGGAGGAGCGTGTCGGCGATGGAGGCCCGCGGGCGGGGCGCCGCCGGAGCCTTCATGGTCACTCCGACGTTGCGGGTGCCGCACGCTTGCTCTGATCCATCCAGAAAGAAGCCGTGACTCGCGACGTGCAGAATGCTCGGCCCATGAACTTGCTCGAGGAGTGTTTCCGTCGCGTCCACTCCCTCGTGAACCGCGTCCACGGGTAGGCGGAGCACGGAAGAGACGATGTCCGCCTCCCTTCGCGTCCCTTCGAGGGGACCGAGGCACGGCAATCTGATGCTTCCGCCCGAGACGCCGCGCTCGATTGGCGGGGTGAGCGCCGCGTCGCCCGCCGGCTTTGCATCGTAGTCCGGCGCAGCAAATACGACGGGAGGAGATTGCGGGGGCGCTTCATGTGCGAAACGCAGGAGCTCGCGCCCACTGGTCAGATACGTGATTTGATGCGTCTCGACGACGTAGCGGCCGTCACTGCTCGTCAGCGCGGCGAACGGAACCAGATTGAGCTCGCCGTCCGGTGCGATGTAAAGCTCCCGGTCCTCACCGACGAGCGGAACGATGGGCGCAAAGAGCACCGCGCTGAGTCGCTTCGTGGCGTCGCGATAGCTCGAATGGGACGTCGAGAGTCGTCCTTGGGCCGCATGCACGTACTTATTCATCGTGTCGACCGGTCCGAGATCGACACTGCGTGGCTCACCGGCAGACCGGAGGACGTACGCGACGTAGTGCGACGCGCCTCTCGTCCCGGGCTTCCGGGGATCGATCGGCGAGTGGACCCCGATTTCGATCAGCGCACTGCCCGGAGGCAACCTGCTCCGTAGATCCTGCAACCCGACCTCCGGAGCGGCGGCATACTTCTGGAAATTCGCGAGCGCTTCTCCGGCCTGGAGGGTGCGTCGCATGTCCGCGAGAAGTCGTTGTTGCTCGGCCAGAAGCGAATCCAGCTTCCGGTCAGCCGGGTCGCTCTTCAGCGACGCTCGCGCGCGTGCGTTGGATTCGGTCATCGAATCGACCCAGCTCGAGCGACCGACCGCGAGACCGTGTGATGCCTGGGAGGAATGCCTTGCTTCGGCGATCGATTCGAGCGCGCGACCCTTGAAGCGCAGCACCGCCTCGAACGCCACTCTCGTCGCCCGCATGTCGTCCGGCGCCGCCTTCAACTGGAGCGAAGCGATCTCGTCGGTGAACTCCCGCATTCTTTCGAGATGAGCAAGCTTGCCGGCTTCGGTTCCGAATGCCGTTTCGGCGGCGGTCACTCGCTCATACGCGGTGGCCGCGCGCTCGTACCATTCGATGGCATCCGCGAGCTTTCCTTCTGCCCACAGCACCTCCGCTCTGGTCTCGAGGTAGCCCGCAAACGCCGGATTCCGGGCGGCATCGGGACTGCGATAGAAGTCCGCCAGCGTATCGAGCTGTCGGTCGGCCTCGGCGTCCTTGCCTTGTGCACACAGTCCGAGCGCCATCGCGCCGAGTGCTCCCTCGGCGAGGGGGTCGTCCGGCGGCACGAGCGTCAAGACCTCGCGAGCGTCGCGGACCGCCTCCGCATCGTGCGACAGTCGCATCGAAGCCGAAGCGCGGTCGAGCAACGTCTCCGCAAGCTCACGCTCGTTCACGACCGGGGCGCGTCGCATCGCCGTGACGGCCGAATCGAATAGCGACAGCGCTCCGCGGTAATCGTGCAACGCGTGCAGCACGGTCCCGAGATTGTTCGAGAGGCTCGCGCTCAGAGCAGCAGTGTCGGGAAGACTCGCGCTGAGCGTGAGCGCCTTACGGAGCGTATCTCGTGCAACTTCGTATTCGCCGCTGTCGGACTGCAGCACCCCGAGATTCGACGTATGGGCCAGGGTCGCGCGAAGATTCGTGTTCTGTGAGTCGATATGCAAGGCCTCCTTCAGTAGGATCTCGGCCTCTTCGAACCTCCCGTCTTCGACCATTGCTGCGGCGAGGTTGCTACAGCTGTCCGCGATGCTCTGGTCGAAGGCAGGCAAATTTTCGACGAGCACCCGAAGCGCGCTCTCGAGCAGCGGGATGGCGTCCTTGTTCCGGCGCAGACCTCTCACCGCCTCGCCCAGATTGTTCAGACTCGCGGCGAGGGTTCGGGGCGGCACGCCTGGAGTGCGCTCACACAGATTCACCGCGGCGGTCGCCGCGACGAACGCCGCAGTGAAATGCCCGCGATTCAGTGAATCGACGGCCTGGACATTGCGGAGTTGCACCTCCTGGAGCGCTGACCCCGGCGCGCTTGCGCTGCTCGTTGCCCTCGGCGAATCCGGAGCGGACTGCGCATGGATAGGCGGTGAGGAAGCCACGAACGCCGCGACGGTCAGTAGCGTCATGCACTGCGACCGTCTCACTTTTCCCCGGCGAAGCAGACTAGGCGCCATCGAACGTCCTCTCGTGAACGAGGGCGACATCGAACATCGAGAAGTACGCGCCGCACCACCGGTCCGGGCGCAGGATGCCGAGCGCGCGAAGCTGATCCGTCGCTTCTTGCTCGAGCCGATTACCGAGAGCCTGGCCGGCCATCTCGCCGCGCCGCTTGCGGACACAGGCCGCCCAGCAGGGCATGTGTAGGTTCCTGAATCCGAGCTCGCTCTCCCGCAGCAGATCGACGGAACCTTCCACGTCTCCCTGCAAGAAACGCGAGTTCGCCTCCATTGCATCGGCAACATGGCGCCAGATGGGCAATCCCAGTCCGCGCAGAGTCTCGATGGCGTCGTGGAGCGTACGTGGCTCGTCGTGTTCGATCACGTCCTGCGCGACGGCGCGAAGAGCACCCCAGGCGCGATGCAGACAGAGATACCCCTTCAAGAAAGGCGTTTGTGCCGCCGGCGAGTCCAGCACCTCACGGCGACCTTGCGCCGGTCTCAGGTGCACCTCCGGCATGCACTCGTACCGATCGGCGACGTCCAGATAGAGCGCGACACTCACCTCGAACACCGAGATGCCACCGGGCCAATCCGCCTCCGCCGCCGCGAGCTCCCGGCGTGCGCGAGCGGGATCGTCTTGTGCAATCCATACGAGCGCGTGCGCGGAGCGGAGCATGTTGAAGTGGTACAGGTCGCCGCGACGCTCGGCATCGGCCATCCAGCGCATGGTTTCGGGCACGCGCCGGCGATAATCCCCCTTCTGCGAGTACTCGATGAACGTGGCTCCGCCGCGAACGCCCGCGAGCTCGCGCGCCACGCCATAACACTGGAGCAAGAGCTGTTCGGCTCGCTCGCACTCGAACTCGGCCGCGAGAAAGTCGCCATTGAAGTGCAGATACTCCGCGCAAGCGACGTGCAGCACACCCCGCGCATAGGTCGTCGGAGCCTCGTCCGTCAGCGTCCGGCAGAGGTCGAGCACCGGGGCGACGAGCTCCGTCGGGAAATGGCTCGCCGTGTTCCAGACGAAGATCGCGCACGCGCGCTGCAACGCCGCCACGTCTCCCGCGTCGAGCGCGAGGCGCAGCGCTCGAAAAGCGAAGGGCAACGCACGCAGATCGACGTGGCTCAGACCTTGAGCCAGATGGAGACACAGCTCGAGCACCGTTCGCGCTTCTGCCGGCGGCTCTCGAGGAACCTTGCCAGGTGAGATCCCGCGTTCTCTCAGCGCCGCATACTCTTCGAACGTCTGGACCAGTATTTCTTCCAGATTCGAGCCGAGTGCTATTCCTGCATCTTCGAGCGACGCGCGCAACGACGCGATCCCCGCGCCGGGATCGCCACTCAGCAAGAAGAGCTCCCCGGCTCGGCGCGTGACGGCGCGCGCGTCGTCGCCCAGGAGAAGCTCCGCGGCCATCGCCAGCGAACGAGCCGCATCGCGCGTACGGCCGGCGCGGTGCAGCGCCATCGATTGCGCTTCGCGGAGTGCGGCTCGCCGCGGTTCCTCGACGGCATGCACCGCTGCCACGTCGTAGAGCATCGCCGCCCGTTCGAACGACAGCTCCAGCTCCGCATCACGCGCGAGCTGCTCCGAAAGGTCGCCGGCGGCCCGCGCGGCGCCGGAAGCGGCAAGATGCTCGAGCAGCGCCTGCGCGTGTTCACGGACGTCCAGCGCCGCGGCGATCCGGCGGTGAAGGCTGCGTATTTCGTCGTCCCCGAGCGACGCGACGAGCTTTTCGCGGATGGCCGCATGATACGGCTCGATGACCGGCTCGCCGTCCACGTAAAGGATGTGCCCGAGACGCGCGTCGATCACGCCATCGACCGTGTACGGCTCGACTTCCATGGCGGCGCACAGCACCGAAGGAGGCAGCGGCGTGGAGCAGACAGAAGCGGCCCG
Organism: Polyangiaceae bacterium; assembly: GCA_036272055.1. Classification (GTDB taxonomy): domain Bacteria; phylum Myxococcota_A; class Polyangia; order Polyangiales; family Polyangiaceae; genus DASZVB01. The sequence goes on along the minus strand of DATAZL010000151.1, from coordinate 26,444 downwards.
GAGCAGACGCTTACCGGATTCCGGCAACGCAGAGATCTCCGATTCCAGGGCTGCGGAAAGGTCGAGGTCGTTTGACCTGCGAGCGATCGCCGAATGTCGCGCGACGAGCTCGAGTAGCAGCGGGTGTCCGCCTGCGCTTTCTCGAATCCGGAGAGCGGCGGGATCCGCCTCGTTCAGGCCGTGACCCAGTTTCCGGAGCAACTCGGCGCTCTCGGCGTCGTCGAAAGAACGGAGCTCGACCTTCGTGATCGAGTGCCCGGCGCCGGCGAGCCGGGTGGCGAGCGACGGAGCTCCGCCGATTTCGACGTTGCGCCGAGTCGCTATCAACGTGATCGCGGGTGGCTCGGGCGCGCGAAGCAGGTACCCGACCAACGTGGACGAGCGCTCGTCGATCCAGTGCACGTCATCGAGGGCGAGCACGATCGGGGTCCGCGCCGATACAGCCTTCAGCAGCGTGCGCAGGGCGTCGTAGGCGGCGTTTTGAACCTCCTCCGGATCGACCGGCAAGCTCTCGCGTTCGGCACGTCGTCGTAAAAAGTCGACGTCGCGCAGCGCGGGAAAGAGCAGCAGCAAGCTCGCGCTACTGTATAGCGCTCGTCCATCGAGCTCTTCGATGCCCTGGTGGAGCAAGTAAGCGCCGAGCGCCTGGACCGCCGTCTCGATCGCCGAGAATGGAACGAGGGCGCGCGGCCGGCATGCGCCGCGGAGCACGAGCACCGTCTCGGGAAGCGTCGCGACGAGTCTCTCGAGCAGTGCCGATTTGCCGATACCGCTGGGTCCTTCGACGAATGCGATCCCGCGCGGCCGTTCGTCCGACAGCACGAGCTCCTGGAGAATGCGAAGTTCCTGGGCACGACCGACGAATGCGTCGGTCACCGAGTCGATCACTTCGCGCGGTAGCGGTGCCAGGTCGTCGGTCCCGTACGCACCGGTCACGATCCGGCCGACCTGCGCGAGTGACCGTTCCATGACCTCCGCGCTCGGTCGCTGCTCGGGGCGCTTGGCGAGCGCTCGAGACACGACGCTGGCAAGATCCGGTGGAACGTCGGAGCGACGTGCCGACAGGTCCGATGCCAGATCACTTCGCGCGGCGAGTTCGAAGTCTGGGCGACCTCGGTCCTCGAATGGAGGACGGCCCGAGAGCAGCTCGAAGAGGACGGCACCGACGGCGTACACGTCGGCTTCGGGTGATGCCGCGGAAACACCACGGAGCCGCTCAGGCGGCATGTACATCAAGGTCCCCGAGCGTCCTCGGGTCTGCGCAAGAGCGCCGCCAGCGTCGAATGCCGTCGCGAGATCGAAGTCCAGCAGCTTCAGCTGCAACTCCGGCGTCTCGTCCGACCGATGAATGAGAATGTTCGCCGGCTTGATGTCCCGATGCATCACACGAGCAGCGTGCAGCGCTCGAACGGCGGCGCTGAGCTTTCGTCCCACCTCGATCGCGAGCGCAACGTCCAGCGGTCCCCTCACCTCGATCAGTTGCGCGAGTGTGTCTCCTCGCGGCAGCTCCATGGCCACGAAGGGCGTTCCCCTCCGGTCGATGCCATGGTCATGCACGAGCACGACGTTCGGGTGACGAACCGCAGCGACCGCGCGAGCGCCGCGAATGAAACGCTCGACGACGCTCGGACGCTTCCGCGCCTCGAGGGAAGGAACCTTCAGCGCAATCACGACTCCTACCCCGCGATCCAGCGCGCTGTACACCTCTCCGGTGGCACCGCGACCGAGCAATCGCTCCACCACGTAGCGATCCGCGATGACGTCTCCCGGCGAGAGGGCTGCCGCGAAAGCCATTCTTGCCCGGGCAAGATGCTATCCGCCCGCTTTACGGTCTGGTAGCCATAAACAGGTTGGCCAGCGACGACTCGACGTATTCGGTGTCGGAAGACCCGAGCACGACCGTCCGCACAGGGATCGGGTTGCGGGTGCTCGCGCATCCCGACACGCTGCGGATCGGAGACTCCGCACTGCTATTCGAGGGTCTTCGCTCCGGGACGGTTGGACTCGGTCGCCTCGAACCCAAACTGCGCGGCTCTTCCGGCGTGCTGACAGGACCGCTCGATACCGGTCATGTCAGTCGAACTCCGGTGCGGGTCCAGTGGAACCACGAACGGAGTTGCCTGCGTCTGAAGTGCGCCGCGGGCTCGACGCCCGTGGAGGTCGATGGAATGCGCCTCGACGGGGAAGCTCAGTTCTCCCTTTCGGACGTGGATAGCGGCGTCGTCGTTCTCCTCGGCAGACACGTTGCGCTCTGGATCGGCGTCATGGATCGCGTCGAGGACGCGCCCGTCGTGCCCGGTCTCATCGGAGAGAGCGCGCCGATGAGGCGGCTGCGCCAGCAGATCCATCGGATTGCGCCCACCGAGATGCCCGTGCTCCTGCGCGGCGAAACCGGCGTCGGCAAGGAGGTCGTCGCCGAGGCGATCCATGCGCGCAGCGCCCGAGCGTCGAACGTCTTCGTTGCCGTCAACGTCGCGGGGATCCCGGGGCCCATGGCGGCGTCGGAGCTGTTCGGTCATCGACGTGGCGCCTTCACCGGTGCCGTCGAGGACCGTCCAGGCTACTTCGCGCAGGCCAACGGCGGCACGCTGTTCCTGGACGAGATCGGCGATGTCTCGTCGGAGATCCAGACCTTGCTCTTGCGAGCGATTCAACAAGGAGTCATCCAGCCTCTGGGCGGTTCGGCCAGGCAAGTCGACGTCCGCCTAATTGCTGCGACGGATTCGGATCTGGAGTCCGCGATCCGCCGCAAAGAGTTTCGGGAGCCCTTGCTGCACCGCTTCTCGCTCGAGCTGTGGGTGCCGCCGTTGCGAAAACGTCTCGAAGACGTCGGTCTATTGTTCTTCCATCTGCTCGGCCAGCACCTGCGGAAGCTCGGCGGCCGAGATCGGCTCGCACCCACGGCAGACCGCAAGGAGCCCTGGGTGCCGGCGGCATTCGTCGCCCGTCTCGCAAGGCATTCCTGGCCCGGCAACGTTCGCGAGCTCTCGAACGTCGCGCTGAAGTTCGCGGTGCACAATCGCGAGCTTCCGCGCGGCCAGATCGATCCCGAGCTCCAGGGCTTGCTCGCCGGCACTCCACCGGCAGTGGAGCAACAGCCGCCGCCTGCGCCAGCTCACCGTGGAGAACCAGCGTCGGACGAGATGATCGCCGAAGCGATGCACGCCGCCGGCTACAGCGTGGTGCGCGCCGCTGACGTCCTGGGCATGTCGCGGGCCAACCTGTACAAGCGCCTCGAGACCTGCCGCGCCGTCACACGCGCCAGCGATCTCTCGGCCACCCAGATCGCCGACGCTCTACGGGACACCTCGGGGGAGCCGAGCGCAGCGGCACGCCATCTACGCGTGTCGCTGCGCGCGCTCGTACTTCAGATGAGACGCCTCGGGCTCGACGTCGAAGACGACCGCGACTGACCGGTCTTCTCCCTGATGGCGCGATCCGCCGTCGGCATTGCAGTAGAAGACGTCAGCCTCCGAAGTTCGTCTTCTTGCGAGCCTCGATGCCGGTTTGCTTGAGGACCTTGAACTCGTTGCCATCCACGTAGGCATCGAATTTCTTCATGGTCTCCTGGAAGATGGCCTCGTGCGCCTTGGCCCAGGCGTTCTTGATGTCCTGGTTCCAGTGCGCCGGTTTGCCGTCACAGGCCGGCCCCTCCTGCCCTGTGAAGCTTTGACTCGCGTTCGGGACATCGACCTTCTTGCTCCACATCTTCTGTTTGCTCAGCGGCTCCTCCGCGACGAACACCACCACTCCGCGAGCCGAGAGCTCCACGTCGCAGATCTGTGCGGGGGCCACGGGCGCTTGCTGTTGAGGGGCGTCGTTGTTCAGCTTGACCAGGTTCCCGAACAGGCCGCCGCCGGACGGTTCTGCGGGCTTGTCGGCCGCCTTGTTTCGGACGTTGTCCACCTTCACCTCGACCTGCACGTCGAACTCCGGATAGAGCACGAGATCCGTTCCCTGCTTATCGGGGAACGTCATCTCCTCGAGAGAGTCGAACGGCCCCGTGGTGGAGAAACCCTTCGCCGTGAGCACGACGTTGAACGTCGCGCGCATCGCGCTGAGCATGCCCTTGACGACATCGTCGTCACGATACGCTTGCTGATACAGCTGCGACCCGGTCGAAAACTGGGGCGCGATGATTCCCAGGGTCACATCGAGCTTCTGGCCCGACGCAGTCGACTTGTAGTCCCAGTTGGGTTGATAGGCAGCGACCGGCGGCGGCGCGCTCTCGGCCGGTTTCTGCTGTTGGTTCGCCATACAGCCCGAAACCAGGACGGTGACTGCCAGGGTCGTGATTGAAGAGATCGCGAATGAGCGCATTGAAGGAGATCCTTTCGAGTCGAAGTGAAGCGACCGCGCTCTTGTCGGATCGGCAATGACGCCCCTCGACAGCCCGCTTGCCGGCGCAGGCCCTTCAGCAAGTCACGTGCCTCACTGGCAGGCGCGATCTCCGCTAAATTCCGCGGAGCACCTGGACGGTTGGACGTCCGCTGGACGTCTTCGAGACGTCCGACAATGCCCGTGCATGGCGTCGTTCCGACTATCTTCAGACTCGTCGCAACGAGTCCCGCCGCGCTCGAGGGTTACCTCGGACTCATGGGGGCGCCGAACAAGGGTTCGCTCCCAGCCGCAACGCGCGAGCGCATCGCGCTCGCCGTCGCGGAGATCAACGGTTGCGACTATTGCCTCTCGGCGCACACCTCGAGGCGGTCGGCCATCATGGTCGGTCGCTGAGCGTCGTTTCCGGCGCGAGTCCGTGTATGGGGAGAACCTTGCAGGAGGCCTCGCGTCACGCGCATGCCACGTGAACCGATCCATCACCGAAACTCGAGCGTGACGTTCGGTCGGCTAGCGTCTTGATCGTGGGAGAAGGTCTGCTCGAGTCGTCGTGCGCTGGATCCCCGGGAGCCGGTGAGCCGCCGACATACAGGAGAAGCAAATGGAACAGATGGATCCAATGACGATCGCCACTCCAGCGGGCGTGTCCGAGGCGCCCACCTCGAGTGGGTTCGTTCGCTACCAGAACGTAGGGTCGGAATACCTGGAACAGCGAACTCTCAAGAAGAGCGCGGGCTGGATATCACTCTGGGCACTGGGTGTGGGAGTGGTCATTTCTGGCGAGTTTTTCGGCTGGAACTTCGGTCTCGCCGCCGGTGGCTTCTGGGGGTTATCCATTGCGACCGCTCTGATGGCCATCATGTACGTGTGCATGGTGTATTGCATCTCGGAGCTCACGGCCGCGCTGCCGCACGCAGGTGGTTTCTACTCGTTCACCCGGTGCGCCTTCGGCCCGCTGGGCGGGTTCATCTGCGGCGTCACCGACACCATCGAATACGTCCTCACCGTTTCGGTGACGGTGGTAGCTGTCGCGGGATATCTGCAGCCGCTCTTACCTGGGGTTCCACTCTCGGTCTGGTGGATCGCTTGCTATGCCATTTTTTTGGGGATCAACATCGTGGGCGTGGAGCTGACGATGCGCGCGCAGCTGTTGATGACCGTGATGGCCATGGTGGTGCTGGTCGTCTTCTACGTGGCATGCATTCAGAAGGGGACCTTCAACCCCGCGCTCCTGTTCAACGTCGCTGCCGACCCGGGCCAATCGACGCACGGCCTTCCGAAGGGCGTGTTCGGCATCTTCGCGGCGTTCCCTTTCGCGATCTGGTGGTACCTGGCAATCGAGAGTCTGCCGCTAGCCGCGGAGGAGACGCATGACGTCGTTCGAGACGTGCCGAAGGCGCTGATCACGGGCATCTTCACCCTGCTCGCGCTGTCGCTCTTCGTCCTGATTCTGAACAGCGGTGTCGGCGGCGGGGCCGACGCGATGGGCAAATCGGCGGCCCCCATGTCCGACGCATTGCTCGCCGTGTTCGGCGCAGGTCCCCTGACCACGTTCCTGGTCGTTCTGGCTCTCGCCGGCTTGCTGACCACGATTCATGGGTCCATCTACGCCTACGGACGGGTCATCTTCGCGCTGTCACGCGCTGGCTACTTTCCGCGGGTGCTCTCGATCACCGGCAAGCGAAAGACGCCGTGGGCGGCGCTCCTCGCCGGCGGTGCCGTCGGACTCGCCGCGGTGTTCCTCATCGACTCCTTCGGTTCCACGAGCAAGCTCGGCGCGGCGCTCCTGAACATGGCCGTCTTCGGTGCCGTCATCTCGTATTCGATGGTCATGGTCAGCTACATCAAGCTGAAGATCACGCGGAAGGATCTCCCTCGGCCCTACAAGAGCCCGCTCGGCATCCCGGGTGCCGCCGTCGGGGCGCTGCTCGCGGTCGTGGCGCTCGGCGCCTGCTTCGCCAATCCGGACTTTCGCCCGGCGGTGTGGGCGACGGCGCTATTCCTCGCACTCGCCGTCATGTACTTCATCGTATACAGCAGGACGCGGCTCGTCGCGCAGGCACCGGAAGAGCGCATCGCGCTGGCCGCGGCCGCGACGATCACCACCACGACCTGAGCCGGCCAGACGAAAGCCGCATCACTGGCCAGGGACCCAGCTCGTACCAGCGAGCGGGACCTTGGCCATCGCGGCAGCGGTGATGGTGAGCGCAGCCAGGTCTTCGCGCTCCAGATGATGAACGTTCGATTTGCCGCAGGCGCGCGCGAGCGTCGCGAGCTCCATGGTCATCACGGTCAGATAGTTGCGAAGCCGGCGCGCGCCCTCGACCGGATCGAGCCGGAGCTCGAGCTCGGGATCCTGCGTCGTGACGCCCACCGGACAGCGGCCGCTCTCACAGTGGTGGCAACGACCGGGTACCGTGCCGAGCTTCTCGTAATCCGGAGTGACGTCGGTCGGCACGGCGTGCCCGTCTGCCGGGGACGACCGGTTACAGCCGAGCGCCATGAGTACCGATTGACCGAGCGACACCGCGTCGGCCCCCATGGCGAGGGCCTTGGCGACGTCCGCGCCGGTGCGAATACCGCCCGAGATGACGAGCTGGACGTCGCCGACCACCTTCATCTCCTCGAGCGCTTCGACGGCCTGGCGTAGCGCCGGCAAGGTCGGAATGCCGGCGTGCTCGATGAACACCTGCTGCGTCGCCGCCGTTCCCCCCTGCATCCCGTCGACCACCACCACGTCGGCGCCCGCCTTGACGGCGAGCTTCACGTCCGAGAGCACGCGCGATGCGCCGACCTTCACGTAGATCGGGATACGTCCGTCGGTCAGCTCCCGAAGCTCGGCGATCTTTATCGCCAGGTCGTCCGGCCCCGTCCAGTCGGGGTGACGACACGCGGAACGCTGATCGATGCCTTCCGGGAGCGTGCGCATGGCGGCGACGCGCGCGCTCACCTTCTGCCCGAGCAGCATCCCGCCGCCCCCCGGCTTCGCCCCCTGGCCGACGACCATCTCGATTGCGTCGGCCAGTCGCAGGTGTTCCGGATTGAAGCCGTAGCGGGACGGCAGACACTGATACACGAGACACTTCGACGACTCCCGCTCCTCGCTGGTCATTCCGCCGTCGCCCGTCGTCGTTGATGTGCCCACCGCAGTTGCCGCACGGCCGATGGCTTCCTTCCCCCGCGCCGAGAGCGCGCCGAAGCTCATGCCCGCGATCGTGATCGGGGTGGCGAGTCGGACCGGATTCTTGGCGCGGGTGCCGAGGACGGTCTCCGTGGTGCACCGTTCACGATAGCCCTCGAGCGGGTACCGGCTGAGCGAAGCCGTCAAGATGACCAGATCGTCGAAGGTCGGCAGGCGACGCTTCGCGCCTAGTCCGCGTATGTCGTAAAGCCCGGTCTCTGCCGCTTGCTCGATGTATGCGCGGATCTCGTCGGGAAAAGAGTGGTGTTCTTCGAGGGGAGCGCGCGGCATTGGTTCACCCGTGAATGCGATTCTGGCCGGCGTGCCAGTGGTAAAGAGAACGCGCCGACGCGATGCGCTTGAAGCGCTCGACGTTCGGCAAAGGCGGTGAGAGCCGCGCGCGGGCGAGCAGTCCTGCGACGCGTTCACGATCCACGGCAGTCATCGGTTCTTCGCGGGCGTCTTCGCCCAGGCTCTCTATCCGACCGCCGACGTAGATGACGGCCTCGTACAGTGAATCGCCGAGGGCCGAGCCCGCGTCACCGGCGACGACCATCGTCCCCGCCTGAGCCATGAACGCGCCAAGGTGACCGATACTGCCGCCGACGACGATGTCCACGCCCTTCATCGAGATGCCGCAGCGCGAAGCGGCGTCACCATGCACCACCACGAGCCCGCCGTGGCCCGAGGCGGCGACGGCGTCGGAGGCGTTCCCGAACACCTGCACCTCGCCGCTCATGATGTTCTCGGCCAGGCCCTTGCCGGCATTTCCGTGAATGTGGATCGACGCTTCTTGGTTCATCGCGGCGGCGTAGTAGCCGACGTGACCGCGTATCTCGACGCGAAAGGCGCGTACCGCGCCGACCGCGACGTTGTGCTGACCCATGGGGTGCAACACCTCGACGGACGGAAAGGGGCCGGCGCGTTCGTGTAAGAGAGCGTTGAGCGACCGTACCCCCGCAGCCGCGAGATCGACGACCTCCCGTGGCGACGCAGAGGCTACGCCGTCCACGAGTATATCCTCGCCGGCAACGGCTCGAAGAGACGCGCGTTCTCGATGCCCGGCAGGTGCGAAAGCGAGCGGAACTCGGAGGCCACCGCGACGTAGTCGTCGGTCTCGGCGACGACCGCGGGCTTGCACGCGACCGGATCTCGAACGAGCGTCATGTGGTGGCGCGTGCCGATGAGCAGCGTATAAAACCCGTCGAGGTCGACGAACGCATGGCCGATGGCGTGCTCCAGATCGTCACCCTGTGACAGGCGCCATTCGAGGTAGCGACAGGCGGCCTCGGTGTCGTTGTCCGTCTCGAACGGCACTCCTGCGGCCTCCAGCTTTCGCCTCAACATGTAGGGGTTCGACAGCGACCCGTTGTGCACGAGACAGAAATCGCGACCGGCCGTGTAGGGGTGCGCGTGAGCCGGTGAAACTCGTGACTCGGTCGCCATCCGGGTGTGCCCGATGGCGTGTGAACCTTCGAATTTCGAGAAGCCGTACTTCTTCAGGATTGCTCTCGGATTGCCTTCGTCCTTCCATACTTCGATGGCGGCCCCGACGGAGAGAAGCCGCACGCCGGGCGCGTGAGCCCGGAGCCATTCGCGAACGCCTTCTTCTCTCGGCAGCACGAAGAGGGCGTGGTTGCCGTGGGCCTGCATTCGTATCGCCGTGCCGAAGTCGGATGCCATGCGCCGTTCGAGAGCCGGCCAGTCGTAGGTCTCGGAGCTCGCGTAGAGACTCGCCTTGCAGAGCTCCGCGCTCGAAGGCTCGGAGAAGACAGCGACGCCTGCCGAGTCCGGCCCACGTTCCGCCATGCATTCGAACATGGGAACGATGAGCTCTCCGAGCGCAGGCCGAAGCTCCGCGCGGCGTAACAGCAAGCCTACGATGCCGCACATCGATTGCACCCTCTCAATAGTATTCGAGGTACCGCTCCACCTCCCAGTCCGAGACGTGGCGGTGATATTCCACCCACTCCATGCGCTTCAGTCGCACGAACTCCTTCAAGAAGTCACCGCCGAGCGCCGACGCGAAGAGCGTGTCCTCGGTCAGCGCATCGAGCGCCTCTGCAAGGCTCTGGGGCAGGATACCGATCCCGCGTTCGCGCAGCTGGTCGGGCGACAGATCGTAGTGATTGAAATTGTTCGGTGCGCCGGGATCGAGCTTGCGATCGACGCCGTCGAGACCCGCGGCGATGACTGCGGCCGTCGCGAGATAGGGGTTGGCACTCGAGTCCGGGAGCCGGAGCTCGAGCCTTCCGTAGGGGATGCGTACCATGGAGGTGCGGTTGTTATCGCCGTAGGAGATGTACGCGGGCGCCCAGGTCGCGCCGCTGAACGCCCGCCCCACGACGAGCCGCTTGTACGAATTGACCGAAGGGGCGCAAAGCGCGGTCAGCGCTCGTGCGTGAGTGAGCAGGCCACCCAGAAAGTTATACGCCAGGCTGGATAGACCGAGCTGATTCTTGTCACTGGGGTCCGTGAACAGATTCGGCGTACTGGCGTCCGAGATCGACAGGTGCATGTGCATGCCGCTCCCGGTCCGGTTCGACAGCGGCTTCGGCATGAACGAGCAGATCATGCCGAGCTCCCGCGCAATCTCACCGGCGGCCATCCGGAAGAAAACCATGCGATCGGCGGTCGTGAGCGCCTCTGAGTACGTGTAGTTGATCTCGAACTGGCCGTTCGCGTCTTCGTGGTCGACCTGGTAGACGTCGAAGCCGACGGTCTGGAGGCACCCCACGAGCTTCTCGATGAAGGCGCGGCTTCGCGACAGACCCTTGTAGTCGTAGCAGGGCTTGTCGAGCACATCGGTCGCGTCGGCGGGTCCAAAGCCCCCCGAAGGCTTTTTAGAGAGCAACATGAACTCGGGTTCCATGCCGACGTTCAGCGTGAACCCCCGCTCCTTCAGTCGGGCGATCTGTTGCTTCAGGATGAAGCGCGTGTCGTAAGGCCAGGCCTTCTTCTTGACCGTGCCGTCGCAGACGATGCGCGCAAAGCCCGGCTGCCAGGGCACGAGCGAGAGCGTGGAGAGATCCCCCACTGCCATGAAGTCGGCGTCACATGGCGCCTGCCCGAGACCCCAGACCGCGAACCCTGCGAACCCTGCCCCGTCCGACAGAATATCCTCGAGGTGGCTCACGGGCACCGCCTTCGCCTTGGCGACGCCATGGATGTCCACGAACTGCGCCAAGACGAACTTGACGCCGTTGTCCTTGCACAGGTCCTGCGCTTGTTTAAGATCCATGATTGCCTCCAGACTGATCGGAGAAGTGAAACCCGAGCGCGCTCACCGCGTCGTTCGACACCCATCCACCCCCCAGCTCCATTGCCATCGCGGTGACGGTGTTCGTGACGTACATCCGGTACGTCGCATCGAACCAGACCTGTGCTGCAGGGACGGCGTACCCGGGACGGCCCAGGATCATGCTCGAGACGCGGAGCACGTCCGTCAGGTGAAGACGCGGTACCCCGGGATCCACCGGGGTCGCCGTCATCTCGGCGAGCAAGTCCGGCAGCCGTGAACCGGTCAGCAAAAGCGACACGTCCTGACGGTCGTAGACGTACGCTCCGGCAATCGCACCGTCGAGCTTCACGCCCAGGTCTTCGAGCCAGAACTCCGTTCGCCCGGTGCGAGCGACGAACGCCCACGGTCCGCACGGCGCTGCCTCGAAGAAGGCGTCGGGAACGGGCGTCCCGACCGACGCGAGCGCCGCGCGCGCGAAGGGCCCCTTCACGACGTATCTGCCGATCCGCGAAACGTCGTGAACGCCCAGTATTTCGGCGCGCGCGTGGCCAGGCTGCGCTGCGACGTCACCATCGACGCGATCTCGCGTGACGGTCCAGCGGCTATTTTCGACCATTGACATGGCCAGATCTAGCCGCTGCCGCGCGCCTTCGGGATCGTAGAACGGCGTGGGCGCGATCCGAGCGAGTGTGCGCCGCTCGCGATCGAGTCGTATCGTGAACGATGCTCCGGGATGTGCGGCCCCGGCGGGCACGAAGGCGAGCCCGATGGTCTTCCCGAGCGTCGGACTCTGTATGACGCTCGTGACGCGCCCCACGGGACCCGTCTCGTCGACGACCAGGTGGCACTCGCGCACGTCCTTGCCGTCCTGACCTTCGACGACGAAACCGACGAGAGCACGCTCCTTCGGACGAGCTTTACGGATGGCGAGACTTCGCCGGCTGACGAACGACGGCTTCTGCATCTTCACCGCCCAGCCCAGGCCCACATCGTAAGGCGACGACAGGGCGTCGGTGTCCTGGCCGACGATGACGTGCCCCTTCTCGAGACGCAGCGCGCGCTGCGCTTCCACGCCGATCGGACGGATGTCGGCGTCGTGACCCGCGTCTAGAAGCCGCTGCCACGTTCGAAGCCCGGCGTCCGCGGGAACGTGAAGCTCGTACCCGAGCTCTCCAACGAAGCCGACCCGAAGAAGCCGCGAAGGGACGCCGGCGAGCATGGTCTCGCGGGCGGCGAGGTACGGGCAGTCGACCACTGCCGCGTCGTCGGCGACCCGTGCGAGCACCGCTCGGGACGAAGGTCCGGCCAGGTTCATCGCGGCGATCGCGCCGGTCAGATTCGTGAGCACGACCTCGAGGCCGAGCTCGAGCGCCCAGCGCGACATCTCCCGGTAGACCACGGCCGACGCGGAGGTCGTCGTCGTGACGTAGAAGCGATCCGCGGCCAGGCGGGCCGCGACGCCGTCGTCGACGACGGTTCCCGACTCGTCGCACAGGAGAGCGTAGCGACAGGTGCCTGCCGACATGTCCGAGAATCGACCTGTGTACACGTGATCGAGAAGGCGCGCGGCGTCCGGCCCCGCGATCTCGAGCTTGCCGAGCGTACCCACGTCGATGATTCCCACGCCGGTTCGTACCGTGCGCACCTCGGCGCCGACGTCGCTCTGCCGGTCATTGCTTCGGCGGTAAACGGCGGGACGCTCCCAGTCGTCGGCGATGAGAAGCTCGGCGCCGTTACCGACGTGGAAAGCATGCATCGGCGTCCGGCGACGCGGATGCAGGGACCGCCCCGCAAGAAAGCGCATGGCAACGGGACGGACCGGGGGCCGCGGCAGCGGGCGCCCGGCCCGAGCCAGCAAGCCGTGGCTCTTCTCCGACAGCACACGTGCGGCCTGCGCGTGGCTCGCTTTGCTCTGGGAAAACCCCCGACCAAGCTTGGTGTAGGCGCTGAGCAACGCACTCACGTCGAATCCCTCGGCGATGGCCACCTCGAGATCGCCGAGCTCGACGTCTTCGTCCAGATCGACGAAGCAACCGCCCTCGGAGTGAGCAACGATGGGCGCGCACTCGAGCAAGGCGGCGCGTGCCATCACCGTCGGCGTCACTTCAGCGTCGAGGTCTGGACCGCGCACGACGCTCTCTCGCGCGCCGGATGGCGTCGAGCTCCGCTCGGTCGCGAGCTCCGCGACTCGCGCGCCGTCGGCGATGCGCTCGTCCACCGAGGAGCATCCGACGAGGGAGCCCGTGGCCCATACGCCGCTGGCGACGAGCCGCGAAACGGGCTCGAAGACGGCCTCGCGCGTCCGGCGCGCGCCGAGTGCGAGCGCGTCGTTCGGGGACGAGCCCGCGCTCACCACCAGCGCATCGCAGGCGACCCGCGAGCGTACCGTGGCCGAACGGATCACCACCGCCGCGAGTGTCCCGTCGTCGCCCGCGAGCGCCTCCTCGACGACCGAACCCGGCGTTTCAACGACCGCAGAGAGCTCGCTACCCGCCGCCGCGAGTGCGTTCGCGATGAGAGCAGACGACTTGCTCGAGTCCATGACCACCACGCGCGCGCCCGGTCGAACGCCGTAGCGAAAGAGCAGCCGTTCGGCGGAGGCGATCGTCATCACGCCGGGGAGATCGTTGTTTCGGAAAATTGCCGGTAGCTCGACTCGGCCAGTGGCAAGTACGACGGCGCGTGCGCGAAACCTGGTGATGCCCTCGGGGCCGAGCAGCGGAACGAAACGATCGTCGTAGATGCCGAGCGCCGTGGTGTCGGTGCGCACGCTCAGGGTCCGGCAATCGGCCGTCTCGCGAAGCAGTTCGAGCAACCGAGCTCGGCCGTCGGCGCTGGCGACGGCTCGCCCGCCGAGTGTCGCGCTCTGCTCGACGAGCGTCACGCGCGCGCCCCTGGCACAGGCGGCGAGCGCCGCGGCGATGCCGGAGATGCCGCCGCCCACCACGAGCACGTCGTCGGTTGCGTTGCGCTTTGCGGCTTGCGCGCCCTTCGTGGTCGGAAGCTCGGTCAAGCCCACCCATTGCCGCACGGCATACTCGTGCCGCAGATCGCCGCCATTCTTCGCGTCGTAGTAACGGTCTGGACCGAGCTTCGTGCCCGCAGCGACCCAACCTGGCAACGAGTGGGCGAAAGGGTCGCGCAGAAAGCGTAGGTCCATGCCCGCCGTCACGACGGTATCGTCGGCTGGAACCGCACCGAGAGCACCGTCGCGCACGAGCATCCCGGCGTCGACTCCGCGTGGTCGACGCTTTTTCAGGCTCTGCCCGAAGATGCGCTCGCCGGCTGCCCAGAGCGCGCTCGCGATAGAATCACCGGGATGAGCCTGCAAGGTTCGTCCCTCGAAGCGGAAAGCGAGGGTGCGGCTGCGATCAATCCACTCGAACGGGGCGTGTTCTGGAGGGACGCGCGACGACATGAGAAACGTCATGGCGCGTTCTCTTCGGTACGATTGGTCGATGCGCTGCGAACCGCGGCGACGGCGTCCGACGCCGTGTCGCGTGTCACCCAGAACCAGGTTCCGCTCGGTCGGTGGTACCACCACTCGGTGCGCAGAGCCGGCGCGCCATGGCGATGAAAGACATGCTCGGCCCACGCGTCGTCCGTCGCATCGACTGACGGAGCCGCGCGAACGGCGCCGCCGTAAACGAACTCGGATAGCGGCCTTTCACCAAGCTCGGGGCAATCGAATAACTTCATGGCCCGACGAGCGATTCTTCTGCCGCCCGGAGCACTGGGAGGTTTCGACTCAATGTCCTACGGAAGCCGCTGCCTTCTCACCGATGAGCGCATAGTCGACGAATCGCGAGAGCCGGAACGGCTCGATGAGCGGGTGCGCCGTGCCCGTCGCAACGGTATGCGCCATCGTCTTTCCGGAGATCGGCGTCGCCTTGAAACCCCACGTGCCCCAGCCGGCGTCCAGGAAGAATCCATCGATGGATGTCGGACCCATGATGGGAGAAAAATCCGGCGTCATGTCGGCCATCCCCGCCCATTGGCGCACGATGCGCACGCGCCCGAGCAGCGGAAACAGATCGAGCATGGCCGACGAAAGCTCCTCCATGAAATCGAACGTCGAGCGCGGTTGATGCAGCTCGTACCCATCGAGCGCCGCACCCATGACCAGCGTCCCGCGCGCGTCCTGGCTCACATAGGCATGCAAGCTCGCAGAGACGACGATGGGGTCGAGCCACGGATGCATGGGCTCGGAAATACACGCTTGCAGCGGGTGAACGACGATCGGAGTTCCTAGACCGAGCAACGACGTGATCCGCGGCGTCGAGCCCGCGACGGCGCAGAGCACACGGTTCGCGGAGACGTGACCCTCGGACGTTTGCACGCCGACCACGCGGCCTTCCCGGACGTCGAAACCCTGGACGCGCGTGTTCTGGTGCACCTCGACGCCAGCGCGCATGGCGGCTCGCGCGTAGCCCCACACCACGGCGTCGTGCGCAGCGACGGCGCCGGGCGGATGGTACAGCGCGCCGAGGATCGGCATTCCGCCGCAAGCAAGGTCGAGCTTCGGACAGAGACGGGCCACGTCGGAAGGGCCGATGAGCTCGCTGTCGACGCCGAGCTCCTGATTGACTCCCGCCCGCCACCGCATGGTGCGCAACGTTCCTTCGGTGTGCGCCAGCGTCAGATGGCCGCGCTCCGAATAGAACACGTTGATGTCGAGCGCCGCGGACAGCTCGCGCCACAGCTTCATGCTCTCGCGGTAGAGACGCACGCCCTCCGGAGTCAGGTAGTTCGAGCGCACGATCGCGGTGTTGCGCCCACTGTTGCCACGGCCGATGATCCCGGCTTCGAGCACCGCGACGTCGGTGAGGCCGTGATCACGCGCCAGATAGTGCGCTGCGGCCAGCCCGTGTCCGCCGCCGCCGACGATCACCACGTCGTAGCTCTTCTTCAGCCGGCGCGGCCACGACAGCGCGACGTCGGTGTTATCCACGCGCGAACAGCGTGACCGCTCCCGCGTCTCCACGCTGTTGCCGCTGGATTTCGCGAGACTCCAGATCGCGGGCGCGGACATCGGCCGAACGTGAAGCCGATCGCGACGCTAGCTAATAGACGAGCATCTTCCGGATCTCGCCGCCGGAGGACGTCACTTGAATCCAGTAGAGGGCAGTCGAAGTCGCGGTCAACGTGACGGCGCCCGTCGCACCGTAGACGTCCTCGATCCCCGTGCCGCTCCCGTCCGTCGCTATGCGCTCGACCACGCTTCCGCGCGCGTAGTAGATGTGGTTGCCGACCACGAACATGGGGTTCGTGTAATCCGATGTCGCAACGAGATCGACTGGATTGGTGAGCGTGGGCTTGTCGAATCGAACGAGGTGGTACGGAGTACTGGAACCCGTCGCCGATTCTTGGAACCAGGTGTACACATGGGTTGCGTCGAAGGTGAGCGTGCTGTCGGTAGGGATCAAACCAAGTGCCGGCAAGGAGGTCTGGGACGTGAGGACCTTCGTCGTCACGTTCGAAGCGAGTAGCGCGGCGGCGCTCGTTACGAAGAGAGTCGTTCCGTCGCTCTGCATCTCTCCTACGCTGTTTGCGAAATCGATCCAGATAGCGGCTTGCGCGCCCGCCGACGGCGCGGCTTTGTAGACGGTGTAGTTGCCGTAATCGAGCCAGTACACGCTGGCGGGGTCCACGGCCAGCCTGCCGAGGATGGGGATCCCCGTTCGAACGACTTGATCCACATTCGTCCCCGACTGTATGCGGTCGATGCTGCCACCCGCCGAGTTCGACGTGTAGCTCCAGTAGACGAACTTCCCATCAGTGGTCAGATTGGCGATCGGAACGTTATCGATGACCGTGGCGGGCGAGAATGCAGCGCCGCTGACGGGAATACGCACGAGTTGCGAGTCCGATGCCGAGCCCGCCTGCGTGAAATGGATGTAGCGTGCGTCCGCGACGATCTGGTCGGGATAACTCACGTTGGCGAGGAGCCCGTAAGGTCCGCATTCACCGGTGAACGTGAGGCCACACGTGCCGAACTCGCAGTTATGACCGCATCCGCCGCAATTCGTGCTCGTCGTTAGATCTGCTTCGCATCCGTCGTCCGCGAGAGGCGCCGCAGGAGCGGCGCAGCTGGCGAAGTTCGTGGCGCATTTGCTCGGCATGCAGGCGGACGCGACGCAGGCTCGTGTCGTGACGTTGGCGGTCGAGCAAGCGCGCTTGCACGCGCCGCAGTTGTCCGCATTCGTCGTCACGTCGATCTCGCAGCCGTTGCCCGGATTGCCGTCGCAGTCGCCGTGCTTGGCGTCACAGGTCGGCTTGCAGACCTTGGCGACGCACGCGGTGGCCGTCGCTCCCGCGGTTCCGCAGAGATGGCCGCAGGCGCCGCAGTTGGCTGCGCTGCCCGCGAGGTCCACCTCGCAGCCGTCCTTCGCGCTCTTGTTGCAATCGGCGTGGTTCGGGTCGCAGGTCACCTTGCAGCTGCCCTGTTCGCAAGAGCGCGCGGCGACGCCCGCCGTACCGCAGACGACATCGCACGTTCCGCAGTGTTCGGGGTCATCGGCCAGCGCTGTCTCGCATCCGTTGGACGCGTCGTGGTCGCAATCCGCAAAACCCGCTCGGCACAGCAACGCGCCATCGGCGGCTCTGCCACTGTCACCCTCGCCGGCCTGGGCGTCGGCGGTCGTGTCGGCGCTGCCGTCGCGCACGTGCGGCGCAGCATCGCTCGCGTCGAGGTCCGTCGATGGCCGCGTGCCCGCGTCGGAGTGCGTCGTCACGGCGCCCGATGCGCCTGCTGTGCCGGCCGCCCCGGGAGAGCCACCGCTGGTCGCCGGTGAACCGCTGCCGCCGAGGGCACCCCCTCCACCTCTTCCGCCCCCACCTGCTCCTCCTGATCCGCCCCCTCCAGAGGCGAAGCTTCCATCGAGTGCCGCTCGAGCGTCGGGTGACGACGTGGGGCACGTATGAAGTTGCTCACAACTATTCGAGTCGGAACAGGCGGCCGTGCCGAGCAGAGCGACCGTGCCGATGAGACCCGCGCAAGCGAGCGTGGAGATGGAGCGAACGCGCCGCCAGCATGACCTTGTGAACATATTCAGATGCCTCCCCGAAACGAAGTTGCGGCGCCTCCCTTTTCATCGGTGTTACCGGGCGTCAATTGCGCGATTTCGTCGGGGTGCTGTCTCGGAGGAGACACCGAAGTTTTTACTATAGCGTCGGCGCGCGACGCTCTCGTCTACTGGCAGAGCAGCACGGTCTGCGCTCCGTTCAAGACTGCTCCGGGGCCGGAGGGGGACGACACCGCGCTTCCTACTAACGCACCTGGGGCGCAGCTCCCGCCGGAGCTGCCGAGCTGCATGACGGCCGCCCGTTCCGAGATGAGTGCACTGGCGCTGACACGGACAGTGGATGCCGTGACGTCATAGGTCGTGGGCGTGTTGACGTGCACTCCGACGGAGTCGACCACCACCTTGCCGCTGGGTCCCGCGAGCTGGATGCCGTTGTCCGTGAGCTGGAGGCTGTACAAGCCGTTAGGGCTCTTGAACTGACCGTTGAACGTTCCCGCGGGCCCAGTGTCTCCCTTCGGGCCCTGCACGCCTGCGGTGCCCGGGGTACCCGGCGCTCCCGCGATGCCGGGTGCACCATCGACGCCCTTTGCGCCTGGTAGTCCGTCAACACCGTTTGCGCCGGCCGGGCCTGCGAGGCCTCTGTCGCCGGTGGTACCGCGCGCGCCTGCCGGACCCGCGGGACCCGCGGGACCTGCCGGCCCTGTCGCACCGGTCGTGGACGTGGGCGCATTGACGATATTCGTCCAGTCGACGGAATCTGCCGTCTTTGCGTGGAGGGCGAAAGGAACCGACGCCACGGGCACGCGCGGCAGCGTGTCGAAGTCCTTGTCGGTGGCTCCCTTCACCGAGATCTGAAGCCACAGATCGCCACCGGTGATGTCCGTGAAGAGCGGCGAGACGTCGGTGCTGAACGCGCCGTCCTTCACGGTGACACGCCCTGCGTCGAGCTGCGCCTTCGAGCTGCCATCGCTCTTCGCATCGAAGAGCTCGAAGCGGACGGTGAAGGTGCCGCTGGCCGCCTTGTCGCCGTCGAAGAGCGAGCCGTCGTACCACACGGTGTCGGTGACCTCCGCGCGGGCAATCTTCTCACCCGTGAAACCGAACAGCGCGAGCCCGATCAGCAGATTTCTAATGTTCCACATTGAAAGATCCTCCATGAAGCGAATACCGCTTGCCGCTCGCATACCCGTCGCCATCCAGCGTGCCCGCGATGCGCTTGCCGTTCACCGACGTGAAATTCACACCGCTGGAGGCGAGCTTGCCGCAGAGCGCGTAACGTTTGCCGGTCACCGCGCCGGTGCAGGGTGCACCTTTCGCGGGCGTCGCGACGTCGACATCCGTGGACGTCGTGCTCGAGCCGCACGCCGCAGCTGCGAGGGAAACGCCCAGTAACAGCATCATCCTGACATTCACGAGGAAGCCTCCTCTCTTTCGAGATCCGGGAGCCCGAGAATCTCAACAAAAAGCGCCAGACGCCAGACCCGGCTGGCCGCAACGATCCCCTGCGCGGTCGGCCTCGTTCGGCTGCTACACTCGACACGAGTCATGGCCGACCCTGCTCAGAGACGCGCCACGTACGACGACCTCGGACGGATTTCCGAGAATCTCGTCGGCGAGATTCTCGACGGCAGACTCATCACGAGCCCGCGACCGGCGCCGCGGCACGCACGCGCTGCTTCAAGCCTCGGCGGAGAGCTCTATGGACCGTTCGATCGCGGTCGCGGTGGACCCGGCGGGTGGATCATACTGGATGAGCCCGAGCTTCACCTTCACGGCGACGCCTTGGTTCCTGATATCGCCGGTTGGCGACGCGAACGCATGCCTGCATTGCCGGACGCGAGTGCCTTCGAGCTGGCGCCTGATTGGGTCTGCGAGGTGCTTTCGCCGTCCACCGCGCCGGTAGATCGCAGCGAGAAGGTTCCCATCTACGCCCGGGAGCGAGTCCACCACGTGTGGCTCGTCGATCCACTGGTCAAGACGCTCGAAGTGCTTCGCCTCGACGGCGCGAGCTATCGGATCGTGGGCGCGTGGCACGGCGACGCCGTCGTGAACTGCGAGCCATTCGAGTCTCTGCCGATCCCGCTCGCAGAATTGTGGTCCCCCTGACGGAGACGGCTGCTTCGGCTGTATGATGCGGCCGTGCAATCACAGTTCACGGGGCTCGTCGTGGTGACTCTCCTGGGCATGCTCGGATGCGGTGGGAGCACGACGGACAGGATGTCCGGCGTGGACGGGGGTGGGGACGCTGCCACGACGAAGGGAGCCGGCGGTGGGGCGAATCCAGCCAGCGGCGGACAGGCAGGCTCGAGCGGAGGCTCGGGCGGGCGGATGATCGGAAGCGGCGGCGCACAGAGCTCCGGCGGCACACCGAGCTCCGGCGGCTCGAGCGGAGGCGGCGCTGGCGGCGCGAGCGGGCACCCGTCGACGGACGGCGGCGCGAGCGACGCGGGAAGTTCCGATGCGAGCAACGTCATTCCCGACGGCGGTTGCGATGACAACGCAAACACTGACCTCGTGTCCTGGGGTTCCGACGGAGGCCTCGTCGCGTCCCGCGACACGAGCTCGCTCGCGACGCCGCACACCT
Source organism: Polyangiaceae bacterium (assembly GCA_036272055.1). GTDB lineage: Bacteria > Myxococcota_A > Polyangia > Polyangiales > Polyangiaceae > DASZVB01. The sequence continues at coordinate 6,075 of DATAZL010000151.1, read as the reverse complement.
ACACGCATTCACGTGACAGATTCACGAACGCGCTGCCGCTCATGTGCCAGACGGAGGTCGCGGGCTGTCCGTCGAACCTCCTCGCCGACATCAACGCCGAACTCGCAAGCGCCGCAGTGACGGGCGCGCTCGCTGCGCACACCGTCTACGGTGTGGACAACCGCGCCAGCGACGGCACCGTATTCAGGATCACAATGGGCAACGACTACGTCGACGTGGGCAACCCGTGCGGAACCGGAGCCTCGGGCTGTGTCGCGATCCCGCCGGTCGTCCAGGCGCTCGTAGATCACTTGAACGCACTGGACGCGCAAGAGCTCGCGAAGAAGGCGTGCACCGACGTCTTCGGGACTCCGTAGCCCGGGCCGGATTGCGACGACCAGGTGGTCAGGTCGGGTCGAGTGACAGCGTGATGCGGAGTCCTGAGTCCACGATGCGCATGAGCTTCGCGGATAAGCGACGCGCGGGTTCGTCGAAGAAGCCCTTGTCCAGCGTCATCATCTGGCAGAAGCTCTTCAAGGGAGAGGCGATGAGCGCCAATGGCGAACGCGCGCGCTCACGCGTCGACCGAGGTCATCCGTCTCTTGCTTTGCGCTGGCTGCAACAGAGTCGGGGTGGCACCGTTGCGACAGTGCGGGGAGGTCGTCAACATGTGGCTCGATTCATGTGAGAGGGGTGCGGGTCGTCCATGCCTACCGCAGCTCGTGATCGCGTTCGCGCTCTCGAGCGCGAGCTGCAGCAACATGGACGACCGCGGGTCGGGTGAACCAGCGAGCTCCAGCACGGGAGGTGCGACAGTCGCCACGCAGACGGGCGGTGGAGCTGGCGCGCGTCCGAACGGCAGTGGTGGTGTGACGAGCGCAGCAGGCATGGGTGTCGCGGGCAAGAGTGCCGCAGGAACGGGCGGCAGTGGTGCGGCGAGCAATTCCAGCGACGCGAGCGCTTTTGATGACGCGGGCAGCAATCGCGACGCGAGCGACGATGGCACCGCGCCGGGAAGCAGCTGCCTGGACGGCATCACGAATTACGAAAGTGATGGCCCGTTCAAGTTCGAGACCAAGACTGCCGGCAACCTCCACTTCTTCGTCCCGGCTGTGCCCGTCGGCTGCAAGATACCAGTCGTTTATCTCGCGGGTGGCACCGGCGCCGTCTGCGATCCTTACGTCGCGATCCAGCAGCGCCTGGCGACGCACGGCTTCCTGGCCGTCTGCAACGAGAACATAACGTCGGGCGATGGAACCGAGTGCGTCACGGCGCTCGACGCGGCGTTCGCGATGTATCCCTCCCTGATTGACGACAAGATCGGAGTCGCCGGACATGAGCAAGGCGGTGGGGCGACGTTCATGTGCGTGCAGCAGGCCGAGGCAAAGTGGGGCAAGTCGATGAGCTATGCCGGGCTCGCGATGGAGCCTGCAAGCGGCCTTGGAGGCGTCGGCGGCTGGATGGACGCGTACGCCATGATCCGGTCGCCGATGTTCATGTTCAGCGGCTCGCTCGATGCGGTGACACCGGAGAGCTTCGTGCAGCAGTCCTTCGACGCCCTGAGCGACACCGACGAGGCTTACTGGTACTCCGCGATCGGCGCGACGAGCATTCCCGTCCCGATCGTTCCCACCCAGCAAGTCGCCATCCCCTGGTTCCGCTGGAAGCTGCTGCACGACGGAAAAGCGTGCGCCTTCTTCAAGCAGATGCCGGACGGCGCCGATTGGGACATGCGACGGTCGCAGAACGAAAGGACCTGCAGATAGCGGCGCGCATCTCCGACTGACGCCGCGCGTTGGAGCGCCCACGGATGTAGGGAACTCGTAGGGACTTCGAAAGGACGTGCTGCTCCGGCAACGGGTGTTGACGCTTTCGTCGTGCCGCGGTGCGCGCCGTGGCGGACCAGGTTAAGGGCGCGTCGGCACAAGTGACAGCGTGAGGTACGCGCAGCTGCTATTGTGTGGTTCCGGCGAGCAGGATCTGCGGCATCCACCTCTGCTTACCGTGACAGGTAATAACGATGAAACGCTGGCTCGCAAGCATCGCGTGCGTCACCGTCGCGTGCTCCGCATCCACAGGCTTACAGACAACCGGAGCCGGAAGCGGAGGGGCCGCAACCGTGCCGCTCGGGAGCGGGGGAAGCGGGGCGGCGACAATGACCGGAGCGTCCGGCGCCACGTACCAGAACTCTGGAGGCTCGAATCCCTTCATCGTTCCCGATCCTTCGGCCGCGGGCGGTAGCGGCACCGGCGGCGTCGTCGGCAGCGGTGGCGCGGCGCCGGTCGTGTCGACTCCCCCGACGCTCATGCCCGTGAGCATCGATGAATGCGCGGCGACGAACGCTGCCGGTCTCGATGCGGCAACGACCCAGACCCTGATGAAGGGCAGCGGGAGCGCCGGAATGCTCCGCTGGCTCAACCCGTACGACGGAACCGTGTTTCCGCGCGGGCTCATCGCTCCGTTGCTGATGTGGGACGGCCCGGTCGCGGATGTCGTCTACCTGCACATCAAGTCGAGCCTGTTCGAGTACAAGGGTTGTCTGAAGCCGACGGGGGCGAACCAGCTACAGATCGCACCGATGATCTGGAAACAGGCGTCGGATCTGGCGCGAGGGGCCAGCGATCCCTTCGTGGTGGAGCTGACGGCGTCGACCGGGGGAACCGTATCGGGTCCCGTCACGGAGAAGATCGTCATCGCGCAGGCCACGTTGAAAGGCTCCATCTTCTACAACTCGTATTCCACCAAGATGCTCAACGGCGGCATCGGCCAGAACGGCGCGGTTCTGCGCATCTCGCCGGGGGCGACCGCGGCAGTGATCATCGGTCAAGCCGGTTGCACGGGTTGCCACTCCGTCTCCGCCAACGGCCAGCGACTGACGACGCTGAATTTCCTGACCGGCGGCGGCACGTATAGCGTCGCTTCCGGCACCACGGCTCCGACCGGGTTGTCGGCCACGGCGCCCGACACGAGCTTCACCGCGCTATCGCCGGACGGATCACTGTACGTCACGAACGCTCACCAGGGCTTCCCCATCATCGGGCCGAGGACGGGGCCGACGAACGCAGGTACCGCCAATGCCGGCGTCTTCGATACGACCACCGGCGCGGCCATTCCGAACGCCGGAGTGCCGACGAGCGCCATGACGCCAGCATTCTCCCCTGACGGATCGCTGCTCGCGTTCAACGACTACGCGATCGACAACGCGCTCGGCCTGGCCGTGATGAGCTTCGACCAGACGAAGCGCGTCGCAAGCGGGTACCGGAAGATCTTCCACTCGCCGAACACGAACTATCCCGCCTGGCCCTTCATTCTTCCCGACAACAAGGTGATGGTCTTCGCGCTCGGCGTGCTGGGCGACTTCTCGGGAGGCGGAACCGGTATCACGCCGCTCAGCACGGCGGCGACGGCTCCGCAGAGTGACCTGTACTTCCTGGACGTGGCGAGCGGTCAGGCGAAAGTGCTCGCCAGCGCGATGGGGTACGCCTCGGATCAGGATGCCGCTTCGAACACGACGTATCTACCGTTCGGAGCCGCCGAGGAGACGCATCACAATTACTATCCCACCTCTTCACCCGTCGCAGCGGGCGGCTATTTCTGGGTCTTCTTCGACTCCTTTCGCCACTACGGAAACCTCGGTCTGCAGCGTCAGCTGTACGGCACCGCGATCGACATCTCGCCGGACGGAACTTACACGACCGATCCGAGTCACCCGGCGTTCTACCTGACGGGTCAGGAACCCGGCACCGCCAATCACCGCGCGTTCACGGCACTCGACCCGTGTCGCAAAGACGGCGACACCTGCGCGACAGGCATCGACTGCTGCGGCGGTTTCTGCACCAACGGAGTGTGCGGAGTTCCCCCTCCCCCTCCCCCGCCTCCCGGCGAACCCCCGCCCCCGCCGCGGTGTGCCAACACCGACGAAGGCTGCAGTGCAGGCACCGCGTGCTGCAACACAACGGATCGTTGCTTGTCGGGGTTCTGCAGTCAGACCGTGCGGTGAAAAGCGCTGAACCGCAGTGCTCGCCCGGAAGCCCTGCCGGGTAAAGTGCCAATCACGTGGCAACGTCGTAGGCGGTGTTTCTCGCGCTACGGTGCTCGCAGATGATTGCGTCGCCTTGAACTGAATTGCCGTGTGCTCGCGCTGAGGCGCCGTTCACCTTGACGGTCCTATCACGCTCCGCTACCCATCAGTTCGTTACTCGACGTAGCAACTGTACTCGGGTTTTCGGGTCTCGGGGATGAACCGAGTTGCTGCGTGCACAGGCTCACACCGCAACGCTGTTTCTGTCAGCGAATCACGCGCCGCGCGTCGTGACTGAAGCACGAGGCGAGCGGGAATTTAGTTTCGCGCGACTCGTAGGAGTCGACAGCATCGCTTCACAGAATTCGGCAAACGCAGTGAGCGGGCAATTGAATTGAGGAGTTTCGATGAAAGCGCTTGCAGGCAACGTGACGCGGTCGGTTCTGTTTTGCTCCATCGTCGTGATGGGGTGCTCGAACGACAATGGCAAAGGCACCGGCACGGACGGTGGCCTCGGTAAGCCGGGCGCCGGCGGCGTGTCCGCCGATGGCAGCGTCGGCGGCGCAGGCGCAGCAGCATCGAATGCTGGCGGCTCCTCCGAAAAGCCCGGAGCGAGCGGCTCGGGCGGCGTGAGCAGCTCGGGCGGCGTGAGCGGCACGGGTGCCAAAGCGAGCTCCGGAGGCGCAACCACGGACTCAGGAACCGGCGAGACCGATAGCGGCGCTTCGAACTCGGACGCCGGCGACGACTCGGGAGCAGGTGGAACGTCGGGTAGCGGAGGCGCCACTTCATCCGGTGGCGCGAACACCGGCGGCACTGCGAACACCGGCGGCACTGCGGGAACGGGCGGCACGAGCTCCTCGTGCATCAAGGCGGTCAAGGACTTCTATGTCGTCCGCACGGACGGCAAAGTGCTCGTCGAGCAGCGTGACACGACCAAGGAGGCCACTATTCTCGGTGCGGACGGAAAGCCGCTGAGCGGCGCCGTCGACGCGTCCGTCGGCACTTACCACGGCTGCGCACTCCTCGAGGATGGCACGGTCGCTTGCTGGCGCGAGAATGCATCGCGAGGAAACTGGGTCGGGCAGCTCGGCAACGGGAACGTCGATCAAAACGCGAACGCACAGCTCGAACGCGCCTCACAAGTCTTGACCGACGTCGCGACCCCGCTCACGGGCGTCACGGCACTCACCCGCGGCGGCCCTGGCTTGCAGTCGACCTGCGCGATCACCGACAAGCACGAGTTGTATTGTTGGGGAGACCTTGCCTGGTTGATCAACAACGGGACCGCCATCTCCTCTCCGTACGCTCAGCCGATCACGACCAACGGCATCGACCCCCTGGCAGGGGTTCAACAGGCGAGCACCTCCGTCAACATGGGTTGTGCCGTCGTCAACCACAGTGGCACCAACGAGCTCTATTGTTGGGGTCGCAACGACTATCACAATCTTGCAACAGGCGACGCAAAGAGCCGCCAATACCCCACCAAGGTAGCGAGCCTGACCTCGCCGACCTTGGTGGCCGTCGTGGACTACAACTACGCGCTCGCCGGCGGTGGGACCGCGTGTGCCGTCGACGGCACCAAACTCCTTTGCTGGGGAGCGAACGGCTCCGGTCAAACGGGAACGAACACGAGCGGCGCGGATGTGACGACTCCTACGACGGTGGTGATTCAGGACGGCACGACGCCACTGCCGGTGCCGGTGGACATCGCCGGCATCAGCGGAACCTTCTGCGCACTCGCGACCAACAAGACCGCGTGGTGCTGGGGCGGCTACTTCAACACGGCCGCGGGCAACTACGGAGCTCCCAGCATCTCGCTCCTCGGCGGACCGGAAGCCGCGGCGTCCAACGCATATTGGCTCTTCTACGCCACCACCGACGGTCAGTTTCACTGGGGCAAGGAGTGGGCGCGCAGCCCGAACTGCGGCACCTTGTGAGCGGCGATACCGGTTCTTTGATAGACTGCGCCATGCGCAAGGGGTCTCGCGGGGCGATAGCTTGGTGTGCCGTCATCGTGGCGTGCGGCGGGAGTACGCGTACGGGCACATCGACGACGGATAACGGCGGCTCGG
>DATAZL010000150.1:0-108539 GCA_036272055.1 Polyangiaceae bacterium | reverse complement strand
GCGGACGCTACGGGAGCGGGCAGGCTCGCTTTGCTCGCGCGGACGCCACGGGAGCGGGCGGGCTCGCTTTGCACGCGCGGACGCTACGGGAGCAGGCGGGATTAGCGGGAACGGTAAATATCTAGGTCCTCGACGCTCTCGACGAGGCGGTACTTTTCGTCGAGGAGCGACGCGAGCTCGGGGAAGTCGTCGAGCGCGGCGGCGGAGTCGTGCTCGTCCCCGGTGACGTACTTGAAGACGTCCCCGTGCTGGACGACGACGACCCGCGGCGGCGTCGCCCGGAGATCCGTCAGCAGATCGCGACGCGCGACGTCGCGCTGCCACTCGACACGCTGTGGAACGTCGTAGACGAAGCGCGATGCCTGACGGCGCCCGGACAGCCAGTAGATCGACGGCTCGAAGCCCCAGACGAAGATCGCGTCGTCCGGTCCGGTGAGTCGCGCGACGTCCCGCGCGGCCCGGCGATCGAGCCCGAGGTCGTAGTCCGCGACGTGGTAGAGCTTCGCGTCGAGTTCATCCCGCGACGGCGTGCGCGCGACGAGGAACGCGAGACGGCTCGCGCTGCGTTCCCAGAACGTCCCCGGGTTGTGGCGAAGTGCGACGCGCGCGGCAGCGAGTGCGACGACGATCGCGCCGTACGCGAGCGCCGCCAGGGACGAGCGTCGCTTCGTCCACCGGAAAGCCTTGTAGAGGCCGAGCCCCGCCGCGAGCGACACGAGCGGCAGCGTCGCGCCGTAGTGGTACTGGAAGAACTTCGCCTGCATCGCGATGCCGGTCACGTGAATGCACACGATGCCGGTCACGAGCATCAGCGCCTCGCGCTCGCGGTCCGACACGACGGGCAACGCGACGGCGAGCGCGATGCCGAACGGGACGACGAACGAGAAACCGAAGAGCAGCTCCGTGAACGCGTACCAGAGCAGCCCGTGCGGGGTGCCGTGCCAGCCGAGCGTCGTGTAGCCCGGGGTGAACTCGAAGAGCGTCCACCTTAGCGCGGGCAGCGCACCACGAACCCAGAACCACGCGAGCACCGCAGCGATCGGCACGAGGCTCGCGAAGCCCGACACTAGGACGGGCATCGACGCACGGCCCGGGCGCGACGAGCGCAGCCACTCCGCCCGCGTCATGTACGCCGCGCACACGAGGACGCCGCCGCCGAGCGGAGGCTTGAAGAGAAACGCACAACCGAAGAGCGCACCGACGACGGCCGCTGCGCGCAAGCGCGCTGACGCCGTCGGTGCCGTCACCGCACTGCCCGTCACCTGGACGAGGGCGAACACGGTGAGCATGCCGCCGAACGATTCGGGCTGCGCGGTGTGCCAGAACTCGAGCTGAGCGTGGATCATCACCGCGAGCGCTGCACCGACGAGGCCCGCCGTCGCGGAATCGAAGAGCGTGCGTCCGAGCCGCCGGAACGCGAATACCATTCCGACGAGCCCCGCGACCTCGAGCAGTCGCACCGACGACATCGCCTTGCCGAAGAGCGCTTCGGCGAACGCGAACACCAGGAAGATCGCGGGCGGCTTGAAGTCCCAGGCGTCGCGATACGGCATGCGACCGTCGAGGATCGCGTCGCCGACGACCGCGTAGATGCCCTGGTCCCGACCGAAGCCGAACAGCAGGATCTGCATCGCGGAGAGAGCGATGACCCCCCACGCGACGCGAGCGACCCAGTCGTCCGCCGTTGCGCGCGCACGCCCGAGCGGGGCGGCGGAGGGAGTGGCAACGAGCGACATGGCGGGCGACGCTACATCACCTTTCGGTCCGGGGTTCTACCAGGAAGGGGGCCTTGGCCCCCCGCAGCTTCGCCTTCGGCGAACTGCTCCCCCCGCCGCCTTCGCGGGCTCGCTGCGCTCGCAGCTTCGCCTTCGGCGAACTGCTCCCCCCGCCGCTTCGCGGGCGTTCCGCTTCTTTGATGCCTCGGGGACGTGCCGCGCATCGCACACCACGATCCGGATCTTGCGCGACAGCTGCGTCGTTCGTCGGCGTCCGTAGTTCCGTTTTCTTCAGAAGCGCGACTTCGTCAGCCGAACGAGCGTGCCGATCTCCCGGCGAAGAAGAACGCGCACGCAGCTTGGGCAGAGACGGAGCAAGCTGCCGTCGAGTACGTCGATACCCTCAAAAGTCCCGAGAGCCCCTTCCCCGCAACTCCTTCCCCCATCCCTCTGCCCCCCTGCCCGTGCTCCTCCTCGAGCTCCCGGCTCTAGCTCTTGCTCTAGCTCCCGGCTCTACCTCTCGCTCCCGCGGCTGAGGCGCACCGGGTCGCGCCGGGCGGTCACGGGAACGGCCCCTTCTGGGCCGCCCCGCGGTTCGTCACGTCGGTCGGAGCGGCGTCCTTGGCGCTCACGCGCGACGCCTGGGTGAGAATGTCGGGGTTCGCGGAGATGTCCGCGTCGTAGCCCGACACCGCGCCGTGGCAGTTCGCGCATACGCCGTTGAACAGGTGTCGCTGGAAACCCTGGCGCACGATCTCGCCGGGGTAGAACTGCATCTCCTCGAGCTGATGATGGCGTACCGGCGCGCCGTCGGCGGCGAGCTGCACGTTCGGCGCGAGCACGAGGGGCGCGCCGCCCGGGATGCGGACGTGCATCGAGAAGTCGTCGAGCGGCGTCGCTGAGCCGAGCATGCGACGCCGGACGTACACCTTGCCGAAGGCGTCGCTCACGACGAAGGCGCCGCCGTCGTCGTAGCTCTTCACGCCCGACTCGGGCGGCAGATCTTCCCAGAATTGCAGGTCGCTCGGCTTGTCGGGCACGACGCGCTTCGAGCGCGTGTTCTGGAAGAGCAGGCTCTCGAACAGCGGCACGTCGAGGAAGGTGATGTCGGAGCGCGTCTTGTCACCGGCCGCCGACGAGATCTGCGTCGCGCCGTTCGGCTCGTCGAGCTTCGACTTGTAGACGCCGTAGCTGTATCGCTCGTACACCGCGACCGGCCAGAGCACGCTGGCGGAGTCGCTGACCACCGGCGCGCTCCGCTCTCCCGATACCGGATTGACGACGACGAGCGCGAACGGCGTGTCGAAGCTCGTGATGTCGGCCACGTCGGGCGCGTAGCTGACCAGGACCTTGCCGTTCGGGAGCCGCGTCGGGTTGCGATAGACGCCGCCCGCCGTCCCGATGCGCCCGTTGCCGTCGACGATCCGGAGCTGGTGCTGGTAAAACTTCGGGTTCGGCCACGAGAGCGCGCCCTTGTCCACCAGGTAGTCGTTCGCGTCGGTGCTCTGCTGATCGACGCCGAGGCTGCGATTGACGATGCCGAGCGCGCCCGCGCCGTGCGCCGCGCCCGCGTCGCTGAAGATCGCGACCAGGTTCTTGTCTGGCAGCTCGGAGATGTCGGTGACCTGCCGGTACCCGAACGTCGCGCGCTGGCCGAAGAGCGGGTGATAGTCGCCGCCGTCCAGGTTCTCGCGACGACCGGCGAGCTGGTAGAAGCCGTTCGCGCGTTTCTCGGTCGTCATCATGAGCCGCCCGTCGGACATGAACGACGGCGTGAGCTCCTGGTTCAAGAGGAACGTGAGCTGCCGGATGGACGTGTCCTCGACGACGTAGAGGTTCGCGTTCAGACGCGACGGATCCGCCGGCGTTCGCTGCGGTCCCTGATAGTCGAAGCTCGCGGCGTTGGTCACGTTGCCACGGGTCGACGTGAAGACGAGCCTCCCGTCGGGCGCGAACGTGGGATCGAAGTTGTGAACGAGCTCTCCATTGGTGGGGATCTCCCTGCCGGAGTCGTCCGTCGGCGGGGCGTCGATGGTCGGCTCCACGGCGCAGCTCCCGCCGCCGACGACGTAGATGCGCCACGGGTCGGACTCGCTCGCCCGCGCGGAGAACGCGATGCGCTTGCCGTCCCACGAGACGGCAGGGCGCCTGACGTCGATGCCGGCAGAGAGACCGCACGAGCCGAGCAGGCTCGTCCCGCCCTGCACGGAGAGGTTACCCGTCGCGTCGAGCGTCGCGGGCGCCTGGATCAGATCCGCGCCACCCGAGAACGCCTCGAAGTCCTGCGCCGCGTCCGGACCGGGCGCGAGCGGACGCTTCACATAGACGATCGACGACAGGGCCGCGGCGGAACCCATGCGGTTCTGTCGCTCGAGCTCGATCCAGTGGCGGATGACGCAGTACGGGAGCTGACTGTCGAGATCGCCGTTCTCGAGCGCATCGGTGTCGGTGCACGGATCGCCCGCGCCGAAGAGCGCGCCACCACGATGGAGAATGCCCTCCGGCGTCTGCGGGACGGGACTGTCGTCGATGAAGGGGACCAGGTTCTTCCTGAGGATGCGGCTCGCGTTGGGATCCGGCGAGTCGAGCGAAACCTGGGCGAGCGAGAGCTCGTAGTTGTGGCGCGTCTCGGGCAGGCTGAAGTGCCCGCCGCTGCCGCTGCGAAGGCGATACTCGTGGCCCATCGCCGGCGAGTGACAGCCGAGCAGCATGCACCCCTTCTTCACGAGCATCGGCTGCACGTGGTCCGTGAAATAGGGGAACCCGGCGTCGGTCGGGACTGCGCCGGGGCCGCCCTTGGCCTTCGCCCACGCGAGGATCGCGACGTACCCCGGGTCGTCCATCGACTTAAACAGGGTGCCGCCCTCGTGATACGTCCCGCCCGCGGAGATCGCGACGGTCCGACGCAGGAGCTCGCTCGAGACGGGGTCGGTCGAGACGTAGTCGCCCGCGGCGAAGTAGTTCCACCGGGTCTGCTCGGGGCTCGTGCCGCACGTGAGGTACATCGAGTTCGTCGGCGAGCCGTGGCAGTTGCCGGCGGCGCAGGTCGTGCCGAGCACCTTGTTCACGCTCTGGGCGAAGATGGCGTAGTCCGGCGCCGTCGGATCGACCGTCGGATCGAAGTCGTTGTCGGTGCCCGGGTTGGTCGGGCACGGGGTGCGGCCGAGGTCGGGGGCCGGGACGACGGAGTTGTTCTCGCTCGCGCCGCGCGAGATCCACGTGGAGAGCGCGTCGAAGGACGAGCTCGTGAGGTCGATGAGCGAGCCACCCGCGTGCGGGATGTCCGTCGTGACGATGATCGGATCGCCGCCCTGCCACGTCGTCAGCCGCACCTGGAACGGCGGCAGCACCTTCGCGAGGATCCCCGGCAAGAGATACGGGCCGTACGAGATGAGGAGATCGCGGCGCTTGGTGAGCGAGTCGTAGCTCGTCACGTTCAGGTTGCCGAACGCGTTGCCGTGAGTGTCCGCCGCGACGTGGCAACCGCTCTGCGTCGGGCTGTTCGCGCACGACTGCTGCAGGATCGGGCCGATCTCCCGCTGGTAGAACGTCGTGGACGCCTCGCGCTTGGCGGCCTTGCAACCGGTCAGCGCGAGCACCGCGACCGCGAAGGTCGCAAGACGACTAGCGTATTTCACCATCGTCATCCTACCCCGAATCCACGGATTGGGAGCATCGATGAACGGCCGGCGTTCGCGCGGCGCGAGCGCGGGGCGCGGTCTGACTACAGTCTGCGCAAGGCGATCTGCGCGACCGACTGGACGAGCGGATCGGAATCACCGGTCGCCGCTTGAACGGCGTCGTGAGCCGACGAATCGCCGATCCGGCCGAGCGCACCGATGGCGGCCGTTCTCACGCGGGGATCGGATTCTTGCGCGGGATCGGCGAGGCCGATCAGGCCGACGACCGCGTCGGTGGCGCGCATGGTCCCGAGCGCCTCGGCGGCGCGACGGCGCACGTCGGGCGAGTCGTCACTCAGGCGAGCCACGATGGCGTCGAGGCGCGAGAAGACGTTGATGCTCACCGTGGCGTGGAGCGCCGCGAGCCGGACCTCGGGCTCCTGGTCGGCGAGGGCCGTCGCGAGCTCCGCCGCCGGGCCCTCGTTGTTGAGCCGCTCGAGTGCGCGCACCGCGCTCCGCCGCACCATCGACGACGTGTCGCTGACGGCGGCCTTTGCGACCGGGGCGATGCCGTCCCGGACGAGGAACTCACCGAGCGCCTCGGCGGCGTAGGAGCGCGCCGCGTCGGTCGTGCCGGTCGTCAACGTCGACAGGACCTGCGAGTACACCTCGCCCGCGCCGAAGACGCCGAAGATGCGCCGGCGGAGCCACCACGCGCTGATCTCGCGCGTCTTGGCGTTGCCGTCGTAGAGGAGCTTCGCGACGTCGGGGATGCAGTCGAGGCACTCCACCTTCTCCCCGTGCTCGAGCACGCGCCAGATCTCGGTCGGCGCGGTGGAACCCTGGGTGATGCTCACGATGCGGTCCGGCGTCGACAGCTGCTCGAGCGAGGACGCGGGGAGCTGCTGATAGACGGCGGCCCGGCCGACGGTGAGGTTCGGGTCGTTGGCGGGAGGCGCCGTGGTCCCGGCGACACTCGCGCCGCTGAAGAGGAGACCCGCGACGAGCGTGAGCGCGACGGACTTGAGGCTCTTGGTTGATGTTCTCATGATGGCTCTCCTCACGGCGTCGGGTACATCGGATCGGTGGACGTGGTCGGCGGCGTCGCAGCCGCGACCGGGTCGGCGCCGTAGGCCTGGAAGCCCGTGTTCTGGCGCGAGTAGAACTGGCCGCCCATGTCGAAGGCGCGGATGAGCGCCTTGCGCTCGTCACGGGTGAGCGTGATGCCGACGTTCTCGGGGTGCATGGTGCGCGTCCCGCCTTTCACGCCGACGTAGCCGTCCTTGGTGATGGTCGAGTCGCTGAACGCATCGCCGAGCTTCCACGCGTTCTTCGTGCCGTCGATGGCACTCGTGACGTTGAGCTTCTCGATCATGAGGCTGTGCCGCGCATCGCTCGGGATGCCCCAGGCCGGTGGAACGCTGCCGGTGATCGTCGCGCCCTGCCCCATTTCCATCGACAGCGCGTTCGGATAGAAGATCGAGACGTAGGAGGCGGGATACGTTGCCGTGCGGCGATCGTACGTGACCGTGACCGGCGTCGAGCTCAGGTCGAGGCGCGAGAGCTTGTACGTGGTCTTCTTGCCGGTGTCGCGGTCGGTCATGGTGACCGAATACGTCTCCTGCGCGTCGTTCCCGTTCTTGGTGCCGTCGTGGCACTGCACGCACTTCGCGTCGAGGATGCTCTGGAGCTCGAGCGAGTTCGTCCCGAGGGTGCCCATGCCCTGGGTCATCTGCCAGGGGTACTCGATCCGATCGGCGATCGGTTGCATGAAGTTCTGGATCTGGGTCGCCGCGATCGGTTGCTGCTGTGCGCTCGGATGGTTCGCTGCGCTGCGATCTTCGTGGCAACCGCCGCACACCCGATCTTCACCCGGCATGCCCTGGATCCACGTGGTCTGGCTGCGGATCGCGAGCTCGTACTCGTCGACCGCCTGGAGATGCATGGGGATGTAGGGCGGCACGTTGGCGCGCCATGAACCGTCGGGGAGCACCGGAGCCTCGCCGAGGATCGCCGCGCCCTCCGCCATGGTGAGGCCGAACATGGTGACGTTCGGCGCCGCCTCGCTCGAGAAGCCCTCGATGATGCGGACCTTCACCGCGCTGCCGAGAGCCTGGTCCATCGGGGTGCCGTCCGCGAACTGGGCGCCACCGACGGTGTTCTGGTGGACGGTGAAGAGCGACGTCTGGCGGACGTCGATGGAGCCGATGACCAGCGGGATGGTCGAATCTTGCGTCGTCTGCACGGAGTCGAGCGGCGGGGGCTCGACCGAGGTCGCCACCGGCTGCGCATAGAGCTCCCAGGTGTCCTTGTCGTTGAAGACGAGCTGGTTCCTCCGCGTCTTCGCATCATAGATGTAGATGCCGAAGTCGGGCGGCGTCTGGGAGAGCTCGTTCACGTCGTTCACGTAGCCGTCGGCCCAGGATACGAGCAGGCGCCCGTCGGGGAGCATGTGCGGCGTACGGTAGCGACCGACCGGAGACGAATCGCCGCCCGTCGGGACCGAGGGCGTGATCACGTCGAACGTCGCTCGCTCTTCGTCGTGGTTCGAGTCGTCTACCGCGGAGCGGGCGTCGATCTGCAGCAAGGTGCCGGCCTGGATCGTCCGCTCGCGGTCGGTGCCGACGGCGACGAACACGTTCTTGTCGAGCGCCTCCGTCACCTGCACGAGCGAGTTGACCTGCTTGTTGCCGTGCTGTCCGGCGAGCGCGACCATCTTCGTGCAGTCGGGGTTCATCGCGAAGAGCTTCGAGTCGTTGACGTTCTCGAGATGCTCCCAGCGCGAGTAACCGATCTGCCCGCTCTTCATGCGGAAGAGATTGAAGACGTGGGACAGGTTCTGCGAGCAGAGCTTGCGATCGGCGTCGCCGCCGACCTCGGAGATGGTCCCGACCTGGGTCACGCGACGGCCGTGGTTGTACTCGTCGGCGCGGGTACCCATCTGCGTGTAGTTCTGGTTCGTGATGAACGCGATGTTGCCGTTCGCGAGCCAGATCGGCGAGAGGTCGTCCTGCATGCCGCTCGTGAGCTGCCGCACGCCGTAGGGGTTCTTCGCGTCGGTGCCCTGCTTCAGGTTCGCGGTGTAGACGTGGTAGTTGTCGTTGTCGTCGAGCTTCATCGCGAAGACGACCTTCTTCGCGTCGAACGACAGGTCCATCCCCTCGATGTCGGCCTTCGCGAAGCGGTCACCCTCGATGAGGTTCCGCACGTCGCCGTTCGTCAGGTTCCGCACCTCGAGGCGCGCACCCGGAACGTAGCGGCCGTAGTCCATGACCTGGCCCATGCCGTCGGCGACGTCGATCGTCACCGTCTTCCCGCTGCCCACGGTGTTCTGCCTCACGGCGTAGACGATCTCGTCGAAGCCGTCGGGGGCAGCGGCTTGCCCGACGTCGGGTCCCTTCGTCGCGCATCCGGGCACGAAGGCGGCGGCGAGCATTCCAAGGAGCAGCGGGCTCACCAGCGAACGAGGGTTAAAGGGGCGCGACATGATTCCTCCGGTTTCTCGAGAGCAGCGAGCTACAAAGCAGGACTCGAGCCAATTCCCAAGCACACGATATCGTTGATTTTCGTGAGCCTTTAGCGGGCTCTGACCCCCGATCCGTTGGATTACCGGGGGGTACCTGCCCCCGCTGGATCGACGCTCGGGACATGCGGCGAAAGTGGGTCTTGGTAGGCTCCCGTCGTGACGACGCTCACGTTCGACGAGAAGGGCTTACTGCCGGCTGTCGCGCAAGATCGCCTGACCGGGCAAGTGCGCATGGTGGCGTGGATGAATCGCGAAGCGGTCGCGCGTACGCTCGAGACCGGCCGCGCGACGTTCTTCAGCAGATCGCGCAACGCGATCTGGGAGAAGGGCGAGACGAGCGGTAACCATCTCCACGTGAGCACGGTGTACGCGGACTGCGACGCGGACACGCTCGTGCTGCTCGTCGATGCGGCGGGGCCGTCGTGTCACACGGGCCGACCGACGTGCTTTTTCCGTCGGGTCGAGAAGGACGGCGCGCTCACCGACACGCCGCACGAAGCAACCGCGTTCCTCTGGACGCTCGAAGACACCATCGCCGATCGCGCGAGCGAGACCTCGACGAAGAGCTACACGAAGAGCCTGCTCGAGTCCGGAGCGGCGAAGATCGGCGAGAAGCTGCGCGAGGAATCCTCGGAGCTCGCCGTCGCGATCGCCTCCGAGAGTGACCAGCGGGTCGCGAGCGAAGCGGCGGACGTGCTCTATCATCTGCTGGTCGGGCTCCGCTTCCGGGGGGTTTCGATGCGCCGTGTTATCGAAGTACTTTCGGAACGCGCAGGGACGAGTGGCCACGACGAAAAGGCCAGCAGGGCGCGAAAATAGATCGCGCGCACACGCGCACGTCGTCAGGCCGAGAGGTCGGGCCGACTCATCGATCGCGCACCCACATCGGCGCGCATGGGTTGAGCGGGTTCGCAGCGTGTTTGACCCCCCGTGAGTGCCTTGGGTATCGTAACGTTACGATAGCCTTGGGCCGTTTTTCGCCTTCGGGCGGTCTGCACCAGAGCGAGCGTCTCCCTCATGCCGAACGTACTGGTCTTCGAAAGTGACTCCAAATTCGCGGGCGAGCTGAAGGGGGAACTCGAACGGCGTGGATGCGCCGTCACCGTCGTCGATGACGCCGCGGTGGGGCTGCAAACCGCCTCGATGGACAAGCCGGATCTCATCCTGCTCGCCATCGAGCTTCCGCGGATGAACGGCTTCTCGGTCTGCAACAAGCTGAAGCGCGATCCGACTCTGAAGGAGGTGCCGCTCATCATCATGAGCAGCGACTCCACGGAAGAGACGTTCGAGCAGCACCGGCGGCTGCGCACGCACGCCGAGGACTACATCCACAAGCCCATCGCATTCGTGGACTTGCTTCCGCGGATCAGCGCGCAGCTCCCGCTCCCCGACGAAGCAGGCAGCAAGAGCGTCCCGCCCGAGGACGACATCGTCATCGACGACGACATCGCCTTCGAGGAAGAGCCGCCGGCGGCTTCTGCCGAGGCCCCGGCGCCCTCGGGCCCCGTCGACGAGGAAGTGGACGCGTTCACCGAGTCCGCTTTCGGCAACATGGTCGACGCCTCTCCGCCGGCAAGCGCCGGCGAGGCGTCACCGACCGACGTCGCGCTGCCGCCAGAGGCCGCGGCGATCTCCGAGGCACCGGTTCCGTACGAGTCCGTCGCGCCGAGCGCGGAAAATCCGCCGATCTCGCTCGACGTCGAGCCCGTCGAGCTGCCGCCGTCGGAGCCGCCGCACGCGCCGCCCCCGCGGTCCCTCGCCGAGACGGGCTGGAGCGGCGCCCCCGGTACGTTCCCCAGCGTCGCGCCGAGCGACGCGCCGATTACCCCGGAGAGCATTGCTCCGATCGGCGAGGCGAGCATCGCGCCGCTCGCGGCACCGAGCATCGCGCCGCTCGCGTCGATACCGCCCCGGCCGCGGACGGACAGCATCGATCAGGCGCTTCGCGACGAAAACGTAAAGCTCGTCGAGAAGGTGCGCGACCTCGAGAAGGACGTGCGCGAAGCCCGGGCACAGACCGCGGAGCTCGAGGACCAGGCGCAGCGCGCCGCCTCGAAGGACGCCGAGGTGCAGCGGCTCCAGCGCGAGCTCGACGACGTGAAGGTCAAGGCCGCCGCTGCCGGCGGCGGGCGTGGCGGCGGCTCGGCGCGGGAGTTCCTCGATCTGCGCGAGGCGCTCAACAAGAAGGACAAGGAGCTCCTCGACCTGCGCGACCAGATCTCGCACAAGGAGAAGGACCTCCTGGGTCTGCGCGACACCAACCTGGTCGGCGAGCGCGAGAAGGCGGACCTCTCGGATCGCATCGGCGAGCTCGAGAAGCAGACCTCCGACGCCACCCGCCAGCTCGACGGCGCGCGCGCCGACAAGGAACAGGCTGCCAAGCGCGCCGACGACTTCAAGCGCAAGGGCGAGAAGCTCCAGAGCGAGCTCGACGCGGCGACAGCCGAGGTGAATGAGGCGAAGCAGCGCCTCGACGTCGAGGTGACGGGCCTCCGCCAGCAGCTCGAGCAAGCAGCGGCGGAGCGCGCCACGGCGCAGGCTCAGTTCGAAACTCAGCTCCGGGAGACGGCGGACCGCGCCGAGCAGGTGCGCGACGTCGCGGTCGTCGCCGCAGAAGAGCGCGGCATGGAGCGCGGTCGTGGCGAAGCGCACGCCGAGGCGGGCAAGCTCCTCGCCGACGCCGCCGCGAACTCGACGCGGGAGCGCGAGGCCGCCGTGCGTGCCCGCGAGGGCGAGCTCAAGGACGAGCACGAGACGCGCGTGTCCGCGCTCCATCGCGCGAACGACGACGCGATCGGACGGCTCAAGGCCGAGCATACGCAGATGCTCGCCGACGAGGACAAGGCGTCCCTCGAACGGATCCAGGAGCTCGAGACGAAGCTCGTCCTGAAGCACGACGCGGCGATCAACCAGGAGACGAGCGCGCACGCCTCGACGCGGAGCATGCTCGTCGACGTGACGTCCGCGCTCGACGGTCTGCGCGAACAGAAGACGCAGGGCGACGCGGGGCGCGACGCGCGCATCGCATCACTCGAGAACGACATCTCCGAGCGGAACAACGAGCTCTACTCGACGCAGGCGACGCTCCGCGAGCGCGAGACGAGCCTCGGCGCCGCGACGTCGAACCTCGCCGCGTTGAGCGCCGATCTCACGCAGACGCAGGCGGCGCTCGCCGCCGAGCGCACGCGCGTCGAGAAGGCCCTCGGCAAGTGGGCGGAAGACAAGGCGTCCCTCGAGCGCGCGAAGGACGCGCTCGCCGCGGCGCTCGCGCAGATGGACGAGATCGAGGGCCGCCCGATCGAGTAAGCTCCGGGGCCATGGCGGAGGCGGGGCTCGCTAGGTCCGAGTGGAAACAGGGGTGGCGGAGCCGCCTCCTCGTCTCTTTCGTGCTCCTGCTCGCGCCGCTCCTCGTCCTGGTCGTCGGAATCGCCACCGGGACCGTGATCGCGACGGTCGTCGCCGCGGTCCTCGGGCTCGCGGCCCTCGCGTTCGTGTGGGTCTTCCCGTCGGGTCTCAAGGTCGTGGTCGACGACGACGGCGTCGAGCGCACGAGCCGCGGGAAGTCGAAGCGCATCCGCTGGCAAGATCTGGACAGGTACGAGCTCGCCGTCGTGGATAAGGCCGTGCAAGCGGGCGCCATGGGCGGCGCCATCGGCGCGCTCGTCGTGGCCCTCGCTGCCGGGCAGAAGCCCATCAAGCCGTCGGGGCTCGTCCTCACGGCGACCGACGGCACGAAGATCCAGATGACGACCTCCCTCGACCGATTTTCGGAGCTGGTCGATCGGCTCGTCCCGGAGCTCGTCGACCGGCTGTTCGTGAAGGCGCACGCGGCGTTCGACAGAGGCGACGTGGTCCAGTTCGGGAAGAAGCTGTCCGTGCAGCGCGGCGTCGGGATCTCCCTGAAGGGCCTCTTCGGCAAGGCCGAGCTTTCGTTCCAGGAGCTCGGCTCGATCACCGTCGAGCGAGCCGCCCTCGTAATTCGCCGGAAGGACGGCAATGCGAAGTGGAAGGCGGTCGCCATCAGCGCTCTCGTGAACCCCGGCGTCTTCGAGCGGCTCGCCGTCGCGGAGAAGGCGCTCCGCGAGCCGGGTCCGCCGCACCTCGCCTGGACGGTCTGACGGCGCTCAGCGCGGGTCGCGCGCCGCGAGAACGACGCGCTCGAGCGCGCGCACGCCCTCGACGAGGCGCGGACCTGGGCGACCGAGGAAGGCCTCGCTGATCGGGTAGATGCGGCCGTTCTCGACGGCACGGAGCCCTCGCCACGCCGGACGGCGCGCGACGATGTCCGGACGGTACTTCGCGAGCGGTACGCCGCACCACGCGATGACGACCGCGTCGGGGTCGATGGCGCGCGCCTCGTCGTCGGTGATCGGCCGGCTCTTGACGTCCTCGTCACCCAGCGGATTTTTTCCGCCGGCGACGGCGAGCATGTCGGTGACCCAGCTCCGTGCGCCGGGCACGATGACCGGCTTGGGCCACCACTCGACGAGCACGACGGGGCGCGGCTCGCCGGAAGCCGGTTTCGGCCGAAATGCGTCGAGCATCTCGGCGACGACCTGCTCCGCGCGCCCGGAGAGGCCTAGCAGCGCGCCCACCTTGCGGACGTCGGCATAAACGTCCACCACCCGGGTCGGTTCGGTGGCGACGAAGGGTAACTTCGCCTTCTCGAGCCGCTCGACGATGCGCTCGTGACCGGGCACCGTCAGCGACGCGAGGACGAGATCGGGCCGGAGTGCCGCGACCTTCTCCACGTCGATGTCGAGATCGGGACCCACGCGCGGGAGGCGCGAGACGACGTCCGGCGGAAAATCGGAATGGTCGTCCACGCCCACGAGCATCGAGGACGCCCCGAGAGACCACACGATCTCGGTGTTGGAACAGGTGAGCGAGACGACTCGCACGACACGTGTTTGTCACGACGGCCCCACGCGGTCGAGCGTAGAGAAGGAAAACCGCCGTATCCTCGCCCCACCGATGTCAGACCGAGAGCGCCCCCGAGGCACGCCTGCGAAGAGCCCCTGGGTCGCGTGGACGCTGACGTGGATCGCCTACGCCGTCTATTACCTCGGCAGAAAAGGCTTCAGCGTCGCGAAGAAGCCCATCGAGCGCGAGTATCACATCGGGCGCGACGCCCTCGGGATGATCGACACGGGATACCTCGCGCTCTACGCCGGCGGCCAGCTGCTCTCCGGGCTCCTCGGCGATCGGATCGGCGTGCGGCGTCTGATCGGCGCGGGGATGCTGCTCTCTGCGGCGCTCTGCTTCGGGTTCGGCGTGTCGCGCACCGCGCTCGCGATGGGGTTCTTCTTCGCGCTCAACGGGCTCGCGCAATCGACGGGCTGGCCCGGCACGACGGGCGCGATGGCGGAGTGGACGACACCGACGAATCGACGTCGCGTGATGGCCTGGTGGTGTACCTGCTATCAGTTCGGCGGGCTCGCCGCGACCGCGCTCGCGGCGGCGCTCCTTCGCTTCGGGTGGCAGTGGGCGTTCTTCGTTCCCGCGCTGATCATGGCGGCGGTCGGGTTCGCCGTTTACGCCTTCCTCGAGCCAGGTCCCGCCGCACCTTCCGTCGCGGCGCCTCTGCCCCCTCGAGAGACGGCCGAGGCTCGACGGGTCGCGATTCGCGCCGCGCTCCGTTCGCCGCTCCTCTACTCGTACGGGGTGAGCTACTTCGCGATGAAGCTCATCCGTTACAGCTTGCTCTTCTGGCTCCCGTACTACCTGACGGACGAGCTCGCATATCCGCCCGCATCGGCGGGGTACCTGTCGGTGGCCTTCGAGGTGGGCGGGATCGTGGGCGTCGTCGCCCTCGGCCTCGTCGCGGATCGATGGAAGGGTATCTCGCGGGCGGCGCTCTCGGCCGCGACGTTGCTCGTCCTGGCCATATCACTGGTCACTTATCAGTCGGTCGCCGGACAGGGCGTCGTCGCTAACGCGCTCGGCCTCGCGTTCATCGGCTTCTGCCTGTTCGGCCCGGATTCCCTGGTGTCCGGCGCTGCCGCACAGGACGCCGGCGGCGCGCTCGCTGCCGCGACGGCGACCGGCCTCGTCAATGGCGTGGGGTCGCTCGGCGCCGTTCTCCAGGGTGCGCTCAACGCCTGGGTGAGCCGCGTGTACGGGTGGCACGCGGTCTTCTACGTCTTCATCGCGTTCTCCATCGCGGGAGCCGCGGCGCTGGTGCCCGCGTTCCGTCGCGACGTCGCGCCGAGCACCGCGTAGAACGGCGAGCGGCGATCACCGCGGACAGCGATCGCCGCTCGGAGACGTCACGGAGCTGCGTTCGCCTTGTCGGCGCTGTCGGACGCTTCGTTGGCCTTGTCGTTGGCCTTGTCAGCGGCGTTGTTGGCCTTGTCCTCGGCCTGGTTTGCCTTGTCTTCGGACCGCTGCGCGTTGTCTTCGGCCTTCTGCGCGGAGGCGTCGTCGGCCGGCGGACTCGAGCCACCGCACGCGGCGGTGAGAGCAATGGCTAGCGGGATGGACAGTAGAATGGTCTTCATGGACGCGACGTAGGCAACGCATATGCCACGACATCGCGGGGTTACGTCCGACTCGCCGTTCGTGTTCGCCACGACACTTTTCGGTCGTTCGTGAGCGTCTCGCGTCGAGCGTTCCACGGACACATCGCCGATACGGTGCCGCAAAGAATGACAATCAGAGTTGTCGGCCGGAAATGTTTCGATCTCTGGCTACGCATCGACGGAGGCGAAGTGGCGCGGTGGCGGACGACGCTAGGACGTTTTGCCTCAGCGATGTCGCGGCGCCAGCGGCGACGTCGGGACATCGCGGCGACTCAATCGACCCCGCGGCTGGCACGACTGCTGCTGGGCGCTCCGCGACGATGCTGCGATTTTCCTGCTTCCTTGCTGCACAATTATTGACGCTCTCCGCCTGTAGCTCCGACTCGAACACGCCTTCTGGCGACAAGCCCGATGCGCAGACCGGCGCCGGCGGCGCGACTCGAGGTCAGGGCTCCGGCGGAGGCGCGGCGCTCGACGCCGGCTCGGGAGGCACTGCGGGAGCGGGACCCGACGCGTCGCTGCCGTCCGACGGAGGAGCTCCGGGCAGCGGTGGCGCGGGCGTGAGCGGCAGCGCCGGAACGAACAGCGGCGCAGGCGGCGTCAAGGGCTCCGGGGGCACCGCCGCCGGGGGCACCAGCGCCGCCGGAAGCGGCGGCGTGACGTCGGACGCCGGCACGGACGCAAGCGGCAACGGCGGCAGGAACAACGGCGGAGCTGGCGGCGGCGGAATCGCCGGTTCGAGCGGTAGCACCGGCAGCGGCGGCTCCGGCGGCGCACCCGACTCCGGTACCGGCGTGTGCAAGCCGCTCGCGCTGAAGCTCCTGAACGCGACGGACCTCGACACGCCGGTGTACGGCACCGCGCCGAAGGGCGACTCGCGCATCTTCGTGCTCGAGCGCGGCGCGGGGCGCATCAGCATCCTCGACGCCACCGGGAAGAAGCTCTCGACGTTCCTGGACATCTCTAAGAAGTTCAACTCCGCCGGCTTCGAGTCCGGGATCCTCGCGCTCGAGTTTCACCCGAGCTTCGCGACGAACGGCACGTTCTACGTCACCTACACGACCGCGAGCCTCCTCCGGGTGTCGCGCTTCACGGTGCCCTCGGCGACCGCGAGCGTCGTGGACACCCAGACCGAGTCGGTCGTCATCGAGACCGCGCAGACGTCTCATCACAACACCGGTGGCGCGCTTCATTTCGGACCCGACGGCATGCTCTACATCGCCATCGGGGACGCCGACACGCCGGCGAACGGTCAGGACATGACCGTCATCAACTCCAAGATGCTGCGCATCGCGGTGGACCCGGCCAAGACCGGCTACACGATCCCCGCCGACAACCCCTTCGTCTCGAACGCGACGGCGCGCCACGAGATCTGGGCGCTCGGGCTCCGCGAGCCTTACCGGTTCTGGTTCGATCCGGACAGCAAGGACCTCTACATCGCGGACGTCGGCGACGCCTCGCACGAAGAGATCGACGTGGTGCCCGCGGCGACGAGCGGCGGCGCGAACTTCGGCTGGCCGATCATGGAGGGCACGTACTGCCATACGCCGGCGACCGGCTGCGACGAGACGGGGCTCACCCAGCCGGTCTACGACTACCCGCACACCGGCGGTGAATCGGCGATCATCGGCGCGAGCGTGTACCGCGGCACGGCGCTTCCCGCGTGCTATCGCGGCAGCTACCTGTTCGGCGACTATCCGTCGGGGCGCATCGACACCCTGACGTTCAACGGCACCATGCCGGTGGTCACGCCGGTCTCCGGCCTCGCGGATCCGAACCTGGTGTCGTTCGGTGTCGACGGCAACGGCGAGCTCCTCGTCTTCAACTACGACGAGTCGGTCTACCGCATCGTCTCGGAGTAAACCGCGACGCCGTCGTCGGTGACGGCGATGCGATCGCGCCCCGTCCGCTTCGCGGCATAGAGCCGGGCGTCGGCGCGCCTCATCAGGTCGTCGAGGAGCTCGCCGTCCTCGGGGAAGCTCGCGATGCCCGCGCTGAACGTCGCCGAGAACGCCTCACCCTGGTCCCCCGTGAAGATGAGCTGACGGAACTCGACCCGCAGCCGGTCGAGCACCGCCGCTGACGTCTCCACGCCCTCCTCGTAGAGGCCGACCACGAACTCCTCGCCGCCCCAGCGCCCCCGGACGTCCTCGCTCCGGAAGCGGCTGCGAAGGAGCCGCCCGAGGCCGCGAAGAACACGGTCGCCCGCGAGGTGCCCGTGGGTGTCGTTCACCTGCTTGAAGAGATCGAGATCGAGCAGCGAGATGGAGAGCGGGCGCTTCCGGCGCGCGCATTCCGCGAGACGCTGCCCGACGATGTCGGAGAACGCCGCGCGCGTCAGCAAGCCGGTCAGCGGATCCTCGTGAGCACGCTGGCGGAACATCTGCGCGCGCTCGAGCCGGAGCCGCACCCGCGCGAGGAGCTCCTCCTCGAGGATCGGCTTTCGCGCGTAGTCGTCGCCACCCACACTGAAGCACGCGACGAGCGTCTCGCGATCCGTCGCGCCGGTCAGGAAGACGATCGGCAGCTCCTGCCACGCGGGGCTCGCGCGGATCACCTTGCACACGTCGAAGCCGCTCACCGGCATGATGACGTCGAGGAGGAGCAGATCCGGACGCACGGCGCCGAGCGTGTCGAAGAGCTTCTCGGTGTCGGCGAGGGTCGCGGTCACCAGGCCGGCGCGCCGGAGCACGCGGGCGACGGCGTTCGCCGCCACCGGATCGTCGTCCACGATGAGGACGCGAAAACCGTGGCTCTCCTTGCGATCGAGCAGGCGCCGGACGCTCGTGACGAGGTCGTCGGTGTCGAGCGGCTTGGTCAGGAAGAGGCTCGCGCCGGCGTGAACGGCGGCGACACGGTTCTTCACGCTGCCGTCGGCGGAGATGCCGGCGATCGGGAGATCATCGCGACCTTCCATGCCGCGGAGGGCGCGCGCGAGGCCGGCGCCGCTCTCGTCGTCGGAGACGGTCATGTCGACGAGCGCCATGTCGATCGCCTCGCGACGAGCGATGGCCATCGCCGTCGCGGAGTCGGTCGCCGACAGCACGTCGAAAGACGCGGCTCGCCCGAGCGCCTCCACGTGATGCAAGAACTCCGGATCGCGGTCGACGACCAGGAGCCGTGCCGTCGCCTGATGAACGATCGCGGGACGAAGACTGGTCGCGGGGCGACGCAGCGCTTTCTCGGCGCGCTCGAAGGCCTCGGTGATGCGTCCCCACTGCGCGTCCGGTTCGTCGCCGCGCTCCACGCTGCCGAGCGCGGAGTCGATGGCGCCCGCGATGCTGCTGAGCTCGAGGAATCCGTAAGTGCCGGCGGTGCCGTGCATGCGGACCGCGAGTGCGCGCGCCGCGGCGAAGCCGGCCGACTCAGGGCCACCGGCGTGAGCGCCGGCGACCGCGGATTCGAGCGTCGAGAGCTTCTCCGGCAAGGTCTGCGCGTAACGATCCCGGAGCTCGGCGAGCTCGTCGGTGGCAGCGGCCTGTCCAGGCGGGTTCTCGGTGCGCCGCTCGGGGTGCGCGCGGAGCAGACGACCGACTCGCCACGCGAGCTCCGCCGGCGAGACCGGCTTCGGCAGTAGCTCCGACACACCGAGCGCGCCGAGCCGCGCCGCGAACTCGGCGTCGCGCCACACCGACGCGAGCACGAGACACGCCGGCGGTACGGCTTCGCGCCGGAGCTCGCCAACGAACGCGATGCCGTCGCCGTCGGGCAGCACACCCTCGACGATGGCGACGTCCACCGAGCCGTGCGTCAGGGCGCGCCGTGCGGCACCGAGCGTCCCGGCTTCGACGACGGTGTGGCCCTCCCCTGCGAGCGCCGTCCGCAGGAGGAGCCGCAGCTCGTCGTCGTCGTCCAGAATGAGGATACGAGCCATCGGTCGTGTTCCGCCGCGCCCGGCCGGCGAGCGTGAGCCGAGAGCGTAACCCGCAAAACGGCGAAACGCCTAATGATCCGGGGACATCGCGCCGCGGCCACCCCGGCAGCGTCGAAAATCACGGCGGTCTCGGGACCGCGGTTTGACGTAAAGTCGCCGCGTTGTCTCCGGTGGCGGCTTACGTGGTTCAGACGCTGGTCACGTTGCTCGGCGTGGGCGCGCTCGGCATCTTGCTCGTCTACGGGGCTCGCCGGGCGGGCGTCGGACGGGCGTCGGGGCCGATGGCCGTCGTGGGTCGGCTCCCGCTCGATGCGCGGCGCGCCGTCTATCTGGTGCGGGTCGGGCGGGCCATCTATGTGATCGGCGCGAGCGAGGTGGGGCTCGTGAAGCTCGGCGAAATGCCGGAGGGCGAGCTCGTGACGCCGCCGGTGGAGACGCACCGTGGCATTTGACGCGCTCGCGCTCGCGGTGGTGACGGCTCCGGCGAAGGTCGGCACGCCGGACGAGCTCCTGAACCGGCCGCTCGCGCTCGTCGTCGCGCTGGCCCTGGTCGGGCTCTTGCCGTTTCTCCTGATGACGCTGACGTCCTTCGTGAAGATCTCCACGGTCCTGCACATCGCGCGGAGCGCGATCGGCGTGCCGGAGGTTCCGTCCAGTACGGTGGTCATTGCGCTGGCGGCGGCCCTGACGTTTCTCGCCATGGCGCCGGTGGCGAACCGCATCGCGGACAGGATCACGCCGCTCCTCGAGCCGACCGCGGGGGAGACGACCGGCGCGTGGTTTCACGACGCCGTCGTCGCGGTCCGTGAGCCCCTCCGCGGCTTTCTCTCGGCGAACGCCTCTCCGCGACAGAAGACGCGGTTCTTCGAGCTCTCGAAGAAGGCCCACGCCGACGGCGATCACGTGGCCGTGGAGCGCGACGATCTCGGCGTGGTCGTCCCGGCGTTCCTGGTGTCGGAGCTGGTCCGGGCGTTCACCCTCGGCTTCGCCATCTATCTCCCGTTCCTCGTCGTCGATCTCGTCGTGGCGAACGTGCTCGCGGCCCTCGGCATGCAGACACTGAATCCGATCCAGGTGAGCTTGCCGTTCAAGCTCCTGCTCTTCGTCGCGGCAGACGGCTGGGGTCTCCTCGCGCAGGCTCTCGTGCTCGGCTACAAGGTCGGGTGACGTTGTCGGAAGACTATCTGCGCGCGCTGTCCGCCCCGACGGAAGAGCTCGCGATCCTCGACGACGCCGCGCTCGCAGAGACGGTGGCGTACTCGCGCACGAGCCCGCGAAAACGCGTCATCAAGCCGTTTCACCGTTCGCTCGACGAGCCACTGCACCGGATGCTCAACGCGGTGCAGCCGGGGACCTACGTGCGCCCGCACCGTCACGTCGCTCCGCCGAACCCGGAGTCGTGGGTGCTCCTCCGCGGCAGAGTCGTGTTCTTCACCTTCGACGACGAAGGCCGCGTGACGCACAGCGTCGAGCTCGCGGCTCAGGGTCCGCGCTTCGGCGTAGATCTCGTCGCGGGCGTGTTTCATACCTTCGTGACGGTCGAGGCCGACACGGTCCTCTTCGAGGTGAAGAGCGGCCCTTATTCCTCGACGGAGAAAGCCTTCGCCCCCTGGGCACCCGCCGAGCTCGACGAGGGCGTCCCCGCGTACCTCGAGTCGCTCATGGCCGCGCACCGGGAGCGATCGCTCTGACGCGGATGACTTCGCGGTGGCGGCTGTATTTCTTGGGGGTCTGGGGCCCTTTCACCGGTATTGCGACGACCTCGTCCATACTCAAAAAGACGGTCCCCAGACGCGCCGCACCGCCTTCGGAGCGACGACGCTCATCGGCGGCTGGCTCTGACGTCACGACGCAAGAAAGCCGCGATCCCGTCGGACCGCGGCTTTTCTCGCGAACCAGGCTGCGCTCAGAACGTCTGATGAACGACGTCGAGCTTCGCGTTCTCGGGCCAGTGAAGCTTGCGCGTCGCGCGGTCGATGCATGCCGCCACGCCCTTGTTGCTCGGCGAGATCTTCACCGAGACGCCGAGCGGCTTGCCTTCCTTGATCGCGACGCAGATGTTCGCGTGGGCGCTGTCGGAGAGCGGGCAATTTGCGAAGAAGGAGCTCGATTGCACCGGCCCCGCGAGCTGATCGTCGGTCAGATCGGGGACACCGGGGCCGTGATCGTTGCCGTCGATGTTCTGCGGGTTCTCGTCGATCGCCTTCTCGCAGCTCTCACCGGCGCTGACCGCGACCTTGACGTGAAGCTCCTCGTGCTCGGTGGCGCCGTCGTCGTGATCGAACACGCCGACCTCGACCTTGGCCCCCTCGTCGTTCAACGTATCGAGGTCGTCGTAGGAGATGACCTTGTCGCCGTGATAGCCGGTGCTCGTACGCTTGAGCTCGATCTCGACGGCCTTGGCGTTGCGGCCCTTCGGGTAGACGAGCACCGCGTCGCGTCCCTTTAGGTCGGACCCGAAGACGCCCTCGTTGAAGTCGTCGTCGGTCGCGTCGATGCTGACGTGAAGCCCGTCCGCCTCCGACTCGATGTGAACGACGCCGGAGTAATCGTCCGCGCCGGATTTCGCGCACGGAACCATGGCCACCGTCTCACCCGGTGCGTTGGGGTCCAGCTCGTGGTGATGCACCTTGTCGACCTCCCCGCAGGCGTGAACCATCGACGCACTGACGGCGTTCGGCGCAGACGCACCGGAGCTCGCGCCGTTACCGCCACAGGCCGCCGCGCCGAGCGCGAAGAGGATCGCGTACCGCTTCGTCATCAGCTCGCTCCCTTCGGCCGCGCCCAGACGCCGATCAGGTAATTGCCCTGGCCCTTCCCGTTGACGGCGACCTCGAAGTCGTAGTCGACGTCGTCGTCCATGCACCACGGCTTGTCGGACTGGATGATCGCCACCTGGCCGCGCGTGTCGTCGTCTCCGACGAGATCGCCGCCGTAGCGCTCGACGAGGATATCGAGGTCGTCGATGCTCGAGTCCGCCACGGCGAAGTAGCGGTAGCAGTAGCCGCGAGCGAGCTGGAGCTTGAAGCTGTCACGCTGATCGTGCTTGTGATGAAGGTGTCCCTTGGCCGGGCTCGCGTACTCCGCGACGCCGGTGGGCGTGCCACAGCGAGACACGAGCGACGCGTAGTCCTTGCTCGCATCGCCCGAGAGCTCGAGGTCCTGCCAGCAATCGCGGTCGCTGACGGTGGCTCTCGGGAAGTGAGGCGGCTTCTGCTTAGTGAAGAGCGGCGTCAGCCGGATCGCGACCGGGCTCTCGTCGGGGTCGGCGGGCTTCGCCTCGTCCTCTGCGGTGGGCGCGGCGACGGTGGGGTGGTTGTTCTTGGCGATGACCACGTCGGTCGAAGCGACCTTCTCCGGGGTCCTGGAAGCGGTGACACCGGCTTGTTCCCCACCACACGCAGTGATGCCAAGGAGCACGAGACCGGTCGAGACGAACGAGAGCCGATGAGCGAAACGCATGACCGCAAAACATAGCACCGCGCGCTTTTCTTCGATCACGCGAAGTAAAAAAAGAAGCCATTTTTGAGGCATATCGTGCGCGATCTCCGACATGCAACCAGCTGCTCGGTCGTTTGCTCACTCGCTCGCTCGCGGCTACCGGGAATGGCGTCGTGATGACTGCGGCGTACATGTAGCGCGCGGTGCGCGGCAATTCCGTTCGAGCGCGAGCACGAACTGTCCGACATGTGCGTGACCAAAACATTGATCGCGCTCACTCCCGCGTTCGCGAAAGCGTGATACGTTCGTGAGTTGCTGGGCAGCGAGTTCACGCGCCCAATGAAGGAGCTCGTCGAGTGAGTTTCAAGGTCCTAGGGAGTCTGTCGGGGGTAGTGCTGTGTGTATCGACAATCCTCGCCGGTTGCGGCGGTGACGCGCAGGTCGTTCGCGCAGGCACCGGCAAGAAACCGCCGACGAGCTCGTCGGCAGACGCCGGCGATACGACGACAACGCCGCCGCCCATCTTCACGACCGACGGCGGGAAGAAGACGACGACTCCGCCGCCGACCGGCTGTGACGGCTCGTGCACGCCGGCCGACGTGTGCGGCGACGGGGCGATCTCCGGTGACGAGCAGTGCGACGACGGCAACTCCGTCCCCGGTGACGGCTGCTCCGGCGTCTGCACGATCGAGCCCGGCTACCGCTGTCCTTCGGCGGGTAGCGCCTGCGTCTACTCCGTCACGATGAAGTGCGGCAACGGCAAGATCGAGGGCGACGAGGTCTGCGACGACGGCAACACCACGAGCGGCGATGGCTGCTCGTCGGACTGCACGTCGGTCGAGGGCGGATACAGTTGCGGCAAGGCAGGCGACCCCTGCGTCGTCACGACGAAGCCCGCCGTCTGCGGCAACGGCATGCTCGAGACGGGCGAGCAATGCGACGACGGCAACACCAACGGCGGCGACGCTGCGGCTAGCGACGGATGCTCCGCGGATTGCAAGCTCGAGCAAGGGTGGACGTGCCCGACGCCGGGTTCCGCCTGTCAGCCGCTCGAGTATTGCGGCGACGGCGTCGTGCAGGTGTCGCTCTCCGAGAGCTGTGACGACGGCAACGCCGTTCCCGGTGACGGCTGCTCCGGCCTCTGCCAGGTCGAGCCCGGTTACTCGTGCGCGACCGCCGGCAAGGCGTGCGTGAATCAGTGGGTCTGCGGCAACGGCAAGGTCGACCCCGGGGAGTCGTGCGACGACGGCAACACCGCCGAAGGCGACGGCTGCCGCGCGAACTGCTCGGTGGAGCCCGGCTACACGTGCCCGAAGGCGGCCGACGGCACCGGCGGCTCGTGCAAGCAGACGAAGTCGATCTGCGGCGACGCCATCATCACGACCGGTGAAGAGTGCGACGACGGCAACGTCGCGGCGAGCGACGGTTGCGACACGACCTGCCACGTCGAGACCGGGTGGACGTGTCCGATGCCCGGCGTCGCCTGCACCAAGACGGCGTACTGCGGCAACGGCATCGTCGATCTGTCGATCGGCGAGGACTGCGACGACGGCAACACGACGAGCGGCGACGGCTGCACGAGCGCGTGTCAACTCGAGCAGGGTTACTCCTGCACCACGCCGGGCAAGACCTGCATCTCCACCGTGAAGTGCGGCGACGGCAAGATCGGCGGCTCCGAGCAGTGCGACGACGGCAACACGACGAGCAGCGACGGTTGCAGCAGCAAGTGCGTGCTCGAGTCCGGCTGGGTCTGCCCGGTCGCGAACGCGCGCTGCGTCGCGAAGAAGTGCGGTGACGGCATCCTGGTCGGCACCGAGCTCTGCGACGACGGCAACGCGGCGAGCGGCGACGGCTGCAGCGCGACCTGCAAGCCCGAGACCGGCTATGCCTGTACCGCGGCGTCCCCCTCCGCGTGCCACAAGACGGTGTGCGGCGACGGCAAGAAGGAAGGCTTCGAGCAGTGCGACGACGGCGCGCGCATCCCCTACGACGGGTGCTCGCCCTCGTGCACCGTGGAACCGAAGTGCACCGGCGGCCAGTGCACCGCGGTCTGCGGCGACGGCTTCAAGTTCCCGCAAGAGCAATGCGACGACGGCAACACCACGAGCGGTGACGGCTGTAGCGCGACCTGCATCCTCGAGAAGGGCTTCACCTGCACCGTCGCGACGATCTCGCCCCCGGCCGAGCTCGACATTCCCATCCTGTATCGCGACTTCCGCTACCGCGGGACGACAAATGGTCACCCTGACTTCCAGTGGAACATCGCGACTGCGACCGGCCTGGTTCAGCCGACCCTCGACGAGGACGGCCTGCCGGAGTTCGCGTCGTCCACCGGCAGCGGCTCGACGCCTCTGCTCAACGACGCCGACTCGTTCTACTGGTGGTACCACGAGACGAGCGACGTCATCGACGCGGGCGCCGACAGTAACCCGTACGACAAGCTCGTCTACCTCGACGCGATGGGCAACCCGACGACGCTGCCCCTCATCCAGATCGCGGGCGGCGCGTACCAGTTCAACAACCAGAGCTTCTTCCCGGTCGACGGCCTCGGCTGGAACGCCGGCGCGACCCCTCAGATCGACACCGCCGACGACGGCAAGAAGCACAACTTCGCCTTCACGAGCGAGCTCCGCTACCAGTTCACGTACGGCGGCGGCGAGGTCCTCGACTTCACCGGTGACGACGACGTCTGGGTGTTCATCAACAACAAGCTCGCCGTCGACATCGGTGGCGTGCACGGCGCGAAGAACGGCACCATCACCCTCGACGCGACCGCGGCGACGAACCTCGGCCTCACGAAGGGCGGCATGTACGAGATCGCGCTGTTCCAGGCGGAACGGCACACCACTGCGTCGACCTACAAGCTGACGCTCACCGGCTTCGTCCACGCGATCTCGCAGTGCACGCCGATCTGCGGTGACGGCATCGTCACCCAGGGCGAGGTCTGCGACGACGGCAAGAACACCGGCGCCTACGGCGGTTGCCTCGCGGGTTGTCAGGGCTTCGGTCCGTTCTGCGGCGACAAGGCCGTGCAGAACCCGCCCGAGTCGTGTGACGATGGAACGAACCTCGGCAGCTACGGCAAGGCCAAGGTCTGCGGCCCGGGCTGCGTGTACGCGCCGTACTGCGGTGACAGCGTCGTCTCCAACGGCGAGCAGTGCGACGAGGGCAGCGCGAACGGCAGCGGCTACGGCCATTGCACGGCCGCCTGCACCCAGGGTCAGCGCTGCGGCGACGGCTTCACCAACGGCCCCGAGCAGTGCGACGACGGCATCAACAACGGCTCGTCGAGCAGCCTTTGCTCGGCAATGTGCACGTACAAGTGCGGCAACGGCACCGTCGACGTCGGCGAGCAGTGCGACGACGGCACGACGAACAACGTGGGCGGCTACGGCAAGTGCAACAGCGACTGCACGCTCGGCCCGCGCTGCGGCGACGGCATCAAGACGGCGCCCGAGACGTGCGACGACGGCAAGAACGACGGCAGCTACGGCACCTGCACGAGCACCTGCGGCCTAGCCGGCTACTGCGGTGACGGCACGCTGCAGAGCCCGCCCGAGACGTGCGATCTCGGCGCGAGCAACAGCTCCACCGCGTACGGCACGGGCCTCTGCACGAACCGCTGCACGCCGGCGCCCTACTGCGGGGACAAGGCCGTGGACGGGTCGCACGGCGAGGCATGTGACGACGGCGTCAACAGCGGCAAGCCTGGCTCCTGCACCACCGACTGCAAGGGCTACGTCCCGCTGACGTCATGCGGCGACGGCATCGTCCAGGCCCCCGAGGTCTGCGACGATGGCAAGAAGAACGGCACCGCCGGCGACACCTGCGACGCCAACTGCCGTCTGAAGTGCGGCAACGGCTTCAAGGACACCGGCGAGCAGTGCGACAACGGCGTCAACAACGGCAGCTACGGCACCTGCAATGCCAACTGCACGCTCGCGGGCTACTGCGGGGACGGCACCAAGAACGGCACCGAGAAGTGCGACGACGGCGCGCACAACGTCAGCGTCTCGACCGCCTACGGCCTCAGCCTCTGCACGACCGCCTGCACTCCCGCTCCCTACTGCGGTGACGGACGCATCCAGACCGCGTACGGCGAGCAATGCGACGGAAACGCCGATTGCGGCGGGGACTGCCGCTACATCGGTATCCGCTGAGCGGTCGAGTCACGATGCACGTGGTCAAGAAACGTCGGCCCGACCCGACCGCTCCGCATTCGTCAGAGGCAAGAGAACAGTGCCTCGCCATCGCCAAACTGGACGATCTGACCGGTGTTCGGGTCGATCATGTCCACGACGACCTGACCGCCGTTCACGCAATCGTCGATCTGGAACATGAATCTATCGAACTTGCCGGGTGCAAGGTTGCTGATGAACGACTGCGACTGGACCTGTAGGTCGCAGGTGCGAAACAGCGTGTAGTGCCCGGCTGTTTGACCGCCGACATTCTGCACGAATCCGGAGATGGACCCACCGACGCCGCACGCGGTGGCTGCGATGGTCACCGCCAGGTCGGCGGGCGGCGGGTTCGCGCAACTTCCGGCGACGCAGGCAAGCCCCGTGTTGCAGCCGTTGCTCGCGCAGCAGGTCTGGCCGATCGCGCCACAAGCGACGCACGTGTTGCTCGCGCCACAGACCAGGTTCGAGCCGCATTTGCTGCCTTCGCAGCACGCCTTCCCCGCCGCACTTCCGCAGTCGGTGCACGTGCTCTGCGAATTGCAGGAGAGGTTCGCCGTGTCGCATTTGCTGCCGGTGCAGCACGCTTCGTTGGAGCCGCCGCAGGTGCCGAAGTCGATCTCCTGCTTCACTTCCTGGACCTTGTCCGTCGGTTGATTCGTCGCCGGGTGGCTCGTGCCGTTGAAGACGTCCAGGACCATGCTCACCTTCTTCCCCTCGGCGGCCGGCACAGTGAACGTCTTCGTGCAATTCACGGCGTCGGTGTAGACCTGGTTGAAGGTCACGCAGTTCGGTGAGTCGGGCTTGAAGCTCCAGTCCGTCCCATTGTTCAGCGTGAACTGTTGATCGGGCACGAAGTCGAAATGGATCGTGCCCGTTACGGCATCGCCGGTGTAGCCGCTCGCCGGGGGCGGGTTGTCCAGCGTGATGGTCGGAAGGGACGGACCGGTCGTGTAGCAGATGGGCGTGCCCGCGATCACCTCCGGCTGGGACGCCGCGATCGTGCCCGGGTTCGCCGGATCCTCGATGAGCGGCGCGAGCTCCCAGCAATAGCGGCCCTTTCCGCCTGCGGCGGCGGGCACCACGACGCTGCTCGTGCCGCCGCCGTTCACCGTTTGGTCGAAGGTCGTCGGGTTGCCGAGTTGCTCGGTGCCGTATGCGGCAAGGAACTGCCACACTTTCACGTGATAGCCGGCCGCGCTCGGCACGAGATCCCAGCTCAGCGTGACGTCCTTACCGTAGCTGTCCTTGCCGTAAACGTCGGCGGGCAGCGCGCCGGCCGTCCCCGACGTCGAGAGGACGCCGGGAACGCGGTTGCCGTCGAACGCGACGTAGTAGCCGAACCGCTGCGTCGCGGCCGTCCCGGCGCTGCCGTTCGCGGCGATACCCGTGGCGTCCCAGCAATAGCCGCCCGGATACGGCGTCGGAAAGAGATCGTCGGTGAGCACGACCTCGCAGAGCTCCTTGCCGGCGCAGTTCGACGGCGTCGTCACCGTGCGGCTCAGGACGATGGGGGCCGTGCAGGCGCCGGTCGCGTCGCGGGTGTGGAAGTCGAGCCGCGTGCTCGCCATCCAGCTGTTAGCGCGCCAGTGCCACTCGAGCTGCGCGAGCCCCGAAGGTGCCGTTGGGTCGTGCAGATGCGGCGAATACAGACCGAAACGCTGACCATTCGCGGGGATGAGCCCCGCGGGCGGCGCCGCTTGCGTCGGCGAACCGCTGTCGATGGTGAACGCCGTGCACGGGCCGATCGCGGGTTGACCCGTCGTTATGCTGATGGGACCGATGGGTTGAACGTTCGCGTAATACGTCGCGTTCGGCTGCGTGCCGGTGAAACGGACGGCGTGGCTACCCTCCGTGAGCGTGGCCGTCACTGCGGGCTCGCTCTGTTCGGGAACGCCGGCGGTGGTCACACATTGGACGTCTTGCGTGGAGAGCTGCACCTTGTAGCTGGTGACCGCGAGGTACGGCGTCTGGAGCGTGATGGGGATGCTCGGGAACGGATTGAGACCGGCCGGGGTCGGGAAGTAGACGTATGACTCGCCAGGCGTCAGATGACCGCCCGAATCGACGGTGCTCATCGTGATCACCGGTTGCGAGAGGGGACCGGTGTCGTCGAACCAGTTCACTGCCGAGCAATCGTTCCAGGCGACGTTGCTCGAGGGCGTCGGACGAACCCGCCACACGAAATGTGAAACCGTGTTCTCGGGAAGCGCGAGCGCGAGGTACGCGGTGCGCTGGCCGTTCACCGTCGTCACCGTCGTGATGTTCTGCTTCTCGAAGAGCGCCGAAGGACCGGCGAAGGAGTTGTTGTCGAGCTGGAAGTCCCAGGACGTTTCATTCGCAGGGACGCGCCACGAGAACGTGATCCAGGGATTGACGGTCTTCGCACCGCGGGGTGGCGTCGTGGTCGGAGCCGACCCTTCGACGATGTCGTCACGCACGTTCACGGCGTACCAGGCGTCCACGACGCTCTGGACCTGCGTCGAGCCGACGCCGAATATCGTCTCCGCCTCCTTGATCGTCGCCTCCGCGATCTGCGGGTATTGCGGAGCCGAGTACTCCTTGTCGCGCAGGGCATCGAAGAGGAGCTGGCTCGCGACCTTCGACGCGTCGAGGACGGCCGGCGCGATGGGCGCGACGTGATACGGGCAAGACGTCGCGTTGACCGAGCTGTCCCCGTTCGTCAGAAGATAGAACCAGTGGTCGAGCACCGTCGCGTCGACGTGCGGATCGCAGCAGGGCGCAGTGGCGACCCCGCTCAGGGGACACATGACCTCGGACGTGCAGTAGTCGGCGCTGTTGTACGCCGACGGGCAACCCTGGCGGACCGGGCCAAGCGTCGTGTCGTTATTTCGGCACGTGCTCTGGATCGAGGCGATCGGCTGCACGAAATCGCGGAGACATTGCTTTGACCCGCCGGGAGCCGGAGCCGCCGTTCCGTCGCCGAACATGCAGTACGCGTCGGTGGCCGGTGCCGTCCCGGTGCGAACGACGGTCTCTACCGTGGAGCCCATGATGTCGCCGAAGCCTTCGAAGACGGCGCGGGATTCGATGTCGGGGTAGCTCAGTAGCGGAGCGAACCGGTTTTGGATGCCGTGGCCAATCTCGTGGCCAGCGAGGTCGAGCGCCGCGCCCGCCGAGGGCTGTCGGTTGGCGTCGAAATCGATGGTGTCCCGACCGGAGTCGTACTGGTCGCCGGCGCCGTTACCACGAACGATGTTCAGGTTCACACGCGCCGTCCCGGCTCCGTCGAAGCCGGCCCACGAGGTGCCTGTCGTCGTCTGGAAGAGCTGTCCGAACGTCGAGAGTGCCGTCTGTGACGCGAGGAACATCGCGGAGCCGACGTCTTCATCGGTCGGCGTCGCGCCGTATTGAATCGGTCCCGCCGGCGCTTGCATGACGTTCGGCCACACGGCACCGCCGCAGGTCATCGCGATGGGCGGCTTGTTGTAGAAGATGTTCGAGCTGTTCAAGCTGAGGCCGCTCGCGTAGAGCCACGTCGGGAGCGCCGTGTTGCTCGCCGTCCCGAACGTCGCGATGGCCTGCGACGGATCGCCACTCAGCGTTTGCTGGAAGGCATCCACGGTGAAGGCCGCCTGCGTGTACGGCGCCGGCAGTGGCGACGTCGTGCAGCGGACCACGTTCGTGGCGAGCCCGAGGACGTTCCCGTTCACGGACGAGACGGCGACCTCGGCGCCCGCGTCGCTGGCGTTCCTCTGAAGCACGAAGAGCCACGCGAGCTCCCACGCAGCGGCCTTGCCCTGCGTCTTCGGATAAATCACGAGCTCTCCCGCCGGTGCCGGCGAAAAATTCGAGGCGGTCGCTCCGATGGCGGCGATCGCAGTGGCAAGTGCTGCGTTCTGCGACACGACCGGCGTGACGCTCATCGTCAGGTTGGGGACGACGTCACCGAGTACGGAACCGACCGCTTTCGTGGTCGGATTGCGATACACGGCGTAACCACGACCGTAGACGCGGACCCCCTGGTAGTACTGCGAATACGGGGCTTCCTCGACCCCGAGCTTCGGAAGCGAGACGACCGCGCCGTGGGGCTGCAAGCTGTCGAGGCAAGTGCGCAGGCCGAGTCGAGCTTCCCGACCGATGAACGGCTCGGTCACGGTGACCCCCGCCTTCATGTCGAAGCCCATGACGCGAGGCGCGCCGAGGCGGTGGTTCTGCCGGATCGTCGTCGCGATATCCTCGAGCTTCGCGTTCGCACCCTGCGGCATGCTCTCGCAGATGTAGGCGCGCGTGACGGAGCACTGCCCCGCGGTCCACTTGCCGCCCGAGCTCGCGTATGCGCAGTCGTTGAGGTCCGGATATTGCGAGTTCGTCGGACCCTCGCAGACGAATCCGGGTGTCTCGATCGGAGCGCCGCAGATCGTGTCGTTCCAGGTGCCGTTCGCCGCGTACATCATGAGGCAGTCCTCATCGATGAGATTGTTCGGCTCACCCGACGACCAGTTCGTGTAGCGCCCCGCGATCCGCGCGCCCGTCGGACCGCCGTTCCAGAACTCCACCTGGTCCTGCCAGCGCCACTGCGCCTCCTTGACGAGGTCGTTGCCGCCGAGCCACGAATCCACCGAGATCTTCGACTTCACGAGGGCGTTCTCGGCGGCGGTGTCGATGCGCGCCAGGCGGCTGTTCGAGCCGGCACACTGCGCCGAGGCGACGTCCCACGTGGTCCCGTTCCGGCAAGCCCAGTAAGTCTCGTTGCTGGCGTCGAACGACGTGCAGTCGTTGCTGCGTGTCGGCTGCCCCGACGCCCAGTTCGAATAGCCGCCGTACGGCGTGGCACCACCGGAACCGGCGACACCGCAGAACTCTGGCGTCCCCGTGACGCCCGAACGCCAGGTGCCCTCCTGGTCGCGATCGGAGACGCCGATATGCGTGTCGCGGGTGATCTTTGGCGCGAGGAAAGCCGCCTCCGCCGCGTCGTCGATCGAGACGAGATCCATGCCGATGCTCTGGCAATTGGCGCGCGCATCCGTCCACGAACGCGCGTTCCCGCACGTCCAGTACGTCTCACCGTTTCGTGTCGTCTGAGTGCACGCGGTGTCCGGCGCCTCGGGCTGGCCGGCGGTCGCCGGGGAGCTCTCACAGACGAAGGCGCGCGGCAGCGAGCACGCGAGGTCGTTCCACTCGCCGGTGCTCTTCAAGATGGCGCCGCAGTCCTCGCCGAGCAGATCGTTCGGCTCGGTGATCGCCCAGTGGTTGTACAGGCCGCCGACCGGCGCGCCGCTGAGCGGGCGGTTCCCGTTCCAGAAGAGCGTGTTGCCGTCGACCCAGAGCCACTTTCCTTCCTGCGTAGAATCGGTCGCGCCGATCCACGAGTCGGCCCCGATCTGACCATGCACGAAGTCGCTCTCCGCGGCCGTATCGACACGGCTGAGATGCATGCCGACGCTGTTGCAGGTCGTCTCGGCCGCCTGCCAGCTCTTGGTCGCCGAGCAGACCCAGTAGTCGTGAGCGCCGAAGTTCGTGGCCTTGCAGCTCGAGTCCGGCTGCGCGGTGACGGCCTGATGAGACGTACCGACGGCCCCGCCGTCGTTCGTTTCTACTTGCGGCGCGCTCGAACATCCGACGAGCGACAGAAGGACGAATAAAAAGAAGGAGAGAAGGGACACTTTTTTCATTTGGAAACGGGATGGAGCTCCGCCGGATCGGCGACGAAACCGGCCGGGCGCAAAGGACGAGACGGCGCCGTCAGCTCACGCCGGACGGATGCCGCAGAGAAGCCGCATGGAAGCGCGCTTCAGGTTGTGCGCAGACTTTTTGCGGTTCGCTGAGGGCGCCTGAAGTAGCAAATCCGGCCAGCCGCTTGTTGGGGGATTACTTGGGATCTCTTGGGAATTTTTCCAGCGGCCCGACCCGCCCGCGCTCGACGACCCGCCAATCCGCTGTAGGCTCGCCACTCGACGGCCCGGTCGCCGTCGCAGCGGAGGCCCTCGTGCAACCTTTGACGCCTGCAGGCGAACACGCCATCCAGAATCTCGCTCAACGCTACGGCGTGAGCACCGACGCAGTCAGGACGCTGCTCTTCGCGGTGTCGGCCGGTGGCGGCTCGATGGCCCAGTTTTATCACCAGGACCTCGGCGGCGGCGGGCAGTGGATGCGCGGCGGCATGACGATGGTCGGCGACATGTTCAACGGCGGCCTGCAAGCGACGGTCAGCGGGCTCTGCTCGGAGCTCTCGTCCTTGCTCGCGAACCAGCAGGTGTTCGCCACGCTCCCGCAGCAGGGCGCCGGGTCCGGCTTCATGAGCTCCGGCAACGCATGGTGGCCGTCGGACCTCGGGCAGCCGAGCTCGAGCGGCGGCCAGAACGATGCGCGCTACGCCTACTTCCCGAACGCGCGACGCCTCGCGATCTCGCGCAACGGCCAGGTGACGATCTACGACACGCTCGATCACTCGATCGGCGGCGTGCAACAGCAGCAAGGCGGGAGCAGCGGCTCGCTGTCGTTCAGCAGCCAGTTCGGCACCTTCACGGTGGACAGCTTGCCGCGCGCGGACGGTCAGGGCGCTCCGCCCGCTCCGCCCCCCATGGAGTCCTTCGCTCAATCGAACTACGACCCGCCGCCGGCATATCAGCCGGCGTATCAGCCCGCGCCGTCTCAGCAGACCTACGCCGCTCCCATGTCCGCGCAGCCGCAGTCCCACGACGAGATCCTCTCCGCCCTCGAACGACTAGCAAGCCTCCACCAGAAAGGCGTCCTCACCGACGCCGAGTTCTCGGCAAAAAAGGCCGAGCTCCTGTCGCGGCTCTGACGGCTCTCGAAGCCGAGCTCATCGGAACGACGAGCAAGCACGTTCATCGCATTGGCGACGATGCAAGACGGAGTGGGATAGGTAGGCCATTCGACGAGCGCAGAGCAAGAGGAGGTTGTTGCTCAACTCGTAACGGAGGAAGAGGAAGAAGAGGAGCTATCCACCGCAATAAAGGAGAAGCCGCGAAACAGACAGGAGGAACGCCGGCTGGGCGCCTATGCGATGACTGTGCTGGAGAATATTTATCAGTCAGAGCACACGCCTGAAGATTCCGACTACGTCTTTGACGTTCACAGCGATCGCCCTGGCTCGGAGTTTGAAAATGTGGATCTCCTCGCAGTTCACTGGCGGTCGGCGAAGTCGGTAGAGCTCGTTGCCGTCGAGGCCTTCATCCTCGCGCGTGTATCAAACGTGGGCGCACGGCGGGGTCAGTCTGGCCAGCGCGTCTCGTACGACCCGTTCGAGGTTCATCCCTCTAGCCAGGCGGACTCGGTTTCTGCGACCGCAACGCGCGTAAGCTCGCGCGCAGCCGACCAGTTGAGCAGGCCGCTCGCGAGCGCTTGTGCGATGGCCGGCAGCTCTTCGAGCGCTTCAGCCATGCGCAGCTTCTCTTGCGTGGAGCGCGGCTTGTAGCCGAACAGACGCTCGATGTATTCGCCGAAGCTTCCGTACCCGACGTGCGACCAGTCCGGTGGCCAAGTCCATGCCGGCGTTACGCTGGGCGACGAACGGCACGCGGCACGAGTTCATTGGAACGTCGAGACCGTTAATTTCGACCGGCTCCTGAGGCCGCCTTCGCGGACGCCTCACAAGGCACGCGCGCTGTCGAGATTGAGCCGTTGCTGCGAGAGCGGCGGTGCCGTCAGCAGGACCGACTCGGTCTCGCCGCCAGAGGGCGGCAGCCGCGAGACTGACAATCCAGCGGCTCTGACGCGCCACGCAGACGTCACACGAAGTGAGGCGTGGCATCTCTGGGCGTGGTGCGCCGCAGAAAATTCCACCGCACGAATCCGGGAATAGCTCCCTCTCTCGTGGGTTTCACGGCGCGCGGGGTTCGTTGCGAGCCCCCCAGCCCATCAAAAGCCGTGGAAGATAGAGCACTTACTAGAGGGAATCCCCGGACGGGTGTGCTGTTGACAAGGACGGGCCTCCCGTTACCATCCCGCCCCCGCTGCGGGGCTTGGGCCAAACCGGCCTTTTTTCGGAAGGTGATCGAACGAGCATGACCGACGTCATGATCCAGACGAGTGGACTGTCGAAGCACTTCGGTGCAGTCCGCGCACTAGACAACGTCAACTTCGAGGTGAAGAAGGGCGAGGTCGTCGGATTCCTGGGGCCGAACGGCGCCGGGAAGAGCACGACGATGCGCATCCTGACGTGCTTCATCTCGCCGACCAGTGGTTCGGCCAAGGTGCACGGCCACGACGTGTTCGACGAGCCGCTCGCCGTCCGTCAGAAGCTCGGCTACCTGCCGCAGCGCGCTCCCCTCTACACGGACATGAACGTGTGGGAGTACCTCGAGTTCACCTCCCAGATCCGCGGGCTCGACGCGAGCCGGTTCAAGGCGCGGCTCAAGAAGGTCGTCGAGGTGTGCGGCCTCGCCCAGGTGCTCGGCAAGGACATCGGCACGCTGTCGCACGGCTATCGGCAGCGCGTCGGCCTCGGCCAGGCCCTCATTCACGATCCGCCGATCCTCATCCTCGACGAGCCGACGAGCGACCTCGACCCGAACGAGAAGGCAGAGGTCCTCAAGTACATCAAGGAGATCGGCAAGGATCACACGATCTTGCTCTCCACGCACAACCTCGCCGAGGTCGAAGAGGCGTGCGCCCGCGCGATCATCGTCAGCAAGGGCCGGGTCGTCGCCGACGGCCCGCTCGACGACATCCGCGGCAAGACCGGCGGCGTCCGTTACTTCGTCACCGTCGACGAGCAGAGCGCCGAGAAGGGCTCCGCGCCGAAGACGGCCGAGATCGAGAACGGCCTGAAGAGCATCAACGGCGCCTCACGCATCCGCGTGCTCCCGACCGAGGAGAAGGCGCACAAGTTCGAGCTCTCCGGACCGCAGACGAGCGACCTTCGCGCGGAGCTCTTCCGCCTGGTCGTGCAGAAGGGCTGGACGCTACTCGAGCTCCGCCGCGACACGCAGAGCCTCGACGCCGTCTTCCGCGACCTCACCCGCGGGGACGAGCGGCTCGATCGCGGCGCCGACTGGGACGACGGTGAAGACGACGACGATGACGCGGACGACGCTCGTCCGGAGGTTTCCCCATGAGTGCGATGACGACGATCGCGAAGCGCGAGTTTCGTTCGAACTTCGATTCCCCCCTGGCCTACGTGGTCATCTGCCTGAGCTTCCTCGGGCTCGGGCTCCTGTTCTTCCTCTATCGAGGCGGCTTCTGGCAGCTCGACCGGTCGAGCGTCGCGGGCATCTTCGACTACGCGCCCCTCGGGCTCGCGCTCCTCGTGGTGCCCGTCGTGACGATGCGGCTCCTCGCAGAAGAGCGCCGGAGCGGCACCCTCGAGATGCTCATCACGCTGCCGGTCAGCGACAGTGACGTCATTCTCGGCAAGTACTTCGGCGCGCTGAGCCTCGTGCTCACGGTCATCCTCGCGACGCTCGCGTACCCCATCGCCATGTTCATGTGGCCGTGGAGTCTCGGGCCGCTCGACTGGGGTCCCGTGTTCGCCGGGTACTTCGGGCTCGTGCTGTTCGCGGCTGCCGCGACCGCCATCGGGCTCCTCATCACCGCCCTCACCGAGAGTCAGGCGATCGCCTTCTTCGTGACGGTGTTCGTCCTCGCGGTCCTCTGGTTCATGGGCCCGGGCGCAGAGCTCTTCAGCGGTGGCATGGCGCACGTCCTCGAATACGTCAGCTTCCAGACGCGGCTCGAGGGCTTCTCTCGCGGCCTCATCGATACCCGCGACGTCGTGTACTTCCTCAGCGTCACGGCGGTCTGCCTCGCGGTGGCCTTCCGTGCGCTCGAGCGCAGAAAGTGGGCGTGAGATGGCTACCGAGCAGCAGCGACGAAAAGCAGCCGCACAGACCGGCTTCTATCTGATTGTCATCGTCGGCATCGCCGTGCTGGCGAACGTCCTCTCGGCGGGCGTCTACAAGCGATTCGACGAGACGAAGACCGACCGCTACACGCTCTCGCAGGGTAGCGGTCGGCTCATCCGCGGCTTGAAAAGCCCGGTTCAGGTCGACGCATACGTCACCCGCGGCCAGGCCCAGATGGACGCCTTCATCCGTGATCTCACCGATCTCCTGAAGGAGTACGAGCGGGCCGGCGGCGGCAAGTTCAAGTACACGATCATCGAGCCCAAGACCGACGAGCTCCGCGAGAAGGCGAAGGAAGCCGGTCTCGAGGAGATGGCGTCCGTCGAGCAGAGCGCGACCGGTGGCGACCAGGCGTCGATCAGCCAGGGCTACATGGGTCTCGTCTTCAAGTACGGCAGCGAGAAGGGCGTCATTCCCCAGCTCAACCCGGGCGCCGCCCAGGGTCTCGAGTTCTGGATGACGAACAAGATCCGCGAGATCCGGGACAAGGCCGACAACATCAAGCACAAGATCGGCGTCATCACCGGCAAGGACGAGCTGAAGCTCAGCGACCAGAATCTGGTGCCGAAGCAGGGGCAGCAAGGCGCGAGCATCCAGGCCATCCTGTCGCGCGCCTTCCCGTTCTACGAGCTCGTCGACGTCGACCTGAAGGACGGCGAGACCGAGATCGACAAGGCGCTCGACGGCGTCATCATCACCCAGCCGCAGAAGCCCTACAGCGACAAGGAGCTCCGACGCGTCGATCAGTTCCTGATGCTCGGCAACAAGTCGCTCGCGGTCTTCGCGTCCGCCGTGACTATGAAGCCGAACGACCCGGCGATGAGCGCGACGCTCGACCTGCACAACCTCGACAAGTTGATCTCCGGCTACGGCATCAACATGAAGAAGGACGCGGTGCTCGACTTCGGCTCGCAGTTCCGCATCGGTGTCGTCACCCAGGGCGGCATCGCGCCGATCCGGCACCCCGGCATCGCGCACGTCATCGACGACCGTAACTTCGACGATAAGGAGCGGCTGCTCGACACGAGCTTCGCCGGCTTCTTCCGGATGGAAGAGATCCTCTTCCCCTTCCCCTCGACGCTCGAGATCCTCCGGGACAAGCAGCCGTCCGACGTGAAGATCTCCGTGGTGGCTCGCACGACGCCGGCGGCGAGTGCGATCACCGAGGGGCCGGTCGACGAGAAGATGCGCATGAACTGGCAGCCCAAGCCGCCGTTCGATCAGCGCATCATCGCCGCGGTCGCCGAGGGCAAGCTGAAGAGCGCGTTCGCCGGATCGCCGGACGACTCCGTGAAGGTGCCGGATCGTTCCGCCGCGCCGTCACGGGTGCTCGTTGTCTCGTCGAGCGAGTTTCTCACGAACCCCTTCGCGTACTCGGGTAACGGCCCGGATCTCGGCCAGCAGTTCGCCATGTTCGGCGGCGCAGGCGGCGACCGGGAGCTCCTGATGATCGCGGGGCAGTACGCGAACCGCTACCTGACGAACACCATCCTCAGCGTGAAGAACACCCTCGACTGGATGAGCGGCGACGCCGATCTGCTGGCGGCCAGCGCGAAGCTCCTCCAGGAGCCGAACCTCACCTACCGCGACGTCTCGAAGCCCAAGATCAAGGCCGAGGACGACGAGGCCGCCATCCGCAAGAAGGACGAGGACTACAGGTCCGCCCGCGGCAAGCTGCAGTCCGGCGTGCAATGGACGCTGACACTCGGCGTTCCCCTCTTCTTCGCCTTCTTCGGCATGTTCCGCTGGCGCGGACGGCAGACGAAGAAGGACAAGTACCGCCTCTAACCGGGTCACGAACATGCCTACGGACAAGAAGCTCATATTCGCCGTCATCGTGCTCGTCGCCCTCGGCGGCGCCGTCGCTCTCCAGCAGAAGAGCCAAACTGCGGACGCCGCGGCGCACAGCGTCGAGGGTGAAACCGCGTCCCTTCCGAAGCTGAAGATCACGGAAGACGACATCAAGAAGATCGACAAGGTCGACATGACCCGCGGCGGGGAC
This sequence comes from Polyangiaceae bacterium, assembly GCA_036272055.1. Lineage (GTDB taxonomy): Bacteria > Myxococcota_A > Polyangia > Polyangiales > Polyangiaceae > DASZVB01. The sequence goes on along the minus strand of DATAZL010000150.1, from coordinate 69,832 downwards.
AGCGACACCAGCCCGCGCGAGAACATCGTCCTGGTGAAGAAGGGCGACGAGGACTGGGACCTCGAGAAGCCGACCGCGGCGAAGGCGAGCGCGAGCACCGTCAAGTCGATGCTCGACGACCTGAAGCGCCTGGAGGTCAAGGAGCTCATCGACTCGAGCAAGGACAGCTACGCGAAGTACAAGGTGTCGGACGACAAGGCCCTTCACGCCGTCTTTTACAAGGGGAAGGACGTCGTCCTCGACGCCTACTTCGGGGAAGACGGCTCGCGCGGGCAGATGACGCGCATCGCCGGCCACGACGCCGTCTACGCCGTGAAGGGGTACTCGAGCTACACCTTCAACAAGGACGCGAAGTCCTGGCGCGACAAGACGATCCTGAAGTTCGAGGAGAACGACGTCGTCAAGGTGTCGCTCGAGGACGCGAACGGGTCGTTCACGTTCGACAAGACGGGCGACGACTGGAAGGCGAAGTTCGCCAAGCCCAAGGGCACCCCGGCCGATCTCGACAAGTTCGACAAGTCGAAGCTCGAGAGCCTGATCCGCGCGTACAAGGCGCTCAGCGCGGCCGACTTCGGCGACGGAAAGACCGCCGCCGACACCGGTCTCGACAAGCCGCTCGCGACGCTGACCTTCGGCATGAAGGACGGCGGCAAGACGGCCGTCACCTTCGGCGGCACCGCCGAGAGCAACCGCTGGATCCAGAAGAGCGGCTCCGAGCAAATCTGGAGCGTGAGCTCGTGGGCGGGCGACTGGGCCACGGCCAACGTCGACAAGTTCCAGAAGACCGAAGAGAAGAAGGACGCCGACAAGGACAAGAAGGACGACAAGAAGAAGCCGCCGTCCTCGATCACCGTCAAAGAGTAACGCTCCGTCGTTGCTCTCCGGAGGCACGCGCTCACAGGGCGCGTGCCTCCTTCGTTTTGTGCCTCCGCGGCGCGATGGAGTGCCAGTTGTGGCAGTGAGTGCCAATTGTGGCACTCATCGGGCGCGAGTCTCCTCGCGGATCTGTACGTGAAAATTCCGGCCGGGGTCGCGTACTTGCGCGCGCCCCACCGCGTCCGAGCGTGCAGTACGACAACGCAGCTAGCCGCATGGTCGATGTCGCGAATAGACTGTGGGCTCACACGACGGCTCGCAGTTCGCCGTCACGGATCGTCTCGAGGATTCTCGCCGATGAAGCTCCATCATTTCGCGACCTGGGTGCTTTTCACGACTCTCACCGGATGCGGCGGCGACAGCCGTCACTTCGGCGCGAAGGACGCCGGGCACGGGTGTGACGCCTCGGCGGGCTGCGCGGGCGCAGCGGGTGGCGGCAGCGGGGGTCGCGACGCGGGCACGAAGCCGAACGGCGGCGGCAACGGCGCGATCGCCGTCAGCACCGGCAGCACGACGGCGGCCGGCGGAAGGTCCGGCAACGGCGGCAGCGCCGGCGGTGGACGGACGGGCGCCGGGGGCATGACCGGCAACGGCGGCGCCGACACCGACGCCGCTGCGGGAGCGGCAGGGACATCCGGAAGCGGCGGAGACGGCGGCGTGATCGACGAGCCCGGTATCGGCAAGCTCGGCGAACCTTGCGCGATCGACGGCGCTTACGCCTGCGCGGCGCACGCGGGCCGCGGTCAGCTCGTGTGCAGCAAGGGACAGTGGGCGAGCAACGGCTCGGGCTGCCCGACGGGGAGCTTCTGTGACACCTCCGCGAGCAACGCCGGGTTCTGCACGCCGGTCATTCCCGACTGCGCAGGGATGGCGGCAGGGGCGACGTTCTGCCGGAGCACGGAGCGCTTCGCCTGCGGAGCGGATCTCGTCTCCGCGACGTCGCTCGAGAAGTGTCCTTACGTCTGCAGCGCCGCCGCGTGCACGGGTGAGTGCGTTCCCGGACAGAAAGACTGCAAGGGCGGCGGGACGACGGGCAACGGGCTCGTTCCGCGGTCGTGCGGACTCGACGGCAAGTGGACCGACGGAACGGCGTGCCCGTTCCTCTGCGCCGCCGCAACGGGCAGCTGCGTCGCCGCGTCGTGTGGTGACTCCGTGAAGAACGGGACCGAGACGGACATCGATTGCGGTGGAAGCTGCGGCGCGACCTGCATCGTCGGAAGGCAATGCACCGCGGGCACCGATTGCGCGTCGCCCGCGAGCGGCAGGTGTGCGTCGGGCAGGTGCGCGGCGGCGACCTGCAGCGACGCCGTGAAGAACGGCAACGAGACCGACGTCGACTGCGGCGGGAGCTGCGGCGCGACCTGTGCCGTCACGAAGAAGTGCGGCCTCGACGGCGACTGCGCGTCGGGCTCGTGCCTCGGCGGCGCGTGCACGCTGTGCAAGCCCGGCGCGAAGGCGTGCGTGGGCAGCACCGGTGTCCAGACCTGCGTGGCGAACGGCGAGTCGTACAGCGGCCCCGTACCCTGCACCGTCGCGAACGGCGTGCCTTCGTGTAGTGCCGGGACATGTGGCGTCGCGAGCTGCGGCGCGGGTTACTGCAACGCGGACGGGCTCGCGGCGACCGGCTGCGAGGCGAAGCTCGGCACGAACGACGCTTGCGGTGCGACGTGCGCCGCGGCCACCGCGTGCGCAACGTCGCTGTCGTGCAACGGTAGCGCGTGCGTCGCGCCGCCGAGCTGCGCGAGCCTCACGGCGAACTGCGGGCCCGGGGCGAACGAGTCGTGCTGCACGAGCCTGCCCGTGCCGGGCGGCACGTTCTATCGCGGCTACGACGGCACCAACGGCGACAAGAACTCCCCCGCGACCGTCAGCGGTTTCCGTCTCGAGAAGTTCGACGTCACCGTGGGTCGCTTCCGGAAATTCCTCGCGGCCTACAAGCAGAACGTCGTCCCGGCAGGGGCCGGCAAGAATCCGAACGACCCGGCGGACACCGGCTGGAGCACGACGTGGAACGCGTCACTGCCTCCCGACAGCGCGACGTTCGCGAGCTCGACCTACGTCGCGTGTGATCCAGCCGCGACGTGGACGTCCACTGCGACGACGAACGAGGACGAACCGATCAACTGCGTGTCCTGGTACGAAGCCGCGGCGTTCTGCGCGTGGGACGGCGGACGTCTCCCGACCGACGCCGAGTGGAACTACGCCGCGGCGGGCGGTAGCGAGCAGCGCTTCTTCCCGTGGTCGAGCCCGCCGATCTCGGGCGCCATCGACTGCACGTACGCGAACTACGAGTTCGCAACGAACATGTACTGCACTCCGCCGAGCGGAGCGCCTCGCACGGTCGGGCTAGCGCCGAAAGGCAATGGCAAATGGGGACAATCTGATCTCGCAGGGAACGTGTGGAAATGGGTCTTCGACGCCTTCGTCGTCCCATTTCCGACACCGTGCACGAACTGCGCGAACCGCACCGGGACCGAGCGAGCGATTCACGGTGGTGACTACGGATACGCGCCGGATGGTCTCGCAGTGGCTGCACGGGCGTCGGTCGATCCTTCCGGCCGAGGCCCGGTCATCGGCTTTCGCTGCGCCAGAGCGCAATAGCGTCGCTGTTTCACGATCCTCGCGTCGATCGCGGATGCGATCTGGCTTGCGTGGATAACGCTTCAGACGCGTCGCTCTCGCCGCTGCGAGCGCGATGGGTAAGTATCGAGTTCGTCGATTTTTCCGACCGGCGTGCACGTTGGGTAACACAGTACGAGCGAGCACCGAGCGCTGCGTCGCAAGGTGACGAAACAAACATGAACACTCGCACCGTCGTCTCGCTGTTTTGCCTCCTCCAGCCAGTCACCCTCGTCGCCTGCGGCGGAGCGGACGACCTGGCGCCCGCCGACCCAGGCGCGAAGTCGTCTTCGAGTTCCGCCGGCAAGAGCGGGAGCGACTCGGCCGCGTCCGGTAAGGGTGGAAGCGACGCGACGTCTGACGAAACGGGCGGCGCCTCGGCCGGCAGCGGCGGTTCGTCTTCGACGGCACCGGCCACCACGGGCGCAGGTACGCCGGACACCGTGGGCACCGTCACCGGTGCCGCACCGTCCGCGAGCGGCACCGAGTACACGTTCGCGACGGGTCACTTCTCGGTGTCGCCCGGCGCCGAGGTCTACAAGTGCCAGGACTTCACGAATCCTTTCGGCAAGGACATCGGCATCGTCCAGGAGGTGACGTCGCTCACTGCCGGCTCGCACCACATGTTCGCGTTCGTGCTGCCGAACGGGCAGCTCACGTTGAAAGACAACCTGGTCGATTGCCCCGGAGGCGGCGTCGAGTTCCACGATTACCTGACGACGAGCGGGACGCCGGTCGCGACCACGACCTATCCGCCGAGCACCGGCCGTATCTTCAGCCAGAGTAACGGCCTGCGTCTGATGGTGCATTTCATCAACACGGGTACCGACTCGAAGGACGCCTTCGTCAACTACAAGGTAGTCTACGTCGAGCCCAGCGGGCTCACGAACAAGGTCGCCTCGATCTTCCTCGATCAGGTGGGGCTCAGCGTGCCCCCCGGCATGAGCACCGCGTCGAAGACGTACTCGCTCACCCAGGACATCAACCTGATGGGCGATGCGAGCCACATGCACTCGCGCGGCGTGCACTTCGTCGCGTCCACCGACAGCGGGCAGACGCTCTACGACGGCACCGAGTGGCAAGAACCGCAGCCGAAGTCGTTCGACCCGCCGCTCGCGCTCAAGAGCGGCACGAAGATCACCTGGGCTTGCACCTACAACAACACGACGGGCCAGACGCTCACCTTCGGTGAGTCCGCGTCCAGCAACGAGATGTGCATCTTCCCCGGCGAGTTCTACAACTCCACCGGCCAGCAGATCTCGTATCAAGCGCTGTTCTGAGATTCGCTGGGTGTAGGGGGGAGCCCTTCACTCTCAGGGCGCCGCCTCCTTCACTTTGTTGGTGAGGTTTTACGGGAAACTTTGCGATGTACTCGCGGGGTACATCGCAAAGTCTTCCGTGAGAAGGGGCGTGTCGAACGGACGCGGGAGGGCCCGCGCGTTACTTGCGACTTCCGAAGCCGCTCGTCGGATCGACGGGCGCGGGTTCGGCGGAGCCGGGTTTCGGCTTGTTGCTCGACTTGGCGTGTGACGACGGTTTGCCGGCGGGCTTCGACGTCATGGCTGCGCTGGCGTTCGGCGAAGTCGTACTGGCTGCGCCTGCCGGATTCGCGGCGCCGGTGTTCGACGGAGCTGCGGAGCCGGCGACGTTCGGTGCGATTGCCGGCTCGAGCATCGCGCTCGCTGCGATCGCGTTCGGAGTGGGCACCGCCTCTGTCGGACGAGCTGCGGGCGCGACGGGTAGCGCGGACGGCGCGCTCGTCGAATCGGCGTGTCCGCCTTTCAGCGCGAAGAGGGCGGCGACGCCCGCGACGAGGACCGCCGCGCCGACGCCGAGTACGACGGGACCGCGGCTTTTCTCCTTCTTTCGCGGGACCTCGTTGTCCGTCCACGCCGCCTCGGTGCGCACGTAGGAGGGCGCGGAAACGGATGCCACCGGAGCGTCCGCCGCAATCGTCCGGGCGATGGCCGGCCCCGCCCCGGTCTGGATCCTGAGCACGCGCCCCGCGCGCTCCACGTTGGCGCGTGTCCGCTCCGGACCGAACGTCACCAGCGCCATCGCGAAGTCGGCGACGGTCGCGTAGCGGCGCGCCGGATCTTTCTCGAGCGCGTGGAGGATGACCGACTCGAGCTCTGCGGGCACGTCGGTGCGAACGCTCCGGATCGACGCCGGTTGCTCGAGGAGCACCTTCGCCGAAAGCTCGGGGATCGACTCCGCGTTGAACGGCGGCTCCCCCATGAGAAGCTCGTAGAGGATGACACCGAGCGCCCAGACGTCGGTGCGCGGATCGACGTTCTTCGCCGACTTCATCTGCTCGGGCGACATGTAGAGCGGTGAACCCATCATCGACTGCGTGCGCGTCAACGAGTGGTCCGTGTCGCCGGTCATCATCGCCTTCGAGATCCCGAAATCGAGCACCTTCACGCGGAACGAGCCGTCGGGCTGCCGCGTGAGAAACAGGTTCGCGGGCTTCAGATCGCGATGCACGATGCCGACCGAGTGCGCCTCGGCGATCGCGTCGCAACCCTCGAGCACGTAGGCGACGGCCTCCTCGACCGGCAGGCGACGATGCTCCTCGATGACGGCGGAGAGGTCCCGTCCCTCGAGATACTCCATGACCATGTACGGCGCGCCGCCCTCGAGCGTGCCGACGTCGATGACGCGCGCGACGTGCTCGCTCTGGATCTTCACCGCCGCGCGCGCCTCGCGCAGGAAGCGCTGCGCGGCCTCCTCGTGCTGCGAGTACGCCGGCAGGAGAAACTTGATCGCGACCTTGCGCTCGAGCTGTAGATCGGTGGCGGCGACGACGATCCCCATCCCGCCCTCACCGAGCACCCGGTCCACCCGGTATTTACCGGCCAGGACGGCTCCAGCTGCCACGGGGGCGGACATCGCCGTTCATCATAGCGCGGCGTGTCCCTGTCCGTTTCGTTCAATACGTGCCCCCGGTCGCGACGTACATTGGCGCCATGTCCGTTCAAGACGTCCTCGCGTGCGCCGAACGTTTCATGTGGCTGAACGCCCGTGTCATCGATCGGCTGCGGTTCGAATATCACTTCAGGGACGGTCGCCCCGAGAAGGCCCTCCAGGCGCTCCGCGCTTATGAATGCGACGATGGCGGCTTCGGGCACGCGCTCGAACCGGATTTTCGCGGGCCTTCGGCTCAGCCGCTGCCGGTGTGGACGGCCCTCGAGCTCATCGACGAGCTCGGACTCTCCCGGGACGCCACCGCCGCCGGGATGGTTCGCGGCGCGCTCGGGTGGCTCGAGAGCGTCACGCTCGCGGACGGCGGTATCCCCTTCGTCCTGCCGTCGATCGCCGGCGGGCCGCACGCGCCCTGGCTCGAGCCGGAAGAGCCGCCGGCCTCGTCGCTGCTGATGACGGGACTGGTCGTCGACGTCGTGCGACGACTCGGGGTCGAGCATCCGTGGACCGCGCGCGCCGCGGAGTTCTGCTGGTCGGCGATCGAGCGCATGACCGATCCGCATCCGTACGAGGCGCGTAGCGCGCTCGCGTTCCTCGATCACGCCGGCGATCCGGCGCGCGTCGACCGCGCGTTCGCGCACATCGCGAAGGTCGTCCGCGACAAGAAGCTCGTGACGCTCGCGCCCGTTCCCGGTCAGGAGTCGCACACGCCGCTCGACTTCGCGCCGCATCCGGACATGGTCGCGCGACGGCTCTTCGACGAGACGATGATCGACCGACAACTCGACGCCCTCTCCGCCGCGCAGCAACCCGACGGCGGATGGAACGTCGATTGGACGATGTGGACACCGATCGTCCAACCGGAGTGGCGCGGGGTGCAGACCATCCGCAAGCTGCGGACGCTTCGAGCGTACAGGAGGCTCTGACGTTTCCGCGTCACTCGCTCGCGGCGAGCACGAGCTTGCTCGCGAGGAGCGCTCTCGGCGTCGCGCCGGCGAGCTTCGCGCATTCCCGCGTCATGTGCGCCTGATCGGCGTAGCCCGCGTCCATGGCCACCGCGCCGAGCGCGACCCGCGGGGCGTCAAGCGCGCGGAGTACGCGCCGGAAGCGGAACACGCGGTCGAGGGTCTTCGGGCCGTATCCGCGGCGTCGAAGCGGCGGAGCAATTGCCGTTCACTGACGCCGAGGTGCCACGCGAGTGCAGCGACGGGCTGCTCGCGCCGACGGAGGAGCGCGACGGCGGCGAGCACCAGACGATCCTCGTCGACGGCACCGCGCTGAACCCGCTCTGCGACGGCGTCCTCGAGGACGGCGCGACGTGCCTCTGCCGTCGTGACGCCAGCGAGACGGTCCACGAGTCGGTTCGCGTCGCTCTTCCAGACGTCCTCGAGCGGCACGCGCTGATCGCGGAGCGCGCTCGCTGCGAGACCCAGCGCCGACCCGGCCGCCCCGACCCGGAAGCGAAGCCCTACGAAGACACCGCGCCCGAGCCCGGCGTCGTGCGGCCCGGTATCCGGACCCGCGACGATGATCCGTCCATCGGGCTGGACGATCATGTCGGCGCACCCGTCCGGCGTGATGGTCGCCCTGACGGGCTCGGACGCGACGGTGCGAGTCCACGTGCAGACCACGATGGCGGGAACGCGAACCGGAGCCGCCTCGGCATACGCGTCGGTCATCGCCACTCCGTTCGGTCTAGCGCGGCGGCGGGGTCGGCTCCAGGGAGGGCTGGAATCGCCGCAAGGACGGGCTTCGCGAGCCCGTCCCCTTTCAGCGGCAACGATACGCGGAGAGAGCTCAGTAGCGGGCGTAGCGCTGGCGACCGCCGATGAGATGCAGGAGGGCGACGAAGACCGCAGCGCCGATGATCGACCAGAGGATCGGGAATGGATGCCGATCGACCGCGACGACGAGGAGTTCCGGCAAGCGCAGCGCGTGCGCCAGGAACGTCCCGAGCAGCGCGCCGACGAAGCCGAGCGCGACGGACACCAAGAACCCACCACCGGTGCCGCCGCCGATTGCTCGGCCGAGCGCTCCGCAGATTCCCGCGACGATGAGCATGATGAGTAGACCCGTGAGTGTGATGGTCATGGCGCTCGTCACTGCAAGGCTCGGGCCCAGACGGATTCACGCCGAACGGCCCATGGCCCGACGTGGAACTACGGTTTGATTGCCCCGCCGTGCGGATCGTTTCGAACCGGTTCGTCGCAACACGGGGCGTGGCGCCACAGTCCTCGAGGGACCAAGGTACCCGGGTGAGCAAGGCATTCACCAAAGAAGACGACGACGCCGGAATCGAGCCGGTCTTCTCGGCGCGCGGCATTCCACACACCGCGTTCCGTCTGACGCCCGCGGGCGCGCGCAAGCTGGAGCGCGACGGCGATCCGAGGGTGCGTGATGCGCTGAAGCTCGCCGAGCTGGTGCAGAGTTCGGACGGAATTCCAGAGCGAGCTGCGCTCGGCGTCTCGGTGGTCGTCGAGGACGAGCACGGTGAGCAGCACGAGTATCGACTGGTCTCGCCGGAGGAGCGGGCGCTCGTCGGCGAAGGGTGCAGTGTCGAGTCACCGATCGGCAGGGCGCTGCTCGGCGCCGTGAAGGGGGACGTTCGCGAGGTCACCGTGCCGCGGGGGCCGATGGAGATCGAGGTGCTTTCGCTCCGATCCGGGGGAAATTAGAGGGGTCTCGCGCCCGCGAGACGGCCACCCGGGCTTGTTGCGCGGAGCGGCCGTCGGAATGCTAAAAGCGGCTGTCCCGATGCGCGTCTCCTACCGCTGGCTCCGTGAGCTCCTCCCTTCGCTCGTTGCAACTCCGTCCGAGGTCGCCGATCGGCTGACGCGCGCCGGGCTCGAGGTCGAGGCGATGACGAACCTCGGTGACGGGCTGGAGCGCGTCGCGATCGCAGCAGTGCGGCGCGTCGAACCACATCCGTCGCGCGATCGCCTGCGGCTCGTGACGGTGGACACCGGTCACGGCGAAGAGCGCATCGTGTGCGGCGCGCCGAACGTGCCGGAGCCCGGTGGGCTCGTCGTGTTCGCGCCGGTCGGCTCGCGCTTACCTGCAGCGAACCTCGTCATCGAGCCGCGCGCCATCGCGGGCGTGCAGAGCGCGGGCATGCTCTGCAGCGAAGCGGAGCTCGGGCTCACCGACGACTCGGACGGCATCGTGATCCTGCCGAATGGCGCCGCGACGCCCGGCAAGCTCCTGTCGGAGGTCGTCCCCGAGTCGAGCGACACGATCTTCGAGATCGGGATCACGCCGAACCGACCCGACGCGCTCGGGCACGTCGGCGTCGCACGCGATCTCGCGGCGCTGATGGGCATCGCGCTCGAGCTGCCCCGACTCAAGGAGACGCCGCGCGTCTCGTCCCTGTCGATCGAGTCGCTCCTCACCGTCGAGGTGAAGGAACCCGCGGCGTGTCCGATCTACGGCGCCTCGGTGGTCGACGGAGTGACGATCGCGCCGTCGCCGGCGTGGCTCCGGTACCGGTTGCACGCCCTCGGGGTCCGTCCGATCTCGAACGTCGTCGATGTGACGAACCTCGTGCTGCTCGAGCTCGGGCAGCCGTTGCACGCCTTCGACCACGCGCTCGTCGCGGGCTCTCGCATCATCGTGCGGCGCGCCGGGGCGGAAGAGCCGTTCACGACGCTCGACGGCGTCACGCGGAAGCTCTCCGCCGACGATCTCGTGATAGCCGACGCCGACGGCGCGACGGCGCTAGCCGGGGTGATGGGCGGGCAGAAGAGCGAGATCCGTGCGACCACCAGCCGGGTGATCGTCGAATGCGCGTACTTCGAGCCGCGGGGCGTCCGCCGGACGTCGCGAAGGCACGCGCTCTCGACGGAGTCGAGCTACCGCTTCGAGCGCGGGATCGACTGGGGCGGCACCCCGGCGGCTCTCGAGCGCGCAACGGCGCTGCTCGCGACGCTCTCCGGTGGCGAGGTCGTACGCGGTTCGATCCTCGTGCGCGGCGCGCCGCTCGAACGCCCGAAGGTCCGGCTCCGCGCGAAGCGTCTCGACGCGCTCCTCGGCGTGCACGTACCCTTCCCGGAAGCGACGGCGATCCTCGAGCGACTCGGCTTCGGCGTGAAGACGACCACCGCAGAGGACGGCTCCGACGTCGCCGACGTCGTCGGTGCGTCGTTCCGCCCGGACATCTCGCTCGAAGCCGATCTCATCGAGGAGGTCGCGCGCATCCGCGGGCTCGACTCGATCCCGACGGTATTGCCGGCGATCTTGCCGCAGCCGCCGCGCGCCGCCGGACATCTCGAGCGTCTCGTGCTGCGTGAAGCGGCGAACCTCGGGCTCTCGGAGGCGATCACGTACGCCTTCGTGTCCGACGCGGACAACGCCTCCGTCGGCGCGCCAGAAGCCGTCGTCCGTCTCGAGCTACCGATGAGCGCGGAGCGCAGCGTGATGCGCACGACCCTCTTGCCGGGTCTTCTCGAGGCGGTGAAGCGCGCGCGCCGGCGCGGCGAGCACGCGGCGCGACTCTTCACGGTGGGCGCGCGCTTCCTGCCGTCGTCGGACCTTGCCGAGCTCCCGAGCCGGCCAAGGCTCTCCGGCGATCGCGGCGTGCTGCCCGAGGAGCGGCCGTCGTTCGCGGCGGTGCTCGCGGGTCCGCGCCCCTCGCACCTGTCACGCGCCGAGGACGTAGACGTGCTCGACGCGAAAGGCCTCGCCGTCGAGCTCGTGGAACGCATCACCGGGCGCACACCGGCGATCACCACGATGGCGACGGACGAGCTACCCGTCCATCTGCACCCGCGCGGCGCGGCGTGGATCTCCGTGGAAGGAACGCGCATCGGCTCGCTCGGGCCGCTCCACCCCGACGTCGTCGAGTCGCTAGACCTGGGCGGCACCGCGCAGGTCGTCGAGCTGGATCTCGCTGCCGTCGAGCCGCTCGGACGTCCGACGCCGCGCTATCGCCCCATCCCGCGCCTGCCCGCGACGTCACGAGACGTCGCGCTGGTCGCGTCGGAATCAGTCAGCGCTGCGTCGATCGAGGGCGCGATCCGCGGCGCGGCCGGCGATCTGTGCGAGTCGGTGGAGCTCTTCGACGTCTTCTCCGGCGGCAACATCGCGGACGGCGCGCGCTCGCTCGCGTTCCACGTCGTGTATCGCGATCCGAAGACGGTGACGGACCCCGACGCCGCGCGCACGCTCACCGACGAAGAAGTCGATCAGCGACACGAGCGCGTCCGCGAAGCGGTTCGCTCCCTCGGGGAGCTCCGAAGCTGACGTCGTTCGTCATCAGAGCTGCGTCACTCGCCGTCGCGACCGTCCTCGCCGCGTCCGCGGCCGCCGGAGCACCCGCGCCGGCAAAGGCCGCGTCGAAGGCGAACAAGGCCGCGCCGGCGAAGGCCGAACCGAAGACGGACGGCTCGAAGGCGGACAAGGCCGCGCCGGCGAAGCCCGACGAGTCGCCGACGCAGCCCGACGCTGCGGGTGCCCCCCCCAAGAAGACCGACGAGGCGAGCGCCGGCAAGGATGCCGACAGCGCCGCCGCGCCGAAGAAGGACGACGCGCCCACCGCCGCCGATGCGCCGAAGCCCGTCGTGGTCGAGGCGCTCCCCGATCCCTGGCACTACCGGCAATTGCCGCGGCCGGTGCCGGAGCCGCCTAAGCGTCCACACTACTGGACGGTGGAAGTCGGCGCCGACGTCGGGCTCATCGAGCGGCCCGCGAACGGCGACGGCGTGCACGACTCGCCCGGCGCCGTGGTGGGCGGCCACGCGCGCGTCAGGGTGCTGCGATGGCTCGACGCCCGGTTCGCGACGCGCGTCGAGTCTGCGCCGTATTCGTATGACGCGCGTGCGCTGGGCCTCCCCGCAGGCGCCCACGTCGGCGAAGACGGGCCGCGACGCGTCCACCTGAGCATCACCGCGGAACCGACGTGGTCGCCGCTGCCGCGGCTCGATCTGTGGGCGGGGGTGGGCCTCGCCTGGGGGCGGACGACCGCGCCGACCCTGCACGTGACGGGCAGCGAGATCGCCGTCGTGCCGACCCGCGGCGCCGTGTTCGTCGAGGTGCCGCTCTCGCTGGGCATTCGCTACGAAGTATTGCCGAACTGGCTGGTCGCGAACCTGTCGGTGACGGTCGCCTTTCCGAGCAACCAGTCGGGCTCTATGCTCGAGCCATACCGGACGCCCGGGAAGAACGGCACGCTCATCGACGTGGGAGGCTTCCCTGAGCCGGGCACGTCGGTGCTGGGCCTGGCGGGACTCGGCATCCTGCTCTAAACCTGATGGACGCGCGACCACCGCGCGTCCCCCGAATTTCCCTGCAAAGAGGCGCGTGTGACCACGGATAGCTCCGACAACCCCATCCTCGCCCCGGGCTTCGCGATCCCTTTCGACCGTATCACCGCGGGCCAGGTAGAACCGGCCGTCGCCATCGCCCTGGAACAGGCCGAAGCTCGGCTCGCCGCGATCGAGAACGCCAATCCCGTCACCTACGAGACGACCCTCGGCGCGCTCGACTCCGCCACCGAGCTGCTCGAAGTGGCAATGACGGTGGTCGGACACCTCGAGGCGGTGGTGAGCACGACCGAGCTCCGGAACGCCTACAACGCGGTGCGGCCCGGCGTGAGCGGGTTCTACGCCGGCATTCCCCTTCGCCCGAAGCTCTTCGAGGTGCTGAGCAACTTCGCCGCGACGCCCGAGGCCGCCGAGCTCCCGCCGTCGAAAAAACGCTTCCTGAAGAAGACGCTCGACGACTTCCGGAGAAACGGCGCCGGCCTCGACGACGCGGGCAAGGCGCGCCTCCAGGCGATCAGCCGCGAGCTCGCCGAGCTCACGTCGCGTTTCAGCCAGAACGTCCTCGACGCGACCGCGGAGTGGGAGCTCGTCATCGAGGACGAGGCGAAGCTCGCCGGCCTGCCGCCGTCGGCCATCGCCGCCGCAAAGGAGAGCGCCGAGAAGAAGGGCAAGGCCGGCTACCGCTTCACGCTGCAGGCGCCGAGCTACATGCCCCTCGTCACGTATCTCGACGACGGCTCGGTGCGCGAGCGCATCTACCGCGCGTACAATGCGCGCGCTTCTTCCGGGCCGCTAGACAACGGGCCGCTCCTCGGGAAGATCGTGGAGCTCCGGAGCGAGCAGGCGAAGATTCTCGGGTACGGTAACTTCGCGGATCTGGTGCTCGAGGATCGGATGGCGCAGAAGGGCGAGCGCGCACGGGCCTTCGTCGCCGATCTGACGCAGCGGAGCGAGAAGGCGTTCGCGAAGGAGACTGAAGAGCTCGCGAAGTTCCGGCGGAGCCTGCCGGGAGACGACGGTAAGCCGATGGAGCCGTGGGACGTAGCGTACTACTCGGAGAAGCAGCGCCGCGCGCTCTACGACTTCGACGAAGAGGAGCTACGGCCGTACTTCCCGCTCGACCGCGCGGTGGAAGGGCTCTTCGAGACGGCGCAGCGCCTCTACGGCCTCCGCATCGAGCCGAACAAGAAGCTCCCGGTGTGGCATGCGGACGTCACCGGCTACGACATCAAGGACGAAGACGGCACGTTCCTCGCGTCGTTCTACGCCGATTTCTTCCCGCGCGAAGAGAAGCGCGGCGGCGCGTGGATGAACGCGTTCCGCACCGGTGTGTCGTCGAATGAGCTCCACACGCCGCACCTCGGGCTCATCTGCGCGAACGTCACCACGCCGCTCGGCGACAAGCCGGCTCTGCTGACGCACCAGGAGGTGACGACGCTCTTCCACGAGTTCGGCCATCTTCTTCATCACTGCCTGAGCCGGGTCGACGTGCGGAGCCTCGCCGGGACGAACGTCGCGTGGGACTTCGTCGAGCTGCCGTCCCAGATCATGGAAAACTGGTGCTGGGAGCGGGCCGCGCTCGACACGTTCGCACGCCACCACGAGACGGGAGAGACGATCCCCGACGCACTCTTCACGAAGATGATGCGCGCGCGAAAGTACCGTGAAGCGTCGGGGATGATGCGCCAGCTCGGCTTCGCGGCTATGGACCTCGCGCTTCACGTGGACTACGAACCGGCGCGCGACGGCGCCGTCATCGGTTACGCACGGCGGGTGATGCAGCCGTACGCGCCGGCCCCGTTCAAGGACGACTACGCGATGATCGCGGGCTTCACGCATCTCTTCTCGAGCGCCGTCGGGTACGCCGCCGGCTACTATTCGTACAAATGGGCGGAGGTCCTCGACGCAGACGCGTTCACCCGCTTCCGCCAAGGCGGCGTCTTCAGCCGCGCCGTGGGGAACGAGTTCCGCCGCGCGATCCTCGAGCGCGGCGACAGCGACGATCCCGCGACCCTCTACCGAAGCTTCATGCACCGCGAACCGTCCCTCGACGCGCTCCTAGAGCGCGCTGGCCTAGCAATCACAGACGGCCGCGCCGCAGCCCAGTAGCTCCGCACCGACGGAACTGCGCGAGCGGAGCGAGCCCGCGAAGCGGCGGGGGGAGCAGTTCGCCATAGGCGAAGCTGCGGGGGGTCAAGGCCCCCCTAACCAGTGAACTGCGCGAGCAAAGCGAGCCCGCGAAGCGGCGGGGGGAGCAGTTCGCCGTAGGCGAAGCTGCGGGGGGCCAAGGCCCCCCTTCCTAACAACCCCCTTCCTACCCCGGCGCGTTTCCTTCCTTCCACTTGATGCTGCAGCCGATCGACGGCTTCTGATCCGCCGCGGGCGACTTGCCGGCGAGGAGCGCTTCGACGGCTGCGCGGGCATCGGCCCCCGTCGCCTTGCCGCCGGTCTTGGGCGTCGTCTCGTCGAAGCGGCCGCGGTAGGCGAGCTTGCCCGCCGTGTCGAAGACGTAAAATTCCGGCGTGCATGCGGCCCGGAACAGCTTCGCCGCGGACTGGTCGGCGTCGTACAGGTACGGGAACGAGTACCCCGCACGCCGTGCCTCTTCCGCCATCTTCTCGGGGCCGTCCTCGGGGTACGAGGCCACGTCGTTCGAGCTGATACCGACCAGTTTCACGCCTTTCGCGGCGCAATCACGACCGAACGCGGCCAGCTCCCGCTGGATGTGTTTCACGTAGGGGCAATGGTTGCAGAGGATGGCAACCACCGTCACGTTGCCGACCAACGTCGTGGCCGCTACGGACACACCGCTGGTCGTGTCGGGGAGTGCGAACTCCGGGAGCGGCGTCCCGAGCTCGAGCATGTTGGAAGCGGCGGCCATGAGTCTCTCCTTGGTATCCCGAGCGTGCTCCGCCGGGGCGAGAAACATAACTCCTCGAGCGACCGAGGACAGTCTGCGAACACGTGATTCCGCGGTCGATTCGATGTATGGAGCGCCATTGGAGGCGGCCGTTGTGGCGCCTCCGTCAGAGGATCCTCGCATCCCGGGAGTACGTGGGCACATGAAGACTAGCTTGACCATTGGTCGGATCGCGCTGTGTGGAGTCACTGCCGCGGTCATGGCGTTCGCTTGCAGCAGCGACAACTCGAAGAGCAACGCCGACGGCGGAACGCCCGACGGCGGAGACATGGGCACGGGCGGCAAGACCGGCACCGGCGGCGCATCCACCGGCGGCAAGGCCAGCACCGGCGGCGCATCCACCGGCGGCAAGGCCAGCACCGGTGGCGCGACCGGCACCGGCGGGAAGGTCTCGTCCGAGGCCGGCATCCCCGACGGCGGTGACGGCGGCGCGGCGCTCTCGCTCTGCGGCGGCATGACCGGCGACGCGCAGGTCCAGTGCGGCGAGTACATCGTCAAGGCGCTCGACGCCTGCGGCGACTGTCACACCCCTCGGCTCCCGACCGGCGCACCCGACGCCACGAAGATCCTCGCCGGCAACCCGGCCTTCGCGGACATCGCCCCCACCATGGACGGCGTCGGCAACATCCCCACGCCGAACCTCACGACCCTCAAGGCGAACGGCTGGACGGCGCAGGACATCAAGGACGCGATCCTCGACGGCAAGCGCTCCGCGGCGCGCGGCGGCGGCATCTTCCCGATCATGCCGTACACGACGTTGCACAACATGGCCGGCGCCGACGCGGACGCCATCGCGGCGTACCTGCTGAGCCTCACGGCGATCACGAACGATATCCCCGATCGTGAACCCCTGCCGGGCGACCCGGCCACGAGCAAGCTTCTCCCGGTGGCGGTCGTCGACGCGGCGGACATCCCGAACCCCGTCATCGACAAGACGGACCCGAGCTACAGCGACGCGATGCTCGGCAAGTACCTCGCGACCGGTGTCGGGCCCTGCCTCGATTGCCACACCTCGCGCAAGGAAGGCACGCCGCTCCCGGACTCGATCGTCGACATGTCGAAGGCGTTCGGCGGCGGTGAGCCGTTCATCCTCGGTGGCCCGTTCGGCACCGTCGTCTCGGCGAACATCACGACCGACCCGACCGACGGCCTCAAGAACTGGACGCCGGGTCTCATCAAGACGCTGCTCAAGACCGGCAAGAACATCGACGGCGATTACATCTGCCCGCCGATGCCGGTCGGTCCGATGGGCGCGTTCGGTGGCCTCACCGACGAGCATGCCTTGGCGCTCGGCGCGTACATCACGCACCTCCCGCCGGTTGCGAACGGCACCGACGCCGGTCCGTTCCCGCTCTGCCTGCTTCCGCCCGCGCCCGCGAAGACGGACGCCGGCCCCGACTCCGGACCCTGAGATGAGAGAGGGTCGCGCCGCGCGCGTGCAGCCGCCATGCTGTGACGCATGCGGCGCGACCTGCCCGACGGTGGCTTCGTCGAGCTCGAGCCGGAATGGCTCGAGCCCGACGTGGCGCGTCGCCTCGAAGTACGGCTGAGAGACGAGCTCGCGTGGGAAGCACGAGAGATCGTGCTGTTCGGCAAGCGCATCCTGCAACCCCGGCTCGTCGCGTGGGCAGGTGACGTCGACTACCGGTATTCGGGCCAGACGGTCGAACCGCGTCCGTTCGGACCGACGCTGCGCGGTCTGGTCGATCGCGTCGTCGAGCGCGTCGGCGTGCCTTACAACCATGTGCTCGCGAATCGTTACCGCGACGGCAACGACAGCATGGGGATGCACTCCGACGACGAGCCGGAGCTCGGCCCCGATCCCGTCGTCTGCTCGGTGTCCTTCGGCGTCGCGCGCCGCTTCGTGCTCGCGCCACGACAGAGCTCGAACAAGGGAGCTCGCGTCGCGCTATCGCTCACCGCGGGAAGCCTGCTCGTAATGGGCGGAACCTGTCAGCGCCACTACCGGCACGGCATTCCGAAGGAACCCGACGTGCACGGTGAGCGCATCAGCTTGACGTTACGCCACGTGCTGCGCTCGTCACTGACGAGGTCCGCCGACGAGGGTTCAGCGAAGCGAGCTGGCGGGGAGTTCGATCGTCGCGATCCGTAGCCGGATGAGCGCCTTCAGCTCGCGGATCAGGCGCTGCCCCTCCGCCTTCGGCATTATGAATGACTGCCGCACGACGGGCCCCGCCATGACCACGGCGAACACGCACAGGTCTCGAACCGCCTCGGCATCGACGCCCTTTCCGACCGATACGACCCGCGCGCAGACGAGCTGGGCAAGCTCGAGCGCTTCTTTGGTATCGAGCTTGCGGATCGCCTCGAGCGATTGAGACGCCGTCCACACGTTGAGCCTCGACTCGGCCGAGCCCAGCTCGAGCACGAGCGCGTCGATCATCGCGGCCGCGAACGTCGGGATGTCCTGCACCCTCTCGACGCTCGTCAGCGCTCTCTCGATGCGAATGCGCATCCGCGCATAGAACTCCACGTGAATGGCGTGCAGAACGGCCGTCTTATCGGGGAAGTACTGATAGATGGACGCGATGGGGATCTCCGCAGCCGCGGCGATTTCACGCATGCTCGCGTCGCCACCTTCGCCGATGAGCCGCAGCGTGGTGCGCAGGATGGCCTCGACACGCGCGCGACTGCGGTCTTGCTGAGGAATGCGGCGCCGAGCCCCCTCTGGCGACGCTTTGCCCCGCTTTTTTTGCGGCTTCGCCGTCGCGCCGCGCGCCCTCGCCTGGGCCGTTCGCATGGTTTCCTCTACCACACCGCCTCCTTGACAAACATGAGCGTTGATCATATTTCTCAGAAACGTGAGCGATGCTCACATTTGATCGACACCGGAGGCTCGCTTGAAAAAGCCACTGCTCTTCCTCGCCCTCGTCTTCTTGTTCGGATGCAGCTCGTCGGACCGCGCGGTTCCGATCGCCAAGGTCACCGCGACTTCCTGCACGCCGGACGAGTCCGGTCCGATCCCGGGTGACCGCTGCACCACGGACCCGACCGACACGTCGCTTCCCCCGTGCAACACCTGGATCAAGGTCGAGCCTCCCGGGGCCGTGTGTGGCGACGGCAGCCAGTACAAGTTCTTCGTCAGCTACTCGAACACCAGCAACGACGTGCTCATGGAGTTCGAGCCCGGCGGCGCGTGCTGGGATTACGAGAGCTGCTCGGGAAAAACCGGAATACGGGGCGCCGCCAACCCGAACGGCATCCCCGACGACCACATGGCGACGTACCAGTTCCTACCGCTCCTGAACTCGAACCCCACCGACCCCAGCTCGAATCCGACGAAGGACTACAACAAGGTGTTCGTCTCGTATTGCACGGGCGACGTTCATACGGGCAACACGGTGGCCGAGTACACCAGCGCGGGGCCCATCGATGGTGGGACGGGTACAGGCGGTACGGACTCGCTCACCTTTCATCACGCCGGGCACGCGGACACGCTCAAGGTCATCGACTGGATGTCGAAGACATTCACCTCGGTACCGAAGCTCCTCGTGAGCGGGTGTAGCGCGGGCGGCGCAGGCGCGCTCCTGAACTACGCGTTCGTTCGCTACGGCATGGGGAAGGCCGTGCAGTGCTCCTACCTGCTCGACGACTCCGGCCCGATCTTCCACAGCGATGGTCCGTCGAAGGCGCTGCAGGCGAAGGTCGCCGAGTCGTGGAACACCGACCCAATCTTCGACGAACTCGCCAAGCGCACACCCACCGACGTGAGCGCGCTCAAGAAAGACTACGGGCTCATCAACAAATGGTTGGCGGACAACTTCCCGAGCGACCGGCTGGCGATCACCGCCTACCGCATGGACTTCAACTACTCACTCTATTCGTACCAGCGCTTCTTCCCGGATCCGAGCGAGCAGCAGATTCACGACTTCTGGTGGGAAGACTTCACGTCGCTCATCGCGACGCTCGATACGCTTCCCAATTTCTCCTATTACCTGCCCTACTTTCGCTCCGACAACTGCAGCCACTGCACGTCGATCCCGCCAATCGGGAACCCTCCGGTCGAACCCCTCGACACGGCGAAGGCGCTCGACACGCCCTGGCTAGGGACGGAGATCCAGGCGAAGAACGTCAACCTACGGGATTTCGTCGTCACCCTGCTCGATGATTCCAAGCCCATGACGAACTACGTCGAAGACAAGCAGCCGAACGAGAGCTTCTCTCCAGCCGTATCGGCGCTCTGCGAAGAGGGTGGAAGCCCCCTCCCGTGACGCTCCTGTCGTCGGCGCTGCAGGCGTAGAACGCGTCAGAGAAAAGAGTCCGCGGGGAAGTCGATGGGCGTCGTGAGCTCATCGGACCCGTGGATGCGGAACGGATCGATGTCGATGGGCGTCGTCCGGTCATTTCCCGCGTCGTCGATGAGGACGGCGGTTGCAACGTACGACCCTGCCGGCAGATCGATGCTCGTCGCGAAAGAGCCGCAGTCGGCCTGGAACTCACCGACGTCGCCCCCGTCTGCCGTCTGCACGGTGACGTCGAGCGTCGTCGCGGCTCCTTGCCGGCACTCTCCGCCGTCCTTCGCGCCGTCGATGGTCCAGTCCACGACCAGCGTGCCGCGATCGCTCACGACCACGGTATTTTCCCCGGTGCTCCCGCATCCAGTGACGGATGCGAGAGCGGCTAGCGACAAGAAAAGCGTCTTCATCGTCTCTTCGCGCCTCGTGGTCAGCGGACCTGGGTCGCGGGTTCCGGGCCACGCACGCCGGGGGCCACGCGACGCTCCTCGACACGCCGCTCGGGTGCGCGACGAACTGCAGGCGCGCGCTGCACGTACGGTCGCTCGCGCACGAACGTCGAACGACGCTCGACGAGCGGCCTGGGCGCGCTGCGGTAGTACACCCAGCGATCCTGCGGACCACGGTAGTAGTAGCGGTCGTTCACGAGGTAGACGTCACGGCCCTCGTAGTTGGTGTGCGGATACGTCGTGACGTCCGGCGGCACGTCATCGGCGTAGGCGTAATCCGCGTCGGTGCCGAGCGTCGCGACGCACCCGCTCGCAGCGAGCAGCAGCACGGCGGAGAAGCCCGCGATGGTCGTGAAGCGCTTCAAGCGGCCGCTGGCCGGCGTGGCGGAAGATCCCGAACGTTCTCGAGCTGATTTCATGGCTTGATTCTCCGGACGGACAGCAAAGCAATCCGGGTGCCATCTTCATTGAGCGCCCTTCACCGAGCCACGGTGTACAGCAAGGGCCTCGCGAGCGCGTGACGACCGACCGCTCGGCTCACGGCGGCAGATGCATCGCTTCGCCACACGTGCGCGCGACAGACTCGACCGAGCCGCTCACTCCGCGGCGTGACAGGACGCGCAGGTGATCGGCGCCGACTCAGCTCGGTCGCTGGCGAGCAGCGAGATCGTCGCGGGCAGCACGGCCTCGACCATGAACTTCGTGGCCCTCGCGTCGCGGACGTTGCCCGCTCGTGCGGCGTCGACAGCCGGGAGGGGGCGCAGCGTCGCGGGCATCGCGAAGCTCCGCGCCTCCATGTCTTCCCCGTGGCAGCTCTGACAACGGAACTTGCCGTACGCTGCGCCGTCGTAGGCCTGGAAGAGCTCCCTCATCCGCGGATGAAAGGTGAGGCCCATGAACTCCATGCGCTGCTCACGGCTCTTCTTCGCCCAGGCGACGGAGGGCGCGCCCGGCGCGTCACCCGACGAGCCGAGCGGCGCGAGGGCGTGCGGCGATTCCGTGTGATCGACCGGACGCGCGCACGCGATGAATCCCGCGGCGGCGATCAGGACAGCCAGGAACGAGGGAGCCTTGGCCCCCCGCAGCTTCGCCTTCGGCGAACTGCTCCCCCCGGCGCTCCGCGGGCTCGCTGCGCTCGCTACTGGGGCGAGTTCCCGCCCCATTTGCGCTTGTTCAAGGTCTCGATGCGGGAGAGGAACATCTTGCGCTGGAGCTGGAGCACCTCGGGCATGGTCGGACCGAGCTTCTCGAAGAACTCGGCGCTGCCCTCGAGCTCCTGCTTCCACTCGTCGAGGTCGATGCTGGTCGCCTGATCGACCTGGTCCGACGAGATGTCGAGCCCGGACAGATCGAGGTCGCCCGCCTTCGGAACCCAGCCGAACGGGGTCTCCTGGCCGCCGACGCGGAGCCGCGCGCGGTCCACGATCCACTTGAGGACGCGCATGTTCTCGCCGAAGCCGGGCCACAGGAACTTGCCGTCCTTGTCCTGGCGGAACCAGTTGACCATGAAGATCTTCGGCGGGTTGGCCATCGAGCCCTGCATCTCGAGCCAGTGCGCGAAGTACGTGCCCATGTTGTAGCCACAGAACGGGAGCATCGCGAACGGGTCACGCCGCACGACGCCGACCTTGCCGGTCGCGGCAGCGGTCGTCTCCGAGCCCAGGGTCGAACCGAAGAACACACCGTGGGTCCAGTTGAAGGACTGGATGACGAGCGGGATCGTCGTCGCACGACGGCCGCCGAAGATGATCGCGCTGATGGGCACGCCCTCGGGGTCGTTCGAGAACTTCGACAGCGCGGGGTTGTTCTGCGCCGGGGCGGTGAAGCGGGAGTTCGGGTGCGCGGCCTTCTCGGTCGAGCCCTTCTTCCACGGGCGGCCCTGCCAGTCGGTGAGCTCGGCCGGCACCTCGCCGTCCTTGCCCTCCCACCACACGTCACCATCCTTGGTGAGCGCGACGTTCGTGAAGAGCGTGTCCTTCGCGATGGTCTTCATCGCGTTCGAGTTGCTCTTGAAGTTCGTGCCCGGAGCGACGCCGAAGTAGCCGTTCTCGGGGTTCACGGCGCGGAGGCGCCCGTCTTCACCGACCCACATCCAGGCGATGTCGTCGCCGACCGTCCAGATCTTCCAGCCCTTGAAGCGGGCGGGGGGGATCATCATCGCGAAGTTCGTCTTGCCGCAGGCGCTGGGGAACGCCGCCGCGACGTAGGTCATCTCGCCCTCGGGGCTCTCGACGCCCATGATGAGCATGTGCTCGGCGAGCCAGCCTTCTTTGCGGCCGAGGTACGAACCGATGCGGAGCGCGAGGCATTTCTTCCCGAGGAGGACGTTGCCGCCGTAGCCGCTGCCCACCGACCAGATCGTGTTGTCTTGCGGGAAGTGACAGATGAAGCGGCGCTCGGGGTTGCAGTCGAGCGTCGAGTGGAGACCGCGATTGAACGAGTCCGTGTCGCCGAGCGCGTTCAGCGCGATCTTCCCCATGCGGGTCATGATCCGCATGTTGAGAACGACGTAGACGCTGTCGGTGAGCTCGATGCCGACCTTCGCCATTGGCGAGCCGGGGACGCCCATCATGTACGGGACGACGTACATGGTGCGGCCCTTCATCGACCCGTCGAAGAGCTTACCGAGCTTCGCGTACGCCTCGTCGGGCGCCATCCAGTTGTTGGTGGGACCCGCGTCGTCCTTCGTCGGCGTGCAGATGAACGTGAGGTTCTCGACGCGCGCGACGTCGTTCGGGTTCGAGTGAGAGAGGTAGCAGCCGGGGAGCTTCTGCTGGTTCAGAGTCGACAGAGTCCCGTCGGCGAGCGCTAGCTCGGTGAACCGATTCTTCTCCTCTTCCGACCCGTCGCACCACACGACGTTGTCGGGCTTGCAGAGGCGCACCATTTCGTCCAGCCACTTGAGGACGGCGGGGTTCTTCGTGAGGGGTTCGCTGGTTGGGGCAGAGGGTCGGGTGCTCATGATTGTGAGGAGTCGGCTTACCGCAACAGGCCCCTCCGAGCCATACCCGGCGCGTCGAATCCCGCCGGCCGTCAGGGCACTTTGAACCGCGTTGCGTTCGGTAAATGGGCTACAGATGTGTACCGGCGCCGTGCATCCGCCACGCCGGCACCGGCCAGCATGTCCGCTCTGTTACAAGGCCACCGGAATGGCGTCGGAACGCGCTTCGGTGCGAACCTCATGACGCGCCGGCGTTGCGCGGCCAGCACTCTGGCGGCCCTGCTTTTCGTGTTCGCGACGGGCTGCGAGCGTCGCGCGCCGGGCCCCGACGAGTGCCACGAGCTCGCGGTCGCCTGGGTGCTCGGCGTGCACTCCGCGCAGCTGCAGGGACACCAGCTCGGTGACGCTGCCGAGCAGGCGATCCTCGAGCGCACCACGGATTGCCTGACGACTCCGTACGACAAGGAGCTCGTGCAGTGCGTCACGATTGGCTCGTCCCCACGCACGTGCCTGACGGGCTTCGAGGCGCGTCACCCGCCCCACCCCGGCGCGGCCCTCCAGTAACCAGGCCGGCGATCGCGCAAACCCCGCGAACGAGCGGCGTTACCCCGGGGCGAGTGACGACCGGACGCGACTGTGACCACGATCGGGGGGATGGCCGCGCCCCAACCCCTCGCCGGCCGCTACGTGTTCGCGCGGCGAGTCCGGGGAACTCAGCGCACGATCATCTGGGTCGCACGTGACCAGGAGACTCGCGCGATGGTCGTCGCGAGCGTCCTCACGCCGAACCGTGTCGCGGCGCTGAAGCCGGGGCTCGCCGTCGCGCACCCGCACGCTGCACGACTGCTCGCGGTCGTGGAGCGGCTCGACCCGGTGGAGATCCCGGACGGAGACGAGACGGCGTCCGACGCGCAGGTCGTCGTCGCCGAACACCTCGAGGGGCGTAGCCTGCAGCAGCGACTCGACGCGGGACCTCTCTCCGTCGAGAACGCCGTGGAGTGGGTCGCGTCGATCGCCGATGCACTCGGCGCTCTGCACGCGACGGGAGCGGTGCACGGCGCCATCTCGCCGCGCGCCATCCTCGTGATACGGCCGGAGCCTGCCGTCATTCCCGTGCTGACGCATCTTCTCGTGCCGCCGAGCGGCGCGTACTGCTCCCCGGAGCGAGTGACGGGCGCGGGACCGTCGGAGGCCGACGACGCATGGGCGCTCGCCGCAACGCTATACACGGCGCTCGCTCGACGGCCGCCGTTCCAGGGTGGGACGCGCACCGAGCTCGCGCGCGCGATCGTCGCCGCGACGCCACGACCGCTCGAAGACGTCGATGACGATCTGTGGGCCATCGTCGCTCGCGGTCTCGCCCACGAACCGACGGAACGATACGCGAGCGTCCGCGCGCTCCGCGACGTTCTCCACGAATGGACGGAGATGACCGGGCGTCACAGCGTCGGGGACTTCGCGCCCGTCGCCGCGCTGGTCGGCGTCACCGAGGAGCCACCCAACGTCGGCGATCTGTCGCTCGTCGCTGCGCTCGCGATGCCCGAGAGCCCGGAGGCGATGGCGCCACTCGACGTTCCCAGGTACTCCGGCCGCCCGAGCCTCGACCCCGACGCCCACTCCGACCCGCGGGAGCTCGCGCCCGCACCCGCGCCCACCGTCGCGCAGCCGGCACCGGAGACGAAGACGTCGAGCGGCATCAGTTCGGCAAGCCCGGTGGTCGCTTCACGTCCGGCAGACGGCGGGCGCAAGACCGGCGTCGTGGTGGCCATCGCCGTGGGAGCCGCGCTCGCCGCCGGCGCCGCGCTATTCGTCTCCCAGCAACGGCAACCCGCCGTCGCAGCTGCACCGAGCGCCGCGACGGTTGCGACGAACGTCGTCGGGCCGGCTGAAAGCGCCCTCGCGCCACCTGTCAGCGTCGTCGTGCCGTCGGAGAGCGCCGTCGCGCCGTCTGACAGCGTTGCGCCGGCAGAGAGCGCCGTCGCGCCCATGGACAGCGCCGTCGCGCCCACGGACAGCGCCGTCGCGGCGCCGCTCGACGTGAATGCGTGCGCGGCCGCGACCTTGCCGCAGAAGACGCTCGGCGATGCGCCGTCGATCGGCTTTCTCTGCACGGGAACCGACGTGTGGGGTCTGACGCGCAAGGTGGATCAGCAAGTGCTCAAGCACGGTTCCGGAGACGGCCTGTCGCTCTGGGCGCACCTCGGCCGGTTCGATCTGGCGGCCGTCGCCCTCCTCCGCGAGCGCTGCTGCCCGGGAGCCGCGCCGTTCACCGCCGCGACGCCGAAGGGCATGTGCGAGACGCTCGGCGCCTCGACGACCGCGCTCGCCTCCGCGCCCAGTGCGGAGAACGCCGACCACTACGCCGCCGACGTCGAATGCTACGTCTCCAAGGGCATCCGCTATCCGGCGGAGTGGTGGGATCGCATCACCGCCAAGGACGCCCGCGGTTACTTCGACCAGTACGTCGCAGCTCTCGGCGCCAACCACTGAGCCTCGTGAGCATCTTCTGGGGGAGCCCTTCGCGGTGCGCGCGTCGGCGAGCGGGAGAGGGGCGGCGAGTGGGAGAGGGGCTGCGGGCGCGTGAGGGGCTGCGGGCGCGTGAGGGATATGTCGCTCGACAGCTGCGCCGTTCGTCAGCGTCCGTAGTTCCGCCTCGACGGTTCCCTCGTACCCGAAGGATGAAAGAGCTGCGGAACTAAGCGAGCGGAGCGAGCACGCCGAAGGCGGGGGGGCAGCGGTCGCGAAAGCGAGCCGCGGGGGCAACGCCCCCGTTACTAGAGCAAGCTGCCGAACCAATTCGAGCACGACCGGGTAGATTTCGAGCGTCATGGGGGAACTCCTTCGTGAGGTTTCGAGTACGTCGATACCCTCAGAAGTCCCGAGAGCCCCTTCCCCCTTCCCTTCCCGCTTCCCCTCCCCCTTCCCTTTGACCCGGTGCCCTTGCTCCTGCTCAAGCTCAAGCTCTTGCTCCCGGGACATTGAACCCTCAGCTAACGCGCTCGGCGAGCCGCGTGCGCAGCACCGACCCGCCGGTACTTCGCGTCGCGATGGGAGTCAGCGGGCGGCGCTGTCCGACTCGGACGGGGACGGGGCCCACTGGTTCGTGGCGCGCACGGCGGTGATCGCGGGGAGCACGACGCGGAAGAACGCGCCGCCACGCGGCTGGTTGGCGGCCTCGATGTGACCGCCCATCTCCTCGACGATGCTCTTCGAGATGGCGAGTCCGATACCGGTTCCGCGCCGCGCGGTCGAGGCGTGGAACGGATCGAACAGGTGCGGCAGATCGGAGGCGGGGATCTCGGGGCCGTTGTCGGACACCTCGAGGTGCACCGACGAGCCTTCACGGCGCAGGCAAACCCGGATGAGCCCGCGGTGCGTCGAGTCGGTACTCGCCTCGAGCGCGTTCACGAGCAGGTTCAGGACGACCTGGCTCAACTTGGTGCCGCTGCCTCTCACCATCGGAACCTCGACGATGTCGAGCTCGATGTCCGCGCGATGACGGATCTCCCCCCGCACGATGCGGAGCGCGACGCGTAACACCTCGGCGAGCTGCACCTCGTCGGGCACCGGCTCGGAGCCGGGCAGCGCGACGCTCTGGGCGATGCTCATCACGCGCTCGACGCCCTCGAGCGCCGATCCGAGGCGCGCCTCGAGCTCCGCGAGCTTGGCGCGTACCAGGCGCTTGTCGACGCGCGCGTTCTCGAACCGGTCGACGATGTCACGCAGCTCGGTGCGCGCGAACGTCACGCTCTCGCGAATCGACTCGGCGGGGCGCACGAGCTCGCGGCCGAGACCGGACGCGACGAGCCCGAGGGCGTAGACGCGCTCCGTCACGAGCTGACGCCGCTCCATCGATCTCACGCGCACGCGCAGCTCGTAGTGTTCGAGCGCGTCGCGCAGGGCCATCCGCAGCTCGTGGAGCGCGCAGGGCTTGCGCAGATAGCGCCGCACGTTGCCGCGATTGATCGCGTCCACCGCGGCGCTGAGATCGGAGTGCGCGGTGATGAGGATCCTGACCGCGGCGGGAAATTCGATGCGGATCTTCTCGAGGAGCTCGACGCCGGTGACGCCGGGCATACGCTGATCACTGAGGACGACGCCGACCTCGTGCTTCGCCATGAGCTCGAGCGCCGTCTCGGCGTTCGGCGCGATCAATACCCGGAATTCGTCCGAGCACGCGGCTTCCCAGACGACCAGGTTCGACACATCGTCGTCGACGAACAGAACGTGTGCAGACAAGTGCGACTCTGACTCCTCGCTACCAGACAGCGTTCCCCGTCCGCTCGTAAATGTCGAGAGCCAATCAGCTCTGCATCAGGACCGGCACGCTCAGACGAAACAACGTTCGCTTCGATGCTCGCGTCTCGGCGTCGATCCGGCCGCCGACCTCCTCGGCGATGCGCTTCGATATGGCGAGACCGAACGCGGTGCCGACGAAGCGCTCGCGCTTGGCGAACGGGTCGAACGAGACGAGCTCGCTCGACACCGGTTCGTCACGGTTGTCCTCCACCTCGAGGTTCACCGACGAGTCTTCCGATGTGAGACGGACGGAGACGAAGCGCTCCGGACGGGGCTTGTCTGCCACTGCCCTGACTGCGTTTACGAGCAGGTTCACGACGACCTGACCGAGCTTCGAGCTCGAGCCCCGGACGTCCGGCACGGACGTCAGGTCGATCTTCACCTCTCCGACCTCACGGAGCTCCGAGCGGAGGATCCGCAGGGTCAAGCGAACGAGGTTGCGCAGGTCGACCACGTTCTCGTCGCGCGCGTGGGTCGGCACCTCGATGCCACGGACGAGGCCCATCATGGCGTCGACCGCGCCGACCGCGTCGACCAGCGCCTCGTCCGCCTCGGCCATCCGGGCGCGGAGGGACCGCGCCTCGGCACCGGAGCCCGGCGGGGTCGAGTCGAGCCCGACGCGCAGCAGATCGCGCGCCACGGAGATCTCCCGAGCCACGGCGGCGGCCGGCTCGCGGAGCTCCGCCGCGAGGCTCGCCGCGATGACGCCCAGGCCGTAAACGCGTTCCGTCTCGAGCAGGCGACGCTCGACGGCGTGGGCCTCGCGCTGCGTCCGGTAGCGGGAGATGCCCTCGGCCAGATGGGCCTTGAGCTCCTCGGCGTCCCACGGCTTTCTGATGTAGCGCCGGACGTGCCCCTTGTTGATCGCGTCGATGGTGGCGCTCAGATCGGCGTACGCGGTGGCCAGCATGCGCACCGTGTCCGGGAACTCCGCGCGCACCTGCTCGAGGAACTCGACGCCGGTCACGTCGGGCATGCGCTGATCGCTGAGGACGACGCCGACCTCGTGCTGTCGCATCAGCACGAGCGCCGCTGATGCGCTCGAAGCGGTCAGGATCGGAAAATCATCGCCGCAAAGCGCAGCGAAGACGGCGAGGTTCGGCTCGTCGTCGTCGACGAAAAGTACGTGCGGGATCATCGCGAAGGAGCTCTCCTTCGTGTGCAACGCGGCGACTTCGAGGGGCTCTGCCCCTCAGACAGGGATGTTCGAACCTTCACAACCACGGCGATTCCGGCCCCCGCGGTTTCAGTTTCACCGCCCAGAGTAGCAAGTTATCCGGCGCATTGGTCAAGTCGCGCTCGACGATTCGTCGTTCGCGAGTCCGGCCTCTCCGTCTGGTGCGCGCGTCGTGGTCGGTAGTGCGCGCTGTCCGCTTCGCTTGCCCGTTTGCTCGTCTGCCCGTGTTTGCCCGCTGCGAACGGGAAATTCCCGCCTGAACGTGTGCCCAGCCGAAACACGACGCTCATGAGCGCTTCGATAACGACGTTGCTACGCGTCCAGGCGAGGTGTCGGGCGGCGCCGGCCGGTCTGCGGGATGCGAAGCGTGAACTCCGTTCCCTCGCCGAGCTCGCTCGTCACCCCGACCGTGCCTCCGAGTGACGAGACGACGCGGTGGACGATGGAGAGCCCCAGCCCCATGCCGGCCCCGACGTCCTTCGTCGTGAAGAACGGCGTGAAGATCTTCGTGCGCTCCTCGGGGCGTATGCCCGAACCATTGTCCCTGATGGACAGCGAGAGGACGCCGTCCCGGGTGGCCGCGTTGACGCGCACCCAGCCCGTGCCGTCCTTCGGGAGCGCGTCGAGGGCGTTCTGGATCAGGTTGGTGAGCACCTGGTTCATCTCTTCGGGGACGCACTCGAGCACGCCGTCCCCCTCGAACGCCATCTCGACGACCGCCTGGCTGAGGCCCGCCTGTAGCACCGCCGCGACGTCGCGCGTCGCCTCGAAGATGTCGAGCGGCTGGAACGCGCGGCTGTAGCCCTCGCGCGCGTAGCGCTGCATGAGGTTCACCGTCGCGCCGATCCGCTTGAGGCCCGAGTCGGCGACGTCGAACATCTTCGTCATGCGCGCGGCGCCGTCGGTCGTCGCCCGGATCGCGGACGGCTCCGACGATTCACCCACCGCCGCGCGCGCAACGCGGAGAACCGCGTCGGCGTCGCGCTGGATCAGGGTGAGCGCGTTCTTGATGTAGTTGAGCGGATTGTTGATCTCGTGAGCGAGCCCCCCGGCGATGGTCTCGAGCGAGTCCATGTTGTGCGTGAGCACGAGATCCGCGGTCGTCTCCTGGATGCGGACGAGGCTTCGTACCGTGGAGAGGAGCTCCTTGGCCGAGAACGGCTTCGCCAGATAGGCGTTCACGCCGGCGTCGAGACCCGCGACGCGATCGTCGAGGTCTCCGCGCGCCGTCAGCATGACGATGGGGATGTGCCGTGTCTGGGCGTCGGTGCGCAGGAGCCGCGTGAGCTCGATGCCGTCCATCTCGGGCATCATGAGGTCGGTGATGACGAGGCTCGGCAGGTGCTTCTTCGCGAGCTCGAGGCCCTTCTTGCCGTCGGGGGCGGCCACGACGCGGAAGTCGTTACGGAGAGCCAGGTGAATGACGCGAATGACGTCGGGCGTGTCCTCGACGACGAGCACGCTCTGTCCACGTTCGTCCTCGTCCACGTCGCGAGCGACGACCCGCTGATCGGTGGCCTCGTCGATCTCGATGAGACGAAAGCGGCTCTTGGCGTCGACCTGCCAGTCACCGACGCTATGGTCGCTCGAGCGGACGCCGGGTCCGCGGGATTCTCTGCGCGCGCGCCGGTCGATCCGCTCGGGGTCGAAGTGGTCGCGGCCCTTTTTGAGCTCGACGGTGAACGTGGCGCCCTCCGACACCCGGGACAGCGCGTTGATCTCGCCGCCGTGCAGGTGCACGAGCTCCCGCGCGAGCGCGAGCCCGATTCCCGTGCCGCCGACCTTGCGCGTGCCGGCCATGTCGACCTGGAAGAATCGCTCGAAGACCCGCTCGGCGAGCTCCTCGGGGAAGCCGATACCGGTGTCGGCGACGGAGATGCGCACCGTCTCCCCTCGGTCGGTGAAGGTGACGGCGATCTTGCCCTGGGGAGGCGTGAACTTGGCGGCGTTGGAGAGCAGGTTCACGAAGACGCGCTCGAGCCGCTCGAGATCGCAGAATACGCGACACACCTCGACGTTCGACGAGAACGAGAGCTCGATGGACTTTCGCTGCGCGAGCGGACGCACCTCGGCGACGAGATCGGTCAGGTAAGAGACGAGGTCGTGCTCCGCTATCTGGAGACGGAGCCGCGACTCCTCGACCTTGGACAGATCGAGGAGATCACCGATCAGGGTGAGGAGCTTGACGCCGTTGCGCAGCATCGACGAGAGCGTCGCGCGCTGGGCCTCGGTGAGCTTGCCCATCTCGCCCTGCACCATGAGCTCGAGCGGCGCGAGGATCATCGTGAGCGGTGTCTTCAGCTCGTGGGTGACGTTCGCGAAGAACTCCGACTTGAAACGGTCGAGCTCCTGCATTCGCTCGAACGCCTCCGAGAGGTTCTGGGTGGCGCGCGCGAGCTCGGCCTGGGTACGGAACTCGCGGCGAGCGGCGGTCAATCGGACGACGGAAGACGCGACCGCGATGACGGCAGTGACGAGTAGAAAGTAGAAATTATTGAAGAACGCGCGCGCGTCGATGGTGCCGGAAGGCATCGACGCGAGGGTCGGCGCGAGCCAGACGCCCACGACGGCGCCGGAGACCGCGGCGGCTTGCCACCACCGCCACGTGTAGAGAACGCCGACGGCGAGGATGCAGAGGTTCAGGCCGGCGTAGTAGGGCGACGCATAGCCTCCGAGCCGGAGCACCATGAGCTCGATCGCCGTCGCGCAGACCAGGGGCGGGCCCGCGCCGAGGAGCACTACGTGCTGCGACGCGATGCCGACGTACGATAGCCCGAGCAGCGCGACCGCCGCGGCGGACGCGCCGAGCCGTATCCAGAGGAACGGCCAGAAATGCTCCGGCTCGGTCAGCCCGTCGAGCAGGAACCCGGCGGGCATGAGCACCGCGGCGAGGAGATAGCCGAGGCGAGCGGCGGCGAGATTGACGTCGCGAAGCCGGACCTCGACCGACTCGGTCGAAGCGGCTACCGACGAATCATCAGAAACAGATTCACCCCGAGCGGCTCCGCGTCGACGGTCACCGTCGCGGGGACCGGCGAGAGCCGTCCGCCGAGCTCCGTCAGGCGCTCCCTGGAGCGATGGATCAGGAACCAATCGAGGCAGTACTCCATGAACCAGCGGGTGGGATTCTGCTCGTTGACATTGCCGATCGCGAGCAGCCCGTCCGGTGCGAGGGCATCATACAACGCCGAGAGGAGCGCCGAGAACGTTCGATCGCTCAGGTAGTCGAAGAGGCCAGCGCTATAGATGAGGTCGCGCTGCCCGAGCACGTGCATGAGCTGCTTCTCGGTCAGGAGGCGGCGAACGCTCTCCTTGATGTACTCCACCCGCGCGCCGGTGGCGGCAGCGAGAGGGCCGAGGGTCCGCTCGCAGTACTTGATCGCGCGCTCTTCCTGGTCGATGAGCGCGATGGTGAGGCGCGGGCCGAGGGACGGATCGAGCGTCAGGAGCTCGAGGATCTCGCGCGCGGGACCGCAGCCGATGCTCGCGATGCGCGCCCTTCGCCCCGGAGAGCGCTCGATCGCCGCGCGGATCACCTTGCCGAGGTACGCGATGCGATTGATGTTGGCGCGCGCCGCCGGCTCCTGGGCGGCATACATGTTCAGGGCGCGGGCGAAGAGCGAGTCCCCTTCTGCATGCTCCCGGTAGAGCATGTTCATCACCTCGTAGTCGCCGGCGTACCCGAAGGGCTTGTCGTAGGAGCGCCGCAGGATGGGCGAGAGACGGATCAGCGGCATCAGCTGACGCCGCAGGAATGCGCGGTGCGTCCCGTGCTCGTCCGGGCGAAGGCCGGAGACCAGCGTCGAGAGCTCGTCGGCGGCGCGGTTCATCCGGTCGATGATGACCGGCGCGGCCTCGGCGATGTACTGCGCGTGCGTCTCGCGTCGCGTGATGAGATCCAGGTTCTCGAGGAGACCCTCTTCCTCGTCGAGGAAGTGCTTCATCGTCTCGAGGTACGTACGAAGCTCGGCGACCCACGACTTGAACTCGGGGGAGATCTCGTCGAGACGCGTCTCTCCCTCGAGCGCCTTCAGGCGCTGCGCGAAGCTGAAGCGCTCACCGCGACGGTAGATCTCGGCGATGTCGAGGCCGCTCCCCTGGAGCTCCATGCCGACGACGAGGTTCGACTCTCGCTCCGCGATGTGGCGCACCATCGCGCTGCCGCGAAAGATGGGCGTCTCTCCGCCGAGCACGGTGAGGTCGTCCAGCCGATCTCCGGCGAGGAGGAGCGGCGCCTTCTCGCTGATCGGAATGATCAGCGCGAGACCGTAAGCGGAGACGTCTTCCACCTTCGCGTCGAAGGCGCCGAAGGTCGGGTGAGCTCCGTGCGCCGTTATCTCGCCGAGCCGTAGCTCTTCGACGCGTAAGCGACGTGCGCGGAGTCTCCGGCTCGTCCTCTTGATGGCTGAAACAGGTTCGTTCGTGAAGGATTCTGATTCGTTCGACAGTAGGGATTTCGACATTGCTGACTGCGGCAAGGAGAATCCGGGTTGGATCCAGCGCCAGTGTTCCAACTGCGGCTCTCGTTCATTAGCACGAAGCTAACGTCGTGACCTCGGGCCGGATAAGGGCCGGCGTACGTGAAACGTCGATGACACCTGAACGACGTTTGCGCGTGGCACGCTTCAGATAGCGTCTGAGCGCGTCGCAACTGCAGACAGGCGGACGCTGAAGCGGCTGCCCCGTCCGAGCTCCGACTCCACGTCGAGCTCACCCGCGTGCTCCTCGACGATGTCGCGGCAGATGGAGAGACCGAGCCCGGTGCCGCGATCCGCCTTGGTCGTGAAGAATGGCTCGAAGATCCGCGTGAGCTGCGTCTTGGACATGCCGGCGCCGGTGTCCTCGATTTCCACGACGACGCTTCCCTGATCCTCGTACAGCACGACGTGAATGCCGTTCGACGACGCGTCGCCTGGGGGTATCGCCTGGGCGGCGTTGACGAGCAGGTTGACGAAGAGCTGTCCGAGCCGGGGCTCGTCACCCATGACCTGCGGTGCGTCAGCGTATTCGCAGGTCACGACCGCGCGATCGGCGATCTGGCCCTTCGCCATGGTCAGACTCGACTCGAGCACGCGCCGGACGTCGACCGGCCTGTGCTCGACCGATCTCCGCCGGGCGAGGCCGGCTAGATCGCCGACCATCGCTCGCACCCGCGAAAGGCCCGTGCGGCCGTCCTGGAGGCAGGCCTGGAGCATGCCGAGGCGACGCGCGAGCGTTCGGCGCCCCTCGTTTGCGTTCGCCCCCTGCAGCAGCTCTTCCACGCCGGCCGTGTATGCGAGGAGCGCGTCGTGCGCGAGGTCCAGGTTGCCCACCGCGAACGCGAGAGGATTGTTGAGCTCGTGCCCGATGGACGCCGCGAGCGTGCCGAGCATCGCGAGGCGCTCCGTCTCTTCGAGGCGGGCGGCGAGCGCGCGACGCTCCGCCTTGAGGAGCGCGCGCTCGATGGCGACGAAGAGCTCACCGCCGTCGAACGGGCGGACCAGCGCGGCGTCGGCCTGCGCTCGCAACCGGGCGCTCCCGGGTTCCACCATCGCAACGAGGGGCACCCGGGCGAACGCCGCGTCGTCGCGGAGGATCCGGCAAAGCGCCGCGCCCTCTGCCCCCGGAGCGGCGAGATCGACGATGACGACGTCGACTGGGTGCTCGTTCAGGCACTCGAGCACGTCAGCGCTCGTCTCGCAGCGATCGACGGCGTAGCCATCATCGGCGAGAACGCGAGCGACATGCGACGGTCTTTCACGACCGGGCTCCAGCAAGACGACGCGCTGATGACGGAGTGTCGGCCACGACAGAGCCGTGTTTTGAGACCGCATGCCCCTGCCTTCCCTCCCCCCGACGAGAACGTGGACTTCGCCCCGTCCACACCAATCATTCTACCAGGCGCGCTTCCGTCGCTGCAATGCCGAACCGCGGACGCCGCTACGCGTTTCCGTCGACACCTAGCCAACGCTGCGGCGACTACTACCCGACACGCGACGACGTCAGGCGACCCAGAACCACAACGTGAACCGGGCAACGAAGAAACCCTGGAGCGCGGCGAAGAGCGCGATCGCGATCGCCGTGAGTAACGGACGCTTCTGCACGAGCAGCGCGAGCGCGGCGAAGAGAGGGAACACCACGACAAAGAACCGCGGCATGGACTGGAGCGGCTGGAGCCGCGACGGCGTCATCAGCGGCAAGATCACGCCGGCGAGCGCGAGCACTCCGAGCGACGGACGAAGCTTCCGGAGCGCCACGACGGCGAGCGAAAGCCCGCCGAGCGCCGCGAGCAGGTTGTAAGCATGAGCCTCCAGAAATCCGCCCGGATAATCCGGCAGCCGCGGAAATCCTCCCGGCAAGGGTTCGAGGTACGGCGGATGGCCGGGGAGCAATACACGTACGCCATCGATGAGGCCGACCCAGGGCGGCATCAGCCGTCGTTCCCAGAAGCGCTGCGCCCGACTGAACGCCCACGGATCTCCGACGGCCTTCTCGAAGACATGCTGTGCGATCGGAAAAGCGAGCGCAGGAAGGAATACGCCGACGGCGGCAGCGGGGCCGATCTTGAAGAGCGACCGCAACGACGTGCGCCGAGCAAGGTCGTTCAGCGTCACCTTGGTTACACCGGTTTCGCTCCCGAGCGTCTGCGTCCACGCCTCGACGAGGAGAGCCGGGAGGATGACGAACCCGGTCCATCGCGTGAGACTCGCGAGGAGCGCCGCGCTTCCGGCAAGGACGAAGCGCCCACGACGCGCCGCCCACGACGCGAGCACGACGAGGAAGAGAAAGACGGACTCCGTGTAAACGGCGTGGAAGAAAAATGCCGTCGGGAACGTCACGAGGAGCACGAGCGACGTCAGCGCCACCTCGTCGCCGAGCTCCTCGCTGAGCAGCTCCCACAGGAACCAGAGCGCGCCCGCGAAGGCAACCCAGGCCACGACGCACCCGGCGACGAGGGTGTCGCCTCCGAACACCGGCGCGAGAAACCGGATCAGCCACGGGTAGGCGGGCAGGAACGCCGTGGATGCGTCCTCCTTGTAGTAGCCGAGATCCGCGATCCGCAGAAACCACTGACCGTCCCAGTTCTGCCAGGGGTCGAAGAGGAGTCGCGCCAGGCCGGTGTGCGTGAGCGGACGAAAATCAGGCACCGGTAGCGCGTGGAACGGGAACATCGTGAGGAGCGCGTATCCGCCGACGAACGCTGGAATGGAGAACGACAGCGCGTAGAGCGCGAGCACCGTACGGACCGCGCTTCGACTGGACGGAGCACCGTCGGCGCTGGGCTCGAGCGACGTCAAACGGACCCGGTCGCCTCGAGCACGAGGGCGCCGTCCCTCGACACCAGGGTGAGCGCCGTGCCCGCGCTGACTGCCTTGTCGAGGAGCTTCTCGGCGAGGGGATCCTGGACGTTCTTGAGGATGGCGCGCCGGAGTGGTCGCGCGCCGAGGCCGGGGTGATACCCGAGCTCGATGAGGCGCGTCTTCGCGTCGGGCTCGACTTCGAGGGTGATGCCTCCCGGCAAGAGGGCGCGCACACGCGCGAGCTGCATCTCGAGGATGCGTCCGAGATGCTCGCGCGAGAGCGGGCGGAAGACGATCACGTCGTCGACCCGGTTCAAGAACTCGGGGCGGAAGAACTTGCCGAGCTGATCGAGCAGCACCTCGCGCAGCGCTTCACGGCCGTCGGGAGAATCGAACAGGCGTTCGTCGGTCTCTAGGATGCGCTCAGAGCCGATGTTGCTCGTCATGATCACGACGGTGTTCGTGAAATCTGCGAGACGCCCGCGGCCGTCGGTGAGCCGGCCGTCGTCGAGCACCTGGAGCAGCAGATTGAACACGTCCTGGTGCGCCTTCTCGACCTCGTCGAAGAGGAGCACCGAGTAGGGCCGCTTGCGCACCGCCTCGGTCAGGAAGCCGCCCTGCTCGCTGTCGGCATAGCCGGGCGGTGCGCCGAGCAGTCGCTGCGCCATGTGCCGCTCCATGAACTCGCTCATGTCGAGGCGAGTCAGGGCAGCCTCGTCGTCGAAGAGAAACTCGGCGAGGGCCTTCGCGAGCTCCGTCTTGCCGACGCCGCTCGGGCCGAGAAAGAGGAACGAGCCGATGGGACGCCGCGGGTCGCGCAGGCCGACGCGTCCGCGCCGCACGGCGCGAGCGAGCGCGCGCACGCCCTCCGTCTGCCCGACGACGCGCTCCTCGAGCCGCTCTTCCATGCGGAGCAGCTTGTCCGCCTCGGCCTCGAGCATCTTGTTCACGGGGATGCCCGTCCAGTCCGCGAGCGTCCGCGCGACGTGCTCCTCGCCGAGAACGGCGCTCTCCGTCGTGACGCCCGAGCTGCGTGCGCCCTCTTTGGCGCGGGCGAGCCGCTCGGCGAGCGACGGGATCGTCGAGTGCTCGAGCTCGCCGGCCTTCGCCGTCTCCTTGCGCGCCCTCGCGTCGTCGAGCGACGCGCGCGCGCCTTCGAGCTCCGCCGTGAGCATCCGCACCGCGGCGACGGCGCCGCGGCGTGATTCGAGCGATTTTCGCATCGAAGCGACGTCCGGCGTGAGCGACGCGGCCTCGGCTGCCAGGCGCTCTCGCGTCGCTCGCGTCGGTGCATCGTCCACGCCCTCGAGCGACGCGAGCTGCGCCTGCACCGACTCGAGACGCCGGATCGCGCGGTCCATCTCTGCCGGCGCGCCGTCGGTCTCCACGCGGAGCGACGCGGCGGACTCGTCGAGCAGATCGATGGCGCCGTCGGGCAGGAAGCGATCCGCGAGATATCGCTTCGCGAGCGACACCGAGGAGACGATCGCGCCCTCGCTGATCCGCACGGCGTGATGTGCCTCGAAGCGGGAGGCGACGCCGCGCACGATCTCGACCGCGAGCTCGGGCGACGGCTCGGCTATCTCGAGGACGGTGAACTCGCGCGCGAGTGACGGCTCCTTCTCGGTGAGTCGCTTCAGTCCCTCGGGGCTCGTCGTCGCGAGCAGACGGAGCGAGCCTTTCGCGAGGAGCGGCCGGAGTGCGTCACCGGCTCCGCCGGCAGCCTGGGTGAGGAGCTGCTCGATGCCGAAGAACGCGAGGATCGGCTCGCCTCCCGTCGCGAGCGCGCTCTCGACGAGCTTCTTCACGCGCGCCTCGAGGTCCGAGCGAAGTCGGGTTCCGGATGCGAGCGCGCCGATGTCCACCTCGAGCAGGCGCGCCGTCGAGAGCCGCGTCGGGACGTCGCCGTTCGCGAGACGGCGCGCGAGCGCCCGGACGATGGCCCGCTTCCCGACGCCGGGCTCTCCGACGAGGAGCGGATGGCTCTTCTCGCGACGCTCGAGGATCGTCACCAGCCGCCGTAGCTCCCCGTCCCTGCCGATGACGGGGTCGACCGACGGATCGCGCGCGGCCTCGACGAGATCGCGCAGCTCGGCCGGCTTCACGTCGTTGCCGTCGCGAAACGGCGCTTCGCGAGCGAAGGAGCGGAGCGCGCCGAAGAACGGCTTGAGTGAGCCGGGCCCAATGCCCTGGGCGGAGAGCACGTCACCCGCCGGACCGCGGATCTCCTGGGTGAGCGCGCCCAGCACGTGTTCGACGGACACCTCGCGGGCACGCTCGCGATCGGCGTCGCGGTCGGCGCGACCGAGCAGATCGAGGAGCCGCGTCGAGAGGTAGGCGGAGCCGCGCCCCTTCGGCAGCGCGGCGAGCGCACGGTCCACCTCGGTCTGCATCTCGGTGGGGTTCGCGCCGGCCCTGCGGAGCGCCTCGACGATGCCGGCGTGCCGTTCCAGAGCCCGCGAGAGCAGATGGAGCGGCGTCACCTCGTCGTGCCCGCGGTCGTCCGCCAGCGCCTGCGCGGCGACGATCCAGCCGCGTGCGTCCGCGGAGTATCGGTCCAGAGACAGCGTCGCCGATTTTTCGGTGGCCATGAGCGAGAACGCGGGGGAACGGGGAAACGGCTTTAGAGTAGATCGCCCGCGGGACACCAGCGTATAGGATCGACGCCGCGCCGTGCGCTACCATGAGCGCGTGCTCGCCGAGCTTCCCTACTGGTTCTGGGCGGGCGTGGCGATCTCGCTCGGGCTGACGCTCGGCAGCTTTCTGAACGTCGTCATCCACCGCCTGCCCCGCGGCGAGAGCGTCGCTTACCCGGCCTCGCGCTGCCCCGCATGCGGCGCGCCGATCCGGCCGTACGACAACGTTCCCGTGCTCTCCTTCCTGATCCTTCGCGGGAAGGCTCGGTGCTGCAAGGCACCCATCTCGCCGCGTTATCCGCTGACCGAGCTCCTCGGCGGTCTGTGCGGCTGGGCGGCGCTCGCGAAGGTGCTGGTCGATGCGCCGTCGGACGTGCCGCTCTGGACGTGCGCGCTCCTCTTTCTGTCTTACCTCGCGCTCGGCCTCGGCCTCATCGCGGCGATCTTCATCGACCTCGAGTTCATGCTGCTGCCCGACGAGATCACGCTCGGCGGCGCGGCGCTCGGCTTCCTGACGACCGGTCTCCGGCACACCGGCTGGGTGACGTCGCTCACCGGCGCAGCCGTCGGCTTCGCGCTCGTCTATCTCCCGTTCATCCTGCTCTACCGCGTCGTGCGGGGACATCCGGGAATGGGGCTCGGAGACGCGAAGCTCCTCGTCCTCGCGGGCGCGTGGTTCGGATGGAAGGGCGCGCTGTTCGCGCTCCTGGTCGGCGCGGTGCAAGGCACCGTGGTGGCGCTCGTGGTCCTGCTCGTGAAGGGCCGCCTCGAGGAGCCCGTCGCGGTTCAGGAAGAGCGCGCTCTCATGCTGAAGGAGCTCGCGACGCTCGAGGGCGAAGAGCGCGAGGAACACCTGCGCGAGATGGCCGCCGATCCGCTCGCCGCCGACGCGGGTGAAGGCATCGGCAAGGCGCGCATCCCGTTCGGGCCGTTCCTCGCGATCGCGATCATCGAGTATCTCTTCTTCGGGGAGCCGCTCCTCGACGCGTACCTGTCGGTGCTGGGCTCTTGAAAGGCGCACGCGTGACGGCGTGCGCGCTCGCGCTCGCGGCGTGCGGCGGCAGCCTGCGGACGGTGCCGTTCGGGCCGCGAGGAAGCGACGGCAAGGCGCCGATCGTGGTGGAAACACCGCCGCCTCCTGCGAAGGTCGAGCGGATCCCCGACGCGCCGGGATCTGGTTGCGCGTGGCTCGACGGGCGGTGGGAATGGGTCGATCAGGCCTGGGCCTGGACGCCGGGTGCGTGGGTCACCGTCCCTGCCGCCTGCCACTACGCGACGCCGCAGGCGCTGTGGGTTCCCGCGGCGGGGCGCGGCCTGCTTTTCTATCTTCCAGGGCGGTGGTACAGCGACGTTGATGGCACCGGCTGCGGTGGACCGCACGCCTGCCAGCACTGAGCGCGCCTCCAATATTTACATGCCGAATCACATCTTCAGAGAATACGACATCCGTGGCGTCGCCGACCGGGACCTGACGAGCCCCGTGGTCCTCGCCATCGGTCGCGGTCTCGGCGAAATGCTCCGGCCCGCCGCCGGAACCGGGCGCTACCGCATTGCCGTCGGCCGCGACTGCCGCATCTCGGGACCGCGCATCACGGCCGATCTCGTCGCCGGTCTCCGCAAGGCAGGTGCCGACGTCGTCGACATCGGAGTGGGGCCCACGCCGTACCTCTACTTCGCCGCGCATCACCTCGGCACCGACGGCAGCGTGATGGTCACCGGGAGCCACAACCCAGGTGACGAGAACGGCCTGAAGATCATGCGAGGCAAGGCGTCGTTCTTCGGGGACGACATCAAGGCGCTCGGCAAGATGGTCGAGAACGGGAAGTTCGGCGCCGAAGGCCAGGGTGGCTTCGAGGAGACGAATCTCGAGGACGCATACATCGAGGCGCTGACGAAGGGGATCCGCGTCGCGAACAAGTCCGTCAAGGTCGTCGTCGACGCCGGTAACGGCGCTGCCGGGCCGCTCGGGCTCCGCGCTCTCCGCGCCGTCGGGTTCGACCCGGTGCCGTTGTTCTGCGACATGGACGGCACCTTTCCGAACCATCACCCCGATCCCACCGTGCCGAAGAACCTCGTCACCCTGATGGAGACGATGAAGAAGGAGGGGTCCGTGGTCGGCCTCGCCTTCGACGGCGACGGCGACCGACTGGGCGTCGTCGATCAGAACCTCGAGCCGGTCTGGGGCGATCGCCTCCTCGCGCTGTTCGCGCGCGAGATGCTCCCCTCGCACCCCGGCGCGACCGTCATCGGCGAGGTGAAGTGCTCGCAGACCCTGTTCGACGACATCGCGAGCCACGGTGGCCGTCCCATCATGTGGAAGACGGGCCACTCGCTCATCAAGACGAAGATGAAAGAGGAGCACGCGCTCCTCGCCGGTGAGATGAGCGGGCACTTCTTCTTCGCCGACCGGTACTACGGCTACGACGACGGGATCTACGCCGCGCTCCGCGTCCTCGAGATCGTGTCCAGCACCGGCAAGCCGATCGGAGACCTTCTCTCGGATCTGCCGCACACCGTGTCGACCCCCGAGATCCGCGTCGATTGCCCCGACGACGTGAAGGCGGCCGTCGTCGCGGCCGTCCGCGACCACTTCCGTGGTCGCTACGAGACGACAGAGATCGACGGCGTGCGCATCAAGTACCCCGACGGCGCGTGGGGCCTCGTGCGAGCGTCGAACACCGGCCCGATCATCGTCGTGCGCTTCGAGGCCTCCACCGACGAGCGCCTCGCCGCGGTGCGGGCGGAGGTCGAGAAGGTGCTCGACGCCGCGCGCGCAAAGCTCGGCGCAGAGCACGCTCCGTCGACGTCGCATGCCTGACGCCGCGGGCGCGAGCGGCGCTCCCGGCGGCACCGAGTCCGCGCGCGACGAAGACTGGACGATCGCGCGCGTCCTCGGCTGGGCCACCGACGATTTCCGGCGGCGCGGCCTCGATTCGCCGCGGCTCGACGCGGAGCTCCTGCTCTGCCACGTCCTCGGCGTCGATCGGCTGAGGCTCATCGTCGACTCCGGCCGCACCCTGACGAAGACGGAGCTTCTCGCGTATCGCGAGCTCATCGTCCGCCGGCGGCGTGCGGAACCCGTCGCGTACATCCTCGGCGTGCGGGAGTTTCACGGCCACGCGCTCCGCGTCGGGCCGAGTGTGCTCGTCCCGCGCCCGGACACGGAGACCCTCGTCGACGTGGCGCTCGACCGCACGCGGAGCGCGCATCTCTTCGGCGAGGCTCTCGACCTGTGCACCGGCTCGGGGTGCGTCGCGATCGCGTTCGCGCGGCGCCGTCCCACCTGGCGCGTCACCGGCGTCGACGTCTCTCCCGACGCCGTCGCGACCGCGCGCATCAACGTCGAGCGCGTCGGCGCGACCTTCAGCACGAGCATCGCTCTCGGCGACCTCGACGCGCCGCTCGAAGCCTCGGCGCGCTTCGATCTGATCACGGCGAATCCGCCGTACATCCCGACCGGGGAGCTCGCGACGCTGCCCGCCGACGTCCGGGATCACGAGCCGCATCTCGCCCTCGACGGCGGAGCGGACGGCCTCGACATCGTCCGCCGGGTCGTGGACGTCGCGCGACGAAGACTACGGCCGGGCGGCGTGCTCGCGCTCGAGATCGGTCACGACCAGGCGAGCCGCACGGCCGCTCTGCTCGCCGACAAGGGATTCGTCGCCGTCGAGCGCCGCAAGGACTACGGCGGCATCGAGCGAGTCGTGAGCGGTCTTAGTAACGGGGGGTCTTAGGGGCGCGACGACGTAGGACGCAACGACGGAAGTGGTCGTCGTGAGATTGGTTGTGAAAGGGGTCTTACCCCCGCGGGCTCGCTCCGCGACCCGCTCCCCCGCCGCTTCGCGGGCTCGCGTAGCTCGCGCAAGCGACGACGGAGTCGGCCGCGCCGAGTTAAGTTAGCCTTACTTCGGGAAGCGGGCTCCGCAGTCGGCGCAGTCGGTGCCGTAGGGGCACTTCACGTCGTCGTCGTCGCAGGTGCCGTCGTTGGCGCTCTTGCAGGTGTCGGCGCAGAGCTCACCGAGGCTGGCGCACTCAGCCTGCTCCCACGAGCAGGCGCCCTTGCAGTTGCACGTGTTGTTGCCGAGGAACGCCTTGTTGTAGTTCGTGTAAGTGCAGCCGGTGATGGTGCCGTCGCACAGCGTGGGCGGGAACGTGGG
Source organism: Polyangiaceae bacterium (assembly GCA_036272055.1). GTDB lineage: Bacteria > Myxococcota_A > Polyangia > Polyangiales > Polyangiaceae > DASZVB01. The sequence continues at coordinate 27,040 of DATAZL010000150.1, read as the reverse complement.
TCCGCAGTCCGGCGTCTCCCAGTCGCACCAGCCGCCGCAGGCGCAGATGCCGTCGAACTGAATGTGACAGGGGTTGTTCGGCGCGCAGCAGACGCCGAGCGTCTTGCCGTCGCAGAGCGATGCCGGCGTCTTGCAGTCGACCGCGTCCCAGGCGCAATCGGGGCACTGGCAGGTGCCGTCCTCGATGGAGAGGTCGTCGAGGACGCCCCCGTTCGGCGTGCAGCGGTAGCCCGTGGAACCGTCGCACTTGCCCTGCCCGCGGCCGCCGAAGCGGACCCCACAGTCCGCGCAATCGGTGCCGAAAGCGCAGTTGCTGTCGAAGGCGTCGGTGCCGCCGTCGTCGCAGTACCCGTCGTTGGCCGTGTAGCCGCACGAGTTGTCGCAGATGCCGAGGCGCGGCCCGCAGTCGGTGCAGTCGCTGCCGAAGTCGCAGCTCGCGGCCTGGGCGCCGGTCCCGCCGTCCTCGCACTTCTTGTTGGTGTGCGTCGTGCAGGTGTCGAAGCAGAACGTCGTGCCGCCGAGCCGCGCGGTCTTCGACGCGCCGCCGCAATCGGTGCAGTCACTGCCGAGCGCGCAGTCGGAGTAGTCCTGCGGGGTCGCGCCGTCCTCGCACGAGCCGTCCATCGCGAGCTTGCAGGTGTCGGTGCAGAGCCCCCCGCCCGACGTGCTGCAGGAGCCGCGCCCGGCCTCGTCCTTCACGCAGAACTCGGGCGTGCAGGTGGCGTTGGTGGTGCACTTGGGCCGGCAGAGCCGGGGCCCGAAGTCGCTGTTCGGCGCGCAGACGTCGGGAGCGCAGCAATCCGAGTCCTGGTCGCAGGTCTCGTCGGCCTTCCGGCACATCTCGCTGCACGATGTCGCGTCCGGCGCGCAGGCGCCGCGGCCGCTGATGAGCAGGATGCAGCAGCCCGACGCGCAGTCGGCGTTGCTCGAGCAGTAGTCCGAGCACGTCGCGGTGCCGGTGCTCGTGAACGTGGCGCAAACCGGATCGCCGCCCGCGCCGGGGCAGCACTCCGAGTTCGTCTTGCAGTCCTTGCCGCCGGCGGTGCAGACCGCAGGCGTGCAGTCCTTGCCGGCAGCGAGGCCGAGATCCGTCGGATCGACGCACCCGAAGTGCGGGCCGCCCGGCAGATCGAACACGACGCCGCACTTGGAGTCGGGGCGACAGCAACCGGCGTAGGTCGAGTTCCCGTCTTCGGTCGTGAGATCTTTGCAGACGGTGTCGAGCGCGCCGGCCTGATCGGGCGCGACGCAACCGGGGCCGCTGTTCACCGTCGTGTCGAGACCGCATTGGTCCTTCCCTGCCCCGGCGCAGCATGCCGGGTACTCGGTGCGACCGAGGGTGCGACCGGCGCAGTGATTCGTGCCACAGGGGATGCCCGGGACGCTCGCGTCACCGCCGTCGACGGACATCGTGCGCCCGCCGGCTCCGGTGCCGCCGGTGCTCGTCGCGCCGGCCTTGCCGCCGTTGCCGTTCCCGCCGGTGCCGGGCTTCACGCCGCCGGAACCGCCGGAGCCACCGCCGCCGTTGACGCCACCGGTGGCGCCGCCGTCGGGCGTCTCACCGCCGCCGTCGGGGTTGTTCGAGAGGACGGTCCGGTGGTCGGGGATCGAGCTACAGCCCGCGCCTATCGCGAACAGCGCACCCAGGGACAAGCACACCGCAATGACACGCTTTGCCATTCATGACTCCGTAAGCGACAGGTTCTAGAAGCGACCGTTCACGCCCGCGGAACCGAACCCTACCCAGGGCTCGATCGACGCGGCCGTCGCGGGCTGCTTGTGCGTCAGCCCCATCACGAGAAGAGTCGCGCCGGTCGCGAGACCGACGCCGCCGACGACGAAGCCGACGATGGAGATCGTCTTCGCGCTGCGGGCGTCGTCGTCCAGCGACGCGGCGCGCGTGGCGGCGCTCGACGAAGGACAGGCGTTCCCGCTCGGGCCGGCGGTGCAGAGCTTGTTCGCGTCGTCCACCTTGCTCGAGGACGAGACGGCGAAGCCGGCACCGACGCCGATGCCGACCGCTCCGACGCCGAAGGCCACCCAGGTGAGCGGCGAGATGGACGGCTTCGACGTGTCGGCCTCGGGCGGAGGCGGCGTGGTCGCGAGCGGACCGGGCGGCGGCGTGCTCGTCGCGGCGACCGCAGGAACGGGCTCGCCGGCTCCCGGCGGCGCACCCGCCGTCGGGTGAAGGGTGAGCACGACCGTCTCGCTCCGGCCCTCGCGCACGACGATGCTGCTGACCGCGCTGTCCATCCCCTCGGCCACGGCTTCGAACTTGTGCTCGGCGGGATCCACGGGACGCGGCACACCGATGAGTGCGGGCGGCACCTGCACGCCGTCCATGGTGACGGTCACCGGCTTCGGTCCGACGCCTTGCACGACCACACTGACGTAAGGAACGCGCGGCTCGAGGGCCTCGAGCTCTTTCTCTGCGTCGGCCTTGGCAGAACGGATGGGCTGCGACGCGCCGGCGGGAAGATCTTCGTTCGTGATCTTTATGTACGCCTCACGCGCCTTCACGAGCTGCCCGAGCTTCTCGTAGGACCGCGCCGTGTAAAGGAGGTGTACCTGGGAATGTACGAGTGACTCGGCGCGAGTGAACAGATCCACCGAGTCTGCCCAGCGCTTCTCGCCGAAGGCCTGGGCACCCTGGGTCGCGGCCGCGCGGGCACCGGCACGCGCCTCGTCGGATTGGGCCGACGCGGGCGCGCTGACGGCGATGACCCCGACGAGCGCTGCACCGGCGAGTGCTCTCGTGAGGCGAAGGTCGAGGCAGCGAAAGCTCATGAACCGGGAGAATAACATAGAGCGTCAGCGCGACCGTCAGCGCATTTCACGCGAAGTGGAACACACTCCGTATACGACGAAGCAATCAGTCAGTAGATGTTCATCCGCGAACAGCGCCGTCCCCGAAGCATCAAAGATGCGGAACTACGCGAGCGCAGCGAGCTCGCCGAAGGCGGCGGGGGGAGCAGTTCGCCGTAGGCGAAGCGGCGGGGGGAGCAGTTCGCCGTAGGCGAAGCTGCGGGGGGCCAAGGCCCCCCTTACTAATACCCGAAGTTGATGGCGGGCTTCGGCTTCGACGGCTCGGGCTTGGTCGACGGCTTGTGATGAGCCGTGGCGGGGGTGCCGTGCTGTGCGGCGTGGCTCTCGGCAGAGGCGGTCTCGGACGAGGGCGTCGCGGGCGTCACGGTGGTGGGCGTCGTGGTGGGCGCGACGTCGGGCGCTTTCGCTGTCGCGGGCGGCGCTTCGCGGACGGCCACGGTGTCGGAAGCGGCGACCGTGGGTCCGGGCGGCGGCGCAACAGCGCTTCCCGCCGACGCCACCGACGCTGAGGGAGCCCTGAAGAAGAAGTACGCACCGATGCCGGCGCCCGCCAGAAGGAGCACCCCGAGCGCGGTCGCGGCGATGATCGGCGCGGCGCTCCTCTGCGGGGGGCGCGCGACGGACGCGTTCGCCCACGTGTTCACGGTGGGATCGACGGGGATCGACGAGCCGGGGGGCGCGGCCGAGACGGCGCTCGCCGTGCCGGCGACCGACGACTTCGAGACGCGCCCGGCGCCGGTGTTGCCGCTCACCGACGACTGGGACGCGCGGCCCGTGTTTCCGGTGTTCGAGCTGACGGTCGCGTCGGTGCTCCCGAAACCCTGGCCGGCACGCGGAACCGTCGCCGCGACGATCGCCTCGATCGATTCGGTGGCGGGGAGCGACACCGCAGTGCCGGTCTTCTCCCACGCCTCGAGCGCGAGAACGAACTCCTCGCAGGTCTGGAAGCGCTGGGCTGGATCCCGCGCGCTCGCCTTCATGATGATGCTGTCGATCGCCGGATCGAGGTCGGGCACGACCTGCCGCGCCGGGATGATCTTCGCGAGGGCGATCTCGAAGAGGAGCTGATTGAACGTCTCGGCCTGGAAGGGCACGCGACCGGTCAGCGTCTCGTACATGATGATGCCGACGGCGTAGATGTCCGTCCGGCGATCGATGTCCATGCTCCCGGTCGCCTGCTCGGGCGCCATGTAGTGCGGCGTGCCCATCAGCGCCCCGGTGCGCGTCATGCGCGAGCTCGCGCCGTTCTGCTCCGAGAACTTGGAGATACCGAAGTCGATGATCTTCACGTAGTCGCGGATGCCCGCCTTCTCGCGAAGGATGAAGATGTTATCCGGCTTCAGATCGCGATGGACGATGCCGGCGCCGTGCGCCGCCCCCAGACCGCGCAGAACCTGACGGATGAGCTGCACCGCCTCTTGCGCGCTCAGACGCACTCGCATCTTGATGCGCTCGGTCAGGGTCACCCCGTCGAGGTACTCCATGACCATGTAGCGCTCGCCACTCGGCAGCGCGCCCAGGTCGAGAATCTCGAGGATATGGTCGTTCCCGACCGTGCCGGCGACCTGCGCTTCGCGTTCGAAGCGCTGCACCATCTCGGTGTTCGCGGCGACGCCGGCGTGGAGGAGCTTGATCGCGACACGACGGCGAATACGGGTGTTCTCGCCTTCGTAGACGGCACCCATCCCGCCCTCGCCGATGACGCGGACGATCTTGTATTTGCCGTCGAGGACTTGCCCCGGTTGCAGCGCCATCCGGCCGTCATCGTACCCCAGACCCCCGCGCGCCGCCGAGAATTGGTCCGCCCGGTCGCGATCGGGAGATCTTTCTCGGAGTGTCGCCCGCTGCCAAGGGAAGAACCCGTTCGAGTCTCATTGGACTCGCCCTGGCCGTCGCCGCCATCGCGCTGACGACGTCGTGTGACCGAGGCGGAGGCCCGGGCCTCGAAAAAGCCGACGACGACGTCGATATCCCGATCCCCGACGTGCCCGAACCGCCAGCGGATGGGCCGAAAATCGGCGCTCTCTCGGACGTTACGCCGATCCTCGACCGACCTTCCCGGCGAGGGACCCGTCTCGGTTACATCCACGCCGGCGAAAAGCTCGTTCGCGCGGCGGAGCCGATCTCCGTGCGCGGGTGTGAGGGCGGGTGGTTCCCGGTCCGCCCGCGCGGTTTCGTCTGTGCCACGGGCAGCGCGACCGTCGAGATGCGGCACCCGACGCTCGTCGCGATGGCGCTCGCGCCGGATCCCGCCGCCGCACTTCCGTACACGTACGCAAGGACGACCCGCGACACGACGCTCTTCGAGCCGGATCCAGCTCGCGCCGAGAGCGTGCGCGTCCGCGGCACACTCCCCGACTCGAGCGGCCTCGCCGTGGTCGGCTCGTGGACGGCGCTCGATCCCGACGGCAAGGAGCTCCGCCTCGCGATGACGACCGAGGGCAGCTTCGTCCCCGTCGCCGATCTCCGGCCGTGCAACGCGAGTCGCTTCGCGGGCAAGGCCCTCGACGGCAAGGCGAAGCTACCCGTCGCGTTCGTCGTGAAGCGCGGCGTACATCTCTTCGGCATGCACGACGGCGTCGCCGAGAAAGAGACGCCGCTCGACTATCACGCGCGGCTCGACCTGACGGGCCGCTTCGTCACCGTCGACGGCGTCGAGCTCTGGCAAACGACGGACGAGCGCTTCGTGCGAGCGCGCGACGTCACCCTCGTCAGGGAGCGCCACGAGATGCCGTCGCTCGTCGACGCGAAGCGACGCTGGCTCGACGTCGCAGTGACCACCGGCGTGGTCGTTGCCTACGAGGGCACGAAGCCCGTCTACGTCACGCTGGCGAGCGTCGGGCGCGATCGACTCGGGGGCACCCCGACGACCGACGGCAATGAAGCCGTCACCCGACGCGGCGAGCTCACCGTCGTGTCGAAGCAGGTGACGCTGAAGGAGCACGACCCGGCGACGTTCGCCGAGAACGTCGCGCTCTACGACGTGCCGTACGCGCTAGAGCTCTCGTCCGGTCAGTTCATCGTCGGCGCCTACTGGCACGATCGGTTCGGCATCGAGCACGGACCCGGAAACATCGAGCTCTCCCCCGCCGACGCCGCCTGGATCTTCGGATTCATGGGTCCCCCCATTCCGGAAGGCTGGCACGGCGTGACGACCTCCGCGTCGAGTGACGACCCCGCAATCGTCGAAGTCCGAAAATAGTTCCGCATCTCCGGAACGTCGCGAGCACAGCGAGCACGCCGAAGGCGGCGGGGGGAGCAGTTCGCCAACGGCGAAGCTGCGGGGGGCCAAGGCCCCCCTTCCTGGCAATCCCTCGACGATTCCCTCGTCCCCGAACCACGACGGAACGTCGCGAGCGCAGCGAGCACGCCGAAGGCGGCGGGGGAGCGGTCGCGAAGCGAGCCGCGGGGGCAAGGCCCCCGTTAGTAAGAGAAGCTGCGGGGGGCCAAGGCCCCCCTACCTGGCGACCATCTCGACGCCGGACGACGTGCCGATCCGGCTCGCGCCGGCGTTGAGCATCTCGAGCGCCGCGTCACGGGTGCGGATGCCGCCGGAGGCCTTCACTCCGGCGCGCCCTTCCACTGCGCGCACCAGGCGCTCGATGTCGGCGACCGTCGCGCCGCGCGGCCCGTAGCCCGTCGAGGTCTTCACGAAATCCGCGCCGGCGCTGACCGCGGCGCGCGCCGCACCATCGATCTGCTCGTCCGAGAGAAACCCCGTCTCGAGGATGACCTTGAGCACGCGCCCCGCCGTCGCATCGCGCACCGCGCGCACGTCGCGCTCGACGGCAGCGAAGTCTCCGGCGCGGGCGTCCCCGACGGAGATCACCATGTCGAGCTCGTCGGCGCCGTCCTCGACGGCGTTCCGCGCCTCGGCGGCCTTCACGCTGGACGGCACTGCGCCGTGCGGAAACGCGACGACGGTGACGACCCGGACGCCGGTGCCCTCCACCGAGCGCCGCGCCAGTGGAACGAAGCGCGACGCGATGCACACGCCGAAGAGCTGGTACTCTGCCGCGCGCCGGCAGTGTGCCTCGACGTCGGCCGCCGTCGCCTCGGGACGAAGAAGCGTCTGCTCGATGTGTCGCGCGAGATCCATGGCGCGCGATGCTACGCCCGCGGAAACGATTGCGCCACGCCGTGGCAGCGGGCGATGATGCTCATTGCCGTGACACTCCCGCGCCTCGACCGTGCGTCTCATCTCCGCAAGGACACAGACCGGCTCATGCGGGCGCTCGACGCGCCGGGGACGATCCTCGTGCCGGTGTGGCGCGACAAGGCGCTCGTCACCGACGTCGGCGAGACGCGCGCCGTCCTGCCCGTGGTCGCGACGGCGAGCGCGCTGGTCGACGCCGCAGCAGAGCTCGTGTGGCTCGGCAACGTCGGAGACGCGAACTGCTTCGCGCTCGACCTCTCCGACCTCGAAGAGCCGCTCACGCACCCTGCCCTGGCCGGCGCCGGAACGCTCGCCGATCTGCGGATGATCGGCGGCCTTCTGCCGGCCGAAGAAGCGGAGCTCCTCGGTTACGCGCGCGGCCTCGTGTACTGGCACCGGCGCTGCCGCTTCTGCGGCGTGTGCGGCCACGCCACGAAGCCGAAAGAAGGCGGCCACGTCCGGGAGTGCGAGACCTGCGACGCGAAGCATTTTCCCCGCACCGATCCGGCGATCATGGCCCTCGTGTGGAAGGCGGACCGCTGCGTGCTCGCCCGACAACACGGGTGGCCGAAAGGCTTCTACGCCGCGGTCGCCGGCTTCGTGGAGCCCGGGGAATCGGTCGAGGACGGTGCCGTCCGCGAGATACACGAAGAGCTAGGCCTGACGGTGACGAACCTCCGCTACTTCCGCTCGCAGCCCTGGCCCTTCCCGGCGTCGCTCATGATCGGCTACTTCGCCGAGGCGACGAGCGAGGAGCTCGTGGTCGACCACGAGGAGCTCGAGGACGCGCGCTGGTTCTCGCGTGACGAGCTCCGGGACCCGAAGGGTTTCGCGTATCCACCCGGTTACTCGCTCGCCCACTTCATGATCCGCCGCTTCCTCGACGGAGACGTCTAGTGCCGAGCTCTGCTTCGTTGCTCAAGCTCATGGACCTGAACCTCGCCGAGGCGAACCGCGAACAGGCCCGTTTTCTGACTCCGTGCCGCAACGTCGAGCAATCGGACGTGCTCTACACCGCGAGCGGCACCCGGTGTCCCGGAGGCCCGTTCAACTCGGTGCTCGGTATCGGGGACGGGTGCCCGGATCCCGACACCACGCTCGCCTACGCGCAATCGTACTACTCGGAGCTCGCGCGCGGCTTCACGGTCTACGTGCGCGCTCACGTCGATGCCGCGCTCGGCGTCGCGTGCGAAAAGGCCGGCCTCGTCCGCATATCCGACTCGCCCGGCATGGCCATCCGGGTGCGCGTTCCCGCGAGCGAGCTCGCTCCGTCCGTCGAGCTCCGCGAGGTGACCGACGACGGAGCCGCAGCGGCATTCACCGAGCTCCTCGCCGTCGCTTACGAGAGCATAGGGCTCTCCGGCGACATCACGCGGAAGGTCTTCTCGATGCCGGCGCGATGGAGAAAGCCGCATCTCCGGAGCTTCGTGCTCTACGACCACGACGTCCCGTCAGCGGCGGCGATGCTCCATTTCAGCCACGGCATCGCCGGCGTGTACTGGGTCGGAACGATACCGGACGCGCGCGGGAAGGGCCACGCCTCTGCGGTCACGCGCCACGTCACGAACGGCGCCTTCGACGCGGGCGCGCGCGCCGTCGTTCTTCAAGCGACGCCCTTCGGCGAGCCCGTCTATCGGAAGCTCGGCTACGAGGAGGTCACGCGCTATCCGTGGTACCTCTCGAGGCACCGATAGCCGTCACGTCTTCTTCAGCGCTTCGAGGATCTCGACGGTCGCGTGTGATCGGTTCAGCGTGTAGAAGTGGATGCCGGGGACGCCGCGAAGGACGAGCTCTCGGCACTGCTCTATCGCGTGGGCGATGCCGATCGCGCGAACGGCGTCGGCGTTGCCTCTCGCCGCTTCGAGTCGAGCTAGCAGCTCGGGCCGGATCGTCGCGCCGCACATGCCGGTGATGCGCTGGATCTGCGACAGGTTCGTGATCGGCCAGATGCCGGCGACGATGGGCACGTTGATGCCGAGCTTCCGCGCACCGTCGACGAAGGCGAAGTAGTCCGCATTGTCGAAGAAGAGCTGGCTGACGAGGAAATCGGCGCCGGCGTCGACCTTCGACTTCAGATGGCGGAGGTCGGTGTCGAGATCCACGGCCTCGGGGTGCTTCTCTGGGTAGCAGGCACCGGCGAGGCAGAAGTCGTATCCGCCGCGGATGAACTTGACGAGCTCGGCCGCGTTGCCGAAGCCGCCCTCGGTCTTCACGAACGTCGTCTCGCCCTTCGGAGGGTCACCGCGCAGCGGCAGGACGTTCTCGATGCCGGAGGCCTTGAGCTGCTCGAGCACGTCGCGGATGTCTTCCGACGTGGCGCCGACGCACGTGAGGTGCGCCATCGCCTCGATGCCCGTCTCCTGCTTGATACGGCGCACGAGCTCGACGGTGAGCCGGCGGGTGCTCCCGCCTGCCCCCCAGGTGACCGAGACGTAAGTCGGCGAATAGGGCCGCAGATCCTGCACCGTCCGGAATAGCTGCTCGACGCCCGCTTCGTCCTTGGGGGGGAAAAATTCGAAGGAAAATGCCGGGCGCTCGCGCGCGAGCTTGTCGATGATCTTCATGTGTCGAGGCGATTCGGGGCGCGCAGCCTAGCCCGAAATCTGCCAGGAAGGGGGGCCTTGGCCCCCCGCAGCTTCGCCTTCGGCGAACTGCTCCCCCCGCCGCCTTCGCGGGCTCGCTTCGCTCGCGCAGTTCCGCATCTTGATGCCGCCCCCCACCCGCCTTCGGCGGGGGGAGCAGTTCGCCGGCGAGCACAGCGAGCCCGCGAAGCTGCGGGGGGCCAAGGCCTGGCCAAGGCCCCCCTTGCTACTGACACACCAGGCCCGGGCCGCCGTTGGAGTCGCAGACGCCGGACTTGCAATCGTCGGGGGTCTTGCAGGTCGAATCGGCGTCGCACGGGCCACAATCGGGGCCGCCGCAGTCGATGTCCGTCTCGCTCCCGTCGAGGTTCCCGTCGTTGCAGAGATCGGCGCAGGACTGGCACTCGATGGTCGCTCCGCACCCGTCGGGCTCCGTCCCGCAACCGCCTGGGTAGTCGTCACACGTCAGCGGCTTGCAGTTGCAAACGCCGGCCTTCGTGCAGAAGCCGAACGCGCAGTCGGTGGTCGCCTTGCACGTCTTGCCGATCGCGCACTTCGAGCACGTGCCCCCGCCGCAATCGAGGTCGGTCTCGACGCCGTTCTTGACGTTGTCGGTGCAGCTCGGAGGGCGGCACGTCGTCAACGCGGACGCGGTGGCGGACTTGCACACGCCGCTCACGCAGTCGCCCGGCACGAGGCACGTCGCGTTGTTCCCGCACTGCTTGCAGTCCGGCCCGCCGCAATCGGCGGCGGTCTCGTTGCCGTCCTTCTTCGAATCGCTGCAGAGCGTCGAGCACGCTGCGCACGACAGATGATTGCCGCAGCCGTCGGACACGTCGGGCCCGCACGCGCCGGGAATCTGCTCGCAGCTGAGCGCCTTGCAGGCGCACGTGCCCTTGTCGCACGACGCGCTCGCGCAATCGCTCGCGACCTTGCACGTCTTCCCGTTGATGCAGACGGGACAGACCATGCCGCCGCAATCGACGTCGCTCTCGAGCGAGTTCTTCACCTGGTCGGTGCAGGTGGGCGGGTAACAGAAGCCGAACCCGACGAGCGTGAGCCGGCAGATCGTGCTCTGGCAATCCGACGAGACGAAGCAGATGGATCCCGCGTTGCACGGCGAGCACGTCTTGCCGCCGCAATCGACGTCCGTCTCGTCCTGGTTCTTCGTGCCGTCGTTGCAGGTCGGCGGCGCGCCACCTGCGCCGTCCCCGCCCGCGCCGTTCATGAAGCCGCCGCTCCCGATGAAGACGCCACCGGCGCTCGAACCGCCTCCGGCCGCGACGAAGCCGCCCACGCCGACGAAGCCACCCGCGCCGACGAAGCCACCCGCGCCGACGGAGCCGCCGTTGCCCGACACGGAGCCGCCGCTCCCCGTGCGCAGGCCGCCGGCTGACGTCTGCCCGCCGACGGGTCGCGCGCCGCCGCTGCCGCGCCCGCCGTTGCCGCCCGCGCCGACGAGGCCGCCCCCGTCTGGAACCGGCATTTCAACGCCACTGAAGAGCGCGTCCGTGTTTGCGCTACCGCACGCGACGGCGATCCCACAAAGCAACGCAACCGTAAGAAACCGGGATACCCCAGGCACCGCTGAAACATTACCTCAACAGCGACTATTCGTCTCGTCGTCTCGCGTTTCGTTTTGCATCGGTCGATGGCGCGACGTGCCAGCGTTGAACGACAATGGACGAGCATCGAGCGCTCGGGGCAATTGGCAACGCTACCGGCGTGTCTCGCCGGGCTCGGAACGGCTCACAAACGGTATAGTCCAAGAAAATGCGTATCCACGTCGTGGGCGTCGCCGGCGCCGGAATGGGCTCGCTCGCGGGACTTCTCGCCGAGCTCGGCCACGACGTGACGGGCAGTGACGTCGCGTTCGATCCTCCGATCGGGCCTTCTCTCGCCGGATGGGGTGTCGGAACCTTGAAGGGATTCCACGCGAGCAACCTCGTTCCGGCGCCGGAGCTGGTCGTCATCGGAAACGTGTGCCGGAAGGACAATCCAGAGGCCCGGGCGGCTATCGACGGGGGCCTGCCCTACACACACATCGCCGGGGCGCTCGCCGACCTCGTCCTCGGCGGAACGCGTCCGCTGGTCGTCGCCGGGACGCACGGCAAAACGACCACGACGGCGCTCGCGGCGTGGCTCCTCGACGGCGCCGGCCGCAACCCCGGCTTCCTCGTCGGCGGTATCCCCGCGAATTTCGGGCGTAGCTTCCGCGCGCCCCGCCGCCGATTACCGGTCGCCGGCGATACGCCGTCGGCGGAGCGCCCGCCCTTCGTCATCGAGGGCGACGAGTACGACACGGCGTTCTTCGAGAAGACGGCGAAGTTTCTCCACTACCGGGCCGAGGTCGCGATCGTGACGTCCATCGAGCACGACCACGTGGACATTTATCCGACCCTCGACTCGTACCACGACGCCTTCCGGCGCTTCATCGCCCAGATCCCGCCTTCCGGGCTCGTCGTCGCGAACGCGGCCGACCCCGTCGTCGTGGAGCTGGTCGGAAACGCCGCGCGCGCGGACGTCGCCTGGTACGCACTCGAGGGCGAACCGAACCACGGCGTCGCACCGCGCTGGCTCGGCGCAATGGCCGGCAGCGACGCGCGCGCGACGAGCTTCGACCTCTACGCCGGCGGAGTCGCCGCCGGGCGTCTCTCGGTGCCGCTCGCGGGACGCCACAACGTGTCCAACAGCGTCGCGGCCATCGGCGCCGTCGTCGAGGGCTACGGCGTGAAGATCCACGAGCTCGCGCGCCCGCTCTCCAGGTTCGCCGGCGTGAAGCGACGGCAGGAGGTGCTCGGCGAACCGCGCGGCATCACCGTCATCGACGATTTCGCGCATCACCCGACGGCGGTGCGCGAGACGCTCGCGGCTCTGCGCGCGCGCTACGCCGGGCGAAGGCTCGTCGCGGTGTTCGAGCCACGCAGCGCGACGGCGTGCCGCGCCATGCATCAGGAGCAATACACCGAGAGCTTCGACGCCGCCGACGAGGTGCTCCTCGCGCCGGTCGGACGGAAGGGCATCGCCGACGAGACACTCGACGTGGAGCGCCTCGCGCGGGACCTCACGCTCCGCGGCAAGACCGCGGCCGCCTACCCCGACGTGGACGCCATCGTGAAGCGGCTCGTCGAGACCGCCACGACGGGCGACGTCATAGCGCTCCTGTCGAACGGCGCCTTCGGGGGAATCCACGGGCGTCTCCTCACCGCCCTCGCCGGGCGCTGATTCCCGGAAATTTCCGCGCAAAACGGCCCGGTTTCGTCGACGCTGACGGGCATGCTAGAAGCCCGCTCCACTTCTCCGGAGGACGACTGTGACCTGTATCTGCGGAATCGGCGAATCGACGGAAACCCACTGCCTCCCGATCATCAAGGGCGAACGGACCGCCGAGACGGCCGAGGCGCTCATGCGCTCGCGCTACTCCGCGTACGCGCTCGGTGAGATCGACTACATCCTCGAGTCGCTCCACCCGGACAACCGCCAGGACGTCGACCGCAACGCGACCGAGACGTGGTCGAAGAAGGCCGACTGGAAGAGCCTCGAGATCGTCTCGACCGAGGCCGGTGGCCCGAGCGACGACCGCGGCAAGGTCGAGTTCATCGCGAAGTTCGAGCTGGGCGGCATGCCGCAGGTGCACCACGAGCGCGCCGACTTCGCGCGGCACAACGGCCGCTGGTACTTCGTCGATGGCGAGCAGATCGGGCAGAAGCCCGTCGTTCGCGAGGGCCCGCGCATCGGTCGCAACGACCCCTGCACCTGCGGGAGCGGCAAGAAGTACAAGAAGTGCTGCGGCAAAGCCGCCTGACGGATCGCTACGGATCAGCGCGGGCGCAGCGCGGGCTGTCGAGTACGATCGTGACGCCCTGATTGCTCGGCACAAGCCGGTTCCAGAGCTCGGTCGTCGCGCGGGCGCCGGTGAACACGTCCACGTGCGCGCCCTTCACCCGGACCCCGCGGTCCTGCGAGATGAAGCAACCGTCGTGGGTCGACGAGCGGTTCGCATCGACGGGCATGCCGTCGTACTCGGGGATGTAGACGGCGCTGCCCATCGGGATCAGCGTGTCGTCGACCGCGACGGTGAGGAGCGGCGTTATCGGCGTGCCGAGCGCGCCGCGGCCCCAAGGAAATTTCAGCGGGTCGAGCGACTCGAAACAGATCTTCTGGCCGGTGCGCGGGCACACCTCGGCGCACTCGCAGTCTCGCCGCGCGAAGCTCACGGGGCGTCCGGACTTCAGGATGCCGCTACCCTGGACGCACACCGACTCGTAGAAGGAGCGCGGTACCTGCGCGATCTCGCCGCAGTGCGCGTCACGGAGGGAGACCGCTTCGCCCGTGCCCTCGGCTTCCGACGGGAAGTCGTAATACGTGTTCCGGAACGTGCCGAGGATCTTTCCGACCAGGGGCTGCTGCTTCCGGATCCGTTCGCTCGTCACCTCGGGACGCTCGGCCTCGCTGCCGAGCACCTTGCTCTGAAAGCGCGCGGGCTCGGCGCCCGCAGCGTGCTCGTCGGGCAGATGGACCTTGCCGGCCGCGAGGTTCGCCTGGTCGGCGGTCGACGGCTCGTTCAGCCAGGTGTTGCCGGCCGTCGTGCATGCGCTCGCGGCGAACGCGGCGGTCGCGATGGGAACGAACGCGCGCTTCATCGGTCCCCTCCGCCGGGCTTCGCGTCACCGGGGCCGGCGAGCGTCGGATCGCAGAGGTTCCCGGCGTTCCGCGTCACCTGTGATCTGAGCTTCTCGGTGTTGTCGATCCAGTGCGCGCGCACGTGCTCGGGCACGTCGAGCTCCTCGAAGGTGTCCTTCAAGATCTGCAGACGCCGGTTGAACTGACCGCCCATGATGGGATGCGCGGCGTGGGCATCGCGGAGGGGCCGCCCCGTATACGCGACGTCGGCACCGAGGTGGCGCGCGGCGAACTCGTACTCCTTCTCCTTGATGCGTTCCTTGCGGACGGACCGGAAGAAGAAACCGATCATCGGGTCGTCGAAGATCTTGTCGACGAAGCGGTCGATGATGCGCCGGAGCCCGGCTTCCCCTCCCACGTCGTCGAAGAGCCGGCTCATGCGAGCCTCGTCAGAGCCACGACCACCGCACGCCCCCGGCAGTGGGCTCCACCACGCCGAGCTCGGTCAAGAAGCGGCCGATGCTGCGGAACCGCTCGTTCCTGCCGAGCTGGAGGAGGTGACCGCCGTGCATCGTCTCGAGCTTCGAGTGGAAGTGCGTGGCGAGCTTGCGCGCGTTCTCGATCGGCGTGATGCGATCGTGCTCGGCGCCGATCACGAGGACCGAGCTCGCGGGGATCGCGAGCTTCCGGTGAAGAGGGCTGGTCATCGCGTGCACGGCCTCGAGCGCCTTGTGCTGGGTCTTCGACTCTTCACCGGGCGGACCCAGATGGCCGTTCAGGAGCGCGGCATCGGGGATGGACGCGAGCGGGATGATCGGCACCGCGAACGCGAGGCTCGGCTCGAGGGTCGCGGCGAGGGCGGTCGAATAGCCGCCGAGGCTCATCCCCATGACGCCGATCTTCGGGTGGCCGCGTGCGGCGAGGAACGCGACGAAGTCGCGAAAATCCGCCATCGACTGGCGGAAGCCCTCGTTCGTGATGCGGGGCTCGGCGCCGGGGAACGGCGGGAGCTTGCCGAAACCGGGGGCCGCACGCGAGCCGTGGAACGGCAGCACGAAGAGCGCGAGATCCATCCCGAGACGTCGCCAGAACGTCATCGGCCAGAGACGGCGCTCCATCTGGTGTGCACCGCCGAGGTAGCCGTGGATGAGGACCGCGATGGGACGCGGGCGGTCGTGGAGCACGAGCCGTGCCGTGGCGGTGCGGTTCTCGACGTATTGATCGTATTGCTCCTGCACCTCGGGCAAGAACGTCCGGTACTCGCTCTGCCAGTGCAGATCGACGACGCGGATCTTGCCGGGGCGCGACAGACGCACGTCCTCGATCGGCGTGATCTGGCGCGGCTCGCGGAAGAACGATTCGTACGCGCCGAGCCGACGGTAGCGCTCGCGCAGGCGATGGAGCAGCGCCATCCGCACCTCGTGCCGGAGGGCGTCGGCGTTGCGCTTGCCGTTCGTCCTCGACAGGGCGGTGCGACGCACGGCGAGGTCGACCGCGGCGGCGGCCGCGCCGAAGAGCCGTCGGGTAGGGCTGTGCATCGTTTCGATTGTACAGAGCGTAACGCGGATCGTCGCTCGTTCCAGGTGCAAAATCACGAGGCTTCGCGGAGACGTCGCACGAGCTCGTTCTTCATCACCTTGCCGAGCGCGTTGCGCGGCAGCTCGTCCACGACGACCACGCGTTTCGGCACCTTGTACGCCGTGAGTCGTGCCTTCGCCCATGCCCTGACACTCTGCTCGTCGAGCGCGCCGGCGTGGCCCGCGCGCGCCACGAGCACAGCAACCACGGCGTCTCCCCAGGTCTCGTCGGGAACGCCGACGACGGCGACCTCCGCGACGCCCGGGTGCTCGCGAAGCGTGTCCTCTATCTCCAGCGCGGAGAGCTTCTCGCCGCCGCTCTTCAGGATATCGACGGACGTGCGGCCGAGGATCGTCAGGTACCCGTCGTCTGCGCACTTCGCGGTGTCGCCGGTGACGAACCAGCCGTCGCGGAACGACGCGAGCGTCGCCGCCGCATCGCCGTCGTAGCCGGCGAACACCGTCGGAGCGCGCACCCAGAGCTCGCCGGGCTCGCCGTCGGAGACGGGCTCGCCGCCGTCTCCCACGATGCGCACTGAAACGCCGGGAAGCGGCTTGCCGACCGTCCCGGGTCGTCGCTCGCCGTGCTCGGGGTTCGACAGCACGATGCCGATCTCCGTCATGCCGTAGCGCTCGAGCGGATAACGCCCGGAGAGCGCTCGCCATCGCTCGCCGAGCGCTGCAGGAAGCGCCGCAGAGCCACTCGTCACGAGCCGCAGGAGGCGCGCGCTCCGTTCCCATCGCGCCCGGCGCTCCGGCGTGGCCGCGTCGAAGGCGTCGAAGAGCTTCTTGTGCTGGGTCGGCACCCCCATGAGCGCCGTCGCCGACCCGAGCTCGTCCCAGACGCGCTCCGCGTCGAAGCGCGGCAGGAGCCGCACCGTCGCTCCCGCGAGGAGCCCGACCACGAGCGACACGCCGATCCCGTGCACGTGATGGAGCGGGAGCACGTGGAGCAAGACGTCCTCGGGCTCGAACCCCCAGGCAGCGCCTAGGGTGCGGCCGAGGTGCAGCGCGCTCTCTTCGGTGATCGGCACACCCTTTGGCCGGCCTGTCGTCCCGCTCGTGAACAGCAGGAGGCCGCCGGCCGCCGTCGCCGTCGGTTCGCCACCGGCTCGCGGTTGCCGGAGCTCCTCGGCGGCGATCACCGTGGCGCCTCCGGCCACCTTGGTTGCCACTTCCGTCGTTGCCTCGCCCGCGACGATCGCGGAGGCGCCCGACGCGCGTACGAGCGACTCGAGCTCCCGCTCCGCGTAGAGCTCCGTCAGGGCGACGGCCGTCGCGCCCGACGCGAGGCAGCCGAGGAACGCCGTCACCCACTCCGTGCTGCTCGGCAGGAGCAGCGCGACCCGCTTGCCGGCGAGGCCGCGCGCCGTCAGCGCCGCGGCGACGTCGGTGACGCGCTCCCGGAGCGCGCCGTAGGTCAGCTCTCCCGCGTCGTCCCGGAGCGCGACGCGCTCACCCTGGGTGCTCGCGAGCCGTCCGAGGTGTTCGACGAAGGCGCTTCCCATGCACGTCTCCCGTGAGCGGGGCCGTCGTCAGAGCTTGCCGCGGTCGAGCATGTTGCGCACGCCGCGGAGCAGCCGGTCCGGGTCGTACGGTTTCATAAGGAGCTCGAGCGGCGTGTTTCGGGTCGAGTCGAGGATCTGCGCGCCGCCGGTGTAGCCGCTGGCGAGGAGCATGCGCTGCGCGGGCTTCAGCGCGTGGATGCGCGCGACGACCTCCGCGCAAGCCATCCCCGGCATCACGACGTCGAGGATGACCAGGGCGAAGTCGTCCTTGGCGACGGTACGGCACGCGGCGTCGCCGTTCTCGACCGCCGTGACGTCGTAGCCGGCCTTGGTCAGGATGCGGACCGCGACGGCGCGCACGCCCGCGTCGTCTTCCGCGAGGAGGATGCGCTCGGTGCCGCTCGGCGCGATGCCGTGGAGCTTCGAGCCGACGTCGCTCGCGAACTGCTCGCGCGCCGGCAGGTACACCTTGAACGATGTCCCGACGCCGACCTCGCTGTAGCAGTGCATCATGCCGCCGTGCTGGCGCACGATGCCGTAGGCGACGGCGAGGCCGAGCCCGGTGCCGGCCTGTGGACCCTTCGTCGTGAAGAACGGCTCGAAGACGCGCTCGACGACGTCGGCGGGCATGCCGCTGCCGGTGTCGGTGACCGTCACCAGGACGTAGCGCCCCTTCTTGGCCCAGGGATGGGCCTGGGCGTAGCCGCCGTTGATGAGCACCTGCTCCGTCTCGATCGTGATGCGGCCGCCTCCGCCCATCATCGCGTCACGCGAGTTGATGCAGAGATTCATGAAGATCTGATCGAGCTGCGTCGCGTCGGCGTCGACGGCAGGGAGCTTCGGCGCCTTGACCAGATCTATCTCGATGTTCTCCGGCATGACGCGGCGGAGGAGCGCCATGAGCTGCTCGATCCGCACGTTCACGTCGACGGATCTGAGATCGAGCTCCTGCGACCGGCTCATCACGAGGAGCTGCTTCGTGAGCTGCCCGGCGCGGCCGGCCGCGTCGAGGACGGTCTGGAGCTCTTCTTGTACGCCGGCGTCGAGCGACTGATCGATCGCGAGCGACACGCCGGAGATGATGACCGTGAGGAGATTGTTGAAGTCGTGGGCGATGCCGCCCGCGAGGAGGCCGAGGCTCTCGAGCTTCTGGATCTGCATCATGCGATGCTCGAGCTCTCGCTTCTCGCGCTCGGCCCGGGCCTTCGTCTCGAGGAACCGGATGCGACCGGCGGCCACGGCGAGCTGGCTCCCCATGCCGACCAGATACGCGAGCTGCGGCGCGTCGGGCATGTGACAGCCCTCGTCGCCGAAGGTTCCCAACCCAAAAATCCCCAGCGGCTTGTCGAGGAGGCGAAGGGGGATATTGATGATGGTGCGATTCTGGAGCTGCTCGACGACGGCCTTGTTGGTCCGAGGATCGGTGCGTGCGTCGTGGATGACGACCGGCGCGTCGCTCGTCACGAGCTCCTCGAGCATCGGGTCGCCCTCCACGCGGAGGACCGGCGCGACGTCCCACACGAACTCGCGCCGCTCACCGGAGTACTCGATGAGACGGAGCTCGTCGGCCTGCTCGCGGTCGGCGACCATGAACCAGACGTGCTTGAACGTGGTCGCCTGCAGCACCTCTTCCCGCGCGGTGTCGAGCAGCTCCGCGAAGGTCGACGCACGCTGTAGCTTCCGCGCAAACGCGAGCAGCCTCTGTGCGCTGTCTTCCTCTGGCATCGTGGTTTGGTGTGTCGGCCTATAGCGCGGCGACCCGCGCACGTCATGAGGTTCGTCGGTCGTGCCAGAGGAGCATTTCGAGCGCCCCGACCTCGCGCAAGAAGTTCTGATCGTGGCCGCCGGGTAGTACCGTGAGGTCGCTATCGACCCCCGCACGCCGGAGCTCGTCGTTCAGGATGCGATGCGCCTTCAGCGACGGATCCCAGACGGACGTCTCTATATGGATTGCCCGGGGGCCGACGCGCCCGAGTGTCTCGCGCAGTCGACGGGCGTAGACGAGCGCCATGCGTTCACCGTAAGCGGACTGGACACCTCCGACGGCGCCGAAAAACTCCGGCTTTCGCAGGAAGACCTCGAGCGCGACGTAACCGCCGAGGGAACAACCGTCAACTCTGGTGGACATTGGGTCGGGCCGGACCGGCGCGGCTCTTCGCACTGCCGGCAGAAGCGCGTCCGTGACCCAGCTCGCGTAGCGGTCGAGCGCCATGATTGTTGCGCCGCCCTCGTAGACGTTCGGAGTGAACGGGCAAACCACGACGAACCCACGATAGGGCCGCGTACGGAGCTCGGCGTCGATGGCAGCGGCCCGCGCCTCCGTGAGGTAGCGATTTGGCGTCGGGGCCGCGACGCTGCCCCGCCGCAGGCGCTCGTCGGCCGCGACGAGGCCGTAGCGGTCCGCCCAGGCTCGCAGGCCGAGCTCCGGATTCGTCGTCTCCGCGAGGCCGTGGAAGAGGACGAGCGTCGGATAGCCGCCCTTCGGCGGCGGACGCCGCGGCGTGAGTACCAGCGCTTTTCGTGCCGTTCGCGAATCACCCGACACCGCAAGAATCTGCCGATCGAGGCCGCCGGTGTCGGCCGCGGCGGGCAGGCCGGTGAGCCCGAGGAACGCCGCGGTGCCGCCTTGCAGCAAATGCCGCCGGGTCAGGAAACTTGTCCGACTCGAAGCGCTGCCGCAAAACCGTGTGATGCGCTGGTTCCCGGCTCTCGCGGCTCTCGTCATGCTCACCTCTTGCTTTCACAAGGACGACGGGCTCGGGAGCAAGATTTCGACGGTCCGGGGCTTCTGTGACGAGTGGGGGGCGCGCGCGTGCAACGACAAGGTCGTGGACCTCTGCTCGGCGGCGACGGCGGACGACTGCATCGGTTCCCAGCAGTCGTTCTGCGAGACGCTCATCCCCGAGGACAAGTACTCCGCGAAGACGGCTCCGGATTGTCTCGACGCGGTCGCCGATGCTTACAAGGACGGCGTCCTCACGGCCGACGAGCGCGACACGGTGATGAACCTCGGCAATGCCTGCAGCAAGATCGTCTCGGGGCCGGGCACCGCGGGCAAGACGTGCAGCGAGGACAGCGATTGCGACCGCGACGAAGATCTCGCCTGTATCAAGAAGACCAGCGCGACCGGAAAGTGCCAGGTCCCGACCTCACCGCCGGTCTCCGGCGGGTTCTCGTGTGACGCGGCGGAGGCCGTCTGCGTCACCGACTTCTACTGCGACGGCACGAACTGCCTCGCCGCCAAATCGCAAGGCGACGACTGCTCCTCGACGCTGCCCTGCGACGCTGCGTCGCATTGCCTCGATTCCGGCGGCAAGGTCATCGCAGTGGGCGAATCGGCGGACGGCGGCGCCGTCGCCGGGACGTGCGCAGCGCGCAAGGCCGTCGGTGGTGACTGCACGTCGGACGACGACTGCGTGAGCCGCATCTGCACGCAAGTCGCCGGCTCGAGCGGCGTGTGCAGCGCGCAGATCTCGCTCTCGCCGAGCGACCAGGTGTGCAAGAACCTGAGATGATCCTGTAGACTCCCGCGCCATGCGCCGGACGTCGCTCGGGGTCTCTTTCGCTCTCGCTCTCTTCTCCGTCGTCGGGTGCGACTCGAAGCCCGCGCCGAACCCCTTCGAGACGAAGAAGGACACCGTCGAGCCGCCCGCGATCACCGCGCCGCCGAAGCCGACGGGACCGCCCGAGCTCAGCGTGTCGGCGGAGGGTCCGAAGGTCGGATGGACGTACATCCTGCTCGACAAGCCCGACGGCAAGCAGAAGCTCGCGAGCGATCTCGCCGCGAACAAGGATTACTTCTCAGGCAAAGACGTGGCGCTCAGGGCGGACCGGAGCTCGAAGCTCGCGCACGTCGCCGCGATGGTCGGCGCGCTCGCGGACGTCGGCGCGACCGGTGTCGTGCTCACGACGGACACCCGGACCGAGTTCCCCAAGTCGGTGAAGTTCGTCCCGGTCGCGACGGGCAAGACCGCGCCTGCGTGCAGCGTCGTCACGAAAGTGCTGAGCGAGCGGCGAAATGCGGTGTGGAGCCTCAAGGGCGGAACGGCCGTCAAGAGCCCGAAGGGACTCGCCGGCCCCGACATGGCGATGACCGAGGACAGCGTCGAGGCCGCCGCGCGTCGCTGCAAGGACTCGGACTTCGTCTTCGTTTCGGCTGACGACGATGTCGAGTGGGGGCTTGTGTACGATCTCGCCGCAGCGACGCAATCGCTGCCAAAAGCGAAGCTCGGCCACGTGGTGCTCGTCGAGCCGGCCCCCACCGCGGGCAGGCCCGTGAAGCTCGATTGAGTCCATGAAGCCTTGACCCCAGATAGCGTTGGACGCACGTTTCCCCGCCCCCGAAAGGAACTCGTGGCGTCCCGCAAAAGCTCGACCAAAAAGACCCGGCCCAAGAAGGCCCCGGTGGACACCGAGGCCGAGAAGGCCGACGAGCGCGATCCGGACGACGACGAAGCGCCCGAGGGCGACGGGGAAGACGCCGAGCGCGAACCGGCAGACGAAGACGTCGAGTCGGCCGAGACCGAGGGCGACGTCGAGGTGATCGACGACTCCGAACTCGAGAAGATCGCGGTGCCTCGCGGAGGTAGCAAGGGCGCGATCGCGAGAGCCGACCCGCTCTCCGTCTACATGAGCGAGGTCCAGCGCCACAAGCTCCTCACGTCCGAGCAGGAGCACAGCCTGGCCGTCGACTACACGAAGACGGGCAACGTCGACGCAGCCGCGCGGCTCGTCACGTCGAACCTACGTCTCGTCGTGAAGATCGCGTACGAGTACCGGCGCGCGTACCGCAACATCATGGACCTCATTCAAGAGGGCAACATCGGCCTCATGCAGGCCGTGAAGCGGTACGACCCATATCGCGGCGTCAAGCTCTCGAGCTACGCCGCGTGGTGGATCCGGGCGTACATGCTCAGGTTCATCCTCAACAACTGGCGTCTCGTGAAGATCGGGACCACCCAGGCGCAGCGCCGTCTCTTCTTCAACCTCAACAAAGAGAAGGCGCGTCTCACGGCGATGGGCATCGAGCCCACCCACAGCACGATCGCGACGAATCTCCGGGTAGACGAGAAGGACGTCGTCGAGATGGACCGGCGGCTCGCCCGCGGGGACGCCTCGCTCGATGCGCCGGTGGGAGACGCCGAGGGCCGGCAGACGACGCGGATGGAGCTCCTCGCCTCCACGTCGAGCGATCCCGAAGAGACGGTCGAGAGCACCGAGCTGTCGGAGCTCGTGCGCGGGCGCCTCGACGAGTTCAGAAAGACACTCGTCGGGAAAGAGCTCCAGATCTTCGACGACCGGCTGGTCGCAGAAGATCCGATGACGCTCCAGGAGCTCGGAGATCGCTTCGGCGTGTCACGCGAGCGCGTACGCCAGCTCGAGGCGCGCCTCACCGGCAAGCTCCGTACGTACCTGAAGAGCGAGCTCGGTGACGCGGTCGAAGTCGGGACCTGAGCGTCGCCCCGAGAGCCCATGAGCGGCGCGCTTTACGTCGTCTCCACGCCGATCGGGAACCTGGGCGACATCACGCGACGGGCGGCGGAGACGCTCGGTGCCGCCGATCGCATCGTGGCGGAGGACACGCGCCGCACGCGCGCGCTCCTGTCGCACCTCGGCATCGGCGGAAAGCCGGTGGCGAAGCTCGACGCCCACGCCGGTGAGCGCACCCTCGAAGAGCTCGTCACCGCGCTCGAGGGCGGCGAGAGCATCGCGCTCGTCACCGACGCCGGCACGCCGAGCGTCAGCGATCCGGGGACCGATCTGGTGCGGCTCGCGGCGGCTCGCGGTGTCACCGTCATCGCCATTCCGGGGCCGAGCGCCGTCACCGCCGCGGTCGCCGTGAGCGGTCTCGTCGACGGACCTTTTCTTTTTCTGGGGTTCCCTCCGCGGAAGGGCGAGAAGCGGAGACGTCTCATCCGGCGAATCGCGACGTCGCGGGAGCCGGTGGTCCTGTTCGAAGCGCCGAACCGGATCCGGGAAACGCTCGCGGACCTCGCCGAGGTCGCGCCCGCGCGTGCCGCGTGCGTCGCGCGCGAGCTCACGAAGCTCCACGAGGAGCTCACCCGTGGGACGCTAGCGGAGCTCGCGCGCCGCGACGTCATGGAGCGCGGCGAGTTCACCGTCGTCGTCGCCGGCAACGACGAGCCCGACGAGGCAGACGACGCCGACGTCGACTCGCTCGTCGCAGCGCGGCTCGACAGCGGAGACAGTGCTCGCACCATCGCCGACGACGTCGCGGAGGTCTCCGGCCGACCGCGACGCGAGATCTACGCGCGCGTCCTCGAGCTGCGCAGGGCACGCGGCGACGACGTCTGAGGCTTCGCCGTCTTCTTCGTGCGCCCGGGCGGCGCGAGGGTGTCCTTCTTGCCGGCGAGCGCGAGGCGCTCACTGCGACGTCGCTCTGCCTCCGCGTGACGGCGCTTCTCTTCCGACGTCTCGAGGACGAGCGGCGGGATCGGCCGCGGCTTGCCCTCCGCATCGATGGCGACGAACGTCAGGTACGCCTTCGTCGTGTAACGGCGCTCACCCGAGCGGGTGTCTTCCGTCTCGACGCGGCACCCGACCTCCATGCTCGTCTGCCCGGCAAAGTTCACCTGGGCCTGGAGCACCACCACGTCGCCCACCCGGATCGGCACGAGGAAGTCGAGGCGATCGATCGACGCCGTTACGGCCGAGCCGCCGCAGTGACGCATCGCCGCGACGGCGGCGCACACGTCGATCCACTGCACGAGCATGCCGCCGAAGAGCACGCCCCCGACGCCGTTGGTGTGGGTGGGCATGACGATTTGCGTCATCTCGACCCGGGACGAGGACGGCGTACGCGGCTTCATGGGCCCGGCACTTTACTAGACGGAGGCTGAAAATGTGCCGCTCCGTCGCGCACGCCGGCCTTCGTGGTATCGTTTCGCGGCTCGTCAGGGTCGACGACGCCTCGGGGTGCGCGGCCGCTCTTCTCGTCTCTTCTTGCCTTGTGTTGCGCTTTCGGAAGGAGGCTCGAATGCGAAATGGTGCATTTGTCAGGGGGGCACTTGCGTGCGCGTTTCTCTTTATCGCAGCGCCGGACGCGTCCGCGTGCGGCGGCTGCTTCCACAACCCGGCGGTCGATTCGGTCGTGACCGGGCACCGGATGGCGTTCGCCGTCTCTGCCGATCGAACGGTGCTCTGGGATCAGATCAAGTACAGCGGCGACCCCGGTGATTTCGGGTGGGTGCTCCCGGTCGAGCCGGGCGCGGTGCTCGAGCTCTCCACCGACGCCTTCTTCGAGGCGCTCGAGACGGCCACGTCGACCCAGATCGCGCCGCCCCAGCTCGTCTGCGCGCAGAGCTCCGGCTCGGGCGTGGGATGTGGGAGCTCGGATAGCGCAGCCTCTGGCCAGACCGTCGGGGACTTCGCGCACGGAGGGCCGCAAGTGACCGTGCTTCATCAGGGGAGCCTCGGGCCGTTCGACACGGCGACGCTTCGCTCGGACGACTCGGGCGCGCTCCGTACGTGGCTCTCGTCGCACGGTTACGCCATCCAGCAAGACGTCGATCCGATCATCGACGCCTACGTCGACGAGAAGATGGACTTCATCGCGCTCCGCCTGAACGGCACCGCGCCGATGCAGCCGGTGCGCGTCGTGACGCCGAACGGCCACGCGGTGCTCCCGCTCCGCATGGTGATGGCGGGGACGGGCAGCTCCGTCGACGTCGTGCTCTACGCCATCGGAGAGACGCGGCTCGGCCTGGCCGACCTCACCGAGGTGGAGCTCGACCTCTCGAAGCTAACCTTCGATTTTGCGGCGAACACGACGAACTACGAGACGCTGCGCGAGGACACGCTCTCTCAGCACCTCGGAGCGAGCTTCCTGACGACGTTCGCGACAAAGAACCCGTTCGACAGGAACGTCACGCGCACGCTGACGACCTCCGGTGGCCGGCCGTCCCAGCAACTCGGCCAGCTCTACTTCGACCAGGGCTTCGAGAACGAGGCCGTACAGGAGGGGGCCTGCTCGCTCTCTCTCGTCGGTCTCACCGGCGATACCCTCGTCGACGAAACGGCGGCGACGGCCTTCACCTGCGGCGATCTGTCCGACATCTCGGCCGCCATGATCGGGATGCACCCGAGCCGCGTCTGGATGTCACGGATGGAGATGACGCTCCCGCGTGACGTCCTCGGCATGGATTGTCGCGTGAACGACGACCCCGCACAGAAGGAAGTGTCGAACGACCTCACCGCCGTTCACGGAAAGAACGCTCCGTGCGCGCAGCCGATCTTCGCGAGCCACGTCGCCCGCGGAAACGGTACGTCGCCGGCGCTCGCGTTCGGGTGGGCGATGGCCGGCATGGCGCTCGTCACGCTCGTCCGGCGCGGACGGAGACGTCGCTGATGCAGCCTGCTCTCGCGCGAGCCGGAACCGTGGTGCTCGCGCTCTCGCTCCTCGCACCCGAGGCGTCGGCGGCTCCCCCGACTCCGTCACCCGACACCGGCGATCCAGCGGAGCTCCCGTCGCGTCCGCCCGCGCGGGTGCTCCCCATGCCGGGCCGGGCCGAGGACGCGGCGCCGGCAAAGCCGCACGGTCCGTACGTGCACGACGGCCTGTTCGCTCGTCTCGCGGTCGGCCCGGGTCTGTTCCAGGCGTCGAGCGGCAGCTCCGGCGATACGCGCACCTTCAGCGGCGGCGCCGTCTCCATCGACGCCGCGCTGGGCGGATCGCCATCGCGCGGCTTCATCATCGGCGGAGAGGCGCAGACGAACCGCGTATTTTCGCTGTCGTCGCACGACGAGAAGATCGACGGCGACGAGCCGGATCTGAGCGACACGCGCTTCTCGGTGACGAGCATCGGCGTGTTCGCCGAGCTTTACCCCGATCCCACCGATGGGCTCCACTTCATGGCCGCGATCGGCACCGCGTGGATGAGCGTCTCGCACTCGAGGTCCGGTGACGGCAGGAGCCCGACCGGCCCCATCTTCTCCGCCGGCGGTGGTTACGAGTGGTTCGTCGGCCCGAACCTCTCGCTCGGCGTGCTCCTCCGCGCAAACCTCGGCATCTTCACCGTGGACGAGGTCGGCAACGGCTCGACGACCAGCGTGACGACGTTCATCCCCGCGCTGCTCGCCGGCGCGACCTACAACTGAGCCTCGAACGTCCGCTTCACGGCGGCGAGCCCCTGCTCGATCATGCCGGCGATCGCCGGCGCGAGCTCGTCCGGCAATAGATCCGCGATCCAGACGAAGCGCGTGCGGTTCGGTCCATCGGCGAAGATCTGCGCCGACGCGTTGTGATGCGTGAGGCGGCCACCGACGGCGGACCAGACGAGCCGGCGAGCCGCGTCGTCGACATCGACGATGAGCTCGTTCGCGACCATGCCGTTCGCGAACGTGACGATCCGCGCGCCCGGCTCGAGCTTCACGTCGGTGACGAATCCGCGCGCGAGCCGGGTGTGAATCGCGCCGACGTCCCTCACCGCGTCCCAGACGGCATCCGGCGACGCGTCCACGAGAACCTCTCTACGTATGCTTGCCATGCGATGGACGATAGGGACGCTCCGTAGACGGAACTTGGAGAATCTTGCGGTACTAGAACTAGAAGGGGGGCCTTGGCCCCCCGCAGCTTCGCCTTCGGCGAACTGCTCCCCCCGCCGCTTCGCGGGCTCGCTTGCTTTGCAAGGGGGGCCTTGGCCCCCCGCAGCTTCGCCTTCGGCGAACTGCTCCCCCCGCCGCTTCGCGGGCTCGCTGCGCTCGCAGCTTCGCCTTCGGCGAACTGCTCCCCCGCCTTCAAGTAACGGG
>DATAZL010000149.1:0-9933 GCA_036272055.1 Polyangiaceae bacterium | reverse complement strand
CCGAGAGCCGCGAGCGCGCGCATTGCGCGAAGGATCGTCATTCGTTCGCCTCCGCGAGCTCCAGCATGTACTCGTTCACTGAAATCCCGAATGCCGACGCCAGGAGCCGAAGAGTATCCGCATGCGGCACCGAATCGCCGTTCTCGAGCCGCCGCACCTGCCGCTTGCTGAGCCCGGCGAAGTCTCGCTGCTTCAACCCGCGAGCCAGTCGTACGCGCTTCATCGCTGCCGCGTATCGATTCGCGTCGCGCCGCGTCGCTGCGTCTTGCTGTGCTCTGAACTTCGGTTCCGAGGCGTAGCGGATCGTTTCCACGCTGACGTCGACGTCGTGCTTCGGCCATCGAAGCGTCGTCCCGTCGATCTCGAATTTCTCCAGCTCTTCCGGTTTCATCGATGCCAGCGCTGGAATGAGCGACGTTTGCGCCTCGAAGCGAACTGGCTCGCAGTTCCACGCGACGAGTCGGTCGCCCTCGAGCGCAGCCGACGAGAACATGACCTTCTCCGCGCGCGCTCTGCGTGCCAGTGCGATCCGGCGAAAGGCGTCCACGTCCCCCACGAACGGCTCCTGTGCGAGCTTCAGCGCCCAGTGCGTGATGGCCTGTACCGCTGGGCCATTCAGCGTGCTCTTGCCCTCCGCGAGAACGAACACCCGCGTGCCGCGCGCCATCGGGTAGAGTACTTCAGCGACCCTGGCCCGGCTCGGCTCCGTCTCCCAATCACGCGACAGCGTCAGCACGAAGCTTTGACGACGCGGCGTCGAAGAGTACGAAACAGACGGTAGAGCCCCCACCGTCTTCTTCACGCGCTCCACCGAGCCGTTCGGGACGAGAACGTTGAAGTCAGCCATGGACCCGGACCTCAGAGTGAACCATACCGGACGTTTCAGCAATGCAATGAACAAAATGTCCGGTAACGGATGTCGGTGGGCGAGCTTACGTGCAGCCTCGGCGAGTCGCCCCGCGTCCGGCTCAGTCAACCGGCACTGGCGGCGTACCCCGCGCGGTCATCGCGAAAAGGTGGTCGGCGTCGAACCGGTAGAGAATCCACACGTTGCGTCCGGCCACGCGACGAACGAATTCGCGACCCGGCCCGAACTTCGTCTCGTCATCGCCTGCACCTGGTAGCTCGTCTGCGTCAGCCAAGGCGGCGACGGTCGCGAACGCCGCACGGAAGCCGGGCGAGCGCGGCTGCAAGCCAAGCTCGATGACACTCCGTCGGAAGGTCGTACTCAGCCGCGCGACTCGTCGGGCCACGGCGACTCCCCTGTCGCGGCGCAATTCTCGAGCTGCTCGACCGTGAGCTCGATGTAGTCGCCACGCTCGAAGTCCTCCATCGCGCGCAGCAATTCCCTCTCGAGATCAGGGTCGGCCTGGACCACCCGTCGCGAACTCGACACCGGCACCACTCCTGCCAGAGGTTCCGCGTGCGACTCGCTCGGCCTCGCCATGGACCGAACATGTCACTTCCCGGATCCGTTGTCACGAATACGGCATCCGGCAAACCGCGGGGTTCGAATGAGAATCCACGCAACCCACCGACGTCACTGTCCGACCAGCGGCACATGACGTCAAAAAATTCGCTTCGCGGGCATAGGACGGCCGTGCCGTCGGTTCCCCGACGAAACGTCAACGGCAATGGAAGGGGGCGACGTTCATGACGAGGCTCATTCTGGCGCTGATGCGCCGTTCGGCGGATGCGGCAGTGGCGGAGCGCGACGGGGTAGGGGGCGACCGGATCGCGCGGTACACCGGCGTGGCACGGGGCATCGTCATCGCGGTTTTTGCATTCTTGTTCGCGGGGTCCGCCTTCGCGATCTCACAGCAATCGACGCGGTACGCGCTCCTCGTCACCTGCGTGGAGTGCTCGGCATTCCTGCTACTGGGGGCCGCCCTCGTGCTCGAGATGACACGGGTCGAGGCGCGCTGCTCGGTATGCGAGCTGAGACTTTCTTCACCCTGGAGCGGTGAACGGAAGCTCCGCTGGGACGATGTCGTGCACGTTCGCTTCTCCAGGGCGGCGAACTGGTTCGTGCTCCGCGGCCGCGACGGGACGAAGATCCGACTCGCGACCCTGCTCGGCGGTCTCCCCGAGCTCCTCGACGATCTGAAACGCCGCGCCGATCCAGCTCTGCAGTCGCAGATCGATACCGCGATCGCGCAGTGGAAGCGTCACTAGCGCCGACGAACAGACGTCGATAGCGGCATCGACCTCGCGGTAGCCCCCGGTCTCGTGCATCGACACGACCGTGCGCTACCGCGAGCCATTCCATCTCCGTCACTCACCCGTCAAAAGCCTCCCAGGAGCCCCGATGTATATGGCAGTGAATAGTCAAAGGCCTCCCAGGAGCCCCGATGTATATGGTCGTGAATAGTCAGAGGCCTCCCAGGAGCCTCTGATCGAGTAGTCGATACCGTCCAGGGGGCTCTCGGGAGGCCTTGCATCGATAGCGCATACCCGTCGAGGCCCTCCCGGGAGGCCCGTCATCGGTAACGCGCACCCGTCGCGGACCTCCCGGGAGGCCCATCATCGATAACGCGTACCCGTCTCAGGGCTCCCGGGAGGCTTCGCGTGGTCATGACCATTCACTCGGGGGCTCCCGGCAGGGTTGCGCGGGGTCATGGTCATTTAGGGGCTCCCTGGAGGCCTTCTGCGTCGGCGTGGCGTCCGCTTGCGACCCGCCCCAGCGCTCCACGGTGTACGCAGCGATGCCATCGAGGGGCGAGTGTAGCGGACCTTCAACGGTGTCTCTGCGGAAGCCTGTGTCGGGCGCGCACGCGCTCGAACACGCCGTCCTCCGCGATGCCGCTCGCCTCGCCCTCGTCGAGCGCCAGCTTCAAGGCAGCGAGCTTCGCCTCGTAAATGAGATCCTCCCGCTCGAGTGCATGTAGCGCCGCGCGCATCAACTCGCTGGCGTTCTCATAGCGGCCTTGCTCGAGCTTTCTGTCGACGAATCGGCCGAGTTCGTCGGTCAGGCTCACGTTGCGCGTCGGCATCGGGGAAACCTGGCCCCGTTGGCAAACCTCGTCAACCGCGCCACTGGTGACCACGCCTGGAGCAAGGCGAACCGCACGAAAGCCTGAAAGCCGGAGCCGGCAAACTCTTGACGTGCACCCTGGCCTGGGTCGCGGCACACTCGAGCGTCACCATGCGAGAGCATCGAACGCGCGTTCGAGTTTCCGAGGCTCACGAGGTACGTGTCGTGCTGCCGAGCGATTTTCCACCCGGGGACGCTGACGTCGTCGTGTTCCGCGTGGAACCGAGCGAAACCGCGCCGCGTCGGAAGCTCACCGTCGATGAGCTTCTCTCGACGAAGCTCACTCCTCCTCCGGGAGTCGGCACCGTCACGCTCGCCGATATGGACAAGGCCATCGCAGACGGAGCGAGCGGCTGGCGCTGCGAAAACTGACCAGCTCGGAGGGCGTCGTCGTGGAAGACGAGCCGGTGGTTTCGCGCGCGCTGGACTCGTTCGAGACGGGCGGAGCCGACTTCGCCGACTACCTGATCCTGGAGTTGTCGCGCAAGGCGAACGCGCTGCCTCTGCTGACGTTCGACGAGCAGCTGGCGCGGTCGGTCGACACAGAGCTCGTTCCGTGAATCGGACGCGCTCGTCGGTTCAGTAGCGCGGGGCCAGCAGCGCACGGGGTGAGCCCTCGGATGCGTTCCGGCAGTGCTGGCGCGGGCGGCAGTCGCATCAACAGCGGCGTGCTCGTCCGTGGGAATAAACACCCGCTGTCACGTAGGTGCGTCAGCGTCGGCGGCGAGTGTCGATGAGTGACCACTCGATGGGTCGGATCTGTGTCGTGAGTTCACGGATCGCGACTCGGGTGCGTGGCAACGCATTTGCAAAGCACTGAAGTCAGCGGGACGACGTCACGCACGGTGCGTGAAGGTTCCGTGAACGAAAGTTGAGAAACGAAAATGGAAACGAACAACGTTAACGTGACGACGGCGACGGATCAGATGCTCTTCGAGGAGCCGTTCAATGAGCTGCTTCCGGAGTTCGAGGCTTTGACGGCCGAGCAGGTGACGGTGGTGAACCTGGATATCCCCGCTGCCGTGACGACGGTGCTCGGCGTCGCGCCGGCCATCGTGGAGATGAAGGACGCGCTCGCGGCGCTGCCGGATTTCAATACCGAGCGCGCGGCGAATCTGCGGACTTATGCGCTCGCGATGAGCCACGCGCACACCCTTTATCTGATGGCGGTGAAGCCGCCGGATTCGCTTCAGCCGCTCGCGGAGGCGGGGGCGGCGCTGCACGCGACGCTGCTCACCGACGCGAACGCGCTGGTGCAGCGGAAGCTCATCGACGGGCAGCAGCTGAAGGATCTCCAGGGCGTCGTCGGGTACCGGAACATCGCGTTCGATCTGCAGATCCTCGCGCAGACGTTCCGGAATGCGGGGGCGTCGATCGCGGGGAAGTGCGCGACCCAGCCGGAGGAGATCCAGCGCGCGGAGCAGATCGCGGAGGGGCTCCTGCAATCGGTGGGCACCAAGGAGCTCTCGCCGGCGACCGTTGCGGCGGTGACGGATATGCGGAGCCGGGCGTTCACTGCGTTCGTCAACGCGTACGATCAGGTCCGCCGCGCGGTGAGTTATCTCCGGTGGGACTCCGAGGACGCCGATACCGTGGCGCCGTCGCTCTATGCCGGCAAGGTGACCAGCAAGAAGAAGCCGGACGCACCGCAACCCCCCGCTACCACGCCGGTGCCGGACCCGACCGGGACCCAGCCCGGTACGCCTCCGGCCATCCCGGTGGTCGATGGGACGTCGAACGGAGCGAAGACGGGACCGGGCGCGCAGCCCTTCGTGAACGTGCACTGAACCGGAAGCTCGACGCAGCACTGTGAAAGGTGAGGTTGGAAAATGGGAACTCCGCTCTTGAGTCTGGGTGCATGGAGAACGCTCGACGGTACGGGGGGCGGAGTTCCCCTCCAGCTTCCGGCCAGTCATCTGGTCACGCACGGGGTGGTGGTGGGGATGACCGGCAGCGGCAAGACGGGCCTCCTCACCGTGATGATCGAGGAGGCACTCCAGCAAGGGGTGCCCACCCTCGTCATCGACGTGAAGGGCGATCTGCCGAATCTCCTGCTCGCGTTCCCGTCGTTCGATCCGGCGCTCGTCGCGCCTTGGGTCGAGCCGGGCGGAGGCGGGGAAGTCGAGCCGGTGTCCGAGCGCGCGCGGCGGCTCGTGAACGAGCGACGGCAATCGCTCGGCGAGTGGTCCATCGGTGAACCGGAGCTCGCGCGTTATGCGGCGGCCACGTCGGTGCGCGTGCTCACGCCGGGCGCGCGGGTCGGCGAGCTCGTGCACGTCCTGTCGTCGCTCGAGCAGCGCTCGTCGCGGTGGGACACCGATCCGGACGCGGCGCGCCACGCGCTGAGCGCCGCCATCTCCCTCGTGCTCCGGCTCCTCGGGCGCGACGCCGACCCCGCGAGCAGCCGCGAGCACGTGCTCCTCTCCGTGCTCGCCGAGCGGCGATTGCTCGCCGGACAGAACGCGGAGCTCGCCACCCTCATGCAGGAGGTGCTCGAGCCGCCCATCGCCGAGATCGGCGCGCTGCCGATGAACGCGTTCCTCAAGAAGAACGAGCGGCGCGATCTCGCCGCGGCGCTCAACACGCTGCTCGCGTCACCGAGCTTCGCGAGCTGGCGGCAGGGCGTGCCGCTCGATGTCGGCGCGTGGCTCACTCCCGCGGGCGGGCGCACGCCGGCGGTCGTCGTCAGCGTCGCGCACCTCGACGACGAGGAGCGCGCGCTCGTGCTCGGCGTGCTCCTCGAGGACGTGCTCTCGTGGGTGCGCACGCTGCCCGGTTCGTCCGGGCTCCGCGCCCTCATCGTCTTCGACGAGGTGTACGGCTTCCTGCCGCCACACCCCGCGAACCCACCCACCAAGCGCCCCCTCGTAGCCCTCATGAAGCAAGCGCGCGCCTTCGGCGTAGGGGTCCTGGTAGCCACCCAGAACCCCATGGACCTCGACTACCGCGCCCTCTCGAACGCCGGCTTCTGGGCCCTCGGCCGCCTCCAGACCGACGCCGACCGAGCCCGCATCGTCGATGGCATCACCGGCGAGCACCCGCGAAGCGACAACGAAGCCCCCCTCGGCGACGTCTTGAAACGCCTAGCGCCGAGATGGTTCGTCGTGCGCAACACCCACGCGCGGTGCGGCCCCATCTTGCTGCAACCAAGGGACACCCTGTCGTTGCTGCGCGGGCCGATGACTCGCACCGAGATACGTGCCGCGCTTGCCGTCGGAGGTCGATATGACCACCACGTTTGACGATACTCACAGGGGAGTGTTGCCGTCGCGCAAGACCCACCCCGTCACTGCGGGCCATCCAGTCACGTATCGCACGAGCGGCCATCCGCCGCGCGCCGACAGTGCAACGTATCGACGATCCCGGGTGGCACTCGCGAAGATCATGAAGACCGTCAAAGGCTGGTACTTCGCGGGCCGAAGCCGGAGCTACCAGGACCACCACGGAGGCGGCCTATGGCTCCACGACGGCACCGGCTGGTTCTTCGTCCGCAACTACGTAGGCATAGAATGGAGCGCGCAATTCTGTGCCGACCCGAAAAAGATCGACTTGTTAAGGGTGAACGCGAGGCGGATCTATGCGCGCTTCCCGGAGTCGGTGCGCGAGTTCAAGAAGCTCGGCATTGATTTGAGGAAGCTGCTGGATACGCCCATCAAGAGCGCGGTGGGAATCGCCGAGTGGACCGACTCGATCTGCAACGCGAGCGTGCCGTTGCCGCAGGTGCTGCACACGGGGACGCTGCCGAAGGGCGGAGGGGTTCACAACTACCCGACGCCCGTGACGGACATCGACCGGTTCCGGAGGGACGACTTTCAGCTCTGGGTGAAGGACGACGAGGGCCAGGTGGCGGCGGTCGTCCCGGTGGCGCAGCGCGGGTCGGGGATATCGACGATCAGAGTCGTGCACACGACGCCGGGGACGCGACTGCATCGGGCGCGCGAGAGAGCAGAGAGACGGGGGGAGTGGCTGGAGATGGACGGGGAGGGACGGATGGGGCGGGAGGCGTTTGGGCGGCAGGGGTGAGGGGGCAACCGACGTGCCGTGAGGCAATGCATGAGCCGAGGAGGGCTGCTACGCTCGTCGTGTGGCCCTCCCCAGTCGTCCCCCGCTCGATCCGGCAACGGAACGCGCCGAACGCGCCGGGCGCGTCGCGGCGATGCTCGACCGCTGGGCGGCTGAGGACACGACACCCGAGCCCGAGTGGGACGTGGAGACCTTCGAGCGCCTCGACCTCACCCGTAGCCTCGGTCGTGACGAGACGACGCCAGCACCGAAGCCGTGAAGCTGCTTCTGGATACGTCGGTCCTCGGATGGGCGTGCCACCCGCGGAAGCACGGCGAGGTTCGCGCCTGGCTGCGTCGAGCCGTGGCGATCCACGAGCTACTCGTCTCCGAGGTGGCCGACTACGAGCTACGCCGCGAGCTGCTTCGAATTGGAGCTACACGGAGCGTGGCGCGTCTCGACGAGCTCGGCCGGGAACTGTCGTACGTACCGGTCACGACTGCCACGTGGCGATCGGCAGCGCGGTTGTGGGCGGTGCTCCGTCGGGACGGAGTCGTGACGGCGCCGCCAGAAGCACTCGACGCGGACGTGCTGATCGCGGTGCAAGCAATCGCGGAAGGTGCGGCAGTGGTTACGTCGAACGTGCGCCATTTCGAATCGGTCGTGCGCGCGATGGAGTGGAAGGACGTCCCGCAGACGTAGGGGCGCGAAGCTCGTGACCCGAGACCATGGCGACCGCGACGGCAACACGTCGCGCGATCTCGGACGCATTACGGACTCCGCGAGCGTCTTGACCAGCCGTGTTGAGCGCCGGCACGACCGTGTTGGGCAGTTCCTGATTGAGGCGCTCGTCGGTACAGCTGAGGCCCCGACGGAGCATGTGTTCCGGGCTACGCGCTCCTCTCATCCGGACTCGAACCCACTCGCCGGAGCGTTCGCGTCGGGCAGTCGCGGGACCACCTCGTTCAACGCGTAAGTGACGAACGCTCGTCCGAGCTCGGTGAGCTCGTATGGCTCTTCGTCGTCGAACGCTGACTTCATCAGGCGGGTCCCTCCACGGGTCGGCCTGCGCGGTGGTCTTTTTACGAAGTTTCCCGCGCCATCCGTTTCCCTGTGCTGACGGATTACGCTGCCAGTACTGAGATCGCGGATGAGCAGCTTGAACAGGTCGGCCTCCGCGCTGTCCTCTGAGACCTCGCTACCGTTGATCTGATCCCAGATCCCTTGGCGAGTGATGCTCGGGTTCTTGTAAATGCAACGAACAACTGCGAAGTGTAGTTCGTTGTATTCGTCAATCCATTCGATGAAGCGCCGCACGAAGTCGTCGCTGGCGGTCCGAGAGCCGGCGGCGTTCGTCAGCACCTTTCGGATCAGCTCCCGCTTGTCCGCGGATTCGGAGTGATCCCAGACGCGGAACGCTTTTCGGGCAAGAACCAAGTAGTCGTCGCTGTTCAAGCGTTCCTGCGCGTCGGGCCCGAAGGCCACTACGCGGCTCTCGATCTGGTGGACCGTGTGACGGAGATCTTCGAGGCGTGCTTCGTGCTCCTCGAGCCACGGACGATGCATCTCGTTCAGGCCCTGCTGTTCTTGCTCCGCCCACCGCGCTAGCACCGCGGTGATCAGCACCCCGACCCAGGGGAGTACCCCGAGCACGGCGAGATAGAACCGCATGTTTGCGTTTCGCGAGCCGTCGCCTTCGCCGTGTTCCAGAATGGCTTCCGCGACCTCGCCCTCGAGCTGAGCTTCGCGCGCGGCGCGGATCAGTTTCTCGTGGTTTGACATCGCGATAAGAATCCCCAGCGGACGCGATCGTATGGCTCCCCGACGGCGTACGCCAGCATCTGGTCGCGCGCGGCCGACGACCCGTATGTCGACGGAGGCTGCACGTAGCCAACAAATGACTATCCGCGCTTCGCGTCCGCCGTTCGTGATGCGCAGCTGCGAGTGAAAAGTTCCTGCGTGGACCGCCGCCGAGCGCGCCGCGCGCGCGTGTCCGTAGCAACGTCATTCACGGCGTCATCTGCATGGAGCGAAGTGGCGCCCAAGTGGTCTACGTTGAGCTGAGCCGAAGCACGGACGGAACTCGTCGGGTTGCGTCAGTTCCGGTGCGCGTCTCGGTGAACATGAAGCCCGCTCGAACCCGCACAGCGAGCACGCGCTTCCGCTCATGGTGCGGCCGGTCAATGCCAGGGTGCGCTAGCCCTGGGAATCGCCAAGGATGCGCGCTTCCCGCAGCAGAGCGACGTGGCGGTGGCTTCCGTTGATCACGACGCTCCCAGCGCCTATTCTTCTCGGCTCTGACATGACCAGCGGGGCCAACGACGTAGTGCTTGACGCCGTGCTTGCCGTGCAGCTGATCGTTGGCTGGGCGGGCGAGACTTCGCAGCCGAGTCGGCTTGGATGGTGGCGGACCGACGTTACCGACTCGGCTGCGGGCGGGGATCTGCTCGCTCGGCTGCTTCCGCGCACTCATGCGTGGGCGGCGTTAGAAGCGGCTCGCGAGGCCGCGCGACGTACCGACGAGAGAGCTCGAGTCAGAATGGGGGATCCGGACAAGTTGCGAACGCTGTTGTTTCTCGGATTCGCGGTGGATGAAGCGCTTGCTGACAGGTTCGCGTTTCTGAAGCGCGAGGGGCGTTCGCCTGTCGAGGCTCTGCCGATCGGATTCGTCCAAGCTAAGTTCTCGAAGGACACATTCGTGTCAGCGTTCCAGCGAGAGGACGTATCCTTCGCGATCGTGCCAGGTGGCCGGCAACTCGTATCCGCTGCACGGACCCCGTATTCCAGATGGGCTCGTGAGCGACGACGATCGCGCGCATGGCAGACGCGAGCGAGTGGGCGAGCCGTGTGACGGCGTGGCGGGCGAGCGGGCAGACATCCGAGGAATTTTGCGACGG
>DATAZL010000148.1:0-40525 GCA_036272055.1 Polyangiaceae bacterium | reverse complement strand
TGACGCGCTCGTCCATCACGCCGCGTAGTTGCTCGTACTTGGTCCGAATGCCTTCCACGTCACGCATGCTGAAGGACGAACCGCCAACATCGTCAGGATATTTCCATATCGGGATCGATTATTTCGACCGGGCGCCTAAGCTCGTAAGGACCGAGCTCAGTGAGTGCGTTCTGCTCGTTGTATCGGAGAGCGAAGTACCCGCATCCGTAAGAGCGTCGGTGGTCGACCTCAGAGGTGCTCTCGCGCGTGTCTTGGCCGCGATCGCGGTCTTCGAGGGCACTACCGAACGGGAGCTACGTGCACTCCGGGAATCTAACAACCCTATCATCCGCGCCTTGGCGCATGCGCCCGCCGAGACGCCCACTGAGGCGGACCTCGCGGCCCTTCTCGAGGACGGTCCGTCTGAAGGGCTCATGTCCACCGACGAACTGCGACGGCGGCTCGCTGGGTGACGCGTGTTGTGTGGAGTGGGGCCGCCGAGCGAAGCCTGAAGAAACTCGAGGCGGATGTTGTCGCTCGCGTGCTCGATGCTGTCGCTCAGTTCGCTGAGACTGGCCATGGCGACGTCGCGCGCATGACAGGCATCAAGCCGCCAACGTTTCGATTGAGAGTCGGCGACCCTCGCGTTCTGTTCGCCTACGACCCCGGAAAAGCGACGATTGTCGTGCGGAACATCGCGCATCGAAGAGAAGTCTACCGGTAGCTGGTCCGCCGCGTTCGTATGCTCGCTCACGTCCCGACGAGCCGTCAGATCCCCGTCCCACCGTCGTGCGTGCAGCCTTTGCAAGGTGTGAAAACGCATCGCCGCCGAGCTATCGCCCATCTCGTCACGAGGCGGCGCTTTCGGCCTGCCATCGCTGACTGATTCGCGCCCTCCTGCGCATCCGCGTCGCGCCCGTTGCCACGACGGCTGCCATTACGGCGTAGCCGTCTCCGTGCGACGGGGGGGGCGGTCGTGACAGTGAGCAGATGCCTCCGCCGGCTTTGCCGCCGGCTTGACGGTAGAGGCCGAAGAAGTCGGTTATCTGTGCGGGGACTTCGCAGATCTGGTTGGACAGGGTGCCGATGTTGCCGACCTGGTCGACGGCGGAGACGGTGATGACGTAGTCGACGTAGTCGACCAGGTTCTTCACGGTGGCGCTGGTGACGCCGGAGGTGGCGGAACCGCAAAAGTAGCGGTCGAGCGGCGCTGGATATTGTGCGTCGGTGCCCGGCGTGAGAATCGACGTGGTCGAGCACGTCGCGCCGGCGCTCGTGCCTGCGTCGGCGATCGTCTCCGCGCTTGCTCCGCCGGCGCCCGCGTCGACTGCCGGCGTGCCGCCATCGGTGCTGCCCTCTGCAGAGACGTCGGCGTCGCTCTCGACGGCGGAAGACGTGGCGCCGACGTCGTTCGACGCCGAGGGAAGCGAACCCGAAATGACGCCTCCATCGGCGTACAGGGTTCCCGGCGCGGGGTCGCAATAGAATCGATACGAGCGGACGTCGCTCTCGCTGGTCGCCGTCCAGTCGAGGAGGATGCGGGTGTCACCTCTGCTGGCGGTGACGCTTGCGGGCGGCTCAGGGGGAACGACGTCGACGCCCGTGTCATTCCACGCCGCGGACGCGACGACCGTCGCGGTGCCGTCGACGAGATCGAAGTAGAGCGTCAACGGATCGGATGCCGCTGCGGTGGAACTCGTGCACACGGCGGGATATCCGTGCGAGTCTCGCGCCACTTTTGCCGACGAGTGCGCGACCAGTGCGACGACCGGCACGTCGACGCGCGTTGCGGCGGCCGCGGCAGGCTGGTTGTAGAGGAGAAAGCATGCTGAGCCGTTTGCGGCACGATTCGTCGGCGTGCTGCAATCGATCCCGCGGGCGCCTCCCCATACTTGCAGAGTGTCGCCCGTGTAGTCCGTCAGCGCGACCGGGTAGAAACTGATCACGTCCTCGGCGAGGCAATCGGAACGACTCACCCAGTAGGGAAGCGACGACGCCGAACGTACCGGTTGTTTCCGGTAGAGCCCCGTCGCAAGCGTGATGGATTGCGCGCTCGCCGACGCGACGTACGCGAACACGAATGTGAAGATGCTCGCGACGAATATCAGCCGTCGCAACACTGCTCTGTGCATGACCTGCCTCCGCGCCGGCATTCAGCACGGAGCGTGCCCGCGAGCGCGCACGCGAGCGCGCGACGAAGCACTGCGAAAGCGCGACGAAAGCGCGGCGAGAGCGCGAGGCATCACACCGCTCAAGACATGTGACCGGTCAAGTTGACACTTCCGACCTGGCGCGACGACAACTCGACAGAGCGAAGAGAGACGCGAGACGACCGACGTCTCGCGTTCGCATCCGGGTCTCGCATTCCGAAGACTTCGGCGAACGTGACGGCTTCGCGGTCAGGGAATAGAGCGGCTATTCGGCCTGATTGACGCGGATTTTCGAACCGCGGCATCCCAAAATGCCACGACGTGGCGCATTGCCGTCGAAATTCCATGGGAGTCGCGGAGATCGCCGCATTTTCGCGGCGGCACGCGCCTTGCTCCTACATCGGACACTGAGAATAACTCAGCAATACAGGGGAGCCCATGCGGCTCTGAATGAGGCAAATCATGAGTAATGCAGCAAAGCGCGGCGAGGGGGTCGCGGAACAGGTCGGCGGGAAGATCAAGGGCACGGTCGGCAAGCTGATCGGCAACGAGCAGATGCAGGCCGAGGGGAAGGCCCGTGAGCTCGAGGGCAAGGCGAAGGAGAACGCCGCCAAGGCCGGCGAGCGCACCAAGGGCAAGACAGAAGAGGTAGCGGGCACGGTGAAGAACCGCGTCGGCGCCGTCATCGGCAACGAGCAGATGGAAGCGGAAGGTAAGGCAAAGGAGTTGAAGGGCGAAACCCGTCAACGTGCCAATCGCTAGGAAACCGAGCGCTCCACGCTCGTACACTCGGGTCGCTGTCTTCGCGCATGAGCGCGGGCCGGCGACTCGACTGCTTTTGTGTCGAACGGCTCGCGTGAGAGACCGGGAGATGGGGGTGCGTGTGCTCGTATGTGTGCGCGCGTAACACCTCTTTGGAGGCGCGATTTGAAGTCGCGAGCGTCCACGTTTTGACATCATGAAGCAGTCGGTATCGCTCCCTTCGAGCGATCCGGGAGGGAACGATGCGAGAGCCGTCAGTCTCGTGGAAACGTCAGCGCGGTCCCGATGATGAGGTCCACGTTCTCGTTCTCACGTTCGACCATGGCGTGGAGCTGCAGGTCGCCGGAGAGCACGGGCTGCGCCTGGCGCACTGGGAAACGAGAGCGGGGCTCGACCCGGACCTCCAGCGGGCGGAGGTCGCGCGAGCCCTGGAGTGGGGCCGCTCTCACGACGAAGACGTACGGGCACTCTTCAAGAAGAGGACCGGCGCCGCGTCGGTGCGGCCAGTCAGGAAGTCATCGGCGCACCCTGCCCCGTCCAAGAACGACGAGCTGCGGCGCGCCTGAAAAGCGGTCCCGAGGGGGGGACTATTTTCAAAATCGTCTACCGATCGCCTGCAACCGAGCTACCCTCGTCGCATGGCGCTCGAACGACCTCTCCTGGGACACCGCGTGGTGACCCTGGTGATGGTCGTCGGGACGAGCTTTTTGCTGGGCTATCTGGGCATGCCGACGCCGCTGCACGCGCTCGCGTCGCTCGGGCTGGCGCTCATCGGCATCGGGACGGTCATGGCGCTCGAGATACACTCGCGCCGTCCTGGTCCCCCGCCCACGACCGGCAAGTCATCCGCCGGCGCCGTCGGCTGAGCACCCGCACAACGCGCCAGAGCGCTGCAGCATTCGCGCTGCTGCGTGGCGCGCTCAGAGTGCCGGGGAATTCGTGCCGGTGCGGGTCGCGGACGACTGCGTACGGAGTCGCTGGCTCGCGGCGCTGAGATAGCGATTCACGAGCTCGCGATCGTCGGTGGAGAGCTTCGCGCGGTTCGCCATCTCGTCGAGCACGCCGCTCCACTCGTCGGGCGTCTTCGCGGCGGGGCTCGGAAGGCTGTGGCACGACGAGCAACGGGACGCGAAGACGTCATGCCCTCGCGAAAGATCATTCATCGTCGTGCCGGGCCACCGGGAGCTCGCCCATTGCTGATCGCCGGCAACGACGGGGACGGCAGCGCTGGTGACCGCGCATCCATAGACCCCGCCACCGGCAACGGCGACGAGGAGCGCGAGCGCTCGACGGAATGATTTGAAAGTGAAAATCACTTTCATTAGGGCACCGAACTTTTAAGGAATGAAGCGGGACCTGTCAAGCGAAGGAGCTTTTCGAGCCCACTAGACCCCTCACTCGGCGTGAGCGGCGCTTGAAAATGCCCGGAACAACAGGTAAGAGCCAGCCCCGACATGGCTAACCGAGCGATCTGGACAGTCCGGCAGAAGCACGAGTGGATGGCGACCCCCCTGAAGGGCAAGCACCTGAAGAAGCGCAAGCGCGCCCGCGTCGGCCTCGAAGCCGCGCTCCAGCGCAAGGCGAAGCCGGAATCCGCTTCCGACTCGGGCTGAGCTTTCGCAGAGCGCGTCCGTCGCTGCACGCCGCCCGCTACCGCAGGGCGGCGTGAGTCGTTTCCGGTGTCCGGGTCTCGCCCCGTTCACCGTCGTGAACGCCAGAGTGACAGCGCGAGAGGCATCGCCGCAGTGACGGCGAGCGCCGCCGGAATACGTGCGGCCGCGACGAGGTGAAGAGCGAGCACGGCGCAGAAGGCCGCGGTGAGACCGCTCGCGACGCGGAGCCGGGGGGTCATCGGCGTCGACGCCCACGACGGCACGACGCACGCGATGGGTGCGACGCACGCGATGGCGGCCCACGTCGCGTGTCGAAGCGACGCGGGCGCGCTCACCGCGCGCGTCACCTCGAGCGCGCCGTTCGCGTGCACGACGAGGCCAGCGGCGAAGGCGCGGCTACCGTCCACCGCGAACGTCCAGTCGACGAGGGGGCGCACCGCTGGCAAGAGGCTCGTCGCGTCCGTCGACGGAACGACGAGCACGACGATGCTCGCCACGGCGGCGAGCGCGCCGGCCCCTTCCACGCCGCGAAGGGACCGCCACGGAGCCGCTCCGAGAGCGTCGAGTGCACGCAATTCTCCTCGCATCCGCGCATGCGCCGCGACACCGAGCAGCGCCGCAGCGGTGACGAGCGGCGTGAGCGCCGCGAGCCGCGCGGCGCGCGTCGACAGCGTGCTCGTCGCTTCGTCGGTCGTGACGACGATGCCCGCGGCGAGGACCAGGAGCACCGCGATGGCGAGCAGCGCGCGCCGGAACAGCGCCCGGTCATAGGCGTTCATCGCGGCGGCGAACTTGCCCCGAAGGCGCCCGGACGGCTACGTCGAAACGCCCGCTCGAGCGACGGCGCCGTACCATGACGAACCTCCGCCTACGCAGCGTCGCGCTCCTCGTGTGCGCCGGCACCGCCGGTTGCAGCGGCGTGCTCGCCAAGGGCGACGGCCGCGCCATCGGAGACGACCTCGGGCGCTTCCAGATCGACGCGAAGCTCGACACCTCGACGTGCGGTCCGGACGCCGAAGGCGTGATGAGCGATTTCCGTCTCGATGTCTTTCTGTCGGAGGCGCCGCCGCTCGTTTACTGGAACAGCGGCGCGGATTCCGTCGAGGGCGATCTCGACGACGACGGCGTGCACTTCTCGTTCGAGTCGGAGACCGTCGTCGCCGTGCCGAGCGACGTTCCTGCCGCGGATACATGCACGATCGTGCGGAAGGACACCTCGTCCGGCGCGTTCGATCACGCGACCCGCGTGCGGCATCTCACCGGGTCACTCGAATATCGTTACGCCGCACAGGGCAGCTCCGATTGCGCGACCGCCATGGTGTCCCAGGGCTTCACGTCCCTGCCGTGCAAGATGAGCTTTTCGATGGCCGGCGACTGGGTCTCGGCGCGCTGAGGGGCGAGACCGAGATCGCGAAAATATCGAAAAACATTGCTTTTTCTGGCGTTCTTCACGGAGCGATTGGCGCGACCTTATTTTCTGTGATACTTCTGAACCAACGTGCAGGTCAGAGCTTCTAGCTCTCGGAATTTGCCGGCTGAGGAGCACCTCAGCGCTCTGTACTCTACGGTTGAGCCCGCTTCGTGCGGGCTTTTCAACGTGAAACACCCCCACCGAGGCCGCGAACGACGTCGCGCGTTTGCCCGGATTGGTGGACTCTCGCACGCCGTACCCGCGTGGAGCCCAGGGGTGTCCGGGGCGACCCGGAGGAGGTGGCAGCAGCATGAATGAAAGTTGTTCTCCCAACCTGGAGGTCCGTCCGGGGTAGTCTGCCGTCCTGCCCCGCGTGAAAGCGCGGGCGAGGTGTAAGCCCCACCCAGTAGGACGAATGCTCACTCGGCAAGGGTTGCGCATTGCGCGATCCGCCGGGAAGCCACCACGGCGTAAGCCAGGACAGGGGCGATAACGGAAAGGCCGGGTGCGATGGCGCACCCGGCCTTTCTTTCTTGATCTACCCTCCGCGCCCGTCGAGTAAGACGCAGGCGCTCGACCTCGAAATCATGTTCTCCACGACGGCCACCCTCGCACTCGCGGCAGCGAGCCCCTTCGACTTTCTCTTCCACACCTGGAGCTTCCAGTTCCTCGGGCGCGACATCTTCGCGCACGACGTGTGGGAGAACGTCATGTACTTCTCCCGCATCGGCCTCGCGCTGATCGCGGCCGGCATGCTGATGATCGAGGCGCGCGCCAAGCGCCTCGGCGAAAAGCTCTCCGAGCGCACGGTGAAGCGCATCGGCATCGGCGTCGCGCTGATCGGGTTCGTCGCGTACTTCGACGGGTTCAACCCGAACGTACGGTACCCGGACTACTACCACCGGCACGAGTTTTATCACTACTACCTGGGCTCGAAGTACTCGCACGCCCTCGGCTACACGCGCCTCTACGAGTGCACGATGATCGCCGAGATCGAGAACGGGCGCGGCGAGCAGATCAAGAAGCGCGAGATCCGCGATCTCAGCGTGAACCTGATCCGCCCCGTCACCGAGACCTACGTCTTCAAGAACCCGGCCGAGTGCAAGCATCGCTTTTCCCCCGACGAGTGGGAGGCGTTCAAGAAGGACGTGGCCTGGTTCGAGAGCGTCTCCCGCGGCGGCTACTGGGAGAACATGCAGCAGGACCACGGGTACAACCCGCCACCTGTCTGGACCGCGACGGGCAAGCTCTTCGCGAGCATCGCCCCGGCGGGTGACGGGTTC
Organism: Polyangiaceae bacterium; assembly: GCA_036272055.1. Classification (GTDB taxonomy): domain Bacteria; phylum Myxococcota_A; class Polyangia; order Polyangiales; family Polyangiaceae; genus DASZVB01. The sequence continues at coordinate 33,327 of DATAZL010000148.1, read as the reverse complement.
TTCAAGCTGCTCTCGCTGCTCGATATCGGGCTCCAGGCGGGCACGCTCTTGATGCTCTACTGGGCGTTCGGCTGGCGGGTGATGACCGTCGCGAGCGTCTTCTGGGGAACGAACGCGGTCGCGAACTTCTACTGGACCGGAGGCGCGTTCCTCAGACAGGACTGGGTCTTCTTCATGGTCGCGTCGGTGTGCCTGGCGCGAAAGCGGCGCTTCGGCATGTCGGGCGCGGCGCTCACCTGGTCGTCGCTCCTCCGCGTCTTCCCGATGATCGCGTTCGGGGGATGGATCGTCGTCATCGGCATCCACCTGTGGAAGCACAAGAAGCTGCACCCGAACCACCAGCGGCTCATCATGGGTTGCGTGATCTGCGCCGGGCTCCTGATTCCGGCCAGCGTGGTGGTCGCAGGGCCGGAGGCGTATCGCGACTTCTTTGCGCACATCAAGGTGCACAACCGGACGCCGCTCACGAACCACATGGGCCTCGAGACGATGATGGTCCACGACTGGGACGGGCGCATGCGGTTCACCCGCGACGCGACGCTCGACGACCCGTTCGAGCTGTGGAAGCAGGGCCGGCGCGACCGGTTCGATCACCTGAAGCCGGTGTTCTTCGCGCTCTCCGGCGCGGTGTTCCTGTGGATCGCATGGGCGCTCCGGAGGACGAAGTCGCTGTGGATCGCCGCTGGGCTCTCGATCCCCCTCGTCATCTCGCTGACGAACTTGACCTGTTACTACTACTGCATGTTCCTGATCACGATTCCGCTGATACGCGTGCTGCCGGCGATGGCGCCGGCGCTGCTCGCGACGGCGGGCGCGAGTCAGATCATCCTGCGCAGCTTCTACTTCATCGACGATCAGTACACGGCGGAGAGCTATCTCTTCTACGCGATGGGGCTCGTGCTCCTCTGGGCGTACTCGCGCCCGTTCAGCATGGAGCGCCTGCGCGCGTGGATCGCCGGAAAGCCCGAGCCGAAGAGCAAGAAGACGAAGCCGTCCGCGCCGGCGAATCCGCCGCCCACGACGGCGCCGGTAGCGTCTTAGCAGTTTCGCATCGACGCCACCGTCGTCCCGGAGGCCGCAACGATGCGGAACTACGCCAGCGAAGCGAGCCCGCGAGCGAAGCGAGCCCGCGAAGGCGGCGGGGGAGCGGTCGCGACAGCGAGCCGCCGGGGCAAGGCCCCCGTGACTAAAACGGGGGGAGCAGTTCGCCGTAGGCGAAGCTGCGGGGGGCCAAGGCCCCCCTTGTTAGTAGCTCAGAGAGGCGTGCGCTCGAGCGCGTCTTTGATCGACCCGACGGCGCTCATCAGGCCACGCGGGAAGCAGGCGAGCTGCACGGTGAGTGCGTCGCCCTTCGACTCGACGGCCCTCACGGTGACGAGCGGCGTGACGAGGGCGGCGACGCGTCCGAGACGGCGCGCGAGCTTCGGATCGCGCATCAGGTCGATGACGAGGCGATCGCCGTCCGCCTCGACGATGAACGACGGACGCCGCGGTAGATTCGCGACGAGCTTGCCGGGGCGGCTCAGATCGAGCGCGCCGGAATTGACGAGCGTCGCGACGGGGCTGTCCGACTTGCCGATCACGGCGAGCCCGACGTTGCGCAGGCGTACGCTGAACCGGAGCTCGCTCGGCCCGAGCCGCATCTCTTCGACGACGAGCGTCGCGCTGACGCGCAGGTGCGTCTTCATCGCGAAGAGCGTCGCGCCGACGCGGATCCCGGGCGGCACCGCGACGATGTCGACGTCCGTCGGCGCGCTCTTGCCCTTGATCTGGGAGACGAAGAACCGGACTGCGTCGAGCGGCAGGGTGAGCTTCAAGGCTGCGGCGTCCACGGCGGCGCCGAGTAGATCCTCCGGATGGCTGCGGATCCACGAGACGGCACGCTCCGCCACGGCGAGGGGCTTCATCGATCGCAGTATATCCGACCGGAAACCTGGACGATAAGGGCCGAGCGCGCGCACGGGCGTGAGAAGACTCTTCACGCGACGCGGCGAGCCATCTACATGAGCACGACGAGCATGAAAGACGTCGTCATCGCCGGGTCCCGAGTACGCCTCGCCGGAGGAGAAAACCGCGACGGAAGTGGAGACGGACCGATCGTCGTCCTCTTGCACGGCTTCGGCGCGCCGGGCGAAGACCTGGTGCCGCTCTTCCGTCAACTCGACGTGCCGCGGCATGTGCGCTTCGCCTTCCCCGAAGCGCCGCTCGACCTGGCGGAGCTCGCCGGCCCGAGTTACGCGGGCGCACGCGCGTGGTGGATGATCGATCCGTCGTGGTTCTTGCCGGAGAACCAGGGGAAGCTCGCCGAGCGGGCGAAGTCGGTGCCCGACGGGCTCGCCGACGCGCGCGCTCGCGTCGACGCCGTGCTCGAGGGTCTCGGCGCGACGCGCGAGAAGACGATCCTCGGCGGGTTCTCTCAGGGCGCCATGGTGACGATGGACGTCGCGCTCCGCGGTGAGACGCCGTTCGCGGGCCTCGCGTTGATGAGCGGCTCCATCGTCGCCGCCGACGAATGGCAACCCCTGCTACCGAAGCTCGCCGGCGTCCGCGTGATGCAGAGCCACGGTCGGACCGACCCGATCCTCCCTTTCGCGACCGCGGAGCGTCTCCGCGACCTCATGAAGACGGCCGGCGCGGACGTCCGCTGGGTCGAGTTCGCAGGTGGCCATACCATCTCCATGGGCGCCCTCGAAGCGCTCGCGAAGCTCGTCCACGACGCCTTCGGCGAATAGGCAAACGGGACGCCACCGGGGCTCGTCCGGGGCGGGTCGGGATCGGGGTGCCCGCCCGCTCGAAAGATGCTAGTGGCGACCGTTCCCGTTGGCAGAAACAAACATCGCCCAGGTAGACCCGTCCGCCGATCCCGACCTCGAGCGCATCGTGGTCGAGGAACAGCGTTGCCTCGACCGCGTGCTCACGCACCTCGAAGAGGCGCGCCATCGGCCGAAGCGTCAGTCCATCGACTACGACTCGCAGCTCCTCAGCTTGCGCGACCAGATCTCGGCCGCGCGCATGGAGGACGTGCCCCCGTTGCTCGAGCAGATGGAACGCCTTCAGGGTCTCGCCGCGCGCCAGCGTGATTTCTCGCAAGGGTACGCCGACCCCCGCGCTCCGTACTTCGGACGGATGGTGCTGCGCGAAGGCGGCAAGACGCGCGAGGTGCTCATCGGGCGGACGACCTACGTCGATTCGAACGCCGGCGTGCGCATCGTGGACTGGCGCGACGCGCCGATCAGCCGTCTCTATTACCGCTACGCGGAGGGGGACGAGTACGACGAGATCTTCGGCGAGCGCGAGGTACAGGGGGAGGTCGTCATTCGCCGGAGCGTCTCCGTCATCGACGGCATGCTCCGGCGCATCGTCACCCCCGACGGCATGCTGGTCCGCAACGACAAGGGCGTGTGGCGACGTGCCGGCGCAGGGACGCGCCTCGCAGGTGGTCAGGGCGCAGCGATCCGCGCCGATCAGTATCACCGGCCCGGCAAGCTCGGGCTCGGTGCCGAAGCGGCGTTCGGCGAGGACAAGCACCTCAAGGAGATCACCGGGCTCATCGATCCGCGTCAGTTCGAGCTGATCACCGCGCCGGGCTCGGGCCTCGTCGTCATCCAGGGCGGCGCCGGCAGCGGCAAGACGACGATCGGCCTGCACCGGCTCGCGTACCTCGCCTTCCAGGACAAGCGACGGTTCCGGCCGGACAAGATGCTCGTCATCGTGTTCAACGACGCGCTCGCTCGCTACATCGCCGAGGTGCTGCCGGCCCTCGACGTCGCTGGCGTGCCGGTGCGCACGTACGAGCGCTGGGCGAGCAAGCTACGCATGTCCCACGTGCCGGACCTCCCGGACGAGTACGCCGACGAGACGCCGCCCGTCGTCACGCGCATGAAGAAGCATCCCGCGATGCTGCGCGCGATGGAGAGCTACGTCGCTCAGATCGGCAAGCGCGTCGAACAGAAGCTCGCCGAGTCCATCGATCGCAACTACCCCGAAGAGTGGCGGAAGAACCTGGTGCGCGCGTGGCAGGACACCGCCGCTCAGCCGTTCACCCACCGGCTCCACGCGATGCTGCGCTGGCTCACCACGCCGCTGGGCAACGAGCTCGCCGGCTTCGCGAAGCACAACGTCGAGCGCATTGTGAACACCGAGCTCCGGGACGCACGAGACATGGTCTCCGCCTGGGCCGAGCTCCTCACCGATCGCGGGCTCATGAAGGCCGCGTTCAAGGAGCACTCACCCGACGCTTTCTCGCCCGACGAGCTCACCGCCGCACTCGACTGGTGCAATCACCGCTGTCTCATCATGGTGAACCAGGTCGAGCTCGCCATGGAGGCCGGAGAACGCGACAAGGAGCGTGCAGGAGCCGACAAGGGCGACAAGGGCGCGAAGAAGAAGGCGAAGCGCAAGCCGAGCACCGAGCACGGCCACGACCGCCACCGCGACCGGGACGACTCGGGCGACGACGACAACACGATGACCCACGGCATCGACGGCGCCGTCATCGAGGAGACCGCGGCGCTCGATCGCGAGGACGACACGCTGCTCCTCTATCTGACCCAGAAGCTCCGCGGGCCCCTCCTCAAGGCCGGCGGCAAGGACGCCATCGTCTACGAGCACGTCCTCGTCGACGAGGCGCAAGATCTCAGCCCGGTGGAGCTCGCCGTCGTGTTCGCCACGGTGAGCCGCGGCCAGAGCATCACCCTGTCGGGCGACGTCGCGCAGCGCCTCTACATGAACAACGGCTTCACGTCGTGGAAGGGCGTGCTCGGCGAGCTCGGCCTCTCTCACGTCGAGATCGAGCCGCTGCGCATCAGCTACCGTTCCACGGAGCCGATCATCGATTTCTCGCGCGCCGTCCTCGGTCCGCTCGCGGACGCCGACGCGCCCAAGGCGACCCGCGGCGGCGCCCCGGTCGAGCTCTTCCGTTTCTCTCACAGCGGAGACGCCGTCGGATTCCTAGCCGAGAGCCTGCGCCAGCTCGCACAAGAAGAGCCGCTCGCGTCCATCGCCGTCATCACGCGTTACCCCGAGCAAGCGGATCTCTTTTACGGCGGCCTGAAGAAGGCGGAGACGCCGTACCTGCGCCGCATCGCCGAGCAAGACTTCCCCTTCAAGCCGGGCATCGACGTCACCGACGTGCGCCAGGTGAAGGGGCTCGAGTTCGACTACGTCGTGCTCGCCGAGGTGAACGAGTCGAGCTACCCCGACGACGACGAAGCCCGGCACCTGTTGCACATCGGCGCGACCCGCGCCGCGCATCAACTCTGGCTCCTCGCGAGCGACCGCCCGAGCCTGCTCATCCCCGAAGTGCTCCGAACGAAGGATTATTAGGAAGAGCCCGCGTGGCGGGCCCTTTGCGATGGTTCGAGCTAAACTCGCGTCGTTCGTACCTCACCGAACGAGCCGGCCATGAATAGCCCGATGTCCCCCGAACCCCTGCCCTCTGACATCGCGACCGAGCCGCTGCCCGCGGACGCACGACCGGAGCCGCCGCGGCGGCCCGCGAACAAGTCCGCCATCGCGGTCGGCGTGGCCGCGGTCCTCGCCAAGGCGAAATGGCTGCTCCTTCTCATGAAGGGAAAGCTGCTGCTCACGATGCTGAGCATGTTCGCGATGGTCTGGTTCGAGGCGCGATTTTATGGGTGGTGGTACGCCGTGGGTTTCGTCGCGCTCATCTTCATTCACGAGATGGGGCACGCATTTGCAATCAAGCGAGCCGGGCTGGCCGCCGGCATGCCCGTGTTCATCCCCTTCGTCGGCGCGTTCATCTCGCTCCGCGACCAGCCGCGTTCACCGCGCGAGGAAGCGACCATCGCACTTGCCGGACCGGTGGCCGGCGCGGCCGCGTCGGCCCTCTGCGCGATCGTCTATCTGCTCACGACCCAGCGGCTCTTTCTCGCGCTCGCGTACGGCGGGTTCTTTCTGAACCTCTTCAACATGATCCCCATCGTGCCGCTCGACGGCGGTCGCGCCGCAGCGGTGTTCTCGCGCCGGGCGTGGTTGATCGGCATCGTCGTGCTGGGCTCGGTTTTCTTGCTCACGCGGGCACCGCAGATCCTGCTCATCGGTGTCTTCGCGCTCATGAACGGCATGCGGCCGGCGGCGAAGCCGGTCGAGACGACTCCCGAGGTTCGACGAGACGTTGCTGCGAGTTATTTCGGCCTGTGCGGCTTTCTGGCTCTCGGTATCTTCCTGACTAGCCGCGCGCTCTCCGGCTAGTCACTTCGACGCGTCGCGCCTTCGTGTCATGACCGGCCAACTTGACATCCGGGGCACGCGCCCCGAGCCTTTCCCTCTTCGCGAAGTTCTGGAGGCATCTCAATGAAAAGCTACGACAAGATCTACATCGGCGGCGAGTGGACGCCCGCGTCCGGTAAAGGGTCCTTCGACGTCATCGACTCGTCGACGGAAGAGGTCATGGGAAAGGTCCCGCGGGGCGACGCGTCGGATCTCGATCGCGCCGTGAAGGCCGCGCGCGCCGCCTTCGACGGATGGTCGCGCACGCCGGCCGCCGAGCGCGCCGGGTACCTGCAGAAGATCACCGCCGCGCTCCAGGCCAAGGCCTCGGAGATCGCGGAGACCGTCGCGCGTGAAGTCGGCATGCCGCTTCCCCTCAGCACGATGATCCAGGCCGGCCTCCCGACGGCGACGTTCGGATCTGCCGCCGCGCTCGCGAGCTCGTATCAGTTCGAAGAAGAGTCCGGCAATTCGCTGGTCGTGCGCGAGCCGATCGGCGTCGTGGGCTGCATCACGCCGTGGAACTACCCGCTGCACCAGGTGGCCGCCAAGGTCGCGCACGCGCTCGGCGCGGGCTGCACGGTAGTGCTCAAGCCGAGCGAGGTGGCGCCGCTCAGCGCGTTCCTGCTCACCGAGATCATCGACTCGGTCCGGCTGCCACGCGGCGTGTTCAACCTCGTCAGCGGTGACGGCCCGACCGTCGGAGAGGCGCTCGCCGCCCACCCCGAGATCGACATGGTGAGCTTCACCGGCTCGACCAACGCCGGAAAGCGCGTGAGCGAGGTCGCGGCGAAGACCGTCAAGCGCGTCGCACTCGAGCTCGGCGGCAAGAGCGCGAACGTCATCCTCGACGACGCCGATCTCACCAAGGCCGTGAAGTCCGGCGTGCAGAACTGCTACCTGAACTCCGGGCAGACCTGCTCGGCTCTGACGCGCATGCTCGTGCCGAAGGCCAAGCACGACGAGGCCGTCGCCATCGCCAAGAAGGTCGCCGAGGGCTTCACCGTCGGCAACGCGACCGACCCCAAGACGCGCCTCGGCCCGCTGGTGTCCAAGGTCCAGCAGGAGCGCGTCCGCGGCTTCATCAAGAAGGGCGTGGAAGAGGGCGCGACGCTCGTCACCGGCGGTGCCGAGCAGCCCGAGAGCATGCCGAAGGGCTTCTTCGTGAAGCCCACGGTGTTCGCGAACGTGCGCAACGACATGACCATCGCGCAGCAGGAGATCTTCGGCCCCGTCCTCTGCATCATCCCGTACGAGAACGAGGAAGACGCGATCCGCATCGCGAACGACTCCGTGTACGGCCTCGCAGGTGGCGTGTGGTCGGCGGATCCCGAGCGCGCGAAGCGCGTCGCGCGAAGGCTGCGCGCCGGCCAGATCGAGGTGAACGGCGGGAGCTTCAACCCGTTCGCGCCGTTCGGCGGCTACAAGCAGTCCGGTAACGGCCGCGAGTACGGGAAGTGGGGCTTCGAGGAGTTCCTCGAGGTGAAGAGCATGCAGCTCTGAGCTGCGCGCTCAGCTCTTCTCGATCTTCTCCGTCTTCTCGATCTTCTCGAACAGGGTGAAGCGCGGCGGCACGATGTGGCTGCCGCGGCAAACCGGGCAGCGCCCCGGACGGCTCAGACGATCGCGTTTCTTGAACGCAAAACCACAGGCGTCACAGCGAGCGGGCTCCACTTCGAGCCGCTCGCCGTGTGCCTTGGCCGTCTTTTCGAGGTGCTCCAGGTGGGCGACGATGTCCCGCTCGGCGATCCGCGCCCGCGCGGAGAGCTCGTGCGCCGTGAGCGGACCGTCCTTCAGGGCGTCGCGCAGCGCCTGACGAGCCGTCTCGTTCCGGGCCGGCGCTTCGCGGCTCATGCGACGACCGGGAGCGGGATGCGATCCGCCGAGGATCGGTAGAGGTGCATCTCGGAGTCGACGCCCACGATGTCGCCCGGCTCGAGCGCGGCCCAGACGTTCTCCCCGTGGAGCGGCTCGCTCGACAGGATGCAGTGATTCACGTGGCCCGACGTCGTCGGCGCCTCGCACTCCGGCGCGAGGCTCTTGCAGACGGCGCGGTCGGAGCAGCGCGTCTTGTGCGTCGAGAGAAAGAGCTCCTTGCCGCCGTGACCGGCGACCAGGGTCTCCCCGTTCGTGACGAGCACGGTGAGGAGCGACTGCGCGGTCGCGGTGTCACACAGGTCACGCACCGTCGCCGTCATCGCCCGGACGGCGCGCGCGAGCTCGTCCGCGGTCCGCGGGCGCACGAGCGGGCCGCTCTCGAGAAGCTCGGTGAGGAGGATGAAGAAGAGCACCTCGCTGTCGGTGTCCCCCAGGATGAAACGACGGAGCTCGGGGGCGATTTCCCGGACGAGTGCCTCACGGTGCGCTTCGAAATCGGGGACGTCGCCGTTGTGCGCGAACACCCAGCGCCCATATTGAAATGGGTGGCAGTTCAATAGCGTCTTGTTGCCGCGGGTCGCCTTGCGAACGTGGGCCACGACGGTCTGGCTCGACACCACGCCGCTCAGCCGGTGAAAGAGCTGATCGCCCATGGCGGTGATGGGGTTCCGGGTCACGTGCGGCGACCCGTCGACGTAGAACGCGACGCCCCAGCCGTCGGGGTGCTGATTACTCAGCGCGCCCAGCGCGTTCTCGGCCGCGAGAAGCGAGCGGTGGACGTGGCTCGGTATGACGCTGCGGAAGCCGAAAAGGCGGCACATGCGCCCCTCGAACATGACACGACTACCTGCCGGGGCCAACGATCACGATGCGGTGCCCTGGGCGGCCCGAGCGCTTCCGGTGAGACGGTTACCGACGGTGTGCGCTCCCGCGTACGCTCGACTTCGGTGACGCTTCGGGCGCGTGTCGGTGAAGCGTCGACACATCGCGCGCGACGAAGCGCGGAGCCGCGCAGCGGCGCCGAAATCCGTGTAGCATCATCTGTCGTGAGCGACTCCGGCCTTACGAACGCCCTCGCGGGACTCGTGATCGGCTCGGAGACGAGCCCGGGGGTGCAGTACAGACTGGTTTCGCCCCTCGGCGAAGGTGGGATGGGCGTCGCGTTCTACGCAGTCCGCGAGGCGCCGGAGGGCGTCACCCCGGCGGTGCTCAAGGTGGTCAAGCCCGACATCGTCGGAACGGCGGGGCCGACCGCGCTGCTCATGATCCAGAAAGAGGCGATCGCCCTCGGACGCCTGAACGAGCGAGTGCCACCCACGCCGTTCGTCGTGCGCTTCATGGACACCGGCTCGGTGGTGTTGACGAAGCTCCACAACATCGAGCTCCCGTGGATCGCCGTCGAGTATGTCCACGGCGGGGTCGAGGGGACGACGCTCGAGCAGCGGGTCATCTACAGCGTCGAGAACACGCGCTACGCCTTCGACGCCGCGCGCGCCGAGCGAACGATCGAGTGCCTCGCAGAGGGGCTCGTCGCGATACACGACGTCGGCGTGATCCATCGCGATCTCACGCCGGGCAACGTACTCTGCTGCGGTTTCGGCGCGAACGAGGTGCCGAAGATCGCCGACTTCGGCATAGCGCGCCCCGCGGGCATCCAGGCGACGTTCGGCTACGTTCTGCTCGGCACGCCGGGCTACGCGGCGCCCGAGCAATCGTTCTCGAGCGAGGGCGACGTGGGGCCGTGGACCGACGTGTTCAGCTTCGCGTGCCTCATCTTCTTCGCGCTCACCGGGGAGCTCTATTTCGACGCGAACAACTTCGCCAAGGCGCTCCTGCTCCAGCGCGACACGAAACGTCGAAGCATCCTCGAGGCGACCGCGCTGAGCCCCGAGCTCCGCGATCAACCCGCGCTCTGTCGCTCCATCGATCAGATCCTCGCGCACGCGACGGCGATAAATCCGACGCACCGCTTGCCCGACGCGCGCGTCCTCGCGCGGAGCTTGCTGCCTCTCCTTCACGGCGCCAACGGCGTCCGTAGCCAGCGCGCGAGCGAACGGCTCGTCGCGAGCATGGCGGGTCAAGGCCAGACCGAGGGGCGGCTCACGTGGACCGTGCGCCATCCCCCGGGAGACGACCGACTCGTCCGGAGCGTCGCGTGGGACGGCGATGGACATTGCCTCGCGGTGACGACCGACGGGCTCCATTACTGGAACGGCACCAACTGGCTCCCCGCGCGCGCAGGTCGCCTCGACACGTCGGCGCTCCGCTCGGTGAGCTTGCTTCGTCCCGGCGCATGGTTCCTCAGCGGCGAGGGCGGCCTGCTCGCGACGCTGACGCCGTCAGGGGAGCCGCGAATTCTTCAAGCGCCGCCCGACGCGAGCTTCACGCTGGCGACCGGCGATCCCGACGATCTCGCGGTCGTCGTCGCCGAGCAGAACGGCAGCGCGCCGATGCTCTACTCGATGGCGGCAGGACGGCTCTTCCGTCCGCGTTCGCTCGACGGCGTGCGCACGGTGACGTCGCTCGCGCGCCTCGACGACGCGCGGTGGCTCGTCGTCGGCAGAACGACGGCGGGGGCGGGCTTCGCAGCGATTCACTCCGCAGTGTCGTTCGACACCGCGTTCCTGCCGACACCGCGAACGGACGCGCTCACCGCTGCATCCGGACACCTCGATCGCGGCTTCGGCATCGCCGCGGGCCGGAGCGGCGTCGCGGTCCGCTTCGACGGCGCCAACACGACGCCCTTCGTGCTCGACGACACGCCGGATCTCGCCTGCGCCGGCATGGACGTTCAGGGCCGCGCATGGGTGGGCGCCGCGGGGCGCCTCTGGTCCCAGCAATGGGCGGCCCGCGCACCCTGGCTCCTCGCCTGGGAAGACCCGAGCTGGACGGTTCCCTTCGTCAGCCTCCGCGCCGACGTCGGTGTCGTCACCGCGATGACCGTGGACGGTGCGGTGCTCGAAGGTCGCATGATTTGAGGCTTCCCGCCTCGGTGCGTGCCCACGGGCGCATCTGGCGAATCGGGCTGGCGCGCACTATGCCGCCACCATGGTAGATCCGAGGGCAGCACGGGCGAGACTCATCCGCCCCCAGCCCTACATGGCCCAGCCCCTTCGCCGGAAAGACGACCTCGAAGCCGCCGTCGACGCCATCGTCGAAAGCTACGAGGGCTCCCTCGAGATCAACAATCTCGAGAGCGCGGCGCTGCCGAACCGGCGTGCGGTCATCGATGCTTACAATCACCTCGTCCCGGCGATCTACATGGGCTTTTACAGCCGCCGGGGGCTCTGTCTCGAAAACCTGCGGGATTCGATCAGCGAGCATCTCGTCCCCGCATTCAGCGGCTTCGTCGAGCAGATCGCGCGCGCCATCGGTTACGAGCACGCGTCGGGCCGTGGCCCCGCGCCACTCTCCGCCGACTACGCCGAGAGCGTCGTGCTCCGTCTCTTCCAGCGCATCCCCGAGCTACGCCGGACGCTGAATACCGACGTGCTCGCCGCCTACGAGGGCGACCCCGCCGCGAACAGCATCGAAGAGATCGTCTTCAGCTACCCGGCGATCCGCGCGATCACCGCATACCGCATCGCGCACGTCCTCTATCGCGAAGGGGTGCCGATGATCCCGCGCATCCTGTCGGAGCACGCACACTCGGAGACGGGCATCGACATCAACGCCGGCGCCGACATCGGGGAGAGCTTTTTCATCGATCACGGCACAGGCGTCGTGATCGGTGAGACGTCGTCGATCGGGCGCAACGTCAAGATTTACCAGGGCGTCACGCTCGGCGCGCTCAGCGCGCCACGTTCGCGTCAGTCGTCCGGGGCCTTCAAACGACATCCGACCATCGAAGATGACGTAACCCTTTACGCTGGGGCGACGATCCTCGGCGGCGACACCGTGATCGGTCGTGGCTCGGTGATCGGCGGCAACACGTGGGTCGTGAAATCCGTCGAGCCCGGATCGAAGATCTTCGGTCGTCCGCGCGAGTAGCTTGGTTTCGCAGTGTGGAAGTTGCGCGTCGGCGATGCGTCGATAGCCGACTGCGCCACGATTGCGAGGTGTGTTGGCGCAATTGGCCAGAGCCGCCACTTCGTATTCCCGAAATTCAATTGCGCCTCCTTTTTTCCCGACCGACGCTTTAATATCGAACCACTCGTGCGACAGGTGGTCCCTGCAGTCGGCACGCGACGCAGGTCTACAGACTTCGTAGCTCCCCGGCCAGTTCGAGAAATCCCCTGGACAGCCGTGCAAGAGCGCCTCACACTCCGACCCACAGAACGTTCGGTACATCCGAAAAAGGCAGGCACTGCGATGGCACTCCGTGGAATGACTCTCGTTGTATTGGCCGGGCTGTCCAGCGCCTCCGTCGCATGCGGAAGCAGCGGGGGTACCGACAAGGTCGCCGGCGGCTCGACGACCAAGACGGACGACGTCTCGTCAGCATCGACCTGTGACCCGAACGACCCGAAGATCCCCTGCTTCAAAGACAAGGCCGAGCCTTGCGGTGACAGCTTCAAGACCGACTTCCCCGGTGACGACCTCTGTCTGAAGCCCCCGAAGGACGGCTTCCAGCTTCACGTCGGTCCGGGTCCGGACGACTACGACAACCCCGACGCTGTCCAGAAGTGGATCCTCCCGGCGGGCGGCTTCCCCGGCCAGGGACCCGACACCAACTGGTGTTATTACATGAAGACGCCGAACACGACGCCGATCTACACGGCGGAGTACTACGCGCACATGCGTCCCGGCTCGCATCACTACATCATGTTCGGCGTCAACGCCGACGTGGCGGACAGCACCGGTCCCGACAGCTGCGCCCAGCGTGACGCGCAGGTCGCCGGCGGCGCGAACTTCCTCTCGGGTGCAACCCGCGAGGTGCAGAACGCGGCGATGTTCGGCGACGCGCCGGAAGATCAGGGGCTCGGTTCGCCCATCGACGCGAACGCCCAGCTCAACATGAACCTGCACTTCGTGAACATCAGCGACGCGCCGGTGCTCGAAGAGATCTGGGTCAACATGATCGAGAAGCCGGCAGACGAGGTCACCAACATCGTCAAGGCGATCGAGTGGTACGGCGGCCTCACGATGCAGATCCCGCCGCACGAGAATCAGACCCTGCAGAGCCCGGCCGCAGGCTGCGCTCCCCCGTCGGACATCCCGACGACCCGCATCCTCGGCGTCACGGCGCACATGCACGCGAACACCGTTCGCGTCTCCATGTACCACCAGGCCCCCGGTGTGGCCGACGCCGACAAGGAGCTCGTGTTCGACGACTTCGACTGGTCGGAGCCGACCGTGTGGCTCTTCAACAGCAAGCTCACGAACCCGATGCCCGATCGTGACTCGGCCAAGTCGGGCGCGCCCATCAGCGGCGTGTTCAACGTGACCCCGCAAGACAAGTTCAGTTGGGAGTGCCAGGTCGAGAACAAGACGGACACGACGCTCACGTTCTCGGACAAGGCCTACACCGGCGAAATGTGCAATGTGTTCGGCATGTACGCATCGCCTGTTGCATCCAAGCCCTGGTCCTGCTTCTTCTAGTCTTCCAAGTCTCGCTTCCCCCTTCTTCGGAATATGCACTTTACCGTTCGCTGTGGTCTCGTTGCGGTTTTCGTTGGTCTGATTGCCTCTGCCTGCTCGTCTGACAAGTCGAGCAGCGGCCCAGCGGACGGTGGAGGAGCGAGTACGGGAGACGGTTCTCCCTCAGGTAGCGGTGGCGGCGGGGCCGCCACCGCGGCCGGCGGAAGCGCCGGCAAGGCCACCGGCGGCTCACCCGCCGCGATGTGCGAGGCGGATGCGGGCGACAGCGCCTGCCGTAAGTGCCTCGCCGAGCAATGCTGTGACGACTACAAGGCCTGCCTCGCCGATGGGACGTGCAGCAAGGCACTGACGGCGCAGGTGGCGTGCTTCGGCTCGCCCGGCTCCGAGACGTCGGACTGCTTCGGGACGTTCAGCCGGGCGCTTCAGGGCGATGCCGGGCAGCAGGCCGGCCTGCAGCCTATCCCCATCTGCATCATTACGAATTGTTCCGGCGCGTGCGGCGGCCCGGGCGTCGTCTAAGATAAGACTCGCGCCGTTCTGGGCGCGCACGGATTGAGCGAGCCTCGCAGGCTCTCGTGGCGAGAGGGATGTTCCCTGGCACGAGCAGACGGGGCGTGGTAGGAGCACCTCAGCATGGGCTCTATGAGCGCAGCGCACTGGCTGATCGTCCTGGTCGTAGTCCTTCTGGTCTTCGGCCCGAAGCGTCTTGCATCACTCGGCAAGGGCATGGGCGAAGGCATTCGTAGTTTCCGCGAAGGCCTCGCCGGCGAGAACGACGAGCATCCGCAGCGTCCGACCGACGATCGCAATATCGAGAAGGACAAAGCGCAGGCGAGTCGCGATCAGGCTCCGTACTGAGTCGTCTCGTGATCGTCATTGCGACGACACGCTGACTTGAGCGTACGGGCAATGTACGACGCCTTGCGTCGCTGTGGGCTGAGCTGCTCTGATGCGGCCCAGGAGACCCACCATGTCGATACTCACTGAATTCAAAGAATTCGCCGTCAAAGGCAACGTCGTGGATCTCGCCGTCGGCGTCATCATCGGCGCCGCGTTCGGAAAGATCGTGACCTCGCTCGTGACCGACGTCGTGATGCCGCCCATCGGCCTCGCCGTCGGCGGCGTGGACTTCAGCAACCTCGTCGTCACCCTGAAAGAAGCCGAGGGGAAGACGCCCGCCGTGGCAATTCGCTACGGGAACTTCCTGCAGACGATCTTCGACTTCCTGATCGTGGCAATCGCCATCTTCCTGATGGTGAAAGGCATCAACCGGCTGAAGCGCGAGGAGCCGAAGCCGCCCGCCGCTCCGGCCGAGCCGCCGAAGCAGGAGCTGCTCCTTGCCGAGATCCGCGATGCGGTGAAAGACTTGGCGCGCGCGGAAACCGCCCGGAGCTGAACATCGATGTCTACGCAGCGCGGTCCCGCGCCGCGCTGGTGGGCTCTCACCGCCGCGGGGATCTCAGTACTGCTCTCTACCTCGCCGGACGCCCTCGCCCTCGACAAGCAGGGCAGTGCGCACGGCGGGGACGTGAGCGGGGCCGACTCCGGTTTCGACGTGACCGGCAGCGCGTCTCTCGGAGTCGCGCTGTACAACCCGACGTACGCCGCACGCCCCGACAACACCGGACACACACTCTTCCGTTACGTTGGACACGCCGACATCGATCTCATCGGGCAACGCCTCTCTATCCCGATCGACGTGAATTTGTTCACCGATCGCGACAGGCACGGCGGCGGGAAGCTCATCCCGTCGGAGCTCGATCTCATCGGCGGTGTGACGACCACCTGGGGCCTCGGGCCCGGCGCGATCGAGTTCGGTGTGAGGGCCGAGACGGACCGAAACGTCGACCGCGGTAATTACTCACAGACCTACGTCGATGCGCGCACGCGTTACCTCTACTCACTCGCCGATCAATTCCCGGAGCTCGGCAGAGCGCTCGACGGCAACGTCACCGGCGCGGCAACCCTCGGGGCGTTCGTGGTGAACCCCACGTACGCCGCGCGACCGGACAACTCCGGGCTCGCGCTCCTCCGCTATGCCCTTCACGGCGAGATGGCGTTTCTCCATTCGCATGCGGCCGTCGGCCTCGACGGAACCATGTTCACCGATCGCCATCATCACCCCGTGGCGCCGAGTGAGCTCGATCTGACACCGGAGCTCATCGCGCGGTTCGATCCGTTCGAGGTGCATCTCGCTTACGAGCGAGACATGCCCGTCAGTGAACCGCCGGGCATCACCGCGACCCACACGCCGCACGTCCAGCACTTCGTGTACGTCCTTGCGTCGTGGTCGTTCGACGCCTATTCACCGCCCGCCGCGTCCGCGGCTCCGGCGAGCACCGAATCGCCTCCGGACGACGCGTTGCCCGCGCCATCCGCGAGGCCACCCGCGGGCGATATTCCGCCCGCGCCATCCGCGACGTCACCCGCCGACGACGTGCTGCCAACGCCGTCCGGGCCGGACGACTCCACACCGAGGTAGACATTGTTCTTCGTTCTCTCGAAGACCATCGACGCGCTGCTCAGTCCGCTCACGTGGGCGATGCTCCTCCTGCTCGCGGGCATGTTGCGCCGCGGTCCGACGATCCCGCTCTGGGCGCCCCTCGGCGCGCTCGCGATCCTCGTCTTCTTTTCGCTCGACCCGGTGGCGAACTCGCTCGTACGGCGAGCGGAGATGGCCGCGCAGAGGACCGACCGAGCGAACATCGTCTACGACGCGGTGATCCTGCTGGGCGGCGCGCTCGAGGACGGCTCGACGCAGGCGACGGGCATGCCGAGCTACAACGAACACGCCGAGCGAATCCTGACGACGTTCGAGGTGCTTCACTCCGGCCACGCGAAGCAGGTGATCATCTCCGCCGGGAGCTGGAACGCGAACGCCGTGGTGGTGGAGGCGCGCGTCGTGGCACGCCAGCTGGAGAGCTGGGGAATCGACCCGTCGCGCGTGCTCGTCGAGGACAGGTCGCGCAACACCCGTGAGAACGCCGAGTTCTCAAAGCAGATCGCCGACGCGCACCATCTCAAACGGCTCCTCCTCATCACCAGCGCAGAGCACATGCCGCGCGCGCAGGATTGCTTTCAGAAGGTCGGGCTCGACGTCGATACGCTCCCCGTCGACTACCACGGGTACGATCCGTCGCAGACGAAGGGCAATTTCATCCCGCGTGCGGGCCCCCTCGCCGACAGCGTCGCGGCGCTGCGCGAGCTCGTCGGGAGAGTCGTCTACAAGCTCGTCGGTTTCGGCTGATCGCCGCGAGAAACCCTCAGCTGCACGCATCGAGCCGTGAATTGGCCGGTCTGGCTAACTTGCGTCGAAGAGTTGTCGCGCGACGACGCGTGTCGCGTCGAGACAACGCCACTTTGCGGTAAAGGGTACTCGCATTGAGCGCGGCGAACTCTAAGGTGACGGCGCACTCGCGCTAGGCTCCCTGGAGACGACGTGATCAAACATCGAAGAAGCGACACCGCGCTCCTCTGCGCCACCCTGCTCGCGACCTCCGTCGCAGCGTGCAGCTCCGGCACTTCGTCCTCGGGAACGCCCTCCGGCACCGGCGGCGCATCCGGCGGCCCCGCCACGACCACCGGCGGAACGCCGGGCGTCGCGACCGGCGGGACCCCGGGCTCAGGCGGCGCAACGCCGGGCGGCGGCGGCACCGTGACCGGCGGGGGCGCAACGCCGGGCAACGGCGGCACCGTCATGGGCCTCAGCGGCGCTCCCACGACCGGCACGGGCGGAACTGCCCCCGGAGCGGGCGGCGCGGGAGCCGGCGGCGTGAGCGCCACCACGGGCGGCACGACGGGCAGCTCCGGCGCGGGCGGCGGCAGCGCCGGTTCCGGAGCCGGCGGCGCGGGCGGCGGCGGGGCCGTCACCTGCCCCGCGACGTCCACGCTCCCCATGGGCGAGACGACGCAGAGCATCATGGTGGGCGGCGTCTCACGCTCGTACATCCTGCACGTGCCCGCGAAGTACACCGGCACGTCGCCGACACCCCTCGTCGTCGACTGGCACCCGATCCTCGCCACCGCACAGTTCGAGCGTGGCAACTCCGGTTACGCCGCGCTGTCCGACTCGGAAGGCTTCATCGTCGCCTACCCGCAGGGCATCGACAACGCCTGGAACATCGGTCCGTGCTGCACGATGTCGCGCACCGTCGACGATCTCGGCTTCGCCAAGGCGCTGGTCGACAAGCTCAAGAGCCAGGGCTGCATCGATCCGAAGCGTGTGTACGCGGCCGGGTACTCGATGGGCGGCGGCATGTCGCACTATCTCGGATGCAACGCGGCCGACGTGTTCGCGACCGTCACTCCCGCCGCCTTCGACCTGCTCGAAGAAGACGAGGAGCCGTGCCATCCGTCGCGACCCATCACCGTGATGTCGTTCCGCGGCACCGCCGACCCGATCGTGCCTTACGCCGGTGGCGCGTCGAATCCACCGAACGGCCTGGCGGTGACGATTCACTTCCTCGGCGCGGTCGCCACGTTCCAGAAATGGGCGATGCTCGACAGCTGCACCGACGCGTCACCGACCATGGGCGCGAACGGCTGTCAGACGTACTCGAAGTGCAACGCAGGCGTCGAGGTCACGCTGTGCACGGCGCAGGGCGGCGGCCACGTCACCGGCGACGCCACTCAGGAATGGGCCATGATGAAGAAGCACCCGATGCCGTAGCAGCTTCGCGGGCTCGCTGCGCTCGCGAGAGAGTTGGCCGGTGACGGGATGACGGAGGTTGACGGCGTGGGTTTGGTTTGTGAGGGGGGCCTTGGCCCCCGCAGCTTCGCCTTCGGCGAACTGCTCCCCCCGCCGCCTTCGCGGGCTCGCTGGGCGCTCGCGTGGGGGACGACGAAGGCGTTGATGCGGAACTAGGCGGAGCGCGGCGCGAGCAACGGGGCGCGATGCTCCGCGTTCCGTGCCCTGGCGAGGCCGTATTCGCGCATGAAGTGCTGTCCGAGGGCCGCGCGCGCGGTCAGCCCGAGCTCCGGCTCGCGCCCTTCGGCGAGATGGATGAGCTGCTTGTAGAACCACGCCGTCTGCGCCTGGGCGTTCAGACCGCGAAGGAGCGCGCTCGAGCTTGCAGGGCCGAAGAAGCCGCGGCCGAGCCAGCAACGCTCCTCGTCGCTCCTGACGGACCCGGCGGCTCCCGAGACGAGACGCGCCGACACGTCGGGCTCCGTGCACAGCGCCCGGGCGAGGCCGATCACGTCGACCTTGCCGTCCCGGAGTGCCGCGACCATCGCGTCGCGGCTACGAAAGCCGCCCGTCACCGCGAGCGGCACCTTCGCTGCGGACCGGATCGATGCGGCGTACTCCAGAAAATACGCTTCCCGCTTCTTCGTGCTCTCGGCCTTCTCCTCGCGTGACTCGTCGCGACCGACGCCGAGCAGGCGCGCGTTCTCGTAGGTCCCGCCGGAGAGCTCGAGCAGATCGATGCCGTCTTCGACCAGCCAGCTTGCCACACGGCACGAGTCTTCGAGGCTGAACCCGCCCTTCTGGAAATCAGACGAGTTCAGCTTCACGGCGACCGGAAAATCGGTACCCACCTCGCGTCGAACGGCGCGCACCGCTTCACGCAGAAACCGCGCGCGATTCTCGAGGGAGCCGCCCCACTCGTCGGTGCGGAGATTCGTCCTCGGGGAGAGGAACTGATTGCACAGGTAACCGTGCGCGCCGTGCACCTGCACGCCGGTGAACCCCGCGCGCTTCGCGATGCGCGCCGTCCGTGCGTAGCGCGCGATGATCTCCGGGATCTCGCTTCCGGCGAGCGCACGCGGCTTGCCGAAGAGCCCCCCGAGGCGAAGCTGCACCGCGCTCGGCGCCACGGGCTCGGACGTCACCATTCGACTGCACTGCCGTCCGGGGTGACTGATCTGCATCCAGAGCTGATTGCCGCCCGCGGTTCCGGCCTTCGCCCACTCGACGAGCTCGGCGAGACGGCTCTCGTCTTCCACCACGACGTTGCCGGGTCGCTCGAGGTACCGATGATCGACCATCACGTTCCCGGTGAGGAGCGTCCCCGTTCCGCCCTCCGACCAGCGCCGGTAGAGCGTCACGTGGCGCGACGTCGGGCGATCGGCGGCGTCCGCCAGCCCTTCCGTCATTGCGCTCTTCAGGAGCCGGTTCGGCAGCGTCACGCCGCACGGAAGCCGGAGCGGAGTACCCAGAACGGGAGCGTCGTCCATCGTCAGGGCTTATATCACCCGCGACGAACGCGCCGTCACTGCGTGGCGGGGGGCGCCACCGGCGCTGGAGCCGTCATGGGCGGCACGGCGCCGGGCGGCCGTAAAACGCCGTCGTTGTAGATGTTGATGGCGTCGAGTGAGTGTCCCGACGCGTTCGCGTAGAGGACGCTCGCGATGATGTCGGGGATGAGGCTCGCCGCGACGAGCCCGATGCCGACTTGCGTCTGGGTATCGGTCGAATGCCCCGTCGCGATCAGTCCAACGCCGGCACCCACCGTCGCGAGCGCCGAGAGAGAGCACACGAAGCCACCGACGGTGAGCGAATGCGCCGTTCGCGCTTCGCTCTCCGCCTGCGGGTTGCCCGTGACCGCGTCCACGAGCCCCCCGCCGAAGACGCCGGTCGAGAAGTGCCGGCCGTCCCGGACGTACGCCAACCCTTCATCGGTGCGCACCAGGCTGATGCGCGGGCTATTCGCGGGTTCGTAGCTCGTCGCCCCACACCCCACCAGCGAGACCGCGAGGACCACCCCGAGCGCTTTGCCGATCATCGACGACCACGATACCTCACCTTGCCCTTCATCGAGCAGCACTTCGCCTCTCGAGCGCTGGCACCGTGCGCGGATGCGAGCGAAGATTGCTACATGGGGAGAATCTTTTCGGTGCTCGCCGTGGGCGTCACGCTCATCGGCACCATGAACGGTCTTTCACGATCCACGACGGAGCTCGTCCTCGAGCATCGCGGCTGCTGCTCGCACCACCACGGCGTGTGCGGCTGCGAGAACGACCGCGCAAAGTGCTGCGACGGCGACCTCAGCCCGACGTGCGGGTGCGACTGAACGCCGTACGCCGGGTCGTGATTGGCCAGCACTCATCAGAAGGCCTGGCCGAGGGCGAAGTCGAACGTCGGGAGGATCTCGTCGTGGCTCGAGCCAGTGAAAGGGTCGCACGGCCCCGGTCCACCGAGAGACGCCGTGAAGCCAGTCGTGCACTGGAGACTGCCGGGATTGAGCATTGCCGCGATGCCCAGGCTGAGTCGCACGATGAGCCCGCTATCCGAGCGATGCTCCCACCCGATGTCACCCTGGAGAAAGTGCGCCCAGTGAGCGCTCACCGTCCGAGTATCGTCCCCCCCGCCGTCGACCGCGAGATCGATGGAAAGCCGCCGATACCCGCCCGTCGAAAACGCGCCGCCGAACACCAGCGCGTTCCGCTTCCCGCGAGCAGGCCGCACCTGAGCGATCACACTGCCGTGAAAGATCGAACCGTTGGGTTCGGCAGAGCCGATACCAACGCCGGCGCCGATGGATAGTGCGGGCAGGACGAAATACTGAAAGACGAGCCCGAGCGCCCCCTCCGGCGTGCCTGCCCCCACATGCGCCTCGACGTCGAACTTCTCCTTCTCCCAGAGGTCCGGCTCGGGGAGCGCGGGTTCGGGCGCGGGGGGAAGCTCCGGGGGCGGGTCCGAGGATTCCGGTACTGCCTCGCGCGTCGGCGGCGCGGACACCGCGGACGCGGTTTGTGCCCGCGCTTGCACTGCGATCGCCGCGCAGGCGGCCCCGATCGCCCACGCCCATCTACTCCGTGTGCTCACAGCCGCTCCCCTCGCAAGCCATGTGCCCGCGCAACCACGGCAATTTTGCGCATGAATCCAGGTCGACACCGTACCCCGGATTCACAGTGTGCCCTCGGACTCCCCGCTCGTCGACTACTCGCCTTCGCTGCCCACGCACTTCCACCGGCAGAGCACCGCCGCTCCCATCGGCGCCCCCGTCGAAGTGCCGCCGCTCAGTCCGACCCGGCTGTTGTCCCGCGCAAAGTAGTGACACTCGACCTTCGAATAAACGTCGAACGGCGCGCACGTAGCCGTGAGCCCGGCGTCACAAGTCGGCGGTCCGCCGGCACAGGTCGAGACCGGCGTCGCGGGCCCGAGCTTCGCACCGCAGCCGGCGAGCAGGAGGACGAGGAAGAGCGATGCACACGACGTGGGGGAGCGGCGTGACTTTGTGTCAACCATTGTTGTCGTTTTGTGCGTGCGATGGCGACGTCGCGCGAAGGGACGCTATCGGCGCTTGCGGGTGGAGGGCGACGGAACCGTGCCCAGCGGATGCTGAGCCAGAAAACGACGGCGAGCGCGGCTACCGTCAGCACGAAGTGGCGTCTAGCAAACAGCTCTCCGATCACGAAGGCGACGACGAGCCACACGCCAGCCCAGAATTCGTCGACCCACCAATCCACGACGGAAGTGTAGCGCGGTCTCCCGTCCCCACGCGCGGGCGAGTTCCGATGGGCCATTACGGCGCCGTGGCGAGCGCTACGGGGCGGCGTTTGCCGGCGGAGGACGCGGTGACGAGTTCGGTGCAGCCAGAGGCCCCATTAGCCAGACCGGTCCGGGCCACCCCTTGCACGCTCCTGCCGCCGTCATCACCGGGCTCGCTTGCTGTTCGTTGTGCTCTCCGCATTCCCAGTTCCAGAGACCGACGAGGAGCGCAATCACGCAAAGCGCGAGCACCGTCGTTTCCGGACCACGTTGCCGCATCGGAAACACAGCCTTGAATCGTACGCCGTTTTCCCAACTGGCCACAGGAGTCCGCGACGTTCGACGCGCACGACGTGAGTACCGCTCCCACCGCCGGAAGGAGATCCGTCCAAGGACCGACAACGTCTCGACGAGACGGCACCGGGCCGAGCCGCGAGTTTTCTGCAGGACACCAGCATAAAGTGCGCGAAGGCGGGACTGGGTGCCGATGGTTTGCCGCTCGCGGACGCCGCCCTGTTCGTGCTCCTGCGGGTGCTCCCAGGCGAGGGAGGCGAGGAGCTCGTCATCGGTCAGCACCGCGCGCTCCCGCCGGTCGACTTCGCGCCCTTCGGGATCCGCGCCTTCTTGGCAGCGTTCGAGGGCACCACGTCCAAGCGGGCGAGCTCGCCGAGCACCGCGGAGACGTCGTTCCGGAGGTGCACGCACGCCTGCCGGCTCCCGCCCGCATCGGCGATGCCCTCGAGCATGTCGACGTCGCTCGCTGAAACGGCGTCGACGGGCCGGTTGAACGCGCAAGTGACGTTCGCGAAGGAACTCCTCGGCGAGAGCGAGCGAATCGATCGTGCCGTCCTCGCCATCATGTCGGCACTCGAACAGCACGCGATCGCCAAGGATCTCGCGGAGCATCTCACGACGATCGCGTCGGCGTCTGCCTCGGTGCGATTCACGGGGCACTACTTCGCTAACGCGACCGGCGGAGAGACGGTGTCGCCGTAAGCGCGATCGAGGACGTGCGAACGCTCGCGACATGATCCGGGTTGCGATGGACCAGATCGTCGAGGCCTGGTCCATGCGCGAGGACGAGGGACCGGCGCCTTAGACCCTCATGAGCGCGCTCAGCGAGCTCCGGTGCGCGTCGTGCTACCTCGCGCCGAACCGGAGCGGCACCGCGCCGAGCAAGCCGGCTGAGTCCGACATCGAGCCTTCACTCGCTGACGTCGTCGAGGAGCCCGACGACCCGATCGCGCTCGCGCGCTCGATGCAGGGCAAGCGGCACAGAGGGCCGAAGTGACCCCGCCTCGCAAGCCAATCCGCATCCGCGCCGAGGTGCAGGCGTTCCGGATCCTCGAAGCGCTCGGCACGTGGTGCTCGGCGAAGCCGGGGCGGCGCTTCCAGGTCGAGCACTCGCCCGACGGGTGGAAGGTCACGCTCGACAGCCGCGAGGCGAGCACGGGGCAGGATATGATCGATGCGCTCGCGCAGGTGGCGCAGGTGGCGGCGTTGGAGGTGGGGTGAAGCCGAGCACCCCGAAGAGGGACCCCGGGGCGCGGAAAGGCTCCGGGGCACGTCTCCAATTATCGCGGCGCTGCCCGCGTTGCGGGAGCGCCTGCTGGCGCCGATGGGGGGCGCTTGACACACATCTGCGCTTCCACATCGTCGTTGTAGATGTTGATCGCGTCCAGTACGTGCGGCTCGCCGTTGCGGACCATGATGCCCGCAACAATACTCGCGACCACGGACGCACTCATGAGACTCAATCCGGTGACGGTAAGTGCAGTGTTGTTCCCTTCCGACAACTGCCCTGCCAAGAACGTCGGCGTACCAGCAATGAGCAGCCCCGACGAACCAAGAAACAACCAGTTGCCCCACGTTGCGGCAGTATGCGCCTTGCGAGCTTCTTCGAGCGCTCGGGGATTGTCCGCTACGGCATCGAGGAGCCCCCTGTACCTTTGGCCGTTCTTGTAGACCTTGGCTCCGTGGTCGTCGACGATCGAGACTCGCGGGCTATTCGCAGGCTGATAGCTCGACGTCGCGACGCATCCGGCAAGGCCAAGGCCTACGACAAGCGTCAAGCTGCTCCGCGCCAACATTCAGCCTCCTTCTGTCCGGCGAGTGTATCCCGACCGAGGCGCGCTTGGGATGCGAAAGGAAGCTTCCAGCGTCATGGCTCGTAAACGAACCGGCTCCCTCTACTGGACGAAATCCGGGCGGCGCGCGCGCCTCACGATCGACGTGGATGGCGAGGCCATTCAGAAGTCATTCGACCTCGAGACGACGGATCGCGCCGCCGCGAAAGCAAAGCTCCGGCGGCTCTTGAAGCAGAGCGCGCCCGAGCTGCGGAGGCTGCAGCTCGCGTCACCGTCGCCGAGTACGCGGAGCAGTGGCTTGCTCGGCGCGAGGCGTTGAACATCGCAGCGACGGACTACGAGCGTTGCTTTCTCGAGCGGGCGTGGCTCCCGGCGATCGGTGCGATGCCGCTCGAGGCGGTCGGCAAGGGTGAGATCCAGGACATCCTCGACGACGCTGCGACCGGCGAGATTCGTCCGCGACCGCGGAAGGAAGGTCACGAGCCCGACCCGTACTCGTCGCGCAACCCGAGGTCGACGCGGAGATCAAGGTGCTGGTCCTGCTCTCGCGCACGATCGGCGGGCTTCGCGCGGGCGACCTGAACGCGCTCGACTGGACCGCGTTCGGACCCGACTTCGCGACGTGTACGCTCGTTCGCCGGAAGACGCGGAAGAAGAAGCCGGCGCCGACCACGTTCGAGGTCCCCTCCCTCGTTCGCCCGTTCCTGGTCGCCTGGCACGAGCGCCACGACTTCCCCATCACCGGGCCCGTGTTCCCGGTGCGGCGGGGGCCGCGCGCTGGCGAAGCGAAGAAGCGCTCGAACATGAGCTACGCCGACCGGCTACGCCGCGAGCTCACGAAGGCGGGGATCAGCCGCTACGAGCTCCACAACGAGACCTCGACGACGCGGCCCGTGGACTTCCACTCGACGCGGCGGGCGTACTCTCAGGCGCTCGGGCGGGCGAACGTGAACGAGCAAACGGCGATGCTGCTCACGGGCCACGCCGACTCGAAGACGCACAGGCGCTACCTCGAGAGCGTCGCCGTGCGTCAGCTGCCCGAAGCTGCCGTCCCCCCAATCTGCATCGCTCATGCAGATTCGCTACTTCGGAAATCACCTAACTACGGAGCGGGACACGAGATTCGAACTCGCGACCCCAAGCTTGGGAAGCTTAAAAATTGCACTGCGGGCGCTCGGCGAATTCTCGGAATTGAGCCGTTTTTGGCTGGATCGAGGTGGGCACTGGATGTCACGATGTGACGCAGGATGCCGGAAAGAAGTACCAGCAAAAGTACCAGCACGGCCGTAGGCTCAGGCTCAGGGGTTCCGAAGTACCAGCAAGTACCAGCACGACGACGGCGAGGGCGCCGGCACCCGGGCGTGGTGCTGCTCAAGCCGGACCCTGAGCGCCGCATCGGGTGGAGGGCGCGCTACGTGGACCCCGACACCGGGCGCACCGTCAAAGAGACACTTGAGCCCATCCTCACGACCGCCGAGGCCAGGGACGAGTGGGCCGTGCGCAAGTCCAAGGCGCTCGCCAAGCGCCGCCTGGAGCTCGATGGGGGCGCCCCACGGGCGACGGGCACCGGGCTGACAGCAGCCGTCGATCAATACTTCACCGATCACCCCCAGCTACGTGGGTCGACGCTCGCGCTGTACCGCGGTGTAGCCGACAAGCTGGTGGAGTGGGCCGGCAAGAATGCCGTTCGCACCGCCGATGAGCTCACCCGTGAAAAGCTAGTCGCCTTCCGTGCGTCGCGACTGCGCGTGAAACTCCACGCCCCCGCCAACGGCAAGCGGCGAGGCTCCCGCGAAGAAACCCCTAAGCCACGTGCACCGGCGACGATCAACATCGAGCTTCGCGCCGTCAGGGCAATTCTGGGGTACCTCCGAAAGGCTGGTCTAGCCGCACGTATCAGCACCGACGATCTACGTGATGGCCTCGAGCGGCTCGACGCCCCCACCGAACGGCTAGAGACCATGAAGCCGGCTGAGCTCCAAAAGTTGCTCGACGCCGCGCTCAACCATGACGCCGCGGTGTTCAAGGCCACCCGAGAAGAGCACGCGGGCAACAGCTCCCCGGGGTCGACGCTGCGCTATCCCGCCGCCGCCCCCTTCGTGGCGTTCGTGCTGCTCACCGGCATGAGACTCGCTGAGGCGCTAGAGCTCCAATGGCGCCAAGTGGATCTCGATGAGCCCGGGCAGATCGCGCTAACCACCGCCACCAAGACGCACCGACCGCGGGACGTCGTACTCGAGGTGTCCCCCGCCCTCCACGCGATGTTGACGGCGATGCAGAAGCGTGGGGATGGGAAACCACGTGGGTCTAGCTCAGTGTTCGGCCTTTCGCGCGGTGAAGCTCGTGCTGCCGAGCGCCGGCTCATCGGGGAATTTGAAGCGCCTGATTTCGGATGGCAAGTGCTCCGTCAAACGTGCGGAAGCTACCTCACGAACGCGCCAGGCATCTTTGGCGCCGCAAGCGCCTACCGCAGCGCGAAGCAACTGGGGCACTCCGTCGCCGTCGCCGAAAAACATTATATCGGGCTAGTGCGCGGCATCGCCTCCACCGCGAAAACGCTCGAGGCCGCAATGCAGATCGAGAAGCAATTAAAAGCGATCACCGAGGCAATCGCCAACCGCCCGGCATCTAAAGCGACTTCAGATAACGTTCAAGCTCAGCGCGGGGGATGAGCAAGCGGGAGCTACCGCCGTCAGCCATCTTGCGCGCCACGATCTTGCCTGCGCCCACCAGCCGGTAAAGATTTCGGCGGCTCATTCTGAGCGCGGCGCAAACTTCGTCGGTGGTCAGTGTCGCCGGTAGACCGTCGATCGTTTCTGCGATCCACGTCGTGGCCGCTGCGCTACCGCGGCGCGGGAGGTAGGGACGCAGCTTCGGCTTCGCGGGGAGTGCGACGGCGGAGACTTCACCCCGCGGCAGCCACCCGATCTCGGTCTCGAGGTACTCGAATGGATCCCCAACGCCGATCTCCACCTCTTGCCGCCAGGCGATGAAATCGAAAATCTCTTTCGTGTCGTCGATCATGCGGCCCTCAGAATCCTTCGCACTCGGCGCTGCTCATCGAGCTCCACCGCAAGCGTGCGCCCGTGGAGTTCATGAAGGGCTGCCAACAAGTCTCCCTTGGGGTCAAGATCGACCGGTGGGTCAACGTCGGTCGCCTCCCACAGCGCATCCCAAGCGCCGGTGTTCGGAGATATTCTCACGTAGGGTAATTTCTCGGTGCCACCGATGGGATCGAGCATCAAGCAAATCCTAGTTGAGCCTCCGTCGTAGGCGTTAATCGCGTGCTCGACGATGCGGCCGAGCCGGACGCCGACCGCGGCAAGCTCATCCGAGGTGAAGCAAGAAAGCCACTCGTCGGCCGTGACATCGGCGCAGTGGGAGTGCTGACATTTGATCCAGCCGGGTCCGCCGTTCTTCGCGGGCACCAGGATCGTCCCATCGTCGCCCGTGGTGTGAAGGTGGGCGCGAGGGCAACGAACCTTGAACGCTTCTACGCCGGTGCTGAGGGCGGTGGTCTCTCCAACGTCACCACGCCGATCGAGTAGCCGATAAAGGAGACCTCGGCCGGGGCTCGCAGCGCGCGCACCACCATCCCCTATGCGTACTCGAGCGGAAGAGATCTTGAGAGCGCGTAGGGGCTGTGTCGGTACGGTGCCCGCTTCCGGTAATTCCGGCAACTCAAAGACACCGATGGCGCTGGGGTCACCGACCGTCGGGTGGTCTTCCGGTCCAACGGGGCGATCTCTCGTGGCGCGGGGGAGCCGATAGAGCCGGCTCCAGTCGCTGCACGCGCGATCACACGAGATCCCGAAGTCGCGCTCAAGCAGATCACAAGTGCGACCGTAGATCGCTTTCCACTTCGCCGCATCCTCCGCCGTCGTGATGGGGAACGGTGCCGCCAGGTGCCAGATGATCCTCAGCCCGCCCCGCGTGAAGTAAATAAAAGCACCGGGGTGGACGGCAGCTAGCCGCACCAGCTTGGCCCGCATGTCCTCCCTCCACTCGGGTGTCGCGGTGTGTCCGGGTGCATCGACGTCGAGTAGAAGCCATCGCATGACGATCGAGTATTTCCCCACCGCATCACTCTTGAGGCGCCAGGCGCTCGGCTTTCCGCCCGGGGTGGCGGCGGTGTAGCCGACCACATGGGCGTCCCCCGTAAACGCCACCGTGAGGGCCTCGGCCAGTGGGAGCGCCTGGCCCCTGTCTTCCACCCGAAAGGCGCGCCCAGGCTGGGCAAGGACGCGGGCGTGGGGGAGGACGAGGACGCCATACTGACCCCGCAGTAGAGTCATCGTTTCGGGTGCCGCAGTGGTGCCGCAAGGGTACCGCGACTCCACCTCCGCCCCACTGGTGAGTGGTGGTGCCGCAACCCCACCCACTATGGGTGGGGTGCAGGAACCACTACCACCGGGGGCACCAAGACTGTCTTTCTCACTCATTGATCGGTGTTCGTGGGGGTTCGACCGCGGCAGCCTCTGGGCACTCCCACAGAATGTCGGCCGGCAGGGCTGAGCCAAGGATGTAGTGCTCCCTCGAGTTGTTAGGACCGGCGACAGTCACCAGGCCACCCTCGAGCAGCTCAAGCACAGCGGGCAAGCGATTCTCCGACACCTCCCCGGCAACACCGCGCGTCAGCGCATTTTTGGTTATACCCGGATTCGCCATGATGGCGCGCACGACGGTAACGGCATGCCTGCGCGCCTCTGTAGCCTTGGCACTAGCACGCTTTAGCTGCACCGCTATTTCAGCCTCGTGCCTTGCCGCGCTAACATCGCCCAAGTTGACGCCGGTATAACCGTGGGATACCGGATCAAACTTCACCACAAATCTCGACTTTTGATGCGCTCTGTTTTTGACCACATCGCAGTGAAACAATGACTGGTCCTTTTCATCCTGGCGCAGGAAGATCATTGTTTGCGCGCTAAACTCGACGGCTCGGGACTCGGCGGCAGCCGCCATCATGTTACCGCCCTGCCCAGCCTCACGGTAAGCTGCTCGGTTAGCTTCACTGGTAGCGAGGACCAACATACCGTAGTCTGTAGACACTTTACGCAGTGCAGTGACATTCGCCTCAACCACCTCCCGTGGGGTTAGCGTCGCGTGGCTCCGTAGCGCATTGGACATGACCGTTTGGATTGAATCCAGCACCAAGACCGGTCGCTTTCCCGTAACTTCGGCAATGCGTGAGGTTGCCCTTGCTGCCTTTTCGATGGTGGTGTCAGACTCATAGAATCGAATCCCGGACCTTGCCATTCGATCGATCGCACTCGCAAGCTCCCCGGGCTCACGATCCTTAAGTTTTATGCGATCATTTCCTCTCATCTGACTGAGCCGCATAGCGATATCATCTTTCTCCTCGTCCACCGCTATCCACCCGATCTCGAATTCCCCCGAGTAGTCCAGGGTGTTTGCCATCCACGCGGCAATCCCTGTTTTTCCCGATCCTGGACCACCTACTAGATAAACTCGTCGTGGGAATGGCAACCCTCCGCCGCATAGGGCATCAAGGTCAGCTAGACCGGTTGAGACCAATACCTCGGGACCAATGTCCCGCCATCCCGCAATGATATCTGCCGCCCCCGGCCCCGCATCACGCAATGCTTGTAGATGGGCCTCACTGAGCTCACTAATGCCACTCGCATCCGGTGCGTTCCCACATGTGGCGGGGGCTAAATTCTCGATCTTCTCGGTCTTCATCTGCAATAAGTCCGTTCGACATTCGGCTTCCTTTCCAGTCGTGTGTGTGAGTGTGGTTTCGCCTCGGTTTGCCCCGGGGCGGTTTCGTTTCTAGCGTGAGACGCTCAGAGCGCGATATCGCCGGGTGTCGGGGTAAACCGCCCTATTATAGCCTCGCATGCTGGGCACTGCTGCCTTGAGCTCGGTGAGCTTCGTGGCCAGCCGCTGCTCCACCAACAGCCGCGTCCCCTCGCGGCAACGGCCTTCCTTGTAAGAGACGAGCGTCTGATATGGGATCTTGAGGATGCGCGCCACCGGGCTGTTGCCTAGTCGATCACACTCCACCACGATTGTCTGATGTGCATTCATAGTGATTCCCGCATAGCCCCCAGTGTGCGAATCTGGAATAGCACTCAGCGTGTTAATCGTATGACGCCATGTATGGCCACCTGGTGACCACGACTCCCCGCCGCTCACCGACCAACATCGCCGCCGCCAATCCCCACCACAAGCGCGCTTAGAGCCTCGTGAGCCCCGGCCACCATGATACGTGGGGCCGCATTGGCGCCTGTGCAAGGGGGCAAGGCGTGGGCATGACGCGGGCATAACGCACCGCGCAACAGTCCTATTGGGGGGCAGGCCTTCGGGCGATTCGAGAGTGGTTCAACCAGTCCAAGGAATCGAAAATATGACATTTCCGCCCGCGGAAAGTCATCGGGCGCAAAGCCCGCAAAGGCGCAAAACGCCGGCAGTCGCCCGGCATCCGCACACTTCGACGGTCTGGGGCCATTGCATTTTTGCGTCTCTGCGAAACCACGGGGTTAAGCGCCGTAGCCGTCAAGCCTAAGAATGACAGGCCCATAGACGCCGTGAGAATTGGCCCCGCAGCAAGTGAGATCTTCCCACCAAGCGGGGGCTAAGTTGTATTTGTGGATGCGAGAATATCACCTCAACGAGCTTGTAGACAGCTCGGATTATGCGGCAGGTGTGCCGCGCCTAGCGTCGCGCGATATCTCTGCCCACCTTGCGGCGAAAAGGCCCGCGCCTACTCGAAAACATTCCGCGCGAAGCGCCGGAACCGCCTGAAGAATAGAACTAGTCGTTACCACGCGCATCGCGCACTGGGCCAGTGTGGGTGGTGCGGAAGCCCTGCCGAATCGCGTGCACTATGTGAGCGCTGTCTAACACAGCAGCGAGTGAGCGTTGAAAGGCAACGCGTCAAGCGCGCGGCTGCGGCGGCGATGCCCACCATAGTTCCAAAGGCATATTGATCATGGCAACTGTCGTTGTTTCCCCGCATTTCTACGCAGGTCTTGAAGACCTCGCGACCCCTGAAAATCAGTATCGCGCTCGCACGGGTGAGCCGATTGAACCTCCGATTTATACCCCTTACAAGAAAGCCCCCGACTCGATGAGCATGCAACGGCCCTCTGACATTTCGCCCAGGATTTGGGCGATCCTCTCACGAGGCGTAACCGACGACGCAAAGATGAACCGCATTGTTGCTGATCATCGGAAGAACCACGCGCCTCCGAGGATGCGTGCGGGTGTCGCAGCGCTGTATTCCGCCCTCTCCGATGACACCAGCCTCAGCGCAATGGGTCTCTCTAACAAGTCTGGGCTTGGTGATGAGCTCGATGTTGCGATGGGGCTCACCCGCACCAGCTCCACCAAGGTTGAATACGACGGTGTTCGGCTCACGCTGGGTGCCCCGCAGTACCAGAGCAAAGGTAAAGCTCCAGCTACCGCGGTTGCCGCCACGACGCTTCCGAACCGATCGGGGCACGGCGCTGAGCTTGACTCGATGATGGGCGTTCACGCCGGTGAGACGGTCCCCGGGGTCCGTGTCGTTGGGAATGTTCTTCAGCTGGGTGTTTCGGTGTCCGCGCCCCCGCGCAAAACCGCGACGCTGGATCTCGTCCGTCTCGCACAGGAGGTTGGTTAAATGTCACCCGCTCCCCTTTCTCACACCGATCTCGTTGCATCGCATAGCCGCGATTTGCGCGACATCGAATCTGAATTCCAAGCCGAAAAGCTTGAGGCCGAGGCGCGTGAACACCGGGCATACATGGCGCGAAAGGCCGCCATCGCCGAAGCCGAGCAGGCCCACCACGCGGAGTGTGAGCGCCGACACCGGGCCATCCAGGAAAAGGCGATGTCTACGCTGGCGCCACTCCTGGCTCAGTTGGCGTCGGACGACTCCCGCCCCGTGCTGAACGAGATCGCTGGTGCCTATCGCCAGCTCAACGACGAGTCGACGCACTCCACAGGCGAGGCGCTTCGCGAGGTGACCTTTGCCCACGCCGGTGCCACCCACCACGTCGGTGAGCATCCCGGTCGGCTCGCGCACTTCGCGCGCCCTGAGGCGTTTCATGCTGGTTTTGGGGTACTCGAGGCCAGCGCCCACGCTGCAGCGGCTGCACTCGCTGGCCAACGTCGCGGCCATGAAGGGAGAGCTGCTCGCCCTCGAGAGTCACATCGAGCGCCTTGCCGGTGCGGGCCGAGGGGTGGCGCGGTAGACGGCGCGGCTGAGCGCTTCGAGGTGATCACCGCGGGCGGTTCTCGTGAGGCCATCGTGAACAAGCTGGCCGAGTTGGAAGCCTCGCGACAGAAACCGATTTCTGAGGCCGCGCAAAAGACAGCCAATGATTTCTTGACTCGCGTTCGTAGTGGGTTGGTCGCTGGTGTTCGGGACCTTCTGCCATGAACAGAGTTAGAGCGGCGATGATCGAAGCGGGCGTCATTGTTCCAGCACCTGACGGTGGATGGCCGCTCCCACATTTCTTCGGTGCTGAAATGCTGCGACTCGACGCCATCGCGCGTAAAGCCGCAGCTGCAGAGCTTCGCGATCCTGACTCGGTTGACATGAGCAATGCCGGAATGCTGGTGACCTATGATTGACATGTCTGACGAGCAACGCGCCGAGCTGAGTGGCGCACTCAGAACCATAGCCCTATGGCTTTCCGCCGAGCCTAGCCGAACCTTGCTCGAACACCATGCCGAGGGTGGTACCTATCACGTGGCCCTTGCACAGGGGGACAAGATTGTGATGGGCGCGACGTCGATTGCCATGACGCCGGTTCCCGCACCGCTCCAGCCAAGGGTACACTGATGGCCCACAACCTTATTGAGACCCCAACTCGTGGTAGCGTTGTACTCGTTCCGGACCCGGGGGACTCGAGAACCGCGGCTAGCGTTGAGACCCCATTCCAGAGTCTGACCAATCGAGTTGCATACCTAGAGGCTCACGCGGTCGGCGTTGCTCCCGGCACATTTTTCGATGCCTCAGCTGTTAACTTCCTTGGCGGAATTCAGGACTCCAGCTCGACTGGCAGCTTTACCTATACTGCACACATCTATCTTCAAAACTCTGTAGCAGGTGCGCCAAAGCTAGACTTTTACGGCAAGATTCCCCTGGGCTCGATTCTCACTGGAGCAATTGTGTATGTGCGCGGTGCCTTTAGTGGGAATCACACC
>DATAZL010000147.1:0-9988 GCA_036272055.1 Polyangiaceae bacterium | reverse complement strand
GTCAGGCCGCTCTCACGCCACCGCTCGACTCGTTTCCGCCACTCGTCCGAACTCGTCCTTGCTGTCACTGTCGTCCTCCTCGAACGACTCGTACGGCACGGCGCGCTTCACGTCAGGAACGGGTGTGACCGGACGGATACGTCAAAATCGCCGGCGGGCGATCACGGACGCCCGCAACGCGCCTCCGGCACCATCGCCCTGGGAGACGAGAGCTACTCGACCACGGACACATGAGAAATCTTGAGGCGGAACTTGTTGGCCGCCGTCTCCAGTGTGCCGTTCGAAAGCGTGCCGTTCGCCTGAGAGAACATCGCTGTCGCGCCGGCTGCAATTGATCCCCTGGTCCTAAACGGCAC
Organism: Polyangiaceae bacterium; assembly: GCA_036272055.1. Classification (GTDB taxonomy): domain Bacteria; phylum Myxococcota_A; class Polyangia; order Polyangiales; family Polyangiaceae; genus DASZVB01. The sequence goes on along the minus strand of DATAZL010000147.1, from coordinate 9,632 downwards.
CGAGCCCTGACGTTCGCCGCTCTCGTTTAGCCACTCGACGTCCCCGGAGATGTCTTGGACGGGCACGGTCGAATGATTCAGAACGGCGATCTGAGTCAACTGACGGTAGCTGTTGATGATGCCCTTGTCGTGGCTCTGGCTGTCCTTGACTTCCAGGAAGGCGGCTGGGTCGCGCAACACGTCATTCTTTGCCTTCAGGCGAGCCTGTTCAACTAGCGCCGCAGCCGCCTTCTGGATCTCTTGTTGCTGCGTGATCTGGTCGGTGGCCCCCTCAGGCGCGCTCGAGGTCGAGTTGCAGGCGCTCGCAGTCAGGCCGAACAAAAGCACGCACCCTGGGAGTAAGCATCGGAACATGATGGCGAAGTCCTTCCCCTGTGAGCCCTCAAGGCTCTCGTCCACCGTCGTACGGAGGATCACTCCAAAGTCTACCCGCAGGTCGGCAGGGGTGTCGCGGCCGCTTGCAAGGACCTCATGCGGCGCCGCGTGACCGGCGAACAGGAGACGAGAACGCCGCGCTCTCCTGAATCGGGTTGCTCAACGCACCGCGCCTCAAAGAAATGAGGATGACCGAAAGCGCACTAGGGCTCTATCGGGACCCGCTGAGCGACCTCGCTGCGCTTCCTGCTCGGTTCGCGCTTCACGTGACGACTGCTGCCGTTACGATCGTCACGCCCGGCTCGAGTTGCGCAATTGCCAATCCGCTGACGCACGTCGTCGTAGTATGTCGAGCGGATGCGCGCTGTTGTTCTTCTTGCGATCGTGTTGCTTGCCAATGCCTGCGCTTTCACCGTCCCTAGCGCACCGACTGTCTCCGGCCGTGACGCGACGAACAAGATCACGCCGTCACCAGCCGCCACGCAGATGGCGCGCGCAGCAGGAGACGACCCCGGACTCCAGCAAGTGATCTACGACGAAGCCTCTCGTTGCGAGAATCGACTATCCGCGCTCGTTGACAAAATGAAGAATGAGCGCGCTGCGCGAGGTGGTCTTACGCTCGCCGGCGGCGGCGTCGGCACCGCAGGCGCCTTGTCCGCGGCTCTGTTAAGAGACGACGGCGCGAAGACCGCGAGCGCGCTCATCGCCGCTGTGGGCAGCCTCGTGGCGGTCGGCTCGCAGCTCGTGGGCGAACCCGCGACCGAGATGGAGCTCTATCAGCGAGCGCTTCGTCGCTACGAGAGCGCGCGTGCCACGTCGCTGACGTGCTCAGGGGCCGCCTGCGTTGCGAACATTCGGGTGTCGCTGGCCCAATGCAGTGACGAGAACACGGGGCTCACGACGTCGCCCTAGCGCCGCGACCGTTGCGGCCTAGCGCGCTTTCGCATGTCGTTTCTTCGCTGCGAATGGGAGGGCCTGCTGCTCGCCCTGGGTCTTCGCGAGCGAAGCTTTCTTGTAGGTGACGTTCGTCTGCGTGGGCGGAGGATATTCGACGCGCTTGCCAGCAAGCAACTCCGCAACGGTGAAGAGCCGGAGGCCGGAGTAGCTCTTATTCCAGGCCGACGAGCGGTATTACCGCGCGGATGCAGCCTCCGACCTCATCGGCTCAGTCGGAGGCTGCGGCGAGATAAGCGCGCCAATCGCCGCCTTTCACGATCGAGACGCCGCGTAGGTCGCGGACATCCTTGACTCCGGTGTTCCATGACTTCACCGAGAAGGTGATTTGCTGAACCGCCCCCTCCCCGTCCGTGAGTAGATCCGACCGTCGATACCGCGATCGGCGCCTTTTTTCTCCACGACGGGACGCGCATCAACCAGGCCTAGCGCCCACCACTGGAACTGATACGGATTCAGATCTGCCAGCGCCGCAGCGTCGGGCAGCGACACTGGCTCGCCGATTACCTACGGATGATAGCCGAAACGAATTCACGACGTGCGCGGTCACCTCGGGTGGAGCGGCGTCGTGCTGGGGACACGGACGACGGCGAACTCGGCGACGGGTTCGATTATTCGAACAGCCCGACGAGTCCGCAGCTGTCGTTCACCCCCGTGTCGGTCTCCGGACACGGGTCCGGGACGCTCTTCGCTGCAGCGACGACCGCGCTCCCGGGCGGGACGTGTGACTTGAACAACGCGCACTTCTACTGCTGGGGTGACAACTCTTAGAAGCAGCTCGGCAACGGCGGCACGCCGGCGAAGAGCCTCGCCGGCGCGCGTCAGCGGTCTCTGAGCGACGCTCGCTCTTGATGCGGTAGGCCCCTGGCTCTTCGGAGCTGAGGCCTTTCGTCATTTCGATGGGCAGGTACGAGGCGCCGTTGTCCGGTGTCGCACATCCCGGTGCCTCCGGCGGGCATCGAGCAGGTCTCGCACTCGACGCCGGCGCGGATGCGCACCGCGCCGCCCGGGCCGCAGCCGCGTCCGTCGAACACCGACATGCAGTACCCGAGGAAGTCGAGGCCGCGGCAGTACTCGTCCGACGCGCATGACATACTTCGAGCAGTCGATCTGGCTGAAGGTCTCCGCAGTCGATGACCCCGCGGCAACTTCCGCGCCGCGGATTGGATCGCGGGGTCGCAGTAGTTCGGCTCCGCGTCGACAGGCTCCGGGGCGCCTCCTGCGCCGCCCGGCGCGGCGACTGCCCTCCGCTCCCGATCGGCGGACCGCCAGCCGCTACGAAGCCGCCCGCGCTTACGACGGCGCCGCCCGCGCCGCGCCCGCCAGTGGACGCTCGAGCTCCGCCGGCCGAAGAAGCGTCCCTCCGGAGCCGAGCGGACGAGCTCCTCCTGCGCCGGAGAGGAAGGACCGCGACGCTGCCGCCGGCACCGACGAAGCCGCCCGCGGACGCCTCGACGGCGCCATCCCGCAGTCCGTCGCTGCGAGCGAGGCCGAGTCCGGTGCGGTCGCCGCACGCTACGAAGACGATGAAAGCCAGTGGGGACGACCGCCGCATCAGCCGATGGCAAGCACATCGCCGAGACTCGGCTAAGTGGGACGAGGTAGCCTTCGCTTTGAATAATGCCGACGAAGCTTCAAGACCTCTTCGACCAAGTCATGCCTGGGCCGCGTATCGAGCTTACGGGTTACGCCGCGGGGTACGCGAAGATGAGTCGACTCGTGGTTCAAAACAACTCGTTTCCGATACACCTGGAGTTTGTCGGCCGCGGAGAGACGAACGCGTGCTCTCGCGTCGAAACCGACGCGGGTCTCATCGCGGTCAACGTAGGGACTTTTTGGGTGATCCACGACACGTTCCGAAGAATGCTCGCGCACCACGGGGTGCTCAAAGCGATCGGAGATCCGACCAAAGAGACTGAGTTTCCGACTGAGTTACCGCCGCGGAACGCCGTCGATATCGCCCAGCGAGACATTTCTCAGTGGTTCGTTCCCGTGAACGATCCCGTTAGATCGGACTACGCTGAGGAGCTCACGGCGATGGCGCTTGAGTTCGTCTCGGTCCACGAAGCCGCGCATATCCTGAACGGCCACTGCGGTTTTTACCAGGACCACCTGAACGGTGCGACCCTAGACGAGAGCGTCGTGGCGACTCCGAGCGGCATCTCGCAGGCGTTTCGGCACGCAATTGAAATCGACGCAGATTCGTGCGCCGTGACAGAGGGGATGAAGAGAATTCGCATCGATTCGCTCAACCCGTTGTTCCCGACGCTCGAGGACACACTATTCGCTTGGGCGTTCGCCATTGGAGTCCTCTTTCACATTTGGTCCCCGTACTGGCCCCACGTGGCAATGGCGTCGCCGACTCATCCGCCGCCGTCTACACGATGGCTCTTCGCGTACGTCACCGGAATGAGCGGCGTGGATGAGTGGCTCGGCGCAGGAACCCAGGCGACATGGCTCCGCGCGAGCGCGGCTGCTCTGCGGGAATGTCTTCGGGCGTACTCCTTGATCAGCGGCAATCCAGAGCACAGCGAACTCTTCAAGGATGCGCTGGACAACGGTCGGCAGCGAATGCATGCATTCCACGACGACTGGCGCGACCTTCATCCGCTGTTGTTGCCGCACGCGAAGATCCCGCTGGTTGCGCCGCAACCGGTCAGACGAAACTAACGATTGGCCTCCGCCGGATCGCCAACGCACAGTGGCTCATCGCGAAGGCGAGCTGGTCGAGCACCCACCAGGCCGGTCCGACCAGACGGCACGAGCTCGCCCGCGGCGTCGCGGAGCACGGCAACGTAGATGGCCTCGGGAAGGGCCAGCATGGTGCCTTCTCGGCCGCGGCGCGTCCCCGGTAGCGTCCCATCTCTGGAGGACGCTACGACCTTCACCGTGCCCCACGATACCCACCGCATGCGCTGCCCGTCGAGGCGGTACGGGTCCTCCTAGGCATCGCCAGGGCCGCGTACCGCGCTGCGCGCGACGATGGCGCGCCCCTCGAGCGGCTGACGGAGCTCACGCGGATCGGCTCCCTCCTGGCGAAGGCGCTCGAACTCGCAGCGAAGAGCCCGCCGGCGTCGCTCGGGATGACCGCCGCGTGGAAGCGCGCCGACGAGGCGACGGCCGCGCTCTGCATGTAGATCGGCGAGGAGACCCTCGTGCGCGCCACGGCGGAGCGGTTGGGACGAGGGTGAGCGTGGCGGTCTCGTCTGCCGCGTCGCGGAGCCGGGTGCGCGCCAAGTTCTTGCCGACGCCCGATCGGCCGGGCACGATGCGCTGGAATGGTTCAGGGGAACGACTGCCAGCTCTGTGGCTAGGTCGGAACGCACGGCATGAACGGCGTAGCGGCGCGCAATGCCGCAGGCGGACGCTTGTTTGATTGCCCGACTTGCGGGCAGATCGCGTTCCCGGCCTGCGTTGTCGGCGTTGGCCACATGTACGTCCGCTGTGTCGGGACTGTCCCGCACGTCACGGAGGCGACGTGGCTGCCACCGCGGCTGGTGCGCATGGCGGCGGAGGGGTCAGGAAGGATTAATGCGTTACCGCACGATGCAGGCCGTCTATGACCCCGACACCGAGAAGGCGCCGGACCCGATATGCCGTTCGAGAAGCCCCAGCCCAAGTGGCGGCTCGTGACGGCGACGGCGTGCGTGCACCCCGACGGGAGGCACATCATCGTGCTGTGGACGTGGAAGGCGGAGGGCGAGGACGTGCCCGAGCTGTCCCCGGGCAGCGAGCCAGCGGGGGCGCCGTCCTGAGTTCCCCTCTGACCTTTCGACGCGCTCACTCACCGAGACACCTCTTCACGTCCCTCACCATCACGCCGACCTTCTTCACGCAGTCGATGCTCTGCTGCGGCGTCCCGCCGAAGTGCGCCGCCCAATAGCGAAGCTCGTGCGGCTCGTGGATGTTGATGCGCTCGCGGTCTGCTGGTCTTCGCTCGTTCGGATCATCGGGCATCGCGCCCCCCTTCTTTGTGGTGTTCGTCGAAGGATGGATCGCGACAACTCTACGGCGACCACAGAGATGGCCGCTATCCTGAACGAAACGGCAGGATTCCGTTCCGCGCGCGTCTCGTGCTTTACCGGTGAATCATGGGGCGGAATATCCACGTCGCGTGCATTGTCGTTTGTATCTCGTTGCTGGGGTGCGCCTCAGTCTTCCTCCAGACCGACGACTTCCCCGACAAGCTGAAGCAGGGGTGCGACTCCCTCGACTCGTGCGAGCACCTCGAGACTGAAGCGAAAGCCCGCGTTGAGCGCTGCCAGGAAAACACCATCGGGTACATCCGATGCTCCGACGCGAACGCGGATCTTACAGTCGCGTCGAGCTACGCCGAAAAGTGGCGCGAGAAGGTGCAGCGAGACCAGCAAGAACTAGCCGAGCGCGAGCGGAAGAAAGAACAGGCACTGCAAGTCGCCGAGCAGCAGCGGCGCGAGCATCTCCGCGAGTCTGCCGAGCTCGCAGCACAGGAGCAGAGGGAGAACGAACGGCGATCGCGTGAAGCTCAGGTCACCGCCGCCAAACAAGCTGAGCGCGACAAGGCAGCGGAATACATCAGGCTTCTCGGTCCGTCTGGCCGCGAGCAACGCATCCGCACCTGCGTGAAGGACTACGGGCCCGGCAACTGCGCCGAGATGGTCATGCAGATCTCGGACGCGATCGGTGACGAAAAGGAATCGGGGAAGCTGGCAAAGCTCGCCGAGGCGCCGCCTCCACCACCTGCGAGCAGAGCACGCGCGTCGGCTTCCAGCGATGATGCGGAGGACGATAATGGAGATGGCTCGCTGCGCTGCTGCGATGGGATGCTATCGCCAACGTGCACTTGCAGCGGCAGTCACCAGGGGTGCTGCTCGCATCACGGTGGCGTCTGCGGGTGCGCGAAGTAAACAGACATGGGCATCGCGATCGCCCTGGTCGTCGGCTGGATCGTGTGGCGGGCGCTTGCCAATGCGGCGCGCCGACGTCAGCTTACTGCGCGCTTTGGGCCAGAAATAGCTGAACTGATCATGCCTCGACGCATCTGGCAAGGTGCCACCGAGGAGATGATCATTGAATCGATCGGCCGTCCCATCGACATCGACGAGCGCGTGATGAAGACGAAGCGAAAGCATGTTTTCAAGTACCACCAGGTCGGCAAGGGGAAGTTCGGACTACGGAGAACTTTCGAAGACGGACTACTCATTGGCTGGGACGACAAGCGATAGCAAACGCGCTGGTCATCCTGGCGCCGGGCGACCGACGCTGCGTGTGTTGACGATCACGTGAACCCGCGGGAATTCGGTGAAGTTCACCGGTGAAGAACGCGGCCGGTGCCGGTGAAGAACGCGGCTATTGCCGGTGAAGTTCACGGGTGAAGCGGGGTCAGTGCTTCTTGCGACGTTGCGTAGTGCGCGCGGCGTTCAGCTCTTTGGCCTCCTTGAGGCGATAGCTCTCGGCGTCGATGTCGATGACCTCGGCGCAGTGGATGAGACGATCGACGAGTGTGACGACGCAGGCGGCATGGGGAAAGCCCTCGATCCAGGGAGTGAACGCCTTGTTGGTGCTGAGCAGGACGGGCCTCTGTGCGTCGTAGCGGCGGATGACGACCGCGAAGAGAAGGTCGGCGTAGCGACTGTCGTACGAGAGGTAGCCGACCTCATCGATGCAGCGCAGATGCGGGACGGTGTCACGACGCAGCCGGCGGGCGAGCGCGACGGAAGACTCCTGGGCGGCGAGATCAGCGAACATGTCGCTGGCGGTGGCGAAGCCGACAGTGTGTCTGCGAACGACGGCCTGGTTGCGACATTCTTGAGGATCAGTCGCAGCCTCCTGACACAGGAGACTTCCGAAGGCCTGGGGTTGCCGCCCTGGGCTTTCGCCTATTTGGCGGGCGCGCCGTCTATGCCGCTTCGGCCCAACAGATCCGGCGATCACCGACACGAAGCCCAATGGCAAAACCTTCGACCGATGTTCCGGTCGTCGACCTCGACGCGCTGATGGTCGAGGCGGCAATCCTCGGAGCAGACGAGCTGCGTTAAGTTGGACGGAGAGATTGCCGTCGGCAGCATTCGGAAAGGGCGCCTCTTCCCTTATTCGAGGGGCATCTGAGACAATCGTCGCATGAACTTCGCCGAAACCATCGTCGAGTTGAAAGACGTAGCAATCGCTTCAGGGAAGAATCCGACGAAGCTCCACGTGCCGGTGGCTCTTGAGCTGGAGCTTGAAGGTTGTCCCGGGCTCGATCAGTCGAGATTCATCGTCGAGGGTCCGCGAGCCTTCAGGCACGTGCTCGGGCTCCGACTCGTCTGGGGCGCCGGCGAGCTAGCCGTGACCTGAGCCCCCATCGACTAACGGGCGAAATCGGTCCCGGTGCGTCCGTGGTGGAAACGGCAGTCACGGAGGTTTTCCAAACCTCTGCTCCCAGAGAGCGTGCGGGTTCGAGTCCCGCCGGACGTACCTCGGGCATCGCGGGTGGAAGCCGTACCGGGCGGGTCGGAGTCGACGACGCGGTCGCACGTTCGGCTCGATCGACGGGACTTCGAAACAAACTCGACGACGTTGCCTCGGACGTCACCCGCGCAGTTGCGGCGCTCTCGAATGAGAATGTCATCGGAGCTTCGAAGGTCAGACTCGAGTACCCGGTCGGCGAGCACAGGGAAGGCTGCTTGATGACCGGGTACATCGATCTTGTCGCGTTCACCGGCGACGATGGCGTGATCGTCGACTTCAAGACCGATCGTGCACCGTCAGAACCGGCTCGCGACTCCCATCCGGGCTATGTCGCGCAAGTTGAGGCCTACGCGCGAATGCTTGCGGCCGCAGAGACCGTGAGCGCGGAGAAGATTCGTCGTGGGTTGCTGTGGACGGAAACGGGCAAGCTGGAATGGCTCTGAGCGGCGCCGGAACGAACACCCTCACGCGGTACGGTGGCCAGCGTGGACAATGCCTCCACGCGCCAACTTGACAAGGAACGTCGCAACGACGCCTACGATCACCTCGCCATGGCTATCACCCGGGAGACGCTTTACGCCGAGGTCTGGGCCGAACCGATGACGACCGTTGCGACACGATACGATGTGTCGTCGAACTACCTGGCGAGGATCTGCGAGCGACTGAAAGTGCCTCGGCCGCCGCGTGGGTACTGGCAGCAGCGGGCAGTGGGGCGGGAGGAGCCGATCCCGGAGCTGCCCGAGCCGGAGCCTGGCGATGACCTCACCTGGAACCGAGACGGTGAGCCGTACTGGCGGCACCCGCCGGCTCCGATCTTCTCACCGATCACGAAACGGGGCACGCGTCGTCCCGAGCGACCCAAGACGCATCCCATCCTCGTCGCCGTCCGCGACGACTTCGAGGACTCAAAGGAGCACCGATTCCTTGATGACGGCTACCTCCGACCCAAGAAGCACGACCTGCCGGACATCCTGACCTCCAAGGAGGCGCTCCCACGCGCACTCCGGGTGGCGAACGATCTCTTCCTAACCCTCGAAGACCAGGGGCACTGGGTCCGCATGGCGCCGCAGGGGGTCGTCTACCAGACGAAGGAGTTCGACCACCGCGTGCCGGTGGGGCGCTCGAATGGCTTCCAGTCCCGCGCGTGGCAGGCAGCTCCCAAAACGCTTGTCTTCGTGGGCGGAGTCGCGATCGGCCTCTCCTTGTTCGAGATCGCGGAAGAGGTCGAGGTGGTGTGGTCCGACGGAAGGTATGTTCGCGCACCGAAGACGCGCGCGGCAGAACGACGGCGGCTCGAGCCCTCTCGCACGCACCGGCAGAATCTGCCGAGCGGAAAGTTTGGACTGCTCGCGTACTCGCCGTACGGCGTGACGTGGAGCCGGTACTGGCATGAGACGGAGCGGAACACGTTCTCCGAACTCCACGACGGCATCACAGGAGAGCTCGAACGAGCGGCTCCGGAGATTGTTCGACTCACCGAACAGGCTCGCCGGGAGCACGAAGAGCGGCAGCGAAAGTGGGAGACCGAGCGTCGCGAGAACGAACGCAAAGAAGCCGAGCGTCGACGACTAGAGGCGGAGGAGCGCCGCCGGAAGGACATGCAGAGCACGATCGAGCGGTGGCGCAACGCGCGCGACATCCGCGCCTATGTCGCCGATGTGAAGAGGTTGGTCGCCGAGGAAGGGCTCTCCATCGTCGAGGGCGGAGACGTTGACAATGAGCTCCGGTGGGCACTAGCACTACTGCCAGAGACTCCATCAGGCGGCTCGGGTAAGTCGGTCCTGCGGGCATCGTGATGGGGCATGGGGCTGGTGGCAGAAAGGGCAGCGTGGGAGCCAGCGGGTGAGGAAGAGAGCGATGGCGAGGCGGGCCGT
>DATAZL010000146.1:0-21902 GCA_036272055.1 Polyangiaceae bacterium | reverse complement strand
CACAACTCTCGCTCGCAAAGCGAGCACGCGAAGCGGCGGGGGGAGCAGTTCGCCAAAGGCGAAGCTGCGGGGGGCCAAGGCCCCCCACAAACCAATCCCACGCCGTCAACGCCGTCATCCCGTCACTGCACAACTCTCGCTCGCAAAGCGAGCACGCGAAGCGGCGGGGGGAGCAGTTCGCCAAAGGCGAAGCTGCGGGGGGCCAAGGCCCCCCTAGTAACAGCCCCCTAGTAACAGCCCCCTAGTAACAAACCCCCTAGTAACACACTCGATTACGGCCGCCGCGCTTCGCTTCGTAGAGCTTCTCGTCCGCGCGCTGGATTAGCTCCGACGCGGTGTCGTTGTCTTTCACCAGGGCGCACCCGATGCTGACCGTCACCGGGATCTTCTCTCCCTGGAAGACGAAGATGTGCTCCTTCACCTTCTCGCGCAGCGTCTCGGCGAGGCTCGACGCGCCTTCCATCTCGGTCTCGGGGAGGACGATGACGAACTCTTCGCCGCCGTAGCGCGCGAACACTTCGTCCCGGCGGATGCGGCTCTGCACGGTCTCGGCGAGCTCGCGCAGCACGTAGTCGCCGGCGAGGTGACCGTAGTGGTCGTTGATGCGCTTGAAGAAGTCGATGTCGAACATCAAGCAGCTGAGCGGACGATCGTGTCGCCGCGAGCGGATGATCTCGCGCTCGAGCGACTCGAAGAGGTACCGCTTGTTGTGGATCTGCGTGAGACCATCGACGATGGTCATCCGGTAGATCTCTTCGTGGTACTTCGCCTCGGCGTCCTCGCCGGAGAGATACTTGAGGATCGTGGGGCCGACCTTCACCCGGTCGTTCGAGTGAAGCTGCGCCTCGCGGACGATCTGCTTCTCGTTGACGTAGGTGCCGTTGGTCGACCCGTCGTCCACCGCGAACCAGTTCGCTCCGCGCCGCTCGAAGTGCGCGTGCTGGCGCGACACCGAGTCACCCTCGAGCACGACCTGGTTGTCTGCGCCGCGACCGACGCGCACGCGTGGGCCCTCGAGGACGAACCTCTTCCCTAGAAGGTTCGGTTCCTTCGTATAGATGACCACGAGGCAATCGTTGCCGGTCTCCCCGGGCTCATCGTCGAGCTTTCCCTGGATGACCTGGGTGACTCTCGTCTTTTCGTCGAAATCGCTGGGCACGCAGCAGAACCTGGACTCGAAAGTATAGACGCCCACGCAGGGGAGCGGGGCTCTTCCCCGTATTCCACCGCAGTGCCAGTCCCGTCCGGCACGAGAGGATGTCCGGTAACTCCGGAAGAGACCCTAATTTCACGCTTCTATCGGCGTCAAGCAACCCGGTCGAACGCTCACAAGTCTACGCAGGGGATGTAGGCGAGAGTGGGCCCCGGTAGGTGACCGCCGGGCGCCGCCTGTCACACGCTGCCGTCGACGGGGACTGCCAGACCGACGAGCCGCATCAGGCGCAACGCATTGCCGCCACTGACCGGACCCGTTCGCAGCCGGTAGTCGAACGTCATGCGACCACCCTCGACGTTCTCGCGGAAGTGACACTGGGTCACGCGCGCCATCAGCGCGTCAGGCAGACGGCAGAGGCCGATGTCATGCGTCGACACCGCGCCGATCGCGCCTCGACGCAGGAGCTCCGCGAGGATCCATCGCGCGCCGATCTGCCGCTCCTCGGAGTTCGTGCCGTGAAGGATTTCATCCAGCAGGAATAACACCGGCGTGTCGCCCTCGGTCGCGTCGACCGCGGCCTTGAGCCGCGAGACCTCGGCGTAGAAATGACTGACGCCGCGAGCGAGCGAGTCGCTGATCTTGAGGCTCGTGCGCACGACGAGAGGCGAGAGGCGGAACCGCGCCGCGCAGACGGGAGCGCCGGAGAGCGCCATCGCGGCGGCCGTACCCATTGAGCGGAGCAGCGTGCTCTTTCCCGACATATTCGAGCCGGTGACGAGCAATGCCCGTCCCGGCTCGGGCAGCGAGACGTCGTTCGCGATGCGGCTCGTCGCGGGCAGGAGCGGGTGGGCGAGCTCCGTCGCCTCGAAACACGCGGGACCCTCGACGATCTCGGGCCAGATGAAACCGGGCTCGTCGTACGAGAGGCCGGCGAAGGCGCTCAGCGCTTCAACCTCCCCCAGGGTTCGAAACCATGCTCGCGCGTGGCGGCCCGCGTCCTTCTGCCAGCCCTCGAGACGGAGGAGACAGTGCGCGTCCCAGAGCAGGAAGGCGTTGGCGAACAGATGGATGATGCCGCCGTGCCGGAGCTCGAAGTAGCTCACGATCCGCTCGAACCGCTTCATGGATGCGGAGGGACTGACCTCGCTCGAGACCAGCCCCTGCCGGAGATCGGCGAGCAGGCGCGACGGGAGCTTCAGGCTCTCGATGAGCTCGAACATCGGCCCGTAGCGGAGAAAGGCGCCCTGGGTGGACGAGACGGCGGCGAAGACGGCGTCCGCCTGCGGCTTCACCTGGGCGACCACGATGAGCTCGCCGATGAAGGGGAGCAGCCACGCCGTTCCCGGCAACCCGACTGGCCGGGCGAGGAACATGAGACCCAGGGTCAGGACGGGCAGCACGTACAGGGTTGCTATGAGGGCCGTGCGCTTCGACAGCCAGGGCTCCCTCTCGGCCCAGGCGAGGAGCGGCTCGGGGTCGGGGGGCTCGATCGGCCGAGGCTTGGTCGTGCTCGTCGGGCGTCCGTCGTTCGCGAGGCTCGGCGGCGGTTCGACGACCGCGATCGACAGCGCCTCGAGCTTCTGCCGTTCCTCGAGGAGCGGCGAGAGAGCCTGCGCGGCCTCCTGGCGGGCGCGGATCGCGTCGGGCTCGGCGGTGTTCGAGAGGAACCGCGCCATCGCGTCCTGACCGAAGCGCGTGTGCGCGACGTTGATGCGCTGATAGACGGAGCCCTTGCCGAACAGATCCAGATCCGCAGCGTAGGGATGCGTCTCGGCGATGAAGCGCGCGCCGTCGTCGGGCAGCGCGTGCCATTCGCCGGTGACGCGAGCCCGCGCATCGATGTTCACTCGAGCGAGCCTCAGCGCGTCGTCTTCCCGGGCAATGACCCGGGAGTGCCACATGATGAGCCCGACGAAGCACACCGCCGCGATCGCCGAGACCGGGCCGCCAGCGGGCTGACCGCCGAGCGTCGCGAGGAGCAGCGCAACGGCGGAGGTGCCGAACGCGAGCCCGCGCAGATTCGACACCAGGCGCGACCGGCTGCCATGCGCGGCCGCGAGCCGTTCGAACCGCGTCGCTCGCTCGGTGTAGGGATGTCGTTCCGGTGCCGTGGCGTCCGACGGTTGCGAAGCAGCGGTCACTTTTTCTTCTTCGTGATCGTCACGACGAGCGACGCGCCGACCGCGGGCTCGTCGGGATAACCGACGAAGCGGCGATCTAGCACGTCGGCCACGCATTTCGCGGCGGTGTCTCCAACACCACGCTTCTTCTTGACGCTGACGCCCTCCGCGCGGCCGCGCTCTTGCACGAGAAAACGGAGCTCGACCTCGCCGCGTTCTCCGGTGAGGCCGCCGTTCTTCGCGGCGCACTCCGCGAGGCGATCCCGCATCTTGCGGAGCGCACGCTGCGAATCGGAGAGGTTACCGCTGTCCGCGACCACGGCGCCCACTTCGGCGGAGAGCTCGTCGACCGGCGGCGAAGGGGGCGCTGCCGGCGCGGGCTCGGTCGCGGGCGGCTTCGACGGGAGCGGCCAGATGCTGCCCGAGTCTCCCGCCTTGCCGATCGGCTCGGCGGGCGCGACGGCGGCAGCGGCGGGCGGCTTCGGTGCCGGCGCGGGCTCGGCGGGCGTGGCGGCGGCAGGCATGGGCGGCGGCTCTCGGAGACGCGTGGCCTCGTCCGCCGTTATGCAACGCACGAACTTGCCGTGGCCGTCCGCGAGGCGGCCCCACGGACATTGCGAGTCGACCGCGGCGCGTTCTGGCTCGGCTCCGGCACGTGACACGGGGATGACAGAGGCGATCCCCAGTAGCCCGGCTAGGGCAAGACGAACGCGAAACCGACGAACCGGACGACGTGCCATGCCGTGACTCCTTGACGCTGCTTCGTTTCGTTCCATTCCAGGTGAGTCCCGCTACGATTCTATCCCTCAGGGCAAGAAATCGGCTACGAACCCGGCCCCCGTGACCCCCAGAACTCCGAACTCTCCCGACGCAGCGGGCGTCGTGCTCACCTTTCTCGAGAGCGTCGGGCGGCGGTCGGAAGCCGAGCTCTACCTCAAGCTCTTCCGCGAGCTCCCGAAGGAGAGCTTCGCCATCATCGCGGCAGAGGCCGCCGTGCTGCGCTACGCGGTCGGCTCTCTCGTCGAGCAGCTCAGGTTCCTGCACGAGCTCGGGCTCGTCGCGCCGGTCGTTGTCGGTCTCTTCGACGGCGTGTCGCCCGATCGCGCCGCGGCGCGTCTCGCGAAGCGGTCGCTCGACATGGGCGCCGTGCTCATAGAAGCGAGCGAGCCGGACCTTGCCGCGCGCGTCGCGCAGGAACTCCGCGACGAGAATTTGCCCATCGTCTATTTCTCGGCGCCGTCGGCGCTGACTCCCGCTCAGCGCTTCGAGCGCATCGGGCAGCTGAGCGGACAGCTCGGCACGCGGAAGCTCGTCCTCTTGCGTCGCAAGGGCGCGCTGCGGCGCCTCGCGCGATCGAGCCACGCAGCGGCGATTGAACGCGCGCTCTCCGTCATCAACCTGCGCACCGATCTCGCGTCACTCAGGGAACCGCGCGCCGTCGGCGTCGAGGACTCGGAGCTCCTCGAGCGCATCGCCGGCTGGCTCGACCGTCCCGATTGCGCGAGCGCCGTCGCGAGCGTGACGTCGCCGCTCAGCCTGCTGCGAGAGCTCTTCACGGTGAAGGGCGCAGGCACGCTGGTGAAGCGCGGCACGTCGATCGATCGGCACACTTCGTACGCGACACTCGACGTCGTACGGCTCCGCGCGCTCCTCGAATCGAGCTTCGGGCGGCCGCTCAACGCCGATTTTTTCGACAAGCCGCCGCTCGCCGTCTATCTCGAAGAGAGCTATCGCGGCGCGGCGATCCTCGTGCCCGCGGACATCGCACCGTACCTGACGAAGTTCGCCGTCGACCGTGTCGCCCAGGGCGAAGGCATGGGGCGCGATCTGTGGGAAGCCATCGCGCGCGACCACAGCGCCGTCTACTGGCGGGCGAGGGTCGAGAACCCGATCCAGAGCTGGTATGCCGGCCTCTGTGACGGAATGATGCGGGTCGCTGGCTGGACGTCCTACTGGCGTGGTATTTCCGCTGCCGATGTGCCGCGCATCATCGACGACTCACTGAAGCGCCAGGACGACTTCGGGCCTCCGCAGAACGGTTGATATGGGCTTCATCATCGGGTTCCTCGTCGCGATCGCCGCCATCGGCGGGCTCTTCTACATTCTGGTCATCTACCGGAATGTCCCCGGCGCGATGGAGCAGCGATTCGGCGTCCTCGAGGAGCTTCCAGAAGACGTCGGTCAGTGGAAGGTCGACACCGAGTCGGACGAGGGGAAAACCGCGCAAGCCCGTGGCCTGAAGCGCGAGACGCGGCACTTCTTCGAGGTGCAGAAGAACCGTCTCTTGAAGCAGGTCCGTTACCGGAACCAGGCCACGAACGAGATCACGCGGATCGACCCCGACGAGGTCGTGAAGCGGAAGCGCATCCGTTCGTAGTTCCGAATCGACGCCTTCGTCTTCCCCTAGCACCAGAGGAGCGGAAACTACGCGAGCAAAGCGAGCCCGCGAAGCGGCGGGGGGCCAAGGCCCCCCGTTATCAATTCAGGGCACGGCGCACTTGCCGGCGTTGCACTTCGGCATGGGCGGCGCGACGCAGGGCAGCCGCTGCACCGTGCAGCCCGCGCTCGCGAAATCGCCGCACTCCTTGGCGTCGATGTCGTCGAGCTTGCCCTGGATCGTCGCAGCGCCAGAAGCCGACGCGGGGGCGTAGGTGCAGCTCTCGATGCACTGATCGACGAGCATGACGACCTTGCAGTCGCCGTCGACCTTGCACGTCTGATCGGCGGCAGCGACGACCGGCGTGAGCTCGGCGTTCAGCGCCGTCGTGCGGTCGGTGCACGTCTGACCGGCGTCCGGGGGAGGCGTCGTCGTGATCACGTCGGTGCAGACGCCTGCGGTGCACTTGGGAGGATCCGCCGGCACGAACGGGCAACCGGTGAGGAGCGGCATACAACCGGCGGCGAGATAGGGATCGCAGAGACTCGCTTCGAGGGAGGCGCGCTTCGCGTCGAAGGCGGCAGCGGCGGTCTTCGACGTCGGAGTCGGGCAGCCGAAGTCGCACTTCAGGTCGGGCTGGGTGCGAGTGCAGTCGTTGTCCACCTTGCAGGACTTGTCGAGCGCGTCGAGCATCGGGAAGACTTCGTTGCTCAGCTGATTCGCGCGAGCGTCGCAGCTCGCGGTGCCGGAGTCGGTACTGCCGCTCGGGAATACGTTCTGGCACTTACCGGCGACGCATCCGGGGATGCCCGGGGAGACGCACGGTGGCTCGAGGACGGTGCAGCCCGCAGCGGTGAACGGCGCACACACGGAATTCTCCAGGGCCGTGAGCGCGCTCTGAATTCCAGCGAGGCCGGCCTTGGAGATGACGCCCTTGTCGCATGCGTTCGTGCACGACACCGATGGCGCGGCGACGCAGTCCGCCGGCGTCGTGCAAGCGGCGTCGGCAGCGCTCTCGATGGCTGCGAGCTTCGTTCCAGCCTGATTTCCGCGCTGATCGCAGGTGAGATTGCCGCCGCCGTCGCTCTTCGTCTGGGTGCTCCCTTTGTGGCACACCGTGTCGACGCACGTCGCGGTCGCGCCGAGGTCCTTGCAATCGGCGTCCTTGCTGCACTGGAGCACGCACGCAGACTTCTTCGACGGATCGGTGCACGACGCGGGCGGCTCCGAGCACGTCGCGGAGGCGTTGCTCGACGCGCAGCCCGTCGCGCACGCCGTCGTGCAGATGCCGCACCAGCACTCGAGGCCGCTGCCGCACTCCGCCGAGGACGCACACGTCTCGAACCAGTTCGTGTTGCTCCCTCCCGCCTGAGTGGACTTACCGCCGCAAGCAAGCGCAAACCCGAGAGCGACCAGACTGCCGCCGATAAGCTTCACGACTTTCACGATGCCTCCTCCTGGACGTCCTCGTCCGAATCGTCCACGTTCTGACCGAAATACACGGTGACCTTGATCTTGCGCGCTTCGTCGAGCGCGTGTCGCTCGTTGTGCTGCATGACGCGCGCCCAGACGTCGTTCACGTCGCGGCGGATGCGAGCCAGCAATCCGTACACCTCTTCGAGGTTCGGATGATCCGGCGCGACCTCGAAGGTGAGCGTCGCGCCGCCGACCACGTCACCCGCGTCCGAGCGCGCGCCGCGACGGACCTTGGCGGCGATCGCCGACGCGACGGCGCTGAAGTGATCGAACACCGCGGCCTCCCAGCCTTGCTCGGAACCGACCGGCACGACGAAGCTCTCGGCCGAGAGCGTGCCGCCCTCGCGGCGGACGCGGCCCTCGGCGATGAGGCCTTCCACGGCGTGGTCGACGAGCGCCGCGGAGAACGGCAGCGTCGCTCCGAGCTCGGCGCGCGTGCTCGGCTTCTTGTAGAGCGCGAGCCACACCATCGACGTCACCGTCTCGGTGCGGGCTTGCTCCGCGATCCTTCCGCGGTCCACCTCGGACGACGCACCGTACACGGCGTTCTTCCCTTTTCCGGTCGAGTACACGAGCCCCTGGTTGATCAGATCGACGAGCACCGCTGCGACGTCCTGCTCCGGATCGTGACGGAAGCGCGTGAAGAGCTGTTCACGGGTGACGCTGCCCTGCTCGGACAGGTGACCGAGCACCGCTTCCCAGAGCGTCCGCTCGCGCACCGTCGCGCTCTCGGTCAGGCGCTGGACCTTCTTCTGGTAGCTCCGGAGCGCCAGCCCGAACATGTCCGCGGCGACCTTGCGCGCGACGCCCTGGGCCTCGATCTCCGACGCCAGGTCGAGGAAGACCTGGTCGGCGACGTGAGCGAGCGGCGCGCGTATCCCCGCCGAGGTGGAGAGCTGCGCGATGAGCACCGTCGTCTGACGCACGATTGCGTCGATGAGCAGCTTCGCGTCCATGAAAGAGAGGCTAGCTGGGCGAAGGGGACCGGGGCAGATGCCCCAAAGTTCACCGGCGTTTCTAGGCAGTAGCCTGCCGGAGGAGCGGCTCGAGCGACGCGGCGAGGCCGAAGAGACGCCGGTCGTCGCCGCGCCTACACACGAGCTGCACGCCGATGGGAAGGCCGGATTTCGACGTCGCCGCCGGCAGGCTCACCGCGGGTTGCCCCGAGACGTTGAAGCCCGCGGTGAACGCGCCGATGGGAATGACGGCGCGGAACGTCTGCTCTCCGCCGAGGCCGCGGTACTGGCCGACCCTCGGGGGGAGCACGGCGCACGTCGGCAGGAGCCACGCATCGGGGTCGCCCTCGACGAACCAGGCGTCGAGCCGCTTCTCGAGTGCTTTACGTCGATCCGACGCTTCGCGGTCGCTCACGTGACGGCCGAGATCGCGCATCCAGCGCGTCGTCGGCTGGAGCAGGCGCGACGTCATCGGCGGCAAGGGAACGTTTGCCATGAGGCGCGCCATGATCGGCAAGAACTCGTCCGCGCCGATGTCGGGCAGCGCCTTGCCGGGCGTGACGGCGTGACCGAGCGATTCGAGACACTTCGCGGCGTGCTCCACCGCCGCGCGTACCTCGGGATCGAGCGTCGCGAGCGGCGACTCGAACCCGACGTGGATGCGGAGCTTCGACGGCACCCGCTCGACGGCGGAGAGAAACGAACTCTTCGCCGATAGCTCGACGCGACCGTCGAGCACGTCGGTGAGCGCCGCCGCGTCGCGAACCGTCTTCGCGAGTGGTCCGACGACGGCGATGTCGGCGACGTCGACGCTCCCGTGCTCGTTGAAGAGCGTGCCCCTGCCCGGCTTGAACCCGACGAGCCCGCAGAACGACGCCGGGAGCCGTATCGAGCCCGCGCCGTCGGAGCCCGGCGCGATCGACAAGAGGCCACCCGCGACGGCCGCCGCCGCGCCGCCACTCGAGCCGCCCGCGTAATAGTCGCGCGCTCTCGGGTTCCGTGTCGGTGGCCCGATATCCGTCTCGACGAACGGCAAGATGGTGAGCTCCGAGCAGCTCGTCTTGCCGACGATGACGAAGCCACCCTCGCGACAGCGCTGCGCGAGCTTGCTGTCGAACGGCGAGATCACCCACGCGAGCGCGCGCGACCCGACGCGCGTGTGAAGGTAGCGGACGTGCTCGTGGTCCTTGATCGCCGTCGGCACACCGAGGAACGGCGGGAGGTTGCCGCCCTTCGCGAGCATCTTGTCCGCAGCAGCGGCGGTCGCGAGCGCGCGCCGCTCGTCGAGATCCACGAACGCGCCGAGGTCGCCGTCCCGTTCCGCGATGGCGGCGAACGTCGCCCGCGTGAGCTCCACCGACGAGAGCTCACGGCGACGGAGCCGCCCGGCGAGCTCGAGCGCCGTCGTGTCCAGGTCCTGAGGAGCTGCGCCGTCCATCCGCGTAGCGTAGCGGAGACGGCTCTGGCTATCACGCCGCCGCGCGCACCGACGACCGCGAGAGCGAGCCGAGGAGCGAGAGGACCGCGCATTCCTCGCGCCGGAGGCCGGACGCGACACGGACGCCGGCGAGGCAGCGCGTGAAGGCGCGGCCGAGCTTGTCCGACTCGTAGGCGTCGATGACGAGCGGGTGCACGTAGCTCTTCCGGCAGATGGCGCGCGTGTTACCGAGGTGCTCCGCGACGCGGTCGATCGCCGAGAGCAGGCTCTTCCGGCGCTGGGTGACGTTCTTCGGCACGACGCACTCGTGCAAGAACACCGTCGCGTGCACCGTGGCCGACCAGGTCCGGAACTCCTTGGCGGTGAAGTTCCGGCCCATCGCGTTCCGGATGTACGCGTTCACGTCGGTGGACGTGACGCCGCGGTGACGCCGGCCGTCCATGTACTGGAAGAGACGCTGGCCGGGGATGTCGCGGCAGCGCTTCACGATGGACGCGAGCTTCTTGTCGCGGATCGACGCTCGGTAGTCCTTGCCGCCCTTGCCCCGGAACGAGAACGCCACCGTGGGCCCCGCGATGTGCGCGTGACGGTCCTTCAGGGTCGTCAGGCCGAACGACGCGTTCTCCTTGGCGTAGCGGTCGTTCCCGACGCGGAGGCTCGTGCGATCCATTATGCGCAGGATTGTCGCGATGACCTTGTTCTTCGTGAGCTCGGGCGACGCGAGATCGCGGTCGATGGCGCGCCGGAGCTTCGGGAGCTCGGTCGCAAAATCGACGATGTCGTGATACTTCGCGAGGTCGCGCACCTCTCGGAACTTGGCGTGATAGCGGTACTGCTTTCTGCCGCGCACGTCGTGCCCGGTGCACTGCAGGTGACCGCGTGAGCTCGCCGCGATGCGGACGTCGGTCCACGCCGGCGGGATCGCAAGAGAGCGGATGCGTGCGAGCGCGTTCGCGTTCTTCACCGGCTTGCCGTCGGGCGTCACGTACGCGAACCCCTTGCCGCTCTTCTTGCGCCGTATCGAGAGCTCGTCGGCAGAGACGTGCACGAGGCCGCCTTCTTCCGCCGCGGCTTCGGAGTCGTGAAGCAGCTTCACCGCCTTCGGCAGCCGACGAAACTGGACGACATTGGCGGACTTTGAACGACTGATACGCGTCTCGATGGCGGGCATGGAGGTTCGGAAACTCTCCACAGCAAGCATCAGGCCAGCACGATTTCCGCCGCGCGCCTCCGCGGTCCGCCCGCGGCGCGCGTATCCCGCTCGGTCCGACGAGGCGGAGCGCCTCACCCGTCCCGGCGCGTCGGTCCGGACGCTTCAGTCCTTGGCGAACCCGCGTCGCAGGGTGTTCTCGGAGATGGCGCGCAGATTCGCGAAGTGGAGCAGGTAGTCACGGCCGCCCGCCTTGCCGCCGGTGCCGGATGCGCGATGGCCGCCGAACGGGTGGCGCGACACCTGGGCGCCGGTGATCTTGCGATTGATGTACAGGTTCCCGACGTCGAACTCGAGCCGCGCGCGCTCGATGTGGGCCGGGCTCCGCGAGTAGATGCCGCCCGTTAGCGCGTACGCGGTGCCGTTGGCGATCGCGAACGCCTCGTCGATGTCCGCGGCGCGCAGCACGACGAGCAGCGGGCCGAAGATCTCTTCCTGGGCGATGGGATGCTCCGGACCCACCCCGCCGACGATCACCGGCGGGACGAAGTAGCCGCGCTCGGTGCCGCGTGCGAGCTCGCCCTCGAAGAGCACGCGCCCCTCGCGCTTCGCGAGGTCGACGTAGCGGCGGACGCGCGCGACGGACTCCGGGTCGATGAGCGGGCCTATCGACGCTGCCGGATCTTCGGCGGCGCCCGCGACGAGTGCCCTCGCCGTCGCGACGAGGCGCTCGACGAACGCGTCGTACGCGCGACCGACGACCACGACGCGGCTCGCCGCCGAACATTTCTGCCCGGCGTAGCCGAAGGCAGAGCCGAGCACTCCTGGGACGGCCTCGTCGAGATCCGCGTCGTCGTCGACGATGATGGCATTCTTGCCGCCCATCTCGGCGACCACGCGCTTCAATCCGGCAATGCCGGTGGACGTTTCTACCGCCGAGCGCGCGATGATGCCGCCCACCTCGCGCGAGCCGGTGAAGACGATGGTGGCCACGTCCGGGTTCAGAACCAGCCGCGCGCCGACGACCTCGCCCTTACCAGGCAAAAAACCAATGGCCGACGCCGGGACACCCGCCTCGCGGAAGATCTCGTAAACGTGATAGCCGCACGCGGGCGTCTGCTCGGCGGGCTTCAGGATGACGGGGTTTCCCGTGACGAGCGGCGCGGCCGCCATCCCGGTGAGGATCGCGACGGGGAAGTTCCACGGCGCGATGACCACCGTCGGACCGCGCGGCGCGAGTACCGTCGCGTTGCTCTCGCCGGGCACGTCGTGGCGCTCGGCCTTCGCGAAGCTCAGCGCCGCGCGTGCATAGTAACGGCAAAAGTCGATGGCCTCGGCGATGTCCGCGTCTGCGTCGCGCCACGGCTTGCCCGCCTCGAAGCACGTCCATGCCGCGAGCTCGTCCCGCCGCGACGCCATGATGTCCGCTGCTCGCTCCAGGATCGCCGCACGTTCCTCGACGGGCACGGCGCGCCACCCGGCGAGGCCCTTCTTCGCCGCTTGCACGGCGAGATCGGCGTGCTCCACGGTCGCCGACGCACTCGCGGCCACGACGCGCTTCGAGTCCGACGGCGAGACGCTCAGGATACGCTCCGCGGTCTCCATCTCGCGGCCGTCGATGACCACCGGACAGTGAATGCCGAGGTCCCGCTTCACCCGCTCGAGCGCGCCGGCGAACGCAGTCCGCACCTCGGCGCGCGCAAAATCACGGAGCGGCTCGTTGTCGAAGGAATCGAGTGCGTCGCCGGAGCTTCGATCGTGCACCATGACGGGTTCCTCTCTCTCCCTGCCGTCGAGGTTCGTCGGCGGTTCGGGCTTCGCGACCGCAAGGTCCATCGCCGCCTCGTCGGGCTTCTCGCTCCGGACGAACGACTCGTTGCTGGTGTTCTCGAGCAGACGGCGCACGAGATACGCCATGCCGGGGATGAGCTCGCCGAATGGCGTGTACACGCGCACCCGCTGATTGAACTTGGTGAGCGCCACCTTCAGCGAATCCGCCATGCCGTAGAGCGCCTGGAACTCGATGTACCGGTCCGGGAGCTTCGCGGCCTGTGCCGCTGCGAGCCCGCGCGCCAGGCTCCGCGGGTTATGGCTCGCGAACGCCGGTCTGAGGAGATCCGCGTTTCCGACGAGCAGATCGATGCAGCGCTCGTAGCAGGCGTCGGTCTGCCACTTCTCGTCGAACACCGGTGTCGGCCAACCACGTTGCCGGGCGAGCACCGTCTCGTAGTCCCAGTACGCGCCCTTCACGAGCCGGATCCAGATCGGCGCGCCGCGGCGCTTCGCCCACGCCGCGAGCGTCGCGATGTCGCGCTCGGCGTCCTTGAGATACGCCTGCACGACGATGCCGACGTTCGCCCGCTTCGCGTAGCGTGGACTGCCGAGCACGTCCTGGAACAGCGCGAGCGTCAGATCCTTCCGCTCGTATTGCTCCATGTCGACGTGCACGAAGCCGCCCACTTCCCCGGCCGCGTCGAGGATGCGACGAAATCGCGGCACCACCGAGCGCGCCACTCCGTCGGGGTCCAGCGGATCGAAGATCGGCGTCAGGGCGCTGAGCTTCACCGAGACGTTCACCCGCGGGAGCGGCGTGCCGTCGTGGTCGCGATCGACGAGCGGCTCTTCCGGGAACCGGCTCACCGCGCGCGCCGCTTCACGGAGCAGCACGACGTACTGCTCCGTGTACGCGTCCGCTTCGCGGTCGGTGAGCACCGCCTCGCCGAGGGCGTCGAGGGTGACACCGAGTCGCCTGCGTCGCATACCGCGGATCGCCGCGACGACCTCGCCGACCGTCGAGCCCGCGATGAATTTCCGCGCCATCCGGAGCACGTTCCGGCGCGCCGCGCGCGACACGACGCGCCCGAGCGTCCCACCGGGTGCCGTCAGCTCCATGCTGAACCGGAGAGGCGCGGGCAGCTCGCTCCGCGCGCCGCCGAGGTACTCGAGCAAGTGCCCCGAGACGTCGCCTGCCGGCAAGCACGGGAGCACGTCGATGAAGCGAAATAACTCCACCTTGAGCTTCGGGTGCTCCATGAAAAAGTCGAGGACCCGTTCGTCGAGCCACGCGGCGTCCGGTACCCATGGGTCATCCGCGCCCGCGTGCTCGATCAGCGCGCGCGCGAGCTCCACGGTGTTCTCTTCGACGCGACCGCCGGCCGGCACGACTCTTCAGTCTAGCGCGCCCGTGGCAGCGCTGGTGCCGCGACCCGTGATCAACGAGCCGGCCCGGTGATAGAGTGTAGGCCTCCGTCATGAACACACTGGGCGAGGGGGACGAGATCCGCGCAAAAGGGCGTGCCACCGGGCGACTGGTCATGGTCCTCGGCATCACGCTGCCGCTGGCAATCGGTGCCGGCATCCTCATAGGGATGGTCACCTTCGGCTCACGCGCTGCGGCGCCCGCACTCGCCGCGAGCTGCGCGCCCACGAAGCCCGTACCGTCGGCGAGCGCGGCGCCGCCGCCGACGCTCGACGAGCGCGCCGCTGCCGGCGACTACAAGGCCATCGACGAGCTCAAGGCGAAGTCCGCGGACGCGCGCACTCCGTCCGAGACGCTCGCGCTCACCGAAGGCCGTTCTCACAACAAGGGCGCGGCGCTCGAGGGGTTCGCCAAGGAGATAGCGAAAAATGGCGACCTCCTGAAGAACCACGACCAGCTCCAGCGTCTCCGGGACTTCTTGCTCGACCGCGAGACGGCCAACCAGGCCGCGGGGGTGATCGTCGGTCTTCCAGGAACGCTCGGTCCCGATCTGCTGTTCGAGGCGACGAGCTCGAAGACGCCGAAGGAGACCGCGCAGCTCGCCGAGGATCTGCTCGCCTCGAAGGACGTCCACGACAAGGCGTCCCCTGCCCTCGCCGTCACGCTGGATCTCCAGCACGCCACCGAGTGCGAGGCGTTCAAGGCGCTCCTGCCCAAGGTCGCCGAGCAAGGCGATCGCCGGTCCATCCCCGCGCTCATCAAGCTCGCGAACAAGCGCGGCTGCGGCGACAAGGAGCAGGACGACTGCTATGCGTGCCTGCGCGACCTCGACAAGGACAAGAAGGCGATCGACCTCGGCGACGCCATCACCGCCGCCAAGAAACGCTCACCGCCGAAGCCCTGAACGGGCCAGACCTCGGCGGGGAACGGGTTCAGCGACCGAGGGCTTCGGCGCGGTTCACGATGCGGGGGGTCAGGAAGATCACGAGCTCGCCACGGGTGTCGCTCGCGCGGCGATGCTGGAAGAGGAGGCCGAGCAGCGGGATGTCCCCGAAGAACGGAACCTGATCGAGGTTACGGCCGGTGTTGCGGGTGTAAATGCCGCCGATGACCGCGGTGTGGCCGTCCATGACGAGCAGATCGGTCTCTGCTTCGCGCTTCAGAATCGTGGGATCGCCGCGCGCGCTGGTCTGGTTGAAGTCGGGCTCGTCGCGGTTGATCTTGACGTGCATCGAGATGCTGCCGTCCGCCGTGACGTGCGGCTTCACGAGGAGCTGGAGCTTCGCTTCCTGGAACGTCGTCTGGACGCCCTGCGCGCTCACCTGGGAGAACGGAATCAACGTGCCCTGTGCGATGCGCGCCTCGTGATTGTCGAGGGTCAGGATGCGCGGGCTCGAAAGGATGCGCAGCATGCCGTTCGATTCCGCGGCGGAGAGGCGCAAGTTCAGGTTGAAGTTGCTGTCGACCGAGCCGAACGTGAGACCGAGGGCGCCACCGCTTCCGGTACCGACCGCGGCGGGCAGGTTCACGGCGAAGTTCGGGTTGTTGACCGTCCGCTGGAACGGCGACAGACCCGCGGTCGGCGTGTTGCCGTCCGTCGCGCCGCCGACGATGCCGATGCTGTTCGGGAACGCGATGCCCGTCGGGTTGCCGGTCGCGGACGAGAACGTCGCGTCACCACCCCACTGGATACCGAAATCGCGAAGGTACCGGCTCGTGGCCTCGACGACGCGTGCCTCGACGAGGACCTGCGGCGTCTGCGTGTCGAGGGAGCGCGTGAGCTCCTCGATCTGGTCGAGGTTACCCGCGACGTCGCGGACGATGAGCACGTTGGTGCGCGTATCGACGGCGATCGAGCCACGTGACGAGAGCAGATCACGTGCGCGCGCCTGGATCTCCGACGCCTGGGCGTAGCTCACCGGGATGAGGCGCGTCTCGAGCGGCGCGAGCTGTAGCTCCTGACGGCGTCGCGCGATCGCCATCTCGCGCTCTTTCTCGAGCTGGGCGAGCGGCGCCACGCGGATGATGTTGCCGCGCTGGACCATGCCGAGGTTCTTCGACTGGAGCACGACGTCGAGCGCTTGATCCCAGGGGATGTTGCGCATCCGGATGGTGACGTTGCCCTGGACGTCGTCGGCGGTGACGATGTTCACGCGACCGACGTCCGCGAGCAGACGCAGCACGTTGTGGATGTCGGCGTCCTTGAGATCCAGGTCGATACGCCGTCCGTCGTACTTGCCGGCGACGCCGGCAGCGGCCTCCGCCTGGCCGGCGATCGCCGGCGTGAAGCCTGCGGCGGATTCGCCGGAGACCCTCTGCTCGAGGACGGTCCTCGGCTTTCCGGAGTGGTAGTCGGTCGTGACGTTCGGGATGTCGCGGATGGTGTCGTCGACGTGGAGCGTGCGCGACATGCGCGCCGCGCCGCCGTCGGTCGCGACGCCGGTCGCCGAGGCCGGCATGCTCCCCGGCTTGTAGAGGGTCCAGAGCAGTGACGAACCGCGGCGCCCGATGCGCGTCGCGACCTCGCCGTCGGCCTCGGCCTCGATGGTGACCACGTGCTTGGACGGATCTCCGAAGCTCGAGACCGCGGTGACGAGCCCACCGAAGGCGCTCACGTCGCGCTTCTGCTCGAGCTCTTCCGGCATCTGGGTGTCCTGGAAGACGAGCTGGGGGCGTCCCGATTCGCTGCGCTTCTCGGTGTACTTCGGCGCACCGGACATGCTCACGACGACCTCGTCGTGGTCGCCGTGGTGCTCGAACTCGACGCCCGAGACGCGCGGCGACTGATCCGCGCGAGGCGCGAGCGTCTTGACGACCGGCGTCGTGTCGACGCCCGGCGCGCCGGGACGGCACCGGATGACGAGCTCCTTGTCGTTGACCGACACGAGGTACCTCGCGTCCTCCATCAACGTCACGAGGATCCGCGTCGTGCTACCCGGACCGGTGTGGAAGGCCTGGGTTAGGACTCCCCCGACGACGCCCACCCGATCGGTGAGCGCAGGGGTGGCCCCGAGCACGTCCGCGTCGGTGACGTCGACCACGAGCCGGCGATTGCCCTTCTCGAGGCGCGCCGTGTAGGCGGGCTCCGTCGTGAAGGTGACGACGACCTCGGCGCCGCGGGCCTCCCCGAAGGGACGTACCTCCACGTGGGTCGCGTGCTTGGTCGTCCCTGTCGCCGCCACCGCCAGGGTGGGGACGAAGCAGAGAGCGAGCACGAATGCGGCGGAGCGAGCTCCGTGCCGGATCCGGGGGCCCCATTCGGCGTATTTGCCGCCGTTGTGGACCTTGCCGTTTACGGCGCCTGTTCGATGGTTCGGCAAGAACGAGCTCATTTCGGCTCCAGCGACACGGGAGGGAAAGCCCTCCCAGTACATTCTCGGTTCCTCGCGAAAGCGTACCCAACCGGCACTCAAGCGAACAAATTACGGGACAACTTCTCTAGTAACGGGGGGCCTTGGCCTCCCGCCTTCAAGTAACGGGGGGCCTTGGCCAGGCCTTGGCCCCCCGCAGCTTCGCCTTCGGCGAACTGCTCCCCCCGCCGCTTCGCGTGCTCGCTGCGCTCGCGTAGGTCCTGTTAGGTAAGACGGACCTTAGTCCCCCGCCGCCTTCGGCAAGGTTCGCTTCGCTCGTTTAGTTCCGAAGGTCTTTCGTCCCTCGGGGACGACGGACTCGTCGATGCGGAACTACTGGAGAGCGGCTTGCTCTTGTTCTTGCTCGGTGCGGAGCGGGATGATCCGGGTCGAGCTCGGGACGTCCGGATTCGTGGGATCGTCCCGGACGAGGACGATGTCCGAGTCCCGGATACGCTCCACGCGCCAGTTGATCTCGTAGTCGGCGCCGCTCTGACCGCCCTGGACGGTCTCGGCGCGCCCGACGAACTGACCGCGCTGGATGATGTGGCCCTTGCCGGTCGGATCGACGAGGAGGGCCCGCTCCGGCTGGATGCGGGTCACGATGCCGACCAGCTTGAGCTCGTCCACCGAGTACTGATCGAGGATGACCTCGCGCTGCGATTTCACCCGGGTGCGCGCCTCGTCGGCGAACGACTTGGCGAAGGACCGGAACGGGTCCCGGCTGCGCTCACCCTCGACGAAGTCCGATTCCTGGAAATCGACGGCGGGCGGCGCGTCCAGGGCGACCTTCGGCGCCGCAACGGCCTGGGTGTTACGCACGAGCGGCGCCGCGGTCGTCGCCGGCGTGGCAGATCCGGCAGGTGCCGTGGTCACTTCTTCGCCGCAGGCGACGAGGAGGACGGATATCGAGGCGACCGTGAGGAGGTAACGGGTCATGTCACGGCCCCTTCGGCGGCGGTGCGCGCTTGTCGTCGACCGAGTGGAACGCGGTGGCGAGGGCGGTCACCTTTACCAGCACCTCGTCCGCCTTCGTGTGGGGCTCGGTGATGGAGATGTTCTCCATGTTGATGATCCGGTCGAGCTGACCCACGTTGTAGAAGAACTTGGCGACCTGGTGGAAACGGCCCTCGAGCTCGAGCCGCATCGGGACGCGCGCGTAGAACTGGTCGGGCGCCTCGTCCTGGGGAGTCCACGCCGACAGGTTCACGCCGGCCACGTTCGCGACCGACTGCACCGCGCTCAAGAAGGCGGGGTACTCGGTCGTCGCGGGAAGGATCTTGTTCAGCTCGCGCTGGCGCTGCTGGCGATCGGCGAGCTCGGCGAGGTCGAGCTGGTAGGCGTGCTGCGCCTTCTGCGCATCGGCGAGATCGTCCCTGAGCTGGCGTTCCCTGCCCTGCTCGGCCTTGATGCTCGTCGCGACGTCTCCGTAGAAGACGACGAAGTAGACGACGCCGGAGAGGATCATCAGCGCGGCGCCGATGCCGATCTTGGCCGCCAGGTTCAGGCGAGAGAGCGCACTAGGTGCCTTGGCCACGTCAGTACCTCGCCTTTGCTTCGAGCTGGAACTGGACGAGCTCCATCCCGGCCTCGGCCGACTGGACCTTCTTCGCCGGCAAGAGCTTCACGTCCGCGAAGTAGCTCGACAGCGCCATGCGCCGCGCGAGCTCGCTGACGTCCTCGCCGTCGCGAGCCGTCCCTTCGAGCCGCACCTGGCGTGCGCCCTCGACGTAGCGCGTGAGCCAGAGACGCCGCGCGTCCCAGCCGGGGTTATAGACGGCGAGCGGATTCTCCCGCTTGAGCTGGTTCAGCTTGTCGGGGTCCACGCTCGGCCCACGTCCCGGCGTGAGCATCCGTGCGAGCTCGAGGAGCACCGCCGTCGGGCCGGTGCGCGCGCTCTGGAGCTTTCCGATCGCGTCTTCTCGAGCGCGGAGGCGCTCGAGCTGCGCCTTCACGTCGTTGTGATTCTTGACGGCGTTCTTCGTCTGGTCGATCTGCGTCTCGAGCTCGGTGTTCTTCCGGCGCTGCGCGACGAGCTCTTCCTTCTTGGTGCCGTGATAGATGAAGAAGCCGACGGCCTCGAGTGCCACGAGGAGCACGATCACGACGGCCCAGAGCTGTCCGCCCTCGGCCTTCGCAGCGCGCCGCTTCGCCGGCAGTAGATTGATGCGGATCACGCGCGCGCCTCCCGATCCTTGCGGAGCCCGAGCCCGAGGGCGACCGAGAGCTGCGCCGCGTGAGCGCCGAGGAGCTCGCGATCGACCTCCGCGGCCTCGACGACGATGCGCTCGGTCGGCATCCAGACCTCGACCGCGACGCGCGACCTGCGCTGGATCGCCTGGGCCAGTGGCCCGAGGTTAGCGGAGCCGCCGGTCACGTAGATGCGGCTGATCTCGCCCTCACCGGTCGTCGCGAGAAAGAAGTCGAGGCTTCGCTGGATCTCGCCGGCGATGGAGTCGGTGACCGACTCGATGACGCGCACGGCTTGCTCGGGGATGATGCCCGGACTGCCCTGGGGCCCCGCGCCACCGCACTTGTAAGCCTCGGCCTGGTCGTAGGGAACGCCGAGCTGCTTCTGGATCTCTTCGGTGATGGCGTTTCCGCCGTTGGCGATCTCGCGGGTGAACGCGCTGACGCCGTTCGCGATGATGTTCAGCGACGCGAGGCTCGCCCCGACGTTGATGAGCGCGACGGTCTGCTCGACCGGCAGGCCGCGGGACACCTCGAAGAGGTTCTGCACGGTGAAGGAGTCGATGTCGACCACGACGGGCTTGAGCCGGGCATCGCGGGCGAGCTGCGAGAAGTCACTGATCTGGTCGCGCTTGGCGGCGACGAGCAAGAGGTCCATCTGGCTCGCCTCGGGCCTTCGCCGGAGAACCTGGTAGTCGACCTGCACGTCCTTGATGTCGAACGGGATGTGCTGCTCCGCCTCCCAGTGGATCTGCTCCTCGAGCTCGGCGGGGGTCATCATCGGCACGGTGATCTTGCGGATGATGACCGACTGCCCGGAGACGCTGAGGGCGACCTCGCGCTGCCGGATCTTGCCGTCGGTGAACGCCTTCTGGAGCGCCTCGATCACCCGCCCGGAGTCCATCACCTGGCCATCGACGATGGTCTGCGGACTCAGGGGCACGTAGCCGAACCGGTGGAGGGCGAACCCCTTCCGGGTCTCCTTCAGCTGGCAGACCTTCACCGCGCTGGTCCCGATGTCGACTCCGACCAGATTCTTGCCTTCGGCCATGAATTCCTCGCGCACGGGCTCCGGGAGCCCTCTTGCGCGGATGAAAGCTTGTCATCCTACGCAAAAAACCGCCAAGAAACGCGCCGGCCAAGCCGTCGTTGCGGCACCTGCCGCCCGCTGAGCGCGTACGGGGTAGATTATTACCCCCCGTAGCTGACGGACAGAAGCGAGAAAACGTAAGCCCCCCGGGTGGCGGCGAACGGACCTGGGTCGCTTCTTACCCCGACACCCAGGAATGCTGAGGAGCAGTGCAGGGCATCGAGAGATGGAGTCGTTGAGAGAAGATTGAGGCGAACTCCCGCGGAATCGACGGTCGTGGCGCTGTTGGGCCTCGTGTAAGAAACGCGATTACGTCACGCGCGTCCCGGGTAGAAATCCACCCCGAAGTCGGTCGCCGACGTAACGATCTAGCGTAAATCATGCTGGATTGGTGAGTGGCACGGACGGTGCTGAAGGACACATCCGAGGTCCAGTACATGCCGTCCACTTCATCGATCGCCCGCGACAGTGAGCTTCCCCAGAGCGGCGTGCAGAACACTGCCCCGCGCTCAGCTCGCAAGATTTCGCCCGCGCCGTCGCGTGCGCTCTCGGCCGAGCTACTCACCAAGTACGAGCCGATCGTACGGCAGATCGCTGGCGGCTTTCAGCGCCGGCTGCCGCGCAACGTCCTCCGCGACGACCTGATCGCGGCCGGCATGAGCGGTCTCTGGGACGCGATCCGCAAGCACGGCGTGGAACGCAGCGGAAACTTCGACTGGTACGTCCGGGTCCGCATTCGCGGCGCCATCCTCGACGAGCTGCGCGCCCAGGATTGGCTCCCGCGCCGCGCCCGTGCGGCGGCTGCCGAGGCGGCCAAGTCGTCGGGTGGCTCGGCGCCGAGCGCGCCGGTCGTCCTCCGCTTCGACGAGGTCAGCGAGACCGAGCAGGCACGCTGCCTCATCGCGAGCGACACCGTCAGCTCCGACCAGCACCTCGAGGAGCGCTTCGTTCGCGACCAGCTCGCGAAGGCCGTCGAGCTGCTCCCGGAGCGCGAGCGCCACATCGTGTCGCTCCACTACTTCAAGGGCGTCAAGTTCAAGGAGCTCGGCCGCATGCTCGGCGTGAGCGAGCCCCGCATCTCGCAGCTCCACTCGCGCGCCATGGGCCGGCTTCGCACGATGCTCGCCGAGGCACAGGCGGCGTGATTGGTCACTGACGCGGGACGGAGGTGGCGTCGTGGGTTTGGGTTTGTAGGGGGTCTTACCCCCGCGGGCTCGCTTCGCGACCCGCTCCCCCGCCGCTTCGCGGGCTCGCTCTTTTTTGTGGGGGTCTTACCCCCGCGGGCTCGCTTCGCGACCCGCTCCCCCGCCGCTTCGCGGGCTCGCTCTGCTCGCGGGCGTGACGGCACAGGCGGGTGCGACGGCACTGGCGGGCGGACGGAGTTGGCGGCGTGGGATTGG
>DATAZL010000145.1:0-113165 GCA_036272055.1 Polyangiaceae bacterium | reverse complement strand
CTGCTCGGGACGTTGCCGGTGCCGCTCGCGATCTTCGCGTACAACCAGTACTACTTCGGGAGCCCGCTGGTGTTCGCGCAGGCCCTCGTCGGAGAGGTGATCGCGAGGGAAAAGACCGGCTCTCCCGACGTCTGGCAGACGCCGTTCTTCTCCGGTCTCATCGGTCTGCTCGTCAGCCCGTCGCGCGGGCTCCTCGTCTTTTCGCCGATCCTCGGGCTCTCGTTCTGGGGTTTCGCGCGGGCGGTGAAGGACGACGAGTACCGGCCGCTCTGGCCGTTCTTCGCGAGCGCGCTCGTCATGATGGCGGCGCAGTGCAAGTGGTTCGACTGGTGGGGCGGCCACGCCTACGGCTATCGGCCGTGGCTCGACGCCGTCCCGTATCTGTCGCTCGGGTTACTGCCCGTCGCCGACGTCGTCTCGAGCACCCGCGTCCGCAAGGCGGCGACCGGAGTCTTGCTGGCGTGGTCCGTCTTCGTCCAGGCGCTCGGTGCGCTCAGCTACGACCGGTACTGGAACCTGCGCCGTGTCTTCGTCATTCGCGTGCCCACGTCCTCCGAACCCGTCGACTTCACCGACGAGACCGAGGCGCGACGGGAGGCAGAGCGGCTAGGCGGGAGCTACATCGGGCCGAGCTTCTGCGACATCGATTTCACGTTCTGCCGCCACCGGCTCTGGTCGGTGAAAGACAACCTGATCCGCTATCAGCTGTCCTATTTTACAGCGGCGCGGAATCAGCGCCTTCCCTTCGGATTCCGGGATCTGGGCCGGCGCTGACAGGGGGCGAAACGCGGGCCCACGACGGGCACGTGTGTGCGGACGAATACCGCTCGACTTCTGCCCCGATTCGAACCTGAATACCGCCAAAGCCGGGCCAGACGCCCGCTTCCGTCCGCGTATGCGACTCCTCATCGAAGCCCATCACCCCGCGCACATCCATTTCTTTCGCAATGCCATCGGCATCTGGCGAAAGCGCGGTGACGACGTGCTCCTCCTCGGCCGCGATCGCGACGTGATGAAGAAGCTCCTCGCAGCGTACGACTATATCCCTCACGAGATCCTGACGGCACAGCGCAAGAACAACCGCTTTCCGATGGAGGAGATGCTCCAGCGGCAGGCGATGGTCGCTGCGCGCATCGCGACCTTCCGCCCCGACGTCGTGCTCAGCCTGATGGGGAGCTACACGCAGTCGGCCGCGCTCTTTCGCAAGCCGAACGTCATCTTCACGGACAGCGAGTTCCAGAGCTTCAACCACAAGATCGCTCACCCGTTCGCGACGCGCATCTACACGCCGGAGTGCTTCTGGAAGGATCTCGGACGAAAGCAGGTCCGGTACGCCGGCTATCACGAGCTCGCGTTCCTGCACCCCGCGTACTTCACGCCCGATCCCGGCGTGCTCGCGCTCATGGGGAACCCCGAGCCCGGCAGCTACGTCGTCTTGCGCATGTCGGCGTGGAACACGCTGCACGACATCGGCAAGAAGGGGTTCGGCGATCACTTCGACCGCTTCATGTCGGAGCTCACGAAGCGCATCCGCGTCTATCTCGTCCCCGAGGGCGGCGCGCTGCCCGAGAAGTGGGAGAGCCAGCGGCTCCGTATCCCGCCGGAGCGCTTTCACGACGCGCTCGCGTTTGCGCGTCTCGTCGTCACGGAGGGCGCGTCCACGGCGAGCGAGGCGGCGTGCCTCGGCGTCCCTGCCGTCTATCTGAACACGACAGAGCGCGGCTACCTGAACGACCAGGAGCGCCGTTACGGCCTGGTCTCGAACTTCACGGACGCGACCGCCGCGCTCACGAAGACACTGGCAATCCTGGACGCGCCCGACGACCGGGAGCGTCATCGCGCGGCGCGCGAGCGGCTCGTCGGCGACCACATCGACGTGACCGCCTACGTGGTGCAGCAGATCGACGGATTTTCCTGAAACGCCTCGAGCGGCTCTGATGCTTTCGACGATTGCCAGCAGGGTTCCGCCGCGTCTCGCCGGTACGGCATACGCCGTCGCGACGACCGTGCGCGAGCGCGGCGTCGGCTTCGTGCTCTGGACGCTTGCGCTGGGCGCTGCTCTCTCCGAGAGCGCGCTCGACCTCTTCGGTCCGGGTGGAGTGCTCCCGCGCGCGTTCCCGCTGTCGACCCGCCCGGCGTGGCTCGTCTTCACCGTCTCCCTCGTCGTCGCGCTGACCGCGTTCGGCGTGGCTTCTCTCCGGAGCCGGCGCGAGCCGCGCGGCAAGCTCGCGCTCTACGAAGAGAACGTACGGCTCGCGTCGCCCCTCGTCGCGTTGCCGTTCCTGCTCGTGCTCCGTGAACCGCTCGAGCACATGCACCCGGGAGCCGTCGTCGCCATTGCGGCAATGACCGGCGTGCTCACGAGCTACGCTGCGTACGCGGTCGTTTCGGAGCGCGACTCCTCGCCGTCGCGCCGTGCACGCTGGGCCGCGGTGATCGCCGTCGGCGTCGCGACGCTCGCGTACACGTTCTTCGCGTGCCGCATCACCATCGCGAATCACGTCAACTTGAACACGGGCAGGAGCGACCTCGGTTATTACCTGAGCATCTTCCGGCAGACGAGCCAGGGGCATCTCCTCGGGTGCTCGCTCTGCGGCGGCGGCAGCCATCTCACCGGGCACTTCGACCCGATCCTCATCCCGCTCTCGCCGCTCTTCCTGATTTACCCGTTTGCCGAGACGTTGCTCGTCCTCCAGACGGTGTGGCTCGCTGCCGGTGCGATCCCGGTTTACCTGCTCGTTCATCATCACGTGCGTCACCGCGGCGCGGCCGTCGCGTTCGCCGTCGCGTATCTCGCGTATCCGGCGCTCCACGGGGTGAACTTCTTCGACTTTCACTCCGTCGCGCTCTGCATCCCGCTCTTCCTCGTCCTTCTCTACTGTCTCGAGCGGGGATATCGGCTCGGCTACTACGTCGCGCTCGGGCTCCTTCTCCTCGTGCGCGAGGACATTCCCATCGCGCTCGTCTTCATCGGGCTCTTCACCGTCTTCTCGAAGCGCGCCGATCGCGCTCGCCTGGGCTGGACGACGATGGTCCTCGCCGTCGTGTACTTCGTGACGGTGAAGGCCGTGTTCATGCACCGGGTCGACCCGCTGAACACACAGACGGGCCACTCCGGCGGCTACGCCTACTACTACGAGGCGATGATCCCCGCCGGGCGCTCGACGGCGGCGCTCATCGGTACGCTGCTCTCGAAGCCGACGTTCGTGCTCGCGCAGGTCTTCAGCGACGACAAGGTCGACTTCATGCTGAAGCTGCTGGTGCCGCTCTTCTTGCTCCCGCTCCTCGCGCGCGGTCGCATGCTGCTCACGTACGGCGCCGCGCTGACGCTCCTCGCGAGCCGGCAATACCTCTTCAGCATTCACTTCCAGTACACGAGCCTGCTCATCCCGTTTCTCTTCGTGCTCGCCGCGGCCGCCCTCGGGAGGATCTCCTCGGGGGAGCTCTGGACCGGCGAGTGGTCGGGGCCGCGCCTCGCCCGGTCGCTCGCGTTCGGCGTCCTCGTCACGACCCTCATCTGCTCGTGGAAATTCGGCGCCCTCGTCGAGAACTCCGATTTTCAAGGCGGGTTTCGTCCACTCAATCGTGACCACGATCCAGAGCACGTCGCGCTCGCTCGCTGGCTGAAGCAGATCGCGCTCACCATCCCGAAGGGCTCGCGCATCGCCGGCAACAGCCGGATCATCACCCACCTCGGTCCCGTGACGAGCATCGATCTGCTCGAGAATCGGGCGAAGGCCGACTACGTCGTCGTCAATGTCGCATCGCGGCCGTTCGGCCCGCGCATCGTCGAGGAAGCGGCGGAAGGCAATCTGACGCTCGTCGCGAGCCACGAGCCGGTGCGGCTCTACAAGGCCCACTACAAGACTCACGTCGCAGCCCCCGACGGCGCGAGCGAGTCTCCCGAGCAGTAGGCGCGACGATGAACGCTCTCTCGCGCCCGAAGCGGTTTCTCGGCTGGATCGACCGCGTCGTCCTCGCCGTCGGTGCCCTCGGTGTGGGCGCCTTCGGATGGCCGTTCGCGCTCGGAATCGGCCTCGGCGCGGGCCTCTTCGGTATCGTGCAGCCGAAGTTCGTGGCGACCATGACCGCCCATCGCGCGACGATGGACTTCATGAAGCCGGCGCTGATCGCGTCGGCCGTCGCGGTCGTCGTCGTGGCTCTGTCGGCGCTCGTCATCGCGTGGCTCCGTCGCCGGCGGACCGGGACGCCGCTCGCGCTCACCTACGTCGGTGTGCTGAAGAGCGGCGCGTTCCTCACGGCGCTACCGCTCGTCGTCGCGCTGACGCAACCGATCGCGCCGGGTCGCGAATGGCTCGCGCTGCTCTTCATCCTGACGACGGCGGCGCTGGTCGCTTACTCGGCGTACCAGACGTGGCCGCTCGACGAGCCGCTCGCCCGGACACGACGCTTCGCGCGCGCCGCGTCGCTCACCGTGGTCGTCGCGGCCGCCGCGTTCTTCGCGTGGAAGCTCTCGCGGCTCGGGATCGCCAATCACCTGAGCTTCGGCACCGGGCGCGCCGATCTCGGCCTCTACGTGAGCCGGTTCCGTGAAGCGTCGGAGGGTCGCCTCTTCGCGTGCACCCTCTGCGAGAGCGGGCGGCACTCGTACCTGCACCTCGAGCCCATCGTCGCGCTGCTCTCGCCGATCTATCTCGCGAGCTCCTCCGCGCAGACGCTCATCGTCCTCCAGGCGTTGATCCTCGCGTCGGGCGCAATCGCCGCCTTCTTCCTCGCCGAGCGGCTCATCGGCAACGTGGCCGCCGCGGCGCTCGCCGTCGCGTACCTCGCGTACCCGCCGCTTCAAGAAGTCGCGCTGTTCGACTTTCACGCGATCGCCGTCGCGGTGCCGCTCGCGCTGTGGCTGCTCTACGCGCTCGAGACGGAGCGCGTGCGCACGTATCTCGTGCTCGCCGCCCTGTTGCTGCTCGTGCGCGAGGACACCTGCTTCGTCCTCTTCACCGTCGGGATCTACGCGCTCGCGTCGCCGGGTGGAGTGCGGAACCGTCTCGGCTGGGCGACGCTCGCGCTCTCCCTCGTCGCGGTCGTCGTGATGCACTTCGCCGCGAAGGGCGGCGTCCTCGCCACGTACGACGAGGTGATCTCCGACTTCACCTTCACGCGGAAGCCGCGCCGCCCGACCATCTCCGCGCCGTTCTCGCTCGTGATGGTCCAGCGCATCTTCTCCGAGGGGAAGGCGCTCCACGCTGCCGAGCTGCTCTCGCCGCTCCTCGCGCTGCCGCTCCTCGTGCGCGGGCGGGTGCTCCTCCTCTACGGCGGTCTCCTCGCGCTGCTCGCGACGGGCCCGCTCCCGGTGAGTCCGAACGCACACCAGGTCGCGCTCCTGATCCCGTTCCTGTTCGCGCTGACGGTGAAGGCGCTCGGCGCGCTCTTTTCCGGCCGCGGGCCCTATGGAACGGTGTCGGCGCGCGCGCTCGGCCGAGCGCTGACGGCCGGTATCCTGGTCTGTTCACTGCTCGAGTGTTACGAGCTCGGGCCCATTTTCACCGGCGCGTCGTACCGGGCGGGCCCGCGAGAGATCCTGCGGGTGCCGACCAAGGACCAGGTTGCCCTGGACGCGAACCTGCAAAAACTCGCAGGATCCTGGCCGAAAGGGACGAAGGTCGCGGCGAGCAGCATCCTTCTACCGCACCTCGGCCGAGCGAGCCGGCTCTATACTCTCGATGACCGCGCCGGAACCGACTATGTCGTTCTGTTCATGAAGCAGCGCCCGATCGCGCGCCGCATCGAGGCGGAGGAGACCGCGGGCCAGCTCGTCCGCGTGGCTTCGTATGGCGACGCGGTCGTGTACCGTGCTCGCTACCGCGCGCGGCTGTCACGTCAGGCGAGGCAGCTCGACGATGAGTGACGACGAGTCGAAGAAGCCGCCGCCCCCGGCTCCGCCGCTTGCGTCGCTGCCACTCGCGCAGCCCGTGGTGCGTGCTTTTCCGCCGGTCGCGCGTCCGGCGGGTGCCGCCGCGCCGGAGCTCTCGTCGGAGCCGAAAGCCGTCCCATACGCCGTCGAGGTCCACGAAGCGCCGCCCGGCGCTGGAGCTGCGGACGACGAAGATCCGCCGTCCCTCGAGGCTCTGGTCAAGCCGCGCGCCACGCAGGTGTCCGAGCCGCTCGCCCTCGAAGCGCTCGGACGTGCCGCGCGCCTCATCGTGAACCCCATCTCCACCGCCGAGGCGTCGGGCCCAGCCGTCCTCGATTTCGACAGCGCGCCGTCCCACGCGCGCTCCGTCGGAGAAGTGCCGCTCTCGTCGGAAGGCCCGAGCGTCCTCTTCGACGCCGTCCCTGTGACGGATCCCTTCGCGCGCGCGCCCGCGATCACGTCGGAGGACGCGCCGCATTCACCGGCGCCGCTCACGACCGTCGATTCCGTCTCGATCGCCGACCTTCCCACGCCGCCCGACGGGATCCTGCCGGAGCTGTCGGAGCTGCTCGAAGAGCCTATGGAAGAGGCGCCCATCACGCGGCCCTCGATCCCGCACGCCGAGTCCGTCGCCGCTGCCGTCGTGACGCCCGCGCCGCCGATCACGATGGCGTCGAAGCACGCGCCGCCCGCGCCGGAGAGCACCGTCGTCACGACGCGCCTCGTCGCGAGCCTCCTCATCACGGCCAGCCTCGTGATGGTCATCTGGCACATGCAGCTCACGTCGCGTGAGAACGCGAACACCGGGAGCCGCTACGCGACCATCGAGTCCCTCGTCGACTACGGCACGTACAACATCGACGCCAGTCGCTACCTCTTCACGCCCGACAAGGTGAAGGCGCGCGATCACTTCGTGTCGTCGAAGCCGCCGCTCCTGCCGACCTACGGCGCGGGCATCTACTGGCTCCTCAAGAAGGTCACCGGCTACAACATCACGGACAACGAGAGCATCGTCGTCTGGACGGTCGGTGTGTTCACCGGGTGGCTGAGCCACCTCGTGTTCCTCATATACTTCTACAAACTGTGCAAGCTGCTTCTAGTGAGGCAGCTTGCTGTGCTCGTGGCCGTCGCGGCCGCCGGCTTCGCGTATCTGGGCGTCGCGTACGGCACGGCGATCAACAACCACAACATGGGCGCCGCGTTCGCCGTCGCGGGCTTCTATCACGCCTTCAAGGCGAAGCACGATCTCGGCGGCAAACCCGACTGGGTGCTCTCCGGCCTGATCCTCGGCGTGCTGCCGGCGATCGATCTCTCGTCGCTCGCGCTGACCGGTCTCACCGCCGTCTATCTCGGCGCCAAGAACTGGCGCTACACGCTCCTGCTATTCATCCCCGCGACGCTGCCCGGGATCATCAGCCAGCCGCTCCTCGCGCACGTCGCGACGGGCAGCTACATCCCCGCGTACGCCGAGTCGTCGATGATGACCTACAAGGGGAGCTACTTCGGGGGACGACGCTCCGGCATCGACGCGCTCTTCGAGCCGAAGCCGACGTACGCCTTCAACGTGCTCCTCGGCCACCACGGCGTCTTCAGCATGACGCCGATCTTCTGCTTCTCCCTCTTCGAGATCGGACGGCGGCTGTGGAAGCGCGATCGGTTCGTGCAGGAGACGCTGGTCTTCGCGATCTCCTTCACCGTCGTAACGGCCTTCTACATCTTCCGCACCCACAACTACGGCGGCTGGTGCGTCGGGATGCGCTGGCTCGTGCCGGTCATGCCGTGGCTCCTCGTCATGTTCGCGCTCTGGCTCGACCGCGCGACGATCGGCAAATTGAAGTGGGGGCTCGTCGTCGCGGCGTTCGCGGTGAGCGCCTTCAACGTGCAGGACGGGCTCACGTCGCCGTTCCAGTTCTCCGTGTGGCACAACTGGCTCGACGACGCGCCGAATCGCAACCGCATCGGCCCGACCTGGGTGCTCAGCCGCCCGAACCCGCTCGACAAGAAGAAGCCGCCGCACGGGCGCCCCAAGCCCAGGTCCAAGTGACGGCGGCCGTGCACGCCGCGCCGTCGAGAGGCGAGCCTCTGCCGGGCGGGCGGCCGCGCGTGCTCTACGTCTCCAAGGCGAGCTATCACCACTACAAGGAAGTCGATCGGGCGATCCTCTCCGAGCGCTACGACGTCACGTCCTTCGAGTACCGCTACTCACCCGCCAGCGTCGCAAAGCTGATGGAAGCCCTGCGCGCGCACGACCTCGTGTTCGCCTGGTTCGCGAGCCCCATGTCGGCGCTCGCCGTCATGGCCGCGGCGCGCCTCGGGAAGAAATCCGTCATCGTCGCCGGCGGTTACGACGTCGCCGACTACGCACCCCTCCGGCACGGGATGGCGCACCGTCCCCTGCAGAAGCACTTCGCGCGCTATGCGCTCACGCACGCCGATCTCGTGCTCCCCGTCTCCCGCTTCAACGAAGGGGAGCTCCTTCGCTTCGCGCGCCCGCGGCGTCACCTGCGCGTCGAGAACGCCGTGGATCTGCCGGCGGTGGATCTCGACGGCCCGCGCTTGCGCCAAGTCGTGACCGCGGGCGCCATCGACGCGCTCTATTCGCGGCTCAAGGGCCACGACCTGCTCATCGAGGCGGCGCGCCATCTGCCCGACGTGCGCTTCGTCTTCGTCGGGCCGGCAAAGGACGACACGCTCGCGCGCTACCAGGCCGTCGCGCCGCCCAACGTCGAGTTTCGCGGCCTTTTGCCGCACTGCGACCTCGTGAAGCTCTTTGCCGCGTCGTCGGTCTACGCGCAGCTCTCGCTCTACGAGTCGTTCGGCGTCGCCGTCGCAGAGGCGATGTGGTGCGGGTGCACGCCGGTCGTCAGCGCGCAGCCGGCGCTCGCCGAGGTCGCCGGGGACACCGGGGTCGTCGTCACCGGAGACGACCCTCTGCTCGCCGCTCGCGGCATCGAGCGCGCGCTCGCCGTACCTCTACCGAACCGTGCGGCCGCTGCGCGGGCCGCCATGTTCTCGCGCTCGGTGCGCCGCGAGCGGCTCCTCGCCGCGGTCGACAGCGTGCTGTCGAGCTGAGGCTCATGGCGTCCTCCACCGGTCAGAGTCTGCGACGCCGTCTCATCGGTGGCGGGGCATGGGCCCTCGGCGGTAAGGGCGCGGCCCTCGGGCTCAACTTCGTGGCCATGGCGATGGTCACCCGCCTCCTCGACGTCGGCAGTGTGGGCGTCTACCAGCTCGCCCAGAGCGTCGCGCTCGCGACGGCCCTCGTGGCGCGTCTCGGTCTCGACAACACCGCCGTCTATCTCGTCTCCAAGGCGATGGCAGAGGGGCTCCCCGGGCGCGCACGGCGCGTCGTGCGCACAGTGCTCGTCCTCGGTGCCGCGGGAGCGCTCGCGGCATGGATTCTCCTGTCGTTCGGAGGGCTCGACGTGCTCGGCCGTCTCGCCGGACACGGGGGCTACGCGCGGCTTCCTCTGATCGCGACGGCGATGGGGGTCTGGGGCGCGGCGATCGCCGTGCAGATCCTGTCGTCGGAGGTGTTTCGCGGGTTCCACGCGATCCGCGAAGCCGTCGTGTTCGGGGGTGTCGTCTCCGGCGTGCTGACTGTCGCGGCGCTCGCCGTGCTCGGGATCACCGAGGGCCACCTGTCGCTCACGACGGCAGCGTGGACCACGTCGGGGTGCATGGCCGTGTCGGCCGTCGTGGGTCTAGTCGCGCTCGTGCGTCACGCGCGCACGCTCGGCGCACCCGCGTCCGGCGACGGCTACGCCGTCGTGCTCCGGCGTTCGCTGCCGGTGCTCGTCAGCAACGTCATGACGTACGTGCTCACCAACGTCGACGTGTGGATCGTCGGGGGATTTCTGAGCGAGCGCGAGCTCGCGCTCTACGCGACGCCGGCGAAGCTCGTCACGCTCATCGGCGTGTCGTTCATGATCGCCAACCAGGTGCTCCCGCCGCTCATCGGCGAACTCGCCGCCAGGAACGACAAGCCGCTCATGGAGCGCACGCTCCGCGGGACCGCATTCGTCGTCGGGATCCCGTCCATGGCGGTCGTCCTGGTGTTCACGCTGGTCGGTGGCCCGCTGCTACGCATCGTGTTCGGCCCGGCTTACGCAGCCGGCGCGCCGGTGCTCGCGCTCCTTTGCATCGGGCAAACGGCGAACATCCTGACCGGCTCTTCCCTCTTCGCGCTCCTGATGACCGGACACGGCGTCGCCGCGATGTGGATCTCCGGGACGATGGGGCTCCTCGCGATCGCCGCGTGTCTCGTCGCTGTGCATCTCTGGGGCGCAGTCGGCGTGGCGGCCGCGGTCAGCGCCGTCATCGTCGTGCAGCAAATCGTGACCCTCCTCGCCGCGCGCCGTCTCGTCGGCGTATGGACCCACGTGAGCGTCAGCGCCGCCGCCGGCGAGCTCCGGCGCATGCTAGCCTCGCGCCGCCGCTGACGTCGCCCGCAGCGTCGTCGCTACGCCGTCATTGCCGGCTGGCGGGGCTTCTCTGCCGGGAGGGCGATGGGCAGGATGGGGCCCTCCGCGAGGCGCTCCGAGCGTATCTCGTAGTGCGCCTTCTGTCCGACCTGCGTGCTGCTGATCATCTCGCCGAGGAGCCCGGTGCTGACCAGCTGCACGCCGACCATCATGAGCAGCACGCCGAGCAAGAGAAGCGGCCGCGTGCCGATGTTGTGCCCCATGAACCAGATGACGCTCAGGTACGCGAGGCACCCGAATCCCGTCAGCGCGAACGCGAGCCCCACGCCGCCGAAGAGATGCAGCGGCCGCGCGCGATACCGCGTGATGAGGAGCACGGTGAGGAGATCGAAGAACCCCTTCGCCATGCGCTCGATGCCGTACTTCGACGCGCCCGTCGTCCGCGGGTGATGGAGCACCGGGATCTCGGTGACGCGAAAGCCGCGCCAGTGCACGAGTACCGGCACGTAGCGATGTAGCTCCCCGTAGAGATCGAGTCCCTGGAGCGCGTCCGCGCGGTACGCCTTGAAGCCGCAGTTGAAGTCGTTGAGCTTGAGCCCGCTCGACTTGCTCACCACGAAGTTGAAGAACTTCGACGGGAGAGTCTTGCCGAGCGGGTCGTGGCGCTTCTTCTTCCACCCGCTGACGAGGTCGTACCCCTCGGCGAGCTTCGCCAGGAAATTCGGGATCTCCGTCGGGTCGTCCTGCAGATCGGCATCCATCGTGAAGACGATGCGCCCGCGCGCGCGCCGGAACCCCGCGTCGAGCGCCGCTGCCTTGCCGAAGTTCCGGCGAAAGTGCACGACCCCGACGTGCGGGTCGCGAGCGGCGAGCCCGTCGACGATCTCTGCGCCGCGGTCGCGGCTCCCGTCGTTGACGAACAGGATCTCGTACGGCTGCCCGATGCCCGTGAGCACCGCCGTCAGTCGCGCGTGCAGCTCCTCGAGGCTGCCCTCTTCGTCGAGAAAGGGCACGACGATCGTGATGGACGGAACCGCTTCTTCCACGCCCGCCGAAGCCTTGCCGCTTCTTGGGCGCGTGCCCACCCGAAATCAACCGCTTTGTCGGAAATTCCCCCGCGCGCCCGGTCTAACCTCGTTCCGTGCGCGCTTTCGTCGTGACGCGCCCGCCTTCGGCCCGCTCAGCGAACGCTCTCGCCGTCACGCGCCAGTGCCCAGGAAGCGTTGCGATCCCGCGCGATACGGCCGCGTGCACGCAACGCTTGACCCCACCGACGACGATGGTATGAGCGGCGTCCGGTCACGCGGCGACCCCGCGCGACCACGGGCCAATAGCTCAATTGGTAGAGCAGCGGACTCTTAATCCGTTGGCTGACAGTTCAAGTCTGTCTTGGCCCACGAAAGACGGGGGATCGGGAAACGCGGGTGGGACGGGGGCGCCAGCGCATCAGGAGCGCAGAGCGAACCACCACTCCACGAGCTCGGCCAGCTCCTGTTCCGACACGACGTGCGTGCTCGGATACGACCTGTAGGTCACGGCAAAGCCGGCGGCGCGGAGTGATCGCGCGTGCTCCATCACGCCCTCCGCAGGCCGAATCGGGTCCATCGTCCCCGCCGAGAACCAGCCCGGGACTCGTCGCGGACCGATGCCGCCGATGAAGACGCCCCCGTGGAGCCACCATCACGTTGGCAGCTGCGACGGTAGGGGGCGCGCTGGTGCGCTCGACGGAGACCGGTCCGCGTGGTATGTCCTTGGTATGACCAGGAAGATCGCCATCAGCCTTCCGGACGAGAGCCTTCGAAAAGCCCGCGCCGCCGTGAAACGTGGAAAGGCGCCCAACGTGAGCAATTACATCTCGGGGTTGATCGAAGACGCTGGTGCCAGCGAGTCATTCGAGGAGATGATCGCCGCATGGATCGGCGAGAGCGGTGCGACCGAAGCGCAGATCCGCGCGGCAGAGGACGAGTCGCGCAGGGCATTCGAGCGTGCTGGCCTCATGAGCAAGGGGTCCAGGCGTGAAGCGACGTCGCGCAAAGCTGGCTGATTCCGTACAGGGGGCTCGGCCGGGGCTCGTGCTCGATGCCGGGGCCCTGCAGGCGCTCGAACAGCGTCACCTCCGTCTGCTCGTCGACCTGCGGAGAGCCAACGAACTGGGTTTGCCAGTGCGGATCCCAGCCGGTGC
This sequence comes from Polyangiaceae bacterium, assembly GCA_036272055.1. Taxonomy (GTDB): domain Bacteria; phylum Myxococcota_A; class Polyangia; order Polyangiales; family Polyangiaceae; genus DASZVB01. The sequence continues at coordinate 100,684 of DATAZL010000145.1, read as the reverse complement.
GCTGGCTCAATCGTGGCGTGGCGGCCCGAGGAGCGCGACCATCGCGCGTCTGTTGAAACAGCCGTGCACCGTGGTGCAAGTCGACGAGCGCGCCGCGCGTGAAATAGGCGAGTTCATCGCAAGCTTGCGAATCACCGAGACGAAGCCCGATGTGGTGGACGCGCACGTCGCTCTGCTGGCGCGATCGACGCGAAGTCTCGTCTGGACGAGCGATCCCGACGACATGGCACGTCACCGGGTAGACGAGGACCTGATTCGAAGGGTTTGATCGTCAGGAGCAATCGATCCGATTTACCACGGCGCACCAGCTCTTCGAGGAGCTGCGCGGGGTGATCGAGAGAGCCGCCGCTAGCGGTGACGAGCGCCAGTCGGAACTTGTTCGAATTCGGCGGCTGACAGTTCAAGTCTGTCTTGGCCCACGAAATCTGGGGAGTCTCCGGGCTTCAATCGCCGGCGAGCGCGCCCGTCTCGTGGAGCCACGCTTCGAGGTCCTCGCCGAGCTCCTTCGGCGCGCGAATGGTGATCTCGTGGCCTGATTCGTACGTCGGCATCCGGATCGAGAGATACGGCTCGGCGCTCGCGCGGCGGACGCGCAGCACGCCGGTTCGATCCCAGATCGCGGGCGGCACGACGTCCCAGCCATAGGTCTGTAGCACTGCGGGCAGCGCCTTCGTGTACACGACAGCGTCGAAGCGCGAGTGCGTGATGAAGGTGTACACGGTCTCGAGGTTCGCCTGGAACGCGTCGATGGCGGGCAGATCCGTGACCTGCCCTACACACCCCTCGAGACTCTGCGCGACGCTCGCCTCGAGGGGAATGAAGGTGATGCCGCCGTCGCCCGTAGGCACAGCCACCGGCGACGGCAGCGTCAACCCCTCTGCCCAGTAAGCGTCTCCGCGCGGCAGCGATCCGAGCAGGTCATCGAGGGGTGTCGGGGCGCCATCCACGGGCGCTCCACGGTAGCCGCGGAGCCGACCGCCGTCGGGCGCGAGTCCCGAGATCGACGCGACGTCCACGCCGAGCAGCGCCGACAGGGACGCCGGCGTCCGGATCTGCGCGTCGGCGTTGTCGAAGGGAACCTGTTCCTCTGCCGGGGATCTCCGGACGCGAACTGGGCGGCCGTCGCTCATCGCTGTGTCGATTCGTCGGCGCAACCGGAGAACGCGCTGGCGCCGTGCTGACGCAGCCTGTCCGTGAGCCACGGAACGATCAGGCTGAGATCGGGGATCACCGACGATGCCGTCGCCGCGACTTGCGTCATGTGTACCGCGACCGACGCCAGCGCTCCGCCGAAACTCTCACCGACGAACGCGACGGGGTTGGCGCGGAGCGCAGGATGGCCATCGAGAAATGCGAGCGCGGCGAAGACCAGATCCGACGCCGTCGTGATCGACTCCTTCGTGGGTGCATCGCCGCAACGGATCGGCTCCGTCGCATAGGAGAACCCGAGATCCCTCTGGTCGAGGTAGAGCAGGTTGGCGAACCGAGTGTAGGTGTTGGGATTGGGTCGAGGCGGCGCGGTGGACGGCGCGTCCGGATCGAGCGTCCGGGGACCCGTCCCGTACGGCAGCAGGACCTCCGTCGTGGGCCCTCCGTTCACGAACACGAGGAGCGGTGCCTTCTCGGGTTGGGCGTCCGCAGGGTGGAACGAATAAAATAGCCTCTCCGCATACAGGAGAGAGACGGCTCCCGCCGGGACGTCGATGAAGCCGGCCTCTGTGACGAGGGGCCCGCTGCCGTTCGAGGCGCACGCGGTTCGAGCCGACGGCGCCGCGTCGTTGCTCGCGTCCGTGGTGATCGCAGGTGTCGCGGCGTCCCGACCGGCGTCGGTGTCGCCGTGTCGCGCGGAGGCCGCGGGCTTCGACGAACATCCGGCGAGCAACGGGACGAACAAAAACAAAAGCTCGATCCGCAACGTGTCCTCCTCACGCCGAGATGCCAGTTCACGAAGCGTTGCGCAAGCGCCTCCGTCCGCAGAGGCCCCCTTGCCGAACCCACGCCGCGAACGTATCTCGAGGGACCTTGCCTTTGCCCTCTTCCGACGCGCCCGGAACCGACGTTCTCGTCGCACCGAAGGTTCGCATCGGAGACGACAAGAAGCTCCTGCTCGCGCTCGGCGCGGCGGTCTTCATGATCAACCTCGACTCGAGGATCGTCGCGCCGCTCCTGCCGACGATGGCCGATGCGCTGCACGTATCCATCGCGCGGGCGGGATGGCTCGTGTCGGCGTACACGCTACCGTACGGGCTCCTCCAGCTCGCGTATGGGCCGCTCGCGGATCGATTCGGCAAGATCACGGTGTGCGCGCACGCGATGGCCGCATTCAGCATCGGGACGGCGTGCTGCGCGGTGTGGCCGTCGTTCGGTGCCATGCTCACGCTGCGCGCCCTGACCGGTGCCGCTGCGGCCGGGCTCATTCCACTGACGCTCGCGTACATCGGCGATACCGTCCCCTACGACGAGCGACAGTCGACGATCGCGGCGTTGATGGCGAGCGCCGGGGCGGCGCAGGCCTTCAGTACCGGAGCGGGCGGCACGATTGCGGCGCTGTTCTCGTGGCGCGCGGTCTTCCCCTGCCTGGGTGTGCTCGCGGGTGCGGCGACCGTGCCGCTCTATCTCTTCCGCAGCAGCCAGACGCGCGTGCCGACCGGGACGAAGCGTCTCCAGTACTTGCCGGTCCTCCGGGCGAAGCGCATGCGTCCGCTCCTCGGGCTCGTGTTCGCGGAGGGCTTTCTCTATTTCGGAGGATTTTCGTTCATCAGCGGCCTGCTCGCAGATCGGTTCGGACTCACGGCGTTCCCCATCGGTCTCATCCTGGCCGGCACGGGGCTCGCGGCGATGACGACGGCGCGGCTGATGAAGCACCTGCTTCGACGCTTCCACACTCGGACGCTCCTCGGCGCCGGCGGCGGCGCGCTGAGCCTCGGTTACCTCACGTGCGCGGTTGCGCCGCATTGGTCGGTAGTGTTCGTCGGGTGTTGCCTGGTGGGCACCGGCTTCATCCTTTGCCACACGAATTTGCAGACACGCGCGACGGAGATCTTCCCGAGCGCGCGCGGCACCGCGGTCGCGCTCTTCGCGTTTTCCTTGTTCCTCGGTAGTGGTATCGGCGCGGTCGTCATCGGAGCCACGTCGAGCGTCCTCGGCTTCGGCTATACCTTCGCGCTGTGCGGCACGTTGCTGGCCGTGTTCGCGGTCCTCGTCGTCGCGATCTTCGGCCGCACGCAGCCGAGCGCTCCCGGGGCGTGAAGCCGCTGCGTCATCGAGTAGAACGCGGTGGAAGCTATCCGCCGTCAGAGGCGTCCCGCGCTTCACCAACGTGCGCGTTCATCGGCGGTTGCCGGTAGGTGCATTGCTGTCGCGCAACGTCTGGAACGTTCTGGATGGCGCTGTATGTCCTGAGCACGCCGTACGAGACGCACGCTTCGGGCGGCAGGATCGAGCCGGCCAGGACGCTGCATTGGCCGGGAGATAAATGGGGCCCGCGCGCACCGCACACGCCGTCGGGAAGACAGCACGGTGCAAAAGAGATGGGCTGGTCCTCGGTGCCACAGGCGCCCAAACCTCCGACGCATTTCACCATTGCGATCGCTGCCTTCACGACGGGACATGAAGGATCTGGTTCGATGATCGCACCGCCGGGGCGCACGATGATGCCGCCGTCGTCGAACACGACGGTGCCTGCGTCACTACATGGATCCTGCCCCGGCAGCGGCACATGACGCATGCCCCCCGAGCCGCTCGGCTCGGCACCGCCCGTCTCGGGTTGGATGCGGCCGCCCGACCCTGGAACACCGCCGCTCGCGACGGAGATCGGCGCGCCGCCTGTGCCTCCGCTTGCGACGTTCACGGTCGGAGTCGTTTGCGGATGCCTGCACCCGCCAACTTCGTTGCGCGTGCAGGTCGGCTCTCCGCAGCAGCACGTGTAGCCGTCGGAAGTCACGTAGTCGACACACTCACCGCCGCTCCCGCCGGTTGCGGTCCGAGCCACGACGCGATCGCCGCTGTCGCACGCGGGTGTGATCGGAGCGAGCAGCGCCGCGGCAGTCGCCCAAACTCCGAACTGCGAAAGTACCCCACCACGCATCGAAACCAGTATAGCCAGGTTGGCATCGCAATCACGCTTCTGGCGCTGCTCGTGAAGCCGTTCTTCGAATCTCGGCGCCAAAGGCCCGCCGGCAGAACCTGCCGCGTGGCGCGCGCGTTCCTCGAGGTTGGCGCGTGAGCCCGTGAACGTGGAATTCGAGCCTCTGCTCACATCGGAGCATGATTGTGCTACGATGAACGAATGAAGGAGCGCCCTGGTGGAACGGTGCACCTTTCCATCTCCCTTCCGTCAGAAGAAGCAAAGATCCTCAGGCGCCGCGCGAAACGTTCGTACGGGGGCAACGTCTCCCGCGTCATCAGCGATGCGATCCGGTACGTGGCCTATGAAGAGGGCCGGGACGCCCTCATTGCCTCCTTCGCTGGCAAGGGGAGACCCACTCCGGCCGAAGCCGCTCGGCTCGACGCTGCGTGGGGGCTCGCGACGAAGAAGACGGCGTGACCCGGGCAGCCGTCACGTTCGACACAGGGGCGCTCATCGCCCTCGAGCGCCGCAAGGAGCGCGCGATGAAAGTGTACGTTCACGCGCGGGATCGGGGGTTCGTGGTCGCGACACCGAACGTCACAGCCGTCGAGTGGTGGCGCGGCCGGACGGATCGCAGGGAGGCGGTCTGGAGTGGACTCCTCGTCGAACCTCCGTCGGACGAGGTCGTGAAGCTCGCTGGCGTCGCGATGGCGAAGGTGCGAGGGGCGACGCCGATCGACGCCATCGTGGCCGCGTTCGCCGCGCAGCGGACAGGCATCGTGTACACCACCGACGTCGGTGACTTTCACGGGCTCGCCGGCTTCTTTCGCGGCCTCCGCGTGTTCGGAATCTAGATCGTTTCGCTCAGGAGCGGTGAGCGCTGCCCGTAGCGGTTCCCTTTGCCACCAGGTCGGCCATTCCGTGAAGGAGCGCGAGCAGCGCCTCGGCGGCGTCCGGTGGTGCGGAGATGGAGACGGTACCGTCCGGCGCCCGCGTCACGCGGAGTGCGTGGAGCAGGTTCGCAACGTTCGATGAATGCCCTGGCGGAGGGCCGGGAACATTCTCGGAAACGACCGTCGCCTCCGCCGTACGACGAGCATCGCTATCGTTCATCGAAACGTTGCTCGGAAGCGCGTCGATGAGCGCCGCGTCTTGCGCAGACGAAGGCGCTGAATCCGCGTCGACGTTCGGCTCGTCCGCGTCGGATTCGCCTTCTGCGACGGGGAGCGCGGGGAGCTCGGGCAGCGGCGCGACGAGCTTCTCGACGTCCGCGAGAAAGGACGACTTGCCCTCGAAGCGCACGGAGTCGGTCGTGCCGTCGAAGAGGCCTCCGAAGAGGGCCTTCTTCGTCGCGATGAGGGTCGCGATGCGGGCCTCGATGCCCTGCTCGGTCACCAGGTTGTACACGTCGATCGGTAACTTCTGGCCGAGGCGATGGATGCGCCCGATGCGCTGCTCGAGCACCGCCGGGTTCCAGGGAAGCTCCAGATTGATGCAGGCGCTCGCCGCGCGCTGGAGGTTCAGGCCGACGCCGCCAGCATCGGAGAGGAGCATTACGCTCGTCTTCGGGTCGTCATGGAACTCGGTGATGCTCTGGGTTCGCTGTCGTGGAGACTCAGCACCCGTGAAGAACACGTGGCGATGGCCGGCATCACCGAGCACGTCCCCCAGGCTCCATGCGGCGAGCCGCAACATGCGGCGCCATTGGCTGAACACGACGACCTTGCGCCCCTGGTCGACGACGAGATCCCGGATCAGACGACGGAGCTCGCCGAGCTTCGGCATGAAGAGTCCATCGAGCAGCGCCTGCTCGGGGCGCGAGTGCTGGAGCGCCGGCCAGAGCTCGTCGAAGCGCACCTGTCCGAGCCCGTTGGAGATGATCCGCTGGGTCGTGAGGAGCGACATGAGCCTCAGGAACTCGGGCTGACGAAGCGGCCGCCGGGCAGCAGTGGCAAGAAGCGTTGCCACGGGCTGAATCAGGCCGTCATGCTCCGACTGCTGCTCGGGCGTCATCGGAACAGGAACGCGGCTGTCGGTGCGCGAGGGCAGCTGTGACAGCACTTCACGGCGGATTCGTCGGAGCATGCACGGGGCCATCCTCGTGCGCAGCGTGTCGAGGTTTCGCGCGCCCGCTCTGCCGTCAGCCGCGTTCCCTTCGCTGAGCGTGTGCCACGGCTCGAGCCGCCACTTCGGTGTGAGCGCGACGTCGTCCACCCAGTCGAGCACGCTCGCGAGCTCCTCGAGGCGATTCTCCATCGGCGTGCCGGTGAGGACGAGCCGATAGTCCGGAGAGAGGCTCTTCACGTACACGGCGGTCTTTGTCGCGTAATTTTTTATGCGTTGTGCCTCGTCGAGCACGACGATGTCCGGCGAAAACTCGTGGACGAGCGAGAGATCCTTGAGCAGCTGCTCGTAGCCGATCACGAGGAACGGCGTCTCGGGCCGTCTATAGAGGCGTGCGCGAGCTTCCGGAAGGCCATCCACGCTCCCGATCGGCACGTCCGTCGTTGCCTGCCATTCGCGTACCCACTGGGGCTTGAGCGCCGCAGGAACGATCAAGAGCCCGCGGCGGATCCGCTTCCCGCGGTAAAGAACGTGGCATGCCGCGATGGCCTGAGTCGTCTTGCCCAGCCCCATGTCGTCTGCGAGGAGAAGGCGCCCCTGCGAGACGAACCGCTCGACGCCTTCGAGCTGGTAGCGGTAGAGCGTCCGACCCAGATCGTCGAGATGACGCAAGAGGCGAGGGGCGTCCGCGCGTCCCCGTCGCAAGCGAGTACTCGTAGCGAGCTCCTCGCGCACGAGCGCTCGTACGGCCGGATCGATTGTGACGCCCTGTGACTCGTCGACGACGAGCCGCGAAAGATCTTCGAGGAGCCGATGTCGACGCTCGGGATCGCGCAAGGTGTTTTCCGGAGGCATCCAGACAGGCGGCTCGGACCTGGGGCGTCGACGAGCAAGGCTTTCGCGACGAGGTACAGCCGCTGGCTCGAGAGCCAGCCCTCGCCGACCTCTCTTCGGTGCCATGAGTGCCGCGACTACCAGGACGCTTGCTCGCGTGACATCGGGATGCTCCCTGGCGTTGGACGGGTGCCTTCTCTTGAAGTGACCGCGCGCCTTTCGGATTGGAGCTTCGCCGTGGCGCACTCCGGGTCGTTCAATCCAGCGGAGCCCCTCGAGCCTGTCGCCCTCGCCGAGAAATGGTCGCACGGGGTCCCACGAAAGCCGCGCGGTGTGGTCCGCGATCCGCGATGGCGGTGCGAGAGCCACTGCGAGCAGCGACTTCGTGTCGTGCGCGTGGTGAACGACCGCCATCAGATGTTTGCAGAGCCCGAGCGAGCCCCGAAGAAAGTCGGGGCAATCGCAGCTCCCCTCGAAAGGGACGAGACTCTGGAGACGCACTGCGTAGGGCCTCGGATCCTTGCGCCGCCGAGCGTTCGCCGAGGGGCGCGCCACCGAATAGTTTCCGAAAGGGCTCCCCTTCGGAGGCACGGTCACGGCCGCGAGTTCCTCTTTATCGACCGACTTCGCGCGTCGCAGCAGCGCTTCCATGGCGGCTCGCCGAACGGGCCAATCCGCGCCCAGCGTGACCTCGAGCGCCCGGACGGCGAGGAGCGGTGCGGGGATCAGCGGTCGACCGGCGAGGTCGAGCAGCGCTTCCCAGGTTTCTTCGAATCCTTCGGGCGCGTGGTTCGTCGCGAGACGCGGCATGGCCGCCCATAACATTTCGACGCAAGCCGCGTCAGCATGTCGGGCTGTCCAAGATGCTGAACGGGGAGGGTCAGCCGCTTTTCCAATGACCACACTGCATCCTGAGATTTCTCGAGTCGCCTCCATCGCTCTGAACGCGATTCTCGGCGGCTCCGATCGCCACGGTGGCGGACGGCAGCCACGCTCCGGCGATGAAGAAATGACTAGTGTCCGCGCAGGGGATGAAGGAGACAATCCATCGGCAACGGCACTCGGCCGATCCTGCGACGCCTCCGATGCGACCGGAACCTGCCAGCCACGAGAGCGCGACCGTCGGGCGTTTCGAGCTGCTGCGACCCCTCGGGTCCGGCGGCGCCGGCACGGTTTTCGCGGCGCGCGAGATTGGTACGAACGAGCGCTGCGCAATCAAGGTTCTGCGCGAGCGAGAGGGAACCGCGCTCTACCAGTTCAAGCAAGAGTTTCGTGTGCTGGCCGACCTCTCGCACCCGAACGTCGTTCGCTTCGGGGAGTTATTCGCCGACGACGAGCGCTGGTGCCTGACCATGGAGCTCGTCGTAGGCGAAAACTTCCTCGACTACGTCCGTCCGGGAGCGGTCGCGGATTCACCAGACGGCATCTCGGCGACGACGACGCTCGCGACAGCGGCTTTGCCACCAGATAGCAACCCGCGCCCGGCGATCGCGTCCGGGACGCGGCACCGGGACGAACGGATGCACGACGGCGAGCTCGATGTGTCGCGCCTGCGCCACGCGGCGCGCCAGCTGGCGAGCGGGCTCATCGCGCTCCACGCCGCGGGTCTCGTGCACAGGGATCTGAAACCCTACAACGTCCTGGTCACCCCCGAGGGAAGGCTCGTCATTCTCGACTTCGGGCTCGCGGTGGACTCGGCGCGCGTCGATACGCACGGCGAGCTCGCCGGAACGGTCGCCTACATGGCGCCCGAACAGATCGAAGGTGCGACGCTGACCGCGGCAGCCGACTGGTACGCGGTCGGCGTCATGTTGCACGAGGCGCTCACCGGCCGATTGCCGAATGACGGTCATCCTCATCGCGCCATCATGCTGAAGCGGTCCACCCCGCCGGTCTTCGACTCCAGCGTGCCCTCGGATCTCGCCGCACTCTGCACGAAGCTGCTCGATCACAACCCCGTCGATCGCGCGGGCGAAGTCGAGATTGCGCGCCACCTCGGCATGGACGTACTCGTCGAACGTTCACGAGCGAGCTTTCGCTCTCAGCTCTACTTCTCGCGCGCCGTGTTCGTGGGGCGACAGGCGGAGTCGAAGACCCTGACATCGGCGCTGGCCCGGGTGCGAGGTGGCGCGTGTCGCACGGTCCTCGTCACGGGGGAGTCTGGCGTCGGTAAATCCTCCCTGCTCCGCGCGTTCATCGACGGCCTGAGCACGCACACCGAGGCGCCGCTGCCGCTCTGCGGGCGCTGCTACGACCGCGAGATGGTGCCCTTTCGCGGCGTCGATCTCGTGGTGGACGCGCTCGCGAAGCACCTAATGGCCACGTCCGACAGCGGCGATCGCCTCTTCGTCCCACGTCACGCGTCGCTGCTGAGCCGGATGTTCCCCGTGCTGCGCGCGGTGCCCGGCTTTCGCTCGGCAGCGCCATCGAGTCTCGCCGACGTAGATCCGTTCGAGGCGCGCCGCCTCGGCATGGCGGCGCTCAAAGATCTGGTGGGCGCACTCTCCGACGAGCGCCCGCTGGTGCTCTGGATCGACGACGCGCAGTGGCTCGACGACGAGAGCGCCGCGCTGCTCACCGAGCTCTTCCGCGGCGTTGACGCTCCGCGTGCGCTGCTCGTATTCACGGCACGACGGCTCGACCGAACCGCGAACGGACCACTCTCGGAACTCTTCGCCGCGTCACCGGACCTGACCGAGATCCGCCTTTCTCCTCTGCCGCCCGCGGACAGCGAAGAGCTTGCCGCGGCGCTGGCGCGCTGGCACGGGTTGCTCCGGCCCATCGATACCACGCTGGTCGCGGTTCAATCGGGTGGCAACCCGCTCTTCATTCACGAGCTCGTCATGCACGGCGTCGCGGCGCGCGATTCCAATTCGCCGCTCAATATCGAACACGCGCTCGGAGCGCGCATCGATGGACTCGACGACGCCTGCCGGCGCGTGCTCGACACGGTGTCGCTCTCCCGGGCGCCGCTGCCGAACGATGTCGTTCGTGGCGCGGCGGAGCTCGGCCTGGACGCCTACTCCCGGGCGCTGTCGGCCCTTCGCGCGGAGAACCTCGTCACGTTCCAATCCTCCGCCCCCGCCGCAGAAGTGCAGACGTATCACGACCGCATTCGTGAGTTGGTGGCGGCGAGGATCGCAGAACCGGTGCGGGTCGCGATCCACGCCGCGCTCCTCCGGGTGTTCGAAGCGACACACACCGACGCACTCGACGCACTCTCGTTTCACTCCTTCGAGGCGCGCAAGTTTCCGGACGCGGCGCGGTACGCACAGCGAGCGGCTCAGCATGCGGCAAGCAAGCTGGCGTTCGAGCAGGCCGCGCGTTTCTACGAGCTCGCGCTGCGCGCGGACGGCGATTCCGTCGAGCGTTGGGCGCTCGAAGCGGGGCTCGGCCACGCCTTCGCGAACCTCGGACGCGGCGTGGACTCGGCCGAGGCGTATCTGCGCGCCGCCACGCTGTCGAACGGAACACGAGCGCTCGAGCTGCGGCGGAGCGCCGGTGAACAGCTGCTGCGCTCGGGGCACGTCGAGCGCGGGCTCGAGATATCGTCGGCCGTGCTGCGCGAGCTGGGCGTCGCGGTCCCGGACAGCGAGCTCAGCGTCGCGCTGTCTCTGACGAAGTCGCTCTCGTGGCTCAAGCTCTTCGCGCGGCGCTTCCGGCAGGCCCAGCACGGCACTGCGGGAGCGGAAGATCGCCTGAGGTTCGATGCGTGTCAGACCCTCGCGTCCGGGCTCAGCATGGTGCATCAGCTCCGCGGAACCGAGTTCCAGGCCCGTGCCGTCCGTCTAGCGCTCGACCTCGGCGAGCCGAAGAGTCTCGTCAAGGCGACCGCGACACTCGCCGCGTCTCTCAGCTTCGCGCGAGGCCCCGCGCGGCGACTCGCCGCCGAGCTCTCGATGTACGTCCGTGAGATAGCGGCCAAGTCTCCATCCGAAGAGAACGAGGCGTGGGTTTCCCTAGGCACGGCAGCTTCGTCCATCGCCATCGGCGATTTTCGCGCCTGCGAGGTCAGTGCGTCGCGCGCAGAAGCGGTGTTCCGCAAGTGCTATACCGGCGTCGCCTGGGAGGTCGTCACCGCGCAAACTTTCGTGCTGTGGTCGATGGCTTACCAGGGGAAGGTGCGGGCCATCGCGGAACGCTTGCCGGAGCTCGTCGCCTTGGCGCGCGCTCGCAACGATCACTACGCGCTCTCGACGCTCGTGCTCGGTCCGCTCCACATCGTCGGGCTCGCTCTGGACGATCCGGCTCGCGTGGCGCGTGAATGCCTCGACGCGATGCCTCAGTGGTCCTCTTCGCTCGCCTACCTGCCACGCCTCTGCGCGGCCTATGCGCTCGCTCAAGCCGCGCTCTACGAAGGCCGCGTCACCGACGCCCATCACCAGGCGGAGCTGTGCGCTGAGCTACTCGACGGTATCGAGTACGTGCGCGTGCAGATCCATCACATCGACGTTCTCGGGCTACGGGCGCGCGTGGAGCTCGCGCGAGCTGCCGAGAGCCCAGACCAACGCGCCCGTTGCCTGCTTCGCGTCGTCGGATACGCGCGAGACCTCGGCGAACAGAACCTCGGCTTCGCGACGGCGATGTCGGAGCTCGTCAGTGGCGGGGTTGCCTGGCAAAAGGACGAGCCGCGAGAAGCCGTCGTTCGTTTCGAGCGCGCCGCTCAGGTCTATGCCCTCGACGGGATGATGCTGCACGCAGCAGCCGCGCGGTACGCGGCAGGGTGCGCCGGGCGGGACCTGGAGCGCACCGTGGTCGCGGAACGAGAGCTCACCGAGCTCGGCGTGCTCGATCCGGTGCGCATGCTGCGGCTATGGGCACCTGGTGTTCCGCCGCTCAGAACATGACACTCACGCGCCCGCCGACCTCGTGGATGGTGTGGGTGCCGAGGTCCGCCACCGGCGCGATGTTGCTCGGAACGACGAGCAGGTTCCCGTCCGAGCCACTGCGCGGTACGTAGAACGCGTTGTACGAGAAGCTCGCGCGAAACCGCGAGGTCTGCCAGTAGTTGATCGAGCCGCCGATCTGATACGCCTCGATGTTCGTCGCCGCTACATCGGAGCGCGTCCCGGCGCGTGAAGCGCCGAGGTACTGGCCGTTCACGCCGGCGCCGATCACGGCGAGCTCGATGCCGTAGCGGCCCACCTTCGGCGGCAGATTGGCGAGCTCGAGGTGTTCGGGGTGCGGGTATTCGCCGGCGCTCGGCGGCTCGCCGTCGATGACTTTCAGGGCCTGGAGGATCCAGCAGGAGAGCTGCACGTACCAGCCCCACCCTTCGAGGCTCCCGAGTCGTTCGACGTCGCGTGGTCGTCCCTCGATCGTCTCGGACGTGTGACGTGTCACCCAATACGCCTCGGAGGTGAACACGAAGGACTGAACCGGCAGTCGAAACTCGGGTCCGATCGCCCACTGTGCCCCGTCCGGAACGACGTGCACGGTACGACCGTCTTGCTCGAACGTCGGCTTGAACAGGGCAAAACCCTGGTTCGTGTTGATCGCGGGGATGTCCTCGTGCGAGTCGCGCGGGTTCCGCCATCCGAGACGCGCGCTCATGCCGATCTGCAATCCACGGATCGGCGAATGCGCCTCGGGAGCGAACGGGAGCACCCGGACGCGCCCGACGTACTGCATGCTGCGCTCGATGTCGCCGGGTGCCCAGCTCTCGGCGCCGAAGACGCCGAGATCCCAGCGAGCGACGTCCTTCAGGGCGACGCCACTGACGGATGCACCCAGCACCTGACCGCCCGGCACCACGAAGCCACGAATGGCGAGGTTTCGTTCGAGCATCGGCAGATCGCCGTGCGCGGTCCGGTTCTCGATCGAGAACGGCATCTGGTAATAGCCCGCCGTGAACAGGAGACCGCGCCCCTGGTCCGTGGACGCCCAGGCGTCGGACAGTGCAACGACCGTCCTTGTGCCGTCGGCGCGCGCGCCGTCGATCGCCGGGTTCGCGACGAGATTGAGTCCCACATCGAACGCGAAGCGCTGGATTATCTCGCCGCCCAGAGAAAGACGCGCCTCGCGCAGGAAGAATCGCGCACCGAGATCGGCGCCGGCGACGGACTTCTGCAACGTGCCAATCTGGGGAGCGAGGAACCCGTGGCCATCCGCGCTGACGGTCGCGTGCGGATAGAGCCGGATATAGTCGAGCGGGTCGCGGAAAAAGACGAGCCCGTCCTTGTCGCCGAAGAGGGGCGGATCGTCGAGGGGCTCGGTGATGGTCGGCGGCGGTCGCGGCAGATCCGGTGGCGCTCCTTGCGCCGGCGTCGATCCGAGCAGCGCCGGAATCGCAAATGCAACCACCGACCAGGGCTTCATGTCTCGAAGACCCGGCCGAAGAACTCGTTCCGCAGCACGCCGGTCGGGTCGTACGCGCTCTTGAGCCGGAGCATCTCACGGGCGGCATCGCCGTACATGGCCCGGAGATCGGCGGGGTCGGCCACGATGTTCTTCACGAGGTGCACTCGTCCGCCGAGCAAGCGGCAATCGCGGCTCGCATCGCACAGGAAGTCGTTCAGCACCGCGGGCATCACCGGAGCGTTCACGTTGGAAAACGCGATCGTCACCAGGTAGCTCGGCAGATTGTTGCTCGCCGACATCAGGAACTCGTCGGGCGGCACGTACAGTAAGTCGATATCCACCGGACGGAGGCCACAGGCATGAAGCCGTCCCACGAGCAGCTCCATGAAACGCCGCGTGGCACGGGTATCGGGCGCGTCCTCGTTCGGCCCCGCGGGTAACGCGAAGCTCTGCTGATTGAAGTTCAACCGCTCGCGAGGGTTCGCGCAGTGGGCGTTCGCCTTGGCACGGCTCGTCGAGTTCCCGAGGAAGAACGCCCACCCGAAGAGCTCGTCGACGAACTCGCCCTGTGGGCACCCGAGGTCCACCGCGAACTCGATCAGCGTCGGAAACCACGACGTGGCGTACTCCGCCTCCGCGATGAAGTTCGAATCCGTCGTGAACACGCCACCCGGCGTTCGCTTCAAGGGACGATGGTCGCCGAAGCCTTGCTCGAAGAGGTTCGCGCCGAGGCCCGGGCCGCTCAGGAACACCGGGATCGATAGCGCGGGCCAGGCGGGAGCCATCGCCTTCGACGGGTCGTGAACGGCTGCGCGGGAGCGGTCCCTCGTGCGCTCGTACTCGATACGGCTCTGACGCCCCTTCTGGTTCAGCATCAGGAGCAGCTCGTCCCAGTCGACGAACGAGCCGTATCGCGTGGACCGCGTCAGCACGACCGGGTTCTCACCCGGCGTGTTCGCGTAGCTGCGGACGACCATCAGATCGAAGCAAACCTTGGTGATGATGCCGAGGTAGCCGAAGCCGCCTATGACTGCGTTGAAGAGCCTCTGCCGATCCGCATCGGGATCATTTCGCAAGCACGCGACGGTTGAGCCGTCCATCAGGACCATCTCGAACCAGCGGACCTGCGCGCCCTCCTTCCCCGTCGTGCAAGACATGCGCGAGACGCAATCAGCCGATAGGGTACCGCCCACCATTGCACTTCCCGCGGTCGCCATCGACGGCGGGAAGAGACCGAGCGGGGCAAGCTTCTTGAGCACGTCCCACCAGGTAGCCGCCGCGCCGACCTCGATGAAGAACCCATGGTCGTCTTGGTCGGGACATCCGACGTGCGCGAAGCCTTTGCCCATCTGAATGACGATGTCGTCGTTCAGTGATTGGCCGTCGAACGAGTTGCCGCCACCACGAACGGTGACGCGGCGGTGTGCCTGGCGCGCGAAACACAGAATGCTCGCGATATCCCCGGCGTTTTTGGGTCTGTAGACGGTTGGCGTCGCATAACGGATCTCGTCGAACGCGAAGATACGCTCGCGCGTGACGGGAACACCACAGAGCGGCAGCAGCTCAGGCGGCGGTAGCGCAGCTTCCGGAAGGGCCCAGTTGGCGCAGCATTTCCCGAGCGAGGACTTGCCGCATGCCGGCGTGAAGACGGAAGCCGCTATGGCGGCAAGGAGGTCCCTCCGGGACAAGCGCATGGCGGCGAATATATCCAACGGCACGCGCAGCGACCACCCTCGTGGGCACAATGTGGCTCTTGGACGATCGACGCCAGCCTCGCTCGAACTAATGCTCACGACCGACAGCCCACCATGGGCACAACGCGACTCCCGGAAACGCTAGGATGCCGACGTGAAGAGATCGCGAGAGCGACCACGACGGGCTGCACGCCCGTTCGAGAGCAGCGGCACGTGGGCTCTGCTGGTCGCTTCGGTGACGGCCTGCACCAGGCCCATTCCGCCCATGCACTACGCCGCGCCGCCGACTTCCGCGATCGATGGGCCCATCGTCGTCATAGGCGACACGCAGAGGACGTCGTTTCCCGAGCTGTGTATCGGTCGCGAGCAGAACGAAGACGCGCGTCGCGCTCTCATCACACGTCTCGCGAACGACGAGCACCCCGCGTTCGTCGTTCATCTGGGCGACTTCGTGGACATCGGCGGTATCCCCGAGCACTGGGAATATGCCGACAGGCTGCTCTCACCGCTGACCAGCCGCGGCGTTCGCATCTATCCGGTTCTGGGCAACCACGACACCTGGACGAATCGCCCGGTCGGTCTGCGCGAGGCGGCCCGTCGTTTCCCGATCCTCGACCACGGCACCTTCTACACCTTCCGGCACCACGGGCTCGGGCTCGTCTTCCTCGACTCGAATCTGAGCGGCAACGACGCCGAGGAACAGACGCGCTGGTTCGAAGAACGTCTCCGCGCGTACGAGCACGACCCCACCATCCGCGGCGTGCTCGTCTTCGCGCATCATCCCGCTTACACGAACGCGAAGTGCGTCGGGCCGTCCAGCTACGTACACGATGACCTCGTTCCACGTTTCTTCGCGTACCGGAAGACCGTCGCGTTCGTTACCGGTCACGTCCACGGATACGAACACTTCGTCGTGAACCACCGCACCTTCGTCGTCAGTGGCGGCGGTGGTGGCCCTCGCGTCGAGTATCACGTTGGCAAGGACGCCCATCCGGCCCCCGCCTACGTCACCCCCGACGGAAGGCGGCGCGCCTTCAATTACGTCGTCATCGACGACCAGGGTGCGACGCTGCGCTTCACCGTGAAGTGTCTCGAGACCAAGGACTCCGTGTGCAAAGGCGGAGTGCTCGAGACGTTCACGGTAGACGTGCCGCCGGCACCTCAACCGCGATGCTCCCCACTCGGCCGATGCAATCCGAGTGTCGACTGATCGATAGGCGGCGGAGCCTATCGGACGTGAACGAGGTTGCGCTGCTCGGAACACGGAGCATTGGCGATCTGCCGACGGTTCCGCGGTGTAAGGTGAGCCTCACCCGTTATTGATCCGGAGCGAGACGGCAATGCCAACATCGACGGTACGACGAGCGGATTTCTTGATGGCGCTGGCGTACGCGACGGACCTCGCGACGGGGCACTCGCGGGATTTCGCGCTGAGATCGTGCGTGCTCGCGATGCGGCTGGCGGAGGTCGCCCGCGTCGACGAGGGGATGCGGCGCGCCGTCTATCACCAGGCCCTCCTCCGGTACATCGGCTGTAACGCAGATTCGCACCTCCTCGCGGCGGCGTGGGGCGACGAGATCCAGCTCCGCCGGGACCTGCATCGCATCGACATGGGCGACCGGACGGAGTTTGTGGCGACGTTCGTCCGGGCCATCAAGCGGCACTTTTCTGACCTGCCACCGGACGAGCTGGAGAAAGCGGTCGAGCGGGGTCTCGCCGAAGCCGCGCAGGTCAACGTTCCGATCCTCTCGGGGCATTGTGAGGTTGCGAAGCGGATCGCCGAGCGTCTCGGTCTTCCGGAGGAGCTCCGCGAGAGCCTCGGTCAGATCTACGAGCGGTGGGACGGGAAAGGCTTGCCCCACGGCCTTTCCGGCGATGCCGTGAAGTACCAGGTCCGCCTCGTGACGCTGGCGCAGGACGCCATCGCGCTGGTCGAGGTGCACGGCTTCGAGGGCATGACCACGTTGATGGCGAAGCGTGCCGATGGTCCGTATGAACGAGCTCTCGTCGAGCTCTTCCTTGCTCACGCCGAGGCGCTGTTCACGGGGCTCGATGCGCCGTTCGATCGTGAGGCCATCCTGGCGCTCGAGCCCGAGCCACATGCTCTGCTGGACGAAGCGGCATGCGAAGAAGCCTACCTGGCCATCGCCGACATGATCGATATGCGCATGCCGTTCACGTTCGGCCATTCGCGTGCCGTCGCGTCGCTCGCGGAAGCCGCATGCAAGCGTCTCGGGCTGCCCGCGGCCGACGTTCGCGCCGCGCGCTGGGCGGCCTACACCCACGATCTCGGCGAGCTGACGGTGCCCGTCTCGACCTGGATGCGTGCTTCCGCGCTGACCGAGCGGGAGACGGACGCTGCGCATCTTCACCCGTATCACAGCGAGCGTGCACTCGCGGCGCTGGGCGGTGACGGCAAGCTCGTCGCGACGCTCGTCCAGCGCCATCACGAGCGTCTGGACGGGAGCGGCTACTACAAGAATTGCCGCGCTCAGGATCTGCCGCCCGCCGCGCGGGTGCTCGCCGTCGCAGAGGCGTTCCAGACCGCACGCGAAGCCCGACCGTATCGGCCTCCGCTGAGCGACGCTGCTGCCGCGGCGATCGTCCGGAGCGCGGTCAAGGCGGGCGCGCTTTGCCCCGACGCCGTGGAGGCCGTTCTCGCTTGCGCCGGGCTTCCTTCGCGCCGGGCGACATCAGAGCGCATCGCGGGGCTCACCTCGCGCGAGCTCGAGGTGCTGCGCCTCATCGCAGCCGGCCTGACGGCAAAGGAGACCGCGCAGAAGCTCGAGATCGCGCCGAAGACCGCGGACAACCATATTCAGAGCCTGTATTCGAAGATCGGGGTCAGCACGCGTGCCGGAGCGGCTCTCTTCGCTCTGGAGCGGGGCCTGGTCCATCAGGGATCGTACTCGGCCTAGGGTGTTCACCCCATGTCCGGGCTGACGGCGGTCGGCATCCTCCTGACGTGCTCCGGGGCCATGAGGCTTCGGCACCAAAGAACAGGAGAATGCCATGAAGGAATCCGTCATCAGGGTGGGCGTCATCGCGGATCAGACCGGTCCGCTGTCGTTCATCGGAATCGCCAACGCCAACGTCGCCCGGATGGTCCTGGACGATCTCAACGCGAAAGGTGGGCTTCTCGGGCGCCGCCTCGAGCTCTTCCTGGAAGATAGCGCCACCATCGACAGCGTGGCGGAAGCGAAGGCCACGAAGCTGGTCGAGCACGACAATGTCGATGTGATCTTCGGGGGCATCTACAGCTCCACCCGGCAGGCCATCAAGGGCCCCGCGGTCGTGAAGGGCAAGAAGCTCTACATCTATCCGGAGCAATACGAGGGGCAGGAGTGTGACCCGCTCATCTTCTGCACCGGCCCGGTCCCGGCGCAGCAGGTCGAGCCGCTGATCCCCTGGCTGATGAAGCGAACCGGCGCAAAGAAGTTCTATCTGCCGTCGGCCGACTACATCTGGCCGCACCTC
Organism: Polyangiaceae bacterium; assembly: GCA_036272055.1. Lineage (GTDB taxonomy): Bacteria > Myxococcota_A > Polyangia > Polyangiales > Polyangiaceae > DASZVB01. The sequence continues at coordinate 82,246 of DATAZL010000145.1, read as the reverse complement.
TTGAACAAGAAGGCTCGCGAGGTCGTCACCGCCAACGGTGGCACCATCGTCGGCGAGGAGTACTTCCCTCTCGACCACGCCGACTACGGCAAGACGATCGAGAAGATCCTCGAGAGCGGTACCGAGGTCGTCTTCAACACGACGGTGCCCCCCGGGCTCACGCCGTTCCTCGAGCAGCTCCATGCATCCGGTTTCACGCAGAACGGCGGCAAGCTCGTCTGCACCTACTTCGACGAAAACTTCCTCAACATGGTGCCGGCGCCGCTCGTGGAGGGACTCTATGGCTGCCTCGACTACTACCAGTCGGTCACCGACCCGTTCAGTCAGAAGCTTCTCGGCCAGTACGAGAGCCTTTTCCCCGGCGCCGCCAAGTTCACGGGGGGCAGCGCGTGCTCCGGCCTCTGGCGTGGGATGATGCTCTGGGCAGCGGCGGTGAAGGAAGCCGGTTCGATCGACCGAGACGCGGTGATCCGAGCGCTGGACCACGCCCGTATCGGCGAGGGACCCGGCGGGCCCGCGGAGATGGTGCCAGGGCAGCACCACGTTCGCATGAACATGTACATCGCGCAGGCCCACGAGGGTCGCTTCGAGGTCGTCGAGCGCCTCGGCGTGATCGATCCGAAAGAGAGCTCTGTGCCGGAGCTTCGCTCAGCGGCCGAGTGAACCGACGTCCCTAAATACTCCCTGTAAACCCCAATACGTTACAACCGCGAACCAAGGAATACACAAATGATGCTTGCAACCACGAAGGTCGAAGACTTCGACCAATTCCTCAAGATCTTTTCCACGAAGGGCGCCGTGAAGCGCAAGGAGCACGGATCGCGCGGCGCTGCCGTCTTCCGCGACCCCGTCGAGACCGACCGTGTATGGGTGATCTTCGACTGGGACGAGCAGGGCTTCAAGAATTTCGTCTCCGATCCCGAGGTCCCGCCGATCCTCAAGGAAGCCGGCCACGTGGGCAAACCGCAAGCCGCGGTCCTGGGAGGCAAGTACGAAGCCTGAGGCGTGAATTATCCACGCTGGTTCCGGTCCGCCCTCTCACCGTGAAGAGGACGGACTGGACCGCTTTCTGTCATGGGTCGATGTAGCGCCAGAGTCCGGCGCCCCAGTTCGCCGTCACGATGACGTCGTGCACGCCGTCGTTCGCGACGGCTGCCTGGGCGGCGCCGATCCGCATTGCAGTCGGCGTGCCCGGCATGGACCACGTGCCGGTGCCCGGTTGTGCAGCGAGCTCCAGGCTGGGGTCCGCCGTGTCGGTCGGCGCGACGGCACCGCTGCTCATTGCAAAAACGTTCTTCCTCGTTCCAAACACGACGGCTTCGCCGCCCGTTCCGCCGACGTGCGTCCATGTCTTGCCGTAGTCGCCGCTGCGCAGGACACCCCAGCCGCTATCGGAATACGCTCCACCCATGTATACGACGCCGCTCGCGTCGGGTTGGTAGATCTGTGCGGTGCCGTGGGGATGTTCGTTCTTGTCGACACGCGTCCAGCTCCCGCCCGCGTTCGTCGTGCGCCACGTCCCGTAGCGCGTGGATTGTTGGCCGAGCCAGAGAAACGTCGTGCGCGTCGTGGCGGCGTCCCCGGTGTCGATGAAGAAAACCTCCGCGGTGCCACCGTCCTGGCTCATGCCAGCATCGGTTGCGACGCTCTTCCAGGTCTGTCCGCCATCGGCGCTCTCGACGAGGACGTTCATCTCGTGGCCGGGCATCAGAAGATGGTTCGAGTCGTAAGGATCGACGACCGGGGGATAGAAATCCTGTCGCGCGCCGCCGGGCTCCACGGTGTAGCGGGCCCAGTCGACGCCGCCATTCGTCGAACGCCAGAAGCCGATGCCGTTGCCGCGAATGCAGGCCGCGTAGAGCTTCGGTGAGCCCGCGTCGTGTGGTGGCATGGTGATGCCACCGGCGCAGTCGCCCATCGTGCTTCCCAAGGTCCCGGTGTTGATCGGGCCGTGCCACGTCTGACCGTAGTCGCTGGATTTCCACACGCCCTGGCACATGAACAGGGTGTAGAAATCGGACGCGCGCGCCGGATCGCGCGCCATCGATTCCGTGCCGTAGTTGCCGCAAGCGAGATCCCCCGTGAGGTTCACACCTCGAGGCGTGACGTCGATCCATTCCCCGGAGGGGCAGGTGCCGCCCTCGATGCAGGGGTCGGGCAGCGGCGGCCCCGCGTCGAGCTGCGGGTGAGCGCCGCCACTCGAAGCGCCGCCACTCGACGCGCCGCCACTCGACGCGCCGCCACTCGACGCGCGCACGCCGCCGTTCGAGTCGCCCCCATCTGACGAACGCCGGCCGCCAGTTGCCGAACCTCCGTTCGCCGTCGGCGAGCCGCCGGTGCCAGAATCCGACATCGAGTCGCGGCCGGCGTCGCCATGGCCGCTACCGCCGTGGCTCGAGTTGCAGCCCGCCCATGCCAGTGCCAGCCCCGCCATCCACGTCGTGCGCATGACTCACCAAGTTACCCGAATAATCGACCGCGCGGGCAATGAGGAAACACAGCGGCATGCGTCACCCAGAAAGCCGAGTACTTCTCGGGGGAGGGGCGCATCGAGGGTGAGTTTCGATGTAGGATGCGCCCCAGTTCGTCATTGAAGGTAGGTAGAGAATCGATGGTTCGTCGGACAATTCAGCACTTGATGGTCGCGCTCGCCGGCACGAGCGTCGCCATTGCGTGCGACAGCGGAGACAAGAAGGCAACGGCCACCTCCGTCGAGGAAGCGCTCTCGGCACGCGTGCCGGCAATCGCGGCCTCCACACCTCCGCCCGCTCCTGCCCCCGTCGTGTCCGCGGAACCGAAGAAGATCGAAGCGCCACCCTGGGTCGATGAATACGCGACGGCGCTGTGCAAGCGCGTGGCGGTCTGCCGCGAGAAGATGCTGTCGGCTCTTCCGCCACAGCAGAAGATGATGCTTGCGATGCAGATCCCGTCGCAGGAGGCGTGCCTCAAGAATACGCGCTCGTTCAAGGACAAGGCGCCCAAGACCGAGCTCGACGACACCGAAAAGACTGCCCTCGCCAGTTGCCTGCGCAACGTTCCGAAGTTGGCGTGCGGCAACGTCCAGACCGGCAAGGTGCCGGAGTGTCAGACGATTGCAGCGCTCATCGCCGAGGCGCAGGGCATCCCCTCCGGCTCGGCAACGACGCAATCGCCCTGAGTTTTCGCGCCAATGTTCTCACGGATGGAAGAGTCGCTCGGCGCTGGGATCTTGCGCCTCGTTCAGGTCGCGCAGCGCCGTGCGGTGCGTGCTCGAGTGGGGCGGCATACGGACGCACGCGGCCGCGTCACGCCCTACCTCGAATGCGGCGAGGCGAGGGACGGCACCATCGTCTGGCTCCACGGCTTCAACGACGAACCGGACTCGTTCCTGCGAACCGCGGCGCGGCTGATGCGTCGATATCGTGTCGTCGCGCCGGCGATGCCCGGGTTCGGAGAAGGCTGGGTCGACCCGACGGAGAAGCACACGCTCCAGGCGTACGGGACGTGGATGCGCGAAGTGGTTCGCGATCTGGGCGGTAACCGGTACCACTTGATGGGAAACTCGCTCGGTGGAACGGCGGCCATCGCCGTTGCCGCTGCCGAGGGACCGGAACGGGTGGTGTCGCTCGTTGCCGTCAACAGCGGCGGGATAGATCTCACCGGCGTGCGCTCGGTAAACGACGAGATGCGTGACGGGCAGAATTTGTTCGCCGTCCGCGATCGCGAAGGGTTCGAGCGCTTCCTCGGGCGCGTCTTCGAGCGCCAGCCGTACATCCCACGGCCCGTGCGTGTGCGGCTCGCTGCCGAGCTCAGGCGCTCGGCGAACTGGTATGAGCGGCTCGTCGCCGACATGCTGCAGAGCGAGGTGCGCGCCTCGACCACGGGTGGGAGTTTCACGGAGCTCGAAGCGATACGCGTCCCGACGCTCGTCGTCTGGGGAGATCGGGATTCGCTCTTTCCGCTTTCACATGGTCAGCACCTCGCACGCAGTATCCCTGGCGCGAAGCTCGTCGTGCTCGAAGGGGTGGGGCATTGCCCGCATCTCGAGACCCCGAAGCGGCTCGCGGACGAGTTCGCCCGCTTCGCGAGCTCGCTCCGTTGAGTACCTGGACGCGAGAGTCATGAGCCGGCGCAAGAGTGCTATCCGCTCTTCGGCATAGTGAATGGCGACACCGCGCCCGCGCGGAGCACGCCCGCTGCGGCGAGGCGCGCGCGCGTCGAGGCGCAGAAGTCGGCTTCTCTGTCGGAGGTGAGGACGGAGCCCTCGCCGTCGTGCATCAGGCAGCCCGGTGTCGCGCAATGCGGAAGACCGAAGGAGTGTCCGAGCTCGTGCACGGCGGTCTTCGCGAAGCGCTCCCGCGCGTGCGACGCGTCGGGCGCGCCTCGCCGGCACCGGAACGACGACAGCACCGCAGAGCGCCCGTCGAGCGTCGCGAGGCCGAGGATGCCCCAGTCGGCGATGCGCCCTTTCGTCGTCGAGATGTCCACCGTCGTGAGCCCCAGCGCGACGTGCGCCCGCGTCGTCACGTTGGCCGCCAGGAACTCGAGCAAGCGCTCTGCGCGATATCGACCGCGCGGCGGATAGTAAGCGGCCTTCGGCAGGTCCAGAGGCTCTCGCATCGCTACGGGCACGGTGAAGAACGCTCCTATCGCGTCGACGACGGCGCGCACCTCTGCTTCCCCTTGCGCACCTCCGAGCGGCACTATCTCCACGCCGGAAGGCTCCGACGACGACGCAACGGAACTGGAGAAGACGGTACCGAGCAGCGACGCGACCGGTAAGAGGAGCACCCGACGACGCGACAGCTCCACCATGGGAGTCTGACACGGGGGAGCGGAAAAACCTTTGGAACGGGTGTCGCCGGTTTGCCGTTCAGCGGATCTCGGGGACGACGGTTCCGCAGTTCGTGAAGGACAGGGTGGTGTCGACGCGAAAATCCGAATTCGCCGAGTGACGCTCGGCGTGAAATAGCTCGAGGTCGTACGACTGGCCTTTGACGATGCCGAGCTCTCCCGACGAAGCGTCGAGATCTAGGGTCCGGCTCTTGGACGGGTGAAGTCCACCGAGATCGATCGCAAGCTTCCCGTTCACGAACACCCACAGGTCGTCGTCACCGGTGAAGCTGAAGACCTCACCGCCGTTGTAGGCGAAGCGGGTATGGAGCTCGGTCGTGAATCCGAAATTGTGGTGACTCTTGTGCGGAGAGTTACCCCAGCCGGCGTCATCGAGCGGAAAGAACGCGGTACTGGCGAACGTGTAGACGCCGTGATTCGCGTCGAACTGCAGGAACAGCTGATAAGGCTTGTTCACGCCGTCGGTGAAACGATACCACTCGTCGAAATCGGGCTTGCTGGTCGTCATTTGCCCATAGGGGCACGACGCCTTGTCCGGCGAGGCCTCGCAGCGAGACGCGTACACCGGTTTGCGATCGGCGCCGAGCTCCGCTGCGACCAGGCCCGTGGTCGCGTCCTTGCCGGAGAATGCTTCGAAGTCGGGGTGCCCGGCGTCCTCGTTGATTCCCTTGAAGTCGCGAACGATGGCCAGCATCACGTTGCAGCCGGTGCCGCCATCGGGATCGATCGAGGTCCCGCCTGACACCACGTCGCCGTTGGTCGGCGCTCCCAGTGCGTAGCCTCCGATGTCCGCCTTCACGAACACCGAGGGAACGGGCGTCGTGATGCCCGGGTTCCCCGGACCCACGGCGTTACTTCCGCCCTGGGTTCCAGCGATCCCGACGAAGGGCGGAGCTCCTCCGGTTCCCGGCGTAACGGCGGGCCCCGTGTCCTCGCCGCTCGACGTGCTGCTGCATCCGACGGCGAGGAGCGCGAGCACCGATGCAGCGGCGACGCCTACCAACGCCCGAACGACGGGACCTGACGGACTCATCACCTGTCGCATACCACCGGACCGCCGACTTCGGTCGACTCAATGACGCGGTCACCGTCGACGTCGTCGAAACGCACGTCACTGTTACATGTCAGGTTCCCTCCGGAGATCGCATCCGTCCCGTCGAAGCGATCGTCCACGAGAACCGTGTTGTTCGCCTGGATCGTCACCGTTCCGAAAATGTCGCACGCGGCGACCGTCGTGTTGTTGCCGTCGATGTTCAGGTTACCCTCGATGACGCAATCGACGAGCTTGGTGTTGTTCTTTTCGATGGTGAGATCACCCAGGATTCGGACCCCGCGAATCGTCGCGTTATTCTTCTCGACGAGGACGGTGCCGCCGATGACCGACGTGCCCGGGCCGCTGCCGTAGATGATGGCGTTGTTGCCGCTGACCGTCACGTCGCCGGCGACGTCGACTCCGTCGTCCACGCCGTCGATCACGAGCACGGCATTGTTGCCCGGCGTCGTGTAGCTCGGGATCTCGTCCACGGGCACGTGAACGACGCTGACGTCCTGGCCATAGCAGATGACGTCCACGACCGTTCCGTTCGCGTCGACGATCACGTCGGCGGCTCCGTCGGCGCCACAGCGGTCGCGGGTCGACTCGCACGTCGCATCGCCACAGCCCGCGGTCGAAACCGGTCCCTCGTCGCCGGCGTCGCCGATGACCGTCGCGTAACCGGGGTCGTAGGGAGTACTCCCTGAAAGCGCACCACCGGAGTTGCCGCCGCAGCCGGCGAGGCACGTTGCGATGCCCGAGCCCAGGGCCACGCTGAACGGGACTCGGCGTAACCAGCCAAAAATACGATGCCTCGGTTCGGGTCGGGCCACCTCGGTTAGGGGTGCCGTTCCCCATCGATTATGAGCACTGGCGCAATTTCGGTGGGGAGGGGATTTGCCGAGATAGGTTGACCATATCCTCTCGGAAGGACGAGCGGTAAGGACCGCTCGTCCCGCCCGAATGCAGGGGCACGAGGCAGCTTTCATGGTCCCTTCATCGCGCGGGAGTCGTCGTTCAGATGGCTTACGTGGTGGCCGACATCGGGCGCGCGATGCAGCAGTGGACTGACACGCTGGGCGTGGGTCCGTTTTTTTACCTCCCCCATTTCCCGTTGATCGACGTTCGTTACCGGGGCGAACCGGGCGAGCTGGACATCACCCTGGCGCTCTCTTTCAGCGGCCCGATGTGCATCGAGTTGATCCAGCAGAACGGCAGCGCCCCGTCTATTTCGATACCTCCGCTGCGCTCGGCAGCATGCTCGAGCTCATCGAGGTGACCGCGTCGGTCGACGAATTCTTCGGGATGGTCCGCGCGGCCGCGCAATCGTGGGACGGCAGCGCTCCGGTGCACTTGCTCGGACCTGTAGGTTGAGCCGGTGATGAAACGCGTATTGACGGGTCGTGCGGCGCGGACAGGTCCGGATCGTGCATCCACCGATGCATGGCCAACCCAATTCATGAATCGGACGTTCGGACCAGTACGCAGCGTCGGCGAGCGCGTCGGACCGCGATCGGAGCTGCGGGCGCGCTCAGCGGTGCGGCGATGGGTGCGATGGCAGGGCCGCCCGGCGCAATCGCTGGTGCCGTGATCGGAGGGGTGATCGGTGTGCTCGCCGGCGCTCCTTTTGACGACGCCCAACGAGCTTCCGCCGGCCACGACGCGAAGCTCGACCGCGAGCTCGGCATCAGCGAGGGCGAGATCGGCGCGCCGAATCTGCCGCATGTGCCGGCGAAACGCGGTGCCTTCTCTGCGGCGTCCACAGGCGCCGATACCATCGACGATTCCGAGCCGGCCGAGGGCCCCATGCCGCCTTCGGACTAGCAGTCGCACCCGCATCGTTGCGGACTGCGACCGTTGCGTCGCCACCCATTCTTCCGCGTCCGGCCGTTCGCCTGGCTGGTGGTCCATCCGGCATTTCGCGAACGTCTGGAACGCTTCGAGGCACTCGTCGCCGACTCGGCAACTTGATGGCGCTATGTCGATCTGTAGGTGGAATCCCTGAGCGAAGGGTGCGTCGGCGCTCCGAGCTGTTCGCCGCGGCTCTACTTCCGCGGCACCTTCCGGAGCTGAGCTCCGGCTTCGATGGCTCTTTCCACGAGTGACTCGACGCCCTCGTTCTCGCCGGCGGTGAGTCGACCCATCGCGAAGGCTGCGGCCGCTCCGGGCGCGCGCCCGCTCCGCGTCGGCGCTCCTTCCTTGATCGTGGAAGCGAATCGCTCGTGCACGACGATGTCGTTCAGTCGCCCGAGCGTGTCTTGCAACTTCTTCAGAGTGCGCTCGAACGCTTTTCGTTCCGGCCGTGCGCCGGGAAACGATGCCTGGAAGAAGTCTGCTGCATAGTGCAGCTTCTTGATTGCAATGCGGAGCTTGTGGCGTCGGGCGGCATCGAGCGAGCGGAGCTTTCGGAGCTTCCCGTTCGCCGTCGACGGCGAGGGCGGCGTCGCGGAAACCTTCCGCGCGGCGCTCTCGAACCACCGCCGCGAGCTCTTCGAGATCCGCATCCTCCGGAGTGGCCTTCTCTGCCGGCGAGATGAGCTCGTCGACGAACACGTCGTAGTCCCGTGCCGGGCCGAGCTGATCGGTGAGCCACTTCAGCTCGCCGTTCAGGCTTTTCGTCTCCGGATCGTCGATGACGTCCTTGAAGAGAGACCCCCGACTCCGAGCACGAACGAAACCTCGATCGAGGGCCATCTCGATCCGGCTGCCGTTGCTGTCGACCGGAATGGTCGTTCGCTGGATCTCCGTCTCGAATATGGGTTCGAGCTTCTTCCACAGCTTGCTCGTCGCGAGCGGCTTCAGCGCCGTCTGCTGTGCGCGCTCGCGATCCGGTGTGCCGCCCTCGATTTCCGTCTCCCATTCACCGCGCGCAAATGGTCCGGAAGCGTCGGCCTTCACCGTCTGCGAGCGCTTGTCGCCTGCGTGTCGCAAGCGTAACGAAAAGCGCCGCTTCCGGAGCTCGAGCCTCGGCGTGTCGAAGTAGACGCTCACGAGCTCTTCTCGTTCGGCGGAGCGCTCGAGGCCTTGAAACCACGCCGTCTCTTCGAGCTCGCGCATCGCATCCGGCGCGAGCTCGAACTTCATCTCGATTTCATCGGCCATCGTGGGGTGCGAATCTTCAGGGCAGCAAGAGCACTTTTCCGGGAGGGTGCTTTTTTTCCGCAAGGGTCTGTGCTTCGCGAACCTGCGCCAGCGGAAACTTCGCCGCGATGGGAATGACGAGTTTGCCCTTTGCGACCTCGAGTGCGTAGCGAGCGAGCATCTTGCTGTCCGGCTGCGCCATGAATGCGTTGACGGTGAAGCCTCGTTCCTTGGCCCCTGGGGGCTCGCCGAGCACGCTTCCTATTTTTCCCTTGGGCTTGAGCTTCTCGTAGAGCTTCTGGATGGTGTCGCCGCCGACCGTGTCAGCGATCGCGTCGAAGATGGGAGCCTTCGCGATGCTCGCCGGATCGTCGAGCGCGACGACTCCGTCAACGGCGAGGCGCGATGCCTCTTCGCGTCGCGAGCCGCGAACGCCGGCCCAGACCCTCGCGCCGCGGAGCTTCGCTGCGTGCACGGCAACGCGACCGACGCTGCCGACGGCGCCGGTGACGAGGACCGTCGCTCCTTCGAAAGGATCCACCGCGCGTTCCATGAGCTGCGCACCCGTGACGAGAGCCAGCGGCAAGGCCCCGGCATCGACGACATCGAGCTCCGCCGGCACTGCCACCCAGGTCTCGACCGGTGAGGTGACGAGCTCGGCATAAGCGCCATTCACGAGCCCGAGCACCTTGTCACCCACCTTGAAAGCCGTGACGCCGTCACCGATAGCCACCACTTCGCCCGAGGCATCGCGTCCCAGGATCCCCGGGAATTGAACGGGAAAGCGATCCTTGGCGGCGCCACTCCGCATCTTCCAGTCGACGGGATTGATGCTGGCCGCTGCCACTCGCACCAGGAGCGCATTTGGGTGCGCCGCCGGATCCGGCATGTCTCGAATCTGGAGCTGGTCCACGTCACCGTACGCGAGCAGGACGGCTGCTTTCATCGCACACTCCCTTCAATGTGCAATTAGGACTGAACGCGACCGCTCGCAACTGCACGGATCGCTGACTTGCACGGCCGTCAAGAAGGGTTCACCGGCAGTGATGCATAACGTCACAGATGCAGGTACGAGACGACGTCTGCCAGGTACCATGCAGCAATGAGCCGATGGATGCGCTGCACGCTTCAGATACTCATATTCGACGTTCTGGTCCTCGGGTGCGGCACGTCCATGCCCGTGACGGCACCTGGAGCGACGCACACAGCGAGCGCGTCGGATACCGATCGCTGCGCGACCAATGCCGATTGCACGATCGTCGTCGGAGATCCGTGCAGTCCGTGCGGGGCATGCCCGGGTACGCCTCCGACCGCGATGACGAGTGCTCGGCTCGACAAGACGATCCGCGAGACCGAATACTGTCCCGAACGCGCTTATAAAGAGAACCCGATGCTCCAGCCGCCGAACTGTTCGCCCTGCCGGGCGAGCGAGCCGGCACCCGCTGCGAACGTCGCATGCGTACAGGGTGCTTGCACGCTCACGGCGCCATCGCAGTGAACTCCCGCGGCGCCGCAACATCGGCAGACGCGCTCAGGCGCGGTGGGCGATTGCGGTCGGACTGAGCCCTTCGAGCATTGCGGCGCCGAGCATCTCGATGAGCCGGACGGGGGGAAGAGGAAGCGCTTGCGCGACCTCGAGCATGGCGATGCCCGCGAGACGAAGCTCGCCGTCGGCGACGCACGTGAGCGCCACCGGCTGAATGAAGGAACTGCCGAAGCGGATCAGCTTCTGCCCTGAACTGCCGGGGGCGAGAGAGAACCGCAGCGTGACGTCGTCCAGATTCGCAGGGAGGGTCGCGGCGGTCGTCATCGTATGCACGTCGGATAGCTCGAGCTGCTCGAGCAAGAACCCGCGAGCAAGACCGGAGATCGTCTCGTGCGGTGCGGAACGCGGCGCGGCTCCGAGGAAGTCGACATGTCCGTCGGAGACGCCGTACAGGAAGGCGGCGAGCGGGACGCCCATCTGCTCGGCGAGGATCTTGAGCACGCACTCGGCTCGCATCTGGGCGTCCTCGCATTCGGCCAGGCGGCTGTGTGCGGTCGTCACGAGGTTGGCTGCCGTGATGATACCGTCCTCGATGTGCGCTTGAAGTGGCGTATTTTCTCGGACGACGCCTGAGCGTTGCGCGTCGCGAACGAGTCGCTGGAACTTGATCGCGAGCGCGGCGACCGACTCAGGGCGATACTCGTCCTTGCAGAGTGCGAGGAATCGCTCGAAATCTTCCTGGTTCCGTTCGGCGAGCGCGGCCCGCGCCCGGAGCTCGTAGAAGGTGCCGAGGAAGAGGCCGCGAACGTCGTAGCGCGTCGCTTCCTCGATGACGTCATCGAGCAGGCGCGCCGACTCCGCCACGTCACCGCTCGAGAGAAGAGCGGCGGCAAGGGCATGCGCCACGTTCCACGCGCCCGGTAAGAGCTCGAGGTTCCGACAGGTAGCAAGATACTCGCGACCGCATTCGACTGCTTCCGCCGTTCGACCGAGGTCTACGAGGACCTGCACGTGTGCTGCGGCCACGCTCGGCCAGTCGCGGTGCACAAGCGGCGCTGCGGCGGCGAGGGCCGGCTCGAGCGCCTTCAGAGCGCCGGGTGAATCGCCCTGCGCGCGTCTCAGATGACAGCGCCCCACGTCCGCATAAACGCCCCACTTCGGATAGGAGACAGCCGCCTTGGTGAGGCGTTCCGTGACCTCCTTCAGACCGGTGAGATCCTCGAGCACGGCGGCAACTTGAAGCTCACTCCGGATGCTGCTGCCCGGATAGCGAACGTGCTGTCCGTCCTGCAGCATCAGGAGCTCGGTGCGGCGCTGTGCCACCGCGGCCTCTTGGACGTCGCCTCGCATCAGGTGCATCGTCATGTGAACGCGCTGGGCGTTCACGCGGTGTCCCGGCTCGCGCTCGAGCTCGGTTGCGCGGCCTCCGGCGCTCGCCCTTCCGAGTGCCGCCTCGATGAGGCCGACGATATACACCGCGCCGAGCCGCAGGGAGCGGTTGTAAAGCTCGCCTAGCCCCGCGCCGTCCGGCTGCCCGAGGCGCTCGAGCAGCGTGAGAAATCCTTCGCGCGCCTTCAGGGACCGTCCCTGCGAGACCAGACGCATGGAGGCGATCATCAGACTGATGGCGGCGATCGCTGGCGAGAGCGCGGCCAGAGGCGTCAAGTCCGGCAGTCGGTCGAGGAGCGTTCCGTCGAGAGAGAACGCGGTGACGCCGGAGTGCATCACGCACAAGCGTGAGACCTCTCGCATCGCGTCGAACAGCGGCATGCCGCGCTCGCGCTCGGGCGCCGCCGCGTAACGCTCCTGCGTCAGTCGGAACGCTTCTGGCAGGCGTTCTGACGGATCGAGCGCACCGAGAGCTTCGTAATCCGCGAGCCCGCTGTCGCGCTTCAGCTGAGCGAGCAGCGGCGGCGCGAGGCGCAGAAATCGATCGACCTCGCCGACGAACTGGCTCGCGCCGAGCGTCTTCATGCGAAGCTCGACCTTGAGCCCTACCGGGATATCGAGATTCTCGGAGGCATGGACGATCTCTTCGAGCAAATCGAGGATGCCCGGTACGTAGTCCTCGAGCGGATCGCGCGGCTCGTTCGGATCCTTGATGTACTGAGCGAGCAGTACGCGAATTGCACCCTCGGGATCGCCTCCTCGCATCAGGTGCAAGGCCCTGCGATTGACGGCGCCCGCGGGCTCGAAGAGCCGCGCGAGTCGCGCATGGAGCTCTCGCTTCCGTTCCGCCGGAAGCCGCGCCTCGACGAGCGTGCGCCAGATGCCGTCACCCAGCCGGTATCGCTCGCCCTCGCGAACGAGAAGCTCGGCCCGGACGAGCTGGTCGATGGCCCTGAACGTCTTCCCGCGGTGCCCGTGCGCCGTCAGTTCGGGATAGCTCGCCGTGGGAAGCTCGCGGGGGTCGGTCAGCGCGAGCGCGCAGCCCAGCTCGAGCGCGTCGGCGTCCAGCGCATCCAGACGACGTCCGAGTGCTTCGCCCAGAGACGCCGGCAAGTCGCGTTCATGAAGGAGCTCGGGCAACAGGAAGGCCCCGGCCTCGTAGCGGACGATTCCGTGCTCGACGAGATGCGTCGCGAGCTGGAGCACTGCTCTCGGACTGCCAGCGGCTATCGAGTGGAGCTTGCGTGCGAGCGACACGATGTGGCTCACATCGCCGAACACACAACGGACGAGCTCTTCGGTCTGTTGTTCCGATAGCGGAGACAGCGGCACGACGGTCGCGTCGTTGCGCAGTAGATCGAGCGCCGTGCTACCGAGACCGTTCGAGTCGACGGTCAGGACCATGCAGAGCGCTCGGCGCTCGGCGCGTTGAGCCATGGAGACGAGCAAGCCGACCGATTCGACGTCGATGCGATCTGCGTCGTCGACCACCACCACGAGCTCGAGACCGCGCGCTGCGGCGGCAACGAAGTCTCGGAGTGCGATGAGCACGTGGGCATGCGCCGGACGGCCGGGTGAAGCCTTCGCGCCTGCGTGAGCCGGATCCGGATCGAGCGCGTAGGCGAGCGCCGCGCCACCTGCGCGGGCCGCGCGCCGGGATGCCTCGGGCGCGAGGGCGAAGAGCTGCGTGCAGACGGAGCGCGCCGCGCCGTAGCTCATCGCGGCGCCATCGCCGGCCGCGACCTGGACCACGTGCCGGCCGAGTCGTGTGGCTTCCATCGCGCACGCCCTGGAGAAGCGCGAACGACCGCTGCCGGCGGGTCCTTCGACGACGAGCACCGCTCCGCGCCCGCTCTTCATGTCCGCGAATTTCTGACGGACCAGCGCGAGCTCGTCGCTTCTGCCGAGCAGGGTCGGAGTCGTCAGATACGCTACGGCGACGTCGTCCTGCTCTTCGAGCGGAAGCGACGCAAGCGTGCACAGGCGCTCCATGACGACGCCAGCCGTACGGGGCCGGGCGCCCTGATCGAGCTGCAGACAGTCCATGATCAGGTTGGAGAGCGCCACCGGCACATCGGCACAGAGATCGTGCGGCGCCTGGACCGGCACGTCCCAGCGTACGATCAGCTGTGCGAAATCTCGTGCAGGGTAGGCGTGGCGTGCGGTGAGGAGCCAGTAGCCGAGTGCGCCGAGCCCGTAGATGTCCGTTCGACCGTCGAGCGCCGCTCCGTACACCGTCTCCGGAGCGACGAAGGGCGGTGTCCCCACGATGTGCCGCGCGGCGCCCATCGACATCATCGCGCCGAAGTCGAGCAGCTTTGCGCGGCCGTCTGCCGTGCACCGCACGTTGTGCGGCGACAGATCGGCGTGAATCAGTCTCCTCGAGTGGATGATCGCCAGGGAAGACGCGAGGTCACGGAGAAGGCCGCAGACCTCTTCCCACGGAAGCCGTCCGACCTGACGAAGGTCTTTTCCGGTCAGGAGCTCCATGGTGTAGTACGCGCCCTCGGCGTCCACGCCGTAGTCATACACCTCGATGATCCGTGGATGCGCGAGCTCGCTGAGCGCGTGGTATTCGCGTTCGAACAGCTCGAGCTCGATCTTGCATTTCCCGGCATCCGACACGAAGAGGCGCTTCAGCGCGACCTCGCGCGCACACCGGGTGTCGACCACCCGGTGTACCTCGCCCATCCCGCCCTTACCGAGCAGCTCCACGGCGCGGTAACGATTCGCGATCAACTTCTCGACCACAGCATCGAATATACCGCGAGCGCCTCGTCGTATCGCCCCCGGACCACGCCTCGTTGCGCTGCCTATGCGCACCTTTCACCAGCTTGTGGACGAACGGTGACAGAGTCGGTACTGGCTATCGGTATCGTACGGAATCGTGTGCGACTGTGAGGGGTTCATCGGTTTCGACGTGCGCATCGAGCGAGCGACGTTCATCGGCGACCTGCCCGCGTGACGTGCGAATCACTGACGGGAAGAGCATCCCGACCTTGGCCTTGTAGCGGCGGTACTGTTCGCCGAAGAGCTCGGTGAGGTCGTGCTCTTCGAGCCGGATGCCGATCAGGATGTATCCGGTCGTGCCGAGTGAGAAGACGAGATGACCGACGGTCATGTTCGGTGTGGCCCAGAACGCGAGCAGAAACCCGAGGTAGATGGGGTGTCGCACATGACGGTAGACGAGCGGGGTCTTGAAAACCGGTGGAGGCAAACTGCGCCCCAGCAATCGAGCGAACACCTGTCGTAGACCGAATAGCTCGAAGTGATTGATGAGGAACGTCGAGGCGAACACGAGCCCCCATCCGAGCCAGAACACGCCGTGGAGCACTGCAACGCCCACCGGGCTCTCGACCGTCCATACGACCGCCGTGATCGGCCGCCACTGCCAGTAAAGGACCAGGAGGACGACGCTGGCGAAGAGCACGTACGTGCTGCGCTCGATCGACGGCGACACGACGCGGGTCCACACGCGCTTGAACCATGGTCGCGCCATCACACTGTGCTGCACCGCGAAGAGGCAGAGCAGCAGCACATCGATGGCCAGCGCTTCGAGCAAGGGAGCGGGCGGCCCGACGTCGAGGGTGCGTGGCACGACGAAGCCTCCAGCGAAGCCGATGGCGTAGAGAATCGTCACGAGAAATATCGCGTAAGCGACGACGCCGTAGAGAACCGACGATACCTTTTTCATTGTCCTGCTTCCTTCCGATCAGCGCACTTTGAAGGTGCGATTTTCCATGACGTCTGCGATGCGCCGGGCCGCTCGAGCCGCGCCGTCCGTCTCGACTGCTCGATAGTTCACCGGCGCGTGCATCGTCGCGAGCGCTCGTTCGGCCAACGACTCCGGAGTGAGAGACGCGTAGTCGACGGCGGTGTCGGCGCCGTAGTTCGCGAGCCTGTGCCGCACGTGGATCCCTTGCTCGAAGTGTCGACGCAGGGGAAAGCTCAGGAAGGGGCGACGCGTCGCCACCAGCTCCATGCAGGTGCTGAGCCCTCCTTGAACCAGCGCGAGATCGGAGCAGGCGAGATGCTCGAAGAGATTGTGCACGTACAGCTTCACCTCGAGCCCTTCGACCCGTGGAAGCGCGTCGGTGGGTAGCCGGGGGCCCGCCACGAGAATCATGCGGAGCTCTGGCGTGCTCGCTTTCATGATCGGGAACGCCTCTGCGATCTTCGTGAGCAGATCCTTGCCCACTGCAGTTCCACCGACTGCGGCGATCGCGATCTTCTCGTCATTGCGATAGCCGAGCCGCGCTCGCACCGCCTCGGTGTCCGCGAGCGCAGCGGGATCGAACGGCAGCGTATAGCCGCTGTACGAGAAGTTCTGGTCCGTCCATTCGCGAATGCTCGGCAGGCCAGGGCCGAACGGCGCTTCGGTCACGTCCTCCGGGTTTCCGACGAAGATGGCCGCGTCGCGCACGTAGGGGAACCGCGCAACATGCTCGATGTCGTCCGCGTTCCGATCCGCGCAGAGGAACGCCTCGCGCTCGTCGTCTTCCGTCGGAAGACAGCCCACGAAGTCCGTCAAGAAGACGAAGGGCTGGCGCTTGAGCTCGGGGTTCTCGTGGTAGAAATAATCGACCTCCCACGACTCGTCACCGATGACGAGATCGTAGTGCTCGGCCTCCATCAGATCGACGAAGGTCATGAAGTTCGCGACCATGATCTCGTCCATCGTTCGAAGCGCGAAGAACGCAGACAGATCGTGCTCGCCGGCGACGTGCTCGAAGTGCCGGCTCTCGTTCGCGAGCCGCGCGGTGATCGGGTGGACTCGCTCGCCCTCCCGTTCCAGATAGCTGCGCGCCGGATCGACGGTGAACCAGTCGATCTCGAGCTCGGGCCGGAGCTTCCGGAGCTCGCGCGCAATGGCGAGATCTCGCTGCACGTGCCCGAGGCCGATCGCGCTCGAGATGAAGAGGACTCGCGGCTTCCGGCTCATCGCGCGCACCCACTTCGATGTCCTCGGCGTGCCGGCGACGAAGTCGCGGACGGCACGGTTCCAGACCACGGGATCGCGGGCAGCCGTCAGGTGACCGCCGCCGCCTATGGTGAGCAGCTCTGCGCCCGGGACCAGGTCCTGAATCGTCTTACCGCTCGTGTGCGGCACGCGCTTGTCGCCGTCGCCGTGGACGACCAGCGTGGGGCACTTCACCTGCCGCGCGAGCTCTCTGACGTCCTCGTTCAGCCAGCCGTTGAAGGCGAGGCTGACGGCCTCGCCCGTGCTCGCCCAGCCGTAGCGGACGGCGTCCTCGAACGGCTTCGTCGAGTGCGGCTCCGTGAAGCAGATCGAGAAAAAGTGGTCCAGGAACCCGGCGTAGTTGCCGCGGATGCGCTCTGCCTGGGCGCGGAGGCGAGCCGCTGGATCCGGGTCGTTCAGGATTGATTCGGCATATCCGCCGGCGGTGATCACGTGGGTGACACGCTCCGGCTGCTCCGCCGCGAGGCGCAGCGCCGTCATCGCCGTCGCGGAGATACCTACGACGGCGGCCCGGTCCACCGAAGCGCTGTCGAGGACGAGGGTGAAGTCGCGGTAGTACTGGTCGAACGTGTATGCGGCTTGCCCTTCCGGTCGATCGGACCGGCCGTTGCCGCGGCCGTCCATGGTGAGCACGCGGAAGTGCTGCGAGAGATAGGGCACGGTCGCCTTCAGGACCGCGCTGTGCGCGATCTGGAAGATCGGCGCAAAGGCAATCCATGGACCTTTCTCTCCCCACACTGCGTACCAGCTCTTCACGCCGTCGCGTTCGACGTAGCCGTCCCGCACCGGTCGCACCGTCGTGAACGGGTGATCGTCGGAGCTAGCGAGCGCGCCAGGAGCCGGTAGCGGTCCCACGATTCTTCGAAAGCTGTCTGGCAGATCACGTGCGGTCACGATTTCGTCTTTCCAGTTGAGGCGCGCCGTCGCGTCGGTCGCGCAGGTCCTTCGGCGTGCTTGCGTGCGAGCCCGTCGACGTATTCGAGGAGATGCTCCATCGCATCCAGGGCCTCACGGTGCGTGTTGTCCTCCGGGCTCGTGCCGAGAAGATTCGAGAACTCCATGCCGAGCCAGAATTCCGAAACCCAGGTCGCGATCGCGTCCGCGGTGAACGGTGGCGGGAGACCCGCGCCGGACTCCTCGAGGGTACGGAGCGCGTCGCGAACGCCGCCCCGCACGACTTCCTTCCACGCTTCGACGCGGGGGATGAACTTCTCGCGCAGCCCTGGGTTCGAGAAGCTCGCCGCCCACAGCTCGGCCTGCACGCGGACGAAGCCCGACGCGAGATCCTGCTCGTAGAAGCGACGTGCTTGCGCCCACTTCTCCGCGAAGCCCACGGTCGTGCCGTACATGCGTCGCTGCCGCTCGAGGAGCCTTCGATTGGCGGCGTCCAGCACCTCCACGACGAGCTGGTCCTTCGTGTGGAAGTGATAGTTGATGAGCGCGTGATTCACGCCCGCGTCCTTCGCGATCTCGCGCACACTGAGGTTCGCGTAACCGCTCGTCGACAGCTTGCGGAACGCGGCCTCCAGGATCTTCCCCTTCGTATCGCCCTCCGGTACGTCGTCGAAGAGGCGCGGAGCATCCGGCCCTTGGGGCGCCATCTTATCGGAATTGCTTTGCTTTTTCATCGCCAGGCATCGGTTTGAACGATTGGATTAACCAAGTGTTCAATTCATGCGATGGACGCCGCTCGGTGTCAAGGCCGCCGGCCCCGGCAATTTTCGTGATCGGCCAGGAGCCCCGTTCACATGACATTGTCGGAGGAGTTGCCAACCATGAAGAGAGTTTCCGGGGCGGTAGTGGGGATCTTGTCGATCGCGGCGTTCATCGGATGCGGTGGGGTCGCGCACTCACTCGGGGGGAGCGATGAGACGCAGGGCACGAACGAAAAAAACAACGCTGCTGCTTCAGGCGATGGCAACGTGCCACAGGTCGGCACCGGCGATGCGCCGCATGGCGGCACTGCGCCGAAGGTCGGCACCGGCGACGCGCCGCAAGGCGGAACCGTGCCGAAGGTCGACGCCGCCGGCGTACCGCAGGGGGGCACCGTGCCGCAGGTCGACTCCGGCGTGCCACAAGGGCGAACGACGACCGCACCCTCGAGCTGTGGATCTTGCGAACCGCTCGAGGCCTACGGAATGAACCTTGCGGCGTGCTGCCTCGACGACGGCGCCTGTGGAGTTGCCATCCCGGATAGTGCAGCCGTATTCGTCGAGAGCCACGCTGGTTCTCACCATCTGGTGGCGGGATGTCTACCTCGCGATCAGGTGGGTGTTCGCGACGTGACGTGCACGCCCATGGAGGTCCAAGGCACACCGCTGTCGGCATGCTGCCGGCCGGACGGCACCTGCGGCGCCGATCTTGGTGCCTTTCATCTGGGCTGCGCGCAGCAGGCGGAGTTTCGTGGCGAGCCGCCCACCGATGGCGGGCTGCCGGACTACTCCGCTCCGCTACTTTCGGTGCCATACACGCAAATGTGCGACTACCCGACGGCGCCCGACGCAGGACCCTGACGCTCCGTTTCGATTCAAACCGCCGCTGGGACGCGCTCCCGGTGGCGGTTTGCACTTTCATGCGTCGTTGCGAACGACGAACCGTCGTCACGAACGACCGACGGTGATCAGCGCTCCGGCAGTGCCATGACCTCACGCAAGCGCGCCGCGTGCGGACCTGCGGGCGCGAGGCCGAGAGAGCGCGCCGCGCGAGCTTGCGCCGCACCGATATTCCCTCGTTGCACCAGGGCTTCGACGGCGAGGATTTCCGCTTCGGCGCCGAGCACGCGTGCGCTCGGCATCGCTGCATAGGCGTCGAGCTCGTGCAGCGCGACGTCGGACGCGTGCGCGACGATTGCTTGCCGCGCGCGCTCGAGGATCGCGAGCTCTTCGGTGACGGACGCGATGGGCGTCACGGCGTTCGACGATGGTTCGATGGAAGGTGCACTCGGCTCCGCCGACGCTGCCGGCGCGGGTATCGCTGCCGCGACGAAACGTCGAGGCAATGGTCGGGAGACGGCTTCTGCCTGCGCCACTTCGCGTACTTCGTGGTGTGTCGAATCGACCATCGAAGTGGTCGGAAAAGCCGGGGGCGCGAGCGTCGCGCCACGCAGTGCCGGTCTCGTGGGTGCGCGAATTGGTGCGCTGGTGCTCGCCGACGGAGTCTCCAGGAGCTTGTCGCACAGCGAGGGATCTGCCGCAAAGCGCGCGCCCCCGGCGACGACGAGCCCGCTGACCATGCCGATGCCGGCCCACTTCACGATCGATGCGACGCCGGCGTGAGAAAGGGCATGCAAGGCGCCGGCATGACTCGAAGTGGCCGCTGCCGCGGTAGCCATTGCCGTTCCCACGCCGAGACCGAGGGCGGCTTCCGCGCGCAGGATCGCGCCGTGCGGAGGCTCCTCCGTCAGGGCGGTGCGCAACAGGCGTACCTCGAATCCATCTTCGCTGTCCTCGACGAGCCGTGTGGGTTTCATTCAGGTCTCCTCCGAGGAAAAATAGCGACCCCGCACGCGTCGCGCCGCGCGTTCGAAGGCTTCTCGCGCGCGCCGCAGCCGCGACGACGCCGTCCCCCGCGGGACGCCGACGATCTCGGCGATCTCGGGGACCTCCAATCCCTCGAGCTCGAAGAGAACGAACACCGTTCGCAGATCCACGGGCAATGCAGCGAGCACCTCGTCCAGAAGAAGGCGCAGTCGCTTCTGATCGAGAAGCTCGTCCAGACCGGGCGCCGCGTCGACGTGCCTCTCGGGAGACTCGTCAGGGCATTCGTAACGCACCGCCGCAGAACGCCGGTGATTCGACGCGATGCGGACGGCGGTGCCGATGAGGAAGGGGCGCTCCTTGCCGGGCTCGATGCGAGAGAGCTTTGCCGTGGCAACCAGGAATACCTGTTGTGCCGCATCCTCGGCCACGGACATCGGAAGACCCAGATGTCTGAGGATTCGCCAAACTTCTTTGTAGTGCGCGCGGAGCAGCGTCTTGACTCGCTGGTTCGACAGGGCGGCGTCCTCGGCCGTATCCGAACCCGGAAGCTCGGAAGGTCTCCACATCGCGCGCAGCACCACTCGTGATCCCATGTATGAAGCCTCCGCAGACGATCACTAGATTCGTACCCCGAGCTCCAGAGCGCCGATGAATCCCACCGGTGGGATGGTGTGAACCGGCACCCGGCTGGGTACGAAGTAGAAATCATCCCGTACGAGGGGAAAACCCGCTCCCAGCTCGGCCATCACGAACAGCGGGCCCGTGATCCTCGCCTCGGCCCTCACGGTTGCCCCGAGCTCCAGCCACAGGGTGCGGGCCGTGAGCGCGGGAGCGACGTTGGACCCCGTCGCGCGGAGCTGGCCGACGTCGAGCAAGGCGCAGGGCCGAAGGACGACCATCGCGGCGCTCGCCGCCACCGGGCATGCCGTGACGCGCCCGGCCACTCGCCGGAACTGCGCGGTTCCGCCGCCCCCAGACAGTTCACGACTCTCCGCGAAGTGTCCGGATAGATGGACGAGCGGTGAGAGCATGCCTCTTCGTGGCGCTCCAGCCGCGATACCGATCCCGAAATCAGGAGAGAATCCCGGAGCTATGGCCGAAGCCAAGCCGACGCCTGTGCTCGCGGCGAACCACCATGAACGGCTGTCGAGCTTACCGGCGCGTGGTGCCGGCGAAGGTGTCCGCGTCGGAACGACGGACTCGGCGTTCGGTGCAGCTCCCGCCGCTACGGTCACCGGAAGCGCCGCCGCAGGCGGTCCATCAAGGAGTGCCGGGCGTGTGCTCTCGGCGCGATCCGCGGGAGTCGCAAGCGTCGCACCGGGATCGATGGCCACTGCCGCGATGAACGCCATCGCCGACACGACTTCTACACAGCTCGCGGCCGGGACGGTACGGCGCGTCTCCGTGCCGTCCGGGCGCTGGATACGCAGAAGACCGAGAAACGCGCCGCCATCGGGTCCGACGGAGGCATCGACGTCGATCGCTGTTTCGCCAGGCCGAGCAGCTCGGATGCTCGCGCTGTGCGCCTCGATCGAGCTCGATAGCGTATATCCGGCGGGGCAGCCCGGTGATGCCGCGTAGAAGAGCCGGAATGGTCGACGCTCCTGTGCAATCGCCGGACTCGCGAGAACGGCAACGGCCACGCCGATCATCAGCGAGCGAAGACGCATGGCCCCCGGTACCACGATACGAGGGCCAGCTCCGGGCGAATGCGGCCGCATCCGAGGTCACGGCTTCGGCATGCGCTGCAGGATCTGCGAGGGGAGCTCGCTTCGCTCCACTGCGTTGATCCACGTGACGTTACCGACCAGGTCGAGCTGCACACCGATTTCGTCGGGATCGCCGGCTACGACATGGCAGCGACGGTCGGTGGACGCAGGACGGCCGTCGCGAGCCGAGACAGCGCGGGCCGCCATCCTGGACCGAACGACGTGACGGTGAACGAAGTGGCGAGGTGACTGACGCTGTAACTCAAGCGCCCCGCGAGATCGTCCCGGTCCGGGTCGGCGAAGTCGTCTTCGTCGTCTTCGGTTCCGAAGAGCGCACTCGCCACGAGGGCTGCCAATCCCGCTTCCTCGGTCGTTCCATCGTCGTGGGCTGCGAGCTCCGTGAGAACCAGTGCACCGAGCGGAAGGTCGTTCCGTTCGACAACCAGGATGGTCATACCATTGTCCAGCTTCGCAGTCCGGTAGGGGACACCGGGGAGGAGCGCGCTTGGTTCCGGACGGGGCCGAAGTATGTCTCGACCTCTTCGCGAACGACCTTCGAGTCGACGCCGCCGGTGACGACCAGCACGCCGTTGTCGGGTCGATAATTTCTTCGGAAGAAGGTGCGAACGTCGGAGAGGTCGAACGTCTGCAGGAATCGCGAGTAGTCCGGCTGCCGTGCATAAGGGCTCTGCTCCCCGAACAGCGCTCGTTCCACCAGCATGTCGAAACGTGTGACGACGCCGTCGCGAAGGCGCATCTCCTGCGCGACGGTTCTCTTCTCCACGTACAGCGAATCCTCCGAGAACTGCTCGAGAGTGAACGCCAGTCTTTCACTCTCGAGCCAGAGGGCGCGCGGGAGATCGAGCGCAGGGACCAGCTCTGCATACAAGGTCCAGTCGAAGTGCGTGCCTCCGAATAGCTGCCCTCCGCTGCCGTCGACCAGCGGCATGGCTCCGTAAGCCGGGAGGTGACGCGAGCCTCGGTAGGTCATGTGTTCGACGAGGTGCGCGAGCCCACGGCGCTCTGACGGGTCGTCTCGCGCGCCTACTCCGTAGGCAACAGCGACAGCGACCTGGGATTGCCACGGGACCGGCTGGATGACGACCTGCAGTCCGCTCTGGAGCGTGTAGGGCTCAGGCCGAGGAAGCCGCCGGAGGATGGCGTCGAGCGCCTGATCGGCGTCGCTGGTTTCGCTCGCGTGCGCTGGTGCAGACGCCGCGAGAAGCGCGAGGACCGCCGCACAGCGGGCGAGCATCGACAGAAACCCCAGAACCACCACGCGGTTCATGCGCTCGACGGATGTTAGATCGCCGGACGGCGGGAGTCACCATCGTCCGAGTGCAAGGTGCCTCGTCCGCCGCCCGGCGCCCGTGATACGTCACCGCTCATGACTGTGCCGCGCTCTTCTCCGTTCATTGCTCTCGCGCCGGAGGACGGCGATCGGCGTGCTCGCTATGAGCCGTCGCAGCTCGAAGCGGGGTGGCGTGGTCGCTGGGACGCAGAAAAGCTGTTCGAGGTTGCGGACCCCGAGCCGGAGACGTCGAACAAGTATTACGTGCTCGAGATGCTGCCGTACCCGAGCGGTCGCATTCACATGGGGCACGTCCGCAACTACTGCATCGGCGACGTGCTCGCCCGGTTCCGTCGCATGCGTGGCGACCACGTGCTGCATCCGATGGGTTGGGACGCGTTCGGCATGCCGGCGGAGAACGCCGCGATCGAGCGAGGGAAGCACCCCGCGGACTGGACGCTCCAGAACATCGCGGCGATGAAGGCGCAGCTCGCGCCGCTCGGCTTCTCCTACGACTGGTCGAGAGAGGTGACCACCTGCGAGCCGGAGTACTACCGGTGGGAGCAGCTCGTCTTCACGCGCATGCTCGAGGCGGGCCTCGTCTACAAGAAGTCCGCGGTCGCGAACTGGTGTCCGAAATGCGAGACCGTGCTCGCCAATGAACAGGTCGAGGATGGCGGCTGTTGGCGATGCGGAACAGCCGTGGTTCCGCGGGAGCTCGAGCAGTGGTTCTCGAGGATCACCGCTTACGCCGACGAACTGCTCGAGGCGACCGAGTCGCTCGCAGGCGGGTGGCCCGACAAGGTCCTCAAGATGCAACGCGACTGGATCGGCAAGAGCACCGGCGCGCGCGTGCGATTCGCGCTGCCGACGGCCGTCGGAGAGGCGACATATGTGGACGTGTTCACGACGCGGCCGGACACGCTGTACGGCGTCACGTTTCTCACCGTCGCTCCCGAGCATGCGATCGCGCGCAAGGCGGCCAGGCACGACGCGCGCGTCGCCGCGTACCTGGAGAGAACGACGCACCTTGCCGAGCGCGACCGCAGCGCCGACGAAGCATCGAAGGAAGGCGTCTTCACGGGCTTCCACGCTCTGCATCCGCTCACTGGCGCAAGCGTCCCGATCTGGACCGGCTCGTTCGTGCTCGCCGGATACGGCACCGGCGCCGTGATGGGGGTACCCGCGCACGACGCGCGCGACTTCGCGTTCGCGCGCGCAAACGGGCTATCCATCACGGTCGTCATACAACCCGATGATCACGCACCGCTCGACGCCGCGTCGATGACCGAGGCGTACACCGGTGCCGGGACGATGGTCGCCTCGGGGGACCTGAACGGCACTCCGAGCGAGGCAGGGAAGGCCAAGGTCGTCGCGAAGCTCGTAGCCGCCGAGGTCGGCGAGGCGACGGTGAATTATCGTCTACGGGATTGGCTCGTCTCACGACAGCGCTACTGGGGATGCCCCATTCCGGTCGTCTACGGTGAGGACGGCGCGGTACTCGCCGTCCCAGCCGACGAGTTGCCCGTCGTACTCCCGCGCGACGTGAAGCTCACCGGCGAAGGCGGGTCTCCGCTCGCGCGCCACGAAGCGTTCATACGTGCGCGCGACCCGCGCGATCCGTCGAAGCCCGCGCGGCGCGAGACGGACACGTTCGATACGTTCTGGGAGTCGAGCTGGTACTTCCTTCGCTACACGTCACCCCATTTCGACCGCGGTCCGGTGGATCCAGTGGTGGCGGCTCGATGGATGCCGGTGGATCAGTACATCGGCGGCGTCGAGCACGCAGTCATGCACCTGCTGTACGCGCGCTACTTTCACCGGGTGCTCATCGATCTCGGCTTCGTGCCGAAGGAGACGCCGCGCGAGCCGTTCAAGCGGTTGCTCACGCAGGGCATGGTCACGATGCAGACCCGATTCGTGCGAGACGCGAAGGGCGCGCCGGTCTGGCTCTATCCAGAGGACATCGACGCCTATGGCAAATGTCTGGCACCCGGTCACGAAGGGGTGAAGGTCGAGACCGGGCGCGTCGAGAAGATGTCCAAGTCGAAGAAGAACGTCGTCGATCCCGACGCGATGGTCGCCAGGTACGGCGCGGACACCGTGCGCGTGTTCATGCTCTTCGCAGCGCCACCGGAGAACGAGCTCGCGTGGTCGGACGCCGGCATCGAGGGCGCGAACCGGTTTCTCGGGCGTGTGTTCCGGCTGATCCGCGACATCGCGTCGCTTCCGAAGGGCGAACCGGGGACGTCCCCGCAAGCGGTCGCGCTCCGGCAGAAGCTTCATCAGACGGTGCAGCGGGTGACGCACGACATCGACGAACGGCGCCAGTTCAACACTGCCGTCTCGGCGATGATGACGCTCGTCAACGAGCTGGTTCCGGCCACCGCCGCGGCCGCCGAGCAAGCTCCGGCCGCGGGCGTCGTAGCCGCGCTGTACGAGGCGGCGGAGATATTCGTTCACCTCCTGTCTCCGTTCGCACCGCACCTCGCGGACGAGCTCTGGGCGACCCTGGGGGGAGCCGGATTTCTGCTCTCACGGCCGTGGCCGTCCGTAGACGAAGCCGCTGCGCGAGAAGACGAGGTGGAGATCGCCGTGCAGATCGACGGCAAGGTCCGCGGACGGATCCGGCTCGCGAGGACGGCAGACGAGACGACCGCACTCGCCGCAGCGAACGCAGTCGTCGAAAAGCAGCTCGCCGGAAGAACCCCGAAGAAAGTCGTCTACGTCGCAGGCCGCATCCTCAACCTCCTGATGTAGTTCCGCATCGACGCCACCGTCGTCCCCGAGCGTCAAACATACGGAATACGCGAGCACACGAGCCCGCGAAGGCGGCGGGGGGCCAAGGCCCCCCGTTACTAAAAGTAATTCAGGAGTGCGGCTGCGTCGTAGTCGCGGAGCTCGTCGAAGCGACCGGCGTGCACCTTGACGGCCCACTCCGGGTCCTGGAGTAGCGCGCGGCCGACCGCGACGAGATCGAACTCGCCGCGATCGAGTCGCTCGATCGCTTCGTCGAGCTTGCCGGCTGCCGAGCCTTCGCCACGGAACGCGCCGGTGAACTCGGACGAGAGCCCCACCGAGCCCACGCTGATGGTCGGCACGCCGGAGAGCTTCTTCACCCAGCCGGCGAGGTTCAATCCCTTGGGCCCATCGACGCTCGGGAACTCGGGTTCGAGGATGCGACGCTGAGAGCAGTGAATCACGTCGGCGCCGGCGTCGACGAGAACACGCATCCAGCGCCCGAGCTCCTCCGGCGTCTTCGCGACCTTTGCGGCGTAGTCCACGGACTTCCACTGCGAGATGCGGATGATGATCGGCAGATCTCCGACGGCCGCGCGACAACGACGGAGGGCCTCCGCCGCGAACTCGGCGCGCGCCTCGATCGAGCCACCAAAGCGATCGGTACGCTGATTGGTGACCTCCCAGAAGAACTCGTCGATCAGATAGGCGTGCGCGCCGTGAAGCTCGATGCAGTCGAAACCGAGCTCCTTCGCGTCGCGCGCGCCGTCGGCGTAGGCCTGCGCCATGTCGAGCACCTCCGCCTCGCTCGGTTCTTCGGCGACCTTCTTGCCTTTCAGGGTGACGCCGGAGGGGCCATCCGACGGCGCGTCGGGAAAATGGCCGCTTCCGGGCCTGCGACTCATTCCCTGATGCCAGAGCTGCGGCCCCATCTTGCCGCCAGCGGCATGCACCGCGTCGATGACGCGCTTCCATCCGGCGAGCGGTTGCTCTCCCCAGAACAGCGGAATGTTCGCGTCGTCCGACGCGCCCCGGCGACGGGTCAGCGTTCCCTCGGAAAGGACGAGGCCCACGTCCGCGGCTGCGCGCCGTCGGTAGTACGCCACGTTCTCGTCGTTCGGAAACGCACCGGGTGAACGCGACCGCGTCATCGGTGCCATCACGATGCGGTTCTTGAGCTCGAGGCCGCGAATGCTGAACGGTCTGAAGAGAGGAGAGACGTCGGTCACGGTGAAGTCCTTTTCTGTCGAAGCGAAGCGCTCAGCGCGCGGTGAAGCCGCCATCGACGGCCAGCGAATGCCCGATGATGAACGCGGAATCGTCGGAGCTCAGGAACACGACGGCGTTCGCGATGTCCGCGGCTTCACCCATGCGTCCGATGGGATGCGCCTGCTCGATGTACGTCGCACGTCTTGGATCGCGCGCGATCGCCCGTTCCGTCATCTCGGTCCGGATGATCCCGGGGCACACCGCGTTGACGCGAATGCCCTTGCGCCCGTATTCCACCGCAGCGGCCTTGGTCATGCCGAGCACGGCGTGCTTCGTGGTCCCGTAGATCGGCTGGCGTGGCGCACCGATGAGCCCGCCGATCGACGACGTGTTGACGATCGCACCGCCACCTTGCTTCAGCATCTGCAAGATCTCGTATTTCATGCAGAGCCAGACGCCCTTCACGTTGACGCTCATCAGCCTGTCGAACGTCTCTTCGGTGACCATGGCGAGCGGCTCGTTCTCGAGGTCGATGCCGGCGTTGTTGAACGCGACGTCGAGCCGACCGAACCGCGCGACCACCTGCTCGACCATCGCGGCAACCTGGTCGCTCTTCGAGACGTCCGTCGCGATGCCGATGGCTTCGCCGCCGGCGGCGTTGATCGCCTCGGCCACGCCGCGAGCGGCTTCGATGTTCACGTCGACGACGGCGACCTTCGCACCCTCACGAGCATAAGCATGCGCGGTGACGCTGCCGATGCCGCCACCTCCGCCAGTCACGAGCGCAATTTTCCCAGCAAGCTTTCGTTGCATGTTTGTGTGAGTCCTCAAACGTTCGAGCGATCGGCCCGGGTTGCGCTGCGTGCCGGCTGACGAGCCGTGGGTGGGTACACGCGGTCCAGGACCAGCGCGATGCTTTCGTGCAGTGGAGTCGCCGAGCCCTCCACCTTCATGCGGAGGAGCGCGCCTTCCCAGACGCTCCACGTGAGCGCCGAGAGCTCGATCGGATCGATGTCGTCACGGATCTCGCCGATGCTCTGGCCGGCCCTGATCAGACCCGCCAGACGCTCTCGCCAGGCGAGCTGCGCCGCGAGAAGCCGTTCACGACATTGCTCGCTCGCGAGCGAAATCTCGGCAGCGAAGTTTCCGATGAGGCAGCCCGACTGGCAGCTGGCGCGCTCGTGATACGCGGACATCGCTGCGAACACGTGGCGTATGGCCGCCATGGGCTCGGGCGGCGCGCTCCGCATCATGTGCTTCCACGAGCGCCGGTTGTATTCCGAGTACCGATCGACGATGGCAGCGCCGAACGCCTCTTTGCTCGCGAAATGGTTGTAGAACGAGCCCTTGGGCACGCCTGCCTGATCGGCGATCTGCTGGATCCCCGTGCCGTTGAACCCCTGCCGCAAGAACAGGTCGAGGCCCGCCGCGAGCAATCGCTCGGGGATGTCGGTGGGATCGGCCGTTCTCGGCATCGCGGCGCGCAATATGACCGGTCGTCTTGAAACGATCAAGCGGCTTTTCCGGGCCGTCGTGGATCCGCGTCATCACCCGGAACGGGAAGCGCTAGGTTCCGCCCCGTGAGCTCGACCCTCCTTCCATTTGCCGTCAGTGCCGTCGATCCAGGCTGCCGCGCGCGACGCGGAGTCATGACGACCGCACACGGGCCCGTCCAGACGCCCGCGTTCATGAGTGTCGGTACGCGTGCCTCGGTCACCGGGATGACGCCGGCGGATCTCGCCGTGATCGGGGCGGAGGTCGTGCTCGCGAACACGTACCACCTGATGCTGCGACCGGGCCCCGAGCTCTTCCGTCGCGTGGGCGGTATTCACCGTTTCATGGGCTGGAACGGACCGGTGCTCACCGATTCCGGCGGGTATCAGATCTTCTCGCTCTCGAACGCCCGTACCGTCAGCGAGAAGGGTGCGACGTTTCGCTCTTACATCGACGGGCGCATGCACCTGCTCTCACCGGAGCGCGCGATGGAGGTCCAGGCCGCCATCGGCTCGGACATCATGATGGTGCTCGACATCTGTCTGGAATCGACCACCGACGTGGCCGCATTGACGGCAATGGAGCGCACGCACCGCTGGGCACTCCGGAGCCTCGCCGCCCGCGTCGACCCGCGACAAGCGCTCTTCGCCATCGTCCAGGGCGGCGTTAACCGGGAGCTCCGGCAGAGGTCCGCGGCGTTTCTCACCGAGCACCCCTTCGACGGGTTCGCGCTCGGCGGCCTCTCCGTCGGCGATACGAGGCACGAGCGCGAGGACATCACCCACTTCGCGGCCGAGCTCTTGCCGGCCGATCGCCCGCGCTACCTGATGGGCGTCGGTACGCCGCCGGATCTCCTGATTGCGATATCTGCCGGCATCGACCTGTTCGACTGTGTGATCCCGACGCACCTCGCCTGGCAGGGAACGGCGTTCACGTCGACGGGGCGGGTGCGGGTCACGCGTAGCGCCACCGCGACCATGGACGTGCCTCTCGATCCGACGTGTGATTGCCCTGCGTGCAAGGGGTTCAGCCGGGCGTACTTGCATCATCTCTTCAAGTGCAGCGAGCCGCTCGGTCCGCGGCTGCTCTCGATTCACAACCTCCGTCACTATCAAGTGCTCATGAGCGAGGCGCGTGCCGCCATCGAACGGGGTGAGTACGCCGCGTTCGCGAAAGCGAAGCTCGAGGCGATAGACCGTCACGAACACTCCGAATTCCGCTTCGGGAAGCGCGACACGGCCGCGTGAGCGACGAACCGTCCTTCGAGGTCGTGGCGACGCGCAACGGTGCGCGAGCAATGCTCGATCGCCTGACCGGCGAGGTCATGCATCCCCTGTCGGGCCCGCTCGAAGAAGCGCGCACCCTCTATCTCGAGCCGTCCGGGCTCGCGAAGCGACTCGACACGGAAGGCGCAGGGCCGCTCGTGCTCCTCGACGTCGGGCTCGGCGCTGGCTCCAACGCCGCTGCGGCGTTCGCGCTCTCCGAGTCGCGGAATGCGCCGTCGCGGGCGCTTCACATCGTGAGCTTCGACCGGACGCTCGCGGCGTTCGAGCTCGCGCTCCGTCCAGAGCACCGGACGGCATTCGGTTTCGCGGAGACGGTGGCGACGGCGTGTACGGCGCTCCTCGAGCGCGGCAGCGCGGAGGGCGCCGCAACGGCGTGGCGAATCTCGCTGGGCGAGCTACCGGCGACCCTGCTCGCCGAGCCGCCCGCTTCGGCGGACATCGTCTACTGGGATCCGTTTTCGCCGCGCGCGAATCGGGAGCTCTGGACGGTGAACGCCTTCACTGCACTCCGTCGACTCTGTCGCGACGGCGCCACCGTTCACACATATAGCGGCGCCACCGCCACCCGTACGGCGCTCCTGCTGGCCGGCTTCGCCGTCGGGTTCGGAGACGTGCTCGCGCCGGGGAGACAGGCCACCGTCGCTGCGACGCGCCTGGAAGATCTGAACGCGCCGCTCGATCGCCGCTGGCTCGACCGCCTCTCACGTTCGTCCGCGCAGTTTCCGTCCGACGCTCCGAGCGACTCGTTCGAGCGGATCGCCAGATCCGTTCAGTTTGCACGATGAAGCTTCCCAGCGGATTCCGCGGGTGCTGCAGAATCACATAGCGGCAACGCGCTATCAGCGAGCGAAGCGTCGCGCGTGACGCTATCGCGGTCACTCACTGAGCAAACGAGGTCACGCGACGACGAACGAGCGGTCCGATTCGCATTATTCTCGTGGCTGATAGTCGCCGCTCGGAAAGTTGCGTGTTATCAAATGATGCGAGCTCGCCCTGACTGGCGAGCAGGTGGAATCGTCCGAACGGAGAGCCCATGGCTAAGCTCAATCGTCTCATCGATGGCACGACCCTCTCGCTCGCGGCGGCGGCACTCGCCCTCGCCGGATGCGGCAGTAATACGGACGGCGTTTCGGCGACTGGCGGCGCAGGCGGTGCACCGACGGTTGGCGCAGGCGGCGCCGTGACCGCGGTTGGTGCAGGCGGCAGCGCCGCGCCCGCCGGTGCGGGCAACAGCGTCGGCACAGCAGGGACGACCGGCGGCGTCACGACTCCGCCTGCGGGCGCGGGCGGCACCGCAGTTGCGCCTCCGGGCGCCGGTGGCTCGACCGTAACGTCGCCAGGCGCGGGCGGCGCGTCAGTGACGCCTCCCGGTGCCGGTGGCTCGCCTGCGACGGCGAGTACAGGCGGTACTGCCGGCACCACCGGTCCCGTGAACGGCACCGCCGACGATCTCTCGTGGGACGCAACGAAGAACGTCGACGCGAGCGGGAACCTCATCAAGCCCGCTGCCGACCAGGGCTTCCAGGTTGCAACACCGCTCTTCGAGCTCGACCCGGGGCAAGAAGTGTTCAAGTGCTATCACACCGCGTTTCCGAACAGCGGTGAGTTCGACGTGGGGGACTGGGAGTCGGTGATGGCGAAGGGCAGCCATCATTTCATCCTCTACAAGACTGACAGCGACTTCTCCGCGCCCGGGACGTTCGACGCGTTCGGATGCACGGTTTCCCCCAGCGGCGGGGAGTGGATCTACTCCGCGGCCGTCCCGCACACTCATCTATCGATGCCGGACGGCGTCGCGATGCCGCTCGCCTCGGGTCAGAAGGTGCAGTTCGACATGCACTACATCAACACGGGCACCGATCCGCTGCAGGCGCACGTCACCGTGAACGTCAACAAGGTCACGAGCGCGCAGTTCCAGAAAGCGCAGTCGCAGGTGAGCTTCAACGTACTCATCAACATCCCTGCGAACGGCATGCAGACGGTGGGCGGCGACTGCACCCCCGCCGCCGGCGGGAAGTACTTCATGATGCTCACGCACACCCACCGGCGTGGTGTCGACGCGAGCATCACGCGCAAGCTCGCGAGCGGTCAGATGGGCGAGGTGCTCGTGCACACGACGAACTGGGATTCCCCGTCGAACATCCTCTGGGAGAACCCCCCGTACCTGACGTTCCAGGCGGGCGAGAAGTTCCACTACCAGTGCCAGTACAAGAACGATCGCAGCTCCGCCACGACCGTGGGCGTCTCGGCGGCGAACAACGAGATGTGCATGGCCATCACGTACTTCTTCCCCGCCGCGAGCCCGCCCGCGTGCACTAGCGACGTCGAGTAGCGCCGCGGAAGGCCGCTGCGGTCGGCGTAGCAACGGCCAATCCGTCGGTCAGGGCCTGCGTGCCGTCCTGCTCGACGCGGACGACTGCTCGGTGACGTCACGGCGCAGTGAGCCACCACGCGACGACGGCCGTCGACTCCATATCGGAAATGGAGTGACCCTCCGGGAACGTCGAATAGATCACGTCGAAGCCGGCGCTCTGCATGGTGCGGAACTGATTCGCGACGTGCTCGGGGGTGCGTATCGTGTCGGCGTCTCCAGTGGAGAACCATCCTCGGACTCTTCTCGGGCCGACGCCGCCGATGAAGACGCCGCCATGGAGCACCGCGAACGCCGTGTAGGGCAGGGTGTTGCTCGCCAGGTACGGCGCCGAGCTGCCGCCGCCCGAGAACCCGACAGCGAGCACGCGGAGTGGATCGATCGTCACGTCGCTTCGAGCTTCGAGCTCCTGGAGACACGCGGCGACGTGACGATAGTCATCGGAAAAGTCGTTCGGATGGTCCCCGACATGCCACGTGAAGGTACGGAGCTCGGCTGCGTAACCCGACGACGGCGCGAGGATCGCAAAGCCGCGCGACGCGGCCGGCGTCCGGAACGTGGCGATCATCTCTCGCCCATCGGCACCGGCTCCGTGCAAGCCGACGAGGAGTGGGATGCTCGCTCCTGGTTCGCGCGACGGAAGATAGAAGTAACTCGAACGACCGGAGGCGTTCTTCGTCGAGAGCGCGCCTTCCACCGTTGCGAGCGCTGGACGGTGCTGGCCGTCGGCGCCGACTGATGTGGTGGGCTCCCTGACGGTGTCGCGCGTCGGCGGCTCGGCGGTGGATCTTTCTTCGCGCGCCTGCCGCCACACCATCACGGCACCGACGGCGCAGATCGCGACCGCAAACACAAGTGCCCACGACGCGCCTCGTCGGGTGGAGTTGACGGCGGCGTGACTGGTTGCCTCTCGCCGGCAAACGACGCACCCCGAGGTGAGGCTGGGATCGTAGGCGAGCCCATGACGCGAGCATTTCTCCATTGGTCGACAGGACTCCCGACCGAGCACCAGGAACGATCACAGACGTGCTATGGCTGTAGCAGCATGGGGAAGTATTGGGTTTTCGGGAGCATATTGACGCTGGCGTGTGGTGGGAACACCACGATCACGAAGGGGGAGGGCACCGGCGGCGCTGGGGGCAGCTCGGCGCACTCGGAGGACGCCGGGGAGGGCGGATCTCGCGCGGGACGGGAGCCTGATGGCGGAACGAGCCGCTCCAGCGGTGGTGATGCATCGACCGGCGCAGATGCCCAGTCAGCGTGTGCGATCGGCAACGAAGGGTGTCACTGCTACGGCAACAAGACGTGTAACGGCGGCCTCACATGCGCATCGGATCTCTGCGTCAACCTGGGTGGTCCGACCGCTGCTGGCGGCGCCGCGGGGCAGTCGGGCTCCGGTGGCACAACGGGTGCTGGCGGCACGGGTGCGGGTGGCAGCCGTGCCAACGGCGGTGCTGGGAACGGCGGTGCCGGAGGCGCCCATCAGTGCTTCCCCGATCAGACGATCTGCAATGACGACGTCGCGGGATGCTGCCTCGGGCTCCTCTGTGTATCCGCTACCGGTGCACCGAACGACGTCTGCACGCGAGTCTGCCAGCGCGATGCCGATTGCTCGAGTGGTTGCTGCGCGCTGCTCAAGGACGGCTCGGCGAGCGTCTGTGCACCCGCTCAATATTGCTCCGGCGCGTGCATTCCCGCGGACGGATCGTGCACGTCCGCCGCGAGCGCGTGCTGCACCGGAACGCGATGCGTCTATGACGACGCGACGACCTCGGCGGCCACGTGCGCCGGCGTGTGTGACCGCGATGGTGATTGCGTGTCGGGGTGCTGCGCTCGGCTGTCAGACGGTAGCGGGAGCGTCTGCTCAGATTCGAGTTATTGCGCCGGTGCCTGCCTCTCTGCGGGGACGCGTCCCTGCGGGCTCGGGACGCCGTGTTGCCCGGGCTCGTATTGCACCTCGGACTCACAGAACCAGATCTGCCTTCCGCTCTGTGCAACGAACGCCGACTGCGTGAGCGGCTGCTGCGCCGTGCCGAACGGAAACGGCGTACACGTTTGCACCGATCCGAGCTTCTGCCCGTAGGGCTCGAGAAACGGTCGCTCGCTCTCGTTGGCGTGGAAAAGGCGATAACCACCCAGCCTCGCGGTGGATATCCATCAAAACGGCGCCGTGGGCGTCGGGCGCTCGAGAGATATTTTCGCGAACGATCCGACCTGCTCCGGGTTGGCGGCCCACTCTGCTGTCGTCCGAAAAGGAGCCCTCATGATTCGAATCGCTTGCTTTGCCCTCTCTTCGTCGTTGCTCGTCCTCGCTGGTTGCAGCTCGTCGAAGGATTCTCCAGCCACGGGCGCGAAGGGCGGCCACACGGCCGATACCGACTCCGGCGCATCGACGAGCACCGACTCCGGCACCGTGTCGGAAGATTTCGAAGCCACCGCCGCCGACTTCAAGTGCATCCAGGAAGGGACGCACGTCCGGAAGTTCTTCATCAGGAACGCGCTGGGGCACGACGCGGAATCACTCGCCGTTGCGAACGCGGGTCAGGGCACGTACCCCGTCGGCACGATGATCCAGCTGGTCCCGCAGGAGGCCATGGTGAAGCGTCGTGCGGGTTTCAGCGCTCCCTCCGGCGACTGGGAGTTCTTCTCGCTGAGCCCCACCGCCGGCGGCACCGACATCCTCGCGCGCGGGACTACCGACGTGCTCAATCTGTTCAACCTCAACTGCCTCGACTGTCACGTGAAGGCCGAGCCCCAGTACGACTTCGTCTGCGAGACGGGTCACGGCTGCGATCCACTGCCGCTCACGACCGATCAGATCGTCGGGCTCCAGAACACCGACGTGCGCTGCCCGGCAGCCGACGCCGGCAAGATGTAGAGCGGGCCCGGCTCGCGCTTCGCGGCGACGCTCGTCAGAGCGCGAGCGTGTCCCAGAAATTGCACTGCTCGGTGCGGACGCCGGCACCGAGCTGCGACGGCGTGGCGAGCTCAAGGTACGCGTCGGCGTCGTCACTGGGCGGCCACGTCGGCGACGACGCGGCACTCGGCGTCGCGCTAGCAGCGAAGCTCGACCAGTAAGCCCCGATCGAGTCGGACAGCGTCTGTTCACCGGCGCTCGGCACGTAGCCCGCGAGCGCGAGATGATCGAAGACGAAGAGCACGTCGATGCCGTGCCACGCGCCGAGTGCCTGGTTCCTCGGTGCGCTGGCGAGGCCATGGGTGAAGAAGTAACGAAAGACGGGCTCCGTCTGTCCCTTGCGGAGCGCGCGAATGATCCGGCGCGCGCCGCAGGTGAACTTCGCGTCGGAAGTGACGGCGACGTAGGCGGCCCATGGTGAAGCGTAGTTGCTCGCCGGGTAATGTGTGAGCACTGCGGGCGCGAGGGCTCCGAACAGCGCCTTCACGGCGGCTTCATACGCTGCCTCCGTCGCGTCCTGCTGGATGGGCACCGTTCTCGAGGTCTCGTCGGAGTTCGAGCCGACGATCATGGGGACGTGCTGGTGGGCTCCGCTCGTGATGACGGCGCTGGGTGCGCCCGCGAGAAAGCTCTGGTCGATCACGCCGCCGTAAGGGCCGGTGATGCCCGCGACGTCGATGGTGACCGGAAGCGCATTGACCATGTCGGTGGCCGGAACGGCGCGCAGGCATGCGGGAACGTCGGAAGCGGTGTCGCAATGCGCGGCCTGGACGACCTTCGCGCCGTAGGTCTCCGCGTCGGCAAGGGTGTTCGCCTTGCAGCCGCCGCTCTCCATGATCGCACCCTGGAACAACCCGCTGGTGAGCTTCGACGCCACAAGGAGACAGACGCTCTCGCCGCCCGCGGACTCACCCGCGATCGTCACGTGCGCCGGATCGCCACCGAAAGCGCGCACGTTCCGCTGCACGAATCGAAGCGCGGCGATCTGGTCGAGCAGGCCGTAGTTTCCCGTCGCGCCGTCGTCGGCCTCGCCGGCGAGAGCGGGGTGCGCCAGGAAGCCGAGGACGCCGACGCGGTAATTCGTCGTGACGACGACGGCGTGGGTCTTCTCTGCGAGCGCCTGTCCGTCATAGAGGGCGACGCCTGCTTGCTGCTCGACGGCTGAGCCGCCGGTGAAACCGCCGCCGTGAATCCAGAACAGCACCGGGAGCGGCGTCGCGCCGGCGTCTTCCGGCGTCCAGACGTTGAGCTGCAGGCAATCTTCGTCGCCGGTGACCGGAGCGGTCCCGGTGGAGTCGCTCTGTGGACACATCGGGCCGAACGTCGTGGCGTCGCGTATACCGCTCCAGCAAGACGGCGCCTCTGGCGGCTTCCACCGGAGTGCACCGACCGGCGGAGCCGCGTACGG
Organism: Polyangiaceae bacterium; assembly: GCA_036272055.1. Classification (GTDB taxonomy): domain Bacteria; phylum Myxococcota_A; class Polyangia; order Polyangiales; family Polyangiaceae; genus DASZVB01. The sequence goes on along the minus strand of DATAZL010000145.1, from coordinate 45,540 downwards.
GACGTTCTTGTACGCCCACGTCGTGCCCGCCTTGGCGCCGCGCACGGCACCCGAGTCCGTCACCACGACGCCGGGTTCCGCCGACACGCCGGTCGCGCAGCCCGAGCTCGCGCCGTCGCTCGGCTCCGTACCGGCGTCCTCGGTCGCTCGAGGTGCGTCGGCGCGCGGTTCGGAGGATGAACAACCGACGGCAGAGAGAAGCAAGGCGCAGAGCCAGCGAGAGTGCACGACGGAGAGGTAGCACTCTCCGTGCCGTCGATGGCGGTCACCCAGGACCGCTTCATCAGGGAAGGTGAGAGCCGAACGTGACCGAGCGTTCACACACCGGACAGCACGCGATTTCACGCCGCCGAGCGACTCAGGCCGGTCGCGCGACGCGGCTCGCCAATCCGCGGACGGTGAGCGGACTCGAGCCTTCCACCTTGTTGTTCACGATGACGTAGACGTCCACCGCGAGCTCCCGGGTGGCCTCGATCAGTCGCGCCACGTCGTCGTAGAGACCGGGCTCAGGTGCGACGATGCGATCGAACGGAGCGTACTCGGCCTTCTTTGCGGCGTAGCGCTCCCCGGGAGGGATCAGGAGCCGCAGCACCACGAAGCGCGCCGTGAAGATACCGGGGATGTCGAGCTGCGCGCCGATGTCCGGCATGCGTTCCCAGAAATTCAGCACGTGCGCGACGCCATGAGTGCGGAGCGCCGCCAGGTATGCCGGAGTGAACAGCTCTCGATTGCGGAGCTCGACGGCGTATCGGTGACCCGACGGAAGGCGCGAAAAGAACTGCGTGAGCAGATCCGGAAGCTCTCCGCGCCGGGGGAGCTCGTCGTCGCGCATCGGCGCGAGTTCCAGCACGATGGGACCAGCGTGGTCCGCGAACGCCTCGTCCAGCGGCCCGACGACGGTGTCGATGAACGCGCTCGCGTCGAGAAAGCGCGGATTCAGTGCGCGCGTCTTCGGGTGTACGCGGCTCGTGAGCTCGCTCCACGCCTTCATGACGCATGGAAAGCCGGGCGGCAGCTGAGCCGCATAGCTCGCGAGCTCCGCGCGGTCGAGAGGGCGGTAGTACGAACGATCGATACCGACCGTGCGGAACAGCGGGCACCGCGCATAGAGCTCGAGCCCCCGCTCTTGCAGCGTCGGCAGCGTCGTCTTCGGGGGATACACGAGCCCACTCCAGCCGGGAAACGTCCACGACGACGTCCCGAAGCGAACCCGCGGCGGCACGCGCGTCACGAGCTCACGCTCCAGCGCGAAATCGAGGGGCGTTTCCGGAGCAGGCGGCTCGGCGAAGAGATCGAGCTGTGGCACGGCGGGCGTCGAGTCTACAACACGGAGCCGCGCGGTCGAAAACGACGAGGCCCGCTCACGTGATGCGAGCGGGCCTCGTGCAGTCCTGGTGGACGGTTCATTCAGGCGTTGTCGGCCTTCTTCGCATGGCGATGACCGACCTTCAGCGTACCGTTTGCGATGCCCTGTTCCATCTCGGCGAGGCTGACGGCGCCGCTCTTGTCGGTGTCGGCGGGCGCGATGCGCTCCCATCGACGCGCGCCGGCTTCAGAGGGTTCGACCTGCCCGTCGTTGTTCTTGTCCATCCGGGCAAAGTGCGCCTTCGTCCGTGACTCGCGGGCTGCCGTGCGCTCGGCGTCGCTGATCTTGCCGTCGTGATCGGTGTCCATGCGAGCCTTGCGTGCCTCGCGAACGGCCTCGACGCGCGCGGTGTACTCCGTCGAGGTGATGACGCCGTCGCCGTCCGTGTCGGCCTTGCCGAGGCGCTTTTCCATCCGCGCGGACAGCTCCGTCACTTGCAGCTTGCCGTCGCCGTTCTTGTCCGCGTGCGCGACGAGCTTCTCGAAGCGTGCTTCGGGCCCCTTCGCGGCGCCTGCGTCGGCCATCGCCGGAAGCGCGGAAAGCGTGAGTGCAGCGAGCGTCGAGAGAACCGTGAACCGAACATGCTTCGTGGTCATGCCCGTTATGACGACGCCCTCCCGCCCCTCCCTACGACGCCTCTCTGGGCTCCCGTATCCCGCAGCGCTTTCGGAGGTTTGTCGTGGTTCGAGTGGCGATGGAAGCGCCTTTCGACGAGCCCCCGCTCCCTGCCCGGGCAGGCTCGTCGTGTCCGCGTTACCAGTCTCTCAGCCGAGCTTCTGCTTCAGATAGCCGACGATGAACGGCGTCGCCGTGGCGGCGATGGCGGATGCCGTGGAGGGATCCACGCCCGCACGCGACGCGATCGCCTCTGCAATGCGTCCGGAGAGAACGCCCTCACCACCATCGATCAGCGACTTCAAGAAGCCGTCACCGCGCACCAGGCCGGCGGCGAACGCTGCGAAGAAGTTCCTGCCGCCGTGATGCTCGGTTGCTTGCTCGTGCGCCGCGGTTGCGGCGTGGGTCAGGTACGTCTGCGCATCGTCGGGCGAGACGCCCTGCGCGCCGAGCGCGCTTGCGGCCTGCTGCCCGTGTTCCGAACTCAAAAACTCGTTGACCAGCTCTGCAACTTCCATGGCGATTCAGCTTTCTCTTGCGCAGCTCTTCGCTGCGCCGTCTCGGTGAGCGCGGAACATAGCTCGAACGGAGCGTCGCTCCGGCGATTTCTCGACTCGACGACGATCACGCGGAAGCGTCCTCACTCGACACGAACCAAATGACCATTTCTCTTTCTGCACGGAGAGCGCTTCATTCTCTCTGCCGGAGGAGATCACATGGCAATCATCGGACACGAAGTACCGCATGCCGCGCCGCGGACGGCTCTCGCGCGTCGAGTCGTCGTCAAATTCGAAGCGGGCGTCGCGCTGCCGTATGCCGCTCATGCGCAACAGGCCGCAGCGCGTCATCTGGGAAGAGCGTGGGACGATCTCGTTGCGGCGTTTCCGGGAGCCGCGTTGAAGCCGTATTTCACGACCCACGACGAATCGACGCTGCGAAACATGCAAGCCGCGCCGAGACCGTATGCGCGTGTACAGCAGTCGACCGCAACGCGGTTCACCAGTTACTACGCGCTCGAGTGCCCACCCGGAAGCGACCCCGATGCGATCGCCAGGAAGGCCCGTCAGTGGCCCGGCGTCGAGACGGCATACGTGGAGGGCGGTCCCACGCCGCCTCCCGTGCAGCCGAACGACGATCCGCGCAACGTGAACCAACGCTACGAGAGCGCAGCTCCGGGCGGCATCGACGCGCGCTGGGCCTGGTCACAGGGTTACGACGGCGGCGGCGTGGGCTTCGTCGACGTGGAGCAAGGGTGGACGCTCGATCACGAAGATCTGGCGAAAGCGAACATCACCCTCATCTCCGGCGTCAACGAGGCATTCGCCGGGCACGGTACCGCGGTTCTCGGTGAGGTCCTCGCAGTCGACAACACCATCGGCGGTGTCGGCATTGCACCAGGGGCCAGCGGGCGGGTCATCTCTCAGTACCGTACCGTCACGAACTACAACACCGCCGACGCGATTCTAACGGCTGCCGCCAGCATGAGCCCCGGTGACGTCATGCTGATCGAGGCGCAGACCAACTCCACGTTCGGTTACGCGCCCGTCGAGATCGAGCTGGCGACCTTCGACGCGATCGCTCACGCGACCGGGCAGGGAATCGTCGTCGTCGAGGCGGGCGCGAACGGCGCCGTCGACCTCGACACGTTCACGGACGTCGACGGCAAGCAGATCTTGAACCCAGCGAGCGCCGACTACCGCGACTCGGGAGCGATCCTCGTCGGTGCCGGGAGCGCGTCCACGCCGCACGGTCGCTTGAACTTCTCGAATTACGGCGCGCGCATCGACTGCTTCGCCTGGGGCGAAGCCATCGACACTTGCGGCGACGGCTGGACGGGCAATTCGAAGAATGCGTACACGCCGAGCTTCGGCGGCACCTCGGGTGCGACGCCGATTGTCGCCGGCGCGGCGCTCCTGCTCCAGGACTTCCGGCAGAAGTCGTCACTGCCGCGTCTCGCGCCATGGGAGATGCGTTCGTTGCTGTCGGACCAGTCGCTCAACACGAAGAGCGGTCAGCCGGGCGTCGACCGCATCGGCGTCATGCCGGATCTGCGCAGCGTCATCGAGCAGCAGCGCTTGACGCGAAGGCTCGACTCGCGGCGCTGGGCGATCGTCGCTTACATCCTGTTCGGCGTCGTCAACGACGGAGACGGCGTCGTCATCATTCCCGGAATCGGTCCAGTGCACATCGACCCCGGCGGACCGCTCGTGCCCTTCGAGCAGGCCGATCTCCTCGTCGCGATGGCGGTGAGTGAGCTCGCGAAGCTTTCGCAAAACGGCGTCAGTCGGATGGAGATGTCGCTGGCGGCCGTCCAGTCGATGCAGCGAAGCGTGTCGCAGCTGGGCCATGGCCTTGCAACCGAGAGGGTTGGTATCGCTGGCTGAACGTCATCGCGGTGACGTTCGTTCGTGGCGAGGAAGCCCGTCGACATCGTGCTCGACGGGCTTACTCGTGTCTTGTATGGTCGTCGTTGCCTGCGTCGTCGGTCCGGTGATCGACCTCGAGGGAATCCAGTGTGATTCTGGAGCTGCCCCGCAGCGGTATGGGAAACGAAATCCCCGCCTGAAGCACTGACCGGAGAACGGTCGGGAAGCAGGGGAAAGTAGGTCGTCCCGAGCCCGAAGACCTGACGCGACCACGGACACCGAGTCCGTGCACCATACGGTCTGCCCGAGGGATGCAGGCCGGTAAGACCGGCGCACCACGACATCACGTGGTTTCGCAAGGACGTTCGACGACGGTAACTGCCGTCATCGAACGGCGCGAGAGATCACGCAATCGCGCGGGGTCTCTGGAATCGAACCGCCATGAACAAGCAGTCTGCAATCGCATCAATCATCGTCTCGTCACTCTTCGCCTGGGGTTGCGGCGCCGCCGACCCGATGTCCGCCGAAGAGATCAACGCGCAATATGGAGACAAGGTCGGCACCGTCGAGAGCGCGGTGATCGGCACGTTCGTCGCATTGCCATCACTGCCGGTCGTGACCACCGTCAACGGCTTCGCCCTCACGGCGAGCGCCGACGACGGTGGCGCCCGGCTCGGGTTCATGTTCACCGACCCGACGTATCGTCAGACGCTTCTGAACGCGGGTACGATCCAGAATATGGGCGGTTCCTACGACGGCCCTGGCGCTTACGCGACCTACAAGATCGTGAGCAGCGCGTGGTCTCCGTACGAGGGCCGCACGACTCCGCAGACGTACGCGTTCTCCGAGCTCGTGGTCGCGAGCAGTGCGTCCTACTACACGACGAACTATCCGTCGTTCGGCGGCCTGGTCTCCGCGATTCGAAATGGCGGCAAGGGCGTGTACGCGCTCACGCCCGCCTTCACGACGCGCAAGGCGCACAGCATCGCCGTGCCGGTCGGGAGCACCGTCATGTACTCCCTCGTGGCTCAGAGCGGCACGACGGGCCTGACCTTCAGCAACATCGCGATCAACCAGTTCGGCATCACGTTCCCGAACGCGTGGGTGAACATGGCCACGCTCGCCACCGACGCTTCCACGGCGAAAGCCCCGCAGCTCGTCGTCGCAGGAACAAAGATGGCCGCGTCCTACATCCTGAACGGCGACGCGGTCATCCGCGCAACGAACTCCGCCTCCGGCGTGACCTCGGCCACGAGCATCCCCGTGATCGGTGGTTGCGCCGGTTCGCCGCTCGCGGACATCGCCTGGGACGGCTCGCTCCTCTGGGTTGCGTGCACCAACTCTGCCGGCACTCTGACGGTGAAGAAGGCGTCGCTTGCGAGTCTCACCGGCGTCGTGTTCACCACCGTCCCCACGTCGATCACCGGGAACGTCACCGATCTCGACTTCGAGGCGAGCTCCACCGGCGTATCCATCGCGGTGCGCGTCGGCACCTCCGTCAAGGTCTACAAGAACGTGACGGACGCCACGGCGAACTTCGACGACGTCCGTTCCGGCACGTTCGACCTCGCGCGCACGTCGAACGGCATCACCCTGGCCATCTGCGACATGGCCGGCGATCGCACCCTGCGTACCTGGGTCAGCCCGTGACGTAGTCTCTGAAGAGCCTGCTCGCGTCGTCTCAACCGCGGCGCGAGCGGGCTTCGATATCCCGGGACGCCGCGTCGAGCACGGAGCGGTCCTTCAAGTAGTGGTAGCGGATCTGTTCGTCGCCGTAGCGCGCGTCCTTGCCGATCGGGCAAGCGTCGCGCATCGCGAGCCAAGCCTCCCAGTGCGCGAGGAACGTCGCTCGGTCGAACCGGCCTCCACACGTCTCGAGCATCTTCTCGCGGGCTGCGAGACATGGGCGCGTGGTGCACGCGCTGCACGTCGGTGGTGCCGTGCGCGGCGGCGGCCCTTCCACGTCGAAGACGATGGCGGCGCGCATCGAGAACCACGGGCCGTTCACCGGGTGAACGCACAACCCGACGGGAGACAGCTCCGCGACGCCGGAGAGCACGGCGAGCCGGTGAATCGCCACGCCGCGCGGCTCCGGCTCGAACGAATAGCGGATGGCGTGACGGCGCTCGAGCTCTGTGGCCACCGCTGTGGCCGCGTCCCCGAGGTGCCAGCGTGAATAGTCGTCGAGGGGCTCTTCGTCGGTGCCGATGGACGTCGTCGCGTAGGCGTCGAGGAAGAGCGGCCAGAGACGGCGCGTGTTGCCGATGAGCAGCACGACGTCGCGAGCTCCGCTGAGCTCCGGGAGCCGCAGTCCGGCGTGCTTCGGTTCCAGCGTCGCGTTGTACGCGCCGACGTTCACGGCACCCAGCAGCTCGAACCCTGCCGGTTCGACTCGCGCCGCCAGGGCCTCTGCGATGTTCTCGAAGGTCGTCACACGACTCGAGCGAAACAGTAGCGCGTTCCGCCGTACTCCGCCGGCGCGACGTAGGGTTCCAGTGTCGTGACGCGACAGGGCACCGCCGATGCGAAGCACGGGCCGTCGTAGACGAAGGTGTGAAATTCACCGTTCTCGCCGCAGGCGTCCACGCTCTCCGGCAGATCGGCGAGAAACTGCTCGTCGTACTCCCGTCCTGCGAACGAATCCGGCAGGAACCGCGAGTCGACGCAGACGACCTTCGCCTTGAACCCGAGGGAGAGCACGGCGTGAGCGAGCTCTTTGCGGTCGCGCTGCCACAGCGGCAAGAACGCGCGTATGTCCGCCGACGCGCACACTCGCTCTTCCCACTCGCGGTGCGGCACGAGATCGATGTCACCGAACACGCCCACCTCGTGCCCTTCGGCCCGCAGGCGACGGAGGATGCCGACGAACTCCGTCTCGTAGTCCTTCCATCCCGCGGCTCCCAGCACGAGTCGCGCGCCGAGCGCCGCTGCCTGACGCTCGAGTAGCTCGACCGATACGCCGTGTGAGCGGGATCTCTCGCCGGACTCGTTCATCATGACGAGCACCGTGGACACGTCGAAGCCGGCCTCCCGCGCCTCGAACAGCGCGAGACACGAATCCTTGCCGCCACTGAACGAACAGAACGCCTTCGCGCCGTGTCGAGGCGCATTGCCGAACGGATCGGACATCGCCCGGCCGAGGGTATCATTGACAGCGCGAGCCGGACCGAGGTACGCGCGGGCCATGAGGTAGCCGCGCCCCCAAAAAACAACGCTCCGCTGCCGCGAGGCATAAAAGGGAAGTCGGTGAAAGCCCGACGCGGTCCCGCCACTGTGAGTGGAAAGGGTCGGTCACGAAGCCACTCGAAGTCGTTCGGGGAAGGCTGACCGAACCGAAGAGGAAATGAATCCTCGAGATCCACGAGCCAGGAGACCTAACGGAGCGTTCGGCAGCTCGACCCGCGTGGAACGGGTGGCACAACCCGGCGAACAGCCTCGGTGCCCCTCGATCCATGTCCGGTCGAGGGGCATCGTTTCATGACGAAGCGATTGCCCGGCTCCTCGAACCCGCCCGCGGTGGCGAATTCGGGAGAAGTCATGAAAATCATCGGCAGGAATGCGAAGAGGACGGCGGCGATGGCACTGATCGCGTCGTGCAGCGGGCTCGTGATCGCGTGTAGCAGCGACACCACGCCAGGGAACGGCGACGCAGGCGACGCCGGTTCGAACGACACCGGCGGCTCGGCCTCCGAGAGCGGCGGCTCGTCCAATGGTGGCAAGGCCGGTTCCACGACAGGAAGCGGCGGCGTCACGACCGGCACCGGCGGCGCGACGACCGGGACCGGCGGCGCAACCGGTACCGGCGGCAAGACGGCCGGCACCGGCGGTAAGACGACCGGCACCGGCGGCATGGATGCCGGCACCGACGCGTCGATGGGCGAGACCGGCGGCGCTGGCGGCATCGGCGCTGTCGTCGATGGTGGCAATGACGGAAGCGCTCCCGACGGTGGCGCGGATGCAGGCCCCCTGGCGTTCGGCACCGGCACCGCGCTGGTCACCGGAACCGACTACACGGGTAGCGAGGTCGCTGTCGTCTCGCGGCCGAGCGGCACGGTGATGACGAACATCGTCATGCCGTTCACCGGCGATGCGACCGTCGTCGTGAGTGGCGGCAAGGGGTTCATCCTCGAGCGCGACAAGGACCGAAGCACCGTCGATCCCCTCGATCAGGACGGCATCCCCATCACGCAGATTCATCTGACGGCGGAGTTCCCCGACGGCGGCTTCTCCCAGAAGGACTGGCCCGATCCGCATGACGTCGTGGTGGTCGGGAAGAAGGCGTTCGTCCCGCTCTACAACGACAACCGCGTCGACGTCCTCGCCCTCGACACCAACACCGTCGCATCGACGATCGACCTCAGTGCGTACCTCGACGCAAAGGACGGGGACGGCTCGATCGAGCTCGATCGCGGCTTCTACGACGCGACGTCGAACACCGTCTTCTTCCTCGCGGATCGCATCGATCTCCTCCGCTACGACACCTGTCTCGAGTTCCCTGCGCTGCTCATCGCCGTCGATGCGACCACCGAGAAGGTCGTTGGGACGCCGCTCTCGCTCCAGCTCCAGTCGCCCGCCAGCGTCGCGTTCGACGCGGCTAACCGTCGTGTCTGGGTTGCGAACTCGGGCTGCGCAGACGGCACGACGCGCAAGCGTTCCGGCGTCGAGAAGATCGACCTCGTGGCGAAGACGTCCTCCATCTTCTACGGACCGGCGGACGGCGTGAATGCGTCGGGCTTCATCATGCTCGACGGGACGCACGCCCTGCTCGGCGCCTACGACGATTCGTACGTGACGGCGTGGCGTCGTCTCGATCTCTCGACCGCCGCGCTCGGCGCCTTCGTCGTCCCCGCGATCCCCGACGGCGCCGTCGCTGACGGTCCCGACGCCGTCCTCGGCGTCGTCTTCACCACGAATCAGACGAGCGGCGCCGTGTCCCACGCCCTCGTGCGCCAGCGTCTCAGCGACGGAAAGCAGGTCGTCGTCGCCGGCGACAGCCTCTTCGAGCTCAACACCTGGAAGACCACCCAGGGCGTCGCCGTGTACCCGCAGTGACGATGCGCTGAGAAAGTAACAACGGCCGGCTCACTCGGGTTGGATGACCGAGTGGGCCGGTGTGTTCGACTCGTCCACGCCTGATACACGCGCTCTGACTGCACCCCTCGTGGCAAGCCGATGTTGGTGCGTGTATCATCGCGGCCATGGCACAGCCAAAGGGGTGGGTCGCCGCGATCGTCGTCGCGCTCGTCGTCGTGGGTTGCGGTTCGGACAGCGGCGCGCCATCGACGAGTGACGCGGGGAACACGGGTGGTTCGGCTGGCGCCGACAATCCGGGTGGCGCGGGTAACTCCGGCGGCACGAGTAATCCCAGCGGCGCAGGCGGCGCAGGCGGCGCGGGTGCGAACGGCGGACAGGGCTCCGGTGGAACCGCGGGCGCAGCGAACACCGGTGGAGCGCCGACGGGCGGAACTGCACCCGACGGTGGTTCGACTCCGGACAGCGGAGCGAACTCCGATGGCGGCGCCGGCTCTGGTGGCACGGGTTCCGCCGGCGCCAGCTCTGGCGGCGCGAGCAACGGCGGCAATGCGGGCGCTGGGGGCGAAAGCGTCGGTGCGGGTGGAAGCGTCGGTGCGGGCGGAAGCGTCGGTGCGGGCGGAAGTGCTGGCCACGCTGGAGCCGGCGGTAGCGCGACGTGTTCGGTGGCGAGCGGAAACTGTAGCCCGAGCGAGACCGACTGCAGCGGTACCTGTGCTTATCTGCGTGGCGATCCGCTGAATTGTGGAACGTGTGGGAAAGCTTGCCTCGCGGGCCAGGTTTGCATGGAAGGCACCTGCGTCGCGTCGTGCACCGACAACTATCAGACGTCGGGATCGAGCTGTTACAATCCCCTGAACGACGCGCGCTCGTGTGTGCCAGTCGAAACCCAGCCGCTGGTGAGCGATGGGCTGGGCAAGTGCAACCTGGCATGCGCGCCCGGAACGGTGTCGTGCGATCGCTCCTGCGTGAATCTCGGCACCGACGCGCACAACTGCGGCGGATGCTACTGTGCGTGTGGAACCGGCGAGAGCTGCGTCGACGGCACGTGCAAGAGCGGCTGCACGCCGCGTCAGACGAACTGCAACGGAAAGTGTGTCGACCTCAGGACGGGTGGCGGCGACCCCAGGGACAACCCGCTGAACTGTGGTGCGTGCGGCCATGCATGCCTGTCGGGCGAACTCTGCTTCGAGGGCACGTGCATGACGGGCTCTTGCCCCTCCAGTTACACGCTCTTCGTCAGCAAGTGCATGGATGCCCTCCATGACCCGTCCTTTTGCAGGCAATCCATCTGCTCGCCGGGACAGGTGTGTAACAACGGCGCGTGTGCGCCCGCCTGTGGCGAAGGGCTCACCTCGTGTGACGGCGCATGCGTGAACCTGCGGACGGGATGGCCACGATTGTGGCGCTTGCTACAAGACGTGCGCCTCCGGGCAAACGTGCCTCGATGGCGCTTGCCATGCGAACACGGGCTGCTTGCCCGACAGGACGAATTGCAGCGGCAAGTGCGTCGATCTCCAGACCGGCGGCAGCGAAGCGTCCGACGAACCGCTGAACTGCGGCGCGTGCGGGCATGCGTGTCTCGCCGGTCAGGTCTGCTCCAAGGGCGTCTGTGTCGACGGTGGTTGCCCGGATGGCAACCAGTCCGCCAACGACAAGTGCATGGACAGGCTTCACGACCCGTCCTACTGCGGCGGCTCGGTCTGCCCCAGCGACTGGGTGTGCAACGGGGGAACGTGCGCGGCGGTCTGCGGTCACGGGCTCACGTCGTGTGATCGCTCCTGCGTGAATCCGCGTGTCGATCCGAAGAACTGCGGTAGTTGCTACACGGCGTGCGCTGCGGGAGAGGACTGCGTCGACGGCGCGTGTCACAAGGGCTGCTCACCGAGCCAGACGGCCTGCGGCGGCACCTGCATCGACACCCGCTCGAACGCCGCGAACTGCGGCGCGTGCGGCCACGCGTGTTCCGGCGGCCAGGTGTGCATGAACGGCGCGTGCGCCGACTCGTGCTCGTCCGACTACGTCATGGCGAGCGGCGGCTGTTTCCGCAACCGTAACGATGCCCGGTATTGCGGCTTCGGTTCGGACTGCACGCTGCAAGGCGCGGTCTGCAACGGCAAGGGTCAATGCGCGAGCGCGTGCGTCGAGGATCTCGTCTCCTGTGATTCGTCTTGCGTGAACACGCGGGTCGATCCCGGCAATTGCGGTGCCTGCAATGCGAAGTGTGACGCCGGACAGGCGTGCGTCGACGGGGTCTGTCAGTCGGGATGCGCCCGGGATCAGACGAGCTGTTCCGGGACGTGCACGAGCCTCCGCGCGGACGCGGTGAACTGCGGGGGTTGCGGCAAGGCCTGCCTCGCGGGGCAGGTGTGCTTCGAAGGAGCGTGCGTCACTGGTGGCTGCAATGCCTCCGATTACACCCTCGTCAACAACGCCTGCTTCCAGACTCTCAGCGACGGGCGTCACTGCGGCGGCAGCCAGGACTGCACCATCTCGAATCAGGTCTGCAACGGAGCTCAGTGCGATCTCTCGTGCTCCCCGGGCCTCGTCTCGTGCGACTCCTCGTGCGTCAACGTGCGAACGGATCCGCACAACTGTGGCGCCTGCTACATCACGTGCGCATCAGGAACGTGCAACGACGGCGTCTGCGCGAAGTAGGACGGGGATGGGACGCACCTCGAAGGTGACGAAGAGCTATCCGCTGTGGCGTCGGTTGATCGTGGGTCGTCTGGTAGTCGTTGCGGCACAAATTGCTTTCTTGGGCGGGGGGTTCGCCATATCCGAGTATCAGGGAAGATGGCCCTGGCTGAGGTCCGTCCTCGTTCCGTGGGTGGCAGTAACCTTCGTCGTCTTCCTCGCGTCACAGCTCTACGTGCTTACGTTTCGATGCCCGAGATGTGGCAAGCGGTTCTTTCGTGATCGTTCCCACGTCCTCGTCTACTTCACGCAACAGCGATGTAGCGCTTGCAATCTATCCATCGGTGATTCGCCCTAGGGTGGTGCGCTTGTCGTGCGACTCCTCAACGCGCCACCGAGGTGTTCGAACGCTCACCAGTGACAGCGGAGCGTGACGCGGGTCTCGTAGCCGGCGCGGACGGGAGCGCGGACTTGATTCACCTGCGGGGCGGCCCAGCCCGCGCCGCCGGGTACGCAGCTGACCCCTGAGGGTGCGATGTTCACCTGGACGATTCCGGGGGCGACGTTTGCAAAGAGGGTTGCGCCGCTGGTGGAGGTGAAGCGACGGCTTCGACTTGGAGCGCTGTTGGACTCCAGGTAGAACGGACCGGTTCCCGTCGCTGGAGCGAGCGTGAGTGCGAGGCGCTCGAAGCCACCCTTGCCGTCCGGCGTGTGCGCGTAGACGGCGACGCTGGTGGTGCCGGGATCCGGGTCGGGCGCGTCGATGGCGGCGAAGCGTTCCTTGAGCGTCTCGACTCGCTGGGTCGCGAAGGTCCAGTTTCGCATGTCCCGCGTGCCGCTGAGAATGGGCACGAGCTGAGGGACGGAGCCTGGCGCGTTCACCATGATGGCGAGCTCTTTACTGGCGGGGAGTACGAGCGCGAATTGGCCGGCGGCATTCGTTGCGGCGCAGGCGATGTCGGGGCGGTCGGCGACGCAGAGGGACGCTCCCACGCTCGGGATGGCACCAGCGACCAGCACCGTTCCGGAGAGTCGTATCGTCGTCGGCGGTGCACTGACCGGAGGGCGTTCACGCCATTCTCGATCGCGATCTCTGTCCCAATACTCGTCCGGACCGACGACGCCGAGTAAACATCGCCCGTACGTGCGGCATGAGGCATCCCCCAGGCAGTCATCCAGCTGCTGGAGGATCGCGTCCGTGTAGAGCTTGTTTCCCTCCAGACATTTCGCGACGGTCATGGTGGTGGCTCCACACACGAGATCCATCTGGGCGCGACGCTCGCAGTAAGTTTGGGCGATGGGCGTGGGAGTAGCCGCTGCGTAGACGTCATGAAAGCATCCGACAGCCAGTCGGTGCGAGAGATCCGGGCCGCACGTCGTGCGAGCCACGCAGGCACGTATGGATTCGATCACGTCGGGGCGAAAGTAGATCCGTCGCGGCGATCCGAAGTTCCTGCAGTAGGTGACGCAGGAGCCATAATCATCGCCTTCGTTGCACCCGTGGCGGCGCGCACACAGGGGCATACAGACCTGGTCGATTGCGGCAGGGTTACTGGGATGCTGCGGAGGAGCACACGCGAGCGTCGCGGAACCAGCGACGGCGACGGCGATCAACGTGACTCTGTACCCCATCCTTTCAGCTTCTAGTCTGTCCGGGCGCGCGCTCCAAGAATGCTGAACCACGCGCCCCGCGTCGGCTCACGCGGCTCGCTACTATCGCGTCGCGACGTTGGCAGCGCTGTCCGTCGTTGCAGGCGGGGCAAGTGCGCGTCGCAGTGTCACTCGTCCCGTCTCCGTGACGCGCTGGTCGGTAAAGACGCGCTGGGTGGCTTCGTGGGCTGCGACGGAGAGCGCTTCGGCGCGATGGGGACGGGCTCGACGTTCGGCTAGACGTGCGGCGGCGAGGAGGCCGTATACGTGGCAGAAGTCGGAGAGCAGGTGAAGCTCGGTGCGTTCCAGGGCGGGGAGCGCGTGCGCGGCGATCCAGCCGCCGAAGATGGGGAGTGTGCGCGCCACTGCACGACCCACGCGGTGACCCAGCGCATAGACGGCGCGCTCGTCTTCGCCGTCGAGGACGTCGGTGAGCGACGCGAGCGGCGTGCCGATGCGTAGCGTTGCGCTGAGTAGTGCTCGCTCGTCGAGCTCAATGGGGGCGCGTATGGCGACCGGGACGAAGCGCGAACCGAGCTCGGACAACGTCGAGTCGTAGTCCCGTACCGCGTGCCACACGGGCAAGAGCGAGTGGGCACCGGCGAGCTCTCGAAGTGCCGGCGCGTCGTTCGTCACGCGGAGCAGGTCGTCCAGAGTGCACCGCGCCTGGGCGCCGAGACGCGCGCCGAGCTCTGCGAAGATGTCGCCCAGCTCGCGCAGCTTGTAGGTATCGGCAAAGACGATCGCGTCGAGGGCTCGCTCGACGAGGAACGCGAACAGGTTCGACGAGAGAAAGTCTTCGACGCGCTCGTGCTCGAGCATGCCCAGCGTGGCGAGACCCTGAACGAAGTGGTCTCTGTGCGCGGACGCGACGGGCCGGCGTTCGAGGCTCGGCAGCGCGTCGAGCAAGCTCGCGAGCAGCGACTTGCACGAGGACTCGAGCAACGTCGGGACGTCTAGGCCCGGGAATCGGACGGGCTCGACGCTCGCGTGGACCGGACGCCGCGCCCATTCTGCAAGGGTCGCCACGCCGGGTGCCGCGTCGCCGAGGGAGAACCCCACTCTTCCTGGCATTGCGAGATAGCTCTGCACTCGCGGGTATATGTCGGCCTCGCGCAGGAGCTGAGCGGTGTCCACGGGGTTCAGCGCGAGCGAGACACTGAGGCTCTCACCGAGCCCGATGCCCCAGTGAATCCAGAAGCTCGGGATGTAGAGCGCGTCGCCGGCCTCGAGCTCGAGCTCGACTTGCTCGTCGGCCATGATGACCTGGCCGAGGCGTTCACCGCGCATCGCGCGCGCGTGTGCACTCTCTGGATGGACGTGCACCGGTCGCGCGAGCTTCCAGCGCTTTCGACCGGTCTGCTGCAGGATGAAATTGTCGTTGTCGTCGAAGTGCGCTCCGACGCTGCCTCCCGGTTCGCTGCTCGTGCAGAAGGTGTCGAACGCCGCGATCACGCCGGGAAATTCGCGGGTGAAACGCTCCGCCACCCGCTTCAGCTCGGGGACGACGCCGGAGGCGCGCAGCACCGCGACCATCGCGCCCGAGTCGAGCACGTAGGGCCGATGGTGCGCCTCCATTTGCTTACGCCAGTCGGCGAAGTCGTCCACCGTGTAGAGCTTGCCGAGAATCGTCGCCGCGCCGCCGCGCACGAGGAGCGGCCGCTGCCGGTAGTAGCTCGCTTTGAAGTCCGCGACGGACAGATCGGAGAAGAGCATCGTCGTTCGCCGTCGAGGCGATCCTACAAAGGATACGCCCTCGCCGCCGGCGCTCGCAACCCGGGAGCATGCCGGCATATCATGCAGGTATGGCAGGTATGGCGTCGGAATTCGTCGCACCGCGCAAGTTCGTCGACGAGCTCCTCGAGCGACACTGGGAACAGGAGCCGGGGATCTTCCGGCAGCCCTTTCCGGCGCCGCTGCTCTCTCCGGAGGAGACGTTTCGCTGCATGGTCGCCGGCCGACGGCGCGTCCTGCGCGATTCCGGCGGTCCCCCCGCGTTTCGCTTCTACATCGGGAATCGACTGCTGCAGAGCGACGTGGTGCCGTTCGAACCTCGCCCGGTGGACGACACCCTCGACGGCTACATCGAGCGCATCAAGAGCATGGTCGGCGACGACCACTTCGGGCTCACTGCGAACGAGTTTCATTGTGGCGATCCGGCGATCGCACGGAAGCTCCGCGGGCTTCTTCGTCCGATCTACGAGAAGCGGGGCGTGGGTCCTCATTTTGCGGAGTCGTTCTGCTTCATGGGCAACTACCCGGTGAGCCCCTTCGGCGTTCACATCGACTCGGCGAGTAACCTGACGTACATCGTTCGTGGCAAGAAACGCTATCGGCTGTTCAAGCGTGCCGTGCTCGACACGGCGACGGAGGTTCACTCCACGACGAAGTACGGTCCGTACCTCGACAGAGGGACGACGTTCGAGGCGGAGGAGGGCGATCTCGTCTACTGGCCGTCGGGGACGTGGCACGTCGCCGAGCACACCGGCAGCGACGTCGCGGTGAGCGTCGGGCTCGTGGTGTACATGGTGCGCCAGCCGTACGAGCTTCTCGCCACCGCGACCGGGAGAGCGCTGCGCAATCGCGGCCCCAGCCCGACACCGCTTCTTTTCGAGGCGACGACGACGAAGGGCGGGGAAGTTCCGTCGTTGCCGGGACCCATCGCCGACCTGGTCGAACCAAAGGCGGGCGTGACGTCTGACGTCGCTCTCGAGACGCGCCGGCTCTGGCTCGAGCGACTCAGCTGCCTCTCGCTCGACGAGGCGCTCCCGCAGGCGTCGTCGCCCGCCCTACAGCCGGGTGACTCGGTCGCGATGGATCCCGATTATCCGTTCCTGTGGTCGAGAAGCGGCGAGCGCGTCGTCGCTGCTGCGCGAGGCGACTCCGTCGTCTTGCCGAACCGCGAGGCCGTCGTTCGTACACTCGAAAAGCTGAGCAGCGGCGAGCCATGTCGGGTGGACGCACTCCAGGCGCTCACGACGGACACCGACCCGAGCGTGACCTGGGTGCTGGAACGTCTGGCAACGATCCACGCGATCGTCGTACGGTAATTTCTCTCGGGCCAGCGCACATGCAACGCATCCTGCTCCTGGGTTCCGGCGGTAGCGGCTCGACGTTGCTCGAGATGACGCTCGCGCTCTCACCGGAGATCACGGCGCTCGGTGAGATCTCGGAGTTTGCGCGCGTATTGCCCGCTCAACATGCGTGCACATGCGGCGTGCTCTTCGCCGATTGTCCGCTGTGGGGCTCGCTCCTCGCCGAGGCGGCGCGAGACGGCATCGCGGGCCCGGCGTTTCTGGCGCGTGCGGTGACGCGCGCGTCGGAGCTCGAGGGCACACCCTGGTGCATCTCGTCGGTGAAGAACGAGGAAGCGCTCGCCAGCGAGCGAAGCGTCGGGCTCGACGGCACGCGCGCGGTGTACCTGGTGCGCCACCCCTGCGGCTACGTGTACAGCTGGGTGATCAGCGGGTACGAGCTCGACGCCGCGCTCGCCACGTGGATCGCCGAACAGGAGCGCATGCTCGCGTTCCTCGAGGAGCTCGACGCGAAGAGCATCCCGGCGTGCACGGTGCGCTACGAGGAGCTCGCGAAGGATCCGGGCGCGACGCTGGCGCACATCGGCGCCGTCATCGGAGTAGCGGGCCCGTTCGGCGAGCGAGAAGCGCCGTGGGACTGGGCACGCGCGCCGTGGGGGCGCCGCCAGCATGTGCTGTGCGGCGCGCCCTGGCGTCTTTCCGGCAAACCCGAAGCCATTCGTGAAGACGAACGCTGGCGGCTCGCCCTGCGGCCGAGCGCGCAGGCGGAAATCCTGCGCGCTTGCCGGCCGCTCTTGCGGAGACTGGGCTACGCGGACGAGCCCTGAGTCTCCGCGCGTCGCATCAGATGATGCCGCCGCCGAACTGGCCGCCGCCGCTGCTCTTCACGAACTCGGGGCCGCTCGTCTTGACGAACGAGGCGTTGATGTTGCCGAGATTGAAGGCGCCGCCCATCCTGGTCATGATCGCCGGGCTGAAGCTCAGCGCTGCGAAGCCGGCTCCGCCGGAGACCGCTTCGAGCTGGGTGTCGTTCATCTCGCCGCCGCCGATCAACGTCGAGACGGCGTCTTTCTCGGTCACCGCGCTGCCGGTCACCTGCTTGACGAAGCCGACGAAGTCGTCCTTCGAGAAATCGAAGCCTGCTTGCTTGCCGAGTTGCACCCAGGCGGTCGTGGTCTTTTCTGCTGCCGCAACCTTCTGGTTGAGGTCCTTCTTCTCGGCGACCGCCTTGACGAACTCGGCGACTTTCTCTTGTGACATGGTCAGCTCCTTCTCTTCCTCGTGCTCGTGGGATCGGTGTGATGCCCTTGAGTAACAGCAACCACGTTATCAGAGACGAATGGAGCTCGCTACGGGTTCGAACAGCGCGCGACCATGTGACGTCAGCCCTGGACTCGCCACGAGCGCGTGATGGCATGCCTCGAGCGCAGGCGACCACTGGGCGTGCCATGCCCGAGCGATATGGCCACCGACGCGCTGGTAGTAGAGCGCGATGTTCGCAAACGCATGAAAGCCGACGAGCATTCTGCGAATGTCGCGCTCTGCACGTGCAAATGGTGAGTAATACTTTCGATCGTCATATCCGTTCGAGATAGTGGCTGCGGCTTCGACGAGGTGCAGCATCTGGTGGCTCGCTTCGTGAACGAGCAGCTCGCCGAGCGATACTGAATCTACGGGCAGCCCGATGATGACGACGCCGTCGACGTTCTGACGACTCCCGCTGACGCTGACGCCGGGGGGCGGTTCGACCGGTACGAGCGTGTGCACGCCGTCCGCGATCCAGTCGAGATACTCCGGCGCACCGCGCGCGACGACGTCGATCGACTCCGTGAATGCAGCGACGCAATCGGGCACGGAATCAGCTGTTTTCCAGCGATCCGCGTCGATCGGACAGATGTCGCGAAGCTCCCGCGGAACGATCGCGAGCGACCGTTCTCGCACCGTCAGCGCGGCCAGGCGCACCCATCCTCGCACGCTCACGTCCCCGGAACGCGCGGCGTCGAGCTCCTCGAGATGCGCGACGTCGAGCTCCTCGAGGGGGGGCGAGACCCATCCGGCGTACCTGACCCGTCGTGGGGTGCGGAACCGCGCGCTCCACGGCGCGTGCACGCCGGCGTGTCGCAACGCGAGCCCGACCTGAGCCGCGGCCCAGACCGCGTCGTCTTCCTTGCCGCACGCTGCGGCCACGAGCGCCGCTTGCTGCACGGGGATCGCGCTGGCGAACGAACGGACGTCGTCACGACTCTGCACGAGAAGCGCCGCGAGTGCGGGCGCGTCTCGTGCGAGTGTCTCGCCGCTGCGCACGAGCAGACCCCAGACGTAGTCGCGCTGATGGCTCGCGCGTAGCCGAGCGACGATCTCGTCACGTCGCTCGCCGGGGCACGAGAGCGCCGCTGTCTCCTTTGCAGTCAGCATTGCCGGTCAGGAGGTGGTCGCGACCGTCGTCTTGCCTTCGGGCCAGTTGTTCGCTTGACGGAACGCCGCCGAGAGCGAGCCGGGAGCGTCGAGCACGCCGGCTTCCACGAGCCGCCGCTCGAGATGCTCGTAGAGCCCGCGAGCGACCACGCATTTCAGCGAGCCGTCGGCCTGTTTCTCGTGCATCGTCGCGCCGCCCTCTGCCACGTGGTGACCGCTGCAACGAGAGCCGTAGTACGGGCAGCCCGTGCAGCTCCTGTCGATCTGCGCGCGCGTCTCTCGAGCGCGGCGTGCCTGAGCGGGACCGCGCATGATGTCGTCGAAGCCGGATTCGAAGATGTTGCCGGGGCTGTTCGCGCCGTCGAAGCCGTCGGTGTAGCCCAGGATCTGGCCGTTGGTGTCGAGGAGGACCACCCACTGCCAGGCCGTCAGATCATAGGGAAGAATCCGTACATCCAGGTTCCCGGCGGTGCCGAGGAGCACGTCGAGGAACGAGTGGATCGGCTCGATGCGTAGCGCCGGCGTTTCGGTGAACCAGAGGTCGGCGAGCTTGCAGAGCGACATCAGGATCTCGTTCGCGCTGAGCTCGAACGACTGCCCCGGTTCGTAAAGGCCGGGCTCGACGGGGAGCACGCGGAAGCTCATGCCGCGGTCCCGATAGAATCGATACACGGTCTCTAGGCGGGACCTGTTGGCGCGGCTGAGGACGGTGATGCCACCGGGGAGCAGCCCCTTCTCGCGAACCTTGTCGAGGTTCGCGACCGTCCGGTGTTCCTGATCCTTGCCGGCGGCGTTGACGCGCAGGCCGCCGACGACGTCGAGGGACACGCCGACCGCGTCGAAGCCGTTCTTCATCAGGTCGAACCGCGCGTCGTCGAGCACCGTCAGGTTCGTTTGCAGGTTGTTCACGATGCGGTGCCGGGAGCCCGCAAAGACCCGTTTTTGTAGCTCGAACGCCTGCCAGTAGTACTCCGGCTCGATGAGCAACGGCTCACCGCCGTGCCAGCAGAAGCGGATCGTCGTCGGCACCTCGACGTCGCGGAAGAACGCGTCGAAGTTGCGGAGCGCCACCTCGAGCTGTTCGAGCGTGATGCGCGTCTTGTCCGAGAGCAGCGGCAGCTCGTAGCAATACTTGCAGCGCAGGTTGCAGAGCTTCGACGTGATCACGACGACGTCGACCGTTCTCACGGCGACCTCATCGACGAGCTCGGTGGCATCATGCCAACGACTTTTAGCAGACCCGAGACCCCGTGTGACGGCCGCCCGTATCGCGTCGCCAGAAGCGCCCGGTGCAGGACAGTGTAGGTCCGGCGAGATCGCACCCCGTGAGAGCGGCATGCATCGAATTCGATTGGCGTTCCGGCGACGAGGGACGCATCTCCATTGCCGTCATCCTGGCGCTGCCGGCATAGTGGGCGCTGGCTATGCGAGCCACGAAGACTAGAGCGGAGCCCTCAGGGCAGCTTCGAGAAGTCCTTCGAGCGACCGGCGAAGAGCCAGGTCATCGTTGCGTTCCAGTTCGTTCCAACGACGGCGGCTGATTCGAATCTCAGGGCGGCGTAGGTTCCGTTCATCACATCGCGAAGCACCGCGACGTCGCCGGCCGCGAGCGGCACCGAGTCCGTGCTGTAGTTCAGCGTGTCCGCATCCGTGACCTGCGCGAAGCTCGTGTATGCAGTGCTTGCCACCTCGAGCCCGGGGACGCGCGCGTAAACGTAGATGTTCGTCGCGTTGCTCACGCTCCAGGTTGCGGAGAGTCCGGACCCGTGCGCGTTCGCGAGCGCATCGAACTGGTACGTCTTCGATTCGGGCCAGTCGCTCAGCGTGCCGCGCGCCACCACCTCGTCGTTCGTGTCGCAAGCGAACCCGATGCCGTCGCCGTCCAGATCTTGCTGAGCGGGGTTCTTCACGTCGATGCAGTTGTCGGACGCGTTGGGAACCCCGTCGCCGTCCAGGTCGCTGTCGCAGGCGTCACCGCGCGAATCGCCGTCGGTATCGAGCTGATCGGGATTACTGACGTCCGGGCAGTCGTCGGTGGCGTCCGGAACCCCGTCGCCGTCGTGATCCGGCTCCATGCAAGCGAGGAACCCCGCGTCGCACGCGACTCCGCAGACTCCGCCGTTGCAAGTAGCGTGGGCGTGTGTGCCGGCACCGCTGCACGCAACGCATCCGGCTCCGCAGGCCGTCACGTCGTCGTCACGCGAGCACCCTTCGTGGCATTCGTGATAGCCGGCATTGCAAGTGCCGCCGACGTCCGCATCGCCCGGTGACCCACCGCCAGGGTGACCCGCGATGGCGCCGGCGCCGCCGGTGCTGCTGGCCCCGTTTCCCCCGTTTCCAACGCCGGCTCCGACGGCCGTTCCGACGTTCGCGCCGCCGCTTCCCGCGGCGCTGGCTCCGCCGACTGAAGCTCCGCCGACGTTCGCGCCGGCGCTTGCAATGCTCGTCCCGCCACTTCCCCCCGCACCGCCGGTGCCGCCCGTCGCGGGAGACGAGCCGATCGGCGCGGACTCGAAGTTACCTCCGCACGCGAGCAACAACCCACCGACGCAACAGACGTAGCGCTTCCTCACGACTCCAAGGATTCAGTCTGGTCGTCACACAGTCAATCTCAATGACGCTCAATGATCGCACTATGTAATCCGACCATCGGGCGATGGTCGGGCGACGGTCGGGACGGAGAGCGGCCACGTGGACGTTGCGGGCTCGAGCCGGGTACATGGAACCAGCCGGCGCTTCGTTCGTCGTAACGTTCGTGGAGCCGCCAGCGGCGAACGCCGCGCTCTTGTTCAGGCACGCCTGGAGCGCGCCCGCGTCGCAGAAGCACGCCGTGGAGCCGCGGCGTACAGCGCCCCCCGTACGCGCGGTGGAGACGGCGAAGGGCCCGGAGCCGTGGTTCGTCACCGACATGCTGCGGCATGTCGACGCGCTTCACAATTTTGCGCGCTACCTGACGAGTGACCCGGCGCTCGCCGAGGACCTGGTGCAGGAGGCGTTCGCCCGCTGTCTCGCCGCCCACGGCCGATTCGTTCCAGGGACGAACTCGAAGGCGTGGCTCTTCCGTATCCTGCGCAACGTCTTTCTCGACGGATGCCGCCGTCGCAAGAACGACCCGGCCGGTCGCGGCCTCGACGCAGCCGACGCCTCCGACGACGACGTGCGCGACGCGGACCCGCTGCGTGGCGACGTCGAGATGGATCGCCTCCGCGGGCTCGTCGCGGGCGACATCGAGGCGGCGCTCGAGCAGCTCTCCGCCGATGCCCGCATGGTCGTCCTCATGGACCTGGAAGGCTTCACGGAGCTGCTCCGTACACGACTTCCGCGGCATTCCGCGACGGACGCGCTCAAGGAGCGACTGGCGGCCTCTGTCGGAGTCGTCCCCGAGCCTCGGAAGCGGTCGGCGCGCGTCGTCGCTTGGGCGGCGCCGCTCGCCTCGTTTGCCGCTGCAGCGAGTTTAGCGCTCTTCCTGCATGGAAGCGCCGCGCACGACGCGGGCGCATCGCGTGCGTTCGTTGCCGAGACGGTGAACGACCATCTGCGCGTCCTCTACGCCGAGCATCCCGTCGAGATCGCGAGCGGCGGCATCCATCAGGTGAAGCCGTGGTTCGCGGGTCGTCTCGACTTCGCTCCGGTCGTCGCGTTCGATGGGGACTCGGAGTACGTCCTCGACGGCGGCAGTGTCGGCTACGTCGTCGATCGTAAAGCGGCCGCGTTTCACTACAGGCTCGGCCGGCATCCGATAACGCTCTTCGTCTTTCGCGCCGACGGATTGCCCTGGCCTGACGGTACCGTTCCGGTCGGCAATCACCGCGCCGTTTCGTCGAGCCAGCGCGGCTTTCATGTCCTCATGCTCCGCGACGGTGATCTCGGGTACGCGATGGTCTCCGACGCCTCGGAGCCCGCGCTGCTCACGTTGATGAGCAAGGTCGCGGGCTCGTGAGGCGTCGTGGCCGTAGTCCTCGCTACGGCGCGAGTGTGTGATTCACGCCGGGATGACGGAGCGAACGGTGTCTTCGGACGCGATGGGCAGTGTTTCTTCGTTGCGCCGTGCGAGACGCGCATCGAGTGACCAGCGCCCAGGTCCGGCCAGCATCAGGAACGAGACGGTCAGGAGCTGCGCCCAGTCCGAGCGCGACTCGTGCAGCACCGCCCAGATGCCGACCTTCGGCAGCGCCGGAGGCAGCGGGAGCGATGACGTCCCGAGATAGAGCGCGATCTTCGTCGACAGGATCGCGACGATCATCTCGACGATGAACGGGATCGCGATGAGGCGAGTGACGAGCCCCGCGAGGAGCAGGATACCGCCGACGATCTCGAGCCCGCCGACGAACGACGCCGTGAATTCTGGAAATGGGAAGCCGAGCTTCGTGAAGCGTCCGACACCCTGGTTCGGATAGACGAACTTGAGGATGCCCTCCGACAGGAACACGCCGCCCGCCATGAGGCGCAGTAGCAGCGTCGCAGCGGGCCCGTCGACGGGTGGACGGACGAGCCAGTTTGCAAAAGTGACCTCGGGCAATCTTCTTATACCGATGAAATGGATCATTGTGACCTCCGGGATAATCAACGTGACGCTGCTCGCGTTGGTTCCGTGGGAAGCGCGCGATCGCGATTCCGTCAATCGTTCGGCGCGCACGCCGCGACCCAGGCGAGGATCGCATCGCGTCCTTCGGGGAAGGGACCGGTCCCGTCGAACGGCATGTTGCCCGTCGGGTTGACCCAGCTGAGCGGCGACTCCGTGGGATCGCCGATGAGAGACTTGAGCGGCTCCTTTGGGTTTATGAGCCCTACCTTCACCATGCCGGCGTAGCAGGAGCTCTTGTCGTCACCGCAGAGCCAGACGTCGTGGTCCGGATCTGCGTGACAGTGCGCGGTCGCGCAGTGACCGGGCTGGCCCTTCGCGAGGTATTTCTCGTAGAGCTCGGTGTACGTCGGCGCGACGGAGCCCGGCGGTGGCGTGCAGGGAGGTGCAGCGGTTGGCGGCGGATTTGCCGACGGCGCGGGCTCCGTCGGTGCTGCATCGGTGGGCGGCGTCGACGGTGGCTCCGTCGGTGTGACGGCGCGCGGATCTGCGCCGCAGGCTTCACATACGACGAACAGAGTCAGGATGATGGCGCGTCTCATGTCGGTACAACGATGGAATCGCCACGTGGTTCCCGGTGGGAACCATCCGACGTCCTCGTCGTTGTGCGGGTATGAACCACTCGAACCACATGGTCCTCTTGCTCGCACTCTCTTCTCTCGCGGGTTGCAGCAGCGGAACGAACGGCACTAGCGGTAGCAACGGCTACATCACCAACGGCGGCGGCGGCAACGGAACCGGAGGCGGCGACGCGGACGACGCCGGCACCCCGGGCCGAAGGCGTACATCGGGCTCTTTGGCGACAACGCCGTCGCCGTCGTCGACACCGGGACATCGAAGGTACTCACGACGATACCGGTGTCCGCGCCGGACGGGCTCGTCATCACGCCGGACGGAGCGAAGGTCTACGTGTCGAGCAACAACGGCGACGTGGTCGACGTGATCGACACCGCGACCGACAAGGTGAAGGGGACGGTGACGGTCGGCACTCAGCCGGCAGGGCTCTCCATCACGAAGGACGGCAAGTACGTCCTCGCTTCCGTCCAGGGAGATGGTCAGGCCGTGATCATAGACACCGTGACGGACACCGTCCTCGGAAAGAGCCCGGTCGGAAAGGCGCACAACAGCGGGCTGAGCCCGGACGGAACGCTCGCCTTCGTCGCATCGCAGGTCGCGGACGCGGCGGCGGTCGACGTCGTCGAGCTGCCGTCGGGAAAGGCGGGGGCGACGTTCGCTCTCGACGCGGCGCCGCGCGCCGTCTTCGAGCTCGGCGGTAAGCTCTACAAGACGGTCGCGGGCTCTGGCGACATCGAGGTGCTCGACGCGACGACCGGCAAGAAGGGCGCGTCGATCACCACCGCGGGCTCGCCTCACGACATCCGCGCGACGCTCGACGGCGCGTTCGTGCTCACCGTGAGCCAGACGGCGGGTGAGCTCGAGGTGATCGATCGCCGTACAGCCCTGACGGACCGCGGACGGAGGGCGGCTCGATTCCACCCGGAGTTCGGGTGAAGACCCCTGCTGCCCTCCCGATCCGCCGGCTTTTCGGGTAATGCGTCTCGCACAGTGTCGATGAACAGTGAACTCCCGCCGCGCGCCGCTTCGGTGACCGGGGCCGAAATCACCGAATGCCTGCGTGTCCTCGAGGCGCTCGTGGACAGTCGCGCCGGCCTGGCCGAGGTCGATCTCGAGACGCGCACCCGCCTGCTCATTGCTGCAGGACGTCTCTCGCGACCGGAGCGGACCGAGCAGCGATTGCTCTCCCGGGCCCTCGGCAAGAAGAGCCGGAAGGCGGTCCGCGATTCCGACATGCGCAAGCGCGAGATGTCGGGCATCCGTCAGAAGAGGCTCTTGCCGACGTTCGTGACGCCCGACCCGAAGCTCGCAGGGGCGAACGACGCCTTCGAGGCGTCGAAGGACTGGGAAGCGCCGGAGCTCGAGGCGTCTCGCCGCTGTTACATCTGCAAGGGCAAGGTCAGCAAACTGCACTTCTTCTACGACCAGATGTGTGGTCGGTGCGGGGACGAGAACTACGCGAAGCGCTCGCAGACGGCAGACCTCCGGGGAAGGGTCGCGTTCATCTCCGGCGCGCGGGTGAAGATCGGGTATCAGGCCGCGATGTTCCTGCTCCGTGCCGGGGCGCGCGTCGTGGTGAGCACCCGCTTTCCGAGGGACGCCGCGCGACGTTACTCGGAGGAGAAGGACTTCGAGGATTTTCGCGACCGCCTCGAAATCTACGGGCTCGATCTGCGACACGCCGCGAGCGTGGACGCCTTCGCGACGCACCTCGAGCAGACCCTCGGCCAGCTCGATTTCGTCCTGCACAACGCCTGTCAGACCGTTCGTCGCCCCGCCGGCTTCTATGGTCACCTGATGGACGGCGAGCTCGGTCCGCTGTCGCTCCTGCCCGAGCATGCGCGCGGCCTGGTTCGTGAACACGAGCTCCTCACCGCGTCGAGCGCGTCGTCGCTTGCTCCCGCGGCGTCCCGCACGAGCGCCGTGGCGCCTGCGCTGTCGCAGGTCGTCCTGGCGCCGGAGGATGCCGTGCTCGGGCCGCACCTTTATCCAGAGGGCAAGCTCGATGCCGATCAGCAGCAGGTCGATCTGCGAACGATCAACAGCTGGCGCCTGCCCCTCCACGAGGTGCAAACGGTGGAGCTACTCGAGGTGCAGCTGGTGAACGCGATCGCGCCGTTCGTGCTGAACGGACGACTGAAGCCGCTCATGCTGCGCCAGCGCACCTTCGACAAGCACATCGTCAACGTCTCGGCGATGGAAGGGCAGTTTTATCGTCGTTTCAAGACGGACAAGCACCCCCACACCAACATGGCAAAAGCGGCGCTCAACATGATGACTCGCACGTCCGCCGTGGACTACGCGAAGGACGGCATCTACATGAACAGCGTCGACACCGGCTGGGTCACCGACGAGGATCCCGCGCACCTCGCCCGCCAGAAGGCGGAAGAAGACGGGTTCTCTCCCCCGCTCGACATCGTGGACGGCGCCGCACGGATCGTCGACCCCATCTTCAGCGGCATCAACACCGGCAAGCACGTGTGGGGCCTCTTCCTGAAGGACTACAAGCCCACGGCGTGGTGAGACGCGACTACGGCATCTCCGATTTCACCTCGACGAGCGCACAAGTCGAACCCTTCGCCGTCGGGAAGTCGATGACCTCGACGTCCTCGTAAGGCTTCTTGTCGGGGGGCTCGGGGACGAGTCGTATGCCGCTGCGATCTATCGCTTTGATGCGGTGCTCGGATTCCAGGCCGATGAGCGCTCCGACGGATGCCGTCGTCGAGCTCAGGTACACCGCGCTGGCGTCGAATCTCTTCGTGAAGAGCATCGCGAGCGGATGCTCACCGCCGACACGTGCCGCACGCACGTCGATTTCCGGGAGCCGCGTACACGCGAGCACTGCGCCTTCCGGGACCGGCGTAACCGAGCAGCCCTCGAAGAAGACAGGTGGCTTTTCACCGACGTAGCCGAACCCTCTGGACCGCACTACGGAAGGCGGCTCCGCCCCCTGAAGCTCGGTGTGACTCTCCGCGATGAGCACCGAACCGAGCACGTGCGCCGAAGCTCGGTGCGCGAAGATGCTCACGCGTCCGGGAACGCGATCGCCGCCCTGGAGCGAGAGCTCGAGATGCTTGAACGCCTCGTCCCCGGAGTCCATCCAGCGTTGCTCGTCGAACGTCGTATCGGCGCCTTGCATCTGGTGAATCAGCGCGGGCGCGGGGGCGTTGATATCGGTGACGACCAGGATGCCATTCGTCTCGTGAACCCTCGTTCGCGTTGCCGCCGCGAGATCGGCGAAAGCATCGTTCACCGAACGCGACGAGGTCTCGAACGTGAAGCACCCGGTACTCTTTGCGGTAACGACGACCGTGCGCCCGAACACCTCCGCCAGGAACGCCGCCGCGTTGTGCAGATCGATCGCGCGAAAGACGACATCGGCGTCCGCTCGAGGCGTCTTGCTCGCCGCCAAGGTGGGCGGTGGAACGGTGACGACCGGCGGTGTGCTCGCGCAGGCACTCAGGAAGAGGACAGCCGCCACCGACGGTATCCCTGCTGCGCGTCGCAATCGTTCGGGGTCAGCTCGTTTCATCGGCGGCCGTGAGTCAAACCTCGAGGAGGCGCACCGTCGGGAAATGGCGTTGCAGGCGAATCAGGTCCCCCAGGTCGGACGTGTAGAGGACGCCACCACCGCGGAGAGACGCCGATGCCATGACGACGGCGTCTGCAAGCGTCGCGCCCCTCACGGCGCCCAGCGCTTCACCTGCCGCGCGGCACAACCTCGGCTGCAGATCCTCGACGACGACGGCGGCGAGAATCTCTTCACGAATGTCCGTTCGCCCGCGCCACCACTCGACGTACACGATTGCGGGGACGATCGGCAACAGGCCGCGCCGGATGATCGCGCGGAACGCCTCCGTGGCGCGGCGCTTGCGTCGCTCGAGCGCAATCAGCATCCCGGTGTCGAACGTGAACGTCATGCAGCTCGCCCACGACTCTTCTTCGCGATCGCCTCGCCTCGCCACTCGGCTTCGATTCGCTCTGCCGCCTGATCACTGAGCGGTGGAACCCCGTATTTCTCGAAGTACGCCTCCGCCGCGACGAACTTCGCTTCACGCGCAGCGACCTCGGCGAGGAGCGCAGAGACGTTCCCCTTGTGCCGCCGCGCTGCGAGTGCCTTCAGGTTCTTGAGGGTGGCAGTATCGAGGGAAAAACTGGTCGTTTTCGTTCGTCCAGCGCGCATACTGGCACTGTAGCACACTGCCGAGCCGCGGATCCGCCGCGTCACCGCCGGATCTGCTCGAAGACCCAGCGCGATACGTCTTCTGCGCCGGCCAGCGAGAAGTGGACGCCGTCGGGACGGATGGGCGCCTTGCCTGACGGCATGTCGCGCCGACAGACGCCCTTCGGACAGAGTCTCTCGCCGACCTCGAGCACGTGCACGGCGGGTGCAGCTGCGGCGGCCTTGCGAAGCGACGCGTTGATGCAGTCGGTCTGTGCGCGGTATTCGAGCGTATCCCAGCGCCCCACCGGATACGGCGCGACGACGGCGAAGATGCGCTCTCTCGTCGCCTCGAGCTCACGGAGACGTCGCGTCAGCGCTTTCTCGAATTTCGCGTCCCAGTCGGCGTGACACGCGGTGTGCCACGTCCCCTGCACGCCGAAGCCGTGAAGGAAGGCGCCCGCGAGGTACACGAGTGTCGCGTCGGGATGGAGCTCGCGCACGCGCTCGGCCCAGTGCTCCCCGTCGCACCGATCGTCGAGCATCGTGCAGCCGTCCTTGCCGAGTAGCTCCACGGCGACGCCCTTTTCGTGGAGGCTGCGAAGCCCCCATCCGAGTGAGTTCGCGGTGGAGTCGCCGAACATGAGCACGCGGTAGCGAACGAACTCCGGCGGAGCCCCCGACGCGCCGAGGTGCTCGGTGGGCAAGGCCGGAAAGCTCGTCCCGTTGCGGGCGTACGTGGCGCGGACGATCAGAAAGACGGAGAGCATCACCGCGGCCGGCACGATGTACTGCGGACGGCCGAACGGAACTCCGTGTCTGCGGATCGGCCGCTCGAGGTATCGATACGACGCTGCGGCGATGGTGAACGTGAGCGCAAACCGCATCGCCTGGAACGGCACGCCATGCAGATGCGTGCGCTCCTCGGTCAGGAAGACGTTCACCGGCCAGTGCCACAGATAGACGCCGTAGCTGATGACCCCGAGCATCGTCAGCGGTCGTACCGAGAGGGCACGGGCAACGACGCTCTTCTCGCCCATCACCGCGCAGGCGATGAGCACCAGGACGGCGAGCTCGGTGAGCCAGAACCCACCGTGGTACAGGAATGGACGTGTGCCCGTCAGGGTGCCCCACGCCGCTCCAAGCCCGACTATCGCGAGCAGGCCGACCCAGTCGAGCGCGCGTACGACCGGTGCGGACAGCGGGCGGCCCGGTGGCAGGACCGTCGCGAGCGCTGCGCCGCAGAGAATGCCCGCCATGCGCGTGTCCGTCCCGAGGTACGCGCGACTCGTATCACCGGGCTGGAAGAGCAACACCATCGCGCCCATCGAGAGCAGCGACAGCACGAGTGACACGACGAGGACGGTGCGCTTGTCGCGGCGACGGAGGATCAGCGTCACCAAAAGCGGCCACAGCACGTAGAACTGCTCCTCGATCGAGAGGCTCCAGGTGTGCTCGAGCGGCGAAGGTGCGGCGAAGAGCTGCCAGTAACTCCGGTGACCGAAGATGGCGTGCCAGTTCGCGACGTAACCGAGGCTTGCCAGGGCCTGGAGACGTAGCGCCTCGAGCTCGTCGGCACGCGCGAAGTAACGGCCATAGAGGGCCACGGCGGGCATCAGCGAGAGCAGCGCCGGGAAGAGCCGTCGTGCTCGCCGCACCCAGAACGAAGCCAGATCGATGCGTCCCGTCGTGTCGTGCTCGGAGAGAAGCAGGGACGTGATCAGATAGCCCGACAGCACGAAGAACAGGTCGACACCGAGATAGCCGCCCGGGAGCATTCCATCGGCGTGGAACAGCAACACGCCGAGTAGCCCGAGCCCACGCAACCCGTCGAGCGCTCTCACATGGGGAACGCGGTGCGAATGGACCGGCGGCGAGCTCACGACGCGCGCAACGTATCATCTCGCGCGCGACAACACAGTGGTCGTGCGTCGCTGTTTACGGCGAGCCCGTCAATGATTTCGATTGACAGCTACAGCCACGTTGCCGAGCACCATCGCGGCGACCGAGCCGAGCGCCGCGACCACGGCTGCTCCGATGAAGACGCTCGCGCCGCCTCGTCCTGCGTAGAGCGGACCCCATGCGAGCATGCCGAGTACGGAGCCGAGGGCGACAGATGCGGCGAGCAGACTCTGCGCCGTCGCGAGCACGTGAGCGGGGACACGCTCCCTGACGTACTCGTTCGACGCGACCCAGTAGAGCCCGAACGTGAAGGCGTGGAGGGGGGAGAAGAGTAGAAGAGCCGGGATCGAGCGGAGCCGGGCGAGCAGGATGAGACGCACGGCGGTGATCGCGACGCCGGCGAACAGTAGCTTCGTGACCGCGAAGCGGGCGAAGAGCAGATGGGCGGCGCTCATCAGCGCGATCTCCGCGACGACGCCGATCGCCCAGCAGAGACCGACCTCGAACGTCGAGCCTCCGATGTCGGCGAGGTGCATCGAGAAGCACAGATCGTAGCTGACGTGCGCTGCCGACCAGAGAAAGGCGCTCAACAGAAAGAGAAGAAAATCCGGACTGCGCGCGAGTCGTGCTGCGTCTCCGGCCACGGGCAACGGAGGGCTGACGGCCCTGGCCGGCAAGCGCATCGTCACCAGCAGCGTCATGGCGAGCGCGGCCGTGATGACGAGCGGGACTTGCCGCGCGCTCCGCGGCTCCACGAACGCCCCCGCGAGCACGACCATCGCCGTGAAGCCGGCGGAGCCGAACAGCCGCGTCCGTCCGTAGCTACCGGGTTGCTCGAGCGCCGAGACGTCGGCGAGGCTCACCATCGGGCCGCGGGTGAAGGCGAAGAGGGCCGTGAACAGCATCAGGCTCGCGTAGGAGGACGCGTCGCCTCCGGTGCCGAATGCGGTGATGGCGCCGAACGATAGCACCGCGCCGGCCGCGGCGAAGCGAAGCAGGGAGCCACGCAGGCCGAATACGTCCGCGACGA
The DNA here is from genome assembly GCA_036272055.1 of Polyangiaceae bacterium. GTDB lineage: Bacteria > Myxococcota_A > Polyangia > Polyangiales > Polyangiaceae > DASZVB01. Next base: position 14,173 of record DATAZL010000145.1, on the reverse strand, counting down.
TCCCGAATGCCACCGGGCTCACGACGCCGAAGAGCGGCACCACCATCGTGATGGCGCTCATCCGGAGCCCGTCGATGCCGCGCCCGCGGAGCCACGACGGAAAGTACGGGACGTAAGCGCCGATCGCCGAGAAGAAGACGAAGTAGTAGAGCCGAAGCGCGGCGCGACGTGGCAAGCGCCTACGATCAGACGGCGCGATCGTCGTGTAAAGAGACCGGCGCGTTCACTTCACGAATCATGCCTACTTCGACCAGGTGCCGGCGCCGACGTCGAGGGTCCAGTTCGCCTGGTAGGTCGGCAGCGAGATGTCGGTGCCGGCGAAGCTCAGCGGCTGTAAGACGTACGTGGCCTGGTCGTTGTGCTTGCCGGGCGCGGTGGTGTCCTGATTTCCGTACCAGTGATCGCCGACATAGACGAACGTCGTTCCGCCGCTTCCTGCGACGGGAATCACCCAGGTGCTCTGGGTCATCCAGGTGAGCTTTCCCTGCGGAGCGAGGTAGCCGCGATACGTCCACGGACCGTTCATCGCGGGCGCAGTCGAGTAGAAGTCGTCGTTCGCTCGCCAGCCCGTCTTGTCGGAGCCGATGAAGTAATACGTGCTCCCCGCCTTGAAGACCGTGGGCGCTTCGATGCCGCCGGTCGTCCCATTCACGGCGCCATATTGTTTGGACGACACCCAGCCATGGCAGTCGTCCGCGAGTGTGTACACCCAGCCGCTCTCGGTGACGACATAGGCGCTGTTCCCGTCCGTGAAGGCGCTCATATCACTGTGTGCTGCGATTGTGCCTGCAGCGTTCTTCAACGGCCCCTGATAGGCGTACTTGCCGTTCACCGTCGCGGAGGTGGCGAACACGACCTCCTTGTCGGCCTGGTAGGTAGTATCGGCAGCGTGCGCATAGAGCACGAACTCACCCGTGCTCGGGCACTGAATGATGTGCGGGCGCTCGCCCTTGCGACTCGGCCCGAGCTCGCCGCTCTGCTGTCGCGGAAGAATGATCCCCTCGTTCTTCCACGTCGAGAGATCCTTCGACGAGTACATCGAGAACCCGTTGAAGTCGTTGTCGGTGGTGGTGCTCGAGAAGTACTCGCCGTGCAGGTAGAAGGTGTCGCACACCCTGATCACGCCTCCACCGTGTGCGTTGACGGCAGCGCCGTCCGTGTCCTTGAACGTGATGCCCGGCGGATCGGGCGGCGCGATGTTCGCCGTCGCGACCGGATCGTGAAACACGCCGAGCTCCGCACCGGCAGCGACAGCACAGCTCGCAACACCCCCCGCGCCGGCTCGACCGCCCGCACCGCCGTCGGCACCGCCGCCCATCCCGGTGGAACCGCCGGTGCTCGTCGAGCCGCCGGTACTCGCCGAGCCGCCGTTGTTCGCCGAGCCGCCGTTGCTCGCCGACCCGCCGGTGCTCGCCGACCCGCCGGTGTTCGCCGAACCACCGGTGCCCATAGAGCCAGTGGCATTCGCCGAGCCGCCGGTATTCGCCGAGCCGCCGGTATTCGCCGAGCCACCGGTATTCGCCGAGCCGCCGACGGTTGCGCCGCTGTGGGAGCCCCCATTCCCTCCTGCAGCGACGGCGGAATCGGGCGTGGAACCGCTGCTTCCACACGAGAGAAGCACGGCGCAGGCGAGGGGCGACAGGGCCAGCGCGTGCCACTCCCGACGACGCGGGTGGGGTTCTTCGAGGGATTTGCTCACGAGGGTCCGCAATGCAGTCGCTCGGGCGCCCTGCCACAGCTCAGCTGATCACCGTCGGCGGCCTCCGCCGGTTGCACTGACACAGGGTGCAACCGGGCGTGCTGCTCGCCGGGAACGCCGGCTTTCGGCGGCAGACGCGAGAAATGCCGCGAAAATCGGCGATGCGTCCTCGGGTACGCGACTTGCTCTACCGGATGGCGAAACAGAACGGAGATTCTAATGTCCTACTACATGATGGCAGCGGAGTTCTGGACGTCGGTTGGGCTCGGAATGGGAGTTCTCCCGGTCGTCGTCGCGTCCGCGAGCAAGGTCGCGAACACGTTCAAGCACTCACACACCCGGTTCGACGAGGCGGCGCCACTTTCGACGCAACGTGCGACCGCGGGCTGCACGTTCTTCGACGGCTGAGCGAGCACTGCGGAGCCGTCTATCGGCTCCGCGCGGTTCGGAGCTAGGTTACGCGGACTCATGATTCGTCCGTACGCGCTGGTCCTCGGTCTGGTCCCTCTCGTCGCTGCTTGCAGCAACGATACGCTGCACAGCCTTCCCGAGGTGATCACCGACGCGGGAGTGGAGGCGTCGCACGATGCCGCGCCGAGCTGTCACGGCAAGCTCGGTGTTCCCGGAGACAGCGTGACGGCGGTGATGGAGCCGGGAGCGCCGGACGGCGGGCTCCGCTCATCGCTCGTGCACGTGCCCACGAGCTACGACCCGGCGACGCCCGCGATGCTCGTCTTGAACTTTCACGGGTTGCTCGAGCCCGCGAGCTTGCAAGCGTCGGTATCTCATATGTCCGACACCGCGGATCAGCGCGGGTTCATCGTCGCCTATCCGGAGGGGCTCTCGGTCGGCGTGGGCCTGAGCTGGAACGCGGGGACCTGCTGCGGCAACAGCACAGACGACGTCGGGTTCATCCGCGATCTCGTCAAGAAGCTCGAGGACGACTATTGCATCGATCCGAAGCGCGTCTTCGCGACGGGCCTGTCGAACGGCGCGATGCTCTCGTATCGCCTCGGCTGTGAAGCGGCCGACGTGTTCGCGGCGGTCGCACCGGTCGCCGGCGCCGTCGTGTTGAATCCGTGCACGCCGTCGCGTCCCGTTCCGATCCTCGCGATCCACGGCACCGGCGACACCATCGTGCCGTTCAACGGTGGTACCGACGGCATCTATCACGTGCTCGATTTCCCGCCGGTCTCGTACTCGATCGAGCTCTGGCGACATCTCGACGAGTGTCCGAGCTCGCCCGCCCCCGAAGCCGGCGCGACCGTTCCCATGCCGGATGAGTCGTCGTTCGACGGCGGTCCGAATGCCGACCTGTTCACCGGCTCGACGCTCGTCTCGCAGAAGGGCGATTCCGCGTGTCACTCCTGGACCGGCTGCAAACAGGGCAGTGAAGTGGAGCTCTGCACCGTGGTCGACGGTGGCCACTCATGGCCCGGCGGCCCACCCCTCGTCGGCAAGAGCAGCATGGACATCGACGCCACCACGACCGTCATCGACTTCTTCGAGAAGCACCCGATGCCGTAGGGTGCGGCGGCGAGCGGCTCAGACGCTGGAGCTCGGCCGGTCGATGATCGTCAAGATCGGATGAATGTCGCCGAGTGGCGTTTCGAAGAGGGAGGGTTGCTCCGGATCTGCGAACACCGTGGCGAAGTCTTCCGGCGTGAAGGCGCGTGCCAGACGCGCCGCGTAGGTATCGCGCAGGATACGGACGTAGAATTCGACGTCGTAGTCGCGCGCGTCGGTAGTCGTGATCGACCGATCTTCGAGCTCCGCGGTGAGCAGCCCGGCGCGTCCGGCGCGCGCACGGTAGACGCGGACGCGCTCGCCGGGCGTCCAGTACGTGCGACCGCCCGCGAGCATGGCCTCGTACGTCAGCTCGCGGCGGGCGTCGCGTGTAGCGAGATATTCGGCAGGCGTCTTCGTCAGACGAACCCGCGACGAGACGTCGTAGGTCGGCAGCTTGCGCCCGCGGAGCGCACCGACGGCGTCACGGTAAGCGGCACGCACACCTGCGACGTCACGCACGAGCAACGCGGCGACGGCGCGTCGTAGAAACGCTTCGCCGAACGGTTCGGCGCGGCTCGAACGAAACGCGACGCCGCGGAGGACGAGCGGCCCTTCATACGGCAAGAGCGCGTAGTTTTTCGGTTCGTGCGACAGCATGGCGGCGTAGCGGCCCTCGAATTCGAGGTGCACCTGCTCCGGCAGGAGCGCCGCGACCTCGGAGACGACCCGTCGTTCGTCCGACTCGGTCCAGTGTGGAGGTACGGCGAAGTACACGCCGTCGGTGTCGGCTTCGAGCAACGTGACGCCGCGACGCGCGAGCTCGTCGCAGAGGAGCTCGAGGACGGCGCGGCCGTGCCTCGTCACGTCGTTCGCGGCGTGCACGTCGGAGAACCGCGTGAGCGACGCCGCGCCGAGGTACCCGTACGCAGAGTTGACGACGAGCTTCATCGCCGCGGAGAGCGCCTCGGCCGTGAAGCGCTCGGGCGAGCCCGACGGAGCCGCCCTGGCGCGTGCCTTCGCGGCGAGTCGCTGCTCGACGAGGCGATCGACGAGGCGAAGGAACACGCCGAGGCGATCGCGCGATGGCCCGATGCGGTACTGGCGCATGAGGGACGGATAGAGGCTCGCGACGTCGGCCTTCACGACGCGCTCCGCGACGCCGCTCGCGAAGAGGTGTAACGCCGCACCGGTGTGCTCGGTGCCGTCACTCTCGCGGTGAGCGGGCAATGCGGCGCCCTCGCGCAGATAGGCCCTCGCGATCAACGGATCGACCACCCCGGTTGCCGCTCCGGCGTCGGCGAGGCGCTCGTACCGTCGCGGCACCATGCCGGCGAGAGCGAACGCGGAACCGCCGAGAAGCCGCGCGAGGCTCGCCGCTTCATGAACGTCGTCGAGCGCGTAACGCCTCACGCGCGCCGGATCGCTTCGATAGACCTCGTGCACGCGGCTTCCCGGGATCAGCTCGCGCTGGTCGTGCGAAAGGCCGAAGTGACGCGCAACGGCCTTGAGGCCGTGCCCCGGGAGATCGCGCGCCGAGAAGTCGTGACGCCGGACCGCGTCCATCGAGTCGATGAGCTCGCGCCCCGGCACAGTGTAGCGCGCGCGGCGCAGGCGATCCCGCTCCGCGAGATCACCGCCCATCGACGCGCCGCGCGCCGCGGGCCTGAGCCGTAACGTCGTGTCGGTGCGACCGAGGACGACGGGGACGCCGAGCCGTCGAGCGCGATGCGCGAGGAACGGGATGTCGAACCCGTGCAAGTTGTGGTTCTCGATGACGTCGGGGTCGAGCACCCTGAGCCGCGCGAGGAACGACTGGATGAGCGCCGCTTCCGCGGCGTCGTCCTCGCCAGTGGACTCGAGCGCCTCCACAGAGCCGTCCGGTCCGCGCAGCGCGACCATGAAGATGCGGTCCGTCTCCGGATCGAGCCCGGTCGTCTCGAGGTCGAACTGCGCGCGGTGCAAGGAGTCGAACGGCAGATCGCGGAAGTACGTGCGCCCGGACGCGACCAGATACTGCTCTTCCGGCGGCAGGGAGAGCGCCGCGCTCGGGCCGAGGTCGCGTACATTTCCGAAGGGCCGCCCGAGACGCCGCTCCGCGCCGCGAAGCACGGCACGCGCGAGCGCGCGACCGTCGTCGGCGCGTACCAGGTAGCGCAGCTCGCCGGGCCCTCCGAGCTCGCGATACGTCACCGCACCGCGGGGCGGCGCGCCGTCCTCTTCCCGGCGAAGCATCGCGCCGAGGTGCGACAGATCGCCCAGATTCGCGAGCAATAACCAGGGACGGAAGCGGTCGCTCTCGCGAACGAGCACGCCGTTCTCCGGTGAACGCCGCCACACGAGTGCGCTCCCGTCGGCCTCCGCCCACACGGAGACGATGCCCGGCGTCGTGTCCCATCCCCAGAGCCACTCGTCGTCCGTCCGGTTCACGACGCGCATCGCGTCGCGACCGTAGAATGCCGATGCAGCCTGCGCAACGAAGGCGACGATGCTCGTCGCCCGAGCTCTCGCCGCTAAGCTACGAACGAGTCGCGCCGCACGCTCTCCGGGAGGCGCTTCGGGTCGGTGATGAGCGGGAGCTCTTGCAAGACGTTCAGCGGGAACGCCCCGAGCGCGACCATCTCCGGGAACACGGTCGCCATGATGCGCGCCGTGAGGGGAAGTATGAGGCGGGTCTGCGCGAGCTCCGCCGGGCCCATGTGCATGCGGTTGTAACTGATGTGTCCGCGCTCGTCGGCGCAGATCTCGACGAGCCGCTCCTCGATCGCGTCGCGTGTCTCGGGGTCGTGCCCGAGCACTCGCCGGGTGACGTCGAGCAGCTTCGCGAACATGAGCGTCCCGATGATCTCTCCCGCGAGCGTGAGCGGCCGTGCGATCGCCATCGGCGCAGTCGCTATCCCGCCGATGAGCACGCGGAGTGCGGACGGCGGACGATAGGGCTCGGTCACCTCTATGCCGTAGCGGTTCGACGCGCTGAGGAGCATGCGCGTGTGGTACCCCTCCTCGCAGAGGATACGGAGCTCCGCGTCGTCGTCGTTCTTGAGCGCGCGGTTCATCGTCCTCTGGAAATTCTGGCTCACGCCGTACGCTTCGGCCGAGTTGACCTTCACGAGCGCGAGGAGGAGTAATATCTCCGGACTGTGCGACGCGTCCTTGTCGAACGCGGTGTACTGCTTCTTGAAGGTCGCCTCGTCCATCGAGCGCACGGCCGCCGGTGGCGTCTCGTATCTCGCGATGGTCGCTTCACGTCGCGAGAGCGTGCGTTCCTCGATGTTCAGCTCTCCGTCGCGTTCCACCAGGTACTGGCCGTATTCCTCGAGACGCGCCCGGCGGAGATCCCTGGGCGCTGAAGCGAATAGATCGAGCATGAGCGAGGCTTCCTTCCGTTCGGAAAGCCCACGCTAGCTGCTGCACTCCGCCGCGGAGCGGCCATGCATTTGCGAAAGAGGACAGTTCCTAGGCGACGGTGCCGTGGCGTCCGGCTCGCAACGTGTTTGCCCACCATACGAGGTCGCCCAGCATCACGACCGCCGCCTCTTCGAGGTACGGATAGTCCTCGAACGACTTTCCTTGCAGGAGCATGCCGACGAACTCGGCGCGCGCGATCTGGACGGAGTGTTTCGTGGAGGCGACCTGGAGCTCGACGAGAACGAGCCGCAGCTGCTCGACGGCGCGCGCGCCACCTGCGTTGCCATAGCCGATGAAGGCGGCGGGTTTGCGATTGAACTCCACGTAAGCGTAGTCGATCGCGTTCTTCAGGACCGCGGGGATACCGTGGTTGTACTCGGCGGTGATGAACACGAACCCGTCGAGCTCTGCGAGCTTCGCGGCCCACCGCCTCGCGACCTCGTTCTCGGGAGGACCTCTGAGTGGCGAACGCGGTTCATCGAAGAAGGGGAGGGGATAGTCCCTGAGGTCCACCAGCTCGTACACGGCGTCGTCGCGTTTCTGCGCGATATCGAGGATCCACTTTGCCGGCCTGTCGGCGAAGCGACCGACTCTCGTGGTGCTGAGAATCACGCCAATTCGTAGAGGGTCGGTCATGGATGTGCTCTTCGTTCGCACGAACAATTCGTTCGCCAGGCCAAGTTAGTTCGATTGACGGCGCGCACAAGGTCGTCGGCGCGAGTGCCTCAAATCACGACGACATGCCCCTTCAACGGGTCGACGCGGCCTTCGACCATGTCGGCGATCAGCGTTGCGGCTGCGTCGAGGCCACGGTGTTCGACTATTTGCATCCAGGGGTGGCGGGGGTCGGCTACCTTCTTGATGGAGGCTTTCTGGGCATCGCCGAAGCGACGGTTTACTTCTTCGTAGCCCCACTCCTTGTTGCGCTTGGTGATCTGGTGCGGCGCGAAGTAAAGCTTGGGTGCGGGGCCCGGAAGCTGGGGCGCGCTCTGGTGGGTAGGATCGGCGTTCTGCGCCGAGCCTGCGAGGCAGTCGTAGGCGAGGTGCCGAGAACCTGTCGCGTTCGCGATTGGCTTACCAGCGCTCGTTCTTAGCTCGCGGAACCGTTCCTAGCCCATCTCCCCACCGAAGCGCGGCGCGTCGGGTTGATGATCGGGCGCGTCAGGGGACTGCGGTCGCGGCGTGCTTGCCGACCGCGATTTCAGGGAGCCTACCCGAGCAGTCCGTCGCAGTATCGACCGACGTGGGGCTCGAGGAGCTCGGCGAGCGCGCGCGCAGGAGCGGTGACGGCGCGCAGGCGCTCGACGGCGTTCTCGGCGTCCTGTCGGATACGGTTCACGTCGAGGGTCGTGAAGCGGCCGTGATCGAGCACGAGACGACCGGCGATGAACACGCTGTCGACTCCGGTGCCGTCTTCTCCAAAGACGAGCTGCGACACGAGGTCGTTCGCGGGGACGTAGTGCAACGCGCCTGCGTCGAGGAGCACGAGATCCGCTTCGAGGCCCTTCTCGATGCGGCCGATCCGTGCAAAGCCGAGCGCCGCTGCGCCTCCGCTGGTCGCCAGCGTGAACGCCTCGCGCGCGCTCACCCATCGTTCCCTCGGATGGTCCTTCACTCGCGTCAGGTACGACGCCAGGCGCGTCGCCTCGAACACGTTGAGAGTGTCGGACGAGCTTGCGCCGTCGGTGCCGATCGCGACGGGAACTCCGGCGTCGAGCAAGCGACGGAGATCTTGCACGCCGGAACCGAGCTTCAGGTTACTCCCCGGGTTGTGCGCCACGGAAGCTCCGCTGTTGGCGAGCCGCTTGCGATCCTCGTCGTCGAGCCATATCGCGTGCGATGCGCAGAAGCGCGGTCCGAGGACGCCGAGCGCGTCGAGATGGCCGACGAGGGACGTGCGGTAGAGACGACGTCCGACGGCGGCCTGAACGCGGCTCTCCGCGACGTGCATCTGGAGCCCGACGTCGAACTCGTTCGCGAGATCGCGGCACGAGACGAGAAATGGATCCGTGCAGTGATGCGGGATCGTCGGGCCCAGTGCAGGCCGGACCCTGTCGCGATCGACGGGCCACCGCGAGAGAATGTCGCGACAGGCATTCAGCGACGCCACGTCGGGCGCGGTGCGAATTGCTCGCGCTTCTGCGGCGAGTGCCGGCGGTAGCGCGTCGAGCAAACCGGGGATCGCCTCGTAGAAGGTGCGATCGGCCATCATCGGTGCAATGACGGCGCGCATCCCGACGTCGGAGTACGCACGCGCGACGGACTCCACTGCGTCGCGGGTCGGGAGCGGAAACTGCCCGAACATGTCGTAGGCCGCCGTGCACCCCTTCCGCACCATCTCGAGCGCGCCGAGGGCCGCCGAGACGTACGTATCCTCGAGCGTGTGGCGCCCCGTCGCCCACGGCAGCGCGTTCAGATACGTCTCGAGCGTGTGACGATCGAAGAGCCCCTTGGCGAGCGTCACCTGCGCGTGAGTGTGTGCGTTCACGAGCCCCGGAATGACGAGCCGATCCGTCGCATCGTACCGTGCGACGGACACGTCGGTCACCGTCCCGGGCTTCACGAGCTCGGCAATCACCGTCCCCTCGACGAGCACGTCGAGCCGTTCGAACGACAGCGACGGCAAGAGAACCTTGCCGCCCTCGACGAGCAATCTGGATGGCGCCACGAGACGTCAGGGTCGCGCGCGGAACACGCCGCGGTCAAGCTGCCGCGGCCCGGTCTCACAGCAGCTGAGCGAGCGCCTCGGCGACGTTGGTGCTGACGCGAATGCGTCCGGTGTTCGTCGAAGAGACGAGCCCTTGCCGTTCGGCGAAGCCGATCCACGAGAGGAGACCGTCGTAGTAGCCGGAGATGTTGAGCATGCCGAGCGGCTTGTCGTGGTAGCCGAGCTGCGCCCAGGTCAGTACCTCCATGAACTCTTCGAGGGTGCCGAATCCGCCGGGCAGAGCCAGGAAGGCGTCCGCGTGCGCGGCCATCAGCGCCTTGCGCTCGTGCATCGTCTTCACGACGTGCTGCTCCGTGAGACCGCGATGGGCGACCTCGAGCTCGACGAGACGTTCCGGAATCACGCCGATGACCGTCCCGCCGTTTTCGAGGACCGAATCGGCGAGCAAGCCCATCAATCCGCGATGAGCACCGCCGTAGACGAGCCCCGCACCGCGTTCGGCCAGCGCGCGTCCGAGAGCGCGAGCCGCCTCGGCGTACGCCGGATCGGTTCCCATCGACGAGCCGCAAAACACGCACAGACGAGGCATGGACGAAACTTCCCGAGGTTAGCGCCGCTCGTCAAACGCGTTCTCGCGAACTCCGGTAAGATTGCCGGAATCGTGGACGGACTCGACCTTCACCTCGACATCACGACGCCGTAGGCGTGCTTTGAAGGGGGTAAAATGACGTTTTCCTCGCTCGAGATCCGCGTCCGCGGCCGCGTGCAGGGCGTCGGTTTCCGTCCTCACGTCTATCGGCTCGCTCGCGAGCTCGGCCTGAACGGCGAGGTACTGAACGACGCGGAGGGCGTGCTCATTCGCGCCTCGGGCTCGGTGGATGCAATGACGGCGTTCGTCGAGCGCATCTCGCGCGAGTGCCCGCCGCTAGCACGCGTCGAGACGCTCGAGACGACGGCGCTCGCCGGCGCCTTCCAGGGGGAGTTCCGGATCGTCGAGAGCGCCTCCGGCGTCGCACGTACCGAGGTCGCTCCCGATGCCGTGGTCTGCGCCGCTTGCACGAGCGAGCTGCTGTCGCCGCTCGAGCGCAGGTTCCGCTACCCATTCACGAACTGCACTCACTGCGGTCCGCGTCTCAGCATCGTGCGGGCCATCCCGTACGACCGCAGCACGACGACGATGGCGGCGTTCCCCCTCTGCGCGGCCTGCGACGTGGAATACCGGGACGCCGGCAATCGTCGGTTCCATGCCGAGGCGACGGCGTGCCCACTGTGCGGGCCCACTGCGCGCCTTCATCGAGTCGACGGAGCTCTGCCGGCGTCGGTGCTCGACGACGTCGATGCCGCGCGCGGTTTGCTCGAGAAGGGCGAGATCGTCGCGATCAAGGGGCTCGGCGGGTATCACCTTGCCTGCGACGCGACGCGTGCCGACGTCGTCATGCGGCTTCGTGAACGGAAACGGCGCGACGCGAAGCCGTTCGCGTTGATGGCGCGCGATCTCGACGTCATTCGTCGCTACTGCGTCGTATCGAGCGACGAAGAGCGGCTTCTCACGAGCACCGAGGGGCCCATCGTGCTCCTCGCGATGAGCGGCGCGGCGTCCTTGCCGGACGTGGTCGCGCCGGGTCACCGCACCCTCGGGTTCATGCTGCCGACGACCCCGCTACACGTGCTTCTCCTGGAGCGCCTCGAGACGCCCGTCGTGATGACGAGCGGCAATGTGTCCGACGCGCCTCCCGTCATCGACGACGACGAGGCGCGCGAACGGCTTGGCCCGATCGCGGACCACGTCCTGTCGCACGATCGACTCATCGCGAATCGCATCGACGATTCGGTGGTTCGCGTCCTCGATGGCCGTCCCTGCGTGCTTCGACGGGCGCGCGGTTATGCACCCTCGCCGATTCGTTTGCCGCACGGCGTCGAAGACGCACCGCCATTGCTCGCCTACGGCGGTGAATTGAAGGGAACCTTTTGCCTGCTGGATCGCGGCAATGCCGTGCTCTCGCAGCACCAGGGCGATCTCGGAGATCCGGATACGTTCGACGACTACAGGAAGAACCTCGAGCTCTATGCCGCTCTCTTCGAGCATCGGCCCGCGGCGCTCGTCGCCGATCTGCACCCGGATTATCCGTCGTCGCGGCTCGCTCGCGAACGCGCTGTCGCCGATGGGCTTCCGCTGCTCGAGGTGCAGCATCATCACGCCCACGCCGCAGCGTGTCTCGCGGAGAACGGCCGTGCGCTGGACGCCGCGCCGGTCCTCGCCATCGTGCTCGACGGGCTCGGCCTCGGCGACGGCGGCGCGCTCTGGGGCGGCGAATTTTTCCTCGCCGATTACCGGACGGCCATGCGGCTCGGTACGTTCAAGCCCGTCGCGTTGCTCGGTGGCGATCAGGCCGCGCGCGAACCGTGGCGGAACCTCTACGCGCACCTGATGGCGGAGATGGGCTGGGACGAGTTCACCGCGAGCTTCGCCGAGCTCGAGCTCCATCGTCGTCTGTCGGACAAGCCGCGCGCGGTTCTCGATCGCATGCTCGCCGGAGAGACCTTCGCACCCCGTGCGTCGTCCTGCGGACGTCTGTTCGACGCCGTGGCTGCGGCCGTCGGCGTCGTGTTCGAGCGACAAGCGTACGAGGGGCAAGCCGGAGCGCTACTGGAGGCGGCGGTCGACGACGTCGCATTGCGAACGGAACCCGACGAGCTCGCGTATCCGTTCTCGATATCGCGGCTCGACGGCGAGGGGCTTCCCTACGTCGATCCGCTCGCGATGTGGCGGGCGCTCTTCGGCGATCTGGTGAACGGCGTGCAGCCCGGAGTCGTCGCCGCGCGTTTTCATCGTGGCCTTGCGCGCGCCGTCGCGACGATGGCCGTGACGCTACGCGATGAAGAGACGCGCTTCGACACGGTCGCGCTGTCCGGCGGATGCTTCCAGAACCGTGTTCTCTTCGAAGAGGCGACGCGACGTTTGCGCGACGCGGGCTTCGAGGTACTCGGTCACGGTCGCGTGCCGCCGAACGACGGCGGCCTCGCGCTGGGACAAGCCGTCGTCGCCGCAGCGAGACTCAAGCCCGAATAAGTGGCGACGATCGTGACGAGCGCTGGTTCATCGTTCTCATTTGCGAAAGCAATAACCGACGGCACTCGCGACGCCGCGTGTCTCCACAACTGTGATCGCGAAAGATCCGACGCATCGCCATCGACGTGCCGGCTCGGTGACCGAAGGGCACGCGTCACAAACCGTTCGAATGCGGATCGAGCAGAAAAGATGCTGGTTTCGCCAAACAGCCGGTTGGTTGTGAGCTCGGTTTCGTGCGCACACGCGGTAATTTTGCAGCGTACACGTAGTATTTGCTGAGTTTTGGTGCGAGACGTACCGCGGACGCCACGCGTCGGACGGAAGAGCCGCGAGAAGTCAAGCTGTGATCACACGTTGGCAATCGCCAGAGGGCGGTTCTTGTGGTACCGATCGTTCCATGAACCTTCGCGCTGTTCTCCCTGTTGGAACGCTCGGCCTGCTCCTCAGCGCTTGCTCCGCTGCAGGCGACGGCCAGCCCGATAGTAACGACGGTCTCTCCAACGCGGGGAGCTCCACCGTTCTTCCGGGTGCTGGTGGCGGTACCACCGCCCCGCCCGTTGGCGCCGGTGGCGCCACCACGACTGGCCCCACGGGGACGACCACGCCGCCGGTTGGCGCTGGCGGTTACACGGCTCCTCCCGTTGGAGCTGGTGGCAGCACCGTTGTCACCCCGGGCGCCGGCGGCGCAGTAGTTCTCGGCGGTGGCGGCACGCCCGCAGCTGGCGGCGCAGCGCCGACCGGTGCCGGTGGTGGCACGTCGGGTCCGTCGACCGGCTTCACCCCCGGTGCGAACGACGGCCCGGGCATCCAGCTCAAGACGATCAAGATGGTCTCCATGCCCCTCCCGCCCGGTGCGGAAGAGGTGAAGTGCCAGAACTTCGACAATCCGCTCGGCGGCAAGGACCAGGCGGTCGTCGAGACCGATTCGACGATGGTGTCCTCCCATCACATGTTCGTGTTCCACGACCCCTCGTTCAAGGACACGAACGCCGTCGCGGATTGCTCGGGTATCGAGTTCCACGATCTGTTCCACATGGCGCAGAACGACCAGCAGTACTTCGTCTATCCGCCCAACGTCGGCCGCAAGCTGCTCGGCACAGACGGTATCCGTCTCCTCGTTCACCTGTTGAACACCACGACGGACGCCAAGACCGCGGAGGTCTCCGTCACGTTCCACTACGGTGACACGACCGCCATCAAGAACATCGCCGTCTCGCTGTTCCTGAACACCGCGTTCCTCAGCGTGCCCCCCGGCATGAGCACCCAGACGCGTACCTCCGGCGCGCTGCCCGCCACTGCGAATCTCCTCGCGGCGGTCAGCCACATGCACAGCCGCGCGGTCAACTTCACCGCGAAGTCGAGCGACGGCGTCATGATCTACCAGGGCACGCAGTGGAACGAGCCGGTCCCGACGTTCTACCAGGCGCCGTACCCGCAGCTGAAGCAGGGCACGACCATCCAGTGGGCGTGCACGTACAACAACAACACCGGGACGACGCTCACGTTCGGCGAGTCCGCGAACACCAACGAGATGTGCATTCTCGCGGGTGTCGTGTGGCCGGACCAGGCAGGTCTCGACCTCGGCACCGGCTTCGAGTGGGTCATCTGATCTAGCCGTTTTTGTTGCGGGGGGCCTTGGGCCCCCGCAGCTTCGCCTACGGCGAACTGCTGTTACTAGCGGGGGGCCTTGGCCCCCCGCAGCTTCGCCTACGGCGAACTGCTCCCCCCGCCGCTTCGCGGGCTCGCTTCGCTCGCCGGCGAACTGCTCCCCCCGCCGCTTCGCGGGCTCGCTTCGCTCGCCGGCGAACTGCTCCCCCCGCCG
>DATAZL010000144.1:0-28488 GCA_036272055.1 Polyangiaceae bacterium | reverse complement strand
TGCGGAAGCTGGGTCGTGGTTCGAGAGCCGTTACTGGGCGTCTTGTGCGCGCGCCGCGGAAAGGCTCGGTCGTCGTGATTGAGTTTTCCGACGGCATGCACGAGTACGTCACAACACCGGTGAAGCGCGTGCTTCGGCTAGCGCCGAAGGACGTGTTTTACATCGAGACGGTGAATAGCCGTTATCGACTCGAGGTGCGCGACAGCGAGCGCTCTCTCGACGACGCATCGAGCGGCTGATTCCGTCGCCGCGCCGCCGTCATCATGGCGGCGCGACGAAGACGGAAAATGCCTTCGTGATCGCCTCCGGGCGGTCCGGCGGAAACGCGCTGGCGTTTCGCTCACGACTCCGCTATTCCCCTGCACCCCGAACGGCGCGAAAGGTCGCGTTCACCCGGGCAAAGAGCACGAGAGCATCATGGGACGATTCGACCGCCGCAACTCGATGAAGATGAAGCGCCGCCGCGCACAGTCCAAGAAGAAGGCTCGCGCAAAGAAGCGCGCGACGAAGCCTGCGGCAGCCGCTCCGGCGCCCCGCAAGCGCGCCTCGTCGTCTTCTTCCTGAGTCTCTCGCCAGCGCTTCTCGCGACGGTCCCGGCGTGATGCTGGGACCACTCGCGCGTGATCGAGCGCCGCGCGCTACTCGCTGTCGGACTTCCCGATCGTCTTGCTCGGGAACTGGACGTCGCCGTGCTGCTTCGGCGGATCGAGCCGCGCGACGCGCTCGCCGAAGAGGCCGATATCGCCGCCGATCCGTCGTTCGCGTACGAGCGACCAGCCGTGATCTTGGCCGGCTCCGCGCCACGTCTGCTCTACGCGCGTAGAGCGGAGCAGGTCCTCGTCGACGCGCATCCACTCGATGTCGACGAGCACCGTCGCGTGCTCGTTGTCCTTCATCGATAGCGACGACAGCTCGAAGTCGAGCACGCGCACGGCGCCGCCCCAGGTCTCGCGATGGCGGGCGAAGTGGTCGCGGGCGCCGTCGGCAGTATGCTCCAGCGCGAGCGTCATGTTGCCGAAACGCGCGGCTTCGTTGGTCTCGCGAGCGATGTCGCTCACCCGCGCACTCGGGGGCGGCGGGGCAAAACACCCGGACAGGAGCAGGCACGCGAGCGCGGGAAGGAGAGGGCGCATGCCCCGGGGCGGTAGCAGAACGAGCGGAGAAGGGAAAAGAAGTGGGGATCAGAACGTCGCGGCGGCGACCAGGTACGTCTGCGACGTGCCGAGGGTGCCGAAGCCGCGAGCCCACCCGAGCCGGAACTCCGTCTCGATGAAGTAGCCGAAGGCGAGGGTGAGGTGGAGCTCACCGCCGAGCCCGAGGTGATACTGGCCGAGCAGATCGTTCGACGCGATGTGGTCGTAGGCGCCGCCGTAGTCGGCGAAGAGCGTCCCGGTGAGCGCGTGCCAGAACACCGGGAGAGTGTCGACCCCGCGCTCGACCCAGACGATCGGGAAGCGATACTCGAGGTTCGCGAGATTGTACTGTCGTCCCGAGACCGCGTCGTAGGGGAAGCCGCGGAGCACGAACGCGGTTTGACGGAGGCCGCTCCGCACCGCGTCGAACGGGCTCTGGTCGGCGAAGCCGCCCTGGAAGAAGCGCGGGTACGCTCCGGTGCCGATGCCGGCGGAGAGGCCGAGCGCGACGGCGTGGTGCGAGAGCCAGGGCATCGGCAGATAGCCGGTCGCGCTGCCGGTGAAGCCGACGAGCGAGCTGTCGCTGCCCGTCGCGGTCGTGCCGAAATCGGTCGCGACGTTCAGCGTGAAGCCGCGCTCGTTGCTGACGCCGTAGAGCGGCGCGTACGCATTGCTGTAACGGAACGAGAGCCGCACCGTTCCGAGGAACGTGTCGGCGGGGCGCGCGAGGACGTCGGAGAACGGGTCGTTCAGGTTGCCGATGCGGTAGCGCGGCCGGTGCGCGCTCGCGGTGTACGAGAAGCCGAACTCCTCGAAGTCCTCCTCGCCGGGCAGCACGTAGTCGATGCCGGACGTCGCGCCGAGCGAGTCGTCGCGCGTCGCGACCGTCGTGTCGCCGGTCTTGAGCGACGTGCTCGGCCGGAGATCGCGATAGAGCTCGATGTTCATCGAGAACGGGAGCGGGTGATACGCGTACGCGACCGAGCCCGTGAACTGCCCGATCTCCGGGTACCAGGTGAGGCTGAGGTCGGTGCTGTGAAGTCCGACGATGTCCTCGCCGTGGCTCGTCAGCGTCGCGGCGGTGCCGAAGGTGCCGGATGCGAGCGCCGCCGTGAACGAATAGGGCCGGCGCAGCGAGAGCCAGAGCGTCTCGAGCGGATCGTACGAGACGACGGGCCAGCGCTTCGGCTGCGGCTCGGTCGGTTGCGGGGGTCGCGTATCCGGCGCGGGCAGAGCGTCGAGGAACGCCTGCTCGTTCCACGGCATCGAATACAGGTCGAAGCCGTTCGACGTGTAGCCGACGTACACCAGGGTGCGCCCGTCGGGAGAGAGCTCCGGCATGAACGCGCCGGTGAGCACGTTCGTCACCTGACGCACGCGTCCCGTCGCGAGCTCGTAAGCGTAGACGTTCGCGATGTCGGTTCGGTCCGAGCTCCACAGCACGTAGCGTCCGTCGGGCGACCACGACGGCGTCACGTCGTTCGCGCGGTCGTGCGTCACCGGAACGAAGCGTCCCGTCTCGACGTCCACGATGCGGATGTCGCGATAGCCGCCCTCCGTCCACGAGCTGTACACGACGTGACGGCCGTCCGGCGAGAACCGAGGCGTGAACGCCTGCTGTCCCTCGGTGCTCGCGACGAGCGCGCGCATCCCGCTGATGCCGCCCTCCGGCGCGACGTCGGCGAGGCGCAGCGTCGTCGTGCCGGCATGCGCGGTGACGAACGCCACTCTCCGTCCGGACGGGCTCAGGTCGGGGCTGCGCGCGCGGAGCCCGGTCGTCCACCGTTCGCGAGAGCCGCGGCCGGCCATCGACGACGTCGTTCCCGGTGGCTGGCGGTGAAGGTCGTAGAAGTTGAAGCGACGTTCCGACGGCGCGACACCGTCGAACACCATGCCGCACTCCGGATCGAACGACGCGGCGAGCGGGCCGCCGTCCGCGCGCGCAACGATCTCGAGGTCGCTCTCGTCGGCGTGGCCCGGCGAATCCAGGGGAAGCCGGTAAAAGCCGCCGGGACGATTCCCGTCGTCACGCTGATAGACGAGCTCCTCGCGCGCGCCGCGCCGGAAGCACGCCGGCGCGAAGCGGGGGTTCGACGCGATGCGCCCGCCGTGCGTGAGCCGTGTCCCTTCGCGGAGCCCGCGCGCCCGCGCCGCGTCCGTCTGCGCGGCGTAGCGCTCCTCGAGCGACGTCACCCACGCCCGGTAGAGCTCCGTGTACGTCCGTCCGGTGGCGTGCTTGATGGACCGATTGAGTCCCCACGGGATGATGTTGCTCCCGTAGTCCACCGACACTGCGGAGAACGCATCGCGCCCGTACGTCTCGAGGATCCACCCGATGAAGCGGCCGCCGTAGAGGTACCAGACGTCACCCTGCGGCCAGCGGCGCACGTTGTGGCTCATGACGTCGAGCGTCGCGAGGTGATGCTCGAGGACGTCGGCGCGCAGGTACATGTCGTAGAGCGGCGACCGGAGCCGGCCGCCGCCCGTGAAGTGGCTCTCCATCGAGACGGCGAGCCCCTCCAGGATCCAGTGCGGCTGGTCCTGGTTCGGCACCGAGAATTTCCCGATGATCGAGTTGATGAGGCGCGGGATGCCGCCCACCGTGTCGATGTGGAAGACGTGCGTCAGCTCGTGAGTGACGAGCGTCGTGACCCAGTCGTCGTAGTCGCCGAGCGACGACATGTCCTCCGGCGCGGTGACGAAGAGCCGGATCGCGTCGTAGGGCGCGGCCGTCGCGTTGCCGTTCGCCGAGTCGGACGTGTCCTCGAGCCGGATATGGACGACCTCTCCCGGAGGCGTGCCGAGCTCGCGCTCGAGCCGGCCGCGGATCACCTCGGCAAGGCTCGCCGTGCGCTGCGCCGTCTCCTCGAGCCCGCCGTGATAGTGGATGCGGAAATGCGGCGTCTCGATCGTGTACCAGCGCAGGTACTGATCCGCGCGCGCGCCACTCGCGAAGCAGAGGACGAGCGCCGTCACCGCGAGGATCTTCCTGCCCCACGCTGGTGAGGGCCGAAGATCCCGCCCGATGGCCACTCGTCTGACTCGCGCTCTCGTCTTGCCGTTACCGTGCGCGACGCAACCGGGTTGCGCCGCGGACGTTACAGATCGTCGTGGAAGAGCGGTTCGCGATTGCGAACGTAGCGCTGGATGAGCTGCCGTCCCTCGGCCGAGATGTCGGTGAACTGCGCGCCGAATCCCGGCGGCGATTCGAGGCCGGCAGGGCCCGAGAGCGGCGCTTCACGTGTCCACCGCACGACGCCCTTGGCGTCGAACTCGTACCCGCCGGGCATGCTCACGTGAATGAGCAGGTCTTTGCCGATGGTCGGGATCTGGTAGGTGGCGATGAAGATGCCGCCCGAATCGAACAGGTCGTTGCCGCTGAGGCCCTTGTAGAAGTTGGTCGCGCTGTGCACGCCGAGCTCGGCGTTCACGCGGAGGGCGCCTGCGGCGACGGCAGAGCCCGGACCGGGGATCTGCGCGCCGGGTTGAACGCCGCGCGCTGCCTGAGGAGCTGCGGGTTGCGGCGAGGCTTGCTGCGGAGGCGCGGCATAGGCCTGCGCTACGGGCATGGGCGCCGGAGTCGGTGCGCGAACGGGGGCGGCGGCTGTGGGAGCACGCTGGACCGCGGGTTGCTGAGGCGCTGCGTACGCCGCCGGGGGCGCCTGAGCCGGCATCGTTCCGCCGAGCGCGCCGGCGGGGGGGCGCGCCGCTGCCGGAGGCGCCGCGACGGGAGCCGCTGGCGGGCCGGCTTGCGTGAGGCCGTGGACGAGGCTGAGCGAGCTCGCAACCGCCTCGGTCGCGTCGGCGACGGCGGGGTGACCGCTTGCGTCACTCTGCAACGAGAGTAGTGCGCGGCGAACGCCGTCGAGCGCACGCGGCGCGGACTGCGCCCGTGCCTCCCCTCCCGTTGCCTCGATCTGGTGGAGGGCGCTCATCGCCTGGGCGACGGGCTCTGCCACGCCGATGAGCTCGTTCGGGACGCCGGGTGACTGGAGCGCGGCGAGGGCCTGTGCAAGGCGCTCGCGAGCTGTTCGGGCCATGTTGACGAAGTCGCTCATCCATCCTCCAAGAGGGAGGCGGTACTCTATATCATCGCCCGCCTTCGGGGGTCTTTTCTCCTCCCCCGAGCCTCGCGAAAGGTCGCGCGCGCCCGCCGAAAAGTTGGTCCGGGTTTGCCTCGACTGTTACCTCGGAGACATGACGCGCGCGAACGCGGGCGCACCGTTCCGGCCGATGCTTCGGCAGGGGGACCGGTTCGACCCAGAGGCGGCCAGAAAGCCGCTGCTGGTATTCGACGACGTCCACAAGGCGTACCGGGCGGATGCACCGGTGCTGCGAGGACTACGCCTCTCGATCGAGCGCGGAGAATTCGTGTTTTTCACCGGCCCTTCAGGGGCAGGCAAGAGCACGTTGCTCCGGTTGCTCTACGCCGCCGAGGCGGTCGACTCGGGGCGCATCCTCTTCATGGGGCGCGACGTGGGACGCCTGCGCCCGGAGTCCGTGCCCTACCTGCGCCGCAATATCGGCGTGGTGTTCCAGGACTTCAAGCTCATCGAGAACTGGGCGGTGTGGGAGAATGTCGCGCTCCCGCTCGAGGTCCTCGGCGTCCCGCAGCGGATCATCCGCACCCGCGTCGGTGAGGTGCTCGAGCGCGTCGGACTCGGTGGTCGCGGCGCAGACCGCGCGGGCGTGCTCTCCGGCGGCGAGCAACAGCGGGTCGCCATCGCGCGCGCCATCGTGTGCGAGCCGGCCCTGGTGCTCGCCGACGAGCCCACCGGGAACCTCGACCCTCAGCTCGCGATCGACATCCTCGGGCTCTTCGAGGACATCAACGAGACCGGCGTGACGGTTCTCTTTGCGACCCACGACCGGTCGCTCCTCGATATCCGACCGCGTCGCGTCATCGTGCTCGACGATGGCAAGGCGATGGACGTTCCCAACGGCCTCGGCAATGCCGCCGAGCTCATCGGTCACGTCGCGTGAGCTCGAGCGTCCGGTGGTGCAATCGATGAGTCCACTCGAGCGAGCCTGGCGCGGCGGCCGTAGCGACTGGCAGCTTCACGTCCTCAGCATCTTCAGCGTGGCCGTCGCGTTCGTCTGCATGGCGGCGGCGCTGCTCGTCGTCGTCAACGTGCAGGTGCTGCGCGACGCCTGGGCGCGGAGCGGCCGCGCGTCGGTGTACCTGAGGCCCGACGCCTCGCGGGACGCCGCGACGGAGATCGAGACGGCGCTCCGCTCGGTCGCCAAGGTTCGCTCCGTCCGCTACGTGAGCAGCGACGATGCGCGCCGCGAGGTGCTCGACGGCCGCAACGACCCGATCATCGCGAAGCTCCCGTCGGCTGCGTTTCCCGCGTCTCTCGAGGTGTCGCTGACCGACGACGCGAGCCAGAGCGCCGTGCAGAAGATCGCAGAGACGCTCCAGGTGTTGCCCGCGGTGGAGTCGGTCGAGACGTACCAGTCGTGGACGGAACGGCTCGCATCGGTTCTCCGCAGCGGCGTGATGGCGGCGGCCCTCCTCGCCGCGGTCGTCCTCGCGGCGGTGGTGAGCGTGGTCGCGTCGACCATCCGTCTCACCCTGCAGCGCCGGCGCATCGAGGTCGAGGTGCTGAAGCTCATAGGCGCGACCGACGACTACGTGCGGCGTCCGTTCATCATCGAGGGCGCCGTCCAGGGTACCCTCGGGTCGCTTCTGGCAATGGGACTGGTCGGAGCGCTCTTCCTCATCGTGCGCAGTCGCTTCGACGACGAGCTCGGCGCGCTGATCGGTATCTCGCCGTCGTTCCTGCCGTGGCACGTCGCTGCCGGCATGGTCGTCGTCGGCGGCGCTCTCGGCGCGGTCGCGGCGTACGGCAGCCTCCGCAAGCTTCTCCTCGTGTGAAGGACCACGTGAAGCACCGCGGCGTCCTCGCATTCGTCCTCCTCACTGTCCCTGCGCTCGCGGGAGCCACCGGTCCGTCCGATCCGACCGATCGCCGCGCCAGCGCGATGCCGGCGACCGCGGACGACGTCGCGGGTGCGCTCGAGCGCGTCGACACCGACGAGAAGCGGCTCGGCGAACGCCTCTCGGCGCTGTCCGACGAGAGCGCCCGAATCCACGCGCTGCTCCTCGCCCGGGGCCGCAGCTACGTGAAGCTCGAGCGCGCCGGTCTTCTGCCCATCGGCGGCGGTCTCGACGCCTTCGTCGATCATGCGTCGCGCCTCGAGCGCCTCCGTCGTTCACTCTCTCGCGACCTCGATCGCGAGAGCCAGGTCTCCGAGGAGCGCGTCGTGCTGTCGAAGCAGAAGACGGCGCTCGGCGAGCGCCGCGCGCTGCTCGAGACCGAACACGCCGCGCTCGCACGTTCGCACACCGCCATCCTCGCCGCCGAGGAGCGCGAGGCTGCGTTCCGTCAGGCGTTCCTCGGCACGCACGAACCGACGCCGCACACCGCGGTGTACGGCTCCGGGTTCGGTCCTGCCGATCCGTACGAGGCGTCGCAGGGGTTCGCGGCGTCGAAGGGACGGCTCCCGTTTCCGGTCGAGGGCCGCTCCGAGGTGCGGCCGATCCGTCTGCCGGACGCCGAGGGTCCGGGACTCGCGCTGATGACCATCGCCGGTTCGACGGTGCGTGCCGTCTACAAGGGTCGCGTCGCGTTCGCCGACGAGTACGCGCAGTACGGCCGCGCGGTCATCCTCGACCACGGCTCCGGGTACTACACGGTGAGCGGGAATCTGGGTGGCATCGACGTCCAGGTCGGGGACGAGGTGGCCGCCGGAGACCGGATCGGCAGCGTGGGCGCCGGCGCGAAGGGGCCGATGCTCTATTTCGAGCTTCGCCGCGGCACCATGACCGTCAATCCTGCCCCCTGGTTCGGCATCTGACGCGCGATTTTTAGCAAACGGCCCCCTCGACGGCCGAGGTGACGGCGTGTCGAACGACTTTTGCAGTCTCAATCTCGAGCGGGCGGTTGCCCGGGTCCGGCATGCGCCGGCAATCCGGGCGGCACGCGCCAGATTCGGTAAGATGCTCCCATGGGCGTAGACGGAATCGGCGGCGGTGGCCGCCCCATTCTTCCGGGCCTTCCCGGTCTTCCCGGTTCCGCCGGTGTCGACCTCGCGTCCACCGGGAGCGTCCGGGCCGACGCCACGGCGAGCGCAGAGGGTGCCACGAGCGCCGAGGGCGTTGCCGGTAGCCCGCTCCTCGAACGGCTCCGTACGGGAGAGCTCGATCTCGACGGTTACCTCGACGCGCAGGTGACGGCCGCGACGGCCCACGTCCAGAGCTCCCTCTCCTCGACCCAGCTCGATTTCATTCGAGAAGCGCTGAGAGAGCAGATCGCGGCCGATCCCGTGTTGATCGAGCTCGTGCGCCGTGCGACAGGTGCGGCTCCTCCGACGCGGGCGGGCTAGGAGCCTGTCCGCGTCCTTCTAGAACGGAATGGTCAGATTCGGGCGCAGTCGTCCGCGAGCGGTCGTCTCGCTCGCTGATCCCGCATTTTCGCCCGGGCGGCGAGATACCGAGCTCGGTTCGCTCGCGACGGCGCTCGCCGGGGTGACGCGCCTCGGCGGCTCGGTGCCGGAGACGTTCGTCGTGACGGCCGACGTCTTCCGTCACGTCGTGAACACTGCGTTGCCTCCCGGGCACGACCCGGCGTCTCTCGTCCGCACCGTGCGCCGTCCCATCGGTGTCGAGCGGGCGGCGCGCGCGCGCGAAAAGCTCCTCGCCGTCACCCTCGACGGCGAGGTGGAGCGCGAGATCGACGTCGCGTTCGCAGAGCTCGTCGAGCGCTCGCCGTGGGGCGTCGCCGTCCGCGCGAGCCCGCTTCTCTCCGACCAGGGAGCGTCTCGCGCCGCCGGCCTGTCCCTCACCGAGCTTCCGGTGAAGACGCGCAACGACGTCGGCGCCGCCATTCGCTGGGCGTGGGCTCGCGCCGCGTCCGAGGTGACGCTCGAGCATCTGCGCGTACAGAAGGTGCGCGACCTCGCGGTCGCGGTCGTGCTCCAGCCGGTGCTCGACGCGCGCGCGACGGTGACGTTCGTCACCGACCCGCGGGCGCCGCTCGCCGACGGCCCGCGCTATCTCGCCATCGCGACGAGCGGTCTCACGACGGAGAGCGTCGATCTGGCAGCGGCGGAGCTCGTGACCTTCGACGCCGAGGGGACAGTGCAATCGCGCCGTCCACCCCGTCAACCGGAGGAGCTCGTCGTTCGTGACCGCGCCCTCGTCACCGCGAGCCGCGAGGCGACGCGGCCGATCCTCTCGCCGGCCGACACCGGTGAGCTCGCGAGCCTCGCGCGACGGCTCGAGTCGTTCGGCAGAGCCGTCGTGCGCTGCGCGTTCGGCGCAGCCGGGGAGCTCTCGGTGCTCGACGTGACGCCGCTCGAGCACGATGGGCGCCCCGGGACGGGGGCCCTCGATACGCTGTGGGTCCGCACCGCGGTGGACGAGGCGCCCTCCGCGCCGCTCACGCCGCTCAGTGCGCAACTACTCCGGCAGCCGCTCATCGCGCGCGGGCGTCTCGCATCCGGAGAGCGCGCGCCACGCCAGGGACGCCTCGCGACCCTGCTGTCCAACGTGGACGGGCGCCCCTATCTCAGCCTGCCGCAGCGGCTCGAGCGCGACGCCGAGCGCGATCCCGTCGATCTGATCGGCCACGTCGAGCTCGGGTCCGGGCAATGGACGCGGACGCTGATCCGCGAACCCGCGATCCGGCCTTCGCTCGCTCGCGCAGGCCTTCGCATCGCCCAGATCGCGTCCGAGCAGAACCTGCTCACCGACGAGACCGGCCGCTTCGAGCGCGACGCCGAGCAGCAGCGACGATGGCTCGCAGAGCTCGACCTGGGGATCCTGCCCGACGACGCGCTCACGACGACGCTCCACGAGGTGTCGCAGTTTCTCTCGCGGGCGTACGCGCTCCACGGCCGGGCCCACGCGCTCGCCGTCGCGGGGCACGCGCTCCTGTCGTCGGTGCTGACGAGCGCCGACGCGGCGCACGCCGCGTGGTCGTCGCACGCCGTCTCTGCCGGCGCGGGCGTCGTCACGTCGCGGCCCGCCGCTGCCTTCTGTCACGTCGCGGCGATCGCGCGCTTCGACGTCCCGGCGCTCACCATGGTCACCCGCGGGGAGCTCACGTCACTCTCCGCGCTGCCCGATGGCCCGCTCGGCCGCGCGATGCGTCAGTTTCTCAAGGCCTACGGCGATCGCGGCGTCTTCGAGACCGAGCTCGCGAGTCCCCGCTGGGCCGAGAGCGCGGGGCTCCTGTCGGCGATGCTGGCGGCCGCGTTGCGTGGCGAGGCCGTCGACCCCGACGTCGCGGCGTCACGGGCGCGCGCCCTCGCCGACCGCGCGCTCGCGCTGCTCGAGCCGGGGCTCTCGTTCTTCGAGAACCGCGTCGTGCGGGACATCGTGTCGCGCCAGCGCGACCTTCTCCGGCTCCGTGAGCGGTGCCGGGTGCGCATCGCCCACGGCCTGTCGATGATGCGCGTCGTGATGCTCGACGTGGACCGTCGCATCCGCCGTCTCGATCCGACGCTCGACGACGGCGCCGCGCTCTTTCTAACCCTGCGCGAGCTGACCCAGGCCGTCGCGAAGTACCGCGCCGATCTCGCGCCGATCGTGCGGGCGCGGCGCGCCGATCTCGCGGCGCAGAGCCAGACCCGCGAATCGGCGTCGGTGTTCCGCGGCTCGCCCAAGCCGAACTACCCGCGCGCGCTCGCGTCGCTCGTCTCCGGTCTGCCGCTCGCGGCCGGCTCGGCCGAGGGGCGCGTCACGCGGCTCGGTCCGTCGCTCTCGGGGCTCGAGCGTTTCGCACCCGGTGACGTGCTCTGCGTGAAGACGCTCGATCTCGGGCTCACGCCGCTCTTCCTGCACGCGCGCGCCGTCGTGACCGAGCTCGGGACGCCATTTTCGTCCAGCTCGGTGGTCGCACGCGACTACGGCGTCCCGGTGGTGTGCGTGGAGTCCGCGACGGCGCTGCTCCGCGACGGCGATCGGGTGCGGGTCGACGGCGACGCCGGCACGGTGGAGCTCTCCTAGTGACGGCGGTTCGCCTCGTCGTTCGCCCGGGAGAGCCGCGCACCGTCGGGGAAGTGCTGGCGCTCCACGGCATCGTCGCCACCGCCGTCGCCGACGGCCGCGTGTTCCTCGGCGCGAAGCGGGTGGACGACGCCGCCGCGTCCGTGAAGGACGGGGACGAGCTCGCCGTCGAGACGGCGCGCGACATCGTCCTCGGCGTCGAGATCCTCTCCGAGTTCCGCGATCTCTACGCCGTCTCGAAGCCGCCCGGGCTTCCGACCGAGCCGGATCGGAGCGGCACGGCGTCGGTCGTCGACTCGGTCGCCAGGCTACTCAAGGCGCCGCGAGACGTCATCCATGCGGCAACCCGGCTGGACGCACAGGTGAGCGGCATCGCCGTCATCGCGCGCGGCGCGGAGGCGGCGCGGTTCGCCGCAGCGTTGAAGCAGAGCGGGCGACTCCGACGTCGCTATCTCGCCGTCGCCGCGCGCGCCGTCGAGCCCGCGGAGGGCGTCTGGGACGCGCCCGTCGGCGAGCCTTCGCGCGGCGGGAAGGGCGCTCGCGACGCGGTGTCGCGGTACGCCGTGGTCGAAAGCGCGCGTCCCCTGCCGTCGGCGCCCACACCCGCCCTCTTCGTCGTCGAGCCGGTCACCGGGCGCACGCACCAGATCCGTCTCCACGCTAGCGGCGCGGGCGCTCCGCTCCTCGGCGACGTGAAGCACGGCGGGCCGCGGCGCGTCGTGCTCGCCGACGGCCGGATGCTCACCTTCGCCCGCGTCGCGCTCCACGCCGCACGCATCCAGGCCGACGTCGAGGACGAGGCGCCGTGGACGGTCACCGCGGCGCTTCCGGACGACATGACGGAGCTCTGGGCGTCGCTCGGCGGCGATGGCAAGGCCGTCGCGCGCGCCCTCGAACATTCTTTTCGTAAAAGGTAATCATATATGCGACCGTCACTCGTCGTCGTTCTCGCCGTCTCGCTGGCGTCGTGTGCCGGCCCCGCCGAGACCCGCGGGCTCTCGGTCGTCGCCCCGACGAGCCTCGGGGAGGGCCACAACGAGGGCCACGCGCTCCGTCCGAACACCGGCACCGGCCTTGGCGCCACGTCGTCAGGGACGTCGCCCGCTCGCGCGCGCCTCGCGAGAGACACCGACGGCGGCGTTCCCGAGACCGTGAACGCGCCGACCGAGCACGGCACCCAGCCCGATCCGACGCCGCTCGTCACCCTGCACCAGTGGGACCTCGCGCTTCACTACGCGAAGGGCAAGGTGAAGGTCGACGGCGTGAAGGCGGTCGAGCTTCCGAACCCGGTCGCGACGCCGCGGCGCATGGGACGATTTTCGGTCGAGCTCTGGGTCGGGCGTGAGCTCGTCGATCGCGTGCGCTTCGACTTCCCGCTCCTCGGCGCGGACTGGCCGCCTGGCGCCGACACCCGCCCCGTCAAAGGAGCGCCGCGCTTCTCGCCCGGCGCCGACACGGTGTCGACCGTCCGCGTCCCGGCGAGCGAGCGCGCGACCTCGGCGGTGGTCGTCGATCGCCTCACCGGTGACGTCACGCCGATCCCTTGGCCGCCGGCGGGCCCGGCGTCCGGACCACCCGCTCCCTGAGTGTCATCGCCGAAAACGGCGAGCTTCGGTCGTTCACACATTTGTCCACCCGGGCTCTCTGCCGGGTCCGGGGCGTCTGGCGGCCGGAACGACAGTCGTGTAGCCCTACGGATGGGTTCGTGCGTCTAATGGTGGCGAGAACGAACCCAGGTTCCCCCGGGGTTCCTGAACATGAAGTGCAACACGTGCGGTACGGAAAACGTGGAAGGCGCGCGATTCTGCGCGAGCTGCGGTGCAACGATGAGCGGTGAGACACAAGACAGCGGGCTGGTCGGCCAAGTCGTTGGCGGCCGTTATCACGTCAAGCGCATCCTCGGCGAAGGCGGCATGGGCATCGTCTACGAGGCGGAGCAGCAGATGGGCACCGCGACGCGAAAGGTCGCGCTGAAGACCCTTCACGCCCACCTCTCCCACGACCCCTCGGTGAGCGCCCGGTTCCACCGCGAGGTCGGCACCATCGCTCAGCTCGAGCACCCCAACACGATCAAGGTCTACGACTTCGGCGCCACCGCCGACGGCACCCTCTACATCGCGATGGAGTACGTCGCGGGCAAGTCGCTGAGCCAGATCCTCGAAGAGTCGAAGGTGATGCCGCCGGAGCGGATCCTGCGCATCGTGAAGCAGATCGCCGGTTCCCTCGAAGAAGCGCACCAGCAGGGGGTGATCCACCGCGATCTCAAGCCCGACAACGTCGTGTTGACGCAGCGCGCGGGCGAGAAGGACGTGGTGAAGCTCCTCGATTTCGGGATCGCCGCCCGGACCGAGTCCGCCGACGCCGCCCGCGAGCAGAAGCTGACGCAGCAGGGCATGGTGCTCGGAACGCCGCCGTACATGAGCCCCGAGCAGTTCACCGGGAAGGCCCTCGACGCGCGGAGCGACATCTACTCGCTCGGCGTGATGACGTACGAGATGGCGACCGGGCGCCTCCCGTTCAACGCCGATACGCCGTGGCAGTGGGCGACCGAGCACATGATGTCGCAGCCCACCCCCTTCGAGGCGATCCCCGACGCAGCCCAGATCCCGCCGTCCATGCGGACCGCGATCATGCGCGCGCTCTCGAAGAACAAAGAGGACCGGCAGCCGTCCGTGACGCAGTTTTACGAGGAGCTCGCTGGAGGCGCGGTCGTGGGCGCCGTCTCTGCCGTCGCGGCCGTCGCACCTGGTGCGCACACCGGCACCGCCGCCATGGCCGCGCCGCCGCTTTTCGACTCCCCCGGACCGGCGAAGACCGCGGCCATGCAATCGCCGATGACGTCGGGTCCGTCGACGGCTCAGGCCGTCGCAACGGCAGTGCCGATCCCCGAGCGTCGCGGAGGAGGCAACAAGGGCCTCATCATCGGGCTCGCCGGCGTGGGTGGAGTCCTCCTGATCGGCATGGCCATCGTCGGCGTTCGCTCCATGAAGTCGAACACCACCGACGAGGCGCCGCCCGCACAAGCGTCACCCCCGGTTGCCACTGTGGCGCCGACCCCGGTCGACACGACACCGGTGCAAACTGCCACAGCCGTACCCGATCAACCGGTGCAACCGACGCAGACCGAGCCCGTTGCTCACACGACGGCCACCACTCACGCGACCACGACGACGCCCGCTGCGCACACGACCACGACGACCGAGAGTAAACCGCCCGTTACCGCTGCGCCAAAGCCGCCTGCCGGGAACGCCTGCGCGGCCTGTCTCGCGGCCGCCAGTTCGGGGAATTTCACCGCGGCCGCATCGGCGTACAACTCGTGCAGTGATTCCGCGCAGAAGTCCCAGTGCACGGGCATGATCAAGAGCCGCGCTGCGGGCGCCGTTCAGACCGCGGCGTTCAACGGCAACTGCGCGCAGGCGAAGGCGATGGCGGCCGCGGCCCAGTCGATGGGCGTCTCCGCGGGCGCATTCGCCAAGGCCCTGGCCGCCTGCAAATAGCCCACAGGCTAACCAGCGTAATTTCGACTAGTTAGCCGACTTGCCCACCGGGTCCGGGGTGCGCGTCCGGGTGACGAGGTAGGATATTTCCACGCGTGGGCCTACAGCCACGAGCTTGACGCGCCGAATCAGGCGCGTCTAGATCGACGACGTCACTCGCCTGTCACCTGCGCGCCGGCCCGGCCGGTTTCCCCGAAATCTTCGAAAGCGCGACGAGTCAGGCAAAGGAAATAACGACGCACATGACGAATCGGGTCTCGTGGCCGCAGATCTGTCGCTCTGCGGAGTTCAAGGGTCAGTGGGTAGCTCTCGATAATTGCAGGTATGACCAGTCGAGTATGCAGCCCGTCGAGGGGGACGTGGTGGATGCGGACGCCGACCTGGCCGATCTCTGCGGACGGCTCCGTGAGGGGCAGCGCGGTTCGTGCGCGATCGTCTTCTGTGAAGGCGAAGTCATCGTCGAGCAGCGACCGACGCTGGTCCCCGCCGAAGGTCTAGCGCGAACCAACGCGTAACTATTCCCGCGAGCGCCGAGCAAACGCCCGGCCCCACGCGCAATCAGTGCGTGGATTCCACCGAAAACGCCGCGTAAGAGATGTCGCAGCGCTGCCGTCGTGACCGACGTGAAGCGCGACCCGCGGTCAGCGACGCACGACGGGCTTCACGATGGGCTTCCCGTCCTTGATGACGACCTGGAAGTCCACGGAGCGACCACCGTGCTGGCCTTTGAGCTTCGTCTCGGTCTCGCGGAGGCTCTTCGCGAGCGAGTCGATCGACACCGATGATGAAGATTGGTTGAGCTGTCGACGCGCCGCGTTCAGCTCTGCATGGAGCTGAGCGACGCGTTCGTCGCTGAGATCCGCAGCGCTCTTCGCGGCGGGTGCGGCCGGACGCGCCGGCGCAGCAGCGGGCGCGGGGCGCGGGGCCGCAGCAGCGGGCCGCGCCGCGGCGGGGACCGGTGCGGTCGCGGGCGTTGCAGCCGGAGGACGGGCTGCTGCCGCCGCAGGGACAGGAGCCGCGGGGCGCGGCGCGGGCGGGCGCGAGCTGCCGCCCCTCTGAGGAAGCGGCAGCTTCGTCGCCGCTGCGGCGGGCTTCGGCAGAGGCGCCCCGGTGCCCGCGGGCCTCGGCAAAGTCGTCGTCGCGGCAGCGGCGGGCTTCGGCAGGGTCGTCGCGGTGGCGGCGGGCTTCGGCAGGGCCGTCGCTGTCGGCGCAGCGACGGCGGGCTTCGGCAATGTCGTCGTGGCGGCGGGCTTCGGCGGAGTCGGTGCAGCGACGGCGACGGCAGGCTTCGGCAGAGTCGTTACGACGGCGGGTTTCGTCGCGGCCGGCGCAGCGGCGGCGGGTGCCGTCGGAGCGCCGTCGTCGGCGGGGCGCGGCAGCGGCGCTCCCGGCCGTGGCACCCCCGCGCCGGGTCGCGCGGGGAGGGGCGGCTTTGCCGGCGCGCGTGGCGCTCCTGCCGGCATGGCCTGCGGCTGTGACGCGGTCGCGATGGCGAGCTCCGGTCGTGGAGCGGGCGGCGTTACCGATCTCGGCGGCGGCAGCGTGGGCGCCTCGTCGAAGTCGAGGTCGAGCGGCGTCATCTCCGCCACGCTCGGGCGCGGGATCGACGAGGGCGGACCTGGCACGAGAGACGGCGAGCGCGCGGCATCGCGGGCAGCGGGCGGATGACTCGCCGCTCCGCTACTGCCGTTGGCGGGCGCTGCCTCTTGCGCGCCGTCAGCGGGAGGCGCGTTGCTGTCCGTCCTGTCGCGGCGGAGAAGGCCGAGGCGCTTCTTCGCCGCCCACGTCTTCGGCTCGGCGCCGAGGTTCTTTCGCGCCTTCAGCAAGTGCCGGACGTACGTGCCGTTCTCTATCTCGCGACAGATCCGGGTCCAGTGCTGCTGGAAGGTGTTGTAGCGCTGGACCAGCGTCTGCATCCGGAAGCGCCGCGCCGTATTCCGGATCTGGGTCCGGCGAAGGATCCAGAAGCGCCGGTCGACGTCCTTCCGGGGGACGGTGGGCTCGATCTTCTCGATGCCCATGAAGTACTGCTCGTAGAGCGAGCGCAGCCGATCGAGTCGATTCTCGAGTTCGTCGAGAGCGCTGTCGATCTCCTGCGGCTCCACGGCTGCTCAATCTCAGCATACGGCCAACGCCGCAGCGAACGCAGGCCTGTTTAACGAGGAGCGACCGCTCCGGGGAGTGGGGTGGCACTCAGATTGTCGAAGCAAGCCCGTACATCCCAGTCATTGAAGGCGAAATGGTCGTGCCCCGGCCCGGTCAGCGGGCTCGTGTCGGGGTAGGTGAGGATCTCCAGATCGTCCACGAACCAGCGGACGGTGTGGCCGTCGTCGCGCTCGACCTTGAAGTGATACGACTTCCCGGGCTGGACGCGCCTTGCCCGGAGGTCGTCGTTGGTGTCTTCGAGCTGCACCTGGGGCCGGTCCGGGGCGTGCTCGTTGATGCGGGCGAGCACGTGATACGTGTTCTTCCAGCCGCCGAAGATCGTCAGATAACTCGTTGCGTCGTTGTACGTGATCGAGTCCGCGGCGCTCCGGCCGTCGCCCCAGAACTCGGCCTTGAGGTCGCCCTCGGGGCTCGCGCTCACCGCATCGAACTCGATCCGCGCATTGGTCGGCAGCCGGCGCCGGAGCCAGAGCGGATGATTGCGCGCGTGTTCGACGCACAGCTTGCCGCTTTCGATGCGCCAGCTTCCTCCGGTCGTCGTCCAGTCGGCGCCGATCGAGGCGCGGTCGAAGCTGTCGGTGAACGGCGCGACGAGCAGGGCGTCGTGGTCGGGGCTCGCGACGGCAGCCGCCACGGGCGGCGCCGCGCTCGCGGCAGCCGATGCTGACGGCGCACCGGGGACCGGCACCCGCGGCAG
Source organism: Polyangiaceae bacterium (assembly GCA_036272055.1). Lineage (GTDB taxonomy): Bacteria > Myxococcota_A > Polyangia > Polyangiales > Polyangiaceae > DASZVB01. Next base: position 10,980 of record DATAZL010000144.1, on the reverse strand, counting down.
GTTGCTCGGGACCGGAGGGTTATGGATCGGCGGGCGCGGCGCGGGTGTGGTCCGCGGCGGCTCTATCTTTGGACGCGTCTCCACCGGTCGCGAACCGGGCGGAGGATCGTCGGGCACGCAGCCGGACAGCGGGAGACACGCGAGCACGAGGACGATGGCGCGACGCACGGCGGCGGATGCTACTGCGAAACCTGCTCGAGCTGATCCCGAGAATCCATCGCGCGGTGATGCGCTGGCGCCGGGCCCGGAATGCTGGCATCCACTCGTTCGTCGATGCACCCCGTGCTGTTCGAGATCCCGCTGCCGCACCTCGTCGTGCCGCTCGGGACGTCGCTCGCGCTGCTCGCAATCGTGGGTGCTCTCGTCGCGGCGCTCGGATGGCGTGCGCGTGCGCGGGACCTCGTCGCGCTCGGCGCTGCGATCGCCGTCGCATCGGCGTTCGCGGCGGCCGGCCTCCGGGGCAAGGTGGCGATCCTCGGGCCGATGCCCATCTACGGCTTCGGCGTGATGCTCTGTGCGGGCCTCACCGCGGGCTTCATCCTCTGCCTGGCGCATGCCGAACGCGACGGCCTGTCGCGCGACGCGAGCGCCGGGACGTACTTTGCCGCGGCCGTCGCGGGACTCCTCGGCGCGCGCCTTCTCTACGTCCTCACGAATCTCCGCGACTTCGACTCGGTCGCGCAGGCGTTCGCGTTCCAGAGCGGCGGTCTCGTCTTCTATGGCGGCGTGCTCGGGGGTCTCGCGGGCTCCGTCGCGTACGCGCGCCGGCACCGGCTCGACTGGTTCGCCTGGGCCGACGCCGCGGCGCCGAGTCTCGCGCTCGGTTCGATGCTCGGACGCATCGGCTGTTACTTCGCAGGGTGCGACTACGGCGTTCGACTCGCTCCCGGCGCGGCGCGCTTCTTCACGCGACTCGGCACGTTCCCGCGCTGGCCCGACGACGTCGCGGGCGCCGGTGCGGGCTCACCGGCGTGGGTCGACCAGGTGCTCTATCACGGGCTTCCCTTCGACCGACCGACGGCGCTGCCCGTTCACCCGACGGAGCTCTACGAGTCGTTCACGTCGTGCATCGTCTTCGCGGCGCTCCTCTTGCTTCGCGAGCGCAAGCAATTCCGCGGACAGATCTTCCTCGCGTTCGTGACGCTCTACGGCGCCGCGCGCTTCGCGCTCGAGACGGTGCGCGATGATCCGGAGCGCGGCCTCTACGGTCCTGCAGCTGCGCCGAGTGTGCTCGTTGCGCTCGGCTTTCTCGTACTCGGAGCGGCGTTCGTCGCGGGCCCGTCGCGCTCCTTCGCAACGCCGGTTCTTCGCGCCGCGACACGCGCCCTGGCAGCGACCCTTCCCCTGGTCGCATACGCGGCCCTCGCGTCTCGCACCGAGCGAACGCCTCTCTCGACGTCTCAATGGATCGCGCTCGCGACCTCACTCGCCGCGGCCTTCGTCTGGCGAAGATCCGTTCGCGGCGACCGGCGTCCGACCGAACACGTTCCAGCGCCCGGATAGCCGTCTCGCGATCCGCGCGATTCCTCACGAGCCCGCGATTCGCCACGATGCTCGCGATATCCGCGGGGCGCGCGAAAACGAGGCCCCCGCGACTGACCGGACGAGACGTTGCTTTACCCGGAGGGCGGCCTCGTCGTAGCCTGCCCGCCAACCAAAACGCCGCGCGAACGATTCGAGGCGGGGCGAGTGAACCTAGGTTGGGAGCAAAGTCCATGTCCGTTCGTTCTTACAAGACGTTGTGCGTTCTGGTGACCCTCGCGGGCGTGCCCGCGATCGGATGCGGCGGCAGCCAGGAAACGCCGCAAAATCAGCAAGCAGTGAACGGCCAGTACGGCGCTGCCGGAGCCGGTGCGTACGGTCAGCAGCCTGCCTACGGTCAGCAGCCCGCGTACGGCCAGCAGCCTGCCTACGGTCAGCAGCCCGCGTACGGTCAGCAGCCTGCTTACGGCCAGCAGCCCGCATACGGCCAGCAGCCCGCCGCCGGTCAGTACGGTGCGCCCGCCGCGACCGGTGCACCCGCGACCGGCGCTCCCGCCGGCTCCGGCGCGCAGCAACTCGATCCGTCCGCAGGCGCGGCCGCGACGGCGATCCTCACCCAGCTCTCCGCCGGCGCCATCGTCGCTGGCGCGAAGCCGCTCGGCTCCGCGATCGTCGGCAACTTCCAGCAGGGTCAGACCCTCGAGGGTCAGTTCCAGCTCCAGCCCGGCAAGTGCTACACGGTCGTCGGCGCGGGCGTGCCGCCCGTCTCCGAGCTGAACCTCCAGATCGTCGCCGTGACGCCGATCCCCGGAATGGTTCCCGTCCTCGCGCAGGACGGCGATCAGGGCGCGCAGGCCGTCGTCGGTCGCAAGCCGAATTGCTACAAGTGGCCGCTCCCCGTCGGCGCGCCGGTGAAGGTCGTCATCACCGTCGCAGGCGGCTCCGGTCTCGCCGCCGCGCAGGTCTACGAGAAGTAGACTCCGCCCCGTCGAAGAGCGCCCGCACGCCGTCGTGCCCGGGCGCTCTTCGTCTTTTGTGGGTGCTCCCAGCCGTCGCAACCGTCGGCGCCGCTCGCTCATCGGTACGGGCTCGAGCAAGCGGGCCTAGCTTCAGCGCGCCGTCGGGCGGTAGCAAAACGGCGCGGACCTTCGTGGTCAACAGAACGCTATGCGCTGATCAGAAGGCGTTGCGCTCGTGGAGGATTCGCAGGCCGTCGAGGGTCAGGTGCTCGTCCACGATTTTGAGGCGCTCGGTGTGGGGCGCGATGAGGCGTGAGAGGCCGCCGGTGCCGATGACCTGGCAGGGGAACTCGAGCTCGCGCTCGAGCTTTGCGACGAGGCCGTCGACGAGCGCGGCATAGCCGTGGACGATACCGCTCTGGAGCGCGTGCGTCGTGTTGCGACCGACGACTTTTGGCGGCGCTGCGATCTCGATGCGGCTGAGCTTCGCCGCGCGCGCGAGGAGCCCGTCGAGGCTCACCTGCACGCCGGGGACGATGACGCCTCCGAGGTACTCCGCCTTGGGCGACACGCAGTCGAACGTGGTGGCGGTGCCGAAATCGACGACGATGACGCCGGCGTGATACCGCTCGAACGCCGCGACCGCGTTCACGATGCGGTCCGCCCCGACGTCGCGCGGGCTCTCGTACTTCACCGCGATCCCGGTCTTCAACCCCGGGCCGACGACGACCGGCTCGCGCGCGCAGGCGTGACGGATCGCCTCCACCATGACGTCGGTGAGCGGCGGCACGACGCTCGCGACGATCGACGCCGAGATGCCCTTGGTGTCGAAGCCGCGGAGCGCCAGCATCTGCCCGACGAGAACGCCGTACTCGTCCGCGGTGCGCGAGCGCGCCGTCTCGATCCGGAAGGTTTGCGCGAGGCGCGTGCCCTCGTACAGGCCGAAGACGATGTTCGTGTTACCGATGTCGACTGCGAGCAGCACGAACCGGAGCGTAGCTCACGTTCCGATGGCGGCGAAGGGCGGCAATCCGGAAGCGCGAGAGCGGCTCAATTCGTGTGGGACGCGGTGCCGTCGCGCACCTCGACGTGGAGGATGGTGTCGCCTTCCGCCACCGTCGCCCACTCGGGATCCGCCGAACCGAGGAGCGGATAATCGCCGAAAAGAGGCGGCTCCTCCGAGGCGGTGACGAAGAGCTGGCTCGACCCGGTGTCCTTGCCGCCGAGGGCGAGTCCCACCGCGAACGCACCGAACTCCACCGGCGTGCCCTCGCTCGGAACCGGTGGCAGGCCTGCGCCGCCCGAGCCGTCGCCCGTCGAATCGCCGAGCTGGACGATGTACCCCGGCGAGACGCGCAGGATCGGCATCCCGTCGTAGAAGCCCTTTCGCGCGAGCTCCGTGATGCGCGCCACTGCTGCCGGCGCGAACGACGGATCCAGCGTCATCGCGAAGCGTCCAGCGTCGGTCGCGAACACGAGCGTCACCGGTTTCGTGGGGAACGCCGGAATGGCGATGGACGCCGCTGGCGTCGTCTTCGGCGCGTCGCAACTCGTGCCGTTCGCGCCAAGGGCGCGCAGTGCGGACTCCGCGGCCCGACGGAGCGCCGGGCTATCGCTCGCGCAGTACCGCTCGAGTCGCGGCTTCAAGCTGAGCGCACCGACGCCCGCGGCGGCGCTGGCGAGCGCGATGCGCGTCTCGACCTGGTCCGGCGGGCGCTCGGCGTCCATGGCATGCGCGAGCGCATCGACGATCGCGCGGCTCGGCTCGGCACTCGTCGCCGGCGTGCCCGCGCCGTCCGTCGCGGTGTGCGCAGCGACGTCGGTGTGCGCGACGTCGGCGTGCGCGACGGCGAGTCGTGGGGCGTCGGCGAGGTCGCGCGCGGCCTGTGCGACCACGCCGGGTTCCTTTGCGCCGAGCGCGTTCGCGAGCTCGATGACGACCGGCGCCGCTTCGAGGTGTCGCGGCAAGAGCGCGAGCGCGGCGCGCCGGACGCCTGGAACCGGCGAACCGAGGTACGTCGCCCACACCTTGCGCCGCGGGCCCGAGAGCTTGCCGCGGTCGAGCACGCGCAGCGTGGCGAGCGCGCCGGCGCGGCCGTTCGGATCCGGATCGCAGTGCACGAGTCGCGTCGAGAGCGTCGCCGAGCCGGCGAGCACCGCTCCCGCGGCGCACCGGAGCGCCACTAGACGGCGCACGACGCTCGGCGGCGCGCCGTCCGGAAGCGACAGATCCGATACGCGCCCGAGCGCGTCGGTGGCGCCGGCCGCGGGCGGATCGAGGGACGTCAGCGCGGCGAGCACCGGCGCGAAGTGCACGTCGAGCCAGCGCGCGTCGGCAACGGTGCCCGCCGGGACGAGCACTTCGATCGCCGTTCCGAGCGCGGGGCCAGCGACCTTGCCCATCCGTCCCAGTGTCGCCGCAGCGCGCGTGCGCGGAGCGGGCGGAAGCTTCTCGTCGGTGAGAACGGCCGCGAGGAGCTCGACGCCCGCGCCGCCGGACGGGAGGAGCGCCGATATGGCGAACGTGCGCTCGCGGCCCGCGTCGCGGATCGAATGCTCGGCGACCTGCACGAGTCGCTTGCCGGCGATGTCTGGGATCGACTCGAGCTGGCCGAACGCCGCGAGCGCGCCGTGAACCGGGGGCGACGCGTTCGCCGCGTCGAGGAGCGCGACCACGGAGGCGTCGTCGAGGTGATGCTGGCGCGCCGCGAGCCGCGCGAGCGAGAGCGCAGCGGCCGAACGCGCCTCGGGCGCTCCCTCGAGCCACGCACGCAGCGTCGCTTCTGCCGGCGTGGAGCCACAGCGAGACAGCGCGTCGAGTAACGCCGGCATTGCCGACGGGTGCCCGGGCCGTCCCGTTTCCGCGGAGGGTTCGAGCGACGTCAGACGAGCGGCGAGCGCGCGCACGGTGTGCGTGTCGCCGAGCGGGCACGCCTCGCCGATCCCGTAGGCGGTCCACGCGACGACCTCGTCGTCCTCGTCGGCGAGCTTCGCGCCGAGTCGTTCGACGGCGCGCGGGTCCAGGATTCGCGCGAGAGCCCGCGCCGCGGCGCGCCGCACGGCAACGTCGTGATCCGCGAGCAGGTCGTCGGACACCGCCGCGGACGCCCGCGAATACTCCGCCGTGCGAAGCGTCGCGAGAGCGCTCTCGCGATGCGCCGTCGCTTCCGTGCTCTCCGTCGGCGCAGCCGGGTGCCCTGATACGTCCCCGTCTCGTCGCCCGCAGCTCACCGAAAAGAGAGCGAACGCCGCCGCGAAGACGCCCATCGCGCGAGCACGTGCTGCGACGTTCATCGCGCGCGCGCCGGGTGCGGGCGCGATGGGATGGACGCGGCCGTGCGGCGCTCGCGGCGCTTGCTGCGCGCGCTGGGGGAGGGTCACGCGCCGAACCAGAGGGGCACGCTCATCAGATCGACGCGCGTGCGGAAACGCTCGCCGACCCAGCGCCTGGCCCGCGACAGTGGTGGCTCGGGCGCCGAGCTCGCCGCGCGGCCCGTTGCGTCGATGCCGCAAGCGCCGAAGCACGCGAGCGCGCGCTCGACGTGCCAGTCCGACGTGACGACCAGAGGGCGCACGAGGGCAGCGGCGCGAAGCAGCTCACCGGTGTAGATCGCGTTCTCGATCGTCGTGAGCGACCAGAGCTCTCGCACGACGGCGTGCGCGGGGACGCCGAGGGCGACCATGAAGTCGCGCAGCGCCGTCGCCTCGGCCACGCCGTTCCACAGCCTCCCGCCGCTCGCGACGACGAAGCGCGGGCGATGCTCGAGATACGCGAGCGCGGCGATCTCCGCGCGCCGATGAAGCGCTCCCCCTGCCGTCTCGGGCACCTTGCAGCCGAGGACGACGACGGCGTCCGGACGCGCGGAGACGACGGAGTGCATGACCCGGCGCGATCCTTACACGGCTTCGCCGACGATGAGCACCCGCTTTTCCTCGCGCTCCACGACCTTCACGCCGGTGAGCCGTGCGGTGTCGGAGGCGGCCGCGACGTCCCGGCGTCGTCGTCAGCTGACGGGGCGAAAGAGACTGTTCTCGGTGGGGCGGCGCGCCGCAGCGGCGCTCTCGTGGGGGAGGGTGAGCTCGGCGCGCGTTCCGATGCCGGAAGGGCCGGCGTTCAAGGTGACGGTGCCGCCGTGGTCATCGACGATCTGACGGGTGATGGCGAGACCGAGCCCCGTTCCCTTGCCGTGCTGCTTGGTCGTCGCGAAGGGCTCGAACACGCGCTCGCGGAGGCCCTCGGGAACGCCGCAGCCGTCGTCGTCCACCTGGACGCGCACCGAGCTCGTGTCCGCGACGAGGCGCACGATGACGTGGGCGCCGCCCTCGGAAGCGGCGTCGATCGCGTTCGAGACGAGGTTCAGCACCGCCTGCGAGACGCGCGTCGGGTCGTGCGAGAGTCGCACGTCCTGTCCGGCCTCGAGGAGGAGCTCGACACGGTTGTCGGCCGCGCGTGGCTTCGCGAGCCGGAGCGCCATCCGCACCGTCTCGCGGAGCGAAGCGTCGCTCAGCATGGGCCGCTCGCGACGGGCGAAGCCGCAGACGTGATTGACGAAGGTGCCGATGCGATCGACGGCGAGCCGCACGTCCTCCACCGTCTCGACGAGGAGCTCGTCCTTGCTGCCACGCGCGAGCTCGGCGACGTAGGCGTTGGACGCGCGCACCACGGCGAGCGGATTGTTGATCTCGTGGGCCATCGCCGCCGCGATCCGTCCGATGGCGGCGAGCCGCTTCTCGTGTTCGAGTTCGCGCTCGAGCTTCCTGCGCGTCGTGATGTCGAGCGACGTCTCGGCGAACGCGAACTTGGTGCCGTTCACCACCGGCGACAGTGACAGGAGCACGATCACCTCGCGCCCGTCCTTGGCCCTGCGATACGCCTCGACGGGTTGACCCGCAGCGTGTGCGAGTCTCGAGGTCGCTCCCTGCGGTTCCACCTCGAGCAAATCTATGGAGCGTCCGACGATTTCCTTCGCGGCGTAGCCGTAGATGGAAGCGGCGCCGCGGTTCCACGAGCGCACTATGCCGGTCGGTCCGAGGCCGATGATCGCCTCGAAGCTCGCCTCGACGAGCAGCGCGAGCTCCTCCGCCTGTGCCTCGAAGGTGTGTTTCTGGCGATCGAGCTCCGCGAGCTCCTGTTCCCTTCCGAGCAACGTCGCGAGCTCGGCAGCGTCGAATGGCTTGCGGAGCACGGGCCGCTCACCGACGCCGGTCGGGACGGCCGCGCCGGCCATCTCGTAGACGCGCACCCACGGCGTGTGGGAACAGACGTCGTCGATCAGCTCGCGGAATCGTTCGGCGTCACGGTCGACGATCAGGACGAGGGGCGGATCTTCGGTGGCCCAGGTGCGCGCGCTCGCGACGCTCTCGAGCCAGGCGCTGCGATGGCCGCTTCGGCCGAGGGCGGAGGTGAGGGACCGCGCTGCTTCGGCGTCGGGCGAGACGATGAGGATGGACATGCTCGAGCAGGCATCCGCGTGCGACGCGGAGTGCCGGACAATCTTCGAATATAGCTCCCCCCGCCCTTCGCCGCCCGGCGACCGCCGCCGACGGCTTCGCCCCGGCGCAGGCCGTCCCGCCGACGCCCCGGTCGCCGAGGGAGAACCCCCAGAACCCGCGGAAATGTAGGTGCGCGAAGCACTCTGGTTGGCCGAGCTGGCGGGCACCTGCTAAATGAACGAAAGGCGCCAAATACCTGGCGTCCGTGCCTCGCGTGTGCGACGCCTGCCGGCGAGATGGGCCGGACCACGACACCTTCTCCAACACCTCCGCTGCCCTTGGATGACGTCGAATCCGCCGACGTGGGGGAAGAATTTTCGGCCGAAACGGCCGCCCCGCGTGCATCGGTGCCCAAAGAAACCGTTCAGGGCAGAAGCCGTTCGCGCCGCGCAGAGCCGCCGGCCCGCAGGTCGATGGACGTTGACTACGACATAGACGAGGGGGATTTCGGCCTTTCAGAGGACGAAAACGACGGGATGTCCCCCGGCGTGCACCCGCTCGAGCTGCTCGAGGGCCGCATCGATCCCGACGCCGAGAAGGTCGTTCGCCGGCTCGTGCGGCACGGGTTCGACGCCTACCTGGTCGGTGGTTGCGTGCGCGACCTGCTGCTCGACCGGTCCCCCAAGGACTTCGACGTCGCGACGAGCGCGCGGCCGGACGACGTCCGTCGTCTCTTCCGCAACTCGCGCATCATCGGGCGGCGCTTCCGCCTCGTTCACGTGCTCTTCGGGGGCGGCAAGGTCATCGAGACCGCGACGTTCCGGAAGACGCCGGAAGAAGACCGCGAGAGCGACGATCTTCTGATCCGTAACGACAACGTATTCGGGGAGGCGCACGAGGACGCGAACCGTCGCGACTTCACGATCAACGCGCTCTTCTACGACTTCGAGCGGCGTGCGGTCCTCGACTGGGTCGGCGGCATGCCGGACATCGAGGAGCGCGTGGTGCGTACCATCGGTGACCCGATCGTACGCTTCCGCGAAGATCCGGTGCGGATCCTGCGCGCAATCAAGTTCAGTGCGCGCCTCGATCTGGCCATCGCGGAGGACGTCTACGACGCCATCGTGGTGTGCCGTGATGGGCTCGCACGCGCCGCCCGGCCGCGCCTCTTCGAGGAGCTACTCCGTCTGATGCGTGGCGGCGCCGCGCACCGGAGCATCTGGCTCTGCTGGGAGACCGGCGTGCTCGACGTGCTCCTGCCCGAGCTGTCGGCGTATCTCGCCGACACCGCGCACGAGAACCGCAACATCTTCCGTCTCCTCGACGCGATCGACCGCACCACGCGCCAGCGTCGTGAACCGCTCGAGGACACCGTGCTCTGGACGGCGCTCCTCCTCGAGCCGCTTCGCGAGGCGTGCGACGGCGCGCGTGATCGCGTCGCCGCAGCGTACGACTTTCTCGAGCCCATCGTCGAGCGCCTCGCCGTTCCGCGGCGGATCGCGGACGCCATGCGCCGGGTCGTGGCGGCGCTGCCGCGGCTCGAATCGGGCCGCGCCGGGCGCTTCACGAAGACAGCGCTCTACGCCACGGCGTCCGAGGTGCTCGCGCTCTGCCAGGCCGCGCGCTCCGACGAAGCCGCTGCTGAGATGCCCGAGCGCGATCCCGACGCTGCCGCGGACGCAAAGCCCGCACGTCGTCGCCGTCGCCGCCGTCGCAAAGGGTCACGTCCCGACGAGACCGCGCCGCCCGCAGCGACGTAGTCTCGGGTCCGCGTCACAAGCCGCGACGGGAACGTGCGTGCGCGGCCGGCCGCGGCCTGTCATGCCCATCGTCGGCGTTCGAATGGGGTATTCGTGGGAAAAAATTGCGATGTACCTCTGTAGTACACCGCAAAGTTTTCCCGGAGACCCCCCGGGAAAAAATGGACGGAGTGGGGCCGACGACGACGTCTCGCCCGCGCCGTGCTGGCGTCAGTTTGCGTTTAGCTCGACGCGGAGGAGTTTTCGGCCGACGAAGACGTAGTCTCCGTGGGTCAGGTCGCGATCGGCCTTCAGGCGGACGTAGGTGCCGTTGCGGCTGCCGTGATCCGTCAGGAAGTAGTGGCCTTCGCGCTCTTCGATGCTGCAGTGCTTGGCGGACATGTAGATGTCGCCCGGGAAGTTCAGATCGCCGTCCTCGCGGCCTATGGCTAGCGTCGGGGCGCGGGCGCAGATGGTCATCCCGAGCGCGCCGCCTTCGAGGATCTGGTTCACGCGGTAGGACGCGGGGTACTTCGGTGACGAGTAGAAGTAGGTGCCTTCGCTGTCGACGCCGTCGGACGCCTTCGGCGTCGGATCGAGCCGGAACACCTGCTCGCCGGCCATGAACGTGTCCCCGGCCGTGATCTCGACGGTACCGCGCACCCGGATGTAGACGCCGTTGAGCGAGCCCTCGTCACGGACCACGAGCTTGCCGTCGCGATAGAAGAAATTCGCGTGACGGGGAGAGACGAAGGTGTCCTCCGGGAACTCGAGCTGCCCCTGGCGCCCGACCACGTGCTGGTCCGCCTTCAGGTGGTAGCTCAGGCCCTCCATGCCGTCGCCGCGGATGAGCACGAGACGCGCCTTCTCCGGGTCTTGCATGTCGCTGAAGTAGTCGGTGCGAAGGTTCAGCGCGTCCTCGGGCACCGGCGCTCCGCAGCGACCGCAGAACTTGTGCCCGCTCGGAACGGGCGTCATGCAAGCCGGACATACGAAGTACTTCGCTTGATCCATCGGGAGCTCCTCGAGACAGCTTTCCTTACCTGACCCGGAATTGAAACGGGTTTTTCTGGCCCCGTTCACCGGCCGGCGAACGTGCTCGTTATATACCCCCGGCGAATACGGTCACCACGTCAGCAGACGTTCATCGGCGAACGGTGCCGGAACGACGCGAGCAAAGCGAGCCCGCGAAGGCGGCGGGGGGCCAAGGCCCCCCGTTAGTAAGCGCGAGCCCGCGAAGCGGCGGGGGGAGCAGTTCGCCCGCGAGCGCAGCGAGCCCGCGAAGCGGCGGGGGGAGCAGTTCGCCCGCGAGCGCAGCGAGCCCGCGAAGCGGCGGGGGGAGCAGTTCGCCGAAGGCGAAGCTGCGG
>DATAZL010000143.1:0-1851 GCA_036272055.1 Polyangiaceae bacterium | reverse complement strand
CCACCGCCGTCTGCGCCCGTCTTGAAGCAGAAGGTCCACCCGCGCGCCCGGAGGCGCTGACTCGCGGCGTCGACTCAAGCCGGCGCCGCCTCACCACCGGCGCCGGCTCGACCGCCACGACAGGCCGGGCGCGGTGAATTTTCGATCGACGCCGCTCTCGATACGCGGCACCTCTCAGGTCGGTCGTTCCGGCCCGTCCTCCTGGCCCCATGACCCTGAAAAACGGGTGGCCCCATGAGGGTGAAAACTGGCAGATCACGACGCGCGGAGTTCGCTCGACCGAGATCGTTCGGCGCTGTAGCAACGGGCATGGCCCGTGAGCTGAGGGAGTCGTCGGACGGTGAGCGAGAGAAGCTCGAGGCGCTCGTGCGGGTCCGCTTCGACGCGCTCGCGCCGGTCATGGACGAGCGTCGCATGAGGCTGTGGGCAGCGGCGGAGGCGACGGCGATCGGACCTGGCGGGGGCGCACTGGTCAGCCGCGCGACAGGGATCTCCGAGGGCCGCATCGTAGCGGGGCGCCGAGAGTTGGCGGAGCTCGCCCGGGCGCCCGCCTCGACGCCGCCACAGCATCAGCGCGTGCGCCGTGTTGGTGGCGGACGTCCACGAGCAGATCGCGCGAACCCCGACCTGAGCCCGGCGTTGGAGGAACTCGTCGCGCCGGCGACGCGAGGTGATCCGGAATCGCCTCTTCGGTGGACTTCGAAAGGCGTTCGCACGTTGGCTGCGGAGTTGCGCGCTCTCGGTCATGAGGTGGGGCCCACGACCGTGTCGTTGCTCCTGCATGAGCTGGGCTACAGCCTGCAGGCTGCGAAAAAGACCGTCGAGGGAAAGCAGCACCCCGATCGGGACGAGCAGTTTCGAAACATCAACACGCAGGCCAAGGAATGCCTGGCCGGCGGCATTCCCGTGATCTCGGTCGACACGAAGAAGAAGGAGCTCGTCGGCTCCTTCAAGAACGGCGGCCGAGAATGGCAGCCCATCGGGATCCCGACGCGCGCGCTGGTACACGACTTCCCGCAAGATGCGGTCGGCAAGGCGATCCCTTACGGCGTCTACGACACGGGCCGCAACGAGGCTTGGGTCAGCGTCGGAACCGATCACGACACGGCCGAGTTCGCGGTCGCGACGATCGCGCGCTGGTGGAACGTGATGGGACGCAAATCCTATGCGGGAGCGAAGGAGTTGTTCATCACTGCCGATGCCGGCGGCAGCAACGGGTACCGCTCGCGCCAATGGAAGCTCGGCCTACAAGAGTTCGCGAACACCACGGGCCTCGAGATTCGAGTGAGCCACTTCCCGCCCGGCACGAGCAAGTGGAACAAGATCGAGCACCGCCTCTTCTCGCACATCTCGATGAACTGGCGAGGCAAGCTCCTGACGAGCCACGAAGCCATCGTGTCACTCATCGCGGGGACCACGACGCGCACCGGGCTTCGCGTGAAGGCACGCCTCGACCGTCGACGCTATCGCACCGGCCTCACCGTGCCCGACCGCGTCTTCAAGCAACTGCAAATCGAGCCACACGAGTTTCAAGGACTCTGGAACTACACCATTCGTCCCAACGGCGATCGTTCACGTGAGCAGTAGTTCTCGAACGGGCCCTTAGAGACTCAAGCCGATATCCGCCTCGCGCGTACGCGGCATCTACACGCTCAACCGCTTCCTTCAGGTTCGTTCGGCTCATGGCTTTTTAGTGTAAAGCGGTCAATTGCAGAGCCTGACCGGGGTTGCTTCAATTGGCAGAACCCCAATTGGCAGAGCCCGACCGGGTTGCTTCAAGCTCCGGAGCGTAGCCGAAATTGCAGAGCCCGACCGGGATTGCTTCAATTGGCAGAGCCCGACCGGGTTGCT
>DATAZL010000142.1:0-17758 GCA_036272055.1 Polyangiaceae bacterium | reverse complement strand
GTCGATGCGCGCCAACATCAAGCGCTACTTACTTCCGCCGCGACGGTCCAAGCGTGTCTACCCACGAGCCGTCAAAATCAAGATGAGCAGCTATGACCGCAAGCGGCCATCCGTTGAGCGCCTTAAATGAACGGCATTGGGGCTAAGGCCCCCCGCGCAACGAAGGCGAAGCTGCGGGGGGCCAAGGCCCCCCTGCCATGAAGTTTCAGATGCCCGACCGGATCCGGCTGGTGCCGCTCGCTCTTTCGCTCGCGTTGCCCATCGCGTCGGGGTGCGGCGCGGAGTCCGCCGAGGAGCAGCAGCCGAATACGGCCGCGAACGCGAGCGGCGCCGTGCAGACGCCGTCGGGCCCCGCCGGCGAGGCACAAGAAGACGACGAGGCCGCGCCGCCGCCCACCCCCGAACCCGGTGCCGCGCCACCGCCACCGACGACGGGCGCGGACGGCGCGCCACCGCCGCCGCCGACCGCGGCGGGCGCTGCACCTGTGTCGCCACCACCCGCGCCGCCTCCGCCCGTCGCTGCCGATCCGCGTCCCGTGTACACGCCAGCGCCGGCAGCGCCGACGGGGCAGTGGGTTTACGCCGACGGCGGCTGGGTGTGGATGCCGTACGAGCAGTCATACACCTATGTCACACCGGGTGAGGACGACGCGTACGAGTACGTCTACTACCCGTCCACGGGCTGGGCGTGGATGCACGCGCCGTGGATCGTCGGCATCGGGCCGCGGCCATACTGGGGACGCGTCGGCCCGGTGCGCTTCGCGTGGTACGCGCACCCGTGGTTCCATCCGCGGCGCGCGTATTATTACCGGCACCCGTACTACCGGGGCCGGCGCGGATACCGGCGCTGAGCGCCTTCCCGTCTCAGCGCGCCGGGGGGATGTCCGCCGCGTCGAACACCTGAAGGATCTCGCCGACTCCGTCGCCCGCGATCTGCATGAATCTGCGGGCGACGTCGAGCGCCTGTTCCTTCGAGCCAACGCGGATGAGGGCGAAGCCGTCGATGAGCTCCTTCGTCTCCGCGAACGGCCCGTCCGTCACGCTGAAGGCGTCACCGGATTGCTTCACGTGCGTCCCCTTCGTCGGACGCTGTAGGCCGCCGGTCATGAGCAAGATGCCCGACTTCGCCATCTCGTCGGAGAACTCGGCGATCGCCGCCATGCGCGCCGGAGTCGGCGGCGACCTGTCGGTGCCCTCGTAGGTCATCAGGAATTTCATGAGCGTCTCCGTCTCAGTTCGTCACCGCGGCCTGGGTCGTCGCGCCGCGCTCGGCGTTCGCCTTCATGGCCGCGAGGCCCTTCTCGAAGTCGCCCCCGACGAGCTTGTCCACGTTCGCCACGAGCGAGAACGCCTTCGACATGAAGCCGTTCTTGCCGTCCATCGCCCAGACCACGGTGGTACCGCTCGGCGTAGGCGTGAAGGTGAACGTCGCCTGGTTCGTCGCCGGGAACGGCTTCACGAACTCGAGACGGATCGAGATCTTCGACGGCGCGGTCGCGTCCTCGATCGTCATGCGGCCCTCGCCGGCCTTGCCGGTGCTCGTCCAGCCGTAGCCAGCTCCCGTCCCCGACGGCGCACCCGAGTAAGAGCGCTTCATGTCGGGGTCGAGCTTCTCCCACGGCGACCACGTGCTCCACTGATGGAAGTCGTCCACCTGCGAGTACGCGCGCTCGGGCGGCGCAGCGATGCTGACGGAGCGCTCGATGTGAAACGTGTCCGGCCGCATCGCGATGACGGCGACGAGCACCGCCAGGACCGCAGCCATACCGATGAAAATCTTGGCGACCATTGCTCTATCTACCTTTCGCCGGCCTTCGTGACCCGGCAGCTGCCCGGGGTGCCAAGCCGTACATGGATACGTCAAACGAACGCGACGCCGATCGACATCGAACGGCAATTTTCTTTCGCGGGTCGCGTATCACGTTGAAAACCCGTCACTTGGCGGCGCGCCCGCGCTCGCCCACCGCCTCGACGAGATGATGCGCGCCAGGCCCCAGGGCCCAGTGCAGGTAGGCGTACGGCAGGTCCCGCGGGAAGAGCCCGGCCGTCAGATGGTCGAGTAGCTCCACTCGCCCGGAGGCGTTCGCATAGAAGAGCGGCCCGAGGTCCGGATCGGAGACCCTCGCCGGAGCGCGGTACGGCATCGTCAGCTCGGGCGCCACGCTCGCAGAGACGCGGTCGTGAAAGCTCGCCCAGGTTCTGCCCCGGAGGCGCGGGACGATCCGTTCCGTCCATCCACGTTGCCACTTGTCGAGCCGCTCTTCGGGCAGGAGAAACCGGACCTGTCCGAGCACGTTGGAGAAGAGCACCGCGTCGTCCGGGCGCTCGTCGAGCACGGCGTCGAGCCCGCGGCCCCCGCTTGAAAGCGGCTCGACGAGGTGATCGGCGTGGACGAGCTCGAGCCTTCGCACGCCGAGACGGCGCACGCGACGGCCGAGGAGAAAGCGCGCCACCGGGTCCGGCTCGAACACGGTGATCGACTGGAACCGCGACAGGAAGGCGTCCTCGAGGCAGTAAGCGGCGCTCGGTCCCACGAGGACGAGTGACGTCGGCGCGTTCACGAATGCGCCGCGGAGCCACTCACCGAGTGCGTCGCGGAACGGCTGCCAGCGCGCGCCCGCAGCGCGAGCACGCAGATGATAGAAGAAGCCGCCGGCGCGATTCACGGGAGTCGCCGAGCGTACGCCCGGCGGCTCCCGGAGCTCAACGTGCCTTCAGCGGATGGCCATGTTCGTCGCACAGCCGAGGAGCACGTCGACGCGCGGCGCGTCCCCGGTCGGCGCCATGGTCACGACCATGCCGTCGTCCCCGGTCGTCGCCTTGATCTGGGCGCAGGTGTTCGAGCACACCTCGATCTTCGTCGGGGTGGTCGGATCGTCGTAGTACCAGCCCGCGTTGTTGAAGTTCGCGCAGTCGGCCGCGGAGGCCACTCGAGCAAAGTCACTCGCGACGCCCATCGCGGTCAGTCGGACGTTCACCTTGTCGCGGTCGAACGTCTGCCCGTCGGGCGGCTTCGGGATCTGGAACTCGCAGGCGAGCGCCGTCGTCTGCACGTGCATCGTCGAGACCTGGGTCGTGATGGTCCCGCGGATCGTGTTGAGGGCGTCGACGAAGGCCTGCGTCCCGCCGCGCACGTCGCACGCCTGATCGGCGGCGCCCATCGTCATCGGCGTGCAGTCCGTCCCGCCGCCCACGGCGATGGAGTTCAGCATGTTGAAGTCGGCGCCGTCCATGCCGACGGTGAAGGTGAGGACGCCCTTCGCCTGCGCGTCGGCGGCGATCTGCGCGAGATCGGCGGCGGCGCCGTCACAGAGATCGGGCGAGCCGTCGGTGATGAAGACGAGCACGCACTTCTCCATCGGGTGGTTCGCCTCGTACATCTCGCAGAAATTGATGCCGCCTCGCAGCGCGGGCTCGATCGGCGTCAGGGTCGACGGGCCGTGCATGTTCACCGAGTCGTTGATCGGCTGCGCATTGGTCGGGAGCGGGCCCATCGGGACGTCGGGAGTCACGTAGTCTGCCCCCGTGCAATCGAGGAGGTTCGCGGTGTTCCCGGCGAAGAACTTGATCGCGACGTCCATGCCGGCGGACATCGGGTTCGTCACGAACGCCTGGATCGCTTGCTGCACGCTGGTCCACTTCGCCCCGAGCATGCTGAGCGACTGATCTTGCATGATGTACACGGCGACCGGCGCGGGCGTCGTGACGTTCGTGGTGGTCGTGGTGACGACGCGCTCCGCAGCAGCGGAGGTCGCGGCGCACGACTCCATTCCGCCACCGCCGTTGTTCGTCGGCATGATGGTGATCGTCTGCATGCCGCCCTGGTTCCCCCCGGTCATCGCCGAGGAGCCGCCAGCGCCGGTGACGGGCAGCGTCGGTGAGCCCGCGAGGCCAGCGCCGCCAGTGCCGCCAGTGCCAGACAGTGGGCCGAGCTGGCCAATCTTGTCTCCCCCGGTCGAGGCGGAGCAGGCGACTGCAAGCGAGGCGATCGACAAAGCAAAAGCAGCCTTCGAGCGAGTACTGACCATGTTTCGGCAAATCTAGCACTCGACCGGCTGGCCGATGGGCCGGTGACGCCAAAAGATGATCTTTATCTTCAAGATCGTTCAATTTTTCGACTCGGGCGCTCGAGCGTTTTCCCCGAAGGGCTCAGAGCCAAGCCTGGCCGCCAAGTCCGGCCCTGGCCGCGGCGGTTAGGCCGCCGGCGATGCAGGGAGCTCAGGTCGAGGCGAGCACGTGGCGCGCGATGGTGATGAGCTGGATCTCGGTCGTGCCGCCGCCGATCTCGACGAGCTTGGCGTCGCGGGCGAGGCGCTCGACGACGTACTCGTCCATGTATCCATTTCCGCCGAGGACGTGGATGGCGTCCATCGCGACGGCGGTGCCGACCTCCGCGACGTAGAGCTTTCCGGCGCTGGCCTCGAGCGCCGTCATGGGCTCGCCGCGTGCGCTCGAGTAGACGATGCGATGCGCGTTGACGAGCCCGACGTACATGCGCGCGAGCCGGCCTGCGACGAGCTGATGCTCGGCGATGGGCTTGCCACCTTGCACGCGCGTGCGCGCGTACGCGACGGCGATCTCGAAGCAGCGCTCGGCGATGCCGTAGCTCATCGCGGCGAGGCCGATGCGCTCGCTCGAGAGCGACTTCCGGACGTGGTCGCGATCACCGATGCCGCCGCCGAGCAGATTGCCGACCGGAACGCGCACGCTCTCGAGATAGACCGCGCCGGTGGGCGAGCTGCGCATCCCCATCTTCGGGAACGGCTTCGACGTCGAGAGGCCTTCCACGCCACGCTCGACGAGGAAGGCCTGCACGAGGCCGTGGTCGTCCTTCGCGTACACGAGGAAGTAATCGGCGTGCGGTGCGTTGGTGATGAACGTCTTCGAGCCGTTCAGGACGTAGTGATCGCCCTCGCGTCGCGCGGTGGCCTGCATGGCGCCGAGCGCGTCGGAGCCCGCTTCCGGCTCGGTCAGGCACCAGCAGCCGAGCTTCTCGCCGCGGAGCACCGGCGGCACCCAGCGCGCGGCCTGCTCCGGCGTTCCCCGCTCCGCGACGTTCCGCCCGAAGAGCCCGACGCTCGCGCCGAAGCTCAGCGCGTACCCCGGGTTCACCCGGCACATCTCGATCATGAGCTGGGTCTCGGCGAACCTGAGGAACCGGCGCATCTCCCCGCTTCCCTCGCGCTGCTCCGGGCCACGCCTGACGCCCTTCTCGATGTCGTCCGCGCCCATCGCGAGGCCGAGCTCGTCGATCATCTTCTTCATGAGCGCGTACGGCAGCTCGGTGCCCGACTCGAACGCGGCGGTGCGCGGCGCGAGCTCGGTCGTCATGAAGCGCCGGAGCTGGTCCCGGATCGCGCTCTCTGCCTCGGAGAGATCCATGTCAGGTCGCTCCCTTTGCGCCGTCGCTCTGCGCGCCGCTCGCGTGCTCGGGCCAGCGCTCCTCCGGCCAGGGCTGGATCTCGATTGCCGGCATCGGGTCGCGGTCGGCGCACGGCCACGCGCTGCCCCACAGCGAGCCGCCTCCGTCCACCCGGATGGTCTCACCGGTGACGAAATCCCCCGCGGGCGAGAGCAGGTACGCGACTGCCGCGGCGATCTCCTCGGGGCGACCGAGGCGCTTCAGCGGCACCTGAGACTGCGCGACCTCGGGGATCCCTGCCGGATAGTTGTGCATCCCCGTCGACGCGACGACGCCCGGCGCGACGGCGTTCACGAGGATGTCGTAGCGCGACCACTCGACGGCGAGGGTCTTCACCATGTTCACGACACCCGCGCGTGCGGCGCCGGTGTGCACCATGCCGGGGAACCCCTTCCACATGTCGGCGACGATGCCGACGAGCTTCCCCCCGTGCTGCATCATGTGACGGTGCGCCGCGACCTGGAACAGGTTGAACGTGCCGGTGAGGTTCGTCTCGACGACGGCGTGCCACCCGCGCTCGGTGACGAGCTCCGCCGGCGCGGGGAACTGCCCTCCCCCGTTGCTCACGACGTAGTCGACCTTGCCGAATCGCTGGAGCGTCGCGTCGAACAGGGCCTCGACGTCTGCGCGCTCGCGCACGTTGCACTTCACCGGGAGCACCTCCGCGCCGTAATCGGCAGAGAGGCCCTTGGCCGCCACCGTGAGGCGCTCGAGCTTCCGCGACGCGATCACGGCCTTCGCCCCGAGCTGGACGAGCTCCTCGACGATGGAGAGGCCAATCCCCGTCCCGCCTCCGGTCACGACGACCACGCGACCAGAAAAAAGGCCTTCCCTGAACACACTCCGGTGGCCACCACGTCGGGTCATGACATGAAGACTACCCGGCCCGCGCCACCGCACGCAAAGTGCCGCCGCGCGACGGTCGCGTCAGTACCGTTCCTGGTCGGACTTTGGCGACATGGGCCACGGCTCGACGGAGCGGCCGTTGATGGTCGTCCCGCCGTGGATGAAGGCGGCACCGTTGGCGATGAAGTTCGCCGGGAAGTTCAGCGACGGGCGCGACAGCGCGTCGAGCTTCTCGAGGTGGGCAGGGGTTAGCGCGACGTCGAGCGCGGCGAGATTGTCCTCGAGGTGGTGCAGGGTGCGCGCGCCGATGATGGTCGACGTCACGCCGGGACGGCCCGCTACCCACGCGATCGCCACACGGGACACCGTCGTCCGGAGCTCGTCGGCGATGGCCTTCAGCGCGTCGACGAGATCGTACGCCTTGTCGTTGAGCGAGCTCGCGACCCACGCGCCGCGCCCCGGCTCGTGCTTGCCGTGATCTTTCCGCGAGTACTTGCCCGATAGAACGCCGCTCTTCAGCGGGGACCAGGGAGTGACACCGAGGCCGAGCTCCCGCGCCATCGGCACGAGCTCCCCCTCGACGGTTCGCTCGAGGAGCGAGTACTCGATCTGGAGCGCGATCAGCGGTGACCAGCCGCGCATCTTCGCGAGCGTCTGTGCCTCCGCGCACTTCCACGCGGGCGTGTCGGAGAAGCCGATGTAGCGCACCTTACCGTCACGCACGAGGTCGTCGAGCGCGCGCATCGTTTCTTCGATCGGCGTCGTCGCGTCCCACGAGTGCATCCAGTAAAGGTCGATATAGTCGGTCTGAAGTCGACGGAGCGACTGCTCGCACTGGGCGACGAGCGTCTTTCGATGGGCACCCCCACCGTTCGGATCGCCGCGATAAAGGTTGCTGAAAAACTTCGTCGCGAGGACGACGCGATCCCGCTTCCCCCGGTCCCGGCCCAGGTGATCGCCGATGATCTTCTCGGAGTGGCCCTTGGTGTAGGCGTTCGCCGTGTCGATGAAGTTCCCGCCCTGATCGAGGAAGCGATCCATGATCGACTCGGATTCGGCGACCGAAGAGCCCCAGCCCCAGTCTTCCCCGAAGGTCATGGCGCCCAGACAGAGCGGCGAAACTCTGAGACCGGACCGGCCGAGCGTTACGTAGTGATTGAGCGGCATGTTGCGTCCTTTCGATGGCGAGGCCCGCTTTCATAGGGCTCTCCCTCTGCGTCGCAAGCGTCGGCGGAACCCCCTGAAATCCTTTTGCGTCTCCGGTGTGGCACGTCCCACGGGGGCGTTTCCCCAGGCATCGCAGGGAGCGACCGCGAACGGATTTATTATTACCCTATATGACAATAAACATTCACGGTGCGGCGGTGTAGGTGCCTTTCCGCGTCTTGCCGGATGAAAGGCATCATGCGATGTTGAAGGTTGCGCGGTGACCATGAAAAACCCTCGGAAACACCTCTCGTCCCTGTTGTCCGGGGTCGTCGTATCGGCTGCCCTGGCGGCGTGCTCGTCCTCGTCGTCGACCCCCGGCCAGGGCAAACCGCATCCGCACCCTTCTCCGACGTCGACCAGCACCGACGGCGGCATCGTCGTGCTCCCGAGAGACGGCGGACCGGGCGGCCCGATCTTCCACATCGAGGCCGGCATGGGCGCGCCCAAGGTGACGCCCGACAAGGTCGATCTCACCGTGAACCCAGCGACGGGAATGACGGACCCCGTCCAGTTCAAGGTGACGGGCGTCGGGAGCGCGACGATCACGTGGGTCGTCTCCAATCCGGCGCTCGGGTACATCGATCAGAACGGCCTCTTCACGCCGACCGGCCACGTGGGCGGCACCGGAACGATCCAGGTCATCATCGACGGCAAGGTCGTCGCGTCGTCGCCCATCACCCTGACGATCGGATACGAGCAGAACGGCGGCGACTCGAGTGACGGCGACGCCGGCGCGGGCGGACTCGGCGGCGTCGGCGGTGAGGGCTTCGGCGGCAAGGTGCCCGACGACCTGCTCACCATCCTGAAGCACGCGTCGTCCACCGACGCGGCGCTGAAGTGGCTCTACCCGTACGACGACACGGTGTTCCCGCTCGACATCCTGCCGCCGCTTCTACAGTGGTCCCCGGGGTCGAACGGCACCGTGGACGCGGTGTCCATCCATCTCTCGTCGCCGCCCTACTTCGACTACAAGGGGTACTTCGCGCGGCCGGACAGGCTCGCGGCGGGCGCGCCCTTCGTGCGTCACCCGATCCCGAAGGACGTCTGGCGCGACGCGACGCTCTCAGCCGCCGGTTCGACGCTGAAGGTCGAGCTCGCGTTCGTCGCAAACGGCAAGGGCTATGGCCCCATCACCGAGAACTACAACATCGCGCTCGCGCCGATCAACGGCATCATTTACTACCAGGCGTACAACACCGCCTTCGTACAGAACTTCCTCGACAACGCGGTGTGGGGCGGCCGCTTCGGCGGCGCGACGCTGTCGATCCAGGTCGGCGCCGACGCGCCGAAGCTCGTGGCCGGCAAGACGACTCCCGACCGCTCGGGTTGTCGCGTCTGCCACTCCGTCTCGGCCTACGGCGATCGCATGGTCGTCCAGCAAGAGAACGGCCCGACGACGTCGACCTACGACCTGAAGAACGGCAACGCCGAGAGCGCACCGTACAAGGACGGCACCGTGGGCTGGGCGGGGCTCTACCCCGACGGCAAGCTCGGCCTGGCGAACTCCATCGACCTGACCGACTTCGACTCGAACGACGGCGACACGCGCCTCTACGACATGACGACCGGCGACGTCGTGCCGTCCCCCGGCCTGAACGAGTTCGCGACGCAGATCGCACTCCCGTCGTTTTCGCCCGACGGCAAGCACGCCGCGTTCGGGTTCTGGGCGGGTCCCGGCACCGCCGACATCCAGCCGAACGGCGGCAAGCAGCTCGTCGCGATGGACTTCGACGTCACGACGAAGACCTTCTCGAACCCGAAGAAGCTGTGGGAAGCACCGGCCGACGGCCAGCGCGTCGCGTTCAGCAGCTTCTTCCCGCAGAGCAACGCGCTCGTCTTCCAGCGCAGGTGGCAAGGGAACACCGGCGATCTCCTCGCGAGCTGGCAAGGCGCGCGCAGTGAGCTCTGGTGGGTCGATCTGGCGTCGGGCAAGACCGCGCCGCTGAACATCGCGAACGGTCTCGCGGCGGACGGCTCGCGCTACGTCCCGACCGCCGACAACGATCATCAGACCGACGACACGCTCAACTACGAGCCGAGCATCAGCCCCGTCGCCTCGGGCGGCTATGCGTGGATGGTGTTCATGAGCCGGCGGCTCTACGGCAACGTCGCGACGAGCGCGCCGTGGAACAGCGATCCGCGCCAGTTCGACACCCGAGTCGACTACACGACGAAGAAGATCTGGATGGTCGCCCTCGACCTGAACCCGAAGCCCGGAAAAGATCCGAGCCACCCCGCGTTCTACATTCCCGGCCAGGAGATGCAGGGGTCGAACTCGCGCCCCTTCTTCTCTCTCCAGCCCTGCGTGACGGATCGCGGCACGTGCAGCACGGGCATCGATTGCTGCACCGGCTTCTGCCGGGACGGGCTCTGTGTCCCGCCGCCCGAGCACAGCTGCTCCCAGGTCGAAGAAAGGTGCACGGCGGACGGCGACTGCTGTGAAGGCGCCGGGACGTGCATCGGCGGTTTCTGCGCGCGCACGATCCGTTGAGCACCGACCGGGATTCGTAGGGTCCCTACGGATTCCGGAGGCTCGACGCGCCGGCCGTGCCCGAACATGCGCCGCCGGGCGCGCGATTCCTCGACGAAAGCGGATGTCGGCGCGCGCGCGCCACGTGGCACGGGCCCTGTATCGACTCGCGGCGATGACCGAGGCACATGCCGCGCCGCACACCGGAAATACGTTGAAGCTCGTCGCTGCCGCCGGCGCTCTGGCGTTCGGCGCCTTCGCAGCCGTCGTTCTTCGTCCGCACGACCCGGGAGAGCCTCCGAAACCCGAGCCCCCTCGCCGGGCGGCGAGCATCGCCGCGAGCATCGTCCCGTCGAAGCCGGCGCGGTCGGTCGAACCAGCGACGCCGGCGCGCGCCCTGCTCGGCAAGAGAATCTTCTTCGACGAGAGCCTCTCCGAACCGAAGGGCACGAGCTGCGCGAGCTGTCACGAGCCGGCGCTCGGGTTCGCCGGCGTGCACGGCTCGAAGCTCGGCGTTGCGCTCGGAAGCCGGCACGATCACTACGCGCGCCGCAACACGCCATCGCTTCTCTACCTGAAGTACGTGCGTCCCTTCCATTTTCACTGGGAAGAGGACGCGCCGCTGCCCGACGGTCGGGGCGGGTTCTTCTGGGACGGTCGCTCCGACTCCATCGCGGAGCTCGTGCGGCAGCCGCTCCTGAACCCCGACGAGATGGGGAACACCGACGCGGCGATGGTCTCGAAGAAGCTCCTCGCGAGCGCTTACGCCGCCGAGCTCCGCACGGAGTTCGGTGACGCACTGTCGACGCCGGACGGCGCCTTGAAGTCGCTCGGGCGCGCGCTCGAGTCATATCTGTTGAGCGACGCGATGGCGCCCTTCTCGTCGAAGTACGACGACTACCTGCGGGGCAAGGTGAAGCTCGACGAGTTCGAGACACGTGGCCTCGCGCTCTTCAAGAATCCCGAGCGCGGCAACTGCGCGAGCTGCCACCGGCTGAACGACAGGATTCCGAATCCCGAACGGTCCCTCTTCTCCGACTACGGGTACGAGGCCGTCGCGGTGCCACGCAACCGACACATGCCGCGCAACAGGAACGCGAAGGAGTTCGATCTCGGCGTGTGCGAGCGGCACGAGCCGGGCGGTCACACCGACGAGGAGCGCCTCTGCGGGAGCTTCCGGACACCGTCGCTCCGCAACGTCGCGCTTCGCCCCAGCTTCATGCACAACGGCGTGTTTTCCAGCCTCCGCGACGTGGTGGCGTTCTATGCGACGCGCGGCACCGAGACGAAGCGGTGGTATCCATCGGGCGCAGCGTTCGACGATCTGCCATCGAAATATCACAAGTACGTCAAGGTCGACCGACCGCCCTACGATCGCGGCGCCGGCGAGAAGCCGCGGCTCGACGACGCGGACATCGACGCCATCGTCGCGTTCCTGAACACGCTGAGCGACGTCACGCAGCGCTGACCCGTTTACGAATTTCCTACACTGAGTTCCGGAAACACGATGCTCACGTCGTGTCTCGAATCTCCGGCCGTGCACGCGACCTCGCGACTTCGTCGAGGGATTCGCTCGACGCTTCGGCCGCTTCGCACGCGACGCGTCCGGCACGTCGATTGCGATGGAGCGCCGTCGGAGGTCTCATTTGATGAAACTACGAACAGCACTCTATTTCTTCGGAGCGTCCTTCACCCTCGGAGCTTGTGGCACTGCCGATCAGGCCGGCGCTCCAGCGAACGACACCGCCGAGGTCACCGCGGCGCTCGCGACCGACGGCGGCGCAGTCGACGCGGGCCACGGCGACAGCCGTGACCGCCGCACGCTCTCGCCGATCAAGCACGTCGTCGTGATCATCGGCGAGAACCGCACGTTCGATCACGTGTACGCGACCTACAAGCCGAAGCGCGGCGAGGCGGTGTGGAACCTCCTCTCACGCCGCGTGATCAACGAGGACGGCTCGCCGGGCCCGAACTTCCGGCTCTCCCGTCAGAACTCCGCTGTCGACGGCGCGAGCGACGGTTACCGGCTGAGCCCCGGCTCGCAGAAGCCGTTCGACGTCCTTCCGCCCCCGATCGCCGGCGGCCCCACGACGCCGTACCTCTCGTCGCTCTCCGACGCGCAGACGATCGAGACGGGTCTCACCGACGAGTACCTGCCGCTGCTTCTCACCGGCGGCACCGGGCTCCCCACGTCGGGCGTCCCCGATACGCGCATCCCAAACGTCATGGCGCTGCCCCCGGGACCGTTCCAGCTCACCCAGGGCTCGATCGGGTACGACGATTACACGGGCGATCCCGTGCATCGGTTCTACCAGATGTGGCAGCAGCTCGACTGCAACGAGCGGAACGCGAACTTCCTGAATCCGTCCGGTTGCTCGTCGTCGCTCTTCCCGTGGGTGGCGTCGACGATCAGCACCGGCAGCAACGGCAAGTCGCCGCCCTCCCCGATCCCGGATAAAGAAGGCGCTCGCTCGATGGGCTTTTACGACGTCCTGAAGGGTGACGCGCCGTACTTCAAGTACCTCGCCGATCACTTCGCGATGAGCGACAACTTCCACCAGTCGATCGAGGGCGGCACCGGAGCGAACCACGTCGCGCTCGGCACCGGCGACGCCGTTTACTACAGCGACGGCGCGGGCCATGCCACGACGCCGCCGTCGCTGAACACCGAGAACCCCGACGCCGTCGAGGGCACGAACAATTACTACACCCAGGACGGCTACTCGGGCGGCACCTACAGCGACTGCGCCGACGAGACCCAGCCCGGCGTGAAGGAGGTGACCGCGTATCTGCACCAGCAGCGCGTGCACCCGAACTGCGACAAGGGCCACTACTACCTGCTCAACAATTACTCGCCCGGGTACTTCGGCGACGGCTCGGTCAACGCCGGGCAGTTCGCGGTGCCGCCGTCGTCGGTGCGCAACATCGGCGACGCGCTCCTCGAGAAGAACATCTCGTGGCGCTACTACGGCGCGAACTGGAATCGCTACCTGGAGGATCCGGACGGGAACGACCCGACCGACAACTACTGCGACATCTGCAACCCGTTCCAGTACTCGACGAGCATCATGACGAACGCCGACGTTCGCACGACGCACATCAAGGACACGACGGATCTCTACGCGGACATCGACGACGGGTACCTGCCGGCGTTCTCCATCGTGAAGCCCGACGGCCTCGTCGACGGCCACCCCGCGTCGTCGAAGCTCGATCTCTTCGAGGGCTTCACGAAGAAGATCATCGAGCAGGTGCAGGCGCACCCCGAGCTCTGGAAAGAGACGGCCATCTTCGTCACCTTCGACGAGGGCGGCGGCTACTACGACTCCGGCTACGTGAACCCGGTGGACTTCTTCGGCGACGGCACGCGCATCCCGATGGTCGCCGTCTCGCCGTGGACCGATGCGGGCCACATCTCGCACGGCTACTCAGATCACGTCTCGATCCTGAAGTTCGTCGAGAAGAACTGGGGCCTTCGCCCGCTCACGTCGCGCAGCCGCGACAACCTGCCGAACCCGCGCACGGATTTCTTGAACCCGTGGGTTCCGCGCAACGGCGCAGCCATCGACGATCTCTTCGATCTGTTCGACTTCCGTCGCCGTGGCCCGCGCGGCTACAGCATCTTCCCATGACGTGAAGCGCGCGAAAACGAGCCCCCGTTGCTGCGAGGGCTCGTCTTCGCGCCACAATCCAGCATTCTGGTCGATTCTGCGGTTGCCCAGGTTGCCCAAGTGTTCCGAGGGACTGAAAGTCGCTCGGACGCGCTGCTCACTCGAAGGCACGCGTCTTTTTTTTCGACGCTCGATCGCGGAGCTCAGAAGGTATCCACACACCAACAGGCTCTCACGGCCGCGCCAGCTAATGTGTGAGCGCCACAGGCAACTGGCCTATCAGCACCAATTGCATTTTATGTTTGGCGTGTAGCGACGGACTGCCAATCGAGCTTTATCCACGCTGCATCATTGGACTGCGCAGGTTTCGTCCAATCGTCTTCACCGCTCATGAGTGCTAGTTCGTAACTCCGGTTGGTGGCGGTTCATCCATGAAACCGCCGGAGGAGTGCGGCCCATCATGCAAAAGGTAATGGCGTTGGTATTCGTCGCTGCGGGAGCGGTGACATTCGGATGCGGATCGAGCGACGGCACGAGTTCTGCCCCGCCGTCGGATATCCAGAATGCCGGCGGCTCGACGTTCGGCGCTGGCGGTTCGGTCGGCGTAGGCGGCTCGGTGGCCCCGACGGGTAACGGCGGCAGCACGCTGGCCGGAACCGGAAACACCGGTGCCGGCGCGTTCCCTTCGGGCAACGGCGGTTCGATCTCTCCGCCGTCGGGCAACGGCGGCTTCGTCAGCGGCGGCGGCCTCCCGGTCGGCGCCGGCGGTATCATCGCTCCAGGCGGTGGGGGTGTGATGGTGGGAGCAGGGGGCACGCTGCCCACCGGCGGAACGGGAAGTGGCGGCGCTGCGCAGGCCGGCGCGGGCGGCGGCGGAACGGTGTCCGACGGAAAGCCCGTCCTGCCCGCTGCGCCCGCGAACTGCCCGATGCTGAAGAACGGCGCGGTCGCGAACTTCCCGCGCGCGAGCGGCACCAACGTCCCCGTCACGATCTACATCGACCCGAGCGCGAAGAGCAAACCGGCCCCCGGTGGCCCGCTCATCATCTACTGGCACGCCACGCTTTCGAGCCCCGCTGAGGTGCTTCAGGGCTTCGGCCAGGCGAACATCACGGCGGTCACCGCCGCGGGCGGCGTCGTGGCCGCGCCGGCCACGACGGCGTGCTCCGGCTGCACGACGACCGACGACGGCTACTGGTTCCTCGAAGACGACGTGGTCGCCGACGAGATCGTCGCCTGCGCCATCCAGCAAGCGAACATCGACGTCACTCACATCCACACCCTCGGATGGAGCGCCGGCGGCCTCCACACGACCCACGTCGCGCAGGCGCGGTCGAACTACATCGCGAGCTTCATCTCGTACTCGGGCGGCCTCTATCTCTTGCCGAGCACCGACCAGAATCCGAAGAACAAGGTCGCCGGCATCCTGACCTACGGCGATCCCGGCTCCGACGTCGTCATCCTAGACTTCAACGCGCAGAGCCAGAACTGGTACAAGATGTTCCAGCCGATGGGCTGGTACTCGATGATGTGCCATCACCCCGGTGGTCACGAGGTCGATCCGCAGATCGCCCCGCTCTCGCTCCGGTTTTTCAAGGATCACCCCTTCGAGGTGAACCCCGAGCCGTACGCGAGCGCGATCCCGTCGGGCTATCCGAGCTACTGCTCGAACATGGTCCACTGAGACGCGACGCGACGTGATGAGAAACGGGGCGGCCTCGCGCTGCCCCGTTTTCTATTTCACGAGCTTCTGCGCCGCCTGACGGACGACGGCGCGATACGCCGTCTGCTGGACGACGCGTCGCAGCTCGGACGGGGCGAGCGCGCGCAGCACGCGATCCAGCTCCGAGCCCTTCACGCGCGAGTTCGAGAGGAGCGCGCGCTGGACCTCGCCGATGGAGAGCCACGCCCCGTTGGCGACGATGATACCGAGCACGTTCTTCGGGAGCGTGCCGTTGCGTGCGATGCGCGCGACCTCCGGCGGAGTGACCTGCGGGTTCTGCACGATCCCCTCCCACACCGACGAGCCGAAGCAGCGCTCGAGCGCGATCCGCTCCGGCAATGCGCCGGAGCGCGCGCACGTCTCGCGCTCGCGGGCAGAGAACGTGCGCACCTTCTCGTAGAGGCTCTTCGCGCGCCCGTCGCGGTCCTCGTCGTCCGGCGCGGGCGAAGCCACGACGGAGCTCACCGGCTCGGCGGCGTTGGCCGCTTCCGATGCCGTCCCCTCGACGAACGCGGTCAGCGTGGTCGCGTCGATCGCCCGGAGCTCGACGCCCACGCCCTTGCGCGGCCCCGCCGGTTCGGCGAACACCACCTCGGCGGCGAGGACGAGCTTGGCCCCGGTGACGGGGTGCACGATCGAGAGACCGCACGCGGTGCGCATCACCGCGCACTCCGCGCCGGCCACGAAGGCGCGTCGCTTGAGCAGGTTCGGCAGCTCGGCGCGGAGGGCGTCGAGGGTCTGGGGTCGGAGCTCGAGATCGAGAGAGGGCACGATCCTCGAGCATGTCAGGCCGGCGAGGGACGCGCAAAAACGCCGGCTCTTCCGGCCCGGGCGACCCGGGTACTACAAAGGTCCACATGACCCCGCCCGGAGCTCCCCCCGTCGTCATGTTCGGCAAACCGGTCGCGGAGGCGATCGACGCGCGCGTCGCGGCCGCCGTCTCCGAGCTGACCGCGAAACACGGAGTCGTACCCACGCTCGCCATCGTGCTCGTCGGCAACAACGCCGCCTCCGAGCGATACGTGCAGCGGAAGATCGAGTCGTCCGCGCGCCTCGGCATGCGCGCCGACGTGAAGGCGTTCCCGCCGGACATCACCGCCGACGCTCTCGTCGCCGAGGTCGCGCGGCTGAGTCGCTCGCCGGACATTCACGGCGTACTGGTACAGCTCCCCCTGCCCCGTCACATCGAGGAGCACTCCGCGGCGCAGACGAACAAGTTCGACGTCTTCGACGCGATTGCCCCCGAGAAGGACGTCGACGGAGTGGGCAGTGTCGCGGTCGCGTCGCTCTATCGCGCGCAGCAGGAGCGCATGCTGCTCATGCCGGGAACCGCCCTCGCGGTGCGCCGGATGATCGCCCACTACGGCGTCGAGACCGAGAGCAGGCTCGCGGTCGTGGTCGGCCGCAACGACATCACGTCGAAGCCGATCCTGCACATGCTGGGCGGGCGCATGTGCAACGCCGCGGCGATCTGGTGTCACAGATACGTGAAGCCCGACGACCAGAAGCGACTCATCCGGCAGGCGGACATCCTCGTCACGGCGGTCGGCTCGGCCGAGTACCGCATCACGGCCGACATGGTGAAGCCCGGCGTCGCGATCTTCGACGTCGCCACGCGGATCGACGCCGCCGGCAAGATGCACGGCGACGTCGAGTTCGACTCCGTGAAGGACGTGGCGTCCTTCATCACGCCGGTCCCCGGCGGCGTCGGCCCCGTCACCGTCGCGGCGCTCGCCGAGAACCTGATGCGCGCCGGGTATCTCGCCGCCGGCGCCGGCACACCGGGCTACGTCTTCTAGAGGCGCTTCGCGTCGATCATGTACCGCCCGCGGCGGGCACCGGGTTGCGCTGCGCCGGATCGTAATAGAAGCGTTCGCGGACGATCTTGTCGCCGCGCCACTCCTGGTACGCGAGCTCGTCCATGCGGACGCGGCCGGCTCCCTCGATCACGAAACCGAACACCCAGTTTATCGCGACATGATCGCCGTCGACGACGTATGACACGGCGCGCTTCTCGTCGAAGCGCGCGCGTTCGAGCATGCGCTTCTCGTTCGCGATCAGCGCCGGTAGTCCCACGCGGGGCGGCTCGCCGTTCTCCTGCATCGTCGCGTCCTCGGCGTAGAACTGCTCGAGTGCCTCCACGAACTCTCCACGCTCGCACGTCTCGATGAAACTCTTCACCCGTTCCCGTGTCGGCATGGCCTGAACCTGGGGCAGCTTCCGCCGATCGGCGAGTCCGGCCGCGAAATAAAATACGCGCGCGCCACGTGCGCTCAGTAGATGTTCTCGCGGGCAGCGCCGCCCCCGAGGCATCAAAGATGCGGGACTGCGCGAGCAAAGCGAGCCCGCGAAGCGGCGGGGGGAGCAGTTCGCCCGCGAGCGCAGCGAGCCCGCGAAGCGGCGGGGGGAGCAGTTCGCCCGCGAGCGCAGCGAGCCCGCGAAGCGGCGGGGGGAGCAGTTCGCCGAAGGCGAAGCTGCGG
>DATAZL010000141.1:0-56034 GCA_036272055.1 Polyangiaceae bacterium | reverse complement strand
GCCTGCGGCGAACTGCTCCCCCCGCCGCTTCGCGGGCTCGCTGCGCTCGCAGCTTCGCCTGCGGCGAACTGCTGCCCCTGCCGCTTCGCCTACGGCGAGGTGCTCCCCCCGCCGCTTCGCGGGCTCGCTGCGCTCGCAGCTTCGCCTGCGGCGAACTGCTCCCCCCGCCGCTTCGCGGGCTCGCTGCGCTCGCAGCTTCGCCTGCGGCGAACTGCTGCCCCTGCCGCTTCGCCTACGGCGAGGTGCTCCGCCCGCCGCTTCGCGGGCTCGCTGCGCTCGCAGCTTCGCCTGCGGCGCACTGCTGCCCCTGCCGCTTCGCCTACGGCGAGGTGCTCCCCCCGCCGCTTCGCGGGCTCGCGCAGTTCCGCGTCTTTGATGGCTCGGGGACGACGCTGGCGTCGATGCGGAACTGCTAGGGTGGGGCGAGAGCGGCCCGTCATGATCGAGCTCGAACGCGTCGGTAAGCGTTACGGTGAGCATGCCGTGGTCGACGACGTCTCCTTCGACGTGAAGCGTGGCGAGACCCTGGTGCTGCTCGGCCGGAGCGGCTCCGGCAAGACGACCACGCTGAAGATGATAAACCGGCTCATCGAGCCGAGCTCCGGCACGATCCGCGTCTTCGGCAAATCGATCACCGACCAGCCCAGGGAAGAGCTCCGCCGTAGCATCGGCTACGTCATCCAGGCCGTCGGTCTCTTCCCCCACTACACGATCGAACAGAACGTGGCCCTGGTGCCGGAGCTCCTCGGCTGGGAGCGCGCGCGCATCGACGCGCGCGTCGTCGAGCTCCTCGAGCTCATCGGCTTGCCAGCGAGCCGCTTTGCGCGGAAGCACCCTTCCGAGCTGAGCGGCGGCCAGCAGCAACGGGTCGGCCTGGCGCGGGCCCTCGCGGGCGATCCGCCGCTCGTGCTCCTCGACGAGCCGTTCGGCGCCCTCGACCCCATCACCCGTCGCGAGATGCAGACCGAGTTCGTCAAGCTGTCTGCGAAGCTCGGCAAGACCATGGTGCTCGTCACCCACGACGTCGCCGAGGCGATCCTCGTTGGCCACCGGGTGTGCCTCTTCGAGGCGGGGAAACTCGAGCAGCTCGGCACCGCGCAGGAGCTGCTGTTCTCGCCGAAGACCGACTTCGTTCGCTCCTTCTTCGATCCCGGGCGCCTGACGCACGAGCTGCTCGCCACCACGGTGAACGACGTTCTCCCGTACCTGGACGGCCAGAAGCGCGACGTCGGGTCGTCGTCGCGCCTCCTCGACGTCCTCGAGCGGCCCGACGCGGTCTCCGGCGCGCCCATCCGTCTCGCAGAGCTCGACGAGCCGATCACGCCGGCGGCACTGCTGGCCGCGTTCTACGCCCTCCGCGCCGCACGGGAGCGCCGATGAACGCGCTCTTCGCGTACCTGCACGCGCAGGGCGGCGAGCTCCTCGCGCGCACCTACGAGCATCTCTCGCTGACGATGGTCGCGCTCGGCGTGGCGCTCGCCATCGGGCTCCCGCTCGGGCTCTGGCTCACGCGCACCCCGCGCGTCTCCGGCTTCGTCCTCGGCGCGGTGAGCGTCCTGCAGACGATCCCGAGTCTCGCACTGCTCGGCATCCTGATCCCGTTCACCGGTATCGGCCGGCTCCCCGCGACGATCGCGCTCCTGCTCTATGCGCTTCTCCCCATCGTGCGGAACACCGTCGTCGGGATCGCCGGCGTCGACCCCGCGGTGCGCGAGGCGGCGGTCGGCATGGGGATGAAGGACACGCAGATCCTCCGGCGGGTCGAGCTGCCGCTCGCGTTGCCGATCATCTTTGCTGGGGTGAGGACCGCGACCGTCGTGAGCGTCGGCGTCGCGACGCTCGCGGCGCTGGTCGGCGCCGGCGGGCTCGGCGTGTACATCTTTCGCGGTATCTCGCTGGCGGACACGTCCCTGGTCCTCGCCGGCGCGATCCCGGCCGCGCTCCTCGCGCTCGTCCTCGACGCGGCGCTCGGCGCCGTCGAGAAGCGACTCGATCGGCTCTTTCGGCCCGCGCTGGTGCTCATGGTCGCCCTCGTTGCGCTGTCGGCTCTGCGCGGTCTCACGGGGAGCACGAGCCACGTGCTCCGCATCGCGATGCCCGGCGAGTTCATCGAGCGCAAGGACGGCTATCCGGGGCTCGCGTCGCGCTACGCCCTCGCCGCCGACGTCATCGAGATGGATCACGGGCTCATGTACCAGGCCCTCGCCGAGAACCGGGTCGACGCCGTCGTCGGCTACTCGACCGACGGCGAGATAGCTCGCTTCAAGCTCCGCGTGCTCGACGACGACCGGAAGTATTTCCCGCCGTACTGGGCGGCGCCGCTGGTCCGGAAGAAATCGCTCGAGCGCCACCCCGAGCTGGCGTCCATATTCGACAAGCTGAGTGGTCGGATAGACGCCGCCAGCATGTCTTCGATGAACGCCCGGGTGGAGCACGACCACGAATCGCCCGCGGCAGTGGCGGAGTCGTTCCTCAGGGGCGTGGGGATGACGCCCGCGCGCCATCGCCGGGCCGATCCGGCGGACGTCGTCATCGGGTCCAAGATCTTCGGCGAGCAGTACGTGCTGGCGGAGATGCTCGCCGACCTGGTCGAGACGTACACACCGCTCACCGTGAAGCTCGCGACGGGGCTCGGCGGCACGAAGATCTGCTTCGAAGCTCTGCGGCGCGGCGACATCGACGTGTACCCCGAGTACACCGGCACGGGGCTCTTTGCGATCCTGGGAGGACCGGGGAACGCACCGGTGGTCGTGGGGGACGCGAGGAGCGTGTACGACCACGTGAAGCGGGAGTTCGACGCGCGCTACGGGCTCGAGTGGCTCTCGCCGCTGGGGTTCGAGAACAAGTACGCGCTCATCACTCGAGCCGACACGGCGGCCCGGCGGGGAACCACCGTGTCGAGCTTCATCGACCCGTCGAGAGCGCGCTGATCAGCCGGTGGCCTGGTCGAGCTCGGGGTAGCGCCGGAAGATGCCGTCCTCGTTGAACGGGATGCGCCGCGCCGACGCGAGGTACGCTGCGAGCCGCTCTCTTCCGGCCACTCTGGTTGCCAGAGCTCGGAGCAACGGCACCTTCGGCGCGAACGCGGCCAGGGCTCTCGGGAAGGCGTACTCGAGGCCGGCCAGGATCTGAAACATGGAAAGATCCACGTACGACACGTCGTCCCCGACCATCGCCTTCCCGCCGTTCTTCTCGAGCACTCGCTCGAAATAGCCGAGGTACTTCGGCACGCGCTCCTCGAGGAAGGAGCCTGTCCTTCGCGCGGCCTCCGGCTTCTGGTCCTCGTAGTAGAGGCCCGAGGCGATGGGATGGTGCGTCTCGTGCACCTCGAAGATCAGATCGGAGACCGTGAGCTCGAGCTGGTGCGCGAAGATCCGGCTCGCGTCGTCGCCCGGCACCAGGCCGAGGCGAGGGGCGAGCACCTGGAGGATCAGGTGCGTCTGCGCGACGAAGCGCCCGTCAATCTTGAGGATGGGCGGCGCGAAGGCGGGCTGGTCCGCGCTCTTGAGAATCTTGGTGATGGCGGAGACGCCGCCGCCCTCCGACTTCGGGAGGCGCGCGACGTCGACGTAGTCTGCGCCGGCGTCCTCGAGCGCGAGCCGGACGAACTCGCCGCGTCCCTGGATCTGGGGCCAGTAATAGAGCTCGTACTTCTCAGCGGCGTGCTTGCTCATGCCGTCGAACGTACCACTACCCAGGACGGCGCTTCGCCGGCCGCGACTTCACGGTGCGGACGGGCTTCCGTGGTGCGCGCGGCTCGGCGGTCGGTTTCGTGGGGCGCGGCTCGTCCAGCGGACCTGGGCAGACGTCGCGCAGCCGGCAGCCCTTGCACTCCTTGCCGGTCCAGATCGCGTCGAAGCGCGCCTGCGCAGCGTCGAGGAGCACGTCGTCGTCCGTCGAGAGTCCCATCTCGAAGTTGCGACGCCCTTCGCCGCGAGCGCCGAGGCCGGCTCCCGTGAAGTTCGCGCTGCCGATGTAGAGATACGCGCCGTCGACGGCGATCATCTTCAGGTGCACGCGCGGACAGGCGCGCATCTCGAAGAGCGGCTTCTTCAGGTCACTCCGTCGCGCGAGCGATTCACGGAACGGCCCCGACGGCGCCGACGCGTGCAGGATGCGGACCTCGACGCCGCGCCGCACGAGATCCTCCAAGCACTCCGTGATCGACACGAAGCGCCCGCGCGCGCGTGCGACGGTACCGATGGGCGCTTCGAGGTGGAGATCCTTGAGGTTCGCGGTGCCGATCCATACCGACACTTGCGCCTTCGAGAGCGCGCCGATGACGACGCCGTCGTAGTGGCCACGGTCAGTGACCAGATTCACCCGCGCCGAGCGTCGCTCCGTCTCTGGGGCGCTCGGCAGCCGTGCCATCGGCGTTCGCCGGAGCTTTGCTCAGGCCTTGTACGTCGCGATGGCCGTGTACTTGAGCACACGACGACACTCGGCCGAGCCGACCGACCCGTTGCACGGGTTCTCACCGGTGAAGCTCACCTGCTTCTCGCGGAGCGAGCGCAGGACCTCGTGCGTGATGTCGTGGCCGCCGCCCTTGCAGGCAGCGTCGTGACACGGAAGAACGAACAGGGCAGGGGCGCGCTCGACGACGATGCGACGCACGTGCGCCGCTTCGGAAAGCGTTCCGCCAGCTCTATGCTCTTCTATCTCGAGCTTCAGGCTCTCGAGAGTCGGTGCGACCGTGCTGAGTCTCGGCGCTTCTTCTTCGCGCCGCCGGCGCTCGGCGTACCGTTCTGCTGCGTCCCCTCGTCGCCAGATCATTCGGCTCGCGTCCCCGCGTGCGCCGCGGTGGCGATTGCTCGATGGGAGATCTGACTTCGCTGGGGATTCATGTTTGTGGACAAAATACGCGGGCGGCACGACGGAACCGGATGGCTCCGTCGTGCCGTCCCGTGGGGCTTACCAGCGCTTCTTGCCGCCGCCGCCACCACCGCCGCCGTAGCCGCCGCCGCCGCCGCCGCCGCCGCGACCACCGCCGCCGCCGCCGCGACCACCGCCGCCACCACCGCCGCCGCCGCCGTAGCCGCCACCGCCGCCACCGCCGCCGCTCTTACGCTCCTCCGCCTCGTTGACTCGGAGTGCGCGACCGTCGAGGCTGGCGCCGTTCATACGTGCAATGGCGTCCGCCGCGAGCTCTGCCGTTCCCATCGTCACGAAGCCGAAGCCGCGTGACCGACCGCTGTCGCGGTCCATAGCAATGTGAACGTCCGTTACTTCGCCAATCTCCGAGAACGCCTCCCGAAGTGATTCGGTGGTTGCGTCGTAGGAGAGATTCCCAACATAGAGTCGATTGCCCATGAGATTCAGTGTCTTTCGCTACGGCTCTAGTATCCGCGCCACTTCGGCGCATAAACCCATCTTCCTATGAACCGCTGAGATCGGAAGTTGGAAGGTGGAACTGAACAGATTCGGATTCCACCTTCACGCAGCGTCGCCAGAGTCAAGACGCGTCGCGATCCCGGAGGGAGGGCGCAGAGTCGCTAGCCGGTAACGTCGGTGACGAGCAACGTATAGCGCAAAGCCCTGAAGCCGGCCAGGGGGGCTCGAAGACGGTTTGCGACTCTGGCCAGGGCCGGAAATTGCCGAAATTTGCCCCACTCACCCTCGCACGCCCTCCCGCGGTTTCCGCCCGAGGTCTCGTTCCGGCTCAGCCGCGCCGCAGCCCGGAGTTCCGGACCTGTTGCTCGAGGTCGTGGAAACGCTGCGCGAGCGCCCTCACGAGCGCCCCTGTCCAGCCGTCGGTGCCGAGCCCCTCGGTCATGATGCTCTTGCCGAGGACCAGGACGGTGACCGGCTCGAGCGCCTCGACCGACGCGGCCCGCGGGCCGTCGAGGAGCAGCGCCATCTCGCCGAAGACGTCTCCGCCTTCCATGATCGCGAGCGTCTCTTGCTCGCTGCCGACGGTGCGGAACGCGCGGCAGCGGCCGCTGACGATCATGTACGCGGCGTCCCCGACGTCGCCCTCTCGGATGATGACGTCACCCACGTCGAACGCCTTGCGCGGCAGGTAGAGCCCGCCGCGCAGGAACGACGTGATCTCACGCTGCAGCTCGAGCACCGTCTGGTAGCGGTCCTTCGGCAAGGGCGACGTCGCCTTCGCCACGATGTTGCGGAGCGTGCGCGACACGCCGATCCCCTGAGCGGCGTCCTCGATCGGCACGACGGCGTTCATCCGAGCTTGTTTCAGCACCGCCTCGGCGCCGCGGAGACGGCCGTAGGGCACCTTGCCGCTCACGAGCTCGTACATGATCGCGCCGAGCCCGAAGACGTCGGAGCGCTCGTCCATCTCGGACGGGTTCCCTCGCGCTTGCTCGGGTGCCATGTAGTCGGGCGTACCGCAGGGGCCGGGCGCTTCCATCTGCGAGCCGTCTCCTGACGCCGGACGCGTCTTGGTGAGACGCGCGAGGCCCCAGTCCATCAGGTACACCTGGCCGAAGCCCGCGACCATGATGTTGTCCGGCTTGAGATCGCGGTGCACGACTCCGCGGTGATGCGCGTACGCGATCGCATCGCACACCTTCACGAGGATCTCGAGGCCCTCCTCGATGCGCTCCGTCGAGCCGAGACGGCGCGCCGGATCCTTCAACCACTTGTCGAGTGAGATGCCCTGCACGAGCTTCATCGTGAAGTAGGGCACGCCGTTCGGCGCGATCGCGAGCTCGTGCACCGGCACGATGTTCGGGTGCTCGAGCTGCCCGGTGATCTGCGCCTCGGCGACGAAGCCGTCGCGGTAGAAGGGCTCCTTCGCGAGCTCCTTGTCGAGCCGCTTCAGCGCGACGTGTCGCACGAGGTTGCGATCGGTCGCCGGATGAATCCGTCCCATCCCGCCGCGGCCGAGCTCGGGGAAGATCCGGAGGTGGCGCGGCGTCGGGATGCCCTCGGCGGCGATCTCCTGCTTGGTCACCTCGTTGTCGCCCCCGACGGGGATGGCCTCGATCACGTAGACCGGCTCGGGCTTCGACTCATCCGCCATGATGTCTCCTCCGCCGCCGCGAAGAGCTCGCGGAAAGACGGTCGGAACGGAGACTACACGAACGGCCTTCCGAACTCGATCGCCGTCTCAGAAACCCCACTCCGCGAGATGCTCGGCGAGCACCGCGTAGAAACGAAGGGCGTCGAAGCTCCGCGACCAGCCGATCTGCTCCCAGTGATCGGCCTCGATTTCGCCCACAACTTCGCCCCATTTTTGGGACTCGACGGGGACCATGCCGTCGTTCGCTCCCACGGTTCGCGAGAGGAACGTGTAACCCGGAATGAGCAGCGCATTCACCGGTCTGCCGAGCGGCGCCACCGCCGCGACGACGCTCGAATAGACGACGCCCGTCGCGTCCGTCACGAGCCGGTTGAACTCCTGCATCCG
Source organism: Polyangiaceae bacterium (assembly GCA_036272055.1). Lineage (GTDB taxonomy): Bacteria > Myxococcota_A > Polyangia > Polyangiales > Polyangiaceae > DASZVB01. Next base: position 48,662 of record DATAZL010000141.1, on the reverse strand, counting down.
CGCGGTCGTGAGGTCGTAGAGTCCGTCGACGTTCACGCCGACGCGGTGGAGCAGGCGACGCGACCGCGGCCACTCCCCGATGAACATCGCGCCGCTGTCGGCGATCGGCGTTCCGCGATGCGGCGTGCCGATCGTCGTGAGCGACGCGACGCGGGAGTGTAGGCCGAGGTGCGTGATCGCGTACCGCGCGTCGAGGCCGCCCATGCTGTGGGCGATGATGTTGACGCGCTCGGCGCGCATCGACTCGATCTGTCGCGCGAGCTGCGCGGCGCGATACGGGATCCCCGCGGTCGGCGACGTGCGAGCGAGGTGCACGGTGTACCCGAGCGCTTCCAGACGGTTCCGCACGCCGACGAAGTAGTCGCGCCGCGCCTTGCGAATGCCGACCGACGCGAACCCGAAATAGCCGTGTGCGAGCACGATGGGGTGCCGCGTCGGCGGCGGCTTCCGGAGCACGACGAGCGGCGCACGCGACGACACGACGAGCTCCGGCAGGGTGAGTCGCCTCGGTGGCGGCGCGCCGACCTCCGGACCGGGCGGCCCGAAGGCATGGTCGATCTCGGCGTCGCGTTCGAGTCGTTCGCGCGCGAGGCCCCGCTGCACGAAGCGGACGCGCAGGACCACGAGCGCCGCGACGACGAGCAGAACGACGACCCAGAGCAGCCGGGCAGGTTCAATCGACATGGCGACGGGACGGCTCCGGACCGGACGATCAGCGGAGCATTTGCGGGTATCGCCTACCGCGCCGCGTCAAATGGGTCAAGCCGCTGTCACGATGCCGGGGGCGCTAGAATGGAAGGATGCGAACTGCAAAGGGAGATGGGCCGCCGCATCGTCTCGAGACGGTCGCGATTCACGCCGGGCAACCGCCGGATCCGGTGCACGGCGCGGTGATGACGCCGATCGTGCTCGCGAGCACCTTCGCGCAGCCCGAGCCCGGCCATCCGCCGATGTTCGACTATTCGCGCAGCGGTAACCCGACCCGACGCGCGCTCGAGCAATGCCTCGCGGAGCTCGAGGGCGGCGGCCACGGTTTCGCGTTCGGCAGCGGCTGCGCGGCTGCGACGACCCTGCTCCACACGCTCCGCTCCGGCGATCACGTCGTGTGCGGGGACGACGTGTACGGTGGCACGTCGCGCATCTTCCGGTCCGTGATGGCGCCGCTCGGCGTCGAAGCAACGTTCGCGGATCTTCGCTCGCCGGAGGGCCTCGAGAAGGCACTCACGTCGAGGACGATGATGGTGTGGCTCGAGACGCCGACGAACCCGCTGCTCCGGCTCGCCGACATAGAGGCGATCGCCGGCGTCGCTCGGGCGCGCGGCATCTCGCTGGTCGTCGACAACACGTTCGCGTCGCCGGTGCTCCAGCGCCCGCTCGATCTCGGCGCGAACGTCGTTCTCCACTCGACCACCAAGTACATCAACGGCCACTCCGACGCCGTCGGCGGCGCGCTCGTCACCCGCGACGCGGCGCTCGCCGAGCGTCTCAAGTTCCTGCAGAACGCGATGGGCGGTGTTCCGAGTCCCTTCGACTGCTACATGGTGCTGCGCGGTATCAAGACGCTCCCGCTCCGCATGCAGCGTCATGTCGAGACGGCGTCCGAGCTCGCGGCCCGACTCGAGCGCGCTCCCGGCGTGAAGCGCGTCTTCTATCCGGGCCTCGAGAGCCACCCCCAGCGCGCGCTCGCTCGACGCCAGATGCGCGGTCCGGGCGGCATGATCAGCCTGGAGCTCGAGGGAGGCGAACCCGAGGCGCGACGTTTCCTGTCGGCCTTATCTGTGTTCACCCTGGCGGAGAGTCTCGGCGGCGTGGAATCTCTTGCAGAACATCCGGCGCTGATGACCCATGCTTCCGTACCGTCCGACGTGCGCCGCACGCTCGGCATCGGAGACACCCTGGTGCGTCTCTCGGTGGGCCTCGAGCACGTCGAGGATCTCTGGGAAGACCTGAAGAGCGGCCTCGAGCAAGCGAGGGCGTCATGACGAACATTCCGGAGCGCGAAGCGCGGAGCGGCATCCTCTCGCTCATCGGCGACACGCCGATGGTGCGCCTCGAGTCGTTCGACACCGGCCCGTGCGAGGTCTGGGTCAAGCTCGAGAACCAGAACCCAGGCGGCTCCATCAAGGATCGCATCGGCCTCGCGATGATCGAGGCGGCGGAGAAGGCGGGACAGCTCCCGAAGGGCGGCACGCTCGTCGAGGCAACGGCCGGGAATACCGGGCTCGGTCTCGCGCTCGTGGCCGCGCGGAAGGGCTATCGCCTCGTGCTCGTCATCCCCGACAAGATGAGCCAGGAAAAAGTCTTTCACCTCCGCGCGCTCGGCGCCGAGGTGCGGATGACCCGCTCCGACGTCGCGAAGGGGCACCCCGACTACTACCAGGACTACGCCGCCCGCATCGCGAAAGAAGAGAGCGGCTTCTTCATCAATCAGTTCGGCAATCCGGCGAACCCGCTCGCGCACGAGACCACGACGGGGCCAGAGGTGCTCCGCCAGATGGACGGCAGGGTCGATGCGGTGGTGTGCGGCGTCGGCTCCGGCGGCACCATGACCGGCCTCAGCCGTTACTTCGCGCAAGCGTCGCCGGACACCGAGATGGTGCTCGCCGATCCCGCGGGCTCGGTGCTCGCCGAGTACGTCGCGAGCGGCAAGCTCGGCACTGCCGGCTCGTGGCTCGTCGAGGGCATCGGCGAGGACTTCATTCCGCCGATCTGCGACCTCTCCCGCGTGCGGCAAGCCTTCACGATCCCCGACGAGGAGAGCTTTCTCACCGCGCGCGCTCTCCTTCGTGACGAAGGGATCCTCGCCGGGTCGTCGTCGGGGACGCTCGTCGCGGCCGCCCTCCGCTACGCGCGGAGTCAGAAGACGAAGAAGCGCGTCGTCACGTTCGTGTGCGACAGCGGAAACAAGTACCTGTCCAAGATGTTCAACGACTTCTGGATGCGCGATCAGGGCTTCCTGCGTGGGGAGCCGGGCGGCGATCTGCGCGACGTCATCTCGCGCAACGCCGAGAAGAAGGGCTCGGTCGTCAGCGTCAGCCCGACGGACACCTTGATGGTCGCGCACGCCCGCATGAAGCTCTCCGACGTCTCGCAGCTCCCCGTCCTTCGAGACGGCAAGATCGTCGGCATCCTCGACGAGTCGGACATCTTGCTCGCCGTCTCACGAGAGGAGGGCGCCTGGCGTCACCCGGCATCCGACTTCATGACCGGCCACCTCGAGACGGTGCCGGTGAACGCGGCCGTCGATTCGCTCCTGCCGCTCTTCAAGCAGGGGCTCGTCCCCATCGTCTGCGAAGGGGAACGGTTTCTCGGCCTGATCACGCGGATAGACGTCATCAATTACCTGCGCCGGAAGGTGCGTTGAAACCGTTTCCCCGGACCCGGCATAAGCTTCCATCATGAACCGCACCCTCCGTTACGCCCTGTTCTCGTTGGCAATCTCCGGCTGTCAGGCTGCAGGCGCCGAGGAGATGGGAAAGCCCGGAGCGACGGTCCCCAAGGCGGCCCGTGTCGGGACGGATCCCGGGAAGGTCGGGGACGGCACGCCGCTCACGCCGCAGGCCGGCCACGAGCTCGCGGCCTTCGCCGGCGGTTGCTTCTGGGGCGTCGAGGACGCCTTCCGCAAGGTGCCCGGCGTGACGGCGACCGCCGTCGGTTTCACCGGCGGTCACACGAAGAACCCCACCTATCCCAAGGTGTGCGAGCACGACACCGGCCACGCCGAGACGGTGCTCGTCGAGTTCGACCCAGCGAAGATCACCTACGACAAGCTCCTCATGGTGTTCTTCAAGATCCACGATCCCACGACGTTGAACTCCCAGGGCCCCGACTACGGCGATCAGTATCGCAGCGCCATCTTCACGTTCTCGCCGAAGCAGGCCGCCTCCGCCGCCAAGGCCGTCACCGCAACCCAGAACCAGATCCACGAAAAGGTCGTGACCGTCGTGGCGCCCATCGCCCAGTTCTGGAAAGCCGAGGGCTACCACCAGCAATACGCCGAACGAACAGGGACGCACGGCTGCCCGGTGCGCGGCTTCACCGGCGTGATCTGAGCTGGCGGACGGTCGCTGCGGCGTCACTCTCTCGCCGAGCGCCACAAGAAACGACCTTCGTCCCTCATGTCTGTCAACGCAGCGCAGCGTGATGGATCGAGAAACTGCCCATTGCGGCAACCAGGGATGACGCACCGCTCGTGATCGCGACGCCGCACGGATCGGCGCGTCGCCGGTGAGACCGTTTGCTTCGCCCGAACGCCGCCGGTTGCGCGAACTCGCGCTGCGCCCACGTGGGCGCTCTTGTCATTGGCAGGGTCTGCGCCCGCCGAGGGAGGCGTGATCATTCCGATGTGCTGACCGTCGCACTCGGCCATTGCGCCCGGCCTTGGTCGGCCGGACTACCGAGAACGTGGCGTGCCATCAGCATCGCGCAGCCGACCGTTCAGCGTGCCGCTCGCGAGTGCTTGCGCGACCGTCCCTTGGAACTTCGTCAAGTCGAATCGACGGCGCGAGCGCAATCGGCCCAGTGACCAGTCCTGTGGCCGAATCTGCGCCACGCTCGTTCCGTCTCCTGCGCGTTGCTTCGCCTCGCTAGTGCAGCAGCCCACAGCGTGACGCTCGTCCGTCGCGTTCCAGGTGCGCGTATTGGGTCTGGATCCCCTGCACGCCACGCTTGTTGGGCGACGAACCGCCCGCGAGCCTCAGGTTGTCTGCATGTCGGGATCGACAGTTTCGACCGGGCTTCCAAGGGCTTCGCGTTCCTCGACGTCGCGCTATACGCCAACGTGGTGGCGACGGACACATGTGGTCGTCGCGTATCGCCAACCGACGTCGTGTGCAGCGGCATGCACACGGCGTTGCGCCGCGTGTGCAGCGTCGTGCACACGGCGTAGCCAGGGACGAAAATTCGTCTGGGATTTGTCGGCCAGTGCGTCCGGCACGCGCATTGCTCCAGGGGCGGCGCCGTGCAGAAGGTCTCAGCGCGCGTGGGTTTCGCTGCCAGTGGGTTCGTCGCGCAGCGATGATGCCGGAGCTGATCCGCGAGGGGACGGTGCTGGCGGGCAAGTATCGCGTGGAGCGGTTGCTCGGGCAGGGCGGCATGGGTGTCGTCGTCGCCGCGCGGCACATCCAGCTCGGTGAGCTCGTCGCGCTGAAGTTCCTCTTGCCGGAGATGGTGCAGCAGGCGGAGGTGCTGGCCCGCTTCTCGCGCGAGGCGCGCGCCGCGGTGCGCATCAAGAGCGAGCACGTCGCGCGGGTCATCGACGTGGGCGTCCTCGACGAGGGCGGCCCGTACATGGTGATGGAGTACCTGCATGGGCGCGACCTCGGTGCCGTGCTGGCCGAGCGCGGCCCGCTGCCCATCGAGGAGGCGCTCGACTACGTCGCGCAGGCCTGCGAGGCCGTCGCCGAAGCGCACGCGCTCGGCATCATCCATCGCGATCTCAAGCCGTCGAACATGATGCTCGTCGAGCGGAGCGACGGGACGTCGTGCGTGAAGGTCCTCGACTTCGGAATCTCCAAGATGGCGTCCACGGCGGACGACGTGGCGCTCGCGGTGACCAGGACGTCGATGGCGCTCGGGTCGCCTCTCTACATGTCACCCGAGCAGATGTTGTCTGCTCGCGACGTGGACGGCAGGACGGACATCTGGGCGCTCGGAACCATCCTGTTCGAGCTCGTGACGGGAAGGACGCCGTTCTCCGGCGAGTCGTTCGCGGCGCTCGTTCTCGAGGTGTCGCACTCGGAACCCGCGTCACTCACGAAGCTGCGGCGTGACGCGCCACCGGCGCTCGAGTCGGTCGTCGCACGTTGTCTCGCGAAGCGACGCGAGGACCGTTACTCGAACGTCGCCGAGCTCGCGGAGTCGCTCATCCCGTTTGCGCCGCCGCATGCGCGGCTCTCGATCGACCGCGCGTCGCGCATCCTGCGCGGCTCCGGACCGCAACGTCGTGACGCGGCCGCGTCGGGCCCCGCGGAGCCGTCTGCTTCTCCGAGTGTGTCGCGTTCACCGTCCGGCGCATCAGGTAGCGCGGCGTCCTCCAGTGCGTCGCGCTCGCCGTCCAGTGCGGCCCCGACGTCGCACTCGCCGTCGGGTGCTGCCGCCGCGTCTTTCGAGACGGAGTCGTTGCGCGAGCCGGTGGCGCCGCTGGCTCCGCACTCCGCGACGGCCGCGAGCTGGACCCAGACTGCCGCGACGAGCTCGAAGCGGCGTGTCACGACGTGGGTGCTCGCTGCCCTTGCGTTCGCGGCGTTCGTCGGGGGAACGCTGTTCACGTTGCACCGGAGCGCGGAGCTCGTCGCCGCGTCGTCGAGCGCGGCGAATCTCTCTGCGCCGCTCGCGACGGAGCGTCGTGTGCCGCCGCCCACGGGCACCGCGTCGACGGCGACGACAGCGCCAGCGACACCGGAGACGGCAGCGACGACGGCGACGACAGCGCTAGCGACACCGGAGACGGCAGCGACGACGGCGACGTCCGCGACGGCGACGTCCGCTCCGTCTGTGCCGGTCGCCGCTGCGCCGTTCATGCACGGCAAGCGCCGCGGCGTGCCGGCGCCGCGGACTGGCGTGGAGCCAGCGCCGAAGCCCGTCGTCGAGCCTGCGCCCACGGTCGTTCCGCCGACGGCGGTGCCGCCGATGGCTCCCCCCAGCAAACCCGCTCCGAAGAGCAGTCCTTACGATGACATGTAGCAAGAGGTTCCGGTCCGTTGCGCTCGTCCTGTCGCTCTCGCTCGCGACGCCGTCGGTGCTCGCGCAAGCGGAGGATCAGGCCGCGGCGCGCACGCTCTTCGGTGAGGGGCGAAAGCTCATGAAGCAGGGACGCCTCGCGGAGGCGTGCGGAAAGCTCGAGGCGGCGAGCAAGCTCTACACGAGCGCCGGGATCTTGCTGAACCTCGGCGACTGCTACGAGAAGAGCGGCCGCACCGCGAGCGCGTGGACGGAGTTCGGCGACGCGGCTGCGGTCGCGAAGCGGACCGGGCGCAGCACCGAGAGCACCGAGGCGTCGCACCGGCAGGACGCCGTGGAACCGAAGCTCACCCGGGTGACGTTCGACGTCGAGAAGCCGGCGAAGGGAATGACGCTGACCGTCGACGGGAATGCCGTGCCGGCGGCCGCGTGGGGAACCGCGATCCCGGTCGATCCGGGAGAGCACGCGCTTCGCGCAGAGGCGGAGGGCTACGTGACGTGGACGTCTTCCGTCGAGGCATCGGGCGCGGGTCGGACGGTGTCCGTCGCGGTGCCGGAGCTCGTCGCGAATCCGTCGCAGCCCGAGGCGAAAGCGGCGGAGCCGGCGAGCGCCGGTGTCGCGGCCACGACGTCGGGGCCGCTCGATTCCGCGCCGGAGAAACGCTCGCCGTCGAAGGTCGTCGACTGGACGCTCATCGGCGGCGGCGCGGCGATCGCGCTTGGTGGCGGCGCGGTCATGCTCGTCGAGTCGAATCGCGCTTCGACCGCGCGGAGCGCCCACGACAAGACGTCGTGGGACGGCGCACACACGCCCTATTTCGTCGGCGTCGGGGGCGTCGCGGCCGGCAGCGTCGCGCTCCTGACTGGGATCGTCCTGCTCGTCACCGGGAAGGAACGACGCACGGAGCCCGCGAGCGCGACGCACTTCGCGCCGTGGACGACGGGCACGAGCGGCGGCCTCGTCGCCCAGGGAGCATTCTGATGCGAGTACGGGTCCTGACGGCGCTTCTGAATGCGGCCACAATGGTGGTCACTTCCGGATGCCTGGGCGACGCGCCGACGCCGCTTGGCGCCGCTGGGTTTGCCGGAGCCGATGCGGGCCTCGACGGCTCGGCTCTCTTCGCGAGCGGTGGCGCGCCGTTCGTGGGCGGCAGTGGTGGCGCGCCGGCAGTGGGGCAGGGCGGTGCCGGCATCGGCGTGAGCGGCGCGCGGGCGCCCGGCGGTACCTCGTCGGGCAATGGCGGCATGACGCAATCGGGGGGCATGGGCGTTCTCGGTAACGGCGGCGCGCCGGGTCTCGATGCTGGCAACGACGCGACGATGGGTACCAGCGCGAACGGTGGCAGCTCCGGGAGCGGCGGAAGCGCCGGTAGCGGTGGCGTCCCCGGCAACGGAGGCAGCGGCGGAATCACCGGCGCGGGCGGCACCGTTCCGGTCGGATGCAAGACGACGGAGCTGATGTGCGGCGCGACGTGCGTTCCGAACGACACGCAACACTGCGGCACGTGCACCCACGACTGCACGAACCTGTCCAACGTGAGCGGCGCGGTGACGTGTTCTGCCGGCGCTTGCACGGTGCCAGCGAGCTCTTGCAAGGCTGGGTTCGCGCACTGCACGGGCGGCGCGGACTCCGGATGCGAGACGAACATCGCGACGAAGACCGACTGCGGCGCGTGCGGCAAGTCGTGTCCGGCGAACACGCCGGTCTGCGCCGGCTCCGGTTCGACCTATGCGTGCGTCTCCGGGTGCCCGGCTGCGACGCCGACGCTCTGCAGCGGCACGACCTGCGTCGACACGACCAAGGACGCGCTGAACTGCGGCACCTGCGGCAAGGCGTGCACCACGACGGTCACGCACGCGACGGCCGTCTGCTCGGCGAGCGCATGCGGCTTCCAGTGTACGGCGAGCTACCCGAACACGTGCAGCGGCGCGTGCGTCGACTTCCAGACCGACGCCGCCAACTGCGGCAAGTGCGGCAACGCCTGCACCGGTGGCCAGCAATGCATCGGCGGAGCTTGCCAGTGCACCGGGTCGACCCACCCGTGCAGCGGGACCTGCGTGGCAGCGACCGATACGACGGCGTGCGGTGCCTCGTGCGTGCAGTGCACCGCGCCCAGCGGCGGGAGCGTGTCGTGCAACGGCACGTCGTGCGTCCCCGCGTGTCCGGGCGGTACCTCGCTCTGCAACGGCGTGTGCGTCAATACTCAGACCGACAAGGGGAATTGCGGCGCGTGCGGGCGTTCCTGCGCGCCGGGTAGCTGCAGCGCCGGCAGTTGCACGAAATGGTCGATCGCCGGAGCGACCTCCGTCAGCGATCCACGGCCCATTGCTTCCGACGGAACCTACGTCGCGTGGGGCGATCTCGGTTCCCAGCAGTGTAACCTCGTCGCAATTGCCGGCGCTGCCGGCGGCCTCACCCCGACGGCGTTCGGTAACCGGACCTCGCCGGGGACGCCGACCGGCGTCGCGGTATCCGGCCTCACCGCGGTGTGCGTCGAGAGCAGCTCGAGCGCCGAGGTGTGGACGATGGCGGAGAACGGCTCGCCACAGAACGCGCCGACGGCCACCGTGACGGCCAACTCGCCGTCGGGTCTCGCCGTCAACGCCATCGCGACCCAGGCCTTCTTCCAGAGCATCGGGACGATCTATCAGTGCGGCCTGGGCTTCGACGGCATGTGCACGTCGATTGGCACCTATCCGGCGACCTTCCCGCCCTTCGGCTATCGTGACGTCGCCCTCGGCAACGGGCTCCTCTACGCCGCGGAGGGCCTCGTCGGTGGCGTCGGTCAGTTCACGCCGAACGGGAGCACCACCTCGACCATCGCGAGCGGCCAAGGCACGGTCGAGGCCGTCGCGACCGACGCGACTTACGTGTACTGGACGTCCGCAGGGTCGAGCGGCACCTTCAGCATCAGCCGCGCGCCGCAGTCGAACCCGTCAGCGGCAACCGTGGTGGCCGCAGGCATCGGCGGCGAGGGCATCCCGCTCGTCACCGACGGCACGAACGTCTACTTCCAGGTCTTCGCTGGCGGCACGTACTCGGTCGCCTCGGTCCCGGTCGGCGGCGGCACCATCACGCCGATCGCGGGCGTGACTCCGACCGCCGACGTCATCGAGGACCTCGCGCTCGCCAAGGGAATGCTCTTCTGGACCCAGGTCCCCACACCGAGCGGCACCGGCGGCACGGTATGGGGACTGCATCTGTGAGATGCTCGCGGACTACATGCAGTCGGTGCCCGCGGCCTGTGCGCAGAGCTCTGGCTGATTCTGCGCGACGGTCTGCCGACACGCTTGCTGCGCGGCGGTGTCTTGCACGCTCTGGCAGCAGGTCTGCAGGTAGTTGCAGCCGCAGAAGGTCGGGATCGCACTGTCGCACTGATTGGTGTTGTTCGCCTGGGCCGCCTGCTGGCATTGAGCCTGCTGCTGCGCAGGCAGGGTCGTGCAGCATGCGTCGAGGAACGTGCACGCGCAGAATTTTCCGGCAGTGATCGCGGTCTGGCACCCCGACGCATTTCCGTTCTGGGCTGCGGCCGTGCAACTGGCCTTGGTCTGTGCGTCGGTGATCGTGTCGCAGCAGCCGGTGAGGGTCGTGCAGGCGTCGGCGACGGCTCCTGCGCCACCGGTCGCACTCGCGCCGCCGGTCGCGCCCGCCGTTCCGCCCGCGCCTCCAGTGTTGAACGAACCGCCGTTGCTGAGTCCGCCCCGTCCGCCAGTCGGCGCGCGCCCGCCCGCGGCATTGCTGCCACCTGCGCCGAAGCTGCCACCCTGGGCCGTCATCGCGTCGGTGTCTCCGCCTGCTCCCGAGTCGATCACCGGCTGCCCGCCAGTGCCGGTGGCACCACCGGCGCCCGCGTCGACGACGCCGCCGTCGCCGGGCAGCGCGATGCCGAGGGGCGCACAGAGGGCTGCGACGCTCTTCGCGCAAGCATCGAAGTCGGCGCACGCGGCCTTGGAGCACTCGACGAGCTTCTCCTTCACCGCCGGGAGATCGCAGGGGGCATCGCCGCTACCTGCCTCGGGCGCCAGCACGGAGCCCTCGTTCGTGCAGTAATCGGAGCAGTCGCTCACGATCTCCGAGAGCTGTGGATGGCAGTTCAGCTCCTTCTTGCAGTAGGGCACGCAGCTCGACGAAAACGTCGTGGTCGCGACGTCACTACCGGTCTTCGCCTTGTCGCTGCCGCAGCCTGGATAGAACGAGAGGAGTACGAGGGATCCGAGGGAAAGAAAAAGATGCTTGTTCGCCAAGATATGCCTCCGTCGAGTGGGTGCCGGCTTCGAGCCGGAGGCCCGAACGCAGCAAGCGGAACTTACTCGAGACGCGTGCGTCGGGATATGAACGGCGTTGCTTTGAGTGTCGTCCGACAACCGGTGCGGTCGGATAGGTAGCTCTTCTATTTCGGCGTGACGGCGGTCACCGTTCCGTTGGCGCCGTTCGTGCCGCTCGTCGTCCAGAAACAGCTCGTCGCGTCGACGGCGATGCCGGAGGGAAGCATCTGATCCGTCGCCAGGGTCGTCACCGCACCACCTCCGACTCCGACCTTCTTCACCGAGCCGCTCACCGTCGTCCAGTACACGTACTTGCCATCGGTGGCGACGAACTCGGGTAGATTCTCGCCCGACGCGAGAGTGGTGAGCGCGCTTCCATCGACGGCGATGCTCACGATCTTGCCAGCGTTGTCGTTGCTCGAGGCGAAGTACAGGGTGCCGTCGTAAAGGGCGAGGCCCTGGGCCCCGATCTGAGGAGGCCCCAGTGGAACGACGTCTCCACCCCCGATCGGCACCTTGGACACCGCGCCGTCGCTGAAGGCGGCCGTGCGCGTGCCCTGGGTCGTGAAGTAGACGCTCGTGGCGTCCACCGCGAGCGATGTCGGATCGAGGAGCCCGCTGGCGAGCACGGTCGGCACGCCTCCCTCGAGGCCCTCGATGGGCGCCTTCCGGACCGAGCCGTCGAGGTAGGCACCGGCGCGCGTGCCCTCGCTCACCCAGTAGACGTTCGCTCCGTCGACGGCGATCGCATTGGGACGGCTCTCGTTCGACGCGATGATCTGGATGGCGCCCGCGTCGCCCGCCCCGAGCGGCGCGCGGAGGATGGCACCGTCGGCGTAGTCCAGGGAGGTGCCCTCGTTCGCCCAGTACACGAAGCCGCCAGCGACGATGATGCCCGCCGGGCTGTTCTGTGAAGCGGCCAGGGTGTCGACCGCACCGGCGTCCGCGGCGTGAACGAGCTTGCGCTTCACCGAGCCGGTCCCGTCCACCGACGTCCCGATGTCCGTCCAGTAGACGTAGTCGCCGTCGATCACGATGCCGAAGGGGTTCTCCTGCGCGGACTCGACGGGCGTCGCGCAACGTCCCGAGGCGCAGCTCCCGTTGCACGACATCGGGCAGCCGCCGTCGCCGATGATGTCGGGAACCGAGGCGTCGAGGCTCGTTCCGATGGACGCGTCGGGGAGCTCGACGGTGATGTCGTTGCCCACCGAGCCGTCACCGACGCTCGACCACGGTCCGCATGTCGGAGTCGCGGCCGTCTTCGATGTCTTGCACGACGTCGTCACCGCGATGGCGCGGATCAGCGGTTTCTTCGGTCCGCTGCAGACGGCCGCCGGTAGCTGGATCCGGTTCGTGCCGCGGAGCGTCTGCCACCCCTCGGCGCTCTCGCTGTCGAGCGGGATGAAGCCGCGACCGGCCGGCATGGAATCGTTACGGATGCCGTCTCCGTCGACGAGGAGCGCGACGTTCACCGTACCGTCCGGCTCGTCGATCGTGCAGTCCGCGTCCGGCGCGACGAGCGACGGCGCGTCGAAGCACCGGAGGGTGTCGAAGCAGACGCCGTCGCCTTTTCCGGTCCCCCCGCCGAACACCGAGGCAGGAACGTAGGGATGGAGCTTCGTCGAGTTCACCTTCGGGTCGACGCACCGCCCAGCGACGCAGGTCTTTCCCTTGCCGCAGGTCGTGTCCACGAAGCTGACGTTCAGCGGGTCCGAAGCGTCTGTCATCACGGAGTCGGTGCACAGCCAGTCGACGGCGAGCGGAAGCTCGAGCACCTGGTCATCCGGCACCGTCAGATCCACTTCACGGAGCACACGGACGACGTTCTTCTGGAACGCCGCGACCTTGATCTGCGCGACCTGGGACGAGTCGTGTCCCGACCCGATCCCGAGCGTGGCGGGGACGAGAAGGCTCTCGGAGTCGCGAGGCGGGGCGAACGACAGCACGTTCCCGTTGTTCCGCGGCTGACCGTTCGCGAAGACTTGAACCTCGAGGTGATCGATGTCGTGGGTGAGGGCCATGTCGGTGTTCACGACGAGGATCACCTCGCCGTTCTTCCTGGTGCACGACAGGGCGAGGCACGCTGCGACGACCGCAACGACCACTCTGATGGACGCAGTGAGCGAGCTCCGGGTCATCCTGATCATCGCGAGAGGGAAAGGCTCACGTAGCCGGGGGTGATGGTGCCGCGGATCGGCGCAGGGTCGCTCGGTCGGAGCGCGAAGTAGCCGGCCGTCGCGGCGCCCGCGACGAGGACGCCGCTCCCGACGATCCAGACCCACGCCGGGATTCCCCCCGACGTCGGCACGAGCTTCACGTCGAGACGGCGCGTCTGCCCGTCCTGCACGAGCACCTCGGACTGGTACGCGACCATGCCGGGCGCAGTGACGCGTACGGTATGCCCGCCGCTCGCCACCGAGGAGTCCCAGGTCCCGGAACCGACGCCACGCCCGTCGAACGAGATGGTGTCCTCGCCGCCGGCGTGCACGACGAGCCGGCCGCGGTGCACGAGCTTCTCGAGGTCGGCGGTGACCTCGACATCGCGGGAGCCGTTGATCTGGACGACCCGCGAGAACCGCTTGAAGCCGTCCTTCACGACGGCCACTTCGCGCGCACCGAGGTCTACGACGACCGGGGTCGCGAGCGGAGTCTTGCCGGCTTCTTCCCTGTCCACGGAGACCGTCGCGTCCGGCTCGTTCACCACGACGGTGAGCTTCGCGGTGAGAGGCGCCACCGCGTCGAGAAACGTCTTCGCCTCCGCTTGATTTGCCGGCGTGACGTAGGGCGCGCCCGCGTCGACGTAGCGCTCGACGAGGGCCATGGCCTTCGCGTAGTGCCGCAGGTTCTTCTGACAGGCAGCGGCGTTCCACAGGAGGCGCGCGTCGTGAGAGGCGTCGTACGCGCTCAGGAACTTCACCACGGCGCCCGCGTAGTCCTCGTCGTCGTAGAGCAAGAGCGCCGCGGCGTAGTCCGCCTTGGCCTGTCCGCTCAGCGAGTCCGTCAGCGAAGGCAGAGGCGCGACGGCTGCGACGCTCGCGTCGGGCGGCGCGGCTTCCGCCGCAAGAACGGAAAAGAGCGCAGCAGCGACGGTCACGGTGCGCAAGAAGAGACGGGAGCGTGGCCTCATGTTCGGCGGATCACTGGGGGCGAATGTCGAGAGGGTTGTGGTGCGCTGCCGCCGCGGACGGCGCGGGGTAGGGCTCGAGATCGAGTGACGTCTTGTTACGGGCCTTGCCGCTCGTGGGCGGCTTCGCGTGCACGACGCTGGCGCTCGCCGCGGGCGGCGTCGGCTGCGGTAGCGCAACGTCCGCCGTCGCGACGGCGCTCGGCTCCGGAGAGACGGGAACCGCGGTCGGGGGGGAGACGGGCAACACGGGTACGGCGATGGCAGCCGCCGCTACCGGCGCGGCGGGCGCCGTCGGTCGTCCGAAGAACAGTGACAGCGCGCCGATTGCGATGGCGACGGCGACCGCTACCGTGGAGGCGACGACGAGAGCCGTCGTTCGCCGCGGCTTCGGCAAGGACCCGGTCTTGCCCCAGGTTGCCCCCGTCGCGTGGTGTTCCGCGATCCGCGGGCTCGCCGACGGCATCGGCGGCGTGTTCGCAGGGGGTGCGCTCGAGAAGCGCGCCGACTGCATGACGCCCGAGATGCGCTCGACCGACGCGCGCGACCGGTGCGAGCCGAACGGCGCGAGCGCGATCGCGAGACCCGCAACATTCTGATAGCGGCGGTCGCGATCCTTCTGGAGACAGGTGAGCACCACGGCTTCGATGCCGGGGGGCGCGTCGGGACGGACGTCGCGCAGCGGTGGCGGCGTGGTCGACATCACCTTCACGACGAGATCGGGCAGATTGTCCGCGGCGAACGGGGACGCGCCGGCGAGCATCTCGTAGAGGATGACGCCGAGGGACCAGATGTCGCTCCGCGCGTCGACGTCGCGCGAGGACCGCATCTGTTCGGGCGACATGTAAAGCGGTGAGCCCAGCAGCGCCGCCGAGGTCGTCATGGACATCGGCGCGCCGGAATCGCCGAAGGAAATCATCTTCGAGATGCCGAAGTCGAGCACCTTGATGGCGAGCCGCCCATCTGGCCTGCGGGTGACGAACAGGTTCGCCGGCTTGAGATCGCGGTGCACGATGCCGTAGGCGTGCGCCTCGGCGAGGGCCTCGCAGGCCTGGAGCACGAACTCCACGAGCTGCTCGATGGGGAGCGTGCCCTGCTGTTCGAGGAACGCCGAGAGGTCGCTGCCCTCGAGGTATTCCATCACCATGTACGGCGCGCCGGTCTCGAGGGTGCCGACGTCCGAGACGCGAGCCACGTGCTCGCTCTTGATCTTGACCGCGGCGCGCGCCTCTCTCGCGAAGCGCTCCACTGCCTCGTGGTTG
This sequence comes from Polyangiaceae bacterium, assembly GCA_036272055.1. GTDB lineage: Bacteria > Myxococcota_A > Polyangia > Polyangiales > Polyangiaceae > DASZVB01. The sequence goes on along the minus strand of DATAZL010000141.1, from coordinate 33,329 downwards.
TGGAGCACCTCCGGCAGCATGAACTTGATCGCCACGCGATCGTCGAGCTGGATGTGGTGCGCGGCCACCACCACGCCCATGCCGCCGACGCCGAGTACGCGGTCGACGCGGTATTTTCCGGCGAGCACGTCGCCGACGCGGACTGGCGGCGGTGTCGTCACGCCGATGCTCTCGCTGGTTGCCAACGAACGTCGATGTTCACGCGCGCGCCGAAGCTCGTCGTTTCTCCCGAGCGCGTCAATCGGAACGCGTCGCCGCGTTCGAGCGCCGATGTTCCCCCTCGCGCGCATGGACGTGATTGCCAGGGCTCTCGTGACCCACCATGGGTCCGTCACCCTGCGTTGCCAGACGCGGCTGGTCGAAGTTTCGGAGCCGCGTAGCGCGCTCGGACGGCGTCCCACACGCTCTCGGACTCGTCTCTAACCCATCGGATCGAATGACGCTCTCAGGCACGCTTGATGGTGCCCGGGCGGCGGCTCATCATCTCGTGGACATGAGGAACCGTATCTGGCGGCGGGGCGACGAAGGACGGCAAGCTCGTCGTGGCGTCCTGGACCGGAGAGCAGGAGTCCGTCGCACTGCTCGATCCCGTCGCCGGAACGTTCACCTTCGCCGGCGTGCTCGGGGACCTTTACATGTGGTCCAGCCAGTTCGAGTACGACGACGCCATGCGGACGGCGTATGCCTTCGGCCAGAACCGCGCGTCCCAGGAGAACGTCTACACGCTCTCCCTCGGTTCGCAGACGGCGACCTCTGCCGAGGTCGGCGGCGTCCAGGACGGTGGCCTGACGAACCTCGTCCTCGGTGGCGTCGCGGCCGACGGAAAGCTCGTCATCGCCTACTGGGGCGGCGTCGAGAAGCTCGGCTTTCTGGACCCCGCCACGGGCCTCTCGACGTTCTCCGGAGTGATGGACGGGCTCTTCATGTGGTCCGATCAGCTCGTGTATGGCCGCACCACTGGAATGACGGTCGGCTACGGACAGGACCACTCCGGTGCGAATCATTTCTACGTGAACGCACTCGGCAATTGAGCATTTCAGGCCGCATTTCGGGTCATCGCGGGTCGCCGAACTTGCGTGGCAGGGGTGCGCGCGCTACACAGCGCCCACAGAAAGTGCTTTCAGCCATTGAGTTTTCAACGTTTCTCGCGCCGCCGGCCAGACCGTAGTCGCGCCAACCCCTCGCCGTCCGCTCCCACACACCGTACGGCACCTGCACCTCGCGTCGCTCCTTCTCCGATGACTCCGGAGATCGAGAGCGCCATCGCGAGCTCCCCTTTCACCAAGCTCGGGCTCGCGGCGCCCATCGTTCGCGCCGTGCTCGAAGAAGAGTACACCGAGCCTTCGCCCGTCCAGGGCCAGGTCATCCCCCTCGCCCTCGCTGGCAAGGACGTGATGGCCGGCGCCCAGACCGGCACCGGCAAGACCGCTGCGTTCGTGCTCCCGATGCTCCAGGCGCTCTCCGCGTCGAGTGATCGCGGGATCAAGGCGCTCATTCTCACCCCCACGCGAGAGCTCGCGGGGCAGATCGGCGAGCGCATCGAGGCGTACGGCAAGTACCTCGACGTCCGTCACACCGTCATCTACGGCGGCGTGAGCCAGAGGAACCAGGAGATCGCTCTCCGTCAGTCCCCCGCGCTCGTCGTCGCGACCCCCGGTCGTCTCCTCGATCTGATGAAGCAGCGCTTCGTCGATCTGAGCGGCCTCACCCATTTCGTCCTCGACGAGATGGATCGCATGCTCGACATGGGCTTCGTCCACGACGTACGCCGGATCGTCTCGACGATCCCGGCGAACCGACAGACGCTGTTCTTCTCCGCGACGATCGCGCCGGAAGTGGAGAAGCTCGCTCGCGGGATGCTCCGTGAGCCGGAGCGCATCTCGATCTCGCCGGTCACCACGACCGCGCCGCTCGTCGAGCAGTCCGTGGTGTTCGTCGCTCAGGCCGACAAGCGCGGCCTCCTCGAGCGAGTCCTCCGCGAAGAGAAGGTGGAGCGCGCGCTCGTCTTCACCCGCACCAAGCACGGCGCGAACCGTCTGTCTGCTCAGCTCGAGAAGGCCGGCTTCGGCGTCGCGGCGATCCACGGCAACAAGACCCAGGGTGCGCGGCAGCGCGCGCTCGAGGGCTTCCGCAGCGGGACGACCCCGGTGCTCGTGGCCACCGACGTTGCCGCACGCGGCATCGACGTCGAGGGCGTCTCCCTCGTCGTGAACTTCGACATGCCGAACATCGCCGAGAGCTACGTCCACCGGATCGGCCGCACCGGCCGGGCCGGCGCGAGCGGTCGTGCGATCTCGTTCTGCGATCGCGAAGAGCGGGCGTTCCTCGGCGACATCGAGCGCCTCATCCGGAAGCGTCTCCCCGTCGACGGAGACGACCCGCGCGGGTCGGAGCCTCTGCCGGCAGTGGCGCGTCCTGGCGGCGGCAGCGGTGGTGGTGGTGGTGGTGGCGGTGCCCGACCGGGCGCGTCGTCCGGACGGCCCGCGCAGGGCGGCAGTACCCAGCGCGTGTCCCGTCCAACCAAGCGCCGCTACTTCACGCACTGAGCAGCTCCGCATCGACGAGTCCCTCGTCCCCGAGGCATCGAAGAACCGGAACTACACGAGCGAAGCGAGCCCGCGAAGCGGCGGGGGGAGCAGTTCGCCGAAGGCGAAGCTGCGAGCGAAGCGAGCCCGCGAAGCGGCGGGGGGAGCAGTTCGCCGAAGGCGACGCTGCGGGGGGCCAAGGCCCCCCGTACTTGACGGCGAAGCTGCGGGGGGCCAAGGCCCCCCGTAATTAAACCCTACCTAGTACACTCGCCGGTGCATGACGCTCCGGTGCGCGCTCGCCCTCGCCCTGTCGAGCGGCGTGCTCGTCGTCGCGTGTCACCGCACGGATCCCGACAAGGCGCGGCAGAAGGCGGAGTTCGAGCGCGTGCGCGCCGCTTACGAGAAGCGAGTCGCGGAGCAGAAGCGCGCCACGGCTAAGCCCGCCACGGCGAGAGCGGCAAGGGCGACGGGCGCCGCGACGGCGGGCGACGGAGGCGACGTGCCGGCGCAGGTGCCCGCATCCACGACGCCCGCGCCGGCGAGGGGCGACGCGCCGTGGATCGCGGACGTGCCGGTCGACATCGCGGCGCGCGCGCAGGCGACCGCGACGTCACGCGGCGTCGTCATGAATACCCGCGACGGCGAGCTCGTCGTGGCGCGCCTCGGCAAGCTCGCGCACGGTGGCGCGCCGGCGAAGACGCCCGTCGAACCGACGCCCGAGGGCGCCGGCAATTTCGGCCTCGGTTACGGCCCGAGCGTCCTCGACGACGTCGTGTACTGGATCTCCCACGGGAGCCTCGTGCGGCGGCAATTGCCGGCACACGGCGCGCCGGGGCCGCTCCAGGTTCTCGCGCGCGACGCCTTCGACGGCACGCGCGTCGCCGTCCCGATCCCGATCCCCGGGAAGACGCCATTGCCGATCCCCGCGACGGTCGCCTACGTCGTGCGGCCGGCGAAGGACGACGATCCGCTGCTCGCGAAGCTCTGGGTGGACGGTCACGACGCCGAGCTGCTCACGGCCGAGGGCAACTCCACGCACAGCGTCGCGCTGGTCCATACCGAGGACGGCGTGCTCGCGCTCTCGGTGCAGGCGCGGATGGCGATGACGCCGGTCCACGCGCGCCGCGTGCGCTTTCCGGGCGGTCACCCGCTCCTCGGGGACGACACCGTGGTGTGGGTCGGCGGCGGCATCCAGTCGCTCACGGAGATGACCGTCCTCCCGACGGAGACCGGGCTCGTCGGGCTCATCCCGCACGAGCGCTCGATGAGCGAGTTCGGCATCGCCCGCCTCGACATCGGCCAGAGCCCGACAATGGACACGCCGACGTCCTGGATGCTCTATCCGAACGGCATCGATCCGGCACCGGTGGCTGCCTCGCGGCTGTGCGGCGAGCCCGTATTCTTCTACGCCCAGCCGGAAACCCGGGTCCCCGGCTCCCCGCAGGAGCTCGTCGTGCAGGCGCTTTCCGATCCCTCCGGCAACCGAGCTCTGAGGATAACCACGGGCCACGTCTTCTACTTCGTCTCGATGGCGGAGGTCCCGGGCGGGGCCCTCCTCGCCTGGGTGACCGACGGAGTGACGGCCGCCTGCACGGTGCGCTGCCAAACGCACGCGAAGTGATCTAATGATGCGCGGGCTCGCAGCGCGACGTCGCGCCGCACCCGCGTCATGGCCAAGAAAAAGCAAAACAAGCGCTCCAAGAAGCCCGCTCTCACCGCCCGCACCGCCGACAAGCACGACCTCTACCAGCAGTCGGTGCAGGACGCCGAGGCCGAGGCGTCGTTCCTCACGAGGACGTTCCAGAAGCTCAGCGGCCGCCCGGCGATCAGCCTCCGTGAAGATTTCTGCGGCACGGCGCTCCTCTGCGCCGAGTGGGTCAAGAAGCGGGAGCGCACCGCGGTCGGCGTCGACCTCGACGCGAACGTGCTCGCCTGGGGCGTGGTGCACAACCTAGCGCCGATCGGGGAGCCCGGAAACCGCGTCGAGCTCCGCCGGGCCGACGTGCGCGACAAGGTGCCTGGTCGGTTCGATATCACCGTCGCGCTGAACTTCAGCTACTTCATCTTTCGCACCCGCGACGAGATTCGCGCGTATTTCGCCGCGGTGCGAAAGTCCGTCGCGAAGGACGGCCTCTTCGTCCTCGACGCCTACGGCGGCTACGAGTCATGGCAGCCGATGGAAGAGCCGCGCCGGATGGACGGCTTCACCTACGTCTGGGACCAGGACGAGGTTTGCCCCATCGACAACGGCGTCGTGAACTACATCCACTTCGAGTTCAAGGACGGGACCAAGCTGAAGCGCGCCTTCATCTACGAGTGGCGCCTCTGGACGCTCCCCGAGATCATGGAGCTCCTCGCCGAGGCGGGCTTCGCGAAGTCCACCGTGTACTGGGAGGACGGCGACGCGCGCGGCGAAGGAACCGGCGTTTTCCGCCCGAAAGCGCACGTCGGGCAGGAAGCCGCCTGGGTCGCGTACATCATCGCCCAGCCCTGAACGTCGCTCACCGTCGATTTGTTGCGACGGGGGTCCGTGGCGCGCTCTAATTGCGGGGAGGCAATAAAGCGAGGGCGATGGGACTTCGGCACGGGAAGGGGCTCGGGGTCGTGATGGCCTTGGCCGCGCTCGGCGGCACCTCGACGGCACTCGCCGACGCGACGCCGCGCGTTGCGCTCGAGCCGCTCGAGACGTCGCCTGCCGGCGATCGGTTCTTTCTCGCGCCCGACGCCCGGGTGTCGGATCGGGACGGGTTCGCCGCGAAGCTCTTCGAAAGCTACGCCTACCGGCCGCTCCTTCACGTCGATGCGCCCGGGGGCGGTCGCGACGTCGTGGACTCGGAGCTCTATTTCGACGTCGGAGCGTCGTATTCGCTCCTCGGGCGCGCGCTCTTCGCCGTCGATCTACCCATCGTCCCGTTCGTCGGCGGCGCGACCGATCACGCCGCCCTCGGCGATCTACGCCTCGCGGCGCGGCTCCGCCTGGTGAGCTTCCCGCACGGCGAGCTCGCGACCGAGACGCGCGTCTCTCTGCCGAGCGGCAACGCCGATGCGCTCACCGGCGACGACGCCGTTCGAACGACCCAGCTGGTGACGTTCAGCGGGCGCTACTCGAGCCTCGTCTACACGGTGAGCGCCGGCTATCTCGCGCGGAAGCGCCGCGACGTGTACGGCGCCGAGGTCGGCCCGGCGATCCCGTTCAGCGCCGCCGTCGGGTTCGACGTCGCGGGCCGCCTCCAGATCGGACCGGAGATACAGGGCTTCACCGTCCTCGGCGACGGGCAGACGCTGTTCGCCGATCGCACCACGCCGCTGCTAGGTCTCCTCGGCGCTCGCTTCCGCGTCGGCAGCCTCGTCCTCGGTGGCGGCGCGGGCCCCGGGCTCTCTCACGCCCCCGGCGTCGCGCCCCACGTCGTCTTCAACATCGCCTGGGAGCCTCCCCCTCGCCCCCGCGGCTACACCATCGAAACGAGCCGCGCGCCCACCCCTCCGACCACCGAAGTGGCCATGCCTGCCCGCGATTCATCACCCCCCATTCTCCCCTCTCCCTCTGCCCCCCTCTCTCCCCCTCCCCCGCCTTCTGCCTCCGCCGAGGACGCCCGTCTCGCCGCGCGCGCCCTCTTCCAGCAGGGCATCGCCGACTACGACGCGCGCGAATACGAGCGCGCCGTGATCGACTTCACGCAGGCATACGCCATGCGGCCGCACCCTGCCGTCCTCAGGAACATCGGGCTTGCCGAGCTCATGCAGGGCGACAGGAAAGCGGCGTGCGTCAACTTCAAGCGGTGGCGCGTCGAGGCGCGACCGCGGGTGCGCGACATCGCGCAGATCGCGGACTCTATGAAAGAGGCGTGCCGCTGAATCCGGCGTAGTTCATCGACGGCGGGGGGACCGACGGGCGCGTCGCGGGATCCGACGCGGCGAGGGTCACGATGATGAGGTCGTGAGTGATGCGCATGCAGTGCGGGTCGGCGGACGGCACGGTGATCGCGACGTCGGCTTCCGCCTCGACGCCCTCGCCACCGAGGCCGATGATCGACACGCCGCGGCGACGCGCATCCATGACGAGACCGCGCGGAGGCGGTTCGAAGCCGATCGCGAGGAGCACGTCCGCACCGCTCGCCGAGTCGGGGAGCTTGGTCGTCACCTCCGCGGCGGTCTTGCCGGCGGCGCGCAGGATGCCCACGTGCCGGCTCGCCGACTCACCGTGAACGAACAGGGTGCCGCCGCGGCTGACCGCACGGACCACGAGCCGCTCGATGCGATCGAGCTCGACGGCAGCGTCGTTCGCGAGGCGCCAGGCCGCGCGACCCGAGAGCGCCAGGGCGTCGGCGGACGCGCTCCGCTCGGGAAGACGCGCGTACAGGGTCATGATGTTGCCGTAGAAGGGCGGCGACATCTTCGTCGCGTCGAAGAGACGCTCCAGGTTTTCCTGGGTGAAGTAGCGGGTGTCGAAGAAGGGGTAGTCCTCCCAGTCGACGGCGAACCCGTTGTCCTCGAGCAGGCGGCGGAGTGACTCGGCGCTGAACAGACTGATGTGGGTGACATCGTGCAGCAGCCGGAAATTGTCGCCGAAGCGGCGCGCGCACGCCGAATCGAAGTTCGGTGTGCCGACGATGAGCCAGCCGCCCGGCTTCATGACGCGGCGGATCTCGCGGAGCTCGCGCTCCGGATCGTCCATGTGCTCGATGACGTGATAAAGCGTCACCGCGTCGAAGAAGCGATCCGGGTAATTCGCCGAGGTGAGGTCACCGTGGAAGATGACTCCGTGCTCAGTCGCCTTCTCCGCCGCATACTCGGAGATCTCGATACCGTGACGCTCCCATCGAGGATCGACGCCCGAGAGCAGATGCCCGAGGCCGCAACCGACATCGAGCAGGCGCCCCGGCGGCAGCTTGTTGACGAAGGCGAGCTCGCAAGAAAGGTCCTCGACCTTCTTGTCGCGCTCTCCGGAGAGGTCGCGGACCTTTCCGTCGGGGTCTTTCACGACGCCCCAGTAGCCTTCCTCGAACTCAGTGACAGCGGGCGGCTCACGCCGTGTGTAGTAAATGGAACGAGGCATGTCTCACCCCGTCGCAATAGTGATGCCAAGCGTGTTTCGCGGAAAACCGCGGGAGACTTGCGATCGCGTGGTTTCGGCGCGCTCCATCCGTCAGCATGCTGACGCCGTGACGCACGACGACGTCAAGGAATCGACGGCGTGAGCGCGACGCGATCAGGCTCGATCGGAAGGCTCCTGCCGAGCCCGACCGGCAAGCTTCACCTCGGACACGCGCGCACCTTCTTGCTCGCCTACTGGCACGCGCGTTCGCGCGGCGGAGAGCTCGTGCTCCGCATCGAAGATCTCGACACGCCACGCGTCGTGCCCGGCGCCGCCGACGGCGTCGTCCGCGACCTGGAATGGCTCGGCCTCGACTGGGACGGTCCGGTCGTCCTCCAGTCGTCGCACGTCGCGGCGAGCATCGCGGCGTGCGACGCCCTCATCGAACGGGGCCTCGCCTATCCGTGCGTGTGCTCGCGGGGCGATCTCCGAACGGCACAGAGCGCGCCGCAGGCCGGCGTCGCCGAGCCGCGTTACCCGGGGACATGCCGTGACCGCTTCAAGTCGGTGGCCGACGCCGAGCGCCTCACCGGGAAGTCGGCGGGTGTGCGTTTCCGCGTACCGGCGGGAACAATCGAGCTCGTCGACTCGTTCTCTGGTCCATTCTCGACGAACGTGAAGGACGAGGTCGGCGACTTTCTCATCGCACGGAAGGGCGGCTTGCCGGCGTACCAGCTCGCCGTCGTCGTCGACGACGCGGCGCAAGGCGTCACCGAGGTGGTGCGGGGGGACGATCTGCTCTCGAGCACCTCCCGCCAGTATCTCCTCCGTCGCGCTCTCGACCTGCCCGAGCCGGCGTACTGGCACGTGCCGCTCGTCGTCGACGCGGAAGGACGACGGCTGGCGAAGCGCGCCGACGATCTGAGCCTCGCCGAGCTCCGGGAGCGCGGCGCCGATCCACGAGATGTCGTGTCGTGGGTGGCAGAGACCGCAGGCATCCTCGACGCCGGACGAGAAACGGCGAAGGAACTGACGCCGCGCTTCTCCATGGAGCGTGTTCCGCGAGAACAGGTCTCGTCGCAAGGCGTCGTGGAGCGCGTCACGAAGCATTGACGAAACGGCGCTCGCGCGCACGTCATTCGCGAGCGAGTCGAGCGGCGCGCGAGCCGCACACGTGTCATACTCACCGTATGCACGCACCGGTGGGGCGACGCATCTCCCGCATCTCCGTCTTCGCTCTCGCAATCTCTGCCGCCCTGACGGCACACGCGGGTGTGAAATCGCCGGTCGTCGCGAGCGAAGGGAACTTCACCTTGCTGACGTACAACGTCGCGGGGCTCCCGATCCTCGTCTCGGAGAGCGATCCCTTTCACAACATGCCGCACATCGGGCAGCTCCTCAATCTGTACGACGTCGCCGTCGTGCAGGAGGATTTCGCGTATCACGACGACCTGAACGCGAGCGCGAAGCACGCCTACCGCTCGCCGCCCCTGGTCCTCGACGCCAAGGTGGGGATCGGGGACGGGCTCAACGTGTTCTCGCGGCTCCCGTTCACCGGCTTCGAGCGCGTCACCTGGCAGACGTGCAACGGGCGCTTCTCGCACGGCTCCGATTGCCTCGCGCCGAAGGGCTTCGCCGTCGCGACGGTCGAGCTCGCGCCCGACGTGAGCGTCGATCTCTACGACCTTCACATGGACTCGATGAACGCTCCGGAAGACGTCGCCGCTCGCGCCGCACAGACCGAGCAGCTCCTCGCCTTCGTCGACCACCACTCGGAGCACCACGCCGTCATCGTCGCAGGCGACACCAACATGGGCCGCGAGTCCGAGGAGATCCTGCAGAGCCTCCTGAAGCGCGCCGGCCTCACCGACTCGTGCCGCACCCTCTCGTGCGGACGTCCCCGCATGATCGACCGCGTCATGTACCGGAGCTCCGATGCCGTCGAGCTCCGCGCCACCCGCTTCGTCGTAGATGGCCGCTTCGTCCGCGAAGACGGCAAGGACCTATCCGACCACGAAGCCGTCGGCGTCGGAATTCACTGGGCCAAAGAGCAACGAGTGGCGCGGCGCTGAGGGACGGCGCGCGCCGGCGCCGCGATCAGGATACGATTTCGTGGGTGACTCTCCGTCTGCGTGCGCTTCATCTGGGCCGCTTCGGGCCCACGGCACTCTGCAGGCTCTTCTGGCTGTGGCTCGGGGGCTGGCCTCCGGCTCCGACGCGCACCTTTCTGCGCGATGAACGAGCGGATTCGCCTTGACGCGATCCCGTGAGATGATCGACGCGACACCGAGGCGTTCCGCCAAACCCGGCGTTGCGCCGCTCGACGTCAGCACCGTGAAGCTTCTGCGCAATGGGCAGCGGCGAAGCCGATCTGCTCGTCGAAAGGCGCGCTACGCGGCGATACTGAGGTTGAAAATCAGCGTGGTATCGCTTGGTCATGGCGGGAACCAACATCGAAGCGCGCGAGGACGCCGGCGAGAAAAGTGAATGGGTGCGAGCGCACGAAGCGCTGTCGCTCCTGGCCGGCGAGCGTGCCGCGGCGGACGCGGAAGAAGGCCGCTGGCTTCTCGCCGCGTTGCGCTCGGCAGCGCATGTGCACCTCGGGTACGGTAGCTTCGGCGAATACATCGAGCGTCTGTTTGGATACGAGCCACGCTCCACTCAGGAGAAGCTCCGCGTGGCTGAATCGCTCGAAGAGCTGCCGGCCATCGCGCAAGCGCGCGCGAGCGGCGGGCTGAACTGGTCGGCGGTGCGCGAGCTCACTCGCGTGGCGGTCGCAGAAACCGAGTCCGCATGGCTAGACGTTGCTCGTGGCAAGACCGTGCACCAGCTGGAAGCGCTCGTGAGCGGCAAGAGCGCCGGCGACGGGCCCTCTTGCGCCGGGCGGCCTGATGCTCGGCGCCACGTTCTTCGCTTCGAAGTAGCGGCCGAAACGCTGGCGCTCTTCCGAGAGGCAATGAACAAGCTGAAGCGCAGCGGCACTCCGCTCGATGACGACTCCGCGCTCAAGTGGGCGCAGGGCGAGTTCGCGCAGTCGACGGCGTTCGGGCGAAGCAAACCGTCTCACCGGCGACGCGCCGATCCGTACGACGACGCGATCACGAGCCGAACGGGTCGTACGAGACGCGCTGGCCAAACTGACCCCGCCGCGCGCCAACGTTTGATGAATCTGCACGCTCGCGACGAGGAGGCCCGACGCCGGTCCGTCCGACCCATGCGCGCCATGGCCGAGGCGCTGATGACTTCCGGGATCGGAGGCGGCGCAGGATCGGCCACCGTGTTGTTGCAATCGCCACTGGTTGACTTCAGAGTCCGGTGACGGCTGCTTGCGTAGGTTGCCGGTCGGCGTGCGCTCGGGTTGGCGCCGGGATAAGCTGCCGCCATGATCGCAATCGCGGCGGTGGACCATATCGGGATCCGGGTGGCGGATGAGGCGCGGGCGGTGGCGTTTTATCGGCTCTTTGGGTTCGAGGTGACGATGCGAGCGACCAACGGCGATCCGGTCGTCATTCTTCGCAACGCGACCGACGTCGAGATCAACCTCATCGTGAACGCGGTGCCGTCCGCTGAGCCGTCGAACATCCTCATGGACGCGCCGGAGAAGTACGCGGGCTACACGCACGTCGCGCTTCGCGTGGGGTCACTGGAAGCAACCCAGGGTGCGCTCGCAACGGCGGGCATCCCGCTCTCCGGAAAGCCGGTCCGACTCGGCAACGGCGTTTCGCTGTTCATCCGCGACCCGGACCGCAACGTCGTCGAGCTCAGAGAGAAGGACAGCGGCTCCGCCCACGGCAAGTGAACTAGAACCGGTTCGTCCCTGCGCTCGAACGGCCCTCGCCTTGCGGGTCTTCGTGGGTGTAGTCGAAGGGTTTTGGGTCGGGGTTCTTGCGGTCGCGCAGGCGAACTATGGGGCCCTGGCCGTCGAGGACTTCCACCTCGGTCCAGCCGTCGGGGACGGCGGGGGTGATCCACTCGAAGATGTACGCGGCGTCCTTCGGTGAGACGTTGACGCAACCGTGGCTGCGCGCGCCGCCGAAGCCATCGTGCCAGTAGACGCCGTGGATGAAGAAGCCGTCGGCGAAGCGCACCGCCCACGGCACCGCCGATACCTCGTAGCGGTTCGGGACCTTGACGTCTCCGGCCATCGTGGTGGTCGCAGCCTTGGCGCGCACGCGGTACGTCGCGGGCGGCGTCGGGTTCTTCTTGCCGCCGGTCGATACCATGGTGGCGAACACCGGGGTCGTGCCCTCGTAGGCGACGAGGACCTGTTCGTCGAGATCGACGTCGATCCACTGCTCGTTCGCGCCGACGCCTGCGGGCGGTGCCGTCACTGCTGCGACGCGAAGATGCTTTCGCTCGATCCACTGCGCGTCTCCGATGCGCACGAAGCCGTTCGTCTCTTCGAGGAGCGGGACGATCTCGCGGCGCGCCGCGTCCCGGACGGGCTTCGCCTCGAGGTCCGGCGTCGGATAGACGTGCGGACGGCGCGCGCCGCGCTCGAAGAACACCCAGGCGAACGGTAACGTCTTGTCACCGGTCACCTTCACGCCGGCGAAATCCGACGGCCAGAACTTCGCCAGCGCGCTGGCATCGATGAAGCCGTGGTCCGTCTTGAGGTACGGCGTCTCGTCGATGTGGAGCACGCTCTCACCGACGAGCATCACCTTGGTCGAGACGAGCTTGTCGACGACCTCGGCGCGCACGTCGTCGGCCGTCTTGTAGACCTTCGTCTCGTCGGCCATCACCTTGAAGTAGTCGTCCGGCGTGAGATGGCCGGATTGCACGACGGGTTGCCGCACGCCGTACGGCTCGTCACGCGACGGCGTGAGCATCGTCTTGCAGAGGAACCCGCGCGGCTCTATCTCGACCCACGCCAGGCAAGGTTCGCCGCGGCGGCGATGGCGTTTCTTGACGACCTCGGGATCTTCGGGGTCCGGGGCGACGACGCGACGCCACGCGACGCGCGTTCCGCCGAGCACCTTGCCGAGGTAGAGCGCGCGATCGAGCGGAGCGACGAGAACGTGCGCGGTCTCGTTCACCCTGAGCGAGCGAGTGTCGGGCGGAAAGTCGTCGGGCACCGCCACGCGCCGATCCGCCGACGGCTGCGATGCCGTGGGAGCCCCCTGATCAGCGACAGGTACGCCCTTGGGTGGCGTTGCGGTGACGTTTCCCGGAGCGCGGTCGTGCTCGACGGGCACCCCCGGCTCGGACAGCCCTATGTCGGAAGCGGAACGGGACTGCGGCGCGCACGCCGCGAGAAAGACGCAGCTCGAGGCCAACAGCGCGGTGGCGACCCGCCTCGGCATGGGCTCTTTCAGTCGTACAATGCGATGGGACGGCGGGCAAGGAACGGGCAGTCCGGCGTAGCTACAGGCGACAAATCCAGGCAGACTGGTGCCGCTTTGGAACCCAAGCCATCCGAGCGACGCGCGTTTCGACACACGAAAATCATCTGCACCATCGGCCCGGCCTGCGACACGTCGCACACGCTGAAGCGCATGGCGAGCGCCGGGATGAATATCGCGAGACTCAATTTCTCGCACGGTGATCACGAGTCGCACCTCATGGCGGTGCGACGCATCAAGAGCTTGAATCAAAAGCTGAATCACCCCGTCTCGATGCTCGTCGACCTCCAGGGTCCCGAGATCCGGACCGGCGAGCTCCAGACGGCGCTCGAGCTGAAGGTCGGTGAGACTTTTTCGCTGTCGGTGAGTCCGGTAGCCGACCCCGAAGAGCGCAGCGTCCACGTCGATTACATGAGCCTCGTCAACGACCTCAAGAAGGGCGACAAGGTCACCGTCGACAACGGGCTCATCAACCTCGAGGTGCTCGAGGTCCACGAGAACCGGCTCATCTGTCGCGTCCTCGACGGCGGCAAGCTCGGGTCGCGCAAGCACATCAACCTGCCGGGCATCCGGGTGAACCTGCCGTCGATCACGGAAAAGGACCGGCGCGATATCCAGTTCGCGATCAAGCACGAGCTCGACTTCATCGCGCTCTCGTTCGTGCGCTCTCCGAACGACGTGCTCGAGGCACGGCAGATCGTCGAGGCGGGCGAGGCGAACATCAAGCTCATCGCCAAGATCGAGAACCAGGAGGGCGTCGACAATTTCTCGGAGATCCTCGCGGTCGCCGACGGGATCATGGTCGCGCGAGGCGATCTGGGCGTCGAGGTGGACTTCCGCGACCTGCCCGTCATCCAGCGGCGCATCGTCCGCGAGTGCACGCGGGTCGGTAAACCGGTGATCGTCGCGACGCATCTCCTCGAGTCGATGCGCGACGCGCCCATGCCGACGCGCGCCGAGACGACCGACGTCGCCAACGCCGTGTACGAGCAGGCCGACGCGATCATGCTCAGCGGCGAGACGGCGAGCGGCAAGTACCCCGTGCGCTGCATCGAGGTGATGGACGGCATCGCGAAGCGCATCGAGCGCGAACCGGGCCTCGGCTTCTACCTCGACAGAAAGCCGGTCGATGCCCGCGAGGAAATCGCGCGCTCCGCCTGTCGCGTCGCCGATTCGCTGAATGCACCGGCGATCCTCGTCATCACGCGCCGCGGTCTCCTCGGGCAGCTCGTCGCGAGCTACCGCCCGCAGCGCGCCATCGTCTACGCCTTCACCAACATGAGCAGCGTTCGCAGGAAGCTCTGGCTGAACCGCTCCGTCGTCCCCTTCGTCATCGATTTCTCGAAGAACGCCGAGAAGACGATCCAGACCGCGCTCGAGAAGCTCGCCCAGCGCAATCGCGTCATGCCGGGCGACCCCGTCGTCGTCATCACAGACGTCATGGGCTCGAGCGTGAGCATCCCGAGCATCCAGGTCAGGCGCTTCGGGGACGCCGCCTCCACCGCCGATGAAACGCCGCCGGTCGTCATTCCCGATCCGATCTGACGTCCTGCGCGCGGGCGCCGTCGCAGCGCTCGTCGTGATCGGCTGTCAGTCGTCGCCGAGCGCCGTCACGTCGGGGCCGGCTCCGACGATGGCGCCCGCGTCGAAGCCCGCTCATCCGGCGCTTTCACTCGAGTATCTCGAAGTACTGACGGGCGGCGCGACGAACGGCGAGGCCGAGCCGCTCATCGTCGCGCTTCACGGTCTCGGCGCTCGTCCCGACAATTTCATCGACCTGTTCGACGACTTTCCGGCAAAGGCGCGGATCATCGCGCCGCATTCGCACACACCGTTCAGCGACGGTTTCCAGTGGTTCGCGCCCTACGGCGCGACCAGCGACGAATCGGCACCCGGCATGTCGAAGGCCGCCGACGAGGTCGGGGCGTTCATCGACGAGGCGGCGAAGGCGTTCCCGACCCTCGGAACGCCGATCGTCATCGGGTTCTCCCAGGGCGGCGCGCTGAGTTACGCGATCGCCGTGCGCCATCCGACGTCGGTCGCGGCGAGCTTCCCGATCAGCGGCTGGCTTCCGCCGCCGCTCTTCCCGGACGCGCTGCCCGCCGCCGCTCCGGCGATCTTCGCCTTCCACGGCAACGCCGACGAACGCGTCCCGCTCGAGCGCGACCAGAGCGCCGTCTCTGCGCTCGAGAAGCTCGGCTATCACGTCACACTGAAGATCGCGAACGGCGTCCCGCACGCCATTCCGCCGGAGGTGCGCAAGGACGTCTTTGCCGCGCTCGCGACGGAAGTCGACGCGCAGCGCAGCAAGGGCGCGCAGCGATGAAGCCGCTCATCGTGTTTGCTCCCGGCGCCGGCGCGCCGTCGAGCTCGAAGTGGATGCAGCGCTGGGCGAAACGTCTCGAGACGCTCGGCGTCGTCCGTCCCATCGATTACCCGTACATGCTCGAGAAGCGCCGCGCGCCAGATCCGTTACCGCGCCTCATCGCGGCGCATCGTGAAGCGATCGCGAAGGCCCGCGCGGAACACGACGGACCGCTCGTCCTCGCCGGCAAAAGCATGGGCGGCCGCGTCGGCTGCCACGTCTCGCTCGAGGAACCGGCCGTGCACGCCGTGGTCTGTTTCGGCTATCCGCTGAGAGGGGTCGGCAAGAGCGGTGCGCTCCGTGACGCCGTGTTGCTACAGATGAAGACGCCGGTGCTCTTTCTTCAGGGTACGCGCGATTCGCTGTGCCCCCTCGACCTGCTCGCCGAGGTCCGTCCGAAGATGACCGCAAAGAACGAGCTCATGGTCGTCGAGGGCGGCGATCACTCCCTCGAAGTGACGAAGACCCAGCTGAAAGCCGCGGGAGAGACCGAGGACGACGTCGAAGAGCGGATGCTCGGGCGGATCGCGACGTTCATCGACGGGTTGTCGTGATCCCACGCGCGCTCCGGTTCGTCGCGCCCGCTCTCGTGATGCTCGGCTGTCAGACGTCGGCGCCAGTGGCGTCGAAGGCGACGACTCCGACGACACCTTCGCCGGCGCAGATCCGGCAGGCTGGGAATCATCTCGTCGGCTCGGCTTCGGCTTATCTGCTCGAGCATTCGCACAATCCCGTCGACTGGCATCCGTGGGGTCAGGAGGCGCTCGACCTCGCGACGAAGCTCGATCGGCCGCTGTTCGTCTCCATCGGCTACGTGTCGTGTCACTGGTGCCACGTCATGGAGCGCGAGGTGTTCGAGAACGACGAGGTCGCGGCGTTCTTGAATGCGCACTTCGTCGCTGTAAAGGTGGACCGCGAGGAGCGACCGGATCTCGACGCCGTGTACATGGACGCGGTGCAGACGTTGACCGGGAGCGGAGGATGGCCGATGAGCGTCTTCCTGACGCCGTCACTGCGTCCGTTCTTCGGCGGAACGTATTTCCCGCGTGAGCAATTTCTCCGCGTGATTCACGCCGTCGAGGAGCAATTTCGTACCGCGCGCAACGACGCGGAGAGCCGCGGCGCGGAGGTGTCCAACGGCATCGCGACGCGGACGCCGTCGGGCCCGGGAAGCGCGCTTTCGGCCGACGTGCTGCACGACCTTGCGAAGAGCGCGCTCGCGACGCTGGACGAGACGAACGGCGGTTTCCGCAGTCGCACCAAGTTCCCCACGCCGATAAAATGGCGCTTCCTCGTCGACGCGTACCGAAAATGGGGCGATCCGGAGCTCGGCGCCGCGATCCAGAAGACCCTCGACGTGATGGCGAACGGCGGGATCCACGACCACGTCGGCGGCGGGTTCTTCCGCTACGCGACAGAGCCTACGTGGACGATTCCCCACTTCGAGAAGATGCTCTACGACAATGCGCAGCTCGCGGCGCTCTATCTCGGCGCCGCAGCGGCGTTCGACGACGCGCGCTACCGCGCCGTTGCGCGTGACACGCTCGACTTCGTGCTTCGCGACATGCGCGCTCCCGAGGGCGGCTTCGGCTCGAGCCTCGACGCCGACACCGCCGGCAAGGAAGGCGCGACGTATCTCTTCACGCCTTCCGACGTCGCGAGCGCGCTCGGTGACGACGCGGCCGCGGCGTGCACGTCACTCGGCATCACCCCGGCCGGGAACTTCGACGGCTCGAACGTGCCGACACGTCGCGGCGCGCTCACCGACGTGGCGACGAAGCAGTGGGAGAAATGGCAGCCGGCGCTCCTCGCCTACCGCGCCCGGCGTGCGCAGCCGTTCTTCGACCGCAAGATGGTGACGGCGTGGAACGGTCTCGCCATCGGCGCCTCCGCCGTCGGATATCGCGTGCTCCACGACGCGCGCTATCTCGAAGCGGCGACCGCGGCCGCCGCCGCAATCTGGAAGCTCAACCGAGGCGACGGCGCGCTCACGCGTGCGTCCGATGGCGGCCGAGCGACGGAGCCGGCAATCCTCGACGACTACGCCTTCCTGGCGTCGGGCCTCGTCGATCTCTTCGAGGCGAGCGGCGATCTGACGGAGCTCGAGCACGCGCTCACATTGGTCGACGAAGCCACGACGCGCTTCGCGGACCCGGCGGGAGGCTTCTTTCTGACGTCCGGCGCCGCGCAGGAACCGCTCGGACGTCGCATAGCCGTTGAAGACGAGGTCGAGCCGTCGGGAAGCGCCGTGATGGTGCTCGTGCTGGAGCGGCTCGCGGCTCTCACCGGCAAGACGGAGCTCTCCGACCGCGCTTCGCTCGCGCTCCATCGCTATGCCGACGCCGCCCGCGAGCGCGGTCTCGACATGGCGGGCTGGCTCTCCGGCGCGCTCCTCGAGAACGGACCCTTCTACGAGCTCGTCGTCGCGGGAAAGGGTCAACCGCTCGTCGACGCCTGGAACCGGCTTCTTCCCTCGTGGGCCAGCGGCGTCGTGCTTTCCACTGACGCACCCTCCGACGCGCTCGAACAAGTGCTGCCGGTGGTCGCGGGTAAGACTGCACACGGTCGCGCCGTCGCTTACGTGTGTACTCACGGCGCATGCAAGGCGCCGACGTCGGATCCGACTGCTCTCGGCAAGGAGCTCCTGGTGGGCTGGACACGCTGATAGCGTCGAAACGATTCATGCCGTGAGACGTGCGACGAAATGCCCCACGCTCTTGCAGTGTGCTTTGCACGGCGTTCTTCGTGTCGTGAAGGCAATCGAACGTGTAGGCATGGCTGTTGCTCGTAATTCACCTACGAGGCACATCACGAAATGCCGACGCTCAATCATGCGCAAAAATCTCCGAGCTCGCATGAGCTCGTCGCCACCGGTATCGAGGGGCTCGATCGCGTCCTGCTCGGAGGCCTTCTCCGAGCAGGTTTCTACCTGATCCAGGGCGATCCTGGCTCCGGAAAGACGACTCTCGCTCTTCAGTTCATCCAGACGCGGATGAACGCCGGCGAACGATGTCTGTACGTCACGCTGACCGAGACGCGTCGCGATCTGGAGAACACGTGTCGCTCCCACGGCTGGTCGTTGAGCGGTATCGACCTGCAGGACCTCACGCGTTCCGCGTCGTTCACCCAGAACCGCAACGACACTTCGGTGTTTCATCCGGCGGACACCGAGCTCACGGAGATCACCAACGCCGTCATCGCCGAGGTGGAGCGGGTGCAGCCACAGAACGTTGTGTTCGACGGCCTCTCGGAGCTGCGACTCCTCTCGGGCGACCCGCTCCGCTATCGGCGGCAGCTCCTCTCGATGAAGGATTTCTTCGAGAGCCGCGGCATCACAGTGCTCCTGCTCGACGACCGCAACGCGAGCTTCAGCGAGTTTCAGCCAGAGAGCCTCATGGGCGGTAACGTCGTGCTCGAGCGCTATCTGCCGACCTACGGCCGGGCGCGTCGCCGCCTCTTCGTGACCAAGGTGCGCGGCTCGCACTTCCGTGAGGGGTATCACGATTACGAGATCCTGACCGGCGGCGTGACCGTGCACCCGCGCCTCGTCGCGGGCGATCACCACGAGGACTTCATGACGCAGCTCTGCTCGAGCGGCATCCCGAACCTCGACGCCATGCTGTGCGGCGGATTGAACCGTGGCTCGACGACGCTGCTGCTCGGCCCCGCGGGCGCCGGAAAGTCGACCATCAGCCTGCAGTTCGTCGTGAACGCGCTAAGGCGCGGCAAGAAGGCCGCCGTCTACGTGTTCGACGAGGTGATGCACATCCTCATCGATCGCTCCGAGAAGCTCTGCTTCGGAAAGCCGGGCGGCTTCACCGCGTACATGCGCGAGGGCACGCTGCACGCTCAGCAGGTCGACCCGGCGGAGATGTCACCGGGCGCGTTCGCGCACGAGGTGCGGCGCGCCGTCAACGAGGGCGCCGAGATCGTCGTCATCGACAGCCTGAACGGCTACTTGAACGCGATGCCCGAGGAGCGTTACCTGACGACGCATCTGCATGAGCTCTTCGCGTACCTGAACCAGAAGGGCGTACTCACGATCATCGTCGTCGCGCAGCACGGAATGATCGCGTCCGGTTCCAATCAAGCCGACGTCGACGTGAGCTATCTCGCCGACAGCGTGATCCTCTTCCGCTACTACGAGGCGGCCGGCGAGATACATCAGGCGCTCAGCGTCTTCAAGAAGCGCACGGGTCCGCACGAGCGAACGATCCGCCAGCTGGTGATCGATCAGAACGGCCTCACCGTGGGCGAGCCGCTGCGACAGTTTCGCGGGATCATGACCGGCGTTCCTCTCTACGACACGCCCCGTCCTGGATCCCGCGCGGACGCGGGCGGTGCTCGTTCCGGGAACGAGAACCCCTGATGACGCTCGAAAACGCGGCACGCAGTCGGGTCCTCGTCTTGCTCCCGACGGCAAAGGACTCGGAGCGCACGGTGACACTCCTCGGGGAGTCCAACGTCCACTCGGTTGCGTGCACGGACCTCGCCGAGCTCTGCCGTGAGATCCGGACGGGCGCGGACGCGATCCTCATGGCCGACGAGGTCATCTTCTCCGATATCACGGGGATCCTCGCCGAGGTGATGCGCGAGCAGCCGCCCTGGTCCGCGGTCCCCGTCATCATCCTCGCGCGTGAGGGTTCGACGCCGCACGTTCAGAAGGCCGCGTCCGGCGAGCTGACGAGCCTCACGATCGTCGAGCGGCCGGTACGGATGCACACGCTGGTGAGCATGGTTCTGTCGGCGCTCCGGACACGTCATCACCAGTATCAGATCCGGGATGCGATGCTCGTTCGGGAGCAGCAAGCCGCAGAGCTCCGTGATCAGGAAGAGCGACTCCGCTTCGCCCTCTCTGCCGGCGGCCTCGGCTCGTGGGATCTCGATCTCGAGACGAACGTCCTCGAGTGCTCGTCGATCTGCAAGGCGAACTTCGGCCGCGGACCGAAGGATCCGTTCTCGTATCAGGATCTTCACGCCTCGGTGATCGCGGAGGACAAGGCGCGGGTGCTCGAGGCGATCGCGCGAAGCATCCGTGACGCCGTCGACTACGACATCGAGTACCGCGTGCTCTGGCCGAACGCCGAGGTCCACTGGGTGATGGTGCGCGGCCGCGCCACCTACGACGAGAACGGCAAGGCGCGGCGCATGGTCGGCGTGTCGCTCGACATCACCGAGAGCAAGCGCCTGCAAGAAGCCCTCGAGACGTCGCGCGTCGAGCTCGCGCGGCAGGCCGCGCAGCTCCTGAACGCCGATCGCCGGAAGGACGAGTTTCTCGCGACGCTCGCGCACGAGCTCAGAAACCCGCTTGCGCCGATCCGGACGGGGCTCCAGCTCCTCAGCGCAGCGCCGCCGCCCGAGACGACGCGCCGCACGCTCGGCGTGATGCAGCGACAGATCGCGCACATGGTGCGTTTGATCGACGATCTCCTCGACGTCTCCCGGATCACGCGAGGGAAGCTCGAGCTCCGGCGAGAGCAGGTGCCGCTCGGAGCGGTCGTCGACGCGGCGGTGGAAGCGAGCCGGCCTTACGTCGACCGCAGCGGTCACGAGCTCCGCGTGACCGTCCCCGAGCCGGCGCTCATGCTCGATGCCGATCTGACGCGGCTCGCGCAGGTCGTCAGCAACCTGCTCAATAACTCGAGCAAGTACACGACGCCCGGTGGCGTCATCGAGCTCAGCACCCAGCGCCACGGCGACGAGGTCACCATCGAGGTGCGCGACAACGGCGTCGGCATCCCGCAGGATCGAATCTCCGACGTGTTCGAGATGTTCAGCCAGGTGGACCGCACCTTCGAGCGGACCCACGGCGGCCTCGGTATCGGCCTCGCTCTCGTGCGGAGCCTCGTCGAGATGCACGGCGGCGCGGTCAGCGCCGTGAGCGACGGCGTCGGCACGGGCAGCACGTTCACGGTGAGATTGCCCCTCGTCCCCGCGGTGGCCGACGAGCGGGCGCCCGAGCCTTCCCCTCTGCCACCGGTGCTCCACGATCGACGGCGCATCCTCGTCGTGGACGACAACGACGACGCCGCCGAGCTCCTCGCGCTGATGCTCGGACAGGCAGGCTACGCGACGGAAGTCGCGCACGACGGTCCCGAGGCTCTGGCCCGCCTCGCCAACTGGACACCGGACATCGCCATCCTGGACATCGGGCTCCCGGGGATGAGCGGTTACGACATCGCGCGCGAGCTCCGCCGTGATCGTCGCTTCGCCGACATCACCCTCATCGCCCTCACCGGCTGGGGCACCGAGGGCGACAAGCAGAAGGCGACCGACGCCGGCTTCGACACCCACCTCACGAAGCCGGTGGACGCCCGCGAGCTACACGGCACGATAGCGAGGCTGCGCGGAAAACTTCGCGGCCCGACAGCAGTGTTTTCACGGCCTCCGGCGCTTCGCTGAGGTCAAATGCCGCCAGGTCTCTTCTAGCGCCCGATCTGGTCGGAGCGGGCCATGTAAGACCCGGCGAGAAATTTACCGATCTTCGCAACCACGTAGAGCGGCGCGGTGTGCCAGGTGAAACTGAGAGACACGACCGGGTCGACGCACCGCACACAGTGATGCACCAGAGCGGGGATGAACAACATTTGCCGAGGCGACAAGGTACATTGCCATACGCGCTCCGGCGCGGGCGAGGCCGACGACGATTCGCCGTCGAAGATGGGTTCGCTCAGCCGAGCCGGCCCGCGCAGCTCCCAGTTACTCACAATGTCCCGCGCTTTGAACGACGCGAGCGTCACCTGTTTACGCCCACTGACCTGGGCGAGGAGACCATGATGCAGATCGTAGTGGAGCGGAGTGACGGCCGCTTTCGGACCGACGAAGGCGACGGGAGGCCGGGATAGACGCCCCACGTACGGCGGCGACCGAATCTCGCGCGCGAGCTCCGGCACCGCGGCCAGCGCGGGCGAAGAGACGAGATAGTCCGGTCCGTCATTCTTCGCCGATGCGATCACGTCCCGAAACGGCACCCGACGGTAGTCGAAGGCACGCGCATGAGCGCCGACTCGACTCCGGACCACCACCTGCGACTCACCGAGGAGCGCGTCGAGCCGTTCCAGAGTCCACGTCTCGGGCGCCTCCCAGTCATCCATCAGACCCGCAACGACGAGGGGGCGTCTGTCCTTCAGAAAGCCCCGAAACTCCGCCACGGTCGGTCGGTGAAGCACGGGAACCGGCGAGACGTTCACGACGTCAGCATACTCGCCGGCGTGCCTGCGACGACCTCGCCGAATGGACGCTTCTTCTATTACGCTTACTACGCGGGCCTCGAGCTACCTTCCGGAACGGGGTCGATGTTGTGGTTCGACGACCCCGACGTCGCGTACTGCTTTCCGAACGACGACGGCAAGACCATCGTCGCGGTGATGCCGCGCAAGGACAAGCTGCCTCGGTTCCGCGAGGACGTCGAGGCGTCCGTACTCGCGATGTTCGACGCTTTGCCTTGCGCACCGAAGCTACGCAACGCGCGTCGTGTCAGCGAATTCCTCGGGATGCTGGAGATGCCCAATCACGTGCGGCCCGCGTCCGCACGCGGGATGGCGTTCGCCGGCGACGCGGCCCTGACGTCGGATCCGGTCTTCGGGATCGGCTGCGGCTGGGCGCTGCAATCCGCCGAGTGGCTCGGCAGACATCGTGGGCCCCGCGCTGTGCAAGCGTGACGGAGTCGACCCGCGCTCACGAGGTACCGCGAACATCACGCCGATCGCCTGCACGAGCATCACGCGATGATCAGCAGCCTGTCGTCGGGGAGGCCGTTCAACGCCTTCGAGCGCCTGCTCTTCAATGCATGCGCGCGCGACGAGACGATGGCGCGCGCATTCCAGTCCGTCGCCGGACGGGTCAAGAAGCCGAAGCAAGTGCTCGGACCGGCGCTCCTCGCGCGCATGCTCTGGGTCAACCTCACGAAGAAGCCGCTCCGCGCGCAGGGCCCGCACCTGCCGCTTGAAACGTCTCCCGACCACGCGAACATGTCCAACGCGCCGGCGCGCGCGTTCCAAGATTTCACGGCGAGTCACGTCGGCCGCAAGCTGGCGATGCTCATGGACGGGCTCGTCGTGGCGGCGCCGACGATTGCTGCTCGAATAGCGGGCGGGCATTTCACTCTTCCCGCGCCCTCACCCGCCGCAGCATCAGGATTCGCACGACGCTTACTCGAACATCGCGGATGCACATGACCACGTGTCATTTTCGTTCGGCGATACTTACGACGTGGGCGCTGTCCGAGCACGGCCCCACCGAGCTATCGCACTTCGGGTACAACCCACCGTGCCCCGCTGCGAGCCCGGATGCTGCGCAGAGCGACCGTGTGATCCTCGACGCGCCGCGGGCACACCGCCTGTCCCCCTCAGCGCGCCACGACGCCCACGGCGATGGGACGATTCGGCTCGCCTTCGAGGAAGTCCACGACGACGGTGTCGCCCGCGTGCGCGCCGCGAGCCGCGGCGAGGGACGGGATCCAGACGTCGGACGATGGCGCGTTGCCGCGGGTCCACTGGAAGCGGACCTCGACGCGCGTTCGGTCGGTTTGGACGACGGTTGCGAGCTGCGGGCCGTCGATGACGGGCCACGCGGTGAGCCGCTGAGGGCGGAACGGTGCGCCTACCGGCGTGGTCTCGATGTCGGTGACGACGGTGACGTCGTCGCCGTTCGTGCTCACGTCGATGTCGGCGGCGACGACGAGATACGCGCCGTCGAGCGCGCCGAACTCCGTGAGGTTCACGACGTTGCCGGCCCGCACTGGGCGGTCGCGCACGGACGCCACTAGCCGGCGCGCCGATGATTGCTGCTCTTCCGCGCGAAGGCGCGCGTAGAACTCGACGTCGCGAGCGCTCCCCGCGGTGCCCTCGATGTCGTACATCTCGAGGCCGGCGAACGCGTAACGCGACGCCACGCCGGCTGACCCCTCGAACACGGATGCAGATGCTCCCGGCTCGCTCGCGCGGAGTACATACTGGCTTCCCACGAGCTCGCTCGTCGTGTGCACCTTGTCGGCGGTCTTCGAGTCGAGAGGGATAGTCGGCTCGTGCGCGACCTTCCGTGCGTCGTCGGCGAGGACGAGCTCGTGTCCACCGGGACCATGGCGGAAGAACGTGACGAGCCCGACGTGCTCGAGCAGTCGCTGCAAGAAGTTCTGATCCGTCTCGCGATACTGAACGGTGAATGCGCTCTCGGGAAAGCCATTCCCCAGGTCCATCCGGTAGTCGGCGAAGGCGCGACCGTCGAGCAGGTGCTGGAGGACGCTCGGGACGTCGTGCTCGCCGAAGACGGCGCTGTTGGCCGTCTTCGTCAGGAGCCACGTCCAGGGAACGAGAGTCACGTCGAACGTGCGGCGCGTCGGACCATCTCGTTGGCCGCCGTCATGAACCGCTTCGACCCGGCTCACATAGCCGCTGAAGTACGTCATGCCCGACGGCGTGCGCACACCGACCGACGCGAGGGTCCCGAGTAGCGCGGCGTCGTCGATCGTCGCCTCGGTGACGTCCACGCGCACCGCGAACTGGTACGACCGGCAAAGCTCCTCGCGTCCGTGAAGAGAGACGAGCTCGAACCCCTTCCACCCTAGCGGCGTCGCGAACCATGCCGGCTTTGCGTCGCCATCGCCAGGTGGGCGCGGCCGTGCACTCTCCGCGACGTGATGCTCCCTGACTCCGCGCTGCGGCGCCTCCGCGACGACGGTCGCGATGGGCGGTCGCGACGCCCCTGGCGTGCAAGCCGCGGAGCACACGAGAGCGACGAGAGCGCGCTTCAAGACGCTCCGTCGTGTGCCGCAGGATCTTGTCGGTAGAAGTCGTGGAGAACGTCGTAGAGCTCGGGGTGTTTCTTCTTCAGCTGCGTGGCGCGCTCGAAGAACGCTTCGGTGACGACCGCGAAGAACTCGGCGGGATTCGTCGCGCCGTAGGTGTCGATGTCGGAGCGCTCGTGAGATGCCACCTTGTCGAGGAGCTCGCGGTACTCGGTGCCGAGCGCGCGGGCCCACGCGGAGTAGAGAGCGCGCGTCCCGAGCTCGGGCACGCCGTCCATCTGGCCGTCCTCGGCGTCGAGCTGGTGCGCGAACTCGTGCAGCACGACGTTGTGTCCGTCACTCGCGTTCGACGCGCCGCGCTCGACGGCGTCCCACGACAGGATGACGACGCCGCGAACCCACGATTCACCGACGCGAGTCTGGTCGCCGACCACGACGAGATCGCCGAGCCTCTCGCGGGTGTTTCTGACGATGTAAGCGCTCGGATAGACGAGGATCGACGCGACGTCCGGGTAGTAGTCCGTCTCGCGGTGAAGCAAGAGGATGCACGCTTGCGCCGCGATGGTGAGCTTCATCTCGTCGGTGAGCGTGAGCCCGCCGCACCCCTCGAAGTTCTTCTCGGCAAGGAAGACCCGTATGTGACCCGCGAGCTCGCCAAGGTCGTCCTCGGTCAGCCTCTCGACGTAAGGAACGTTGCGGCGCACGACCGCGCGCTGTTCGTCCGAAAGCGGCGTCTCGCGCAGCGCAGCCCGGCGCTTGCTCTTGAAGAGAAAATCGAGCACCCGGGCAAGGTATCACGAGGCCTCGCGTGCCTCGTCGATCTCCGCGAAACCATGAACGAATGCCGCCGCCAGGCGATTCGCACGCTGTCCGGATAACGGAGTCGGTCCGGCCGGCATAGAAGAGAAGTGGAAATGGTGCGTCCCCTCCAGGCCGAGAGCCGCCCCGTCGCGAGCACGAGTCTGGACGCGACACGGGAAGCGCGGCTTCTGCAGAAGGCCATCGGCGGTGACGGCGCTGCGTTTGCAACACTCGTGGAGCCGCATCTGGATCTGCTGTACCGGATTGCGGGTCGAGCTGCCGGTAGCACCGCGCTGGCGGAAGACGCCGTGCAGGAGGCGCTCGAGATCGTCCATCGCCGGCTCGATCGCTACGAGCCGGGAACGTCGTTCAAGGCATTCGTCGCATCCATCGCGGTACGGCGCGCGCGCACGCTGCTCCGCTCGGAGCTCCGGCGCTCGCGGCGCGAATCCGCGACGCCGGACGGACCGCGGCCCGCGACGCCCGCCGATCTCTTCGCCGCCGAAGAGACGTCGCTTCGAATCCGCGCCGCGCTCGCGACGCTCCCCGAAAAGCGACAGCGCATCGTCCTGCTCCGACTCGACGCGGGCCTCGGCTACGCCGAGATAGCGACGCTCGTCGGAACGACGGAGGGCTCGGCACGGGTGCTCGTGCACCACGCGCTGCGCGACCTCGCCGAGAAGCTCGAAGACCTGGTCGACGCGCCGCGCGCGTCCGACGAAAAGAAGAAGTCCGATCCATGACAGACCCCAACGACATCAGTAGTTCCGCATCGACGCTTTCGTCATCCCTGAGGGATGAAACAGCTGCGGAACTACGCGAGCGGAGCGAGCCCGCCGAAGGCGGCGGGGGAGCGGTCGCGAAAGCGAGCCGCGGGGGCAAGGCCCCCTTTCTTGGCGGAGAAGAGAAGGCGCTCGCGTCCCTGTTCGACCGGACGGCCACGACGCTCTCGGAAGAAGATCGCGCACGGCTCGTGCGGCGCGCACGCGACGTCGGTAGCTTCCCTCGCCGCCCGTTGCCGAAGCTCGGGCTCGTGTGGGCGCCGGCGATCGCGGCGGCCGCGGCCGTCGCGTACCTCGCGGTACCGATGCGCCACGTCGCGCCGACACCGGTGGAGAGCGCGCACTCCGCGGTCGCGAGCGTCGCGAGCATCGTCACGCCTCCCCCGCCGCCCGCAGCGACGGCGCCCCCCGACGATAGTGACGATGATCCGGCGTTCGCCGTCCTCGCCGGTGATCCGTCGGACCTCGAACCTCTCGACCTCGGCCCGCTCATGATGGGCGGCGACCCGGGGGAGCCGCGTCACGGCGGCAGAATGCACGGAAGAATGCTTCCGGAACACCAATCAGGAAGGAGTCCACAGTGAAACCGTTTCGTTGGTTGATGGTTCCCGCGACGCTTCTGGCTTGTGCTCCGGCACTCGGAGCACCGCCGGCTGCATCGCCGCCGGCCGCCCCTGCAGCACCGATCGCAGCGGGTCCAATGCAGCAGCGCATGCTGCGGATCCGGAGCCGCGTGCTCCGCGAGAAGGTCGGCCTCGCCGACGACAAGGCCGCACGGGTCGAGACGATCCTCGACCGTTACGCGCCGGAGCGGCGGCGCATCTCGCTCAAGATCCGGGACGGCCGCCAGAAGCTGAAGGCCCTGATGGTCCTGAACAGCGAGGACCAGACCGCGTACAAGAGCGCCCTCGACGAGGTCCGGACGAACCGGTCCGCGCTCCAGGGCTTGATGGAGCGCGCCTTCAACGAGATCGCGATGCAGCTCACGCCGAAGGAGCAGGGCCGGCTCTTCCTGGCGCTCGACGACCTGCGCGTGAAGGCCGGGGCCCGACGCCGTCTGCGGGAAGCGCCCGGCGCGGCGGACGACGACGGCGACGGCTGAACGGCTCCACCGTGGGCGGCCGCCCGGATCCGAGCTAAGTTCCGGCCATGACGCCTCCGTCCTACCGAAGCCGAACCTCCACCGCAGGCCGTAACATGGCGGGCGCCCGGGCGCTCTGGCGTGCAACCGGTATGCAGGACGCGGACTTCGAGAAGCCGATCGTCGCGATTGCAAATAGCTTCACCCAGTTCGTACCCGGACACGTGCACCTGCACGACGTCGGGCAGAAGGTGAAGAAGGTCATCGACGCGGCCGGCGGCTGGGGCGTCGAGTTCAACACCATCGCCATCGACGACGGCATCGCGATGGGTCACGGTGGAATGCTGTACTCGCTTCCGAGTCGCGATCTCATCGCCGACAGCGTCGAGTACATGGTGAACGGCCACTGTGCCGACGCGCTCGTCTGCATCTCGAACTGCGACAAGATCACGCCCGGCATGCTGATGGCCGCCATGCGGCTCGACATCCCGACCATCTTCGTCTCGGGCGGCCCGATGGAGGCCGGCAAGCTCGTCGGTACCCACGACCGCGACGGCAAGGCCCTCATCCGCAAGCTCGACCTCATCGATCCGATGATCGCGTCGAGCGACGCGTCGGTCTCCGACTCCGATCTGGAAAAGATGGAGCGCTCGGCGTGTCCGACGTGCGGCTCGTGCTCCGGCATGTTCACCGCCAACAGCATGAACTGCCTGAACGAGGCGCTTGGGCTCGCGCTTCCCGGTAACGGCACTCTCCTGGCGACCCACGCCAAGCGGTGGGAGCTCTTCGAGAACGCCGGCAAGAAGATCGTCGAGCTCGCGAAGCGCCGCTATGTGGACGGCGACACGAGCGTCCTTCCGCGACGGATCGCGACGTTCGAGGCGTTCCAGAACGCCATGGCCCTCGACATCGCCATGGGCGGCTCGACGAACACCGTGCTTCATCTCCTCGCCATCGCCTACGAGGCAGGCGTCGATTTCCGGATGGAGCACATCGACGAGCTGTCGCGCCGCGTGCCGAACATCTGCAAGGTCGCGCCATCGTCGCAGTACCACGTCGAGGACGTGCACCGTGCGGGCGGTATCATGACGATCCTCGGAGAGCTCGACCGTGAAGGGCTCATTCACAGGAACGTCTCCACCGTCCACTCCGCGACCCTCGGTGAGGCGCTCGACGCGCACGACATCCGTCGAAAGACGTCGACCGACGAGGCGAAGAAGCGCGCGCTCGCGGCGCCCGGCGGAGTGCGCACCATCGTCGCCTTCTCGCAGGACAAGTACTTCCCCGAGGCCGACGTCAACGCCGAGAGCGGCTGCATCCGCGACGCCGAGCACGCCTACAGCAAGGACGGCGGCCTCGCCGTCCTCTACGGCAACATCGCGAAGGACGGCTGCATCGTGAAGACGGCGGGCGTCGACGCGAGCGTCCTCAAGTTCGAGGGCCCGGTCCGCGTGTTCCAGTCGCAGGAGGCCGCGTGCGACGGCATCCTCGAGGGCAAGGTCGTCGCGGGCGACATCGTGCTCATCGCCTTCGAGGGCCCGAAGGGCGGTCCCGGCATGCAGGAGATGCTCTACCCGACGTCGTTCCTGAAGGGCAAAGGGCTCGGCAAGCAGTGCGCGCTCGTCACCGACGGGCGCTTCAGCGGCGGCACGAGCGGCCTCAGCATCGGCCACGTCTCTCCGGAGGCCGCCGAGGGCGGCGCGATCGGCCTCGTGCGCGAGGGGGATCGCATCCGCATCGACATCCCTGCGCGGAAGCTCGACGTCCTCGTGAGCGACGCGGAGCTGGCGGTGCGCCGCACCGAGATGGAGGCGCGCGGCACCGCGGCATGGAAGCCGAACCGCGACCGCACCGTCTCCGTCGCGCTCCGCGCCTACGCCGCCATGACGACCAGCGCCGCCCGTGGCGCAGTGCGGGACGTGACGCAGATCGAGCCGGCGACGCGCCGCTGACGTGCCCCGAGTGCGGCGCCGTTGATGGCGCCGCGACCCCTGAAGCGCCGCAAGATCGGCGAATTCATTCATTTTTGTGCGTGCTGCTCCTGCCGGCCGCCCGACCCCTCCCCTTGCCATTTCCGGAGTTAGAGAGAATATTCTCCTGAACAGGAGACACGATGGCCACGCCCGTTCCCGGGTATCCGGACACCGCTTATGCCCCCTCGCCCCTCGTCGACCTCTCGACGAAGAAGGAGCGGGAGCGTCTCAGCCCGTCGGCGCTGCGCGCCTTCTTCAACATCGCCGACCGCTGGAAGATCCGCGACGAGGACGCGCGCGCTCTCCTCGGGGGCGTCTCGAACGGCCCGTACTACGCCTGGCGCAAGGAGCCGAAGCGGACCCTCGGCACCGACACGCTCCTTCGCGTGTCGTTCCTGATCGGTATCTTCAAGGCGCTGAACATCCTGTACGGCGAGGCCATCGCCGACGAGTGGGTGCGGCTCCCGAATCAGAACCGTATCTTCGGCGGACGTACGCCGCTCGAGTACATGAAGGAAGGCGGCATCCCGGCGCTACAGACCGTGCGCCGCTTGCTCGATGCGAGGCGCGGGGGCCTGTGACGACGGCGCTTCCGGGGACGACGCTGGTACGAAAGTTCGACACCCACCGGCTCATCCCGACCAAGCACCGTCCGGGCGGCGACAGTGTCCTCGCCCGCATCGCCGACGACGACGCGCACCTCACCGACATCTTCGACCTCGATCACGCGACGAACGACCGTCTGCTCGCCGAGAACGGCCGCGGTGCGGGCACGGGACCGCGGGAGCTCGTGTTCGACGTGCCGTACAACAAGGTCGTCAACGCCGCATTCGCGCATCCGCACCCGCTGGGCAGCCGCTTCAACGGCCCCGAGCGCGGCGCGTGGTACTCCGCGTTCGAGCTCGCGACGTCACAGGCCGAAATAGCGTTCCACAAATCGACGGAGTACGCCGAGATAGGCCGCTTCGACGACCGCGTCGCGTACGACGACTATCTCGCCGATCTGAGCGCAGAGCTTCACGATCTGCGCGACGACCCGCGCTTCACCGACTGCCTCTCGCCGTCGAGTTACGTCGCGTCGCAAAAGCTCGCGGCGCGTCTCCTCGGCGCCGGCTCTCTCGGCGCCGTCTACCAGAGCGTACGGCGTGCGAAGGGCACCTGCGCCGTCTGCTTCCGTCCGAGCCTCGTCACCAACGTCCGCCGCAGCGGCACTTACACGTTCGTCTGGGACGGCTCGCCCGTACCGAAGATCCACCGAGGTGCGGTCGCGTAGCGCCGTCAACGCCGGCGCGTCGCACTGCCCAGCACGACGCACGTCACGGAGACGACCAGCGGCCAGAGCGCCTGCGCCGCGGCGGCCGTTCGCTCGGCGAGGCCGACGTGCGTACGTGCACCGAGCTCCACGCCGAGCCAGCCGAGCAGCACGACGAGCACGATGCCCGCAGCAACGGAGACTGACGGACGGAGCGCGAGCGGCGTGCCGGGCTCGCGCTGGTAAGCGAAGAATGGCCACGCCGTGAGACAGCCGAACGCGCCCGCCGCGGCGACGAGATGCGCGCTAGAAGTGCCGACGGCGGGCAACGGCAGCGACGCGACGCCCAGCGAAAAGAGCCCGCCCGCGCCGAGGATGCGACGGCCCACGAGCCGCGCCGGACGGAGCCCCAGCGCCGTGAGCACGTGACACACGCCGACGCCGTAGAGCGCGATCGTCATGATGTACCGGTCGTCGGCACCGAGCCCGGCGAGCGCGCTGATGGTGCCTGTGATTGCGTCGAACCCGGCGTGCTGGTGCGCCGCCGCGACGGTCCAGCCGCCGATGAGCAGAACCGGCGCGCCGAGTGACGACAGCACGATGAAGGGACGCGCTGCGACCGACACCCGTCGTCAATGCACCACCCGTGAGCCGGCCGCAACGCATGACGGCACGGTGAAGCGGTTACTTCGGACCGGCGCCACTCCGGATCGCGGCTTCGAGACCGGTCGTCGGATCGAGCGTCGCGGTGTAGGGCGGCGTGAAGACGGTGCCGGTCCCGACGTCGGCGCTGCTCCCCGTGGTGTTCGTGTAAACGTTGCCGGTCGACTTGATGACGCCGGTCCCGTCGGTCGAGTAGCTCTTGATCGGATCGGCCACGCCGATGAACACGTTGTTGTCGGCGCGGATGCTGGCGCCGTTGCCGACGCCGATGCAGTAGTCGTTACCCGTCGCCGTGTAGAGGTTGTCGAACAGGTGCACCTGCCCGAACCGCGCACGGGGCATGCGCTCGACCACGTTGTCCGCCCACCACGAATGGTGGAACGTGATGCGCAGGTGCCCGGTGTCCTCCGAGGCGTTGTCGTCGCTGTGCCCGATGAGGTTCGAGAACTGGTGCCCGCCGGATGCGCCCGCCGCGTCGGTGCGGCGACCCGAGTAGTGGAACTTCGTCCACGAGATGGTGATGAAGTCCGAGGCGTGGGTCATGTCGAGGTTGCCGTCGGAACCGTCGGAGATGTCGTCGTGATCGAACCAGAGATGATGCGCGGCACCCTGCACTGTGATCGCGTCGTCCCCGGCGGAGCAGTCGCTCTTGCTGTCGCTGCAGTTCTTCCCGACGATCGTGAGGTTCCTGACGATCACGTTGACCGACTTGTTCAGCGAGACGTAGCCCGTGAGCTTCGCGCCGCAGAGACCGATGAGCGTCTTGTTCGAGCCGATGGTGACGTCGCCCGAGATGTTGCCCTTGATCTGGATGATCTTCGCGTCGGTCCCTTTGACCGCAGCGGTGAGGTCGGAGAGGCTCGTGACGGTGCTGGTCGGGCCGCCGGCCCCGCCCGTCGTCGTCGAGACGCCGTTGCCGGACACGCTGGCCCACCCGACGAGCGGGCTCGGTGCGGGCGCCGTCGAACAATCGCCGGAGCTTCCACCCGCGCCGTTCGAACCGCCACTGGACGTCGCGCCGCCAGCACTGTTCGAGCCGCCACTGGACGCGCCGCCACTGGACGACGCGCCGCCCGCGCTGCTGCCGCCACTCGACGACGTGCCGCCTGCGCTGGCGCCGCCGCTTGCCGTCGCACCGCCACTCGACGTCGCGCCGCCGCCTCCCGTTACGGCGCTACCAGTCCCCACATTGCCGCCCGCGCCGGAGAGGGTGCCCCCCATTCCGGAAGTCGAGCCACCGGAGCCAGTGACGCCGCCGCTGCCAGCCGCGCCGCTCGTTCCGCCGCTCTCCGTCGTGACGCCGGCTGCGCCGCCCGCCCCGTCGTCCGAGCTGTTCGAGTCACTGCCGCACGCGACGGCCGTGAGCGGTAGGGCACAAATACACAGCCAACGAACCGACGCGAACGAGTGCGCAAACATGATGCTGTGTATGCACGGACGCCGTGAATCGATCACGGACGTCCGCGCGACAGTCACTGACGCGGTCTGGTCTGACGCGGGACGTTACTGCGGCAGAATGACGTAGGGCTTCGGTTCGACGTCGGTGACGTGGGGCTTGAAGTGCGGAGGCGGCGTGCAGCTCCGGGCGCACGTCGGAAGGGGCATGCTCTTCACGGCGCAGTCCGGCGCGGTTGCGCTCGCTTGCTTGTCCCACAGGCAAAGCCGCATCGGCGCGGACACGCCGACGTTCTGTGTCTTGTCCACGGCGCGGGCGACCAGACAGACCCAACCGGACGGCGACACACCCTTGAGCGTCGAG
>DATAZL010000140.1:0-131019 GCA_036272055.1 Polyangiaceae bacterium | reverse complement strand
GCGCGCGGAGGCGCGCGCGGGCCCGCGGGCGGAGGCGCGCGCGGGCGAGGGCGCGCGAGGGCGAGGGACGCACGCCGTCGGCGTCACCGAGTTGAGCCACGGCGTGTTCGATACATTGCCGTTCGATGTTTGCTCCCATCGCGACGCGAAGTACCGGCGGCGCGTCGTGCGCGTCGTGCGCGAGAACCCCGAAAATGAGCGGGAGCGGCGGGCCTGCGCTATGCTCCGTCGATCCGTCGCATGCCGCGCCCTCGGCTCTTTCACTCGTCGATCGTCGTTGCGGCACTGGGCTTGCTGGCCGCGTGCTCGCACCGTGGGTCCGCGGACGGCGCGCCGGCGTCGTCGCTCGACACTGCGCCGGCGTCTCCCGCTAGCGCGGAACCCCCGCCGATCGTGCCGGAGGTCGTGGCCCCCGGGGCCGTGAAACCGGTGCATCCGGGGTCCGGGGCGATCGCGTCGGCACGCGCCGCCCCGCCGGCTCTCCCCGTCGACCCGGGAGCAGACCTGATCGAGCCGGCACGAGAGCTCTTTCGCGTCGCGGCCTGCGGAGAAGCGGGGGACGTCCCGGCTCGCTTCGACTCTCACGTCGTCGACGCGCACTGCAAGTCGCTGAAGGCGCTCTATGCGCGGTACCGCACGCGCTGGCTCGACGTGGCGGAACCGTTCATCGCGGGGCTCCGTCCACAGGGGTTGCCGGGAAAGGTCGTCTACCCGTTCGGCGGGGGCGATCTGGTGACGGCGCTCGCCGTGTTCCCCGACGCCGAGGAGATCACGACGATGTCCCTCGAGCCGCCGGGTGACGTGCGGCGCATCGACGCGATCCTGCCCATCCGGTTGAAGGGCGCGTTCACCGTCATCGACCACAACATCATGAAGCTCCTCGGGATGTCGTACAGCAACACGATCAATCTCGGGCGCGGTGATCGGGCGTGGCTACCGGGCGAGATCGTGCTGCACCTGGCGGCCCTCGTCGTGCACGGGTACGAGCCGACGTCGCTTCGCTACTTCAAGTTCAACCCCGACGGCACCCTGCACTATCTGTCGGCCGACGAGATCGAGGCCGAGGGCAACCTCGAGCACCCAGAGCCCGAGGGCGGGCGCGCGCCGTTCGCCAACGTCGAGCTGCACTTCAAGAAGGCGGGTAGCACCGGCTCCGACAAGGTGCTGCGCCAGATCGCGCACGATCTGGCAAACAGGGAGGTCGGGCTCGACCCCGGGCTCCGCAAGTACCTCGAGTCACGGGGGCAGGTCGCCGTCATGACGAAGGCCGCGAGCCACCTGCTCTGGGCCGACGACTTCTCGACGATCCGCGATTATCTGCTCGAGCACGCGGAGTGGATGATCTCCGACTCCACCGGTGTGCCCCCCAGGTTCGCGAGTGCTGCGGGGTTCGTGCAGGACACCTACGGGATCTTCGACGGGCCGGCGCCGTTCGGCCCCATCGAGCCACTCGACGGCCACGCCTTCCGGAGGCTCTTCGCCGAGAACCCGAAGAAGCATCTGCCGTTCAAGTTCGGCTACGGGGACGTGCACCATCGCTCGCACCTCGTCGTGATGCGCAAGGCGGACGCTTCCGCGAAGACCAGCGCCGACGCGGCGTCGAAGTGACGGAGCGCGCGTATCAGACGAGGCTCGCCGCGATCGCGGCGTAGACGTCGCGGTCGCCTTCCTCACGCCGCCAGTAGAGATCCTGGTGGGCGAAGCCGGGGAAGATCCGTTTCTCGACGCGCGCACTGGCGGGACGACCCTCGATGTTGCGGAGCCACTCGTACATGAGGTCGATGGATTCGCGGTGCCAGAGCCGGTTCTCGGTACCGGTGAGCAGCGTGATGCGCTTGTCGCGGAAGTGCTGCGGCAGAAGGTCGCCTTCCGGCGGATGAGCAGGCTTCGGGCCGCGGGGCGCGGCGCGCCGCGCGTGACGGGCGCGCGGCGGCGATTCGAGACGAGGTCGCTCGATGATGTCCGGCGCGTCGAACCGCCCCGCGTATCCGCGCCGCACGACCTGCCCGGCATGAAGATAGAGCCCGAGGTGCATGGTGCCGAACAGACGACAGAGAATGGACCCGCGGAGGCTCGGATCGAGCGCGGCGGTGTCGTACGGGCTACCGAACATGAATGACAGGCGTCGCAGCATGTCGTCCTCCGGCACGTCGGACACCGGCGGAAGCCACGCCGCAGGGAACGCGCCGTACGCCTCGTCGAACTCGGCGGGCCACGGCCGCGCGGCGCGCCGCGACGCCTCGAGGACGGGGGGACGGAGCTGCACCGGGTCGATGCCGCGGCACCCGGGCGTCGTCGAGAGCACGCGCTCGATGACGTAGTCCTCCGCCTTCACCCAGCCGTCCCAGGGCGACTCGAAGAAGAGCCCCATCGTCGTCAGCACGTAGGCCTGGACGGCAAACTTGTCGAGGCGGCCGCGCGCAATGGCCATGCTTGTGGTCGCACCGCCGACGCAGTGTCCGACCACCGACAGGGTCGCACGCGGCCCGAGCAGGTTGCGAATATGGGCGATGGCCCCGACCACGTCTTCTTCCGCGATGCGATCGAAGTTGAAATAGCGTCGTTCGGCCTCCACCGAGCCGCCGAGGGGCTGACCCCCGAGGATGCGGTCGTCGAGGACCCGCGGGCTCGCGCGATCGTCGACGAGCCAGACGTCCCAGCCGCGCTCGCGCAGGTACGTCGCGACGCCGCCGTGCGGCACGAGGAACGTCTCGCTGCTCGTGTTGCCGCCGTGGATCAGGAGAACGGCGCGGTGTCCCAGTGGCGCGGCGCCGACCGGGTGCTCCGGCCGATCGACGAAGTGACGGAGCAGGATGGTGAGCGTCTCGGGCGGCGTGCCGACCGTCAGCGGGACGTCGACGATCTTCGCCGACAGGTCGTCGAGGGCGCGTTCCGCGGCGGCGGTCATTTGCCGAGCCGTGGGGGTTCGTAGCGGACGTTGTTGGTGTGGCTCCGGAACGCGCTCGCGAGGAGCGACGTCACGTCGGGCGCGTAGATGCGCTGGAGCGAGCCGAAGAAGAACGCCGCAAACTTCGCGATCGCCCAGGTGATCATCGCGTCGTCCTCGGCGGGGACGAACTCGCCGTCGTTGCCGGCTCCGGCGTAACCGGCGGTGAAGGACGGCACCTGATGCCGCAGAAATCCCGGCAGATCGACGTGCACGACGCCCGCACCACGCGCGACGCTGAGCCCTTTTCCGCCGTGCGACGGCGGCGCGAGGAGGGTGACGAAGAGCGAGGACGTGTCGCGCCAGGCGTCGAGCGCCGGATTCTCGCGCACGCGCTTGTACCCCCAGAGATAGTAGCCGGGCATGTCGGTGAGCGCGAAGCGATACGTCATGAACCGCTCCCGCGCCGGCGGATCCGCGACGGTGCCGTACCCACCGGCGCGCCTGCGCTGCGCTCTCATGCGCTGCGGCTCTTTTCCGGTGATGCCGTACGGCTTGTAGCGCGGCGTGAAGAGCTCGAACATGCCCTCGACGGGGTGCTCCTCGTACTCGGCCTCGGCGGGTGCGCCGGGAAACCGCAGCGCGATGGTCCCGCCGACGTCCATCCGGTGATCGGGGTCCTCGTAGAACGCGGCGAGGTTCTTCACCGTCATCGAGAGGTTCATCCGCATCGGGTGCGACGGACGCCCGCGGGTCTCGTGCTCGCGGTAGACGGCGTCGTGGCGTCCCGCGTTCGGCACGTCGGGCTCGTAGTAGCCCTGCATCGTCTCGGTGAAGTGAAGGCCGAGCGGCTTGCTCCGGAACGGCGGCGCGATGCGGGTCGCGTCCTCGGGTTTTGGCGGTGTCCGCGTCCATCCCGCCTCGCGGGCGCGCTTCGCCCACTCGACGCTCTTCTTCCGCTCTTTCTGGTACGCGGCGCGACCCTCGGGGCTCGGCTCGAGGGGAGGGTGCGTCGCGATGAAGCGCTCGATGTTGCGCTCGGCGAGCGCGAGGATCGTCGCCGACGGATTCACGCCGACCGAGCGACAGAGCGCGGACCCGTCGAGCACGTAGAGGCCCGGCTTGCCGTACACCTCGCCGTTCGGATCGAGGACGCCGAGCTCCGGCGAGTCGGCCATCGGGCACCCGCCCTGGTTATGCACCGTGACCGGCTTTCCGAGGAATGCCCAGGCCGGATTCGTGCGGAGCTCTCCGCCGAGGGCGCGCGCGATGTCGGTCATGAAGAGCTCCTCGTCGGCGTAACCGGGGGCGAGATGAAAGAGGTCGAGATCGGCGACGACTCTGTCCCGCGCGGTGTCGTAGATGAGCTGGCCGCGTGCAGCGTCGCGGCCCATGCCGAGGAGCATGACGCGATTGTCGGCTGCGTCGTCGTCGTAGCCGAGCCAGTCGCGCGCGACGCTCGCGGCGTCGAGACCGCCCTGGGTAAAGAGCGCGCGCGTTGAGCGGAGCGCGATCACGTCGTCTTTTCCGAAGGCCCAGGCGACGAAGCCACGTCCCGTCTTGCGGAGCCAGGTCCGCAGCTTGCCGTCCTTCGCGAAGGGACGCACACGGAAGCGTTCGAGCCGTTCGAGACGCCGGAACAGCCGATCGTCGAAGGACTCGATCGACTCCTCGATGGTGCGACCGACGACCGCAGGGAAGAGGAGCGGCACCTCGAGCTCCTTCAGGAATGGCAAGAATCCCTGCCGCAGGCGCTCGGGGACGATGCTCTGGAAATCGTGGGCGTGGTTCGCGGCGATGAGCGCGTCGAGGGGCGAGGGAAGGCGCGAGTGCGACGGTGCTGTCGGCAGAGGATCGGGCGCGACGTCGCTCGCCGCGATCAGACGGATCGCGTCGCGATCGCGGAGCGGCCGGTCGCCCTTTCCGAGCAAGCGGTTCCGTCCGAGCCAGAGCGGCGCGCGCAGGGTCCCGATGAGGCGCGCGAGCTCCGCGGCGTATCCGCCGTCCTGGAGCTGGAAGAAGGACGAGGGCGAGACCGAGCGCCAGTGAACCGCGGTCGTCGTGATGGTCGGTCCGAACGACGGATATTGCGGGTTCTTCGTGTCGTACACGACGCCGAGCGCGTCACCGCCCGGGAAATAGCCCGTTCCGACGAGTGACTCGGGCCGCTCCGGCACCGACTCCGAGCGCAGCAGGAGACGCGTCGTGTGGACCGAGCCCGCGCAGAGGAAGAGATATGGCGTCTCGAGCTCCTCCCGCTTCCCGTGGAGATGATCGGCGAGCTGGAGCGTGAAGCCGCCGTTCGGTCCGTAGCGCACATCGAGCACCTCGCACTGCGTGCGCACCCGGGCACCGAAGCGCTCCGCGATCGCGAGGTAGTTGTAGTCGAGCGTGTTCTTGGCGCCCTCGGGGCAGCCGGTGCAGCACTTGCCGCAGCCGGTGCAAGGGCGCTGGGTGACGCCGTGCACGTTCGGCTCTTCACGCTGTCCGGTGTTCACCGCGATCGGCGGATGGAAGAATTCCTTTTCGCGCCCGAGCTCGTCCATGACGAGCGCGAGCTGCTTCGCCTTCACGAGCTTCGGGTAGATGTGCCGGTGCTCGGTGATCGGCGCCGCCTGCATCATGTACGCCGCCAGATCGAAGTACGGCGTGAGCTCCTCAGGGCGCCGGTAGACCGCGGGCCACGCGCCGTCGAATATCTCGTCCGGGGGACGGAGCTGGACGTTCGCATAGAGGAGCGAGCCGCCGCCGTAGCCGGCAGCCTGCACGCTGACGAGCTCTTCCAGATCGAGGATGTCCCAGATCCCCTGGTTCGGCTCCCACGTCCATCGCGCAAGATCCGGGAGCAGCGCAGGCGCAGCCGGCATCGCCGGGAAGTCGTGGCGCTCGTAGCGACGACCGCGCTCGAGGACGAGCACGTCGTAGCCAGCCTGTGCAAGTCGGCACGCCGCTACCGCGCCGCCGAAGCCCGTCCCGACCACGATGACCGGGACCCTGCGATGCCGTGACGAGCGCCCGTGAGTCTCGTCGCCGACAACCTCGGGAGTGCCCGTCATGGTTTGCCAACCCTCGTAAGCCGTTTTGACGGCCCGAGTCCATGGTGACCGTCATCGAGCTCGCTGCCTGCGCGTGAGTTCAGGCCCCCTCGGCCCTCGCGTTCATGTAACGCTATCCGATCCGTGGCTGCCGAAGACCTTCCGGACCTCACCGCGAGCCGCCTCGAGAGCGGTATCGAGACGGCGTCGCAGCGTCCTAGCCTCGCCCTGGGGGCGCTCCTCGTCGAACGCTTCGAGATCGAGGAAAAGCTCGGCGAAGGAGGGATGGGACAGGTCTTCGCGGCGTTCGACCGGGAACGGCAAGCGCGCGTCGCGGTGAAGTTTCTCGGACGTCTCACGCCGCAGTCCATCTCGCAGATGAAGCGTGAGTTCCGGACCGCGTCCGAGCTCGTGCACCCGAACCTGGTCCGCCTTCATGAGCTCTTCTCGGACGGCGTGGAGTGGTTTTTCTCGATGGAACTCGTCGTCGGCACGACGCTGACCAAGCTGCTACCCGAGCCGCCGCGCAAGAGCTCCGAGCGGCTCCGGGCCGTCTTCGGTCAGCTTGCCCACGGCCTCGCCGCGCTTCATCAGGCCGGGACGGTCCACGGCGATCTGAAGCCGTCGAATTTTCTCGTCACCGAGGGTGACCGCGTCGTTTTGCTCGATTTCGGGCTCGCACGGAAGCTCGGCATCGGCCAGCACCGCGAGTTCGCCGGAACCCCGGCGTACATGGCGCCCGAGCAGGCGATGGGAGACGTCCTGACGGAGGCCTCCGACTGGTACTCCTTCGGCGTCGTCCTCTACGAGGCGCTGACCGGCGAGCTGCCACTCCGCAAACCCTCGACGTCGCGCCTCGCCACCGCTCCGGAGGACCTGGCGCGGCTCTGTCTCCGCCTGCTCACGATCCGCGCCGAGGACCGACCCGGCGCCGAGGTCATCGTCGATGTGATCGGATCGGCGAGGAGCGAGCAGGCGCAGTACTCGACCGTGCCCCCTGCCTCGCGCCGTCCCGCGCTCTT
Organism: Polyangiaceae bacterium; assembly: GCA_036272055.1. Taxonomy (GTDB): domain Bacteria; phylum Myxococcota_A; class Polyangia; order Polyangiales; family Polyangiaceae; genus DASZVB01. The sequence continues at coordinate 124,075 of DATAZL010000140.1, read as the reverse complement.
CGGGCGGATCGCGGAACTCTCTGCGCTCCGTGAGGCGCTCTCCCGCACCGAGCAGGGCTCGTCGGAGTTCGTCCTCGTCCACGGCCCTTCCGGCATCGGGAAGACGGCGCTCATCGAGCACTTCATCACCCACGCACGCAACGACGGCGCGACGGTCCTCGTCGGCAAGTGCCGGGAGCGCGAGTCGATGGGCTACAAGGCCGTCGACGGGCTCATCGACGATCTCGTCGAGTTCATCGACGGCGCGACGGAAGAAGAAGCAGCGGCTCTTCTGCCGGAAGACGTCTCCGCGCTCGCGATCCTGTTCCCTGCGCTCCGCGCCGCTTCCGCTGTCGAACGAGCCGCGGAGGGCCACGTCGCGTCCGCCGACCAGGCCGTCTTGCGGCAGCGTGCCGTCGAGGCGTTTCACGAGCTACTCCGGCGCATCCGCAAGCACGGCAAGCTCGTCATCTGGATAGACGATCTACAGTGGAGTGACCGCGAGAGCGCGCTCCTCCTCGGTCGCGCGATCGGCGGCACGGAACCGGTGCCGCTCTTGCTCGTCGGGAGCTATCGCGATCACGTCGCCGGCATGGCGCCGCTCCTCGACGCGCTGCTCGACGATCCGGCGCTCGCGACCCCGAAGCCCACCGAGGTGGCCGTGCGCCCGCTCGATCCCCACGACGCCGAGCGGCTCGCGCTCGAGCTGCTCCCCGCCGCGGTGGAAGGCGCGCGGGCGATCGCCGGACGCATCGCGCGCGAGGCAGACGGACATCCGCTCTTCATCGCCGAGCTCTCGTACGCCTCGCGAACGCCCTGGGTCACGCCGCGGGTCGCGGGGAACCTCGCCGAGCTCGTGGCTCACCGGGTGGCGGCGTTGCCCGAGTCCGCGCGCCGGTTGCTCGAGACGGCCGCCGTCGCGGGCACGCCCCTCCGGCAAGGGGTGCTCCGCGAGGCCCACGCGCTCGCGCCCGCGGAGCTCCGCGAAGCGATCGACGTCCTTCGCGCCAACCGGCTCGCGCGCAGCACCGGCCTGCGCGAGGACGACACCGTCGACATCCATCACGACAGGATCCGCGAGATCGTCGTGGTGGGCCTCGCCGCGGCGGATCGCAAGCGCTACCACCTCGCCCTCGCACAAGCGCTCGGGTCGCGTACCGACACGAAGCCCGAGGTGCTCGCGAATCACTACGAGGGCGCGGGAGAGGTCGCGCGCGCCGGGCGTTACTGGCTCGAGGCCGCCGATCAGGCCGTGCGCGCGCTCGCCTTCGAGTACGCGGCGGAGCTCTACGAGAAGGTCGGGCATCAGGTGGATCTGACGCCGGTCGAGCGCCGCGAGGTGCAGATCCGGCGCGCCGAGGCGCTCGCGTTCGCCGGCAAGGGGCCCGCCGCGGCCAACGTGTACCTCGCGACCGCGCCGAGCTGTCTCCGAGCGCAGGCGCTCGAGCTCAGACGTCTCGGCGCCGAGCAGCTCCTTCTCTCGGGTCATCTCGGTCATGGGCTCGGTATCATCGAGCAGGTGCTCGACGAGACCGGACTCCGCCGCTCGCGGGGTGGCCGGCGCGCGCTCCTCTCCATCGTCGCCGGTCGCGTCATGGTGCGAGCACGCGGCCTTCGCCACGTCGCCCGGAGCGAGCGCGAGCTCACGCGCGAAGAGCTGGTGCGGATCGACGCCGCGTGGACGATCGCGTGCTCGCTCAGCGTCGTCGACTTCGTGCGCGGCGCGGAGTTCCAGACGAAGCATCTCTTGCTCGCGCTCCGCGCCGGGGAGCCGCGACGCGTGCTGCGTGCCCTGACGCTCGAGGTCGCCTACGCGGCCACACCGGGTGTCGGCTCCGAGCGACGCACCGCGCGGCTCCTCGCCATCGCCGAGAAGCTCGCGCGCGACACGGACGACGCCGGCGCGATGGGCCTCCTCTGTCTCAGCCGCGGCATCGCGGCGTACCTCCAGGAACGACTCGAGGACGCCGTGACGCACTTCGAGGAGGCGCTGCACGTCTTCACCGAGCGCACGTCGGGCGCGGTGTGGGAGACGCTCACGGCGCGGCGCTTCCTGAACGCGTCGCTCTTCTTCCTCGGACGGCTCGCGCGCCTCACCGAGACCGTCCCCCGGCTTCTCGCCGAGGCGGAGGGCAAGGGGAACATCTACGCGAGCATGTGCTTTCGCACCGCGTACGCCTGGCCGGCGTGGCTCTCCGGGGGCGACCTCGACGAAGCTCGCCGGCAGCTCGCGAAGGCGCGGCAAGAGTGGCCCACGACCGAGTATCAGCTCGCGCACGCGAACATGCTCCTCGGTGACTCGCTCATCGACTTCTACGCGGGGGAGTACCTGCGCCCCATCGCGAAGATCCACGCGGAGTGGCCTCGCATCGAGGCGTCGCAGCTCCTCCGGATCGCCATCCTGCGCGTGCAGCTCCGTCAGCTTCGCGGAGCGGCAGCGGCCGTCGCAGCGCGGGTCGAGTACGCCCGCGGCAATCACGCCGCCGCGAAGGAGCTGTCGCTCGATGCGCGACATTTCGCGAAGCTCCTCGAGGGCGAGCACGTCCTCAGGGCGGCGCCGCTCGCCGCCATGATCCACGCCGTCCTCGATGTCGGCGAGGGAGACGAGGCCGGAGCGCGCCGGCATCTCGAGAAGGCCGTCCGTATCTTCGAGCGGCAGGGGCTCAGGCTCTACGCCGCCGCCGCCTCGGTGCGGCTCGGAGAGCTCACCCGCGGCGACGCGGGCGCGCGCCTCGTCCTTTCGGGCAAGGATGCGTTTCGCGCCGAGGGCGTCGTCGATCCGGACCGCATGATCGAGATGCTCTCGCCGACGGCCTGAGCCGCCGTCACTGCCGGTCGGACGAACGTGTTTGCCGTCGCGCCTTCTGGAGCGCGGCCGCGGCGCGCGCGGCGACCTCACGGTTCGCGAGCAGCCGTTCGGCGGCGCCGCGCGCGAGCTCGTCCGCCGGATCTTCGTCGAGGAGGTGCTCGACGTGGGCGATGGAGCTCACCGGCTTGCCGGCCTCGACGACGTAGAGCTCGACGAGCCGGCGGCGCTCCGCGAGCTCGATCGCGCGCGGCAGGGACGGATCGGTCAGCGCGCCCTCGATGAGCGAGCACGCGAGGTCGACGCGCTTGCCCTTCCGGCAGTGGGCCTCGAGCACGTCGAACAGGATCGGGTGGCTCGACGCGAGCGCGATGACCCGCTTGCACGCCTCTTCGGAGAGCGGCTGACTCGCCGGCAGGGGTACGATCTTGTTGACGATCTTGCCGACCAGGGCGCTCGCGCCGCGCGCGTCTTTGCCCGCGACGATCGCGTAGAGCTCGATCAGACCGCGGGCATCTCCGGCCGATTCGAGCTTCTTCTCGAGGCGCGCGAACGTCTCTTTCTCGCCGGGCTGGGCGCGCTGCACGCGGAAGAGGAGCGCCTCCGCGGCGGCCCTGTCGCCCAGGATGCCCTGCTGAAAATCGGCCGCGTGAGCGAGAAGCGCTGCCTGCGACGGCGTCGGAAGCTGCGACAGCCGCCGCTCGCTGGTCAGGAGCAGATATGCCGCCTTGAGCTCCTGCTCCTTGCCGTCCCGTGCGGCGGCGGCGTGGAGAGATTCCCAGAGATTCTCGTGGAGCTCGCCGGCCTTGAGCTCCGCTGCCAGCGCTTCCAGCGCTGCTGCGGGGTTGTCGAGCGCCCTGCCGAGCATCGTCGCCAGACGCTCGAGTCTGAGAGCCCTCGTTTTGTCGGCGGTTGCCGGCATCGGAGACCGACGATTATCGCACATCGGCGCCGACGTTCCAGAGACGGATATTGCTGTCCGCCGCCGGTCCGGCCACGTCAATTCGCGGGGTTCGTCGCTCCTGCCACGGGCGTTACCTGGCCGTCGGTGCGTCCGTCGCCGAGCCGGCCGTTTCCGTCCTGACCCCAGCCGCTCAGGGAGCCCTTCGCGTGTGCGGCCACGGTGTGAAACTGCCCGGTGCTGATTGCGACCACGTTACTGGACAGATCCGGGTTCCCGAAGGCGGTCGCGCTCGTCGCGAGCTGGACGAGCGTCGGCGCGATGCGAGCGGTCGTCGTCCCGTCGCCGAGCTGACCGTAGGCGTTGGAGCCCCAGCAGTACGCCTTGCCCGATTTATCGAGGGCGCAAACGTGGCCGGTGATGTCGCTCCAGGCCGAGATGCGCGTGAATTGATTGGTGCCCGCGACCTGGACGGGGAGCATCGTGGAGAAGGTGCTGTTCGCGCCGTTCTCGCCGTTCGCGGAGTTGCCCCAGCAGAACGCGCTCCCGTTCGCGGCGAGCGCGCAGGTGTTCTCGGCGGAGCCGTCGATGACGTGCCGTCCCTTCGCCATCCCGGTGAGCGTCCCGAAGCCGAAGATGCCCTTCACGGCGACCGGGCTCGCGCGGTTCGTCGCGGTGCCGTCGCCGTTCTGCCCGGTGTCGCCGCGGCCCCAGCACGCGACCTCGCCCGTCGCTCGAATCGCGCAGGTGTGATAGTAGCCCGCGCCGATCGCGACCGCGTCGGTGAGCATCCCGACGTTGTTCACGCCGTGCACCTGCACCGGCGTCGGGCTGTCGAGGGTGGCATTGTTACCGAGCTGGCCGAACCCGTTGTAACCCCAGCAATAGACCTGGGTGACGCCATCGCCGACCGGCGGCGGGTCGACGAGCGCGCAGGCGTGGAGCAGGCCGCCGGCGATCTCGACCGCGTTCGCGACGCCGGTGACGTCGCCGGGTGACGTGCGAGCGGTCGGAACGCCGACGGTGCCGTCGCCGTTCTCGCCGCTGAGATCGTTGCCCCAGCATTTCACGCCGCCGCTCTTCATGAGCGCGCACGTCCCGTACTGGAGCGTCGCGACGTCGGAGACGGCGGGCAGGCCCGGCACCTTCGTCGGGGCCCATCGCTCCTCGGTGCTCCCGATGCCGATCTCGCCGTCGACGTCGTAACCCCAGCAATAGACCGCGCCCGCGCTGGTGACGCCGCACGAGTGTGCGACGCTCGCGTCCACCTCGACGAAGCCCCGCCCGCCCGCGACGTCGGTCGGCGTCAGGCGCTGGGTCGTCGTGCCGTCGCCGATCTCGCCCTGGCCGTCGTCGCCCCAGCAGCGCACGCTGCCGTCGGCGAGCGTCCCGCAGCTGTACGCGTCGCCCACGTCGACCTGGGAGTAGCCCGAGGCGCCGGCGACCGGCGTCGGCGCGGAGAGGTTCACGTTGGCGCCGTCGTTCTCGCCGGTCCGGCCGTTGTCGTCGTCGCCCCAGCACACCGGTTGCCCCGATTTACGGACCGCGCAGCCGTGGAGCATCCCCATCGCGACGTACTCGGCGTCGTCGAAGGTGCCGACCGAGCCGAGCCCGTGCATGCGGAGCGGAGACGTCGACGCGGCGCCCGTCGCGAGCGACTCCGACGCGTTGCTGCCCCACGCCGACGCGAGCCCGCCCTTCCGCACCGCGATCGTCGAGTCGTCTCCGAGCGCCACCGTCGCCACCTGATCGAGGCAGCCCGACGGATCGGCGGCAGAGCAGGTGCCCGCGTTGCCGACCGAGTGCGTGTACACCGGTGACGTGCGGGTCACCGCCGCGCCGTCGCCCAGGCGACCGCTCGCGCCGTTGCCCCAGCACACGAGCCGTCCGGCGTGAGCGGCGTCCAGGATCGCACAGGCGTGCTGTGCGCCACTCGACAGGAACACCGCGCCCGCGAGCGCGCCGCTCCCGGTCTGGCCGGCGGTGACGTCGACGGGAGTGACGCTGCTCGCGCCGGTGCCGTTGCCGAGCTGGCCGTTCGTGTCGCTGCCCCAGCACTTCACGCCGCCCGCGCCGAGCCGCGCGCAGGTGAATTCAGCGCCGGCCGCGACCTGCACGGCAGTGGTGATACCGCTCACCGTCACCGGCGCGGCGCGATCGGTCGTCGTCCCGTCGCCGAGCTGTCCGGCGTCGTTCCATCCCCAGCACACGACCTCTCCGGTCGCTCGCAGGGCGCACGCGTGGGAGCCGTGATCGCCGCACGTGATCTGCGTCGCGTCGGCGAGCCCCTTCACGTAGGTCGGGCCGAGCCGGTAGTCGACCACGACGCCGTTGCCGAGCTCGCCGTTCGAATCGTCGCCCCAGCAGAGCACGCGACCGCCGTCGGTGATGGCGCAGGTGTGCGCGCTGCCGGTGCAGATGCGCGCCGCGGGCGGACGGCAGACGCCCGCCACGCAAGAGCTGCTCAGGCAGTCATTGCCGGTGCTGCACGCGCTGCCCACGCCGCACGAGGCGCAGCTCGCGCCGCAGTCCTTGTCCGTCTCGGCGCCGTTCTCGACGCCGTCGGTGCACGACGCGCTCTGGCAGATGCCGGAGACGCACACGCCGCTCTGGCAATCCGTCGAGGCGAGGCAGCCGGCGTGGTCCGCGCACTTCGTGCTGCAGGAGCCGCCGCAATCGACGTCGCTCTCCCCGCCGTTGCGCACGCGGTCGTTGCACGCGGGCGCCTGACATCGCAAACCGGTGCAGACGCCGCTCGCGCAATCGGCGAGGGTCTTGCAGACCTTGCCGGCGGCACAGAGTGGACACGAGCCGCCGCAGTCGGTGTCCGACTCGGAGCCGTTCACGGCGCCGTCGTTGCACGTCGCCGACGAGCAGATGCCCGTCGTGCTGCAGAAGCCGGTGACGCAATCGGCAGCAGTGCCGCAGCTCAGGCCGGCCGCGCACTTGCCGCAACTGCCGCCGCAATCGACGGCGCTCTCGGTGCCGTTGCGCACGCCGTCGCTGCACGTCGCGGTGCGGCAGGTGCCCGTCGTGCAGACGAGACTCTGGCAGTCGTTGCCGCTCGCGCACGGCTGGCCCGTGGCGCATGCGGCGCAGGTGCCGCCGCAGTCGACGGCCGATTCGCTGCCGTTCTTCACGCCGTCGCTGCACGTCGGCGCCTGACAGACGTTGCCGACGCAGCGGAGGCTCTTGCAGTCGGCGTCCTTTGCGCAGGCGAGGCCGGGCTGACACGACGGACAGCTCCCGCCGCAATCGACGGCGGATTCGGTGCCATTCTTGACGAAGTCGGAGCACGTCGCGGCCTGGCAGGTCGCGTTGCACACGAGGCTCGTGCAGTCGTTCGGCGCGCCGCAGGCCTGGCCGCTCCCGCAGCGCGTCGGGCAGGCGGCTCCGCCGCAGTCGATGCCGGTCTCGTCCTGGTTCGCCACGCCGTCCGAGCACGTCGCGGTCTGGCAGACGTTGCCGGCGCAGTGCTTGCTGCTGCAGTCCTTGTTCGTGCCGCAGCCGGCGGAGTCGCGGCACGGACCGCACGAGGTCCCGCCGCAATCGGTGTCCGTCTCGCTGCCGTTGCGCAGGCCGTCGTTGCATCCCGGTGCTGCGCACACGAGCGACGGCGAGCAGTACCCGGAGACGCAGTCGGCGCCGGTGATGCACGCGCCGCCGAGCGGGCAGTCTCCGCACGCGGCGCCGCCGCAATCGGTGTCCGTCTCGGTGCCGTTCCGGACGCCGTCGTTGCACGCAGCCGCCTGACAGGCTCCCGCGGTGCAGACGCGGCCCGCGCAGTCCGTCGCCTTCGTGCATCCCTGGCCGGTCGCACACGGCCCGCACGAGGAGCCGCCGCAATCCTGACCCGTCTCGTTGCCGTTCTTGAAGCCGTCGTTGCACGTCGGCGCCTGGCAGATCGCGCCGATGCAGACGCCGCTCGTGCAATCGGCGGCCGCGGCGCAGCCGGTGCCGGGGTTGCACTTCGGGCAAGCGCTGCCGCAGTCGGTGCCGGTCTCGTTGCCGTTGCGCACGCCGTCCGTGCAGTTCGCCGGCTGGCACGTGTTACCGCTGCAGACGAGGCTCAGGCAATCGACGCCGGCGTTGCACGCCTTCGTGGTGCCGCAGCGGGGGCACGAGCCGCCGCCGCAGTCGATGTCCGTCTCGGTGCCGTTCCGCGTACCGTCGCTGCAGAGCGCAGACGAGCACACGCCGAGGTCGCAGAACGTGCTCGTGCAGTCGCCGCCCTTCTGGCAAGCCTTTCCGATCGCGCACGCGGGGCATGCGCCACCGCCGCAGTCGACGTCGGTCTCGGTACCGTTCGCGGTCTGGTCGCCGCACGAGGGCGCCTGGCAGACGCCCGCGGTGCACACGGCGCTCCCGCAGTCCGAGCCGAGCCCGCAGGTCGCGCCGGCGGCGCAGGCTCCGCACGCGCCGCCGCAATCCTTCGCCGTCTCGGTGCCGTTCTTCGTGCCGTCGGTGCAGCTCGGCGGCTGACAGATGCTACCGGTACACACCGCGCTCCCGCAGTCCGAAGACTTCGCGCAGGGCCCGCCCGCGGCGCACGGTGAGCACGCAGGACCGCCGCAGTCGGTGCCCGTCTCGCTGCCATTCTTCGCGCCGTCGCTGCACGACTCCTGGAGGCAGAAGCCCTCGAGGCACACGTTCGTCGTGCAATCCGACGGCACGGTGCAGCGATCGCCCGGGCCGCATCGCGGGCACGCGCCGCCACAGTCGACGCTCGTCTCGGTGCCGTTCTTCACCTTGTCGGTACACGTCGAGGCCTGACAGATCTTCGCGACGCACACCCCCGACGCGCAGTCGGCCGGGAAATCGCAGGCGTCCCCGGCCCTGCAACCCGGGCAGGCGCTCCCGCCGCAATCGACGTCGGTCTCGGTGCCGTTCTCGAGGAAGTCCTTGCACGACGGGGCCTGACACTCGCCGGTGCAGCGCCCGCCACCGACGCAGTCGCCGGCGCGGTTGCAGGCGTTCATCGGCTGGCACCCGGGGCAGACGCCACCACAATCGACGTCGGTCTCGGTGCCGTTCTTCAAGCCGTCGGCGCAGGTCGCCGTGACGCACTTCGAGCCCTTGCAGTGGACGCTCGCGCAGTCGCCGTTCGCCTTGCAGGCGCTGCCGTCGGGGCAGGGGCCGCACGCGCTTCCGCCGCAATCGACGTCCGTCTCGGTGCCGCCCTTCTCACCGTCGGTGCATCCGGGCCCGACGCAGACGAGCGTGACGGCGCACACGTTCGTCATGCAGTCCGCCTTCACGGTGCAGCTCGCGCCGAGGCCGCACGACGGACACGTCGCTCCGCCGCAATCCTTGCTCGTCTCGTCTCCGTTCTTGGCGCCGTCGGTGCAGGTCGGGCTCGCGCAGTGCGCCGCGTCGCAGAGGCGTGACGTGCAATCGGTGCCGGCAAGGCAGGCGCGCCCGTCGTCGCACGGGGAGCAGTTTCCGCCGCAGTCGACGTCCGTCTCGGCGCCGTTCTTCGCCGCGTCGGTGCAGAGCGGCGGCTGGCAGAGCCCGCGCTTGCACACGCCGCTCGCGCAGTCGGCGCCGGCGGCACAGGTGAGGTCGTCCGCGCAGCCCACCGGGCAGCTCGCGCCGCAGTCGACGTCGGTCTCGCTGCCATTTTGCACACCGTCGGTGCACTCGGGCGTGCGGCAGGTGCGATCGCTGCCGCACACCCGGCTCTTGCAGTCGGAGCCGTCGTTGCACGAGGCCTCCGACGGACACGGCACGCAGCGGGCGCCGCCGCAATCGGTGTCCGTCTCGGTGCCGTCATGCATGCCGTCGGCGCACGACGGGTCCACGCAGGCGCCCGCGGTCGCGCAGTAGCCGGTCGCGCAATCGGCGGCCTTGGTACAGCCGCGCTTCACGTCGCAGGCCTTGCACGAACCGCCGCAATCGACGTCGGTCTCGTCGCCGTTCCGCACGCCGTCGTCACACGCCGCGGCGACGCACGCGCCGTCCTTGCAGACGCCGCTCGCGCAGTCTCCGGCGAACCCGCAGTCCTCGCCCACGGCGCAGCCGGCACAGGCCGAGCCGCCGCAATCCTTGGCCGACTCGTCGCCGTTCTGCACGCCGTCGTCGCAGGCGGGCGCGAGGCACGCATCCGATTTGCAGCCGAGTGACGAGCAATCGCCGTCCGCGAGACAGCGCTGCCCGGGCTCGCAGGGGGCGCAGCTGCCGCCGCCGCAGTCCTGATCCGTCTCGGTGCCGTTCAGCATGCCGTCGGCGCAGGTCGGTGACTGGCAGAGCTTCCGCGAGCAGAAGAGCGTCGCGCAGTCGCTCGAATCGGTGCAGGGCTGACCGGGGGGGCAAGCAGGGCAGGTGTCGCCGCCGCAGTCCACGCCGGTCTCGTCCTCGTTGACGATGCCGTCGGCGCACGACGCCGACTGGCAGACGTTCTTCGTGCAGATGCGGTTCTTGCAATCGGAGTCGAGCTTGCACGCCGCGCCGTCGGCGCACGTCGGGCAGCTGCCGCCGCCGCAGTCCTTGTCGGTCTCGGTGCCGTCGGACACCTTGTCGGTGCACGTCGCGGGACGGCACACGCTTCCGTCGCAGTGTCGAGCGGCGCAGTCGTCGTCCGACCTGCAGGCGCGATTCGTTGCGCACGGCACGCAGTCGGCGCCGCCGCAATCCTGGTCCGTCTCCGTGGAGTCTATCTGGCCGTCACCGCAGTGATCCGGCGCGCACGAGAGCGACACGCAGCTCCCCGAGCTGCAATCTGCGTCCACTGCACACATGGAGTGTGGCTGACATCGATCACACTCGACGCCGCCGCAGTCGATGTCCGTCTCGAGGCCGTCCTTCAGGGCGTCGGTGCACGAGCCGCGACTCCCGTCGTTGCCCTGACTCGCGCCGAGCCCGCTGTCGCGCGCCGCTCCGCCGTCGTGTTCCGCTCCGCCAGTTCCGCCGCTTCCGCGTCCGCCGCGGCCACTGCTCAGCGCGTCGAGACCGGACGTCGTGCAAGAGATCGCAACTGCTAGTGCGCCTAGCGTCGCGAGCAGTCTTCGAGCAGTCGAAGCTCGAGGCGTTGGCAACCCTGACTCCAAGGAAGTCCCGAGCGAACCTTACGCGCGGCGGCGCGGGCGGCCTAGGGCTGTACGGCAAAAAAACACGCACACTCGCAGGGCAAACGAAGAACGTCCGTTCTCCGTGCACACGGCAATGTGGAACTCGTAAAAACGCCTAGGAGCCTGTCGGGCGAAGCCCGCCAGTGCTCCGTCGTGATGGTCCTCGTTCGAGGGGAACGGAGCTCCCCTCGAGCTCCCCGAAAGAGTGGGGAAAAGAGCGGGAGGGAAGATCGTCGAACACCCGTCGCTGCAAGGGACGAATCTGCTCGTCTCGCCGAGTCGCCAGAAACACGGCGCCAGACCTTCGCCGGGATCCATGGAGCCACCGCCTCCGCTGCGGAGCGGATGCGGTACAGGGGCGCGAGCGACGAAGGACGTGCGCTCTACAAGATGAGGAAGGCGATCGTTGGACCGGTCTTCGGCCAGCTGAAGGAGTGCCGCGGCCTACGGCGCGTCCTCTTTGCGTGGCTTTGCTGCCGCGGGAGCCGAGTTCCAGCTCATGGCGCTCGGTCACTGTTTCGCTACGGGCCCCGCTTGCTGCCCGGGCCCGCTTGAGCCCTCACCCCGTGCGGGGGAGAGACCATCACGACGGAGTTCCGTCGGGCTTTGCCCGACGGACTCCTAGGCCGCAGCCCCGGCGTTGCCGCGCAGTGCCTTGCGCACCCTCGAGCGGATGGTCGCCGCCCGGCGCGTCGAGATCACGGCTCCGTCGTGCTCGACGATCTCGAAGCGCTCGAAAATTCCTTCGTCGCGAACGAGGGATTCGACCCGCACTATCTCTATCCCCAGCTTGAAGAGGAGCCCGCGAACCCGCTCGAGAACACTCCGGCGGCCATTCGTGGTGATCTCCAGGAGGGACACTTGCCCGTTCTTGGTCGCGGTGTAGCGCACTTCGGACACGCTCATGTCTCGGACCCTTCTTCGCTGGGGCGCCAAACTGTCGCGCCGGATTCCTAAGTCAGCGACGGAGGCGACGGGCCCCTCGTGATCCGATGTGTCCATCATTTTCGGTACGGCTCCTACGGTCACTGGGCACATCGGGAATAGAGGGGCCGCTCTTACGCGGGCACCCGCGTCGGTTCGCGGGCAAGACACGGATCGAAGAAGAATAGACCCTGCCCCCGACCCTTAGCCACCCTCTTTCGCCCTTCCCACAATTCGGAAGTACGGCGCACCGCGGCGACACGGCGCGCTACCGTCTAGTTGCGCTAGCCGCCAATTTGTTGATATTCGAGGGCGCATGACACCGATCGTCAAAGAGCGAAGTGCGTCCTCGAATATCAACACGTCGCTCGCGGTGCTCGGCCTCTGCTCGACATTCATGATGACGGCGTGCTCCGGGGGCGGCGGTGGCGCCTCCTCGCCGAGCGCGAGCGGGGATCATCCCCTGGTCGGTAACCCCGCGCCCGACTTCAGCCTACCTGCTCAGTCCGGCGGCAAAGAGGCGAGTCTTGCCGGCAACGACGGCAAGGTCCGCCTGGTCGACTTCTGGGCGACCTGGTGCGGGCCCTGCCGGGCCTCCTTCCCGAAGTACGAGGCGCTGGCAAAGAAGTACTCCGGCGACGTCGTGATCCTCGGCATCTCCGAGGACGACGAGTCCGATGGAATCAAGGACTTCGCTCAGCAGACCGGCGCGACCTTCACCCTCGCCTGGGACAAGCAGAAGGGCGTCGCGTCGAGCTATCACCCCGAGTCGATGCCGACGAGCTTCCTCATCGACAAGAAGGGCCTCGTTCGATTCGTCCACGCCGGCTTCCGCGACGGGGACGAAGGCGAAATCGAGTCGGAGCTGAAGAGCCTTTTGCAGTAACCGCGGCGGCAGTCGTCAGTCGACTCCGGCGGTCTTCACCCGGTTTCGGCCCGAGGCCTTCGCGGCGTAGAGCGCTTCGTCGGCGGCGCTCACGATGGTGTTCAGGTCCCCGTGTCCCTGATCGGTGCCCGCGACGCCGAAGCTCGCGGTCACCGTGATCCGTTCGTCTCCGACGACGATCGGCTCGCTGGCGAGCGCGAGACGGAGGCGCTCCGCGACGCGGGTCGCCTCGTCCGTCGGGCACTCCGGGAGAACGACGAGAAACTCCTCGCCGCCCCACCGCCCGACGTCGTCGTGTGAGCGGACCTCGTTCTTTGCGCGCAGCACGAACTCACGGAGCACGGCGTCTCCCGCAGGGTGGCCGTGGGTGTCGTTGACCTTCTTGAAGTGATCGACGTCGCAGATGACGACGGAGATGGGACGGCGCGTTCGCCGGCTACGCGACAGCTCGCGTGCGAGCACGTCGGCGATCGCTCCGCGGTTCTTCGTACCGGTGAGCGAGTCGTGGAGAGCCCGTCGCTCGAGCTCCGACTGCGCCTCGAGGAGCTGATCCTGCAGGAGCACCACTCGACGGCCGGCGCGCACTCGCACCTCGAGCTCCTGCGGATCGAACGGCTTTCTGACGTAGTCGTCGGCACCAGCCGCGAGGCCGTCGATGAGATGCCGCTGACCTTCGCGACCCGTGCAGAGCACGACGTAGACGTACGGCGCGTCGGCGCGTCCGCGCAGCAGGCGACATACCTCGATACCGCTGAGCCCCGGCATCTCCCAGTCGAGCAGCGCGAGTCGCGGCGCGTCGGCGGAGAGCAGGAGCCCGAGCGCCTTGCCGCCCTCGCCGGTCGTTACGACGTCGTAACCCCAGCCGGCGAGCGCGCGCGACAGGTGCTCGCGAGAGAGACGTTCATCGTCTGCGACGAGCACCTTGACGCGTCCGTCGGTCGTGATCGCCGGGCGTCGCGGGGTCTTCTTGCCGTGCTCCGGTGGCCCCGACGTGCGGAGGGCAGGATCCTCTTTGCCGGGAGGCTCCGTCAAAGCGAGGTTCGACGCAGGGTAGATCTGGGCCGCCATTCGTCGAGCTCTTCATCTTCATGACGGCCGGATCGGCGTCAGCTTGAGCTCCCGACGGCCTCGGCCGTGTGTCGTACCTGTTCACACCTCGGTGCGACGCGCTGTGCTACTAGTCGGCGAAAGGCACTCATGGAGTACGTGTTCATCGAATCGGGCGGTGTGACGTCGCCGAAAGGCTTCGTCGCGAGCGGCATCGGCGCGGGCATCAAGACCTACGGTGCCGAACCCCGACTGGACGTCGGGCTTCTCGCTTCCACCGTTCCCTCCGCCGTCGCTGGCGTCTTCACGAAGAACCAGGTCTGCGGCGCCCCCGTCGAGCTCTGCCGCGCTCGCGTCGAGGGCGGGCGTGCACGCGCCGTGGTCGTGAACTCGGGCTGCTCGAACGTCGCCATGGGCGAGCGCGGTCGCAAGGACGCGCGGAAGATGGCGGCGCTCGCCGCCGCCCACCTGGGTATTCCCGAGGACGAGATGCTCGTCGCGTCGACCGGCGTCATCGGAAGGCCGTTGCCGCTCGAGGCCATCGAGCGCGGCATTACCGGAATGCAGCCCACCGAGAACGGCGGGGACGATTTCAGCCGCGCCATCATGACCACCGACACCGTCGCCAAGGCGCGGGCCGCGCGCGTCACCGTCGGCGGAATCACCTACACCGTCGGCGGCACTGCCAAGGGCTCCGGCATGGTGCACCCCGACATGGCGACCGTGCTGTGCTTCATGACGACCGACGCTCCCGTCGACCCGGAGTGGCTCCGTACGACGCTTCGCAGCGTGGCCGACGTGTCGCTCAACATGGTCGACGTCGACATGGACACGTCGACCAGCGACACCATGCTGATCTTCGCGAACGGCGCCGCGGGAGGTACCGCGATAGGGCAGGGACACGCCGCCGAAGTGCCGCTCTATCGCGCCATCGAGGCGGTTGCCATCGAGCTCGCGAAAGACCTGGCGCGCGACGGTGAAGGCGCGAAGACGCTCATCGAAGTGCGCGTGGAAGGCGCCCGGTCGCTCGAGGACGCGCGGCTCGCCGCGCGCGCCGTCACGTCGTCACCGCTCGTGAAGACCATGGTAACCGGGCGCGATCCGAACCTCGGTCGCGTGATGATGGCGATCGGCCGGTCCGGCGCGCGCGTCGACGTCGATCGCACGAGCGTGTTCATCGGAGACGCCTGCGCGTTCGAGCGCGGCGCACCGACGTCGATCCCCTACGCCGACATCAAGCGCAAGATGGACTCGAAGGACGTACTGATCCGGGTGGACCTCGGCCTCGGTGACGGTGCCGCGACCGCCTGGGGTTGCGACCTGACCGAGGAGTACATCCACATCAACGGCAGCTACACCACGTAGCAGTCAGCCGCGTTCACTCCCCGTTCGGGCTCGCCCCGGGAACCGCCCCGCCGGCTCGCGTCTTGATCCACTCGCGGATCTGGTCGCGATCGAAGCGCCACTGGCTGCCGATCTTCACCGCCGGGATCGATCCTTGCTCGAGCATCTTGTAGAGCGTTTGCGGGGACACCCGCAGCAAGGCCGCGACCTCCTTGACGGTCATCAGGTTCTCGAGCATGGCTTCCGTCTCGTACGGACGCTGCGGTTACCGCCTTAAGTGGGCCGGTCGCCCAAGTACGCGGTCTCGTTGCCCGGTTCGCTGCGGCCGGACGGCTCCACGGAGCTCATGATGGCGGATCCGAACCCCTTTTCCGACGTTCGCCAGCCCGCCGTGGCAGGTCGCTTTTACCCCGGGGCCGGGGCCACTCTGGGGTTGGACGTGGACCGATTTCTCGGTTCCGACCGCGGCGCAGTGCCCACCCGGATGATCATGGTGCCGCACGCCGGGTACGTGTACAGCGGCTCCATCGCGGGGGAGACGTACGCGAGGACGGCACCTCGCCGGCGCGCGATCGTGCTCTGCCCGAACCACACCGGCCTCGGTTCGGCGCGTTCGGTCTCGTCCGCCGCAGCGTGGCAATTGCCCGGCGGCGAGATGCGCACCGACGTCGCACTGCGCGATCTCGTCGCAGAGCACGCGTCACTCGACGTCGAGCCGCTCGCGCATCTCCGCGAGCACGCGGTCGAGGTGCAGCTGCCGTTCTTGCGTGCTCTCTCGCCGGGCTCGACGTTCGTCGCCATCTGCCTCGCCCGGATGCCGCTCGCCGGATGTGAACGTGTTGCAAAAGGCATCGTCGATGCGATACGCGCCGCGTCGGCGGAGGACGACGTGCTCCTCGTCGCGAGCACGGACATGTCGCACTACGTCACGGCCGACGTCGCAACTCGTGAGGACGCGTACGCGCTCGACTGCGTGCGGCACCTCGACGCAGAAGCTCTTTTTCGCGTCGTCGAGTCGCGGCGTATCTCGATGTGCGGGTATATTCCGACCACCGTCGCGCTGTTTGCCGCGGCGGCGCTCGGAGCACGGAACACGGAGCTCGTCCGCTACGGCAACTCCGGTGAAACATCCGGGGATCACGACAGCGTCGTCGGATATGCAGGCGCTCTCGTGATCTGAGCCGTCTCCATGATTTTCGAGGATCCCTTCATGATCGCGGGGTGAAACGGCGTGATCGCGGGGTGAAACTGCTCGACGAGCTGGGCGATGACAGCTACCTTGAATGAGTCGGATGTCGAGCCTCGCACCCGGTCTTCTGGTTGCGGCCCCGCCGCTAGCCGATCCAAACTTCGATCGTTCGGTCGTGTTGCTCGCGGCTCACGGTCCCGAGGGCGCGTTCGGCTGGATCATCAACGGGCGTGAAGTGATGACGGTCGGGGAGTTGCTCGATCGCGCGGACGTCACCGGTTCGCTGTCGAGCCCGCTCGGCCAGGTCCGCATCGGCGGTCCCGTCGCGCAAGAGCAAGTGTGGCTCGTGTACCGGACCGAAGATCGCATCGAGGGCGTTCCCGAGCAGTTCGATCTCGGGCCGGGTGTCACTGCGTCCCCCTCCCGTCGCATGCTCGAGGCCATCGCCGGCGGTCGCGGGCCGCGCAGCCTCGTCGGGCTCGTCGGCTACGCCGGCTGGGCTCCGTGGCAGCTCGAGAACGAGATCCGGTCCGGCGCATGGCTACCGACCGACGCCGATCAGCAGATCGTCTTCGACGTTCCGAGGATGGATATCTGGCAGCGCGCGTACGAGCGCGTGGGCACGACGCCCATGGCCTTCACGACGCGCCACGTCGGCTCGGCCTGACTCCACCCGAGCCCG
Source organism: Polyangiaceae bacterium (assembly GCA_036272055.1). Lineage (GTDB taxonomy): Bacteria > Myxococcota_A > Polyangia > Polyangiales > Polyangiaceae > DASZVB01. The sequence goes on along the minus strand of DATAZL010000140.1, from coordinate 107,250 downwards.
TGCGAGTTCAGGAGCCGACGAGCGGCACGAAGGTGCACGGCGTCTGCTCTTCCCAGCGCACGCCGTCCTCGTGACGGACGCCGACGCGTAGCGTCTGCCCCTCTGCTCCGCCGACCGGGATCGCGATGCGTCCCCCGGGTGCGAGCTGGTCGACGAGCGAAGGCGGGAGCTCGCGAGCGGCGGCAGAGACGAGGATCCGATCGAACGGCGCCAGTTCGGGCAGACCACCGAGGCCGTCCGCTTCATGGAGCACGACGTTCTTCACCGAGGCGCGCGCGAGCGCCTGACGCGCGAACGCGACGAGAGCGGGTTTGATCTCCACCGCGTCGACGACCCCCACGAGCGTCGATAGCAGCGCGGCGGCGTAGCCGGAGCCCGCGCCGACCTCGAGCGCTCGATTGCCGGGCTCGGGCGCGAGCGCCTCGAGCATGAGCGCGATCATCGAGGGCTGGCTGATCGTCTGACCCTCGAAGAGCGGCAGCGCGCGATCTTCGTAGGCGCGCCACTGCTCTTCAGCGCCAACGAACAAGTGCCGTGGGATCGTCGCGAACGCGGCGATGACGCGTGCGTCGGAAACGACTCGCGACACCTGGCGGGCGAGCGCCGGAGGGCCCGCTTCGAGGTATGGTTCGAGGGATTGCTCCACGACGATGGCAGGTACTCTATGACGGATCGCGTTCGTGGGCTCGCGTCGCGCCGTACGTTTTCGGCGAGCGCCGTCGGGCTCGGGACGCTGCTCGCTCTCGGGGCGGTGCGCGCGTCGGAGGACCGGAGACCCGCGCCGCCCGCGGCAGGCTCGGCTCCGGTCGTCGCGTCGGGCGCGCCCGCGTCGAGCGCCGGACCGACGGCGAAGGCGTCGCCTCCCGCGCCGCGAGCGCGCCACTGTCCGCCGGAAATGGTGCTCGCTCACGGGGTGTGCGTCGATCGCTGGGAAGGTTCGACGGTCGACCGCGAGAGCAATCAGCCGCTCTCTCCGTACTATCCGCCACAGCCGCGCCTGCTCCGGGAGGTGTGGCAAGCGTGGGAGCTCGACGCCCCGGCCTTCGGGACCGAGGGGCCGAGGCGAATGCCGATACCGGAGCTCGGTGAGTGGCAACGAACCCACTCGTTCGACGCGAAGGCGGTGTCGCGCCCCGGCGTGGTGCCGCAGACCTACGTCGCGTATCCCGTCGCAAAGCGCGCCTGCGAGAACGCCGGAAAGCGACTCTGCACCCGCGACGAATGGGTCGCCGCCTGCAAGGGAGAGACGCAGACGAAGTTCCCGTACGGCGAGTCGTTCGAGCGGAGCAAATGTAACATCTGGGGATACGTGCACCCCGGCGTCGTGCTGCATCAGGGCGCGTCGTTCGGGCACCGCGATCCACGGCTCAACCTCGTCGCGACGGAGGGCGGCAAGCAGCCGCTCCTTCGCCGCACCGGCGCGACGCCGACGTGCCGGAGCACGTGGGGCGCCGACGGCATCTACGACATGGTCGGCAACGTCGACGAGTGGGTCGACGGCGAGCGCCCGGAGTTCGTCGGCGGTTTCTACGCGCGCTCGACGAGCAACGGCTGCGAGGCGCGCGTCACGAACCACGCGCCGATGTATTACGACTACTCCCTCGGCGTGCGGTGCTGCCGCGACGCGAGGGAGTAGACCATCGCTACAGGTTCTTCGTCTTTATCGAGTCCCAGTTCGGATCCTTGCAGACGCCGCAGCTCGCCCCGCCCTTGAACATGGCGCAGGCGTTCGAGTCGTCCCCGAGGAAGCACCGGAACCACGCCGTGTAAAAGCGCATGAACTGGATGCTCCCGGCGTTCCCCTGGATGGCGCCGGCGAGCGTGGGTGTCGTGACGTGATCGGCGCCGGTGTAGATCGCGAGCATCGACGGCCCGGTCGCGGCGCCGTAGCTCGACGTCGGCGGCCCCGTCGTGACGACGTTGTCGGCGGTGCCGGACAGCGCGAGGAACGCGATGCCCGCCTTCGGAATGCCGCCGCCCTCGACCTGGACCTCCGCCGTCACGGCGGCATCGGTCGTCGCGGTCGTCGCCGCGATCGCTCCCTGGGAGTGGCCGGACGTGCCGGCGCGACCACTCAGCTTGCCGAAGAACTCGCTCGTGGAGTCCTTGTTCTGCGCCAGCATGTAATCGACCCCCGTGGCGATGAACGGGCTCGCCGCGGCGTTCGAGTTGTCCGACGCGATGACGATCATGCCCCAGCTCGCGGCGTTGTTGTTGAAGAAGCCGTAGACCTGCGAGCCAGTGACGCCGGTGCCGTTGCCCCACGAGATGAGCGGCGCCGGGCAGCTCGCGTCGAGCCCATCGGGATAGAAGATGGTGTACGTCGTAGGCGAGGCAGCCCCCGAGAGCATCGACGCGAGGTCGACGCTCTTCGTCTTCACCGTGTACGGGCCTGCCTTCGAGTAGTCCCCGGTGCCCTTCAGGCAACCGGTGCCGGTCTGGGTCGCGCCGCCGGTGCCGGTGGACATGCCGCCGGTGTTCGCGGCGCCCGAGACGCCGGTCGTCCCGCCGAGGTCGGGTGCGCCGCCGCTGCCGACCGGCGTCGAGCCGCCGCTCCCCGGTACGTTGCCGGTACCCGGGCTTCCGGCGAGCCCCGGCGTGCCGCCCAGTGCGCCGACGTTTCCGCCGCTGGCGGGTGAGCTGCCACCCATTCCTGTCGGGCCTGTCGGGCCTGTTGCGCCGGTCGCGTTTCCCGCGCCTGTAGAAAGGCCGCCGGCCCCCGGCGTGTTGCCCGTGCCGAGCTGGCTGCCACCGGCGCCCGGTGTGTTGCCCGCGCCCGCGCTGCCCCCCACACCCTGGCTACCGTTCGAGCTCGACGAGCACGCGCCGAGCCCGAGCGTGGATAGAAACAGAAATGACTCGAACGTCCACCTGACGGACCGTGACCGCATAATCTGCCTCCTGAGCGCCGCGGTTAAGAAACCGACGTACGGAGTAGAGCGCCGACCCATGAGCCGATCAACGGCGCGGTCCATAATTCGCTTCTGTGAGAATATTATCGCGGCGTCAGATCGTGCGACGGCGTTGCGCGAATACGCAGTGGAAACACCTCTCCGCCACCGGACGCGGAAAGTTACTTCGTCGCTGGTTCGATCGGCGGACGCGGCACCACGGGTGGTCGCTTGTTCGGCGTGGACGGCTCGCGGAGCTCGATGTCCTCGAAGAGGAGCGCTGGCGCCACGATCGACGCGGGAAGATCGGTGCCGGCGTCGTTCTCGGTGACGAAGCCGTAGACGGCGCCGCCCTGTCCGGCCGCGAGCACGTCGCGTAGCTCGCGCACCGAGAGCGACGCGATCGTCGCGCCGCGCACCAGCGTCTCGTGTCCGTCGGGCGTCACGCGGTACGCGATCTGCGCCGCGGGCATGACCTCACCGCTGGTCGCGCTGGTGCGCGTCTGGAGCTCGGTGACGACCATGCCGAAATCGAGGCCCTCGTCGCGGACCTCGGCCGCGAGGCGCGCGCGCAGCTCGCGCTTCGTGAGCCCGCCCTTCGCCGACATGACGAGATTGCCGACGTGGCCGCGCGCCCATCCCACGAGCCCCGAGCGTCCGTGTCCGTTCGACTCGTCGATCTCGTCGCGCGGCGCTCGCGACATCAGGAAGCTCTTCAGGTGTCCGTCGTCGACGAGCACGACGCGCTTTCCCGCGATACCCTCGTCGTCGACGACGTAATGCCCGAGCAGGGGAGTGCCGTCGAACGCGGTGAGCGTCGGGTCGTCCACCACGCTGAAGCCGCGCGGCAGGATGCGCTTGCCGAGCTTTCGCGAGAGCGGGCTCTCGAGCTCGTCGTTGCCCTCCGGCGGAGGCGTGCCGGAGAGGGACTCTCCGAGGAGCTCGTAGACGAGCTGCGCAGCGGCCTTGCCCTCGAAGAGCACGGGCCCGCTGTAGTCCTCGACGACTGGTGCACGACGGAGCGCCGTGAGCTCGCTGCCGATGCGCTTCGCTTCGCTCATCGCGTGGTCGAGCGGCAGCGCGCCGCTCTTGTCGGCCGAGAAGAACGCGCTCCGCTCGAGAGACATGCCGTCGTCGGCCTGCCCCTCGCACGTGAGCTCGAGGCCCGCGAGTCGTGACGGCTCGACGATGAGCCCGCCGTCGCTCGCCACGAATCGCCGTCGCGTCGACGTGAGGAGCACGTGCGCGCTGCTCTTCTGCAGATCGGGGAAGCTCCGGAAGACGGCAGAGACGCGCTTCGAGAGATCCACCGGGTCGATGACCGGCCCTGGCGGCTCGTCCTTCACGACGACCTTCGCCGACTTGTCGGCAGAGAAGCTCGGGACCTCGTGACGGGCGGCGATCTCCGACTGCTTCGCCGCGCGCTTCCGCTCGAGCGTCTCGATCGAGCCCTTGTACGCCGCGTCGGTCGCGAGCCACAGCTGACGCCGGAGCGCGACGACGTCGTCGTCGAGCGGCGCGGTACGCGGCGACAGGAGCTCGGTGTCCTTCATGAAATCGCCGCCCTCGCCGGGCGCGCCGACGAAGTTCGAGTTGTCGGACGTTCGCGTACCGACCCGGAGCTCGACCTTCACGAATCGCTCGCGCGATACCTCGTCGGAGACCAGCGTGCCGAGGGTCGACTCCACGCTGCGCTCGTCGACGTCGACGACCCAGTACGCGGCGTAGTACGGCGCCTCCGCCCCGGGCAGCTTGAGGCTCGTCATGGTGCGCGTGAGCTCCTCTTGCATCGCCTTGATCGCGACCGCGTCGGGCGCGGGTGGCTCTGACGCCGCGAGCGTCGCTGCCGCGCTCGCGAGCACCACGGCGAAGGTGCGCTTCATCGTGCCCTCCGGAGCGCCGAGGCGGTGGGTGGCCCGAGCAAGGGTGGACGGTCGTGTCCCTTCTCTTGCCGCGTCACCTCGATCTGACCGAGGAGCAGGCTCGGGCTCGTCGCCGAGACGGGCACCCAGCCCGATTCCGCGCCGCAGACGCCGTCGAAGACCTCGAAGTCGTTGCCGGCCGCCTCGATGCGCGCGAGTGACGCGAGCGGCGTGCCCTCGAGATCGACGCCCCGCACCAGCTCCTCGTGGCCGTCCACGTAGATGCGATAGACCATCACCGGGAGCACCTTGAATGCCTGCGACCCTTCGCGGGTCGTGTTCGTGTACCCGCCCGTGATCTCGTGGAAGCGAAGGCCGAACGGCTTCCCCTCTTTCTTCAGCTCCGCGATGAGCTGCTCCTTGAGCGCGCCGGGGGTCGTCGTGACGATGGGATCGACGACGAGGTTTCCCTGTCGCGACACGACGCGGTGCCCGTGCTCGCGGCGCCCGTGACCGTTCGACTGGTGAAACCCGGCGGCGGGCGAGCGGGACAGGAGAAAGCCGCGGAGGGTGCCCCGATCGACGAGCAGCGTGCGCTGCCCGGGGATGCCCTCGTCGTCGTACGGGTAATAGCCGTTGAGCGGGATCCCGTTGAGGCGCGTGATCGACGGATCGTCGAAGACGTTCAGGAAGCCGGGCATCACGGGCTGGCCGACCTGGTGCGCGAAGGTCTGGCCCTCTTCCTCGTCCTTCTGGCGGTGGCCCTCGACGCGATGACCGAAGATCTCGTGGAAGAAGACCGCGGCGGCTCTCCCGTCGAGGATCGCCGGACCGGCGTACGGCTCGACGAGCGGCGCGCGCCTGAGCGCCTTGAGATCGGCGATCACGCGCTCCACGAGTCTCGACGTGTCGTCGTCGTTCGGTAGCGCCGCCGGATCGGGGACGTCCACCGTCTCGGTGCGCTCGAGGCGCATGCCGTCGTCCGCGAGGGTGCTCGCGGTGATCTCGATGCGCGCGTGCAAGCGGGCGACCTGGACGCTCGAGCCCTCGCTGGTCGCCAGGTAACGCGTCTCGGCAGAGCTCTCGAAGCGTACCCGCGACTCGGTGAGCTCGGGCTCGCGCGCAAATGCCGCCGACAGCTTGCGCACCCGGCTCTCCCAGACGCCCTTGTCGACCGAGAACGCCGCCGGCGGCTCGTGGAACGTCGCGGGCTGCTCGGCGGAGAAATCGTCGGAGGTGTCCTGCTCCGCGACCTTGATCTCGAGGTTCGCCTTCACGCGGACGAGGTCCTCGACGGCGCGCTGGTACTCGGCGTTCGTCGCGAGCCAGGCCACGGCGCGGATCGCGGAGGGGTCGTCCTCCACCGGCAACCAGGCTTGTCGCGTGAAGTCGCGCGAGACGTCGTAGTCGCCCCGGAGACGATGCGTGCTGTCGAGCTTCGGCGTTCCGATGCGCACGTCGACATCGAGGCTGCGCGACCTGTCGTCGGTCGACGTCACGAGGGTGCCGAAGGAGCCCTCGACCTCGACGTTGTGCTCGTCGGTCGCCTCGTACTCGACGAAGTAGGGCGACAGATCGGCCTTCTTCGTCTTGCCGAGCTCCTTCACGTTGCGAGCGAGCTCACCGGCGAGCACGGTGAGGAGCGGCGCCTCGGCGACCGTCCCGGTGGTGGCGGGGCGAACGAGGTCGAGCTTCTTCGGCGCGGACGGCAGCGACGCCGCGATCGCGCCGTCGGGGGACGCGGCGTGCGGCGGCGCGCACGACGACACGAGCGCGGCGAGGACCACGCCTCCCGGATGAAAGCGCGGCCGTCGGGCTCTCTGCATGCGGGGCACACTAAAACAACGTCGGGCGCGACGCGACTTCCGAGCTCCGCCGTTGGGCGACGCGCGGCCGGGCTTATTTGCAGCGATACGCGACGGAGAAGTTCGTGACGTCTTGCGCCTGACAGAGGAGCGCGACCTGGCTAACGCAGGTGCGATAGGATTTACTCCCGCAGTACCCGTTCGGCGCGGCGCGACCGCCCGTCGCGACCATGAGATAGCCGCTGCCCCCGCAGGCACCGGCGCTCAGAGCGGGGCAGCTCGACGCCGCCTTGGGTTCGCTCGGATCGCCGTCTTCGGTGCCGGAGCAATCGTAGTCGAACGAATTGACGCCGTTCGTCGCGCTGTACGGCGCCTCGAAGTACGCCTTCTCCTGCGCGGTGACCTGCGGGTGCACGTCCTTGTTGCCGTCGTGGCAATCGCCGCCGACCTTCGTGTAGTGCGGGCCGGGCTGATCGCACGAGAGCAGCGCCGGCGCGCTGCTCGAGCCGTAGCCGTCCTGGTCGTTGTCGACGTACCAGGCAACCGGATTCGCGCACTCACCACCGGAGCCCGTCGTGCCGCCGGAAACCGGATTCGAGCCGCCGCTGCTCACGACGCCGCCCGTGTTCCCGGTCCCGCCGGACGACGTTCCACCGGAGCTCTGCGCGCCTCCGGAGCTCGTCCCGCCGTTCGCAGACGCACCACCGTCACTGGTCGTCGCGCCGCCGGCTCCGCGACCGCCGCTGCCCGTCGTTCCGCCGCCGGTCATGCCGCCGTCGCTGGTCGCGCCGCCGTCGCTGGTCGTTGTGCCTCCGGCTCCGCGACCGCCGCTACCCTTGCTCCCGCCGGTGCTCTTTGCGCCACCGCCGCCGACGCTCCCGCCGGTCCCCGACGAAGCTCCGCCGGAGCCGCCGTCGATCAGCGAGCCGCTTCCACCCGAAGAGCCGCCGCCTGCTCGGCTCCCGGACTCCAGGCCGCCGTCCGTGGCGCTGTGGCCGCCGGTCGCGATGCTGCTTCCGATGAAGTCCCCGCCTCCGCACGCCGTCACGAATACGAATAGAAGAACGCTGCTCGAGAAGGCGGACCGCTGGCTCTTCAAAGGAAGCTCCTTCCTGATGCCGAGATGACCCAGCAGCAGGTCCTGGATCATTGCATGCCGAGGTCGCTTCGCCACCCCCCGGTCGGCGTCTCGAAAGTGAAAATCTCCTGCGACGGCGCGTACCTACATCACCCGCAGCCGGTGACGACTGTGGCAACCGGCCACGTCGACTCGGTAATCCGGCGGATCACCCCTCGGATGCGGATTGCCCGCTGCATGACGCAGGTTGCTGTCAGGCGCTGCCGCTCATCGCGAGCAACGCGCCGAGTCGCTCGAGAGCACGCTGGAGCTCGGTCTCGATCGCGTGCTCGCCCGCCTCGGTTGCGCCCCACTTCGACCAGCAGATCGCGACGACGCGCTCCTGGCTCGCGCGCGGTGACGGCAAGGTGCGGAGCACGAGGACGGAGTCGTTCTGCTCCTCCCACGTCAGCGCAACGTCTCGCCCGGCCACCCGACACAGCACCTTGCCGGACATGCTGCCGCCGGACATCAGCGTCAGATGAAACGGCTCGTCCTCTCCACCCATGACGCTGCCTTGCCCGAGCCACCGGTCGAGCGCGGCCGGCGCCGTGAAACAGAGGTGCGCGAGCTCGGCGCTGGTGTGCGCGGGGCGTGCGGCCCACCGGACACGTCGAGGTGCGCGCGGGTGCTCTTCGAGCGAATGCTTGAGTATCGCGAGCGCCACTTGCCACGACGAACGAAAGCCGTCGAAATCATCCTCGGTCGTCAGGCCGTGGTGCGTCAGCTCGACGCGGCCCTCCGACACGACGAGGCTCACCCGGCTCTTGCCGTTCACGAGGACGAGCTCCTCGTTCTGCCGCACCTCTTCGACCTCGAGGTCGACTGTGGCGCCGAGCTCCGGCCACTCGAGCTTCAGGCGCGCGCCGCGCTGGACGGTGCCCGTCACACGATCGGCGTACCAGCCTTCGAGGCCGGAGCGGGTGCTGCAGGCCTCCCAGAGCTCCTCGCGCGAGGCGCGAATGGAGCAATCGAGTTTCACTTCGCCGGTCATCAGTGTCCTCGGAATCCGGCGAAGTCGGTGGAGCAAAGGGGGATCGAACCCCTGACCTCCGCATTGCGAACGCGGCGCTCTCCCAGCTGAGCTATTGCCCCGAGGGCCGGGGGACCTTGTACCCGCTCGGCATTCCCTGTCAACACGGTTCTTCCGGAAAACGCCTCGAAAAATGACCTTTCTACGTGTGCGCGGAGGCGGTTGACCGGTCTAGGGAGGTGGTTAAGTTGCTCGCCGATTCCGTAACGGGCACTGGAGAAGGAAACATGGGCAAGATCATCGGCATCGACTTGGGGACGACGAACAGCGTCGTTGCTGTGATGGAGGGCAAGGAACCCAAGGTCATCGTGAACGAAGAGGGGTCGCGTCTGACGCCCTCCGTCGTCGCGTGGGACGAAAAAGGGGAGATCCTCGTCGGCACCATCGCGAAGCGCCAAGCGGTGACCAACCCCGAGAACACCGTCTATTCATCGAAGCGGTTCATCGGACGAAGGTTCGACGAAGTGACGCAAGAAGCGTCGCGCGTGCCGTTCCACGTGGTGAAGGGCAAGAACGGCGACGCCTGGATCACCGCTCGGGGCAAGGACATGGCGCCCCCCGAGGTCGCGGCGAAGGTGCTGCAGAAGCTGAAGAAGGCGGCCGAGGATTACCTCGGCGAAGAAGTGAAAGAGGCCGTCATCACGGTCCCCGCTTACTTCAACGACGCCCAGCGCCAGGCCACGAAGGACGCCGGCAAGATCGCCGGGCTCGAGGTGAAGCGCATCATCAACGAGCCGACCGCGGCGGCGCTCGCCTACGGCCTCGACAAGAAGACGAACGAGGTCATCGCGGTCTACGACTTCGGCGGCGGTACGTTCGACATCTCGATCCTCGAGGTCGGTGACAATGTCGTGCAGGTCATCTCGACCAACGGCGACACGCACCTCGGCGGCGACGACGTGGACATCATGATCATGGATTACCTGATCAATGAGTTCCGCAAGGACACCGGCATCGACATCGCCAAGGACAAGATGGTCATCCAGCGGCTCAAGGACGTCGCGGAGCAGGCCAAGATCGAGCTCTCCAGCAAGCAAGAGACGACGATCAATCTGCCGTTCCTCACCGCCGACGCGAGCGGCCCGAAGCATCTCCAGAAGACGCTCACCCGCTCGAAGCTCGAGCAGATGATCCGCCCGCTGGTGGAGCGCTCGATGGAGCCGGTCCGGAAGGCGCTCTCGGACGCGAAGAAGTCACCGGCCGACATCGACGAGGTCGTGCTCGTCGGCGGCTCGACGCGCATCCCGATCGTCCAAGAGACCGTCATCAAGTTCTTCGGGAAGGAGCCTCACAAGGGCGTCAACCCGGACGAGGTCGTCGCGGTCGGCGCGGCGGTTCAAGGTGGCGTGCTCTCCGGCGACGTGAAGGACGTCGTGCTGCTCGACGTCACGCCGCTGTCCCTCGGCGTCGAGACGCTCGGTGGCGTCATGACCGTCATGATCCCCCGCAACACGACGATCCCGACGCAGAAGAAGGAAGTCTACTCGACGGCGAGTGACAGCCAGCCCTCCGTCGAGATCCACGTCCTTCAGGGTGAGCGCGCAGAGGCGCGGTACAACCGCACCCTCGGCCGCTTCCACCTCGACGGCATCCCGCCCGCGCCGCGCGGCATCCCCAAGGTCGAGGTGACGTTCGACATCGACGCGAACGGCATCCTCTCCGTCGCCGCGAAGGACACCGCGACGGGCAAAGATCAGCGGATCACGATCACCGCGAACAGCGGCCTGCAAGAGGGCGAGATCGACCGCATGGTCAAGGAAGCCCAGGAGCACGAGGAAGAAGACAAGCGCCGTCGTGAGGAAGTGGATCGGCGCAACAAGCTCGACAGCCTCTGCTACCAGATCGAAAAGCAGATCACCGAGAACAAGGACAAGCTCGCCGGAACCGATCTCGGCGCGGTGGAGGCCCTCGTGAAGGAAGGTCGCGAGGCTCTCGAGAAGCAGGACGACGACAAGGTGAAGAGCGTCCTCGAGCGTCTCGAGAAGGAAGCGCACGCCATCGCCACGAAGCTCTACGAGCAAGCAGGTCCCCCGCCCGGCGCGGGTGGCGCGCCTCCCGGAGCCGATGGCCAGAGCGGCGGCGGCCCGAGCAACAAGAAGAAGGGCGACGTCATCGACGCCGAGTTCGAGGAAGGCGCGTGACCCCGAAGCTCGCCGCGCCCTGAGGTGCGGCGAGTCTCTCGAGTCGTTGACGGACGCGAAAGCGCGGCGGTGCTGGAAAGCCCGCCGCGTTCTCGCTTTTGTCGCACCAGAACGCTCTTTCGTAGTGTGGCGCCCTCGGGCTAACGTTCGTGTCATGAAGGGTCGATCGCTGGTCCCAGCGTGCGCGCTCGTGCTCGTGGTCTCGTGTGGTGGTGGGAAGCAGGAGCCGGCACAGGCACCCGCCCAGACGGGACAGGAGCCGCAAGCGGTCGTCCTTCCGCCGCTCGCCAAGGTCGCGCCGCCGGCAGAGCTCTTCGCGATCGCGCGCGTACCGAACGCCGCGAAGTCCGCGGACACCGGTGTCGCCTGGTCCGGCTTGCCGGTGAACTGGCGCTCGCTCCTCGACAAGGCCGTCCCCGGGCTCTCACAGACCGCGGTGTTCGATGCGCCCCTCGACTTCGCGGCGATGCTCGACCCGACGTCGGTCGAGGAGCCGCGCGTGCAATGGGCCTTCTCCGTCGGTGTGTCGTCGACGGACACCGCTGCGGCGTTCTTCCGCTCACAGGGCGGTCAGGTGACGCAAGAGGCGGCCGGCGCGTATCGCGCAAAGGTCGGTGACGGGCTCACGTGCGACATCGTGCGCGCGCTCGGCGCGGCGCCGGCGCGCGTCGTCTGTTCCGACGGAGCCGCCAGCGCCGACGCGCTCGCTCCGTACATGTCCTGCGGCATGCCGACCGAGTCGTTCGGCCCGAGCGAGATACACGCCCACGTGACGGCGGAGCCGTTCCGGCGGCGTTACGGGTCGCAGGTCACTCTGGTCCGCACCGTCGGTATTCCGTTTCTCCTCCGTGAGCTGTCGCTCGACGCGCCCAAGTTCGATCGCGCGCTCCGCGACGTGCTCTACGGACTGGCGGACGAGGTGATCGCGCTCTCGTACGATCTCGACCGGCTCGACTTCGACGCCGTGCTCGCCACCGGCGGCAACGCCCTCGACGTCTCGACGTCCCTGTCGATGGCGGGACAGCGCTCGTGGTGGGCGCAGACCGCGACGCGTGCCGCGGGCAAGGGCACGCCGGCCCCCGACGCGTTCTGGAAGCTGCCCGCCGACGCGCTCGCCGCGAGCTACAGCGCGCCGTCGGATCCGGAGCGGTTCCGCGCCATCGCAGCGTCCCTCCGCGAGCTCGCCGACGGCTGGCTCGACTATCACAAGCTCCCCGAGAAGCGTCGCACGCCGCTCGTCGAGGCCTTCGAGCAGATGATGACGACGACTGCCTCGGGCGCCAACGCCGGCCTCCTCGACGAGGCAGCGCAGCCCGCCGATCACGGCATGCTCGCGAGCCCCGAGGCGGTGCGCGTCGCGCTCGGGCAACATCTCTTCGTCTTCGATCAAGGCGGCGATCGCGAGATGCGGTTCGCCTCCGAGCTCATGAAGTCCCTCGGCGATCCCGCCCTCAGGAAGCACCTCGCCCAGACGAACGTGCTCGCCGCGGCGGAGATCCCGACCGGCAAGGAGCGAGCGCCGAAGTTCGCCAAGGGCCTCGACCCGAAGACGAAGGTCTACGAGCTGACGATCCCGGCAGCGGCGCTCGAATCCGCGCGTCGCATGACTCGCCCCGGACACGGCAAAGACCGCGCGCCCGCGCCCCCTCCCGTGAAGGGCGCGAAGCCCGCGGAGCCGATCCAGATCTTCCTCGTCGCGATGCCCGATGGTCCGCTCACCTGGTTCGGGTTCGGCACCGACGAGAAGCTCCTCGAGGAGCGCCTGGCCGACGTGAAGGCGGGGAAGAGCACCCTCGCGACCCGCGAAGGCCTCGCCACGTTGAAGACCGAGAGCGCGAACTCGGCCGGATTCTCCTCCCTGGCGTCTCTCGCCGAGGGCCTCCGGAGCTCGCTCGGCGACGTGACGACGCCCAACGCGAAGAACCTCAACGCGCTGCCCCACCGCGGCGAGAACCCGCTCCTCTGGCACGCCTCCGCCGACGCGAACGGCCCGAAGATGGTCGCCACTGCGCGCGTCCCGCGCGAGCTGGTCGAAGATCTCATCGCCCTGGCCGCAACGAGCGCCGCGAGCGCGCTGCATCGATAAGTTTCCGGATCTTGGCCGCGCGGGCGGTCGTACGGTACCCACGGCTTCGGTGTCGAAGCGCGCCTGGCTTCCGTCTTTGCTGGTCGTCGTGGCGACTCTGTTCGCCGGGACGAACGCGAGCGCCTGGGTCGAGCGCACCGTCAAGAGCGACAGCGTCACGGTCGATCTCGACCGCGACGGGACCGCGACCGTCACTCACGAGATCCTGCTCGGGATCCGGGGCGGCCCGCTGCCGGAATTCTCCGTCGACCCGGTCGACGAGGACGCGACCCTGCTCGACGGCGCGACCGTCACCCGCGCCGAGAGCGGGCGCGCGGCCGGGCTCCCGCTGCCGCTCTCCGCGACGAAGAACGCCACCAAGGTCTCGCTCCACGTCATCGGCATCAAGGGGCTTCGCGGCGGGACGTACCAGTTCCGCTTCTCTTATCGAACGAACCTCGAGGCTGCGGGACGGCTCGAGCCGGGCCGGCGCAGCACGACCGTCGAGTGGACGGGGCCGAGCTTCGCCGATGGGATCGACTCCGCGCGCGTCGTGTTCCGGGTGCCGCGCGGCTCGGTGCCGCCGCGGCTCGCGTCGGCCCGCCCCGGCGACGGCGACGTGACGATCACCGACGACGCCGACGGCGTGTTCCTCGGCACCTTCCGTCGCGCCATGGACAAGGACGAGCTCGAGGTCGTCCGGCCGCACATGGCGAAGGGCGAAGCAGTTCCGTGGCGCATCATCGTCGACGCCGCGACCTTCGACGTGCACGAGGCGCAGCCGTCCGAGGAGGCGCCCGCGCTCGCGGCCGAGGTGCCCGTCAAGGGCTCGGCGCCGCGCAAGCCGCCCGATCGACGGCCGCTCTACGCGGTGTCTGCGGCGCTCGCGGCGCTCCTGTCGCTCATCGTCGTGCTGAAGTCGCGCTGGGTCGACGCGGCGTGCCGGAAGCGCGGCGCACGGAGCCGTCCGCTCCTGCCGCTGCCCGCGGTACTGCGCGGCTTGCTCGCTGGGCTCGCGGCGTTCGGCGCCGTGTTCGTCGTCGAGGAGACGACCGAGCCGCTCCTCGCCGCCGCGCTGCTTCTCGTGTCGATGGCGTTCGCGACGCACCTGCCGCCACGACTCGCGCCCGTGCTGCGCGGTCCCGGCAAGTGGGAACGCCTCGACGGAGACGCCGCGTTCGACGCTAAGCGCGACGCCGAGCGCCTGCCCGGGCGGTTCGTCGACGCGGGCGCTCTGCCGGGCTTCGCGCTCTTCGCCGCGCTGCTGTCGCTCTTCGTCTTCGGGGCGATCGTCGTGCTCCGCAAGAATCCTTACGAGGGTCTCTCGGTGGCGCTCGCGTCCGCGGTGCTCTTCCCGCTCTTCTGCACCGGTCGCGGGGCGGAGCTGCCGTCGGTCGGCTCGGCCGCGCCGCGCGAGCTCCTCGAGTGGCTCATGGGCGAGCTCGAGGACGACTCCGCTCTCGACGTGCATCCGCTCGCGCGCTTCCCGCAAGGCGTGACCGAGTACGACGAGCTCCGACTACTCGTGTTGCCGAAACCGGCGCTCCAGGGATTCCTCGCGCTCGAGGCGGGAGTCGACTTTCACCAGGGCATCCTCGGTCTCTTGCCGCTGCCTTACGTGATCGTCCGCGTGCTCGAGAACTCCGCAGCGGCAGAGGCGCTCCCGAAGGGCCTTCTCTGGACGCGGGGGCGCAGCGCCGACGAGCGCGTCGCGGTGCTCCGGCCGAAGGTGCCCACCCGACGGGTGACGCTCGAGCTCGTGAGGCGGCTCGCGAAGCGCCTCTCCGTCGCCGTCGACGCCGGGCAGCGTCAGCGCGGAAAGCCGAGCGCGGCCAGATCGTCCGGCAAGGGCGACTCGACGGCGAAGGCGCCGACCACGTCGTCACCCGCCCACGCGACGTAGCTCGCGTGGAGCGCGTGCCGCTGACCGGCGAGGCCGGCGGCGGGACCACCGTAGAGCGCGTCGCCCGCGATGGGATGTCCTAGCGACGCGAGATGCACGCGCACCTGATGACGGTAAGCGTGCCGCGCCTCGATCTCGACGAGCGCCCACGGTCCCGCGACGCGGAGTTTCCGGAAGCGGGTCACGCGAAGGCCCGGCGCTACTTCGTCGTGCTCGAGGGCAGGGGAACCCTGCACGCCGGTGCCGTCGTGGTGGGGACGCGCGCCGCCCTCGAGAACCAGCACTCGCCGTCCGTCGCGCGGATCGGGCGCGAGCGCGGCCTCGACGACGCCGCTCTCCGGCAGACCCGCCGCGGCGACGACCGCGAGATACCGCTTCTCGATGTGCCCTGCCGACAGTGCCGCGCGGAGCGTCGCGAACGCCTCCGTCGAGCGCGCCGCGACGAGAAGCCCCGACGTCTCGGTGTCGAGGCGATGAAGGAGCCCCGGCTCGCGCAGCCGATAACCGACGTTCGCCATCTCCGGGTAGCGTCCGAGGAGCGCGCTCGCGAGCGTCCCTTCGTCGCCGTCGCGCGCCGGCACCGTGGGCTGCCCTGCCGGCTTCTCGACGACCACGACGCCCGGCGTCTCGAGACGCACCTCGAGCGGCGCGTTCTCTGCGACGATCGCCGGCGCGAGCCGCACCGTGACCGCGTCCCCTTCGCGTGCGACGGCGCCCTTCTTCGCGACGCGACCGCCGACGCGGACGGCGCCGCGCTCGAAGAGCTCCGACACCTTGCGGCGTCCGCCCGCCGTCACCTTGCGCGCGACGAGCCGGTCGAGCCGCTCGCCCGCCTCGTCGCTCCCGACCTGGAACGCGATGGCGTCGTCACCCGAGAAAGCGTCGTTCACCAGACTCCTTGTACGCCCATGCCCGTCACCGGAGACGTGTGCCCGTCGCGCCGTTGCTCCTCGGCGATGACGCCGACGAAGGGAGCGACCCGGCTCGTGCCCTCGGTCCGCGACTCGTGGGACGACGAGGGTGTCACGAGATAACCGACGATCGCACCGCCGATGGTGCCGGCGGCGATCGTCGTGAGCCAGAGCCGGGTCCGGGTCGCGTTCACGTGGGTGCCGAAGACGAGCGGGCTCGCGACGGCGGCGCCGCCGAGCGCTCCGAGGGCCGCGCCGAGATCGACGAAGAGGATCTTCGACGGAGCCTGCGGTGGCGTGAACCGCGCGAGCGCGCCGGCCGCGATGACGCCGACGATCGCGCCGGTGCCCATGCCGCGGAACGGCGTGACGTCGGTCTTGCCGCGGATCGCGAGATCGGTCACGCCGCCGATGGCTAGGCCGAACGCGCCGCCGGAGTGAGCGACGATCGCGTCGCCCTCGCTCATGTGCCCGAACGCGACGGCGGTCGTCGCGAGTGTCAGGCCCCCGGCTGCGGCGGCGGCGCTGTAGAGGTACCGCTTGCTCGCCTCGAGGTTCTTGCCGACGAACGCCGCGCCGAGCGCCGGCCACCACGAGCCGGCAGAGAGGAACCAGGCGTCACCGACGCCGATGTCCCACTCCTCGGCGGCGAGGATCGAGCCGCCGATGCCGACGCCGGTGCCGAGAGCGATGAGCGGATAGGTGAGTCGTGGATCGTTCGAGCCGCCGGCGCTCTGCAGCGCGAAACCGACGTAGGCGCCGAATGCCGCGGCGTTGAGCGCGAGCACGGCGCGACCCGGTGACCGCGCCGGCTTCACCACGGCGTGCTCGTCGGCGTCGGGGGTCGGTGCCGGCGCTGCTCGCTGAGAGCTCGCGGCGTGTACCAGGTCGCGCATCATGAGCACGGCCCTGACCTCGAGCTCGTCGGGCTTCACCTGCTCGGTGCGCACGAGGAGCACCTTCGACCCCGGCTGCACCGCGACGATGCGGAGCAGGACGGCGCTGCCCTCCAGCCCGAGTCGCGGCGAGAACACCCAGCTCGTGCCGGCTTGCTGCGCGAGCCACTGCTCGGACACCGTCGACGGCGTGGCGGTCGGCCTCGCCGTCACGTCGATGGTCAGCCCGAGGTCCTGCGCGGCGCCCACGACGACCGAGTCGAGCTCACGTCCGAGGGCGGCGAGCCGCTGCTCGGCCTCCGGATCGGGACGATGAAGCGACGGACACGCGCTGCAGTCCGCCACCGGCGTCATCGACGGCAGCACGAGCGCCGTCGCAGTGTGCGCCGGTTCTGCCGTTGCCGACGCCGCAGGCTCCGTCACTTGCGCCGTCGCGGCTCGCGGCGTCGTGGCTTGTGGCGCGGCCGCTTGCGCCGTCGCGCCTTGCGTCGCGGCCGCTTGCGCCGTCGCGCCTTGCGTCGCGGCGGCACGTGCCGTCGAGGGAATCGCGAGCGCGAGCGCGAGCGTCGCGATTCGTGCGCCGCCCGAGCAACGAACCGGAACGAGACCGCGCGCTGTCATCAGAACATGACGATGGCGTTCACCCAGGCGTCCCAGATGCTCGAGTCGTCGATGCGGAAGCGGCGGCCGGGCGAGTCGATGACGGCGCGATAATTCGGGTTGGGAATGCCGGTCGCCACCGTGCCGCCGCTGCTCGAGCCGCGACAGGGGCCTGCCGCACCCACGTCGCCATGGAAGTCGGGGTTACAGGGCTGATCGAACGTAATGATGTGGCCCTGCTCGATCGTGTACGAGCTGCCCACGTTGAACTTGATGTACTCGCCGGCCTGGAAGGTGAACGCGGCGCTCAGCGTGTAGATGCCGTGCTGCTGCACGTCGGTGATGCCGCTCGTGTACACCTTCTGAGAGTTGGGGTTCGCGACCGACGAGTTTGCGGTGGGGCCCGCCTGGAACGACGCGAAGTTCGGCGTGCGCAGGGACGGGGCGTCCGAGCCGCCGAGCGCGTCGAAGAGCGGCGAGTAATCGCGCCCCTCCGAGCGGTAGGTGCCCGCTGCGCGAAGGTCGACCTCGATGCGCTGGAACTGATCGCGCACCTCCCACGGGAAGATCGCGACGCCGCCGATGATCGTCCCCTGGAAGGGCGGGTGATTCACGAGCGAACCTTGAAGGTCACTGGTGCCGAAATCACTGCTGCTGTTCTGGAACTCGAAGAGCGCGACGAAGCCGGTGTAGGGCTCGATGTACTTGAGGCGCTTCGACGCGTAGGTGTGCGCCTCGAGGCCGGTCGTGCCGCGGCTCACGCCGGGGGAGCGGTGGCCGCTGAAGTTCGTGCCTTCCAGATCGACGTTGCCGCTGCTCGTCGAGACCTGGCCCTCTCCCGACTTGCCGTTGCGGTTGACGTCCGACGGATAGGCGCAACCTTGCTGCGCCCCCGGGCTGTTCAGGCCGCGCGTGCCGGCGCAGGCGTGCATCGGCTCCGAGACACTGAAGCGCCCTTCGATCCCGATCGTCCAGGTGGGCTTCGAGCTGTCGCGCGTCTGATTCATCGGCGAGACGTCGAGACCTATCGCGAGGTACTCGATACCGCTTCGCGTCGGGGACTGGAGCGGCAGGGAGAAGAGCTGCTCACCGGGCGCGCCTTGCGCGAGGAGCGACGCTGGGCCCGCGCCGCCGATCGCCGAGAGCTTCCGGTCGTTCGACAGGATGACCGGCATGCGGAAGATGAGCGCGACGTCCTTGTAGAGGCCGATGTCGGCGCGCGTGTTCAGGCGGCTCGTGGTCTCGCTGTACTTGGCGACGTTCTGGTTGCCTGCCGTGTACCCGCCGCTCGAATAGCGCGGGAGACTGCTGGTCGTCTCGCGAAGGACGTTGCCGCTCCGCCACGTCTCCTGGAAGCCGAGGGAGAGGTGGAGATCGAACTTGTCGTCACCGTCGAAGGCATCGACGACGCTCGTGATCTCGGCCGACTCGTTCAGCACCGAGGGCTCGGTCACCTTGCGCGGCTCCTCTGCGTGAGCGAGCTGCACCATGCTGGCGAGTGCCACCAGCGTCGATGCAGGGAGCAGAGCTCGCGCCAAAGCAAGATGAGTCATCGCACAGAGGGACTCCGTCGAACGATTCGCCCTTGGAAGCGGACGCTACCGGTCTCACGGCAAAACTGTCAACGGGACTCGACTTTTCGTGCACCGGCGACGCTCTCGGGTCGTTCCCTCAGCGCGGCGGCACGCTTCGCCAGCGCGCTTCGGCGTAGGACACGCGCCGACCCAGTTCGTCCTTCTCGGCGTCCGTTTTCGCGGTCTGCACGGCAGCGGCGGCGACCGCGCACGACAGCCGCGCTGCCTTTCTCGCCCGCACGTGCTCCGCTGCCCGCGTGCCGAGAGGGGCCGTCGACTTCCCTGGTACCAGCACGGCGCGCGCGCGCGACTCCGCTTCGCCTGCTCGCGTCTCGCAATCGGTGACAAGGGCCTTGACATCGGGTGCCCGCCCCCGGCTCTCGAAGCGCTTTCCGTCTGGAATTTTCTGCTCTGCCGCCGCCCCGCCGAGCCATACCCATGCGTCACCTGCCGCGCTCGCGACGGTGAGGCCCTTCGAGTCGGCGTGCACCTCGAGCTTCGCGTCCCCGTAGCGCACGGCGCCGAACGGCGTCGCGATCAGCACGTCCGCGCCGGGGCGCGCGCCGGCCCACGTCGTGGTTTCCACGGCTCCGAAGGGCAGGACGAAGCGTTCCTCACCGCGCTCGCACGGGAGGACGCGCGCGGGTCCGCTGAACGAGAGCTCGCGAGAAGTCTCGGTGTTCTTCACGGTGAGCGAGCCGCCCTCCGCGAGCTCGACGTAGCCGGCGTGACCCAGGCCGTCTCCCGTCACGAGCGGAGTGCCGCCGGCCGCCGTCACCGTTCCCTTCACGGCGAGCGCGCGGCAGAGCGCCTTGTTCATCAGCGTGCCGCCGCTCGCGGGCGCGCCCGGAGCGACGTCCGCGCTCGCGCTCGCGACGGGCGCGGGAACGGTCACGGTGGCCGACGCCGACGTGTTCGGCGTGCCGGCGTGCTTCCCGCACCCCGACAATGCGAGCGCCGTGCACGCGAGCGACGTCGCGCGCTTCACGATCGCGGAGGTGTCCTGAGTGACGGAGGGGGAGGGGGAGGCGGCGGCAGCCGGGACGTCTGGCGGTCTTCGTCCTCTTCCGAGAAGAAGATCTCCTGCGTGATGTCCTCGGCCGCGAGCTCTTCTCGCGCCTCACCGAGCTCACGGCTGGTGTCGGCCAGGCGATCGGCGAGGACGCCGAGGAACTGCCACAGGAGCTTCACCGCGAGCTGGTGCTCGTTCCGGAGGATCTCGAAGAAGTCGGACCTCCGGATCACCATGAGCTCGCTCAGACCACTCGACTTGACGGTGGCGGAGCGAGGCTGGGCGCGGATCAGCGCCATCTCGCCGAAGTGCTCGCCGGGGGAGAGGCTCGTGAGCTTCGAGTCCCCGCGGATGACGTCCACCGTGCCCTCGAGCACGATGAAGAGCTCGTCCCCCTTCTCGCCCTCGGTGATCACCACCTCCCCGTTCTGGTACGGAACGACGTCGGTGACCTGGAGAACCCGGAGGATCTCGCGATCGTTCAGCGGTCGGAAGAGCGGCATCCTGGCGAGGATCTCGCGCTTGAGCTGGAGCTTCTTCGCGCGATCGACGTCACGCACCCCGGCTTCACCGAGGGTGATGAGGATGGCGGTGATGTTGTCGCTGCCGCCGCGCTCGTTCGCGGTGTCGATCAGCTTCTTCACCGCGGCGTTCGCGTCCGGCTCGCCGAGTCCCTTGGCGAGGCCGACCGTGTCGTCCTCGAAATACTGGCTGAGGCCGTCGGTGCAGAGCAGGAAGCGATCGCCGTCCGTGACGTCGAGAACGAGGCTCTCGGGCTCGCAGTGCTCGTAGACGCCCACCGCGCGGGTGATGGCGTTCTTCGGCGCGAGCTTCTCGATCTGCTCGCGCGTCATCTTCTTGCGCTTGAGCAGCTCGTTGTAGACGTTGTGGTCCTCGGTGACCTGCTCGAGCACGGAGTCCCGGAGGAGATAGACGCGGCTGTCCCCGACGTGGACGATGAACGCCTGGTTCGCGGCGAAGAGGATGCCGACGATGGTCGTCCCCATGCCGCGCTTGCGCTCGTCCTTCGTCGCCTCGGAGTGGATCTTCGACGAGGCGCGGTTCACGGCGAACTCGAGCGCGTTCAGGATGTCGCGCTTGGTGACGAGGTCCCCGCCCTTCTTGCCCGTGGCGTAGTCGTCGAGGAGCGTCTTCTCCTTCTTCAGCTCGTCGTGGACGGTCCTCACGGCGAGGGCGCTCGCGACCTCTCCCGCGGCATGGCCGCCCATGCCGTCACAGACGACGAAGAGGGAGAGTTTCTTGTCGACGAGGAAGTTGTCCTCGTTGTGCTCCCTCTTCCTGCCAACGTCAGTCAGGGCGGCGAAGTCGATACGATCCATCACGACAACCCTGCCACCATAACCGAACCCCGAGCCGCCCGGCTATAGCGGAAGGTCGAAAGAAAAAGGGGACGCGCATCAGGCGGAGGGCAAAGGAGACGATGTAAGCCTACGCCGGTCCGCTTCCCGGTACCGCGCCCATTTCGCGGAGGGACGTCGCGCCTCCTCGTGCCACGACGACGTGGTCGAGTAGCTCGATGCCGACCACGTCGCAGGCTACGGCCAGCGCGGCGGTCATCTTGATGTCGTCGGGGCTCGGGGTCGGGTCGCCGCTCGGGTGGTTATGGATGACGACGATCGCGCTCCCGCCGTCTCGCAGGGCGGGCCGGAGGACGTCCCGCGGCGTGAGGGCGCAGCCGTGAAGGCCGCCCTGTGCGATCCGCGTGGCGCCGAGCAGCCCGTTCCTTCCGTCGAGCGTGAGGAGCCACACCTCTTCGTGCTCGAGCGTCGCGAGCCGCGGCCGCGCCCAGTCGACGACGGCGTCGAACGACGACACCGCGTCGCGCTCGTCGTCGAGCGCGGCCGCGAGCGCCCGCTTGCCGAGCTCGAGCGCGGCGAGGATGCGCGCGCCCTTCGCCGGACCGATCCCGCGCCGGAGCGAGAGCGCGTGACCGCGGGTACGCGAGAGGCCGACGAGACCACCGGCCGCGTCGAGTAGTCGCGCTGCGATGCTGATCGCCGACTCTCCCTCCGCGCCGGTTCCTAGCACCAGGGCGAGCAGATCGATGTCGGCGAGCGTGTGCATGCCGTGAAGGAGCGCTTGCTCGCGGAGGTTCGGACGGGGTTTGTCGACGAGCGCGAGTGACGTGGCCATGCGCCGGACTCAGCAGGATCCGTACCCCGAGCTTTTCCTCGTCGCCTTCGTGTCGTGGCCTGTCGATCGCCAGGGGCGACGCCGGCGCTCGCCAGTGTCAGTCCGGCGTCTGCGGCTCGCCCTCGGGCAGGAGGGAGAGAAACTCGGTCACCGCGGCCTCGAGCTTCGCGTCGTCGGTAGCGTCGAACGTGATCTTCGTCTTGTAGCGGGCGTCGAACCACTTCGGGTACGACCCGACGTCGACGTCGGGGTGCGCCGCCACGACGCGATCGAGCATCGGCTTCAGATCCGGCTCATCCATCTTCGTGAACACCTCGCGAGAGACGAAGCGCGCGGCGCCGTGGACGTTGGCGCGCACGACGGCGAGCTTCATGCGGAACGCCTCCGGCACTCCGGGCAGGATCCACACGTTCTTCATGAGGACGGTGGGCCAGCGCGTCTCCTCGTGGCGGACCAGCTCGGCGCCCTCGGGGACGAGGGCCATACGCAGGTGCCCGTCGGACATCTTGTCGCCGTAGACGGCGTGGAGCAGCGCCTCGAACTCGGGGTGCACGACGGCGCGAACGCCGAAGCCGAGCGCGACGGCTTCTATCGTGATGTCGTCGTGGGTCGGGCCGACGCCGCCGCTGGTGAACACCACGTCGTAAGCGTCGGAGAGGGCGCGCACCTCGTTCGCGATGACGTTCATATCGTCGGGAACCATGACGGCGCGCTCGAGCTTCACGCCGAGCGCGCGGAGCGTGCGCGCGAGGTTCACGAGGTTCGCCTCGTGGACCTTGCCGCTCAGGAGCTCGTTACCGACGAGGAGCGCCGCGGCGTTGCGGACGGTCGTGGGAGCCATCGAGCTCATTCGACGTCGAGCTCTCGTACGATGGGCTCGCCGCGCTCGTCGATCGAGAGGAGCTCTTCGACGCGCTTCTCTGCGCCGTCGAGGGTGGCCTGTGATGCACGCGACAGCTTCACGCCTTCCTCGAACAGCTTGAGCGATTGCTCGAGCGGGAGATCACCCGCCTCGAGCGCATCGACGATCTCGGAGAGCCTCCGGATGCTGTCCTCGAAGGAGCCAGCCGGAGCGACGCCGCCCGACTCTTCGACTCCGTTGCTCGCGGCTCCTACTTTCCGGCTTGCCAAGCAGCACCTCTCTCCGAAGCGTTGTCGCGCTCGCGCGCGGGTGCAACCCGCACAAAGACGGGGCCCTCGGGTAGCCCGGAAAGCAGCACCACGCCGTCCGGCGCAGTCGCTGCGGGGAGCGCGAGGCCCCCCGGAACTTCGACGGCGACCGTCGCCGGCGCGGGGCCGTCGTCGCTCGCGTTCACGACGGGGATCCACGCGACGGCGGTCTCGGCCGTCGGGGACGCGGCAGGCGCCGGGCCGGTGAACCGCGACGCGGCTGCGCGGACGTCCGCGTCGGGATCGAACGCGGCGGCGAGTCCGAGCACCCGTGCGCTCGAGGGTTCGGAGCGAACCGACAGCGCGCGCACGATGGCGAGCCTCACGACCGGATCCGGCTCGAGCCGATACCCGGCCTCGAGACGCCCTGCCGCGTCTCTCTCCTTGCTCGCGCCGAGGCCGAGGGCGACGTGCGCACGGAGCTCCGGATCGCTGCTCGCGAGGAGCTCGTCGAGCCGCTCGCGCTCGGCCCCGGCATCGCGGGCGGCGAGGGCGCGGGCCGCGAGCGGCGCTGCCGCCCCGCCGCTGCCGACCAGCGCGAGGAGCACCCGGGTAGGAGCGCGCTCATTGGCGCCGGGGACGGCGAGCGCGAGCGCGAGCGCCGTCTCGGTGTCGCCGCTCGCCGTCGCCAGCAGCCGCTCGGCGACGTATCCGCCGACGTCGCGCGGCGCGAGCAGGAGACAGCTTGCCGCCGCGCGCACGACGACGTCGTCCTTCGAAGCCACGAAGCCCGCGATGCGATCGGGTTCGAGCACCGAGAGCCCCGTGGCACCCGCGGCGCGGTCGGCCGCGTCGTTCGAACGGAGCAGGCTCTCGAGCACCGGACGGACGTTCGTCGCTTGCTCGCCGAGAACCAGCTTTCGTACCGTCGCGGCACGCGCGGCGAGCCGACGGCTCGAGGGTCGCCCGAGGCGGTCGGCGATGTCTCGCGCCGGGGCTTTCCCCGGCATCCGTCCGAGATGATAGGCGGCGACGGCGCCGAGCGTCGCGTCGTCGAGCAGCGCCGCGAGCACGTCCGCCGCTTGCTCGCCACCGGCGCGGCCGAGCGCCGCGAGCAGGTCGTCGGCGCGGGTGCCGCTGCTCGTGCGAACGAACTTCGCGAGTGCGGGAACGAGCTCCGGGCTCGGAGCGTCGAGCGCGAGCTCCAGCCCGATGTCGAAGTACGACGGATCCTCGAGCAGCGCGATCGTCGCGCGTGCGGCGCCTTCGGCGTGCGCCATGGAGAGGATGCGCGCGGCGGCGATCCGGAGCGGCATGGGCGCGTTGCTCGAAAGCCAGCGCCGCGAGAGCTCCACGGTCTCGAAATCACCTAGCCGCGTGAGCGCGACGGCCGCCGCGGCTCGCACCTCGGGCGAGCCTATACGAACCAGATCGCGGAGCGTGTCGAAGGCGCGCTGATCGCCGAGCCCGTCGAGCGCGCGGACGAGGGACACGCTCGGGACGCGCGCGGTGGCGAGCACCGGAGAGAGGTCGCGCGGCGGATGCGCGACGAGGGCGGCTTCGGCGGCGAGCGCCGCGCGGCCCGGGCTCTCGAGCGCCTTGCCCAGCGACGCGAGCGCGTCCGGCGCCTGAGAGCGTGCGAGCGCGAGGGCAGCGGTGCGCTCCGCCAGGTCATCGAGCACGGACGGCGTCTCGGTCGCCGCGGAAGAGGAGTGACCGCCGAGCACGCGTGCGAGCGCGCGGCGCGCACCCGCGTCGTCGGTGTGGAGCGCGAGCTGTCGCACCGCGATGAGCCGCTCTTCGGGCGCTTTCGCGGCGCCACCGGGCTCGAGCGCGCGGACGAGACGCAGGACGGCACGCGGCGTTCCGATCGCGCCGAGTCGTTCGAGCCCGCGCAGGCGTTCGGTCAACGAATCCGAAGCGCCGAGCGTCTCTGCCGCGCCGACGCCGAAGTGATCTTTCAACGATGTCGACGCGTTCGTTCCCTCGGCGTGGAGGGCCGTCCCGTGGACGAGCGACGCCGCGACGATGAGCGACGCCAGCGCTGCACGTGCGGGACGCATCACTTGCCGCCCTGTGCACCCGCCGGCGCGGCGTCCGCGGGCGGCGCGCCGTTCTTTGGCGCTCGCGGCGTGCGGTCCGGTTCGCGCGCGTGCGGCGCCGCGACCTCGTGTGGCGCAGCGGCCTCGTGCGGCACGAGGAGCAAGATACCGAGGCCGCTCGCCGCGGCGCCCGGAAGATCGCGCACTGCGCCCCAGGCGACGCTCTCTGCCGCGCCGTCTCGATGGGTGAGCCAGCGGAGGGTGAGCACGACGGCGAAGGAGTGATTGAGCGCGACCTGCTCGGCCTCCGCGCTTCGTCCCGTGGCGCGCGCGCCCACCGCGACGATCCAGTCCGGGTGCTGATTCAGGAGCTGTCCGAGCGCGCGCAGCGTCGGCAGACTCGCGGGCGCCACGTCGTCCTTCACGATGCGTACGGGCACGCGGAGGCCGAGCACGCGCTCGCCTTTCACCTCGGTGACAGCGACGAGCGGCTTCCCCTCCTTTGCGTCGGGGCAACCGTCGTCGTCCTCGACACCGTCGAAGTCCTCCGGTTCCTTCGGGCACTTGTCGGCGGTGTCGTCGAACGTATCGCCGTCGTGATCGAGCACGATGCAGCCATTCGCGGCCGGATCCGCGCTCGGCTCTCCCACCTCGAGGGGACACGCGTCGCTCGCGTCGGGAACGCCGTCGCCGTCGTTGTCGGGATCGGGGCAGCCGTCCTGATCCTGGAAGCCGTCCTTGTCCTCGGCCTCGGTCGGGCACTTGTCGGCGTCACCGAGGATGCCGTCCTTGTCCGGATCGGGATCCTTGCAGCCGGGACGCGGGCTGTCCTTCGGCCCAGGCTCGTTCGGGCACGCATCCTGCGCGTCGAGCACGCCGTCGCCGTCGTTGTCCGGGTCGGGGCAACCGTCTTCGTCCTGGAAGCCGTCGGTGTCCTCCTTCTCCTTCGGACACGTGTCGGACTCGTCGGGGACGCCGTCGTCGTCGTTGTCGAAATCGGGGCAGCCGTCCTGGTCCTCGAAGCCGTCCTTGTCCTCGGCCAGCTCCGGGCATTGATCCTTGTCGTCCTCGATGCCGTCACCGTCGGCGTCCTCGAACCGCGGCGCCCAGCCGAGGCCGATCACGGGCCGCACGAGCGGATTGCCGACCGCGCCGTCGAGCGGCACCTCGGCGCCGAACAGCCCGGAGACGTTACCGGCCGTGTAGCGCGCCGAGAGCCCGAACGCCGACGGCGACTGTGGCGCGGCGGCGAAGCTCGGCGTCGTCGCGATCGCACCGTGCACCTCTGCCGTCCATCGCCAGTGCCCCTCACGGTCGAGCCCGATCGTCTGCGGACGAAAGGTGACGCCGGCGCCCCATGGGATGTCGTGCCCGAAGCGATACTTGGAGGTGCCGTCGCGGACGAGCGTCTCGTCCTCGCCTCGCATGCGAAAGCCGGCGGTGGCGCGTACGGCGATCGCGAGCAGGTCGAGCTCGGCCAGGGCGCGGAGCTCACCGCGCACGGTGTTGTCGCTCACGTACGAACGCGAGTCGGTCGGGACGTAGAGCGTCCCGAGGCCGGCGAGGCCGAAGCCACCGAGGTCCGCCGTCGACACGAACGTCTTCTTCACGTCGATGGCGATGCCGCCGATCGCGGCGTGAGGAAGCGTATCGCTGCCGGGCAGGAGCCCGCGCACGTCGTCCCCCGTCTGGTAAACGACGGTCGGGATGTCCACGCCGACCGCCCACGTCTGCCCGATTCCGATGTTGCCGTAGTAGTCGAGCGACACCTGGTGACTCACGACCTTCGCGAGCTCGTGGTCGCCGGGGCCGCGCAGGACGACCGGGGACAGGGCGTATGACGCGTAGGCGCCGAAGTTCCACTGGCCGCCCCCGGGAGTCTTCGTCGGCTCTATGTAGAGGAAGCCGGCGGGATCGACCGGAGGATGAAAGCCGCGAAGATCCAGCGACGGGACGGGGCCCTCTGCCCGAGCGGTCGCTGCCGCGAGCGACAGGGTGAGAGCGAAGAGACACGGCCCGAGTCGCATGGGGGGAGGGTATCCGGAATCGTTCGAAGTAACGATCCTTTCGCGGCGAGTTTGTCGCGCGCTCCGGAAAGTGGTCAAGTCCACCTCGTGGATGCGATTCGGATCCGTGGCGGAAAATCGTTGCAAGGTCGGATACGGGTCGGAGGCGCGAAGAACGCGGCACTTCCGATCCTCTGCGCGACGTTGCTGTCGGACGGCGCGAGCCGTCTTCGTAACGTGCCGGGCCTTCGCGACATCGACACGACCGCGGCGCTGCTCCGGTTTCTCGGACGCGACGTGCACGTCGATATTCCCGAGGTGCGTCTCTCCGAGGCGTCGGGGCCCGCGCGTACCGAGGCACCCTACGAGCTCGTGCGGCAGATGCGCGCGAGCGTGCTCGTGCTGGGCCCCCTCGTCGCGCGTCACGGTCGCGCGAAGGTGTCGCTCCCCGGAGGGTGCGCGATCGGGGCGCGCCCCGTCGATCAGCACCTGAAGGGACTCGAGGCGCTCGGCGCGAAGATCCGCGTCGAGCACGGCTACGTCGTCGCCGAGGCGTCGCGGCTCCGCGGTGCGGAGATCGTCTTCGACATGCAGACCGTCACCGGCACCGAGAACCTCATGATGGCCGCGGCGCTCGCCAAGGGACGGACGACGCTGGTCAACGCCGCGCGTGAGCCCGAGGTGGAGGAGCTCGGCAGGGTCCTCAACAAGATGGGCGCGCGCGTGGACGGCGCCGGTACCTCGACCATCCGTATCGAGGGCCGTGACGAGCTCGAGCCGTTCGATCACGCCATCATCGCGGACCGGATCGAGGCGGGGACGTTCCTCGCGGCCGTCGGCGCGACGGGCGGAACCGTGACCCTCGAGAACGTACCCACCGAGGATCTCGAGCCCGTCATCATGAAGCTCAGGAGCGCGGGCGTCGACATCGAGCGCGACGGCGAGGGCACGGTCGTCTCCCGGCACGCGCCGCTCCGCGCGGTGGACGCGACGACCGCGCCGCACCCTGGATTTCCGACGGACATGCAGGCCCAGCTGATGGCGCTCCTCACCATCGCCCCCGGTACCAGCGTGCTCACCGAGACCATCTTCGAGAACCGGTTCATGCACGTGCCGGAGCTGATCCGCATGGGAGCGGACATCGAGATCCGGAACAACGCCGCCATCGTGCGCGGCGTCGACGTGCTGGAAGGCGCGAGTGTCATGGCCACGGATCTGCGTGCGAGCGCGTCGCTCGTCATCGCCGGCCTCATCGCCGAAGGCGAGACCGTCGTGCGCCGCGTCTATCACCTCGATCGCGGGTACGAGCGCATCGAAAAGAAGCTCGCCGCAGTCGGCGCGGACATCGAGCGCATCAAGCTGACCGAGGACGCCTAGAAGTCCATCGGGCGTTGCCTGGGGGACTCCTAGGGCGTCACGGTCGTCGGCGTGCCGGCGTCTTTCGACGGGGGCGGCGGCGGCGGTGTCGGGCTCGTGCACGTCCCGGCGGCGCAGGTGGCGGTGCCGGTGCACGCCGTCGTGCACGCTCCGCAGTGCGCGTTGTCACTCTTCGTGTCGACGCAGAGCCCGCTGCAGGCGGTGAGCCCGGCGTTGCAGGTGAGCGCGCATCTCCCGCCCGTGCAGATGACGGTCCCGTTCGCGACGGGGCTGCACTCTGCGCTGCAAGCGCCGCAGTTCTTCTCGTCGGTCTGCAGATCGACGCAAGCGTTTGAACAGTTCGTCTGACCGGAGCCGCACACGACCGTGCAGGCGCCGTCGACGCACGACCTTCCGGCGGCGCACGCCGTGCCGCACGCGCCGCAGTTCGCAGGGTCGGAGTCGAACCGTACGCACGCATTGCCGCAGGCGGTGAACGGCGCGGTGCAGGTGATGCCGCACTTGCTCCCCTTGCAGACGGCTCCGCCGTTGGTCGGCACCGGGCAGGCGGTGCCGCATGCGCCGCAGTCTCCGGCGTTGCTCGTGATGTCCACGCATGCGGCAGCGCAGGACATCGTCCCGATCGGACACAGATCGAGGCACTGGCCGCCGAAGCACGTCTTGTTGGCGCCGCACTTCACGCCGCACGCGCCGCAGTTGTTCGGGTCGATGCTCGTCGCGATGCAGGCGCTGCCGCACCGGGTGAGGCCCGCGTTGCAGCTGAAATCACAGGTGCCGCGCGCGCAGACGGCGACCGACAGCGCCGGTGCCGTGCAGCTCTTGCCGCAGGCGCCGCAGTTCGTCGGATCGGCGTTCTCGTCCACGCACGCATTCCCGCAGAGGACGAGCCCGGTCGGGCACGCGCTCTTGCACGCGCCGGCCGAACACGTCGCCGAGCCGGCGCTCGGGCTCACGCAGGCGTGGGTGCACGAGCCGCAGTGCGCGGAGCTCGACTTCAGGTCGACGCAGGCGCCGGTGCACTCGGTCGTCCCGGCCGGGCACACCGTGGAGCACTTGCCGGCAGCGCAGACCTGCCCCGACGGGCACGTCGTGCCGCAGGCCCCGCAGTGGGAGGGATCGCTCTTCAGGTCGATGCAGGCGCCGCTGCACGCCGTGTAGCCGGCGAGACAGGTCTCGGCGCACCGGCTCGCCTGACACCCCACGGTCGCGTTCATCGCCGGAGCGCAGGACTTGCCACAGGCGCCGCAGTTTGCGTTGTCCTTCGTCGCATCGACGCAGGTGAGGCCGCACGCGAGGAGTCCCTTGGTGCAGGTCGGATTGCTCGACGCGCCGTCGTTCGGCGGCGGCGACGACGGCTTGGTCGGCTTCGTGGGCGTCACGTCGGGAGGAGGGCTCGAGGCGTCGGGCGCGGTCGCCGTCGTCACCGGCGGCATCTCTCCGGTGTCCGGCGCGGTCGCGCCGGGGTCCGGCGTCGTTTCTCCCGGATCCGGCACCGTTTCGCCCGGATCGGGGGTCGTCGCAACCGGCCGCGTCACGCCGCCGTCGGCCTTCGACGTTTCGCCGTTCCTGAGGCAGGTGTTCGTGGGCACGTTGCAGAAGTAGCCGACGAGACACCGGTGGCCGGTAGCGCACTGCTTGCCGTCGACGTCCGAGTCGAGCGAGTTGGCGCAGCCGAAAAAAGCGACCACTGAGGTGGCCAGAACAAGGAATGCTCGTGAGATAAGCCCGCGCATCGAAGCTCAGAACCTCCCGGATGCCCCCGCGCCACAGAGGAGCGGAGTGCACCCGAACGCGATACCCGTCGGGTGCTCCGTCTTCCTCGAATTGCCGACGAAGAAGAGGACGCCGCCCGTAACCGCCAGCCCAGCGCCTACGCCGAGAAGCACGCGCGACGCAGTCTGCCGGTCGTTGGCCGCCTCGAGCTTCGACGCATAACCGACCTGGGTCTTTTCCTTGCGCGCGTCGTCGACCGAGCTCTTGCGGAGAAACTCGAAGGCGAGGGACGTCCCGAGCGAGGCTCCGCCGACGCTCATGCCGACGATGCCCAGCGTACGAAGGGTCGGCGAATACGCCCTCGTGATCTCGGGAGACTCCGGCAGCGGTGACGTGCTCGCAGCGGGCGCGGCGGTCTCGGCCGGTGCCGTCGCGGGCGGCGGCGTCGCGACCGCCGTCGATGCCGCGGTTCGCGACAGGCGAACGTCGACGTCCTGGGCCTCGTCGGGCGGCAAGGTGAGAGTGCGTTCGCTCTTGTCGTAGCCCTCGTAGCTCACCGTGAGACGGTGGGAGCCCGGCGGAATGTCCGTCGTGAGCGGGGTGACGCCCGCGGGTTCGCCGTCGATCGCAACGGTAGCGCCGCGAGGGACGGACCGCACCGTGATCTGTTGCACGCCCTTGTTCTGGAGCTCGTGCTCGAGTGACTGAACGGTGCGGCGTACCTTCGCGCCGTCGGCAGGATCGCCGGCACGGTGAAGGTAATCGCGGTACCAGCGGAGCGCGAGCGACGTCTCGCCGAGCTTCTCGTAGGAGCGCGCGATGTCGAAGGAGAGCGCCGCGCTCGGCGCGATGCGATCCGCCGCGAGGAACTGATCGACGGCGTCGGAGAACTTCCCCTGCGAGTACAGCTGCGCTCCGGAGAGGTAGCGCTGCCGCGCCGTCACCGGCTCGCCGGGATTCGCCGCGTGACACAGCGGCGCGGCAGAGATGAGCAGAAGACCTGCCATCACGGCCGTTCGCGCCCGGCCCAGCGTCCGCTTCGTCACCCCCGTCTTCATGGATACGGATCCTTCAGATCGGGATCGCTACTGGCACGGAGGCCGGGATGAGGCGGCGGCGGATCGTCGGGGAGCTTGAGCGGAGTCGGCTCGACCGGGGCCGCGCCGCGGTCCAGGTCGACGTGGGTCGGTGCGATGTTGCCGTTGCCCGCGAACGCGCGCGACTGCTCGAGGCTGACGAACGTCGGTGGCGCCTTCGGAACCGGGAACGACGTGGTGGTGTGCGCGCGCCAGGGAGCGGCGTTCGCGCGCGGTGCCGGCGTCGCCGGAACGTTCTCTGCGACCGAACGGGGTGCCGGCGTCGCCGCGGCGGGCTCGACCGGGGTGACGATCGGTGCGCCGGGGTCCATCGGCGCTTGTCGGGTCGTGAGCGATGCGGTTGCGGCGCGTGCCGTCGTCCTGGACGCCTGGCCGGGGAACAGGTCGAAGGCCGTCGTTGCGGCGATGCCACCGGCGAACGCCGTGATCGCCAGCGCGAGGAACGCGAGCCGACGCCCGGTACGGCGCGGCGGTGGCGCCCCGGCCGTCGAGATGGATACGCCGCGAAGACTCGCCGTGGCGCGCCGCCCGGGGCGCGGAGTCTCGGATACGGCCGGCAGAGCTTCGTTCGGATTCGTCGTGCGGCGCACGCCTGACGAGCTGGTTCGTTGCCACCAGCTCGTCAGTGGCTCGCCGGTGACGTCCTCGGTGTCGCCCTGCGCCATCAGCCACGTCGCGAGCTCGCGGCCCAGCTCGAGGCACGTCGCGTGGCGCCGGGTGGGATTCTTGTGGAGCCCCTTCGTGAGGATACGCGAAAGCTCCGCGTCTCCACGGCCGAACGCCGTGATCGGCTCGAGCTCCTGCTCGATCACCGCGCGGAGGAGCGCGTTGTAGTTGTCTCCTCTGAACGCCGACCTGCCGCTGATCGCCTCGTAGAGGACGAGTGACGCGCAGAAGATGTCGGCCCTGTGATCGACGTCGACCCCGCGAGCGTGCTCGGGGGCCATGTAGCCGGGGCTGCCGACGACCGCGCCGCGACCCGTGTGCCGCCGGTTGACCGGGACGCCTCCGAGCTTCGCGATCCCGAAGTCCACGAGCTTCGGCTGGATCTTCCCGCACTGCTCGGACAGGAAGATGTTGTCCGGCTTCAGGTCGCGATGAACGACGCCACGGTCGTGCGCGTACGCGAGCGCCTCGAGCACCGGCAGCATCGTGCGGACCGCGTCCCGCGACTCGAGGTGGCCGTCCTGATCGAGAAGCTCTCCGAGACTTCGACCTTCCAGCCGTTCCATCACCAGGAACGGTTCGCCCTGGTCGGTCACGCCCAGGTCGAGTACGCGCACGATTCCGCGGTGCTGCACCTTGGCTTCTGCGCGTGCTTCGGTCGCAAGCCTGGCCCGCGTTTCGTCCGAGCACATCCCCTTGTTCACGACCTTGAGAGCGACCTCGAGGTCCAGATCGAGGTTCATCGCCGCCCAGACGGTGCCCATGCCGCCGACACCGATCACGTAGCGGAGAAGATACTTACCGGCGATGAGATCCTGCGGCTTGTGTCCGCCCGCGGCTTCATCTGCGGTATGCTCGGTGGCTTCTTGCTGCCGGGCTATCATGTGAATGGCGCGCTCCTTGGCGCAGCGGCTCGTTCGAGCAAAGGGAAGTGCAGCGAGAACGAGTGCACGCCTCGTGCCACGCTCGAACGGCGAACCGATCGCGAATTCGGCCCGTGCAACGGCATGCGCGTGGAGTCGCGGCCGCCCAGCGCTCGGGACGAAATGCCTCGGCGCTCACTTCGTGTGCTTGGGTGAACGTCGTCACGCGCTCGATGACGTCACGCAGACGTCCTCGCGAGGCAGCGACGTACCCGATCGCCACATCGCTACGCTGGTACGATGCGTGCGTCCGGCGCCCGCATGAAATTGTCAGCGTGGATAGGCGTGGTCGCGGTGCTGGCTGGATGTGGTGGATCGAACAAGCCCGCAGAGGGGCCTGGCGAGAAGGCCGGCAAGGCGGTCGACAATGCGGCCGACGACGCGAGCGACAAGGCCAGCGATCTGAAGGACGACGCAAAGGAGAAGGCGGAGGACCTCAAAGAGAAGGCCACTCCCGAGAAGGAGGATGACGGCGATACGCACTGAAAAATCGCGCACATTTGCACACACGTTGGTGGCGCCGGTACTTCACTGGCGCTACGCGTCGCGAACCACGTCGAGTTGCGTAAGTAGCGCATATCTCGAGCTCGGGGCCGAATCCGTGCAGCGGACTTCTTTCCAGCGCGACTGCCGTGGTACGGAACCAATCGCATGTCTGCCGCCTCAGTGGCCGAGGGGCTCTTGCAGCCAGTCGAGCTCGAGCCAGTGAGCCCGGACTCGGACCGCGCCGAGCTCACGCCGCCGGTTGCACATGGCGCGCTCATCGCCGGCCGTTACTCGGTCGACACCGTCCTCGCGGAGGGCGGCATGGGTGTCGTCTGGCTCGGCCGGCACGTGGAACTCGACAAGCCGGTCGCGATCAAATTTCTGCGCCGTGCACTCTCCGGAAAAGAAGCCGTCGTCGCTCGTTTTCTGAACGAGGCGCGCGCGGCCGCCGTGCTCCGGAGCAATCACGTCGTGAAGGTGGTGGATGTCGGGCAGCTCGAGTCCGGGCGGCCCTACCTGGTGATGGAGCACCTGCAGGGGACCGATCTCGACGCGCTCGTCGAGCGCGAAGGTCCGCTGCCGGTGGAGCGAGCCGTCGACTACGTGCTCCAGGTCTGCGAGGCGCTGACCGAGGCGCACGCCGCAGGGATCGTCCATCGCGACATCAAGCCGGAGAACCTGTTTCTCTCCCAGGGCGGCCCGGCGAAGCCCATCGTGAAGGTGGTCGACTTCGGGCTCGCGAAGCGGCTCGACGGTTCCGGCGCGAAGGTCGTCACGGGCCCGTTCGAGAACATGGGCTCGCCTTGCTACATGTCGCCCGAGCAGATCGGCACGCCGCAGCTGGTCGATGAGCGCACCGATATCTGGTCCCTCGGCGTCGTCCTTTATCGGCTGCTCACCCAGTGCTGCCGTTCGACGGTGACTCGGTCGCCGAGGTCTGCGCTCACGTCCTGAACGCGTCCCCGGCGCCGCTCCGGAGCGCGAACCCCGAGCTCGACTCCGGCATCGAGGACATCGTCGCCTGCTGCCTCGAGAAGAAACCCGAGAACAGGTTCGCGTCCATCGCCGAGCTCGCGAAGGCCCTCGAGCGATACGTCGCGGGCGC
This sequence comes from Polyangiaceae bacterium, assembly GCA_036272055.1. GTDB lineage: Bacteria > Myxococcota_A > Polyangia > Polyangiales > Polyangiaceae > DASZVB01. The sequence goes on along the minus strand of DATAZL010000140.1, from coordinate 72,761 downwards.
CGTCTCGGCGACGCGTCCGGCGAGCCTCACCCAGTCGTCGCTCCGCACGCTCGCGCCGCCGAAGCGTTCCTCGGATCCGGTCGCGTCCGCCGCGCTCGCCGACGAGCCGATCACGGCGATCCCCGGTGTCCGTCCGTCCCGCGCGAAGAGCATCGCCTTTGCGTTGCTGGTCGGAGTCAGCGTGCCGCTCTCGGCGGTCGTCGGTATCCGTCTCGCGGAGCACGCCGGGTACCGACCACTCGCATGGACGGGCGCGTGGCTCGCCTCTCACGCGGCGCCCGCCGACACGAAGGTCGCAGGCGCGCCGCAAGCGGCGGCGCCGTCGGACCCCGGCGCCGCACAGGCGAAGGCCCCCGACACGAACACGGCCGCAGCGAAGCCGGCGAATCACGATGACCCCGCGGCCAACGCCGCGCCGCTCCCGAAATGGCTCCTTCGCACGAACGCAGAGCGCGACCTCGGGCACTCCTCGCGGAGAGTCCACGCGCAGGTGCGAGCACCCCTCGCCGTGCACGCGCAGAAGGCGGAGGACGAGCTCACCCCCGAAGAGATCGTCCGGCGCAAGCTCGCCTACGAAGAGTACCTACAGCAGAACAATTTCCAGCCGATCGGCGAGGCGCTCCAGCAGATGAAGCCCGGCGGCAAGACCGCGAATCCTGCCGCGGTGCCTCCGCCGCCTCCGGCCGCAGCGGAACTCCCGCCGACCCCGCCGCCGGACGTCCCGCCTGCGCAATAGTGCTCAAGGTTCGCGCGGGCGAGCCGTTCAGGCCCTCGGCAGCGGTCCTGATGGAGCTCGTCAACGGATATTACTGTCGGAATTGCGCCGACGTGGAGCTCGCAAAGAAGGGGGTCGACCCCGCGCACCCGAAGAAGGAATTCTCGGGCAGCGAGGTCTACGTTCCGCCTCAGAAAGACGACCCGACGAAGCCGGAGCTCGGGAAGAACCGCGCGAACGGCACCGGCGACGTCGGCAGGAACCTCGACCTGCACGCCTGATTTCGGGCGGCCCGAGCGCGGGGATGGCTGTATCCTCCGCCGCTCCCGCGCGCCGCGCGCGGAATCAGTGCCGTCATGAGACCTCTCACCGTCGCGATCCCCAAGGGCCGGGTTCAGAAGCAGCTCGTGCCGATGCTCGAGCGAGCGGGACTCGCTGCGTCCAGTCTCCTTGCCGATGACCGCAAGCTGATCCGCGAGACCGAAGATCAGCGTCTCAGGTTCCTGCTGCTCAAGCCCGACGACGTGCCGACGTACGTCGAGTACGGCGCGGCGGATCTGGGCATCGTCGGTCGCGACGTGTTGCTCGAGCGACGTTACGACCTCTATCAGCCGCTCGATCTCGGCATCGGGCGCTGCCGGATGGTCGTCGCCGGAGTGCCGTCGCAGTCGCTCCCCGCGGTGCCCCGCGTGGCGACGAAGTACACGCGCATCGCGACCGAGCACTTCGCCTCGAAGGGTGTGCAGGCCGAGGTGATCTTCGTGCAGGGCTCGGTGGAGCTCGCGCCACTCGTCGGTCTCGCCGATCTGATCGTCGACATCGTCGAGACGGGTTCGACGCTGAAAGAGAACGGCCTCGTCGAGCTCGAGCTGATCTGCCAGATCTCGAGCGTCGTGGTCGCCAATCGCTCTCTCTTCAAGCTGCGACACGCCGAAGTGTCCGCGGTCGTCGAGAAGCTTCGCAGCGTCGCCGTACCCTGAGCTGATTTCGCGAGCGGTCCGATGCCGTCCGGTGCGCACTCGACGCGACGCTCGGCGTCGTGACTCGTCGCGCGTGAGCGCCGGCGCGGGAGACTTGCCAATTTAACGACTGCGAAAACGTGCGGACACGGCGCGACCCCTACGTTCGTGAACATGGGCACAATAACCGTTCAGGCCGAGCCTACTCCCCTCGCGATCGACCCCGCGAAGACGGCGGTCGTCATCATCGACATGCAGCGCGACTTTCTCGAGAAGGGCGGCTTCGGGGAGTCGCTCGGGAACGACGTCTCGTTGCTCTCGGCTGCCATCGAGCCGTGTCAGGCGCTGCTCTCCGGCGCGCGCAGCAAGGGCATGCTCGTCATTCACACCCGCGAGGGCCATCGCCCCGATCTGAGCGACGCGCCGAAGGCGAAGGTCGAACGCGGCGCGCCCAGCGTCCGCATCGGCGCTCCAGGTCCGATGGGCCGCATCCTCATTCGCGGTGAAGCCGGTCACGACATCGTGAAGGCGCTCTACCCGAAGGAGGGAGAACCCGTCATCGACAAGCCCGGCAAGGGCGCCTTCTACGCCACCGATCTGCAGTCGATCCTCCACAACCGCGGCATCGAGAACCTCATCGTGTGCGGCGTCACGACCGAGGTCTGCGTGCACACCACGGTGCGGGAGGCGAACGACCGGGGTTACCGGTGTCTCGTGCCCGGTGACTGCTGCGGCTCGTACTTCCCCGAATTTCACGAGATGGGTCTCCGCATGATCAAGGCCCAGGGCGGCATCTTCGGCTGGGTGACGGACTCGAAGAAGATCCTCACCGCCCTCGCCTGAGTCGGGAGAGGGACAGCGAGTGGGAGAGGGGCAGTGAGCGGGAGAGGGGCAGCGCGCTCGTGAGCGTGAGGGGCGGCGAGAGTTCTGTCTCGACGTCTTCGATCGTATTCGCAGCCTCCGGGTGCGAATGTCGAGAACGGGTCTCTCGAAAGGAGACACGATCCGGATCTCGCGCGACGGGTACGCTGTTCGTCAACGTCCTGCGCGAGCGCAGCGAGCACGCCGAAGGCGGCGGGGGAGCGGTCGCGCCAGCGAGCCGCAGGGGCAAGGCCCCCGTTACTAGAGCAAGCTGCCGAACCAATTCGAGCACGACGGGGTAGATTTCGAGCGTCATGGGGACTCCTTCGTGAGGTTTCGAGGACGCCCACCCTCAGAAGTCCCGCGAGCCACTTTCCCCCTTCCCCCTTCCCTTTGACCCGCTGCCTTGCTCCTCCTCCAGCTCCCGGCTCCAGCTCTTGCTCCTCACAGGCACCATAGATCTGACGGATCATTAGCCCCTCACGGCCCCGCACGGGCCCGGCCGTGCCCGGGCCCGTGCCCGGGCCCAGAGATAGAAAAGAGAGCCATAAACGGCTCTATTTGCGTTTTTTGGGGACGGCACGCTGGTTGCTGAAGGGGTTCCCCGAGACCGACGAAGAGCGATTCGCTCCGCAGTCGGCCAAGGGAGAATCCGATGAAGACCAGCGAAAATAACAAGGCCTCGAAGATCAATGCTTACGGCACCGCCTTCACCGCGCTCGCGTGCCTGGTGCTCGCGGCGGGCTGCGGCAGCGACGGCTCCGCCGCAGGCGGCGAGAACGAGAAGCCCGGGTCTGCCGGAGCCGGAGTGCTCAAGGGGACGATCGGCGCGAACGGCGGCGAGCTGGTCGGCGAGGTCGGTTCGGCGCTCGAAGGCGTGAAGCTCACGGTTCCTGCCGGAGCGCTCTCCGCGGACACCGAGATCGAGATCCGTCCCGCGGCGAGCACGAAGGCGCTGCCGGCGACGGCGGTCGAGTGCGGACCCGAGTTCGAGATCTCGCCGAAGGGACTCGCTCTCGCCGTGCCGGCGACCGTCACGCTGCCCTTCGACGAGGAGACGGTGACGAACAACTACCGCTTCGACGACGAGGTGAAGGCGTGGGTGCTCGACGGTGAAAAGTGGGCGCAGCGCCTGCAGACCGAGAGCAGTCAGGGCTCGGTCGTCGTCGAGCTCGACTCGCTCACGACGCTCTCCGCGGGCGTCAATCCTCCGGCCGACGAGGACCTCGTGAAGTTCGACCTGCACCCGAACCCCAAGTTCACGAGCTGCTTCGCACAGTACCCCGACGACCCGAAGAAGCAGCCGGTGGTGAACGCCGTCGTCGTGCGCGGCTCGCAGAACGACGGTCTCTTCCTGTCCGGCAAGAACTTCAAGCCAGGCATGCAGTTCGACATGTTCACCGTCGAGCAGAGCTCGCTCCTCGCCGATGCGACCGTCGATCCGAACTTCAAGAACTTCGGGCTCGCGTGGTACCAGAGCGATCTCGAGGCGAGCGACAAGGGCCGGATCTACGCGAACGTTCGCACCATCCTCCTCGACCAGATCTTCGGCTTCGACCCGCGGGTGAGCCTCGCTCCGACCAGCACGTTCCAGGTCGGCTTCTGGTTCAACGACCCGAACGACGCGGCTGCCTGCGGTTTCGACGTGACCAAGCCGACGCCGTTCAACGGCGAGCACAAGGCCGGTCCGCTGGCGATGATCACTGTTCCAGACGCGGACAGCGGCCTCGGCCCGCTCTGCACCAAGCCGAACACCTCGACGACTCCGGCGACCTGCGACCCCTGAAATCCGAGTCTTCGATGACGTCCGCCCGCGCGCATCTCCGCTACCTCGTTGCCCGATCGGGCAGCGAGGGGGCGGGGGAGCGAGCGGGCGCTCCGCTTTCCACGGCTCCCGCTTCGCGTCCCGGGATATCCTTCCGCTCGCTCATGCCGGAGAGCGACGAGACGTACGAGGACAGCCAGCGTTCGCCGCGCGTCGGCGCCCGCCCCGAGCCGGGCGTCGTGGCCGTTCTGGTCGCCGGCCTTCCCGCGACGCGGACCGTCGCCGTGCCGTCCGGGGGGCTCGAGATAGGACGGAGCGCGCCCGCCGGCCTTCTCACCGACGACGACCGCGTCTCCCGCCGTCACGTGCACATCGAACGGCGTGACCGCACGTGGGTGATCACCGATCTCGAGACGCGGAACGGCACCTTCGTCGACGGCAAGCGACTCGACGCCACGGCGACGTTCGACTCACCGGCGCTGGTCCGCATCGGGCGCAGCCTGCTCTGGGCGGTGGACGACATCACGCCGTTCACGAACAGCGAGAGCGTCCCGATGCTCGCCGACGGCCCCGTGGTCGGCGGGCTCCTCAGGCGCGCGTGGGGAGAGATCGCGCTCGCGAGCAAGGCGTTCGACACCCTGTTCATCCGCGGCGAGAGCGGCTCCGGCAAGGAGCTCGGCGCGCGCGCGTTCCACGACGCGGCTCACGCGGGGGCGACTGGCGCTCCGTTCGTCGCGGTGAACTGCGCCGCGATCCCCGAGGGGCTCTCCGAGCGCCTCCTCTTCGGCGCTCGCAAGGGTGCGTACTCCGGCATCACCGCGGATGCCGAGGGCTACGTGCAGTCGGCCGACGGCGGCACGCTCTTCCTCGACGAGATAGCGGAGCTCGATCTGCTCGTGCAGGCGAAGCTCCTCAGGGTGCTCGAGACGCGAGAGGTGCTGCCGCTCGGCGCGTCGCGCGCACAGAAAGTGTCCATCCACGTCTGTTCGGCGAGCCACAAGGCTCTCCGCGACGAGGTGAGCGCGGGGCGCTTCCGCGAAGATCTCTATTACCGGATCGGCCGGCCCGAGGTGCGTATCCCGCCGCTGCGCGAGAGGATCGACGAGATGCCCGCGTTCATAAGGCGCGAGCTCGCCGCGGTCGACCCGCGGCTCACCGCATCGGCGACGCTCGTCGAGGCGTGTGCGCTCCGCATCTGGCCGGGCAACGTGCGCGAGCTACAGCGCGAGATCCGTCGCGCGGCGCACGCCGCTTCCAGCGAGCCCGAGCCCGTCGTCTATCCGCACCACCTCGCGAGCGAGGCCGGCGTGCCGATGCCCGTCGTGGTGACGGCGAGCGACGCTCCGGCGGCGCCCGGCGCGAGCGAGCCGCCTCAGGCCACCGCAGCGTCGTTCACCGACGAGCAGATCGCCCAGGCCCTCGAGGACCACGGCGGCAACGTGCGCGGCACGGCCCGCGCGCTCGGGCTACACCGGAACCAGCTCCGTCGCTGGCTCGAGAAGCACCCCGAGCTGAAGACGCGCGACGAAGGCGGAGGCAGCGGCGCGGCCTGAGACGCCGCTCTCCGGCTCAGTCTGCGACCACTGCGGGGGTCAGAGCGAGCGTCTCGGTCGTCCCGCTGACGGCGACGCCGATGGTGCCGTCGGGCGAGAAGACGAGTGGTCCCACGGGATTCACCTGGTGGATGTCGGTGCTCCCGTTGCCGATGCACGCGCCGAGGGAAACCGGTGTTTCGTCCGGTGACGCCTGGGAGACGATGAGGCCGACCTTGCCGCAGGGGGACACGCCCTCGTAGAGACCGGCCATCGTGCGGCCGTCGACCGGGGCGGCGTGGAAATTGCGAACGCCGCCGTCGCCCGTCGCGAGCGTTCCCGTGACGTCGTCGGTGCCCACCGTCGCGTGGACGGCCCATCCCATCGCGGCCGTTTCGTCGGCGGAAAAGCTGCCCGCGCCGTCCAGGCCGCCGGGGAGCCAGCGCGAGAGGTCGGTGTAACTCGACTTGCCACCGCAGAAATACACGCGGGCGTGATGGACGGCGGCGACGACCCCGACGCGAGCGTCGGTGCCGTCGAGGACGCCGGTGAAGAACCGTAGCGAGGGAGCGGCGCTCGCGGCGTCGGGCGCGCTCGCGTCGAGAGCGGCCTGCGCCCCGCCGTCATTTCCTGCGGAGTTTCCGCTGGAGCACGCCACCGTGCCGAGGACGCCGAGAACGGCGATACAGAGTGCTTCGACCCGACCTTCCATCACGCTTGTCTCCGTCGTACTCCTCATTCGTTGCACATGCGAGACGGAGTACTCATCGCCGGACGCTATCGCATACGCGGTGAGGCGGGCTCCGGCGGCATGGGCACGATCTACGAGGCTTTCGACGATGCACGCGGCGTGCCCGTCGCGGTGAAGACGTGGCGACCGGTGACCGAGGGCGATCAGCGCCGCGCCGTCCGTCTCTCGCGGGAGGCCCAGGCGCTGTCGGAGCTCCGTCACCCGGCAGTCGTCGCGTACGTCGATCACGGCGTCTCGCCCGAGCACGGCGCGTTTCTGGTCATCGATTGGGTCGCCGGGGAGACACTCGCTTCGCGCTTCGCGAGTGGCGGCGTCTCTCCAGCGGACGCCGTGCGCCTCGTCCGGCGGCTCGCCGAGGGGCTCGCTGCGCTCCACGAGCGCGGGATCGTGCACCGCGATCTCAAGCCGGCGAACGTCATGCTGCCCGGCCCCGACCCCGCGGGCGCGATCATCGTCGATCTCGGCATCGCGCGGCTCGGGAGCGAGAGCGATCTCACGCGCACCGGCACGAACCTGGGGACGCCGCGCTACATGGCGCCGGAGCAGATCCGGAGCGCGCGCACCGTGGACGGGCGCGCGGACGTCTTCGCCCTCGGCTGCGTGTTCGTCGAGGCAGTGACGGGGCGACCCGCCTTCGAGGGCGCCGATCCCGTCTCGGTGCTGGCCCGCATCCTGTTCGAGCCGCCGCCGATGCCGACCGCCCGAAGGCGCGAGCTGCCTGCCGCTTTCGATGACGTGGCGCGCGCACTCCTCGCGCGGGAACCCGGGCGCCGTCCGACGGCAGCCGGTGTGCTCCGGTTGCTCGACGACGTCGCGTCGCGCCTCGACGACGCGGCGCTCGCGACGCTCCCGGCGATGAGCGGTGGCGCGAGCGAACGTGATCCGACGTCGCCCGGCTCGACCCAGGCCGGCGACGACCCGCTCGACGCGGGCGCGCCCCCGTCGTTTCGCGTCGCCGACGGCAGCGCGCGCGCGACGGCGCTGAGGGTGCTGCCGCGCGATCGCGGACCCTTCTTCGGGCGCGACGGCGAGTCCGCACGCATCGCGTCGCTGCTCGCGTCCGGCGCGCGCGTCGTCACGGTGTGGGGCGGCCCCGGCGTCGGCAAGACGCGCCTCGTCGACGAGGTCGTCCGCTCGCTCCTCGACGGCTCGAGTCGACCGGGCTGGGACGTGCTCGTCCACGGCGATCTGAGCGACGCCGCGGACGCCGACGACATGGTGCGCATCCTCGCGCGCGAGGCCGGCGTGTCGCTCGAACCGGGGCTCGCGCCGGAGGTCGCCCTCGGACGCGCGCTGTCGCGGCTCGGGCGCGTCCTCGTCATGGCCGACCCCGTCGATCATGTGGCAAGTGCATTTGCCGCTTCGGTCCGCGCGTGGAAGACCGCGGCTCCCGAGGTGCAGATCGTCGCGGTGTCGCGCGCGCGTCTTCAGGCGCCCGACGCCGTCGCTCTGGAGCTCGGGCCGCTGTCGACCGACACCGCGCCCGGAGAGTGGTCACCGGCCGCGGCGCTCTTCGTCGCGCGCGCCTCCGAGGCGCTGTCCGGCGTCCCGCACACCTTCGGCGACGGAGAGCAGCGGGAGCTCGTGGAACGCGTCGTTCGACTCCTCGCCGGGGTTCCGCTCGCCATCGAGCTCTATGCGGCGCGTGTACCGGTCCTCGGTCTGTCGGGGCTCGTCGCGCAGACGGTGCCCGGCGGTTCCCTGCCGACCCTCGACGTGAACCAGGGAACGATGCGGAGCGCCGTGCTCTGGTCCTGGAACCGGCTCGGTCCTCCGGAGCAGCGCGCCCTCGCGCAGTGCGCGGCGTTTCGCGGCGGCTTCGACGTGGCGGCGGCGAGCGCCGTGGTGCGCCTCGACGGCGAAGGCCCGTCGGTGCTCGAGCTGGTCGAGTCGCTTCGCAACAAATCGCTCCTCGTGTCGCGGGTGAGCGGCAGCGACGCGCGTCTGTCGATGCTCCCTGCCGTGCGCGAGCTCGCGAGCGAGCGCCTCGAGGCGTCTCCCGAGCGCGACGCGGTCGTCGCGCGCCACGCCGCTCACTACGCACGGCTCTTTCGCGCGACGCCGTCGCACGGCACGCCCCAGGCGTCACGTCTCGAAGAAGAGGCGGACAACCTGCTCGGCGCGGCGGAAATTGCGGTTTCGGACGCACCGGTGAAGCCCGTTCACGGGCTCGAGTGTCTCATCGCGCTCGAGCCGGCGATGGTGGCACGAGGCGCGGTCGGGAGCTTTCGCGCTCTGCTCGACCGCGCCGTCGACGGCGCGACGGAAGATGAGCCCCCGGCGCTCGGACAGCTTCGCGCGCGCGCGCGGCAGCTCCGTGCGCGACTCGAGGCGCCCCGGGACCCAAGGCAGGCGCGTGCCGATCTGGAGCTCTGCCTTGCCGAGGCGCGGCTCGCGCGGGACGTCCACTTCGAGGCGACGGTGCTCGTCGATCTCGGTGTCGCGTATCATCTGGAGCGCACGCTCCCCGACGCCGAGCGCTGCTACGTCGGCGCGGTGCAGCTCCTCGTGCCGCTCGACGATCTGCGGAGCGAGGGTCGCGCGATCGGAAACCTCGGTGCGCTCGCTCACGACGGCGGGGAGCTCGGTGCGGCGGCGACCGCTTACCGGCAAGCCATAGCGCTCCTCGAGGAGGCGGGCGAGGCGCCGTGGCGCGCGAACTTCACCGGACTCCTCGCGCTCATCGAGCAGGAGCTCGGAAATCTCGACGAGGCGAGGCGTCTCTACGAGAGCGCCGTCGCGCTGCTAGAGCCGGTTCGCAACGCGCGCCTCCTCGCGATCGCACTCGGAAACTACGGGGTGCTCCGGCTGGAGCTGGGGGAGCCCTCGGCGGCGCTGCCGTTGTTCGAACGGAGTCGTTCGCTGCTGAGCGGTTCGAGTGACCGAAGATCCGAGGCGATCTGTCAGAGCCGGATCGGCGCCGCGCTCGCGCTCCTCGATCGCGTCGACGAGGCGAGCGTCAGGGTCATGCGCGCGGAGCGACTCGCGCAGAAGCTCGCCGAGCCGCTGGCCGTCGAGGCCGCCGCGCTCGTGCACGCGCTCGTGAAGGTCGCGCTCGGCCGGCGGGCACACGCGGCGCGGGACACGCGCGCCCTTCACGCCGCGATGGACGAGGCGAGGGCCGCCATCCTGCGAGCGAAGAACGCCGTCCTCGACGGAAGGCCGGTGTCGCTCCAGTCGGACGACGTGCGCGCGACGCTGCGCATCACGGAAAGGGACCTGGGAAGACTCGAAGCGAGCCTGTCCGTAGCGTGATACGCTGATAGGTTCGATGACGACGCGACGCCTTCACCAGGTGGCGCGATGCCTCGCCCTGGCATCGGCGCTGAGTGTTTCCCCTGCCTTCGGCGCGACGCGTACGGTCGGCCCGTCCGGAACGTATTCGAAGCCGTGCGCCGCGATAACCGCCGCGAGCGACGGCGACACGATAGAGATCGACGCAGCCGGGACCTACGACGGCGACGTCTGCCAGATCTCGAAGAACGGCCTCACCCTGCGCGGCGTGAACGGCCGCCCGAAGGTCGACGCCGCAGGGCAGAACTTCGGCGGAAAGGCGATCTGGGTCGTCAGCGGCAACGACACCACCGTCGAGAACATTCTCTTCACGGGCGCGGCGGTGCCGGACATGAACGGCGCCGGCATCCGCCAGGAAGGGACGAACCTGACGGTGCGGAGCTGCGTCTTCCGCGACAACCAGGACGGCATCCTCGCCGGCGACAATGCGACGAGTCAGATCCTCATCGAGAACTCGGAGTTCGACCACAACGGCGCGGGCGACGGTTACTCGCACAATCTTTACATCAACCACGTCGCGAAGCTCACGTTCCGTTACAACTACTCGCACCGCGCGTCGGTGGGGCACCTCCTCAAGTCGCGTGCTGCGGAGACCGACGTCCTCTACAACCGCATCACCGGGGAATCCGACGGGACGGAGAGCTACGAGATCGATGTGCCGAACGGCGGCAAGACGTACGTCGTCGGAAACCTCGTCGAGCAGGGCAAGGACACCGGCAATCCGGCGATGCTCGCGTACCAGGAAGAGGGCAAGAACGCCGCGAACCCGAGCGACGCGCTCTTCGTCGTCAACAACACGTTCGTGAACGACCTGGGCAGCGGCACGTTCGTGCTCGTCGATGCGAGCGTGAAGACCGCGGCCCGGCTGGTGAACAACGTCTTCACCGGCGGCGGCACGATCTCGACGGAGATGAACGCCGCCGAATCGGGGAGCTATACCGGGAGCGCGCCCGGCTTCGTCGACGCGGTGAAATACGACTATCGCCTCGCCATGGGCTCGCCGTGCATCGACAAGGGTGTCGCGCCCGGCGCGGACGGTGCGTTCTCGCTCGCGCCGACATCCGAGTACGTGCATCCGGTGTCGAGCAGAGCGCGTGCCGCCGTGGGGCTCCTCGACGTCGGTGCGTACGAGTTCGGCGACGGAGCGCTGGCCGACGCAGGAGCAGCGGGCAGCGGCGGCACGTCGAGCAGCGGAGGCACGTCGAGCAGCGGAGGCACGTCGAGCAGCGGCGGCACGTCGAGCAGCGGCGGCACGTCGAGCAGCGGAGGCACGTCGAACAGCGGAGGCACGTCGAGTAGCGGAGGCAATCGCGGACGCGCCGGCAGTGGCGGCACGTCGAACAGCGGTGCGACGTCGGGCAATGCGGGCACGGCATCGGGCAACGCCGGTGTGGCTGCAAGCGCGGGCGGCGCGAGTCCAGGGCCGGGCGGTAGCGCCGGTGCCAGCGCCGGTAAAAGTTCTGCAAATTCAGGTGACGTCGACGGCGGGAGTGCGACCGCGTCCGGCTCGTCGTCGAGCTGCAGCTGTCGCACCGTCGCGATGCGCACAGGCCGGGGTACGCCGCCGTCCTACGATGTCTTCCTGATATTGCTCCTCGCTCGCCGCCGTCGGGTCGCGCGCCTTGTTGTGAAATTGCGAGCGCTGTAGCATCCGGTTCATGCTCAGGGCTTTCCTGTCGGGCCGCGCCGCCGCGAAGCTCGTCGCGGGCGCATGCGTGGGTGTTCTCTGGACCGGGGGCTGCTCCGACTCGAATCCGCCTGCAGCGCGCCTTGCGGACACCTGCACGATCAACAGCGATTGCGTCGCGCCGCTGGTCTGCGCGTTCCAGCGCTGTCACGTCGCGTGCGAGACGTCGCGCGACTGCGATCCGGGTCAGCGCTGCGTCGCGAGCGATCGCCCGTTCCACGTGTGTCAGCTCGCCAGCGAGAGCACCTGCAAGGTGAACAGCGACTGCCCCGAAGGCCAGGTGTGCGGCATCGACGATCAGTGCCGCGACGCCTGTTCGACGTCGCGTGATTGCGTCAAGGGCCAGGTCTGCGTCTCCGGCACGTGTGCCGACCCCGACGAGCTCACGGCCGAGGGCGCTCTCACGAGCTCACCGACCGACTCGGGTGAGCCGGCGTCCGGCCTCCCGTGTTCGTTCAACTCCGACTGTGAGAGCCCGCTGCTCTGTCGCAGCGGAGTGTGCTCGCCGGAGTGTCGCACCACGACCGATTGCTCGCCGGGGCTCGCGTGCGACAACTCGCGCTGCGTCGTGCCGCTCGCGTGCTCGCTCGGCGACGCGGGCGACGATCCGCGCGCCGGTGGTCCGTGCCTCTACTCGTCGCAGTGCCCGGTGCCGCTCGCGTGCGTCCACGGCTATTGCTCGTGCGAGTGTCTCGGCGCGCAGGATTGTGCGCCCGGGTTCGCCTGCGTGACCAGTCGCTGCCAGGCGGTCGTCGGAGGCGCGAACGCCGTCGAGCTCGGCCCCCACGGCGGGACCATCACGTCGAGTGACGGCAAGCTCAGCATGAAGGTGCCGGAGGGCGCGCTCGACGGCACCGTCGTGTTCGCGGTGAGGGCCGCGACCGCGTGGCCATCGGGAGCCGTCGGCACGGTGTACGAGGTCGAACCGTCAGGCACTCAGTTCGCGAAGCCGGCCACGATCTCGCTCTCGTACGCAGGGCTCGACCTCGGTTCGCGCTCTGCCGACCAGCTGTTCGTCGGTACGGCGATCGGTTCGGCGTGGCAGTCGGTCGGCACCGCAGTGAACGACACACACGCCGAGACCATCGCGTCGACCACGCCGCATCTGTCCGTGTTCGGGCTCGTGTTCCGCAACACCACCGCGACCGCCGACGCGAGCGCCGGTGGCGGCAGTGGCATCGGCGTCGGCGGCAGTGACGTCAGCGGCGGGACGGGGATCGCCGGTTCGGGAACGGCGGGCACCACCGGGACCGCGGGTCGCGGCTCGTTCGGCGGTGGGGCGAGCGCGGGCGGTACGACGAGCGCAGGCGGCACGACGGGCGTCGGCGGCCTCGCGGCGGGAGGCGTCGACAGCGGCGGCGTTGCTGCAGCGGGGCGCGCCGGTGCAGGCGGAGTCGGGACCGGAGCCGGAGGCTTCGCCATCGGCGGGCGCGCGGGTGCCGCCGGCTCGCTCGGGAGCGGCGGATTCGGCAGTGGCGGTTTCCCCGGAAACGGTGGGTTCCCCGGCAACGGCGGCTTCGCCGGTTTCAGCGGCGGTGGCGCAGGCGGTTCGTGCGCGGGCGGCTGCGCTTGCTCGAGCTCCACCGAGTGTGCCGCAGGGGCGCCGCTCGTCTGCTGCTACGTCGCCGCGAAGCAGTCCTCGGCTTGTGGAACGGCCCCCGCCTGCACGAGCAACAACGGCACCGTCCTTCCGTAGTTCCGCATCGACGCCACCGTCGTCCCCAAGGCATCAAAGCCGCGGAACCACACGAGCGAAGCGAGCCCGCCGAACGCGGCGGGGCTAATCCCCGAAGCATCAAAGACGCGGAACAACGCGAGCGCGCCGAAGGCGGGGGGGCAAAGGTCCCCCTTAACTAGTAGGACCCCCGCGAGCGAAGCGAGCCCGCGAAGCTGCGGGGGGCCAAGGCCCCCCTTACAAACTCAAGCGAGCCCGCGAAGCGGCGGGGGGAGCAGTTCGCCGAAGGCGGCAGTGGCCTCGGCCAGGCGAAGGCCCGCCTTAACTAGTAGGACCTACGCGAGCGAAGCGAGCCCGCGAAGCGGCGGGGGGAGCAGTTCGCCGAAGGCGAAGCTAACGGGGGGCCAAGGCCCCCCGTTACCAGATCAGCGCCGCATGCCTTCGGACGTCATGAGGTCGTAGACGACCTTGGCGAGCCGGTCGTTGGCTGCGGCGAGCGGATGAATTCCGTCGGCTGCGATCTGGTGCATGATCGCGTCGGTACTGTCGACCTCGTGACAGCGCACCTTGCCGGCCGTGCAGATCGCCGGCACCTTCACGCCCATGGCGCCGCGCAAGCTCGGCGCGACGGAGCCGACGTCGTTCGCGTAGTTGATGTAGACGATGTCCTGCACGTTGGCGTCGGACATCTTCGTCCAGAGCGTGTTGAGCGCGTCGCTGATCTGGTCGAGCACCATCTTGCACATGTCGCCTCCGTTCATGCAGTCCGTCTGCAGCGTGGCGTTCTGGATGATGTCGTTGCCGCCGCCGGTCATGACGACGGTCTTGATGTCGGGGTTCGCCGCCTTCGCTCCGTCCCACTGGGTGGGGATCGCGGGACCGAAGGTGTCGGCCATGAGCATCATCACGCCCTGCACGGCGTAGTTGCGATACGGCTTCTTCGCGGCGGCGATGAGTGACGGCGCGAGACCACCGCCGGTGCCCTCGATCTGGAGCGTGTTCGACATCCACGAATCGCCGAGCAGCACGACGTCGGTGCCGGTGCCGACGCCGAGATCGGCGTGCATTCCGCCGGCGCCGCCGCCACCACCGGCTCCGCCCATGCTCGTTCCGCCTGCGCCGGCCGTGTTCATCATGCCCGCTAGGCCCATGCCGGCAGCGCCCATGCCGCCCGCACCGAGCGCCATGCCGCCGGCGCCCATCGGCACGCCGAGCATGCCCCCGTTGCCCATCGGAAGACCGAGCATGCCGCCCGCGCCCATCGGAAGACCGACCATGCCGGCCGCACCGAGGGCGGACCCGCCGGTGCCGCTCGGCAAACCCGTCGTGCCGCCGGTACCGACGCCAACCGTCGCCCCGCCGCCGGAACCCGACGCGAAGGGAGCCCCCGAAGCTCCACCATTCGCGGTGCTCGGGCCTCCGTCGTCAGCGCCGCTGCACGCGGTGAGTGTCACTCCGAGCGCAAGGACGCTCGCGATACAGGCAGCATGAAAACGTCCGCTCGTGTCGTGTATGAACATGCAAAGACCTAACCCCGCGTTCGAAATCCGCGCGCTCGTCGAAGCGGATTATCGACGACGCACGAGTTCGCGGAAGCGGCAAAGCAGCCGTGAGCGATAAAGGACAACGAATCGTGATCGCGGGATCACTCGACTCGACGGATCGCTCAATCGGATCGTTCACGAGTCCGATGCGCGCTTCGTACACGAGCTTTCCGAAGCGCGGATCGTCGATGACGATCATCGACGACGAATCGGGAGACGCAGTGACGGCGAGCTCCTTCTTGCCTGCGAAGAGCACGCGCGTGCCCTTGTCGCTCTTCACCTTGAGCGCGACGCGTTCCGGCGTCTTGTCGCCGACCTCGAGCGCCGAGCGCGAGATCTCGGAGAGTGAGTTACCATCACGCCGGTAGATGATCAGGCTCGTGGTCTGTTCGCTCTGCTTCGTGCCCTTGTCGCTCTGCTTGAAGACGAGCACGTCGGCGAGGAAGCGCGAGCGCTCCTTGTCCACACACTTGCCGTGTGCGTCGGGATCTTCGTCGAACTTCGTGCATGCCGTCCGCGCGGCTTGCTTCGGCGCAGAGTCGTCGTAACGGATCATGAACGCGACCGACGGCGCGAAGATGCGGTCGGCGATCGGCGTCGTCGGCTCGGGCGCGGGCGGCGCTTCAGCGGGCGCAGTCGTCGCCGACGCGGTCTCGGTGGCAGCGCTCGTCGTCGGCGCGGTTGCGGGAGCGGCGGATGCCGCAGGGGAAACCGCGGCGGGAGGCGCCGTGTCGGCGGGCGGCTTGGAGCCGCCACATCCGACGAGGGTGAAGGCGACGAGCGCCGCTAGAGGGAGAGCCTGAACGTGAAGGGGCAGCATGCATCAAAGAGATGCACGAAACCGCTACCCCGGCAAAGTTCCTGGCAGACGGATCAGGTGCCGCCGGTGCCGGTCCCGCCGCCCATGCCGGCACCGCCGGCGCCGGATGCGACACACGCCGTCGTGTCGAGCTGGCAGTCCTTGCAGCTCAGGGTGCCGCCGGGCTTCGCGCCCATCGTCTGCTCGGTACAGGTGTGGGGGCCCAGATCGGGCCCGTCGCACGCCTCGTCGCCGTCGCGGACGTTGTTGTGATTGCAGCTCGGCCCCGCGTCGTCCGAACCGCACGCGCCGAGTGTGCACGCTGCGACACCGGCGAGGAACAGGACGATGACGGGAAACCGAGCTGCCGCCATCAGTTCGAGCCTCCGGAACCAGCCGCGCCGCTGCTCCCGGCTGCTCCTGCCGCGCCACTCGCGCCGGCTGCGCCGCTGCTCCCGGCTGCTCCTGCTGCGCCGCTTGCGCCGGCTGCGCCGGACGAACCCGCCGCACCAGCTGCACCGGACGAACCCGCCGCGCCGGACGAACCGCCTGCGCTCGAGGTGCCGCCCGTCACGAGGATACCGCCCGCGCCCGTCGTTCCGCCGGAGCCGGTCGGGCCGCCGCCGGTGCCGACCATGGTCGTTCCGCCCGCTGCCGGCGGCGTTCCGCCCGCTGCCGGAGCTGCGCCGCCCGTGCCCGTGGCCGGCGTGCCGCCCGTGCCGGTGACTGCCGCCGTGCACCCGGTGGTGACGAACAAGCACGTCATCGGGTCGCACGCGAGGGTGCCGTTCGGGCTCGCGCCCATGGTCTGCGTCGAACACGTGAACTGCATGGGCACAGCAGCCGTGCCGTCGCACTGCTCGGTGTCTTCGATGGTGTTGTTACCGCACTTCGCGCTGCTGCTGTCGGAGCCGCATGCACCCAGTGAACCCGCTGCTGCCAGAGAGAGGGCCAAGACGACGATCGGGAACCTGAGCTTCATACGCACATCCTCCAAGACGCAGCGGCGAACACTGTTCGGGTGGGGTCGCCCCGCGCAACACCGGCGAGCGATTGCGGGGCGTGACCGGGTGCACGAGTGCTACCGGCCGGTACCCACGTACCGCAGCTCGGATGGAGCTGTAAATGGTCCTTAGGGATCCGCGTCTCGATTCCAGCGGAGTCGACGCGTTACGCGTGGGCTGCACCCTCTTCGACTCGCCGTTTCAGCGCCTGGTTCATCAGGACAAAGCCCCTGGCCGTTCGCGTCAATGTGTTGCCGATGAGCTTCACGAGGATGCCCGAGAAGTCCTCCCCGTGGACGAAGCGCGTCCGCTCCGGCTCGAGCTCGATGAGCTGCATGAAGTGCTCACCGACGAAGAGCGCTTCGACGAATAACTTTCCGCGCCATCTGAGCTCTCGCGCCGGCTCGACCTTGAGGAGTGTCGGTTTGATCGTCATCTCGTTACCTCCGGGCGGCGCGATGACCATCTCGAGGCGACTGCCCGCCGTGAGCGTCCCGCCGATCTGCGGGATGAACGGGTTCCACTCCGCGAATCGCGGGAAGTCGGACAGCGTTTCCCAGACCCGTCGGGGCGACGCCTTGATCTCGATCTCGGTGCGGAGCTCCATCGATGGCCAACGTACCGTGCGTTGCTGCGGGATGGCACTCGATTCCTCGGCTCACGAAACCAGCTCATTTCCCCCGCTTTCCGCGCGAATGGGCCCGTCGATCGGGAACCTGGCAAGATACCCCGGGTGAGCCGCGGGACGACCAAAGCCATCGCCGTCACGGCGTGCGTGCTGTTCGTCGCAGCCGTTGCTCCCGGGATCCGGCTGCGCAACGAGCCGCGCGTCCTCCGTCGCGGCGCCGGCGTCACTCTCGTCGAGGTGGACGAGGCGCTCGTCCCACAGTTCGACCGTCTCGGTGCGAACGACGGCGATCTCCTGCTCTCGAACGGCCAGCTCCAGGTGGTCGTCGGTGCGACGAGCCGTGGGCGCGATCGCCTCGAGTACGGCGCGCTCCTGGATCTGACCGGCGCCCGCTACGAGGACGACGCGCTCCAGTCGATGCGGAACACATTGACCCTCGGCGGCCACGTCACGACGTTGACCACCGAGCGCGTCGAGCCGCTCCGCGGTGAAACGGCTCCGGCCATCCGGATCACGCAGCGCGATTCGACGGGCAGCGTCGCGCTCGTCACCGATGTGCGGCTCGCCGCGAAGCGCAACGTCGTGGAGATCTCCACGCGGGCGACGAACCGAACCCGAGGTCCGCTCACGCTCCGGCTCGGTGACGTCGTCGCATGGCCCGGCGTGCCGACGTTCGCTCCCGGCTACGGTGAGGTCGAGGGCACCGGACGGAAATCGCTCTCGTGGCTCGGACGGCGCGGCGTCCTCTCGTACGGCCTCGTGTTTCCCGACGCGCCGTCCGACGTCGAGTTCCAGGGCGGCCTCGACGAGGTCGAGCAAGCTTGCTCCGCGCCCGTGGCGATCGTCGAGGCGGGCGGCTCGACGACGTATCGCCGCGCGCTGGTCGCGACGCGAAAGGGGCTCTCCGAGGTCGCGCGCGCCGCGGCGTCGCTCACCGGGCAGCCCATCGGTCGCGTCAAGGGCGTGCTCTCGCCGGTGCCGGCGTGGGGGATCCTCACGGCGATCGCTTCGGACGGCACCATCGCGATGAAGGAGAGCACCGAGGACGACGGCAGCTTCGACATCGCGCTCCCGCCCGCGCGCTTCACGCTCGTGCTCCAGACGCCGGGCGGCTGGGACCAGACGGTGGTCGACGTGAAGAACGGGCCGGAGCCGACGCAGGTCTCGCTCGTCGTGCCCCAGGCGGAGCGCCTCGACTTTCGCATCACCGATCCCGACGGGAGACGGATCCCGGGACGCCTCGTGCTCACCGGGCTCACGGGGACGCCCGATCCTCGCTTCACGTCGGTGCAGAAGGTCAGCGCCGCGGGCAACGAGGTGCACTCTGTGACGGGGGAGGGCAGCGTCGACGTCCCGCCGGGGCGCTATCGCGTCGTGGTCTCGCGCGGCATCGAGTGGTCCGTCGCCGAGAAGACGATCGACGTGAAGCCCGAGCAAGGGATCGCGCTCCGCGTCGCGCTGACGCACGAGATGCCCACGCCGGGATGGATCTCCGCCGATCTGCACCTGCACGCGCGTCCGAGCCGCGACTCGGAGCTGCCGCTCGACGACCGCGTCACGTCGCTCGTCACCGCCGGCATCGAGTTCGCGGTCGCCACCGACCACAATCACGTCACCGATTACCAGCCGTCCATCGAGCACGTCGAAGCATCGTCGCTTCTCGCGGCCGCTCGCGGCGTCGAGGTGACGACCCGCACCTGGGGCCACTTCAACGCCTATCCGCTGCCGGCGGGCGCGCCGGCGCCGCCGTTCTCCGTCGATCCGCCGGAGATCTTCTCCGCGATCCGCCGGAGCGCGAAGGACGCCGTGATCCAGGTGAACCATCCCTGGAGCCCCGGCTACGGATACTTCCACCGCTCGGTGCTGAACGAGAAGACCGGCAGCCACTGGCGGAAACAGTTCTCGTTCGACTTCGACCTGATCGAGGTGATCAACGGCTACGAGCTCGGCACCGCCGAGCTGCCCTGGAAGAATCTGCACAAGTACTTCGACCTGCTGAACCTCGGTCGAAAGTACACCGCGGTCGGTAGCTCCGATTCGCACAAGCTGACGAACGAGTGGGCGGGCTATCCGCGCACCTACGTGCGCGTGGCAGACGATCGTCCCGGCGCCGCCACGCCGGCCGAGATCGCGGCATCGCTCCGGGCAGGGCACGCCATGGTCTCACTCGGTCCGTTCATCGAGGCGCGCGTCGGCGAATCCGGTCCGGGTGACACCGTCGAGGTGAGTCCCGGCAGCGTGCCGCTCGACGTGACCGTGCGCGCCGCGGACTGGGTCGATGCGACCCGGCTCGATCTCGTCGTCGGCGGAGACATCGTCGACTCGTACGAGCTGCCGCCCCCGACGGCGCGCGACAGCTTTCGCTGGGCACGCACGATAGACGTGCCGGTGTCCTTCGACACGTACATCGCCGTGGTCGTGCGCGGCGATCGGCCGATGGAGCAGGTGATGCCCGGGAAGTCGGTGACGCCGTTCGCGTTCACGAACCCCATCTGGATCGACGTCGGGAAACCGGCGAACGACGCCGCTACCCGCTTCGGTCGCCCCGGGCGTGGCAAATTGCCGCCTTCTCGCGGCGAGTCCGACGAGTCCGACGGCGGTGACGATTACGAAGACGAGGACGCTGCTACGAACAGCGAGCCGACGCCCGCGCGTCCGCCCGTCGAAGCGGGCGCCGTCCACGACTGACCCGGTGTAAGCTGGCTGCCACATGTCGAGATGGCTCCAAGTGGTCGGCGCGGCGTCGATGGCCGCCCTCGTTTCGTCTGTCGGCGCGTGCAACGCAGGCTCCGGTTCGGGCTGTCACTACGACGCCTGGCGCGGCACCTGCGCGCTCCGCGGCGTTCGCACCGAGAAGATCATCGAGCGATTTCCGCAGTCCTTCGTGATCGTCGAGGCGACGTACGAACCCGTGAGCCAGATGGGCGAGTTCTCTCCGCCGCCGTTCAACAAGCGACTGATGGCGCCCGCCGAGGACGAGGCGGATCTCACCGCGTTCTTGCAGAAGCAGAAGAGCGTGCAGTGCTCGGTCGACAACCCCGTCGGCGACCCGTGCGCGCCGAAGATGGCGGCGGCTGTCGCCGAGTACGTGCCGCCGGTGGTCCCCGTCACGCCCCAGGGCCCGGTGGGCTGCGCGAAGATCGAGCACGCCGGGGACGCGCCGACGGTGCCGTCGTCGGTGAAGCTACCCGGCCCGTTCCAGTTCGACGCCGATTCGTCGGGTGAGAACGACGCGATAAAGCAGCTCGCCGATCAGGCGGCGCAGCTCATCGTGCAAACGCCAGCCATCGAGTGCGTCGCGATCAGGGGCATGTCCGCGCCCGGGGAACCGTTCACGCTCGCGAACGAGCGCGCGCAGACCGTCCGCCACCTGCTCGAGATGCGCGGCATCGAGCGCACCCGCGTGATCGTGTTCGAGCCGACGGCACCGAGCTACACGGCGTCTCCCGACGATCAGCCCGTGCTCCCCGAGCACCGGCGCGTGTACCTCTCCGTCGTCGTCTCGAGCGGCAAATAGCGTCCGTCACGGACCGACGCAGTGCCGGAAGGCGCGGAAGAGCGCGGTCACGCTCTGGAAGCGTTGCTCCGGATCGACGGCGAGGGCGTGCGTCACCCAGTCGTCGATGTCGGGCGAGAGCTCGGGGCGTAGCGCGAGGAGGCTAGGGCGCGGCGCGCTCGTCACCTCACGGAGGAGCATGCCGAGGTCCTTCGACTGGAACGGCGCGCGGCCTCCGACGCACCGGAAGAGCACCGCGCCGAGGGCGTACACGTCGATGCGGTGATCGATCATCTCGTGCCGGCCCTGCCAGGTCTCGGGGGCGATGTAGCTCGGTGAGCCAGCGACCATGCCCTCTGCGGTCAGCCCGCGCAGGCGCGTGAACTTCGCGAAGCCGAAGTCGAGCAGGCGCACGCCCCGGTCCTTCGCCATGACGAAGATGTTCGCCGGCTTGAGGTCGCGGTGCACGATGCCGAGACCGTGGGCGGCCTGCAACGTGACGACCACCGGTTCGATCAGCGACAGGATCCACGGGAGCTCCGCGCGACCGCCGGGGTCCTCCACCGCGCCGAGCTCCTCGTCGAGTGGGCGTCCGTCGAGGAGCTCCGTCACGAGGCACATCGCGCCGTCGTCGGTCCACACCTGATCGAGGACGCGCACTGCTGCGGTGCCGTGGAGGGTCGCCATGGCGCGTGCCTCGCGGAACATGCGCTCCGTCGCTTCGGGGCTGGTATCCGGCTTCAGGATTTTCAGGGCGACCTCGTCGCCCGCTCGCCGGTCCCGCGCGCGATAGACGGCGCTCTGTCCGCCTTCACCCAGCAGCGAGACGGGCTCGTACCGTCCTCCGATGAGTTGCCCGACGCGGTTCGGGGGTGGAAGGGAGCGCGGCATCCGTCACTCCAAGATACGACCGGAGGGCCCCGCTCTGCTACCCTCCCGCCACCATGAAGCGTCTCGAAGGAAAGCGTGCGGTGGTGACGGGTGCGGCTAGCGGCATCGGCCGCGCCAGTGCCATTCTCTTTGCGTCGGAGGGCGCGAAGGTGGTCGCGTCGGATATCGAGCCGAAGGGGCTCGAGGGCACCGTCGCCGCGATCCGCGAAGCGGGTGGCACGGCCCGTGGCGTCGTCGCCGACGTGTCGGAGGCGGCCGCCGTCCAGGCCCTCGTCGACGAGAGCGCGCGCGAGCACGGCGGCCTCGAGATCATCTACGCCAACGCCGGCATCTCCGGCGGCCTCACGCCGATCCTCTCGCTCGAGGCGAGCGACTGGCTCGCGCTCCTCAAGGTGAACCTCATCGGTCCCTTCCTCGCGATCAAGCACGGCGCGAAGTACATGATGGAGCACGGCGGAGGTTCGATCATCTGCACCGCGTCCGTCGCGGGGCTCCGCTCCGGGGCCGGCGGCGCGCAGTACAGCGCGAGCAAGGCCGGCGTGATCAACCTGGTGACCACTGCGGCAAGTCAGCTTGCCGGAACCGGCATCCGGGTGAACGCCGTGTGCCCCGGCCTCATCGAGACCGGGATGACCCAGCCGCTCTTCGACCACGCCCGCTCGATCGGCAAAGAGCACAAGATCGGCCAGCTCAACCCGCTACGTCGTGGCGGCCGCCCCGAGGAGATCGCCCGCGTCGCGGCGTTCCTCGCGAGCGACGACGCGAGTTACGTCAATGGTCAGGCCTGGGCGGTGGACGGCGGTCTCTCCGCGAGCCTGCCCTTCGTCCCCGGCCGGATGATGTGACGCTGCCCGGGCGCACGCGCGGCGTCTCGAGCGGCGTGGTAACGGCGCTTCTTCTCGCCGTGCTCGCGCCGCTGCCCCTCTCGGGCGCCGTGGCCGGCGAGCAGTCGCCCCCAGTCGTCGATCTGCACGTCGATCTCTCGTATCGCGTCAATTTCCGGGGCGGCACCCTCGCGAAGGGCTCGGGCCAGTACCCCGCCGCGGAGCTCCGCGGAGCGAACGTCGCGGGCGTCGTGCTCCCGCTCTTCGTGCCGCACGACGTGGCGCCCGGCGGGCCCCGTCTCGAAGATCTGGAGCGCTCGCGGACGCACCTGCTCGAGCTCATTCCGTCGACGCCGCCGTACGCGCTCCCCGGCTGCGCCGCGAAGGACGGCGCGGTGAAGACCTGGTTCTCGCTCGAGGGCGCCGCGCCGCTCGCCGGCGATCGAACGGCTGCGAAGACCTGGGCGGAGCGCGGCGTGCGCGTGTTCGGGCTCGTGCACACGAAGGACAACGCGCTCGCGACGACCTCGTCGGGCACCGAGCCGAAGACGACCGGGCTCACGCCGGCAGGGCGCGATCTCGTTCACGACATCGATCGCGCCGGCGGCATCGTCGACGTGTCGCACGCGTCCGATGCGACGGTGGCCGACGTGCTCACCGAGGCGGCGAAGGACGGTGCGCCGGTGATCGCGACGCACTCGAACGCCCGCGCGCTGACACCGCACCCGCGAAACCTCACCGACGACCAGCTCCGCGGCATCGCCCGCTCGGGGGGCGTCGTCGGAGTGAATCTCTATTCTCGATTCTTGACGGCGCACGGGCGCGCGACGATAGCCGACGTGGTTCGCAACGTGACGTATCTGGTGCGCGTCGCTGGCGTCGACCACGTCGCGGTCGGCTCCGACTACGAGGGCGACATCGAGCCCCCGGTCGGCATGGAGTCGGTGCGCGGCTTCCCGCGTCTCTTCGCCGCGCTCCGGCGAGCAGGGCTCTCTCGCGACGACGTCGCGCGCGTCTTCGGCGCAAACGCGCTCCGGCTCCTCTGCCCCACGGATCCCTCGGCTCGCCCCATGGAGAAATGAACCGCGGCGCCCGGCAAAGTCGCTCTACCGTCGCCCGCGTCGCGATGTTACGAGCGAGGTCCGATGTCGGACGTCGATCTGCGCTGTCTCGATGCGTTCCCCACCTGGTTGAAGTCGCTCCCCGAGGACGCGCTCACCCTGTCGTCGATCGTCGCGGACGAGACCGCGCCGGAGGGCGCGCGCCGTAACGCGACCGGCGCGCTCGGCTACCTCTTCAAGTCCCTCGACCTGATCCCCGACGGCATCGAGGACCTCGGCTTTCTCGACGACGCGTTCGTGTTCCGCGTCGCGTCGCGGCTCGGTAGCCACGTCGAGCCAATCGCCGCCCTCGAGAAGCTCGCCCACGAGGCCGAGCTCGTCTCCGATTTCCTCGGGACGGTGTACCCGCGGCTCGAGCGCTTCGTCGCGGCCCTCGGCAGCCTCACCGTTCGCGGCCGGAGCGTCGACGACGTCCTCGCCACGTCAGAGGCGACGGCGAGCTTCGTCGGCGAGGTGCGCGGCTGGTCCGCGTCCTACGTCACGCCGCCGTTCGGGCGCGACGCAAAGAACCTCGTGAAGCTCCGCTCGTTCTTGACCGCCAAGCTGCCGGCGTGAGCCGGGCGGTCCGAAGCGTAACGCGCCGCGGGCTCGCGGCGTGGTCGCTCAGGCTGCGGGGACTTGCCCCGAGCCGTCCTTCTTCTGCTCGGCGTGCGTTCCGTCGCCGTTCGGCATGATCTCGTTCATCAGCTCGCGACACTCGGGCTTGCCCTTGAGGTGATTGACGAGCGTCCCGGTCGCCTTGGTGAAGGCGTCCTCGAACTTCAGGCCCTCGCGCGTGCGCGCGGCGACCTTCTCGCGACCGGAAGCGAGATCTTCTTCGAGCGCCTCGGCGTAGCGGGCGAGCTGCGCGCGGAGCTCCTCGATCTGCCTGCGGAGGTCCTTCGCGATCGCCTCTCGCGCGGCGCGTTTCGCTTCGCGCTGCTTGAGCTGCTGGCGTTTCACCTCGACCATTGCGAGCGCAGCGCCGGATTGCTCGTAGACCTGGCGCGAACCCTTGCCGGCGCGGTCGGCTTCGTTCGCTCGTGCTTGCGACTCTTGCGCTTGCTTCTCGGCAGCGGAGAGCTCGTGCCGGGCGGCGTCTTCTTCTTCTGCGTGAGCCTGGGCGTCGCGCAGGGCTCGCGACTCTTCTTGCGCGAGCTCCTCCACCTTGCGGCCGATTTCGGCGCGGAGCGCGCGACCCCGTCGCTCGAGCGCCTCGAGCCTCCGGGTGTGGCTGGCGATCTCGCCTTCGAGCCCGTTGGCTCGCGCAGCGAGATCCCACGCAGTGGCGAGGGCTTGCAACACCTCGGGCGGCGCGTTGCTCGACGGATAGGCTCGGGCGAGCATGCGCGAGAAGATCCCGGCGCGGCTCGCCCACTCCGTCACGCTCGCGGAGCGCGGGGGTGGCGGCGGGTAGAGTTGCGGCGGGCCGGCGGCCTCGCCGCCCTCCTTGTCCCAGGCCTGGGACGGCAGGGAGCGCTGGAGCGCCTTCAGCTCTTCGAGGAGATGATGACCGTCGCGGTAGCGCCGACGAGGATCCTTCTCGAGCAGGCGCATGATGATGCGCTCGGCGACCGGATGGCAGTCCTTGCGGAGGGTGCTCGGCTTGGGCGCCGGCGACGTGCGCTGCATCTCGAGCAGCGTGTCACGGTCGCTCGACCGGAAGGGGAGCGAGCCGGTCAGCATCTCGAAGAAGAGGATGCCGAGCGCGTAAAGATCCGACTGCGGCCCAGCTTGCTCGCCGCGAGCCTGCTCGGGCGACATGTACTCCGGGGTGCCGAAGACAGCGCCCTTCGGCGCGAGCCGCGGATCGTGCGCGAGCGCCGCCAGCCCGAAGTCGAGGATCTTGACGAAGTCCTTCCTGCCGCCGCGCGCGGTGAGGAGGATGTTGTCGCTCTTGAGGTCGCGGTGAACGACGCCGAGGTCGTGGGCACGCGCGAGCGCCGCGCCCATCTGCTCGAGGATGTCGACGGCGCGCTGTATCGGCATCGAGCCGCGCGCGATCTCTGCGGAGAGCGGAGTACCGACGAGGTACTCCATGACGAGGTAGAGCTCGCTCTCTTCCGTCTCGCCGATGTCGTGGATGTCGATGATGTGCGCGTGATCGACGCGATTCGCGGCGCGCGCTTCACGCAGCATCCACGCGCGTAGATGCGTCTCGCCACGCAGATCCGGGCGGATGAGCTTGACGGCGACGACACGGTCGATGAGGACGTGCCGCGCGCGGTACACGATGCCCATCCCCCCTTCGCCGATGCGCGCCTCGAGGCGATAGCGCCCCGCGATCACTTTGTTGAGCGCCGGATCGTTCACCGTCCGGCGCGATACCTTCGTCTTCTCGGCGACTGCGTCGACCATCGTACTCGCTTAGGGACGGCACAAATCGATGGGCACTACAGCCCACCACTGATGCCAGAGTTCATTCGAACTAATATCTCACGCGACGAACAATTGCCCGACAATTGGTGAGCAACATCGTTCGTGATTCTCCGCCGCGTGGCGTGCACACGGCGGAAGGGTGGGAGACTGTGTGCAAGAACGGCGCGTCGCTCGACCGACCGCCGGACTCAGAACACCACGCTGAGCATCGGAACTTCGACCTCGGCGTGCTGTTTGGCCCCGAACACGGCCACCTCGGTGCGGGTGTACGCTTGTCGTACCTCCACAGCGGGAACCGAGAGTGTGAGTGTGCCCTGGTCGACGCCGATGAGCGCGGGCGGCGACTTGGCCTTGGCCGCACGTGCGACCGGCTCCTTGTGCGGCGTCCGCGCGCGGCTCGTCGGCGACGGCGTCGTGGGCGGCGTCGGAACTCCGGCCGGCGCACCGGGCTGCGGCGGCTCGGCGATGGGCTCGTCCGCGGGAGGCGGCTTGTCCTCCGTGTAGTTCACCGGCTCGTACGCCGTTGCGCTGAGCACTGCGACCGTCGTCGGAATGGCGAGCGCCATCCCGCCGACGAGAAGATAGAGCGAGAGCTTCGGGTTGCTCTTGTCCTCGGCGAAGAAGCCTCCGACGCCACCCGCGACGGCGCCGAGACCACCACCGAGACCGTACGCCCAGCCTTGCTTCACGTCGGCAGCAGCCTCGACGAGCATCACGGCTTCAGCGCCGAGGAGAGCGCCGCCCACGGTGCCCTTGCCCGTCGGTGACGTCTGGGATGCGCCGGGCGTGTCGGCCGCTTGCGCGGCAGGCGCCAGCGCGACACCCAGTCCAAGAATCAAGCCAGCAGAGAACCGTCGTCCGAACCCGTTCATGGGCCCTCCAAGGTAGTCGTTTCGACGCGAGTACGGGCAGAAGATAACATCGAGGCTGCCCCGTGGAAGCGTGAACCGCCGGAGGCCCCTTCTTTAAAGTCCATCGATGCGCTTCTGAGGCTTTCGATGCTGTGAGGGTCGCCGACGTTCGCAGGCGGCGCTCGAAACGCGTTCCCGGCCCCGGGGGCGAGGCTATTCTCGACGCTCGATGCGCCCACTGCTCACGCTCTCAGCGCGCTGGGTGCTGATTTCGTGCTCTCTCGTCGCGTCGATCGCGCTCTTCGGCGGCCTCGTGCGGCTCTTGCCCTGGCTCCTGTCGCGCGAGGTGCCCTTCGCAATCTCCCTCCCGTTCGCGGAGCTCCTGGCCGCGCGGGGCGCCGAGGTGGCCACCCTGGTGGGCGTTCCCGTGGGAATCGGAATAGCAACGGCGCTCTTCGTCGAGCGCGGTGAGGCGCGGGCGCTGTCTGCCCTCGGTGTCGGCCCGAGCCGGCTCGCGGCGGGTTTCTTGCCGCTCGGACTGGCCGCGCTGTTCGTCGCGAGCGCCGTCGCGTGGACGTTGCCGCTCGATGCTCCTGCGCGGCTCGGTGCGCGTCTCGTGAGCGCCGGTCGCGCTGCCTGTGAAGCGCATCATGGCGCGCGACGCGCCGATGTCCCGCTCCTGTCCTTGACCTGGCTCTGTTTCGACGGCGGTCCGCGACTCGTGGGCGCCGTCCCCGGATTGCGACAGAGCCTGTGGTTCAGCGCGAGCCGGCTCGCGCTCGCTGCCGAAACCTCGGAGCTCGAGCTCGACGACCTCGAGCTCGCCGGTGCGACCGAGTCGCTCGGGCTCGCGCTCCACGCACGCGCGGCCCACGTTTCGGGGCTCGTCGCCCCTGGACGTCGCAACCGCCTGAGCGGCGGGCGCCGCGGCCTCGTCACCGGGCTCACCGCGCTCGCGACGGCGTGGGCGTCGGCCTGGGCGATCCTCCGCGCCCGGGCGACGCACCCGCTCGCGGCCGCCGCGGCCGCCGCTGCAGCTGCCCTTGCCGCTGTCGCCATAATCCGGGTCCTCGACGACCGGCACCTCGGAATCACGGCTTATATTGCGACATTGCCGCTCGGAGCGCTCTCGGCGGTCTCCCTCCAAGGGCTCGCCGGGTGGGTCCTCCGATGGCGCATTGCGGGCAGAAAGGCGTGATGATACGGCCCGTACCGCCCGACCGCGTGAAGCCATGATCCCGTACCCCGGTCCCAGTTCGCCTGCGCGCTCCGGACGATTCGTCGACTCCGTCGAGAACGCAGTCGCGAGCGTCCCCTTTGCGTCGCTCTTCCAGCTCACGAAGCCCGGAGTGACACGCATGGTGGTCATGACGACCTGGTGCGGTGCCGCGATGGCGCCCGGGCCGATCACCGAATACGCGCGGCTCGTGTGGGCACTCGCCGGCACGGCCCTGGTCGTCGCCTCGGCCAGCGCACTCAACATGTTCCTCGAGGCGGACGTCGACGCGCTCATGGCGCGAACGCGTAACCGTCCCATCCCGGCGGGGCGCATCTCCGCCGACACGGCGCTGTGGTTCGGTATCGCGCTCGCGCTCGCCGGCTTGCCGCTCCTCGCCTTCTGCGTGAACACGGTCACGGCGTGCGTGGGCGCGTTCGCTCTCCTGTCCTACGTGCTCGTCTACACGCCACTGAAGCGCATCACGCCGCTCGCAGTGTGGGTCGGCGCCGTGCCCGGCGCAGCCCCCCCGCTGATGGGCTGGACGGCGATGACCGGCTCGGTGAGCTTCGGCGCGCTCGCCGTCTTCCTCTTGATGCTCGTGTGGCAGATCCCGCACTTTCACGCGATCGCGATCTTCCGCGCCGGGGAGTATCGGCGCGCCGGCCTCAAGGTGCTGCCGGTCGAGCGCGGGCTCGACTACACGAAGTTTTCCATCGTCGCGCTGCTCATCCTGCAGCTCTTCGTGAGCGCGCTCCCGGCGTTCGCCGGGCTCGGGGGACTGCCGTACATCGTCGTCGCGTCGGGTCTCGGCGCGGTCTACGTCGCCTGGGGCCTCGTCGGTCTCCGCAAGAGCGCGGGGGCGCCGTGGGCGCGCTCGCTCTTCGCCGCGTCGATCCCGTATCTGCTCGCGCTGCTCGGCACGCTCGTCGTCGCGTCGCCCTGAACCGGCGCGCTCACCGTGCGGTGCCGGCCGGCGTCGTCGCCGCGCGGTTCAGCGTTCGCACGTAGAGCACGACGTCGGCGATGTCCTGATCGGGGAGCGCGGCGCCGAAGGGCGGCATCTGCCCCTTGCCGTGGCGGACGGTGTCGGCGATCGCCGCGTCGTCGAGGTGCGCCTGGAGCACGGGGTCGGTCAGATTGCGGGGCGCCACGGAGAAGCCCGGCGGATGAGTCCCGCGGCCGTCCGGGCCGTGACAGCCGGCGCAGGCCCGCATGAACACGCCGAACCCGCGCTCCGCCGGGGTCCTGTCCCTGTGGCGACATCCGACCACTGACATGGACAGAAATGCGAGGGTAGCCCCCAGTGCCGAAAGCCCGAGCCGTCTCATCGCGTGGCTCTGCCGGCTCAGGCTCGGTGATCCGCGCCGGCGGGGCTCCGCTCGGCGGGGCCGGTCCTCGACGGTGTGGGCGTCGCCTCGACGAAGGGCGCGCGGCTGAGCGGCGCGACGAGCGCGCCGATGGCGAGGACCAGCGCCGCTGCCGGCACGTCGACGCCGGGCCGGGCCATGAGCGCGAGCGCCGCGGCCATCATGCCGGCCGAGATGCGCCCGGGCCAGAACACGACGGCCGACGCGAGGAGCACGGCGATCGTCTCGAGCGCGTAACGGCTCGCGACGGTGCCGAACGCGATGGGCGACTGCGACAGCTCTCCCACGGCGCGCGAACAGAGCACCTGCCACGTCGAGGCGCCGTCGAACGAGCCACGAAGCGCGTTCCATGCGACCCAGAGCGCGGCCAGGAGCACCGCGACGAGCGCGCCGGCGGCGCGTGTCCGGTGTTCGGCGCGGAGCCGCGCCGCGGCCAGTGCGATCGCGAAGGCATCGAACGCCGCGCCGAGAAACGCGAGCCACGAGACGCGCGACACCCACGTGATCTCGTGGTGGATGGCGCCCATCGTGAGCACGCGCACGGCGAGCCGCGTCGCGGCGCCGAGCGTCGCGAGCGACACCACGAGCCCTTGCGCGCGGGACGCGGGCGCGTTCATCGCCGCGGTCGCGCCGGCCGTCGCCAGGGCGAGACACGCGAGCCCCATGGTGAGCGTCGCTTCGGGCTCGAGGCCCATCGTGCTCGCGAGCATGACGAGCATGAGCACGGCGGCCGAGGTCGGCACGACGATGAGCCGGTAGGCGTACCCGAAGCTCCGCTCCGCGAGCGTTCCGACGACGAGCAGCACGAGCAGACTCGAGCCGAGCAGCGCCGCGATCTGGGAGAGCAGACTCGACGCGGTATCGGCGCGTCGGATCCAGAGCTCGATCCCGGAACGGGAACCGGGAAGAGCGAGGGACACGAGGCGCGCCACGAGCGAGAGCCACGCCGTCACTGCGACCGAGCGGAGCAGCACCGGCGCGGGAGCGCCCCAGCGGGAAGGGTCGTCGACGCTCGCGGGCGACGGCTCGCTACTCGGGCGCGGTAGTAAGCTCACTCGGATCCCTCGAGTCTACACGCACGGCTCACGGCAGCTGGGTTGCGATCTCGCTCTTCGAGTGCTTATCCCTATCGAGGCTACCGAGATCCCCGCGACCGGGCACGCTCTCCTCGCGCGGGCCGAACGGCGGCGAGCTCGCGGGCGGGAGCTTGGGGGGCGCGCTCTCCGGTGACGCCTTCAACATGTAGGGGTGCGCAAAGTACGTGGAGCAGGCGTAAAAGGGGTTTCTGTAGAACTCCCAGTGCAGGTACACCTTGCCGTCGGGGGACACGATGATTGGCGGCGGCTTGCCGAACGGCGCCGCGCTCTGCACCGACTCGAGGGCGGCCACGTCGAACTGCGTGGAGCCGCTCGAGCGCGTCACGCCCATCTTCACGATTTTGCCCTCGTCCTTGTCGAGCACGATCTCGAGGTTCGTGCGCATGTCGTTGTTGTTGAGGGGGCTGTCCGCGGGCAGGCTGTCGAGCGACGACAGGAACTGATCGGCGAAGATCGGGTGCAGCCGGTTGTGGATCTGGTTCAGGTACGTCGCAAAGGGCACCCGGGCGGTGTTCAGCGCCGTCTGGTTGCCGGGCTTCACCGACGAGTTGTAGTTCTCGATCGCGGCGCGCCAGCGCTCTATGCCGAGCGTTCTCCAGGCGCCGCGGTGCTTGCTGCGGCGTCGCTCACCGTCGGCGATGCGCTCCCTGCCGAGCTGGTCGTGCCCGACGGCCGCGACGGCGGCGCCTGGCGTGAGGTTCAGGCTGATGCCGCTCGCCGTGCGCCCGCTCGCGCCGAGACCGAGGAAGTCGAGGGCGTCTTCCTGGCCGCGCATGGGTGGAAGCTGCTTGTGCTTCGCGGTCTGTGCGGCGCGGGCGACGCTCTCCTCCGCGGCGGGGCCGACCGCGTCCTTCCCCTCGCGGCCCGTCTCCAGATCGGGTGACGCGGGGGTCGCGCGCGCGCCCGCCGCGGCGATGCGCTCGGGTTCGGCCTTCGCGCCGTTACGCGCCTCGCGCGCGCCCTTTGCGTCGCCGGTCGGCTTGCCGTGGCGCGCGTTGGGGGCGACCTCGCGGATCGAACGGCTCGCGCCGCTCTCCTGGTGCTCCACCGACGCGGTCGCCTTGGCGCCCGCGGCCTGATCGTTCGGCGCGTGGTTCACCTCGCCCGGCGAGTCGTCGGAGTGCGCCACGTCGTTCACGTGCGCATTGCCGGGATCGGGCGTCGGCCCTTCCTGGGTCGTGCCGGGATTCGGGTTCGGGTCGTTCTGATCGGTCGCCGTGATGCGAGCCTGTGTCTGCTCCTTCACGTGATTGGCTTCGTCGCCGATGAACTCCGCGTTCGGGTTGTCCTTCTGGTCCTTGTCCTCGATGTGCTGCTGCACGGCGATCCGGTTCGGGACCTTCATCGCCGGGAAGTCTTGCTTCGGCTTGTCCTCGTCCTTCTTCTGCTCGGGCTCCTTGGGCTTCTCCGTCTTCGGCTTGTCGAGCTTCTGCTCGGCCTTCTTCGGTTCGTCGATGGGCTTCGGGTGCTCGTCGAGCTTCGGCTTCTTCGGGACGGGGCGCTTCTCGTCCGGCGTGGGCTCCTTCGGCGGCCCGGCCTCGTCGTCGGGCTGGCTCTCGTCGGGCTTCTGATCCTCGGGCGGCGTGGGGACGTCCTTCTCGTCCAGCAGCGCGACCTCCATCGGCTTGTTCGACGAGAGCACGTGCCGGCGCACCTCGTCGGCGAACCGCTGCACCTCGAGCCTGTCGCCCAGCACTTCGGCGACGTGGTCGGCGCCTTTGTAGCCCGTGATGTGGACCAGGAACGCCGTCGCGATCCACAGAAAGAGCGGGATGTGCTGCTCGCGAGGCATGGAGCGCGGTTCCGATCCCAGAAGCCGTGCAGCGGTCCTCTAGTCGAGAAAAGCTAACATCGCACCCCCCGACCAGCAATCGCCCCGGCCCGCGAGTTACGGTTTCGCCATGGCGTTCCACTGATCCCGGATTTCCTCGGCGCTCCAGACGCCACCGTCGGATTCCTTGAAACGCCCGGCCGACTCCACGACCTTGTAGAGGCTGATCCGGCCTCCGGCGACGGCGAGCACGTTCCCCGTCTGATCTCCTCCGAGCTCACTTCCGAAGAAGAGGTACGCCGGTGCTACGTGCTCAGGCGTCATCGTGTCGACGTGCGCAAACACGGGAAGCTCCTCCGTGAGGCGGGTCTTCGCCATCGGCGCGACGGCGTTCACGAAGACTCCGTGCCGCTGGAGCTCGATCGACGCTGCCCGCATCAGCCCGTAGGTCGCCGCCGCTGCCGCCGAGTACGCGACCTGGCCGAAGTTCCCGAGGAGGCCAGCGGCGCTGGTCGTGAGCACGATGCGACCGCCCCGCTGGCCCTGCATCGCGACCGCCGCGATGCGGGTGGTGTGAAACGCCCCAGTCAGATGAGTGTCCATCACACGGCGAACGGTGCGGTCGTCGGCGCGTGCGAGCGCCTGGTCGCCGAGGATGCCCGCGGCGTAGACGACCGTGTCGACGCGACCGAAGGTGTCGATGGTCGAGGTCACGACGCGTTCGGCGCCCTCGCTGCTCGCGCAGTCGTCGTGGTTCGGGACCGCGGTGCCGCCTGCGCTGCGGATCTCGTCCGCGACGGCGCGTGCGACGGAGGGATCGACGCCCTTGCCGTGGACGTCGGTGCCCGAGTCGTTGACGAGCACGCTCGCGCCCTCCCTGGCGAAGAGCAGCGCGACGGCGCGCCCGATGCCCCTGCCGCCGCCCATGACGAGTGCCGCCTTCCCGTCGAGGTGTCCCATGCGACACGGTCTAGTGCCTGCGCGCGGGAAAGGGAATCCGTGCGCTTCCATCGCGCAGGTCCGCTCGGACTTTTCGCGTCGCGCCGGCTCCTAGCGGGTCACGTTCGCGCTCGCGTGCTCCTCGGGCCACACCACCCGGCTCAGGTGCTCGGCGGTCGCGGCAGGGTGCAGGAAGTGCCCGCCCAGGTTCGCACGGAGAAGAGCGAGCCCGGTCACGGTGAGGGTCGCGCCCGCCGCGTGGCTGAGGAGCACGGGCCTGTAGACGAAATGATCGTCCGCCGTCCACTCGGACCGCGCTTCGTACTCGAGCTCGGTGATGAGCGTCAGCTCGTCGGGCCGGCACTGGTCGGCGAGGTACTTCTTCGCGAGCGTGAGCATGCTCGGCAGGAGCTCACTGTCGCCGATCCGCGCGCGCATCACGAGCTCACCGTTGCACACCGCGAGCAGGAACCCCTCGGCGGCGCCGCTGTCCTCGAGGAGGAGCTCGAGAGCCGCCTGCGCGCGCTGGCGTGGCTCGGTCGTCACGTCGAGCCGCGTCTGGATGCGCGTGATCGACGCGGCGACCGCGCGGTACTCCCCGGACTCACGGACGCTCACGTGCTCGGCGATGCCGTTCACGAGTCGCTCCTCGCGCGCGAGCCGCTCGCACCGCGCGGCGAGAGGACCGGCCGAGCCGGCCCTGTAGAAGCGCGAGCATAGCTTCAGGTAGAGCTCGAAGGTCGCGCGCTCACCAGCGTGCATGGCGACCCGGGCGCGCGTCTCGTACGCGAGCCCGAGGTTCAACCCGGTCGCGCCGAGTCCGACGAACGTCGTGATGACGAGCTCGGCGAGCGCCACTGCCTCCGCCTTCGCGCCGAGCCGCGCGAGCGCGACCGCGAGCGGCATACGGATGTAGTTCTGCTCGTAACCGATGCCGCGGCGCGTGGCCTCCTCGAGGTACGCATGGCCGGCGTCGCGGGCCTCCTCGGCGCGACCCTCGAGGACGAGCAGGCGAACACGCGAGCCGGCTGCCTCCGACCAGATGGGGTGGCCCGAGCGATGCATCGAGCCGAGCGCGGCCTCGACGTGAACGAGCGCGGCCGACGTGTTGCCGCGGATCCTCTGATACTCGCCGTGCGCGAGGTGGAGCACGGTCTTCCAGCCCACGGCGCGGTGCGAGAGCGGCTCGATCGCGTCGAGGGTCCGCTTCACGCGCGTGAGGTCGTCCATCAACGCGTGACCGAGGAGCTCGCGTAGAAGGTGCGCGCCCTCGTTGGTCTGACGCCGCGCGCGCTCGACCGTGAAGAGCTCGGCCTGGCTCTTCTGCCGGTCCGCCTCCGTCACGTCACCTTGCCAGAGCGCGTACAGCATTCGGATGCGAATGGCGTTCACCTCGTGGAGGGGCGAGCCTTCCACCGCCTTCGCGCGCTCGAGACACTTCTCGAGGCCCATGCTCGCCTCGAGCATGCCGAGCTGCTGGGTGATCCCGAGCTCCTGCGCGAGCCGGTAGGTCTCGTCGAGACCGAAAGCGCCGGGTGCAGCGAGGCTCACGAGCTGTCGCTCGTAGATGGCCCGCGCGCGATCGCTCTGCCCGAGGACCCGCGCGAAGACGCCTTCCATGAGCCTCTGCCACGACACGAACGCGGGGGCGAGGGCCAGGAGCGGCTCGAGTGACGGCAAGAGCTCGAGGAGCTCGATGGAGAGCGCAGCCGCGACCGCGCCGGTGGCGCTCGCCACGATCTGCCCCAGCCGGAGCACGGCGGGGGAAAGCTCGGTGGGAGCGTCGTAGTGCGCCTCCTTCTTCAAGTGCTGGATTAGCGGCGCGAAGTACGGCGCGGCGTCGACGACGAATTGCGACGAGATCCCCGTGATGCGCGAGAGCAGCGCCAATGAGTCACCCGGTGGGCGCTCGTAGCGCGTGCAGAGCGAAAGGCCGCGATCGAAGAGCGCGAGCCAGTCGTCGGGCAAGGACTGGAGGACCTCGGCGAAGGCGTCCATGCTCACGGTCGTCTTCTTCGTCGAGGTCACGGCGAACTCGACCAGGACGTCGAGCCCGCGCTCCTCGTCCCCGGCGTCGAACAGGTACGCGGCCTGGCTCAGGCCGGCGCCCGGTCTCCGCGCGCATACATCGGCGAGGCGCCGGTAGATCACCCGCGCCGCGCCCGGTCCGAGCGAGTGAACGAGCGGCTCGCGCCAGCCCATGCCGGAGAGCCAGTACCCGTCGTCGGAGAGCGCGAGCAGATCGGCGCGCACGAGCTCGTCGAGGGCGCTCATCACCCGCGGCAGATCGCCGTGCTCGGTGAGCGTGACACATTCACCGAGCTTGAAGCGCCCGGCGGGGCCGAGCGCAAACCCTTGCGCCAGCGCCCGCGCGTCGTCGCCGAGCGCGGCGAGCCTCGCGTGGCGCGCGCTCTCCATGTCGGACGGGAGATCTTCGGCGCCGAGAGTCTGCGGCAAGGTCCAGGCGCCGGCTCCGTACCGCGCGACCCCGCGGTCGACGAGCTGCTGCGCGAGCTGCATGAGATCCCGCGGCAGCCCGCCGGAAAGCGTGTGTAGACGGTTCGCGACGAGCGTGACGTTCGGGACGTCGCCGAAGAGCGAGCGGAGCAGCCGCTCGGTGCGCGCCACGCTCAGCGGGGCGAGGGAGATGGAGCGGCTCTCCTGCGCGAGAAGGGCGAGGGCGCTGGAACGCGGCGTCCCGTCGTCGCTCGGGATCGTGGCCACGATGAGGAGCTTTCGCTCCGTCGCTTCTCGAGCGAGGAGCGCGACGAGCCCCGCCGACGGCAGGTCGATCCGCTCCACGTCGTCGACCGCGACGCAGAGCGGGCGCTCCGCCGCGACCGCGATGAACCACTCGCGGAGCGCGCGCTGGAGCTCCGGCGTGACGGCGGGCACGCGGCCCGACGACGGCGCTTCCTCGCGCGCGTCGAGGGCGGGCACGAGACGTCGGAGCACGTCGAGCTTCCGCGCGGCGCACGCGCGCGCGACGTCGGGCGCCGCCTCGAGGAGCTGCGTGGCGAGGGCGCGCGCCGCGCCGTAGGGGCCGAAGGCGGCGTCGGAGGCGTCCGCGCGGAGCACGAGCGCGCCGGCGATCTTCGCCTCGAGCATGCAGGCGTCGAGGAACCGGGTCCTGCCGACGCCGCGGGCGCCGTGCACGAGCACCGAGCCGCCGGAGCCGGCGAAGGCGATCTTGATGCGCCGCCGGAACCGCTCGAGCGACGTGTCCCGGCCGACCAGCGTCGGGGTCGACAGGTACGAGCGCGCGACCAGGCGCGTCCCTTCGTCGCGCTCGAGGCCGGCAATGCCCTGGAGCCGGTCGAGCGTCTCCGCCGCGCTCGCCGGACGAAGCGCGGCGTCGAGGTGGAGGAGCTGCATGACGAGGTCGTCGAGGGCCGGCGGTACCTCACCCGCGAACGTCGAGGGCGGTGGCGGCGGCGTCTTCCAGAGCTCGTAGAGATCCGCGAGACGGCCCGCCGCGTACGCGCGGCGGCCGGTGAGCGCGAAGTAGAGCGTCGCCCCGAGCGAATACAGATCCGTGCGCGCGTCGAGCGGCTGGAGGTGCACGGCCTCCGGCGCGGAGATCGCCGGAGTGCCGACGAACGTCTTGACCGGACCCATCGGCGCGAGCGCGCCGAAGTCGAGGAGCTTCGCGCGGCCGTCGCTCGTGCAGCGCACGTTCTTCGGGCTGAGGTCGCGGTACACCATTCGCCGCGAGTGAATGAGCGACAGGGCGGAGCAGACGTCACGCGCGAGCAGGCACGCGCGCTTCCACCCGTAGGGGACGCCGTTCAGGAGATCTCCCCCGTCGAGGAGCTCCATCGTGTAGTACGGCGCGCCGTCCTCGATCCCGTAGTCGAAAGCGGACACGACGTTCGGGTGCGCGAGCTGCGACAGCGTGTGAAACTCGCGACGGAAGAGCTCGATGGCGCGCTCGCGATCGGTGCGGTGTTCTGGACGGAGCTGCTTCAGCGCCACCTCGCGTCCGCTCACCGTGTCCTTTGCGCGGTGAACGATCGCGACGCCACCCTCACCGAGCGCCTCGCCGAGCTGGTATCGCGCCCCGACGAGCACGTGCTCGTCGCTGCCGGCTGTAATCGACACTCCCATGCGACCCACCACTTTTTCACGCACGCTCTACGAGGTCAATCGAGGGCACACAGGGTCCATGTCCGTCGGTGTGCGTACACGCGCGTCCGACAACTGCACGAGCCGCACGATCTGAAGCCGCATTGGTTACGGGATGCGGGTGGTCCCATGTGCGCGACCCGCGTCGTCGCTTCCGCCCACGCTTCAGCGCGGTGACTCTTGCGGCCTCAGAACGTGATCGCCAGCGCGGTTCCGCTGACGCGAGGACGGGCGCTCGTCGACGAGACGGCGGCGTCGATCAGCAACGCGATACCGACGCCGACCGCCGTTCCTGCGACGTCCCAGGTGAAATCTTTCCACGATGGATCGCCGTGGCCCGACAGATCGTAGAGCTCCTTGCCCGCGCCGAGCGTCAGGGAGAACGACGCGCCGGCGACCGAGCGCTGCCAGGGTCGGTCGAGGAAGAGAGACGAGACGCCGTAGGCGCTCGCGGCGAGCGCGGCCGAGACGCCGAAATGAATCGCCTTGTCCTGGCCGAGCCACGGATCGGGATCGGCGGCGTGCGCCGTGGAGACGCCGAAGAGGAGCGTTCCAGAGGCGGCGAGGGCCGTGAAGGGCACCCCCCAGAAACCGAAAACACGTCCGCTCATCGGTAAAGGCCGTGCGCTTCGATGTGGTCGAGGACCCGGCGAGGGACGAGGCGCGAGAGCTCGGCGTTCGCGCGACGGTCCCCCGACGTTTCGGCGAGGAGCCCTCGCACGTGGGTCGACGAGACTTCCGGGAGCACCGGTACCGGCGCTTCGTCGTTGAGCACGCCGGACCTGCCGAGGACGAGCGGCGGCGCGAGCTTCTCGAGCTCTTCGAAGCCGAACCACGAGTGTCGCTCGAGGTGTACGTCGGCGCCGATGACGAGCCGGAGCTTCCAGTCCGGGTGCTCGCTCAGCAGGTGTCGCACCGTGCGGAGCGTCCGGCTCGGAGCTCCGAGGTGCTCCTCGACGGTTGAGACCTCGACGCGCGACAGGTCCGCCATCGCCGCCCGCGTCATCACGACGCGATCCTCGAACGGCGCGAGCTGCTTGCCGAACGAGTGTGCGAGCACCGGTACGACGAGCACGTGCTCGAAGGGCTCGATGGTGAGCGCGTAGGCGACGGCGAGCACGTGTCCGACGTGCGGCGGGTCGAAGCTACCTCCGAACAGTGCGACGTCCATCGCAGAGCCTTCCAGCAGGAGCTACGCGCCGCCGACCCGGAGCTTCGCTCCGCGGCTCAGGGTGAGCTGCTCGCTCCGGACGAGATCGAGCTTCCCGTCGTAGAGGGTGAGCGCGACGCCGTCGCCGTCGTCGTCGAGCGTCATCAGCCCGGCCTCGTCGAACGAGCCGGGCGAGAGGAACCAGCGCTGCCCGACCTGCTTGACGATCGCGCTCCGGCTCTTGCCGAAGAGAAGGAGCCGCGCCGGGAGCATGTCCTCCTCGTCGAGGAGCGCCTTGTCGTAGATCATGACGGCGAGGGCGCCGCCGAGCATCTCCACGGCACGCGTTCCGGCGTCGGGCAACGACTCGAAGGCGCGGAGGGCCGTACGCTCCTGCTCCGCCGACAGATACTCGTCGATCGTCTCGGGCGGCGCTTCGGCGCACGCGCGGAACGAGCGCGCCCACACTCCGGCCTCACTCGGATCGTCACCGACGAGCTCGGTCGCCCACGCGGACACGACCTCGTCGAGCGCGCCGTCGACGCCGAGGTAAACGGCGCGATCGACCCGGAGCTGCTGGAGCACGAACCGCGCGGCCGCCTCGAGCGACTTCTTGTCGTCACCGGCAGGACCGAGCAGGGCGAGACGCATTCTCGCTCTACCTACACCGCCCGGCTGCCGGGGTCGAAGGAGATGCGTCCGCGGTGGTCACCCGGCGGGCGACGGGCCGGGCGTTTCAGGCCTCCATGAGCGTGCCGAATAA
Organism: Polyangiaceae bacterium; assembly: GCA_036272055.1. GTDB lineage: Bacteria > Myxococcota_A > Polyangia > Polyangiales > Polyangiaceae > DASZVB01. The sequence goes on along the minus strand of DATAZL010000140.1, from coordinate 33,575 downwards.
TCCGAGGCCGGCGGCGATGAACGCAACGTCGAACACGCCGAGGATGCGCAAGTAGTCCCCGAGCTCACGGAGCGGGATGCCCCCGAGGAGCTCGCGCGTCGCCACCACGGCAGTGAGGAGGGTGGGGGACAGGAGCGGAAACAGGACGACCGCCAGCACGAGATCCCGCGCCCGGGTCCTCGCCGTCATGGCGCCGAAGAGGGTGCCCGTCGCGGCGACACCCGGCGTAGCGACCAGTGCGATGGTCAGAAGGCCCGGCCCGACGTCCCCGACGTCGAGCGAGAAGAAGAGCATCGACAGCGGGACGACCACGAGCTCGATGAGAAAGAGGAACGCGAGCAACCCGACCGCCTTGCCGGCGAAGAGGGCGCTCCGCGACACCGGCGTGGTGAGGATGCCGTCGAGCGCGCCGTCGTCACGCTCGCGCTGCCAGAGGCGGCCGAGGGCGAGCACCGACGCGAACGCCACGGCGAGCCAGATCACGCCGGCCGCGACCTGGCTCTTGTTCTCGGGACCGACGTAGAAGGCGAGCGATCCTAGGACGACGACCAGGACCGCGAAGAAGCCGCTCGTGACGAGGACCTCACCGGTGCGCACCTCGATCGCGACGTCCTTCCTGACCAGGATGGCAGCTTGAGTCATCCACGACGGGGCAGTTCGCCGCGCCTTTCGCGGGCCGACCGCGTTTCGGTCGACGTCGGCCGGGGCGTTCATCGTGGCCATCGTACTCCCTTTGGAAAAGGCCGGCGTGAGGTACAGTGCGCCGCATGTCAGACGCCCGTATCGTTCACGACATCAACGCCAGCGAAGACACCTTCTGGAAGGTCTTCTTCGACAAGGAATACAACGAGGAGCTCTTCTTGAAGGCGCTCGCCTTCGACTCCTGGAAGCTCGTCAGCCTGGACGAGACCGCGGACCGCATCGAGCGCGTCGTCGACGCGATTCCGAAGGTCGGCGACCTGCCCGGCCCGCTGAAGAAGCTCGTCGAGAACGGCGTCGGTTACCGCGAACGCGCCACGTTCACTCGCGCCGACAAGCGCATGAAGATGGTCGTCGAGCCGACGGTCATGGCCGACAAGCTCTCCGTGTCGGGCGTCGTCCACACCGAGCGCACCGGCGACAACAGCTGTCGCCGGATCTACGACGCGGTCGTGAACGCGAAGGTGTTCGGCATCGGCGGCATGATCGAGAACCGCATCCTCGCCGACATCAAGCAGAGCTACGACAAGGCCGCGGAGTTCACGAACCGCTGGATCAAAGAGAAGGGCCTCTGAGAGGCCCCGGTCCTCAGTAGCCTTCCATCGGCGGAACGCCGTCCCCGAGGCATCAAAGATGCGCACCTACGCGAGTAAGCGAGCCCGCGAAGCGGCGAGGGGCCAAGGCCCCCTTGCGAGTAAGCGAGCCCGCGAAGCGGCGGGGGGAGCAGTTCGCCGAAGGCGAAGCTGCGGGGGGCCAAGGCCCCCCGTTACTTGAAAAGCGGGGGGCCAAGGCCCCCCTGGAATACACAGTCGGGCTCGGGCGTTCCGCCCGTTGTGGCATGGATCGCCAGTCTGCTTTCGATCCTGGTCGAGCGAGGTGCGGACGAGCTCCGCGTGGCTGCGGGGCACGAGCCGCAGATGTTCGCAAAGGGTACGGCGCGCCGCCTGTCCATCCCGCGCATGTCGCGGAAGGACGTCGAGGATCTCCTCGGTGAGATGCTGTCCCCCGAGCGGGAGGCGCGCGTCGCGGCCGGCGAGAAGGTCGAGTTCACGTACGCCTCACCGAATCACGGCACTTTCGATGTGACGCTGTCGAGTGAGCACGAGCTCTCCGCCGTCTTCGTGCGGACGACGAATGCGCGGGTGGCGGCGACGCCGTCCATTCCGGTGTCGTCCGTCTCGGCGCCGACCGCGCCGGCTCCGATCACGACGCCGACGGCGCCGCCTCCCGTCTCGGCGCCGACTGCACCGACGCTCACGTCGGCTCGCGTACCCGCTCACGCGCCCGCGTCGCTCATCGCCGAGGCGTCACGGCTCCGCGCGAGCGATCTCCACGTCGCCGACGGAGAGGTGCCGCTCGTCCGCATCGACGGCGCGCTCCGCCCGCTCGCCCACGAGCGAGCTACCGACGTCGCCGCCCTCCTCGGGCTCTCCACGGAGGATCGTGAAGCGCTCGCGGTGCGTGGCTCGGTCGAGGTCCTGGTGAAGCTCGACGGCGCGGGCGCCGCGCGCATCCACGCCTATCGCGCCGCCGGCGGCATCGCGGCCGCCGTACGTCTCTTGCCCGACGCCGCGCCGTCGCTCGCGAAGCTCGGCATGCCCGTCGCTCTCGACGATCTCGTCATGCTGCCGCACGGGCTCGTCATCGTGTCGGGCCCCGCCGGCGCCGGCAAATCGACGACCCTCGCCGCGCTCGCACAGGAGGCGCTCCGGCGTCGTTCCATCGTGCTCGTCACGCTGGAGGATCCCGTGGAGTTCGGGCTGACCGCGTCGGAGCGCTCCGTCGTGCGGCGCCGTCAGGTCGGGCGCGACGTGGCGACGTTCGAGGCCGGGCTCCGGGACGCGCTGCGCGAGGATCCCGACGTGCTCGTCATCGGTGAGATGCGCGACCCGGAGACGATCGCGCTCGCGCTCACCGCCGCGGAGACCGGGCACCTCGTCCTCGGTTCGATTCACGCCCGCTCGGCGTCGTCCGCGCTGCAGCGCGTGTTCGACAGCTATCCGCCGGAGCGCCAGCCACACATCCGCACCCAGCTCGCCGAGGCGCTCAGTGCTGTCATCGCGCAGCGGCTCGTGCGCCGCGCCTCGGGCGGAGGACGGGTTCCCGTCGTGGAGCTGCTACGTGTGACCACTGCAGTTGCCAATACGATCCGCGAGGGGCGCACCTCGTCGATCGCGTCGCTGCTCCAGGCCGGGCGCCGCGACGGGATGCTGTCCCTCGAGCGGTGCCTCGCCGATCGCGTACGCGCAGGGGAGATCGCGCTGGAAGACGCCCGGAGCCTCGCCGCGGACGCGGGTTCGCTGACCGCCTATCTCGGCGATTGAGCCGCAGGGCTCCGCGCCTCGCGCGTATCGTGATATCGACCGCGGTGTTGAGCCCAGGCGCCCAGAACTCCGTCCCGCTCCTCGAGCGACTCTCGAGCCGCTATCTGCGAAGCGCCTCCGGGACGGCTCCGCCGGCGCTCGACCCGATCCACGTGCTGAACGAGACGGAGCGCGAAGGGCTCCGGCGCGTCGAGCGGGGCGCGGTGCTCCGGGCCGCCCTGGCCGGAACGGCGAACGCCATCCTGACCGGCCTCGGGGAGCTCGTGGCGTCCCGCATGCTCGGCCCTCGACCCGAGCACGCGACGATGGGCGAGCTCGTCTCGTATTACGGCGTCTTCGGCTTTCTCGCCGTCGTGTTCGCCATCGCCGAGATAGCCTTCCTTTACTGGGACGGCCTCCGGAGTGTGCGCGCCCTCTCGCTCGTGGCCGGCCTCGAGCTGCACAAGGAGCCGAACTCGGAGGTCGCGACCGCGCTCGCCCGCGCGGCGCTCGAGCTGCCGAATCCGCCCGACGTGACCCTCGGCGTCGATCCGACACGCGAGTCCAACAAGCTCGAGCTCGCGATCGCGTCGGCCGTCTACAAGCTGAAGATCTCCGTCACGAATTTCCTCTTCAAGGCGGTCGTGACGCGGGGCCTCGGGCGCGCGGCGACCCGCGGGCTCCTCGCCTTCACCGCGATCCCGATCAACTCTGCGTGGAACGGGCTCGTCTGCTGGTCCGTCCTCCGGGAAGCGCGGCTCCGGGTGATGGGGCCGTCAGCGGCCACCGAGATGGTCGAGGCCGCCTTCGTCGACCACCCGGAGCCGTCACCGGCGCTCCTCGCGGCCGCGCACCAGTCGGTCGGCAGCGCCGTCGTTCGCACACAGCAGCTCCATCCGAACCACACCGCGCTCATCCGCGCCTTCCGCAAGCGGTTCGGCGAGCCGCCCGCGGGCCTCGAGCAGGACGACTCGCGCGGCTTTCTCGCGGCGCTCGCGACGCTGCCGCCCGACGAGGCGAGCGTCGTGCTCCGGATGCTGGCCGCCGCGGCGATCCTCGACGGGCGGCTCGTCCGCGCCGAACGGCGGCTCCTCGACGAGGCGTACCGGGTCGCGCGGGTTTCCTCGCGCCTCTCGGACGTGGAACGCCTGCGCAGTGCCTTCGTTCAAGGCGACCCTATCGCGCTCGAATTGTTACGCGCGACCGGTTGAAGGCCGTCAAATCGTGTGCCGTTTTGCGGGCTATGACGTTCTTAAGCTCAAGCATGTCCGTCGAGACCCGGTCGCTCCAATAGAACTGCTCATGCCAGCCGGATCACGGCGGTGATGGCGCGGTGATGGGCATTCGAAACCGGCGACAGCCGGAAGGACCAGAGCATGAACATGGGGGGCGCAACCGAGCCTTGTCCGGCACCGCAGCAGGGTGCACGGGTCCTCGTCGCAGACGACGAACCCGGGATCTTGAAGATGGTGAGCCGGATCCTGACCGGCGCGGGGTTCGAGGTGATCCCCGCGAGCAACGGCCGCGAAGCCGCGCGGCTCCTCGCACGCGAGACCTTCGACGCGGTGCTCACCGACGTGAGCATGCCCGAGATGACCGGAGTGGAGCTGCTGCGCGCCGCTCGCGCGACGGATCTCGACGTGCCGATCCTCCTGATGACCGGCGCGCCCGACATCGAGTCCGCGACCGAAGCCGTCCGGCAGGGCGCCTGCGACTACATCTCGAAGCCGTTTCTCCCGATCGCCCTCGAGCGCTCGGTGAGGCGCGCGGTGGACCTGAGTCTGCTCGCGCGAGCCCGGCGTGAGGCGATGCGCATCCTCGGGAACATGCACCCCGGCGCCGGCGATCGCGCAGGCCTCGAGGTGACGTTCGCGCGGGCGCTCAAGTCGATGTGGATGGCGTATCAACCCATCACGAACGCGAGCACCGGCGAGATCTTCGGATACGAGGCCCTGCTCCGGAGCCAGGAGCCGTCGCTGCCGAACCCCGGCGCGGTGCTCGAGGCCGCCGAGCGGCTCGGACGCCTCGACGATCTCGGCCGTACCATCCGCGACAAGGCGCATCAGCCGCTCGCCGACGCGCCGGCGGGCGCGGCGCTCTTCATCAACCTTCACCCCCGTGACCTCGCCGATCCGACCCTGACGTCGAGCGCCTCGCCGCTCGCGTCGGTCGCGCCGCGGGTCGTGCTCGAGATCACCGAGCGCGCGTCGCTCGACGACATCCCGGACGTCCGCGAGATCGTCTCCGATCTCCGCGCGATGGGCTTCCGCATCGCCCTCGACGATCTCGGCGCGGGGTACGCGGGCCTCACGAGCTTTGCGCTCCTCGAGCCCGAGTTCGTCAAGCTCGACATGTCGCTCATTCGCGACATCCATCAGAGCCCCGTGAAGCAGAAGCTCGTCCGCTCGATGACCGAGCTCTGCAAGGACATGGGCGTCACCGTCATCGCCGAGGGTATCGAGCGTGAAGAGGAGCGCGACTCCATCGTCGACCTCGACTGCGATCTGCTCCAGGGCTATTTCGTGGGGCGTCCAGGGCCGGCGTTCCCCGAGGTTCACGTCCAGTAGCCGTCAGTCGTTCGGGCCCGACGCGGGGACGCCCTTGCCGCGCAGGAGCATCTTTGCGACGCAGCACTTCGTGCCGTCGGGGGACGATCGCGGCGCGGTGAAGAAGTCGTTCGTGCCGCGGGTGCTCGGCGTGCAGTGGGCGGCGTCGGCATCGGCCAGCGTGATCACGGTCGACGTGTAGACGATGTCCGAGACGGGCTCGCGCCCGGTCGGGACCTCGATGGAAAAGATCGCCCAGTTCTGGGCCTGGCCGTCCATGTCGATGTCGAAGGTGACCTTCTTGCCGCTGGCGGTGTCGGTGACCTCCTGGCTCCAGGTCGTCCCCTTCAGGCTCATCAGGATGTGCAGTGGGTCGCCGACCGCGACGTCCATGCCGTCTCCGCCCATGCAGCCGGTGTGGCCCGGCGAGTCGAAGAACGTGTTCACGTACTGCGCGGAGATCCACCAGCTCGAGTAGTCGTTCGGCGCGTGCGGCGCGCAGGTGCTGCCCCACGTAAGGACCGGCTGCAGCACGCCGGTGCCGATCGGCAGGTAATTGGTGCTGTTCTGGAGCGGTTCGAGGCCGGGCCAGAGGAACAGCGTGCCGCTCGCCGGCGGCTTCGCCGGCACGGTGAGCGTCGTCTCGAGCGACGTGATCTGCGTCTTCGTCGAGGTCGTGAACTCGACGTCGCCGTAACCGGTGGCCTGTGTCGTGGAGCCCTTGTCGCTCGCGGGCCCGACCATGCCGCCCGCGCACGGGTCGTCGGTGCTCGCGCCGCCCGAGCCGCCGCTCGCCGTCATGCCGCCCACGCCGCCGGTGCCACCGCTCGCCGTCATGCCGCCCACGCCGCCCGTCGAAGTGCCTCCCGTCCCCGACGTCGTGCCACCGAGGTGCGCGCCTCCGGCTCCGACGCTGCCGCCCGTCGTGACCGATGTCCCTGCGGCGCCGGGCACGCCGCCCGCTCCCGTCGCGGCGACGCCGCCCGCTCCCGACGCATTTCCCGTTCCGCCGACGCCGCCCGTGCTCAGGGAGCCCCCAGCCTCGACGACCGATGCTCCTCCGGTGTTCGCGGCGTCGCCGCTGCCCTCGTCACTCGAGCCGCACGCGACACATCCGACCAGCGCGGACACGCCGCCCGCGAGCAAGAAGCGAAGTTCCATTTGCGCCGTTCACCAAGGTAGGTGAGCGCGGCATGGACGGGTCACGATTCAGCGTCGCGAGCGCTCGTGCGGTGCAATGAGCGCGATGAACGTCTGCGGGCGCGCGGTGACGTAATTTTCCGCCGTCACGAATTGACGGCCTGGAGCGGCTTCTGTGGAAGCTCCTCGCCTTCGTACACGCGCGTCGGTGGCGGGAAGCCGCACGAGGCGCCGTCGGTGTGAACCACCTCGCGCTCCCACGGCAGGCGATACTCGCCACGCACGAGGTCCTGCATGTACGTGTAGGGGCAATCCTGCGCGCCGCCCTTCACCGCGACGTAGCCGCGGTGCCCGAACTGATACGGGTTGTTCTCGACGCCCCATCCGCGCCGCGCCTCGCGCACCAGGTCGGGACGGATCTCGCCGGTGATGATCTCGTCGGGCCGCCCGCCGCCCTCGACCATGGGCACGCCGTCGAAGCCGGCGATCATGCCTTCGCCCATGGAGTCGAAGGTGCCGTCGCTGCCGCAGAGGCACACCGATGCGGTGTACATGAGGTTCGTGAATGCGCTCGCCTGGTTCGTGATCCGCCAGGCATGCCGGATCGGCGCGGTGTAACCCGCGGTGCGGATCATGACGTCGGCGCCCTTGTACGCGCACTCGCGCGCCATCTCCGGGAACATGCCGTCGTGACAGATGATGAGCGAAAGACGACTCCCGTTCGGGCCGTCACACACCGGGATGCCGACGTTTCCCGGCTCCCACGGCTCGACGGGGACCCACGGATGTAGCTTCCGGTAGTAGAGCCGGAGCGCGCCGGTGTCGTCGAGGATGATGCCGCTGTTGTACGGGTTCCCGCGCGGGTTCTTCTCCATGATCGAGAAACATCCCCAGATCTCGTTGTCGCGGCACGCGCGCGAGAATGCGCGCACTTCGGGGCCGTCGAGGGAGCACATGATTGCCGGATTGGTGTCCATCGAGAGGCCGTGCAGCGAGTATTCGGGGAACACGACGAGATCCATCGAGCTCATGTTCCGCCGCGCCTTGCCGACCAGCTCGACGATGCGTTCGCACTGCGCCTCGAGATCCGCGGGCGTGACGACGTTCGGGTTCTGGAGCTGCACCAGGCCGAGGACGACGCCGTTCTTCGATTTGTTGAGTCCACCGAGTCCGCTCATGGAGACCTTCCTCTCGCGACGTGAGAGGGAAAGGCTAGGACGCCGAAAAGCCGCTCGCCACGGGGCTTTCGTCCTGAAACGAAGCCATTTTCTGTGAGCAGGTGCCGCGATGTGAAAGATGCCATCGAGTGAAGTCGTCGCGTGACGGTGCCGAAACAGGTTCTCCGTGCGCGTCGAGAAGTGACCATGGATCGTCGGGCGTGCGAGATCGACAAGGTGCTCGTCACCGACTTCGTGACTCCGGCGTGGTTCGGCTACGAGAACTCGGCGGGCCCGATGGACTTCAAGAGCGACGCGAAGACCGCGTTCAAGGTGCTCCCGGGCGGCTATGCCCAGTACTTCGACGCGAAGAAGGGCTGGGAGCAGAGGAACGGCGAGGCGGCGAACCTCGTGCAGCAGCACGTCATTCACCCGGCCCTGGGCTCACGCCGGGAACGCCGCGCACGCGAAAACCGGACGGAGACCTGGAGACCGAGCGACCCTGTCGCAGAACGGAACCGGCTGCGCGTGCGTCTCCGGGAGGGCTAGTAGCGCTCTAACGAGCAGTGCGTCGCGCGGCTCACTCGACCCGGGCGTAGCGCAGGTACACGGCGCCGTTACGGAACGTTCTCGTCTCGAGGTGACGTAGCCGAAGCGCATGGTCGAGCTTCGGAAAATACGACTTGCCGGAGCCGACCACGACGGGGCAAGCGACCAGACGGAACTCGTCGATCAGACCGAAGCCGGCGAGCGACGAGGCGAGGCCGGGCCCGGCGACGGAGAGCTCGCCGTCGCTCTCCGCCTTCAACCGCGTCACCTCGTCGCGCACGTCGTCACGGACGAGGCGCGCGTTCTCACCGACGGACTTCAGGGTGGTCGAGAAGACGACCTTCGGCTTGCTCCGCCAGATGCGCGCGAACTCCCGCGCGAAGTCGGGGAGCGACGGATCGTCGCCCATCGTATCCCAGACCTTCATGGTCTCGTAGATGCGCCGGCCGTAGAGGAGCGTCCCGAGCTGCTCGAGCTGCTCGCCGTGGAACCGGTGCACCTCCTCGTCGGGAACGCTCCAATCGAACTTCCCGTCGGGGCCCTCGACGAAGCCGTCGAGAGAGGTGTTCATGAGGTAAACGAGCTTCGGCATTGGCGATGATCCACGGTTCTAGGTTATGTCTGATAGAAGCGCATGTCTTCGTCGCTCCGTCCACCGGGCACACCGAGCGTCATATCGCTCGTGCACCGGAAAAGCGTCATAGGGTTCCGGAGCGCCTGCGAAGAGATGTGGGGACAGGCAGGCTACGCGTCCATCCGCGATGCGCTGCCCGACGACGTTCGCGACCGGACGGCCAGCATGCGCCCGTTGCCCGACTGGCTGCCGCTGGACGATCTCATCGCCTGGCACGCGGCCGTCTATAACGGTCCCGCCCGGCGCAGCGAGGCCATCTTCACGGAGCATATTCACCGGACGGTGGATCAGGGGTTCGGCAAGGTGAAGCGCCTTCTGCTCGGCATGGCGACCCCCGCGACCCTCGCTCCCCGCGTCGTCCAGCTCTGGGGCGACGAGTATTCCACCGGGTATCTCGAGGCGAGTGCCCTCGAGACGCGGACGGTCACCTTGACGCTACACGAACACCCCTACGTCCAGCACGCCCTGATGCGGACGGTGATCGCCGAGGTTTATCGTTACGTGCTGAGCCTCACGAAGGCTCGGGACGTCACCGCGGTCCACGCCATGCGTAACGCAACACTCGTGGTGGTTCTGCGCTGGGCGTAACCGGCTTTCTAGAAGCTGCGGGGACGGCTATGCTTCAGGGGTCGGCGTCCCACGCCGGTGGGGTCGAATGTCTACTCAAGTTCAACCGAGCTTTCTTGATCTGAGCGCCGCGCTCGAGAGCACTCAGGAGGGTATCCAGCTCGTTGACCGGGATTTTCATTACATCTACCTGAACCGAGCGGCGGAGGTGCACGCGCGCCGGCCGAGGCAGGAGCTCATCGGGCGCACGATGATGGAGTGCTATCCGGGCATCGAGCAGTCGGCGCTGTTCGCGCTCATGCAGGCGTGCCTGAAAGACGGCACGCCAGCCGCGATGGAGAACGCGTTCACGTACCCCGACGGCTTCGCCTACGTGTTCGACATCCGCATCGAGCCGACCGACTCCGGCGTCCGTGTCCGGTCCATCGACATCACTCACGGCAAGAAGCTCGAGCATCAGCTCCGGGACGCCGAGCAAGCCGAGCAAGCCGCGAAGACGACGAGGATCCTCGAGGAGATCTCGCGCGAGTTCGCGGCCACGACCTACGACTTCGACAGGTTGCTCGAGCTCGTCGCCCGTCGCCTCGGGGAGCTCGTGGGTGACATGTGCGCGATCCGCCCCGTTTCGCAGGACGGCCAGTGGCTCGAGCCGCGCGGGGCCGTGTTTCACCGTGACCCGGCGCTGATGCCGTCGTTGCTGGCTCTGATGGGAACGACGCGCCAGCCGCTCGGTGAAGGCATCTCCGGCCGCGTCGCGAAGACCGGTGAGCCGCTCCTCGTCACCCACATCGACTCCGAGGATTTCAAGCGGGCGAGCCAGCCGGAATACCACGAGCACATCGAGAAGCTCGACGTCGCGACGTCCATCACCGTGCCGCTCCTTTGCCGCGGCGTCGTCGTCGGCATCGCGAACCTCACGCGCAGCTCGAAGCGCCCGCCCTACACGGAGTCCGACTTTCGCCTTGCTCAACGGATCACGAGTCACGCAGCCCTGGCCGTCGCGAACGCGCGCTCGTACGCCGCCGAACACGCCGCGCGCGACGCTGCCGAGCGCGCCGCAACCGCCGCGCGCGTCGCCGAGGCGCGGTTCGCCCGGCTGTCGGAGTGCGGCATCCTCGGCATCCTCGTGAGCGACCTCGTCGGAAATATCCGCGAGATCAACGACGCGCTCCTCGATTCACTGGGCTATTCGCGGGACGAGATCCTCTCGGGGCGCGTGCGCTGGTCGGATCTGACGCCCCCCGAGTGGCGTCACGTCGACGAGCGCGCGATCGCACAGCTCAAGAGCGCCGGCATCGGTTCACAGCGCGAGAAGGAGTACATCAGCAAGCAGGGCAAGCGCGTCCCGGTGCTCCTCGGCTCCGCCATGGTGGAGGGCGAGTACTGCATCTCGTTCGTCCTCGATCTGACCGAGCGCAAGGGCGCGGACGCGGCACGTCAGACTGCGGAGGCCGCGCTCCGGCGTACGGAAGAGCAATTCCGTCACGCTCAGAAGATGGAGGCCGTCGGGCGGCTCGCGGGCGGGGTCGCCCACGACTTCAACAACCTGCTCAGCGTGATCCTCAGCTACGCCCACCTCGTCCTCGCGGAGCTCGGAGGGAGCGATCCGCTCCACGAGGAGATCGAGGAGATCCGGAAGGCTGCAACGCGGGCCGCGGGGCTCACGCGCCAGCTCCTGCTCTTCAGCCGTCAGAGCGTCGTCGAGCCCAAGGTGCTGGATCTGTCGGACGTCCTCATCGGCATGGACAAGATGCTCCAGCGCATCCTCGGTGAAGACATCCAGCTCGTGTCGAGCGTGCAGAGCAGCCTCGGCCGCGTTCGCGCCGATCCGAGTCACATCGAGCAGGTCATCCTGAACCTCGTCGTCAACGCGCGCGACGCCATGCCGAAGGGCGGGAAGCTCACGATAGAGACCGCGGACGTGGTCCTCGACGATGAATACTCTCTCGGCCACGTCGGGGTGAACCCCGGGACGTACGTGATGCTCGCCGTCACCGACACCGGGATCGGCATGGACCAGGAGACGCAGAAGCGCATCTTCGAGCCCTTCTTCACGACCAAGGAGCTCGGGAAGGGCACCGGGCTCGGCCTCTCCACCGTCTTCGGCATCGTGCAGCAGAGCGGCGGCACGATCTGGGTCTACAGCGAGCCGACCCGTGGCACGACGTTCAAGCTCTATCTGCCACGCGTCGACGCAGAAGCAGAGATGCGCCGCTCGCCGGTGCCCTCGGTCGCGCTGAAGGGCAGCGAGACGGTGCTGCTCGTCGAGGACGAAGATCAGGTCCGTGCCGTCGCGCTGAACATCCTGAAGCGCAGGGGCTACCGGGTGCTCGTCGCGCAGAACCCCGTCGAGGCCGAAGCGCTGTGCGACTCTCATCCCGAGCCGATACAGCTTCTCCTGACCGACGTCGTCATGCCCGAGATGAGCGGCCCCGACCTCGCAGAACGGCTCACAGTGAAGCGACCGTCGATGAAGGTCCTCTGCATGTCCGGCTACACCGACGACAGCATCGTGCGCCACGGCGTCTTGAAGACCGGCATCGCGTACCTGCAGAAGCCTTTCACGCCCGCCACACTGTCGAAGAAGGTTCGAGAAGTGCTCGACGGCCTGACGAGCTGAGGGGGCGCGTCAACGTTCCGGCAGCTTCAGCGCGCGCGCTTCCTCGATGGACGCGGCGACGGCCGTCGCGTCGAGTCGTGGGTCGAGGTTCGCGAGCCAGTTTGCTGCCATCCGCGTGTCATTGAAGACCTCCTGCGGCACCTTCGGCGACGAGATGAGCTGAAGGGTCGACAGCACGAAGCGAAAGAGACTGCTCTTCGCGCTGCTGCCGTGGGCGATCGTCACGATACCGAAGCAGGTCGACTCGAACTTCGCCGTCAGCCGAGCGAATTCCTGCCGAGCCGGCTGCTCCGGAGGACGAAAGTCGATCGACTCGAGCACGATGACCGAGGAAAAGCGCGGATGCTTCTGCGCGACGCCGTCGAGATGCGCCTCGACGCGTTTCATCGCGGCAACCGTCGTCGTCGAGCGCCATATGGCGACGGCGACGCTGCCCGTCGTCGCGAGCGTCAGCCCCGGCGTCAGCTCGAACACCTCGACCGCCGAAGTCCGTTTGGTTCCTTTCGTGAGAGCCATCACCGCCCCGCGGGCAGCGTACCACCGGGCACCGCTTCGATGCCGTTACCTTCGGGCCAAAAACCGGCGTAGCGTCGGTTCGGCATGGGACTCGACCGTCCCGGCCGTGAACGGCCACCGACGTTTCTACGTCGAATCGTCGTAGAGGTTCGGGAGAAGCATCGCAATATCGGCGAGCCCGTCGAAGGAAGCCCCGAGCTGTCCGTCCAGGCCACCGGCGTAATGCGTTGGTCCGGCGTCACGAAGTCGTCGCTCTCCGCGGTCGAACCACACGCCGTGATACGGGCAGACGTCCACGATGATGCCGGAGCTCTCGCGGAAGTTCTTCCGCTGCATCGCTTCGCCGCATGCAGGACATTTCAAGTAGCGCACGGGATCGGAGAAGGGCGACGGCCGAGCGTAGCCGGTTCGACGCGCGCCCGGTTCCGGCATGTGGGCGGCAATGAGAAGTCGAAGACACTGATGCGTGCAGAAGTCGCCGTCGCACCCCGCACAGTGATCCATCGCTTCGCCGCCCACGCGCGCGGCTTGCATCGGTAGAGTACAGGACGGGCACTGCATGGCGATCCGTGGCCGACCATCGTCTGCTAGGCCGGCGCCGGATTCAAGTACACGCCGGCGTCATTGGATGGGCATCGGTCACATCGTCGCCCCACGTCACCGCCCAGCGGGGTCATCCGGTATCCGTCCGACGCTGGCGCCTTCGCCGCCGTGGCCGGGTCGCGCGTCTTGGTGCTCGGTGACGTGGAGGCGGGCCCCGACGGCGAGCGACAGCACGTCCACGTCGGGAGTCGCGACGAGGAGTCGCCCAGGGCCGCCGAGCTCCGGACCACGCAGCTGCAGATCGATCGCGGCGCGGCGTCCGACTGCGCGTACGACGTGGAGCGCTCCGAGGCCGTCGGCCTCGACGAGCTCTTCGTGACCGAGGACGCCGCGCGACGAGAGCTCTATCTCACCGGGTGCGAGCTCGCGGAAGCGAAGCTCCTCGAGCGTCCCCTCGATGGCCTTGCCGAGGAGCCGGTGCGGGTGCGCGTGAATCGGCGTCGCCTGGCCGGGATCGCGCGCGATCGCGACGACCGCCCAGCCGCTCTTGCCTTCCCAGTACGTGATCCACCGGCATCCTTCGCCGTGCGGCAGCGGGCTGTCGCGGATCGGGATGAGCTCGCCGATGGTCGGATGAAGCTGCACGATGATGCGCCGGAGGAACGCGTCGGCGAGTGGCCCTTCGCTCTCCTTGCGATCGAGGACGAGTCGCGCTTCTTCGAGCGACAGCGGCGCGCCGCTCTCGAAGCGACGGCGTAGGAGCTCGCCCTGCACGTCGTCGCGGTTGCCGGCGCGATAGGCGAACCAGCCGACGGCGAGCGCCGCCGCTCCGACAATCCCTGTGGCCGCATGAGCGCCGTGCGCCTCGGCCGAGACCATGCCGAGGGTCACCGACGCCATCCACAAGGACGCGCCCGAGCCGACGAGCAGGGCGCGGGGGCTCGACGACAGTAGCCGTCCGAGCGCGAGATGAAGCCCCATGCCGGCCGACACCGTCGCCATGCACACGTCGACGAGGAGTCGGTCGGCGGCGAGCACGGCGCCGTACCCGACATTCGCCCCGAACGTCCGATCGCCCACTGCGCGAACCACGGCGAGCGCGACGTAGCCGAAGAGAAAGCCCGGCAGCGCGTCGAGGATGCTCTTCTTCATGCTGACCGGGCCTGCCTCGCGTCGCAGGAGCGACACGGAGACGAGCACCGGCGCGAGCAGGAGCACGCGCGCGGACTTCGACGCGGCGGCCATGACGCCGCCGTTCCCGCCCATCTGCATGCCCACGGCGATCGCCGACGACAGATCGTTCACCGCGAGTCCGCTCCAGAGCCCGGCCGCGGACGGCAAAAGCCCGACCGCCGACGCGATCGGCTGGAACACGAGCAGTGCGACGATGCTGAAGAGCGAGATGACGGCGATCGCCGTCGCCTGTTCCTCGCGGTGGGCGCGCGCCACCGGCGCGACGGCATTCACCGCCGACGCGCCGCAGATCATCGTTCCCGCAGCGAGCAGATCGACGAGAGGGCGGCGCACGCCGAGCGCGGAACCGAGCGCGTGGGTGACGAAGAACGTGCTCGGCACCGCCGCGACGAGCACGCCGCCCACGAGGAGCACGCCGTCGCGATCGAAGAAGCTCGTCTGCACCTTGAGGCCCATCAGGATGATGGCGAGGCGCAGCACCCACTTGCCGGTGAACCGGAGTCCCGGCGCATAATCGTCGGGCTCGCGATCGGGGCCGGGCATCGCGAGCCCGAGCACGTGCCGGAGCGGCGTGTTGAGAACGAGCGCGCCGAATACCAGCGCGACCAGCACCTCCGACAGGAATGGGTTCTGGGGCAGAACACGCGTCACGACGAGGGACGCCACTCCGACGCCGAGCGCGAGCCCGAGTCCCCGCAGGTCAGGGCCCGCGGGGAGCCACTGGGGGAGGCGTGTCCTCATGAACGCCGTTGGCACGCCATGTGCTGAATACACTAGGATGCTCCGGTGTCGATGTCGCTGACGTTCGCCTCTCTCGTCCGGGTCGTCGCGCTCGCCGTCGTCACGACGGTGCTCGGCGCGGCGAGCACCGCGGCTGCGCACCCGATGCCGGGCTCGTTCGCGTTCGTCGACTTCACGGTAGGGGGCGCCCGGGTCGAGCAAGACGTCCCCATCGAGGAGCTCGAGCGCGCGTTACGTCGCCCCCTCTACGACGACGGTGAATCTCCGGAAGACGCCGTCCGTAATCGCGAAGCGATGCTTCGTGCGTACGGCGCGGAGCATCTCCAGGCAACGTCGCTCGAGGGCGGCGCACCCTGGTCCGTCGAGGTCACGGGCGTCACCGGCCATCCGTCGAACGACGGCCCGCGTGCGCTCTTCCGCTACGAGCTCCGCGCGCCGCACGATGACGCGTCGGGCTCCGTTCGCCTGCACGACGATCTGGTCACCCACGAGGTCGTCTCCCACTACACGACGGTCTACGTGCGAACCGACTGGGCCGCCGGCGTCTCGAGCGGCGATCCGCAGCTCGTCGGCGTGATCCATGCGGGCCGCAACGACGTGACCGTCGTGCGCCATGGCGGCTTCTGGAACGGGTTCCGCAGCGTCGTCACGCTCGGCATGGAACACATCGCGACGGGTTCCGACCATCTGATGTTCCTGTTCGCCCTGGTGCTCGTCGCGCCGTTCGTAGCCGTCGGGGGCCGCTGGCGCATCCGGCGTGGCACTCGCGACACGATCCTCACGCTCGCGCGCGTCGTCTCGGCGTTCACCATCGGGCATTCCGTGACGCTCGCCCTCGGCGCGTTCGGAGTCGTGGCATTGCCGACGGATCTCATCGAGGCGTCGATCGCAGCGTCGATCCTCGTCACGGCCGTCCACGCGATGCGGCCCCTGTTTCCCGGTCGCGAGGCGCTGATCGCCGGGTCTTTCGGCCTGGTCCACGGTCTCGCCTTCGCGAGTACCCTCGCCGGGCGCGATCTCGGGCGCGCGCAGGCGGCCTGGACGCTCCTCGGGTTCAACACCGGGATCGAGCTCGGCCAGCTCGGGTTGCTCTTTCTCGTCGTTCCATGGCTTCTCGTGCTCGCGCGCACCCGTGCGTACGACGCGTTCCGGTTCGCCGGTGGCGCCATGGCGTCCGTGTTCGCCACCGGGTGGCTCCTCGAGCGAACCGTCAATCTGCCGAATCCGACCACGCCATTGGTCGCATGGATGGAGGCGCACCCGTTTCATCTCCTGGTCGCCCTGGCCGCCGGCGCGCTCGTCGCAAGAGCCGTCGATCGCGAGCCGGTCGTGAGCCCCAGCCCCTCGTCCTGAAATTCCCTTACCGACGCACGCCGCAGCGGCTCATTCGCAAAACGGACGTCGATGCGCTATCAAGCGCGCATGGCGACGCCTGCGTCGTACGCGACCTGGACCATCCTGCCACACGGCCCCCTCGAGCGGCTCGCGGACAACCTGTGGCGCGTCGAGGGGACCTTGCCGAGCATGCCGCTCAAACGCGTCATGACCGTCGTGCGCCTCGCCTCCGGTGACCTCCTGGTTCACAACCCCATCGCGCTCGAAGCACGGAAGATGGCGGAGCTCGACGCCCTCGGTCCGGTCGCGTTTCTGGTCATCCCGAACGGCTGGCATCGGCTCGATTTGCAGGCGTTTCGCGGTCGGTATCCGTCGGCGAAGGTGCTCGCGCCGTCAGGTTCGCACGACAAGGTCGCGACCGTTGCCCCCGACGTCACGGACCTTCGCGCGCTGCCCGCCGACCCGACCGTCTCGCTCGACGTGATGGAGGGCACGGCGAACATGGAAGCCGTGATGACGGTCAAGTCACCCGACGGCATCTCCGCCGTGTTCACCGATGCCGTCTTCAACATGCCGCACCTGTCCGGGTTTCACGGATTCATCCTCCGTCACATCACCGGCTCGAGCGGTGGTCCGCGCATCTCCCGCGTCGCCCGGTTCTTCATGATCAAAGACAAGGCCGCGTTCGCGTCTCACCTGGAGCGCCTGGCGACGCCCGAACTCCGGCGCGTGATCGTCGCGCACCACCAGACCATCACCGACGATCCTGCCGGCACGCTGCGTCGCGTCGCCGCGACGGTGCGGTGACAATCTTGAACACCTACGCACGGACCTCGTCCACGCCCGCGGCTCGTACCATCATGAGGTACGTCCTGACCGCCGCCATGATGGGCGTCGGAGCGCTCCACTTCAAGGCGGCGGATCTCTTCGTCCAGATCGTCCCGCCCTGGCTCCCGGCACCTTACGTCCTCGTCTGGATCTCCGGCGTTGCAGAGCTGCTGCTCGGCGCGTCTCTCCAGTTTCGTGCGACGCGCCGTCTCGCCGGTTACGGGCTCGTCGCGCTCTACGTCGCGGTCTTCCCCGCGAACATCTACATGACGCTCGCGAACGTGCAGGTTCACGGTCTGCCGTCGTACCTCTCTCAGCCCTCGCCGCTCGCGCTCTGGCTGCGGCTCCCGCTCCAGCTCGCGTTCATCGCGTGGGCCCTCTGGGTCGCCGAGATCTGGCCGAAGCCCGTGCGATGACCGATCCGTCGAAGACCCCGGCGGAGACGATCCGACTGCATCAGGCGAACGAGCGCACGATGCTCGCGTGGATCCGCACCGGCATTGCGCTCATGGCCTTCGGCTTCGCGATCGCGCGCTTCGGCGTGTTTCTTCGCCAGGTGGCGAGCGTCGGCTCGGTGCCGGTGCATCTCCAGCACGGCGTCGGTTCCGCCTGGGTGGGTGCCGTGCTCGTCGCGCTCGGCATGGTGGCGAATCTCCTGGCGACGGTCCGCTACGCCCAGATCCGTCGCGCCATCGACCGCGGCGAAGTAGGAGCCCCCAGCGCGATCGTCGTGTACGCCTTCGGCATCACCGCAGCGCTCATCGGCCTGGTGATGACGGTGCTGCTGTTCCGGGCCCTTGCCGACTGACTCGTCGAAGGAGGTTCCGCGACTCGGGGAACGAGATCTCATGGTCGCCGACCCCGTCGGCCTCGTCGTCGAAGAGGTATTCCTGGAACCAGATGCGATGACCGTCGAGGCCATGGCGACCGACGAAAGCGGGGAGCGCGGTAGGCGGAGGCTTCGAGCCGCTCACGTACGTGTTCGAGTAAGAACCGGTGACGTAGAAGGAATCGCTGCCGAGCGCGAAGCGCGGCGACATGTACCCGAACTTGCCGTTCCACGTCGTCCCCTCGACCGCGGGAGAGGCGCGCGACAGGCGCGGAGCTCCGTCACGTGCGAACCGGCCGGTGATCGGCCGACCATCGGCCGACTGTCGGGGCGAACGCGCCGCCGATGAACGTGCGCAAGACCGCCGAAACGCCTGAAACGCGACCGCCGAGAGCGTCGGCACGCGTTCTGCTGTGTCGCCGCTCGAGGAGACATCATGCAAAGAATCAAGAAGGCGTCGGTCGCCCGCGCGGCGATACTCGGAATGGTATTCACGTGCGTCGCGGCCTGCGGCTCGGCGCCGGATTCGTCGGGGTCGACGACTGACAGAACGCGGGACCTGCTGAGCGGGGGAACTCAGCCGTTCTTTCCCATGGCAGACGCGACTCTGCGTGCCGGCGAACACGCCGACACGACGTACGGAGCGGTCGACGGGCTTCAAGCCAAGTCAGCCGGCGACGACAGCAAGTACACGCGCATCACCGCGATCGAGTTCGACATGAGTGCCGTCTCCGGCAACCCCAGTCTTGCACGGCTCTGGGTTTACGGGTCGACGGACGGCGCCGATGTGCGGGTCGCGGCGGTTCCCCTCGGGCACAACGGTACCTGGGACGAGGCGTCGGCGACCTGGAACAACGTCTGGCAGCCCGTTGCCCAGCCGGTGTTCGCCACCGAGGTGTACACAGAGGTCCCGGTCGTGACGTTCACACACGATGAAGGGTGGCAATACTTCGATATGGCCACCTACATGGACGAAAATATCGCTGCGGGGCTCGAGACCGTCACCGTGTACCTCATCGCGGAGGCGAACTCGCCGGCCGTCGTGAACCTCTCGTCGCGCGAGGTAGGTCGCAACGCGAGCGGCGCTTCGTCGCCCTACATGATGATCGGCACTCCATATAATACACCCACACCGGGCGGTATCAGCATCGGCAAAGGTAGCAGCGGCTGCGGCGTGACCGTCGGCTCACCGTGTCAGGGCACACCCGACGATTGCCAGTCCGGAAAGACGAGCTTCTCGGGGCAATGGACCTGCTCCGGGAGTCAGGCGATCTGCGAGCTCGAGCCCGGTCGAGACTACTGCGACACCTCTCATGGTTGTCTGGGTGGTGGCTGTGGTGGCTGTGGAAGCCCCGACGGAAATAGCGGCGACTCGTGCGAGAAGGACGACGACTGCTCGCCGGGGAGCGTCTGCGACGGCTACTCGCACCTCTGTCACGAGCTCGAAGCGGCCGCCTGTTCACAGCTCACCGGCTATTGCTGGCAAGTGAAGGCCAACCGCACCGATGCATCACCGGACGGTGCCCATTCGCAGGACATCTGCGCCCAGGCGCACGAGTGAGCCGAGCTGCGCAGAGACCCCGACGTCGCTGCCCGGGGCGGGGCGGGCAGCGACCTACCGACAACGAGGTCGACGCCTAGAACGCCAGCTTGGCCTTCACCGTGGTGGCGAGAATGCTGGCGCGCAGGTTGACGGGCTTGCCGCCGCTGTAGACGGTGCCGCCGGCGGAGACGTCGCAGCGCGGATCGGCGTCGAAGTAGCCGAGGCTCACGTCGGGGAGGCGCTTCGTGGACGTGTTCAGGTACGTCCACGGGCCGGTGCCGCGCGCGGAGAACCACCACGTCGTACCGGTGGCCATGAACGAGTCGTTGACGCCGTCCGCGTCGAAGTCGCAGCTGCCGAGCACGGCGCTGCCGTCGAAGCCGGTCTGGTTGTCGTCCTCGATGAGGAGCCCGCTCTCCGCTTGCTGTACGGCGTCGTTGATGTCGTTGTTCGCGAACACGTTGTTCGCGACGGTCATGCCCCACGGTGAAAGCTCCGGCGTGCCGCGCAGCTTGATATCGGGACCGTCGGTGTAGAGGAACGTGTTGTCCCGGATGAACATGTCGTGGCCCGCGGTACCGCAATTGAAGATCGTGGGGTCGTCCGAGATGTCGAGCGCCGAGCCGATCTCTTCGATGACGGCGCCGACCCCGCAGCTGCTCTGCCCGTGCATGTCGAACTGGTGGGTGTGCGTCCAGAAGCCGAGCACCCAGCGGTGAAGCCCGCCGTTCGGCAGGACGAGGTTCCTGAAGGCGTGGTAGCCGGAGCCGCTGCTGCCGTCGCCAGCGATGGCGTGACGGTTCCAGTCGAAGACGTTCTGGTCGATGAGCGCGTAGGCGCCGTTGCCGATCACGACGCCGTAGCCTTGCCGTCCTTCGTGCTGGTTATTGTGGATGTAGTTATCGTGGACGTGCACCGTTTCGGGGTTCGCGACGTAGTCGATGCGCTGACCGTCGTCCTCGATCTTGACGGCGGAGCCGGACCAGCCGGAGAGCTCGTTGTTGTCGATCTGCACGTTGACGAACGAGTTGTCGTAGATCGCGACCTGCACCTCGTCGTCTCCGGGCACGCCCATGTCGGGCCCTTCGATGCGTACGCCGGTGATGTGCACGCCGTCGCCCTTCACGAGAAAGAGCGGGCTCGGACGGGTCGTGGTGCGAAACCGCGGCCCTGGATCTCGCGGCGTGCGTCCGCCGCGCAGGGTGACGCCGGCCGCGATCACGATGTTTTCCAGGTAGCTCATGTCCATGTCGACCTGGTTCTGCACGGTGATCTGCTCGCCGGGAGTCGCAAGCGCCTGGGCGAGCATCGGGATCTGATTATTGGCAGTGATGGTCACTGCCGGCGGAAGCGCGACGTTCAAGCTCACCGTGGCGAGGTAGACGGCCACCCCAGGGCCGACCGCCGTGAGGCTGTAGCTGATGTTGGCCTGCGGCGTGACCGTCATGGAGCCCGACGCCGCGACGGCCGCTGCACTGCCGAGATGGAACGAGACGTTGCCGCACCCGCCCGCGATGCTCGCGTGCCACGTCAACGTGACGCTCTGCCCGAGGCTCACGCTGGCCGAGCTGGCGGTGAGTGTGCCCTGTGCGCGTCCGGCGCATCCCGTGCTCGGTTCGTCGGTGTTCGGATCCGAGTTGCGGAGCTCGTTGCCAGCTTGCCCTTCGCCGCTCGCGCCGCCGTCGTCGACGCCGCCGCACGCGGGCAAGCCGAGCCAGCACCATCCCAGGGCCACGGCAGAGGACGCTTTCGAGAGGCGAGTGCGGGCGCGAAGGCGTTCGTTCATGAGCGCCTCCAGAGCACGCGCCGGGCCATTGCTCGGCGCCGCTGAAATGGCCTATTTTAGCAACGAAATGCGCGGTCCCCAGCTCGCGCCGTCAGTCCACATATCGCGACGAGACATCGCTATCCCCGGGTGATATCGCGACGCGCTCGCGTCAGCGTGCGCGCGAGAACACGAGCTCCGGCGGTTTGCCGGGCGCCCGCTCGAGCTTCCATTCCGCGCTCGCCAGGATCGCGAAGATGTCCACGCCGCGTCGCGCGAACCCGGCGAGCGCCGGCGTGACGACGGCGCCGCTCGCTTTGATGAATCCGCCCCCCTGGTTCACGAAGAAGGTGTAGCCGCAGCCGTTCGAGTCGCATTTCGGTCCGGACTCGACGAGCACCAGGATTTCCAGGTCGAGATCGGTGAACGGCACGAGGCCGATGTCGACGCTCTGCGGTGCGCTGGGCGTGGCAGGGCCGCTCGCGTTTCCGGAAGACCCGAGTGACGCTTTCAGGAACGGGCACGCCTGTCCGAGCGTCCTCGGATCGAGCGTGTGCAGGACCACCGGCACGAGCCCTTCGCCGTGTGCGGGGCTGGTCTTCGCGGAGGCTTTCCATGCGCGCTCGAGCATGGGCTTGTCGCACAGGTTGGCGGACGTTCCGGACAGGCCCGCCAGGGTTCGCTTCACCTCGTCGAGCTTCCTTTTCTGCGCCTCGTCGGCCGCCGATGCTCGGGATTCTGCATCTTTGACGTCGTAACCCGCCGGCATTTCGGCGAGAAGGTGCGCCTTGCGTGTGAGGTCATCGGCTTCCTTCGCCGCCTTCGCTGCGTCCTTCGCGGCTTGCACTGCCTGATCGTGGAGAGCCTTCACGTGCGCCATGGGCTCGGCGTCGGCGTTGGCCGCCGCTCCTGACCGCAGCGCATCGGCCATGACCAGGGCCGCGTTGTTCGCGTCGCTGGCGTACAGGTTTATCTCGCGGGCAATGGTATCTCCGCCACGCACCGACGCGGTGAGCTTGCGTTCGTGCTCGCGCAGCTCCGCGGTGCGCTTCACGAGCGACTCGCCGAGCGCCGCCGCGGCGGCGAAGTCGCTGCGAGCGGCCTCCAGAAGCTTTGGAGCCTCCGAAAGCTGCGCAGCCGACTTGGAGTCTACCGCGGCCTTGTAACGCTTGTAGGTCGCGGACGCGGCCGTGGAGTGCTGGGTGAACGACAGTAGCTCCGCAGCGACCGTAGTCTTCGTGCTCTTGACGCTCGCTGCCACCGTCGTCACGAGGGTCAGTATGTTGCGCATCGTCGGAACGCTGGCACTGGCAACCAGCTGATCCTCGGCGACGGTCGTCGCGATTCGCTCCAGATCTTCGGGGATGCCCACGTACTTCGAGACGATGCGCGCCGGGTACTCATCGCACAGCGCGGGGCGACCCTTCGAATTGCCGCAGTAGCCCTCGACCAGCGACGAGAGCGTTCCGCAATCGATGGCGGCGCAAGACGTGGCCGTCGATGTGTTCACCCGCTCGCAGTGCATCTCCATCCGATCGGCTCGCGCCTTACCGACGTCGCTCGCGCAAGAGGCCGCACCCGTCTTCGCCAGCAGCAACCCGAAGTGCAGCGCAAGAAGCGCCCCCGTCCACGCATGGCTCGACATCAGCTGGCGATTCCGGAAGTGCTCATGGCGCGAGGATACCCGAATTCGGCGGACGAACAGGCCCGATCCAGCGGAGTGAGCGCTCGCCGCTCCACGGCCCCCCTGACCGGCGCGCTCCGCTTATCGCGTGAACCCGTGGAACACCATGTCCGGCGCGCTGGTGTTGTGATGCGAGGGGACGACGCGACCCATCCATACGTCGGTCGCGTTCCCGCCGGCAAAGGTGAGGATGTTCTCTTCGCGCCAGGAGGGGGCGGCGGGTTCCTTCACCGAGATGCGCGCCGCGTCGGCGTTGGAATCGGTGACGTACATGGAGCGAAGCGCCGCGAACGGACGGGTGCCGGACAGGCGCTTGCCGAGGTCGACGTCGAGCACTGTGCGCTGGCCGTCGGCGCTGCTCACTGTGAGTGTTGCCGTCGAGCCGTCCGCGTAGTGCAGCTCGAAGCGGCGCTGCTCCGGATCGAACCCGATCTCGGTCAGGTTGACCACGAGCCTGCCGGAATCTTTCTCGATCGGGCCGACGAGGAACGAGCTTCCGTAGTCGGAGCTGTTCAGGTTCGGCGGCGGCAGGGGACGCGCGCGGAAATAGCCGTCGGGGGGGTAGACGACCATGAGCTCGTGACGCCGCCCCTCCGACGTCACCCACAGCTGCACGAGGTGCAGACCTCGCTCGACGTGGTCGCCGACCCGGACCGGCACGTCGTTCCTTCGCCAGAACGTCGGGTACTCGTAGGCGACGAGCTTGAGCTCGGTATTCTCGTAGAGGACGACCTCCCGCGGCTTGCCGGGAAATACGGGGTCGTCGTGCATGTCGCAGCCGGACCAGTCGGGAGCCCGATTGTCACGCGAGAGCTGGCCGACGTAACGCGGCTGGCGCGCCTCGATCGTGAAGCTTCGCACGTCGGGCGCGTCGAAGAGGATCGCGACGTTGTCTTTCTCGGCGCACGCCACCGGTTCCGATTGATTGGACAGCCGCACGGACACGACGGAACTGGCGCAGGCGCCGAGCAGCAGGGACAGCACGGCGCCAGAGAGCGCGGCACTTCGAGCCAGCATCGCGGCGGTCATAGCACGACGCCGTCGTCTAGTGCGTCGGCGGCGTGCGCATGAACCGCGGGATTGCCGAGCCGAGACCGGCGAGGCGCTCGCCCCGCGTGACCTCGAACTGCGCAGAGTGGTCGGCGTCGGAGCTGCCACCCACGAACACGGTGAACGTGCCGGGTTCGATCACGCGCTTGCCACCGGCGTCCAGCAGCGCAAGGTCGTCGCGATCGAGTGCGAAGGTGACGTCCTCTGCCGAGCCCGGTGCGAGTGAAACACGGACGAAACCACGGAGGGCGCGCACCGGGCGCGTGAAGCTCGCCACGTCGTCGCGCAGATAAAGCTGCACGACCTCGTCTGCCGCGCGCTGCCCGGCGTTGCGCACCGTAACCTGCACGCGGAGCGTCTGTTCGGGATCGAGGCGCGTCGCGCTCAGGCGCGGCGCGTCGTACTCGACGCGAGAATAGCCGAGCCCGTGACCGAAGGCGTAGAGCGGCGTGACCGGCACGTCGATGTACTTCGAGGTGTAGGGATCGCCGTCATTCGATGGACGACCGGTCGCCTTGTGCGCGTAGTAGATCGGGACCTGGCCGACTGCTCGCGGGAACGAGATGGGAAGCTTACCGCTCGGCTCGTGATCACCGAAGACGACGTCCGCGACGGCGTGGCCCCCTTCGGAGCCTGGGTACCAGGCTTCGAGCACGGCTGGAGCCAGTGGGACCAGTCGTGACAGCACGAGCGGCCGTCCATTCATGAGGATCACGACGAGCGGCTTGTGGCTCGCTGCGAGCCGCTCGACGAGGGCCTGCTGCGCGCCCGGCAGCTCGAGCTGGGAACGGCTCCGCGCCTCACCGCTCATGTCCTCGGTCTCGCCGACCACTGCGATGATTGCGTCGGCGCTCGCCGCCGCACGCTCCGCCTCGGCGAAGCCGGTCGAGTCGTCACTGGTCGGAGACGCCCCGCGGGCGTAGAGCACCCGGGTCTTCGGCGAGACAGCGGCGCGGATCCCGGCGAGAAGGCTCACCGCTTCCTCGGCGCGCCCGGATGCGGCCCAGCTACCGAGCACCGAACGCGCGTCGTCCGCGAGCGCTCCGACCACCGCAATGGTCGCTAGCTCTTTTTTCAACGGCAGGAGCGAGCCGCGATTTTCGAGCAGCACCAGCGATTCGCGTCCTGCTTTTCGCGCGAGCGCGCGCGCCTCGGGCGTCGAGGTGCGCGCCGTCTCCCGTGCGACGTCGCTGTAGCGGTAGGGATCGTCGAAGAGCCCGAGCGACAGCTTGGCCTGGAGGACGCGTCGCACGGCGTCGTCGATCGCGCGTGACAGTCGCGCATCACGCTGCGCGAGCGCCGGCAGCTCACGGAGGTAATAGCGGCTGACCATGTCGACGTCGACGCCGGCGGAGAGCGCGAGGCTCGCCGCCTCTGCCGGATTGGTAACCATCCCGTGCGCGAGAAGCTGTGCGATGCCGGCCCAGTCGCTCACCACCATGCCGCGGAAGCCCCACTCGTCACGCAGGACGTCGCGCAGGAGCCGGCGATTGGCGTGCATCGGGACGCCGGCGACCTCGTTGAACGCCGTCATGACCGCGCCGGCTCCCGCCTCGACCGCGGCGCGGAAGGGGGGCAGGTACACCTCGCGCAGCGTGCGCTCGGACAGGTCCGCAATGTTGTAGTCACGGCCGCCCTCGGCGGCGCCGTACGCGACGAAGTGCTTCGCAGTGGCGATCATGGAGGTTGCGGCGGCGCCGGTGCCGCCCTGCAGTCCACGAACGCGCGCCACCGCGAACGCTGCGCCGAGGAACGGATCTTCCCCCGCGCCCTCGACGACGCGCCCCCAGCGCGCGTCGCGGGCGATGTCGACCATCGGCGCGTAATCCCACTGTACTCCGTGTGCAGTCGCCTCGAGCGCCGAGACGCGCGCGCACCGCTCGGCGAGCGCCACGTCCCAGCTCGCGGCCTCACCGAGCGGCACCGGGAAGATCGTCCTGAAGCCGTGGATGACGTCGGAGCCGAAGAGCAGCGGAATGTGCAGGCGCGTCTCTTCGACCGCGATGCGTTGCAAGCGGCGCGTCGTCTCGGCGCCCAGGACGCCCAGGAACGAACCGATGTGACCACTCCGGACCTCGTCGGTGGTTCCGGTCGCGGCGTGGGGTCCCGTCTCCGGCGAGTCACCGCCGACCTGGGTGAGCTGCCCGAGCTTCTCCTCGACCGTCATGCGCGACAGCAGCGCCTCGACCCGTGGGCTCCTCGCGTGCGCCTCGGCTCGAGTCGTTGACGGAGAGCACAGCCAGGAAACCAGGACGAGCGCCGTGAGCCACGATCTCATCGCGGACGAGTATTGGATCCCACGACGGCGGTGACAAGCGCGCGGCACGACGCGCCTTACGGCCAGCGCGACAGAACGCCTCGGTCGTCAGCGTGGCACGTGACCCGAAAGCCCGTAGTGCACGATGTACGCGTAGCAGGCGACGGGCACCGAGAACGCCGTCACCAGTCCGACGTGATCGGCGACGAAACCCATGAAGACGGGCACCACGGCGCCGCCGACGATCGCCATGCACATGGCTCCGGACGCCTCGCCGCTCTGCTTGCCGAGCCGCGCGAGCGCCAGCGTGAACACCGTCGGGAACATGATCGAATTACACAGCCCGACGGCGAGCACCATCCACATCGAAGCCGCGCCGTGCGTCGCGATCGCGAGAAGCAGGAGTGCGATCGCGAACGCGGCGTTGCCCGCGAGCAGGCGACCCGGGTTCACCTTCCGTAGCACCGCCGAACCGACGAAGCGCCCGACCATGGCGCCACCCCAGTAGAGCGACAGGTAGCGGCCGGCTGCGCTCGCCGGCAGGTTCGCGACCGTCGGCTCGGCCATGAAGCTCACGAGAAAGCTGCCGATCGACACCTCGGCGCCCACGTAGACGAAGATGGCGAGCACGCCGAGCACGACGTGTCGCTGCCGCCACAGGCTCCCACCCGGTCCGCGATCAGCGCGTGCGTCTCCGTCGTCTTCGCTCGCCGCGGTGAGCGGCAGGCGTAACCGGGAGAACAGCAGCGCGATCGCCGCGAGCACCGCGCCGAGGGCGAGGTAGGGCCCCTGCACCGCGCGGATCTCGTGGTGCGTTCCGACGTCAGAGCCCGCGATCGCGGCCACTGGAAGGATCAGCGACGACCCGAGCAGCGGTCCCAGCGTCGTGCCGAGCGAGTTGAATGCCTGGGTCAGGTTCAACCGGCTCGCTGCGGAGTTCGCAGGACCGAGGTTCGCGACGCAGGGATTCGCGGCAACCTGGAGCAGCGTGATACCGAGTGCGAGCACGAACAGCGCGCCGAGAAAGACCGGATACGACGCGAGCGACGCCGCAGGGTAAAACGCGCCGCAGCCGAGCGCCGCGAGGACCAGCCCGAGGACGATGCCGCGCTGGTATCCGACGCGCTCGACCAGGTAGCCCCAGGGGAGGGAACCGACGAAATAAGCGCCGAAGAAGCAGAGCTGGATCAGCATCGCCTGCACGTAGCTCAAGGTGAAGATCGCCTTGAAGTGCGGCACCAGGATGTCGTTCAGCGACGTGATCAAGCCCCACATGAAGAACAGCGACGTCAGCACGACCAGCGAGGCGGTGTGACGCCCGCGTTTCGAGCCTTCGTCGGTCGTTCCCGGGCGTTGCGAGACCACGGCGCGATGCTCGCACCCGGCAGGGGCAGACGCCTAGACGCCTTCGGGGTGGCGCTTCGAGCGCCCGAAATAGTAGGCTCGTCACAAATGCAAATTCGAACTTCTTCCTCGTTCGTCGCGCTCGCCACTCTCTTGCTCGGCGCATGCACCAGCAGCGGCAGTGGCGGTTCGAGCGACGCCGGGCTCGACGCGAACCCCGACGCCACCGGTCCGAGCACGGGCGGTTCGACGGGAGCCGGCGGCTCGGGTGGACGGGGTGGTTCCGCGGCAACGGGCGGCTCTGCGGGCAGGGCCGGCTCCACGGGCACCGGCGGATCGACCGGCACCCTGGACGGCGGCTCGCCGTCATCCGATTCCGGAACCCCGGACGGCGGGGGGAGTTGCTCGGTGTCCGGTACGGACCTCACCACCGACGCCACGCATCAGCTCTCCGGGTTGTCGTTCGGTGGGGATCGTCTCGCCTTCCTCTCGAGCGATCTCACGCTCACCGACGCGCCGACCATCGACACGGTGCACACGAACGGGACGGGTCGCACGACGATCTACACGCCGACGGGCGAGCGGCGCGTCAACGCCCTCATCACTCACGGCACGACCGTCTATTTCCTCGAGCTGAATGACGATCCGTCCCCGATGCAGGAGCTCTTCAGCCTTCCCGTCGCCGGCGGAACCGCGACGCGACTCGGCGCCGCCACGTTCAACGCCGCGCGCTTCGTGGGCGCGGACGACACGAGCCTCTATCTCGTGTGGGATACCGACCAGCCCGTCGGCGCGGTGTTCGCGCGCATCGTCGAGACGACGGGAGCGAAGGCCACCGCCGCCACGCTCGAGAACGTCGCCACGCCCTTCTATCCGCAGCTCTCGGGCGACAGCATCTACTTCGTCGACTCGACCATCGGCGATCCGATCACCACGAACACCTATGGCTTCCCGAAGGCCGGTGCCGACGTGACGCCGACGCTGCTCTGGACGTCGAACGACACGACCGATACCTGTTACCTCGGCATCGGCGGGCTCACGGCGACGCCAACCAAGCTCGTCTGCGGTCTCTTCGGTGTCGAATCACACGCGCGCACCGGCGGCACCGGTGCGGTCGTCGTTCCGAAGGATCTGACCATGCGCGCCAACGAGGTCGTCGCGTCCGACGCCGAGAACGTCTACCTCAACACGCCCCCGATGGACTCGACCTCGGTCGGCACACTCCAGCGCGTGGCGAGCACCGGCGGCGCGATCACCCCGATCGCCTGCGACGTGCGCGAGCTGGAGAATCACATGGCCGACGGCGTGTTCCCCATCCAGAACGAGTTCGAAGTCATCGTCGGCGGCGACCAGCTTTACTGGATCGAAAAGAACGTCAGCACCGCCGACACGACGTGGACGATTCGTAGCGCGGCAAAGTAGTCCTTCGCGATCTGGCCAAGCGGTCCCCAGCGTTGGCCCCTGGGGTGCCCGCGACCTGGCAACACAGTGCCCGCGACGCATCGCGCGAGGCCATTTTTACGGCATTTCGACGCTGCAAACGCTGGCACGTGCCGGTGTGCTCGGACATGTTCCGGGGGCACCTCCAGCGGAGGGGCAATGCCTGCGACGTCTCGAGACGAGCATTCGACTCACCTGGAGCGACGCGAAACGCCGACACGATGAGTCGCAACGCTCTCGATCGACGAGCTTGCACTGCGGTGTTCGATAGTCCTGCATCGATCCGACCGGATCGCGTCGTGACGCTTTGACGTCTCCCATACGTTCAGGCAGCCGAAATGAATCAAAGGCGAAATGAACAAGACACAATCCACACCTTAAAAATGCGTAAAAAGCAGCAACGTCGCGCACCACAGCGACGAGTATTTGCCATTTCGCGGCGAGCGTCACCGTTCGACCCAGGCCGAGATCACGACTGCAACAGTGAGCATGCTGAAACGATCGGGCTATTCGAAGGGAATTCTCGAATGACGGGTAAACAGAGACTCATCATATCCACTTTGGTTGCGTGCTGCGTGACGCTTACGGGCCTCTCCTTCGCGGATACTGCGCCCGCGCCTTCCGCGGCCGCACCCGCGTTGCCGGCCTACTTCTCCGGCGCGAACGAGGCCGGAAAGCCGCCGGTCTGGCCCGACCCGACAGGGGCAGGGGCCGGCGTCTGGGCAACCCCAGCCGGAGACGGAAAGGGCGACGCGCCGAGCACACTGGCGCCGACCGATCTCTACGACCGCATCACGCACAACATGTTCTCGATCAACATGGTGTGGACGATGGTCACCGGCTTCCTCGTGATGTTCATGCAGGCCGGCTTCGCGATGGTCGAGACGGGCATGTGCCGCGCGAAGAACGCGGGCCACACGTTCGCCATGAACTTCATGATCTACCCGCTGGGGTGTCTCGGGTTCTGGGCGTACGGCTTCGCGTTCGGATGGGGCAACTGGTTCAACGGACCGGTTCCACCTGGCTGGTACTCGTCACTCGGCCCGGGCACCTCCGTGCTCAACGAGGGCATCACGCTCGCCGGCAAGTACGGCGTCATCGGGACCAAGGGCTTCTTCCTGGGGTCTTCCGTGAGTGATACGGGTGTGCTCGCCCTGTTCTTCTTCATGATGGTCTTCATGGACACCACGGCCACCATCCCGACCGGCACGATGGCGGAACGTTGGGCATGGAAGAACTTCGTTCTCTACGGGCTCTGGGTGGCGCTACCGTATTGCATCTACGCAAACTGGGTGTGGGGCGGCGGATGGCTGGCGCAGGGCGGCATCAACTGGCACCTGGGCCACGGCGCGGTCGACTTCGCCGGCTCCGGCGTCGTTCATGCCATGGGCGGCATCATCGCTCTCGCGGGTGGAATCGTCGTCGGGCCACGGATAGGTAAATACATCAACGGTAAGTCTCAGACGATACCTGCCCATCACCTTCCCATGGCGATCGTCGGTTGCTTCATTCTTGCCTTCGGTTGGTTCGGCTTCAACCCCGGTTCGACCCTCTCCGGCACCGACCTCCGTATCTCGTTCATCGTCGTCAATACGATGCTCGCGAGCGTGGCCGCGGCCTTCTCATCCATGGTCTTTCTCATGGTGAAGGGGATGAAACCCGACCCCGGCATGATGGTGAACGGCATGCTCGCCGGGCTCGTCGCCATCACCGCGCCGTGCGCCTTCGTCTCTCCCTGGGCCGCGGTGGCCATCGGAGCGATCTCCGGCGTCCTCGTCGTCGTCGCGGTCTGGTTCATCGACGCGCGCGGCGTCGATGATTGCGTCGGCGCGATCGCCGTTCACGGCGTGAACGGCCTCTGGGGTCTGCTCTCCGTCGGTATCTTCGCCAACGGCGACTACGGCGCGGGCTGGAACGGCGTGGTACGCGACGCGTACGTCAAGCAATACGGCTACGACGGCGTGCGCGGCATCCTGTACGGCGACGCCTCGCAGCTGGTGATGCAGGTCATCGACTGCGCGGCAGTGTGCATCTTCGGTTTCGCGATGGCCTACGCCTGGTTCAAGTTCAGCAACCTCATCACACCCCTGCGCGTCTCCGCGGAGGTCGAACTGGCAGGCCTCGACCTGGCCGAGATGGGCGTGATGGGCTATCCCGAGTTCGCCATCAAGAGCGAGGAACCGGTGCCTACCGCCGCGGAGTAGGTCAGCAGTAATCGACCGGTTCTGATCGGCAGGTCGACCCGAAGTTCGCTTTGGGTCGACCTTGCTATATGTTCGTTGTCGAGCTGCCGCGACGACCATCGGGGTTTACGACGCAGTGTTCAATCGGTAGCCCACCCCCGAGACGGTCACCAGGTACTTGGGCTGAGCTGGCTCTGGTTCGATCTTGAACCTGAGCTGCCGCATGTAGACCCTGAGATACTGTAGCTCTCCCACGGCGTCCCTTCCCCAAACCTCACGGAGCAGGGAACCGTGGCTCACGACCCTGCCCGCCTTTAGTACCAGCGCGCAGAGCAGGTTGTACTCGGTCGGGCTCAGGTGAATTTCTTCGTCGTGCAAATGCACTCTACGGAGGCTCAGATCCACGCGAAGAGCGCCCACACTGAACGACGTCGCCATAGGCTGCCCGCTCACGAGCGCAGCCGTGCGCAGCGCAACGCGTATGCGAGCGAGCAGCTCGCCGGCGCTGAACGGCTTCGTGACGTAGTCGTTCGCTCCGCTGTCGAGCGCCGCGATCTTGGCGTGGTCGAGGTCCCGG
This sequence comes from Polyangiaceae bacterium, assembly GCA_036272055.1. Lineage (GTDB taxonomy): Bacteria > Myxococcota_A > Polyangia > Polyangiales > Polyangiaceae > DASZVB01. The sequence goes on along the minus strand of DATAZL010000140.1, from coordinate 1,531 downwards.
GCCGAGATCACGATGATGGGAACCTCGCCCTGTTCGCGAATTCTGCTGGCGACCTCGATGCCATCTATGTCCGGCAGTCCGAGATCCAGAAGAACGAGATCGATGACCTGCGATTGAACGAGGTCGAGCGCACGTTTGCCGGTTGCCGCCTCCACGGGCTGATACCCGTTGTGGCCGAGCGCGGTGCGCAGGAATCGGCGCATATGGGCTTCGTCTTCGACGATCAGGACGTTTCTCGAGGGGGTGTTCATGAAGGGGCGCCGGGCCGTTTTTCGGGCGTGAGCGGTAGCGTGAAGTGGACGATCGCGCCCCCCTCGTCACGATTCGCGATGGAAATCGAGCCACCGTGCGCCTCGACGATGGCTCTGCAGATCGTCAATCCGAGTCCCATGCCGCCGTCTCGCCGTCCACTCGCGCTGCCGCGGTGGAAGCGTTCGAAGAGTCGCGCCGGCTCTTCTCCCGGAATTCCAGGACCGCGGTCCGAGACGCGGACCTCGACGAAGCGACCGGCGAGCCTTGCATCGATCTCGATCGGAGACCCGAGCGGTGTGTATCGGAGCACGTTCTCGAAGAGGTTGACGAAGACCTGGCGGATCAACATCGGATCCATCGGGACCATCGGAACGCCCACAGTGATCGACGTCTTGATCGGATGTTCGGCGAGGCGACCGCCCATTCTTCCGAGTGCAGCCTCGACGACCTCTTCGATGGCCTCGGAACGCTTCCGGAGCGCGACTGCGCCGCCTTCCAGGCGGGCGACGTCCAGAAGATTGGTCACGAGCTGATCGAGTCGCTCCGACTCCTCGACGATGGCGCGCGCGAGCGCCAGACGTTCCTCTCGGTCGAGCCTCTCGTCGTCGACGATCAGCTCCGTTCCCGCCCCCAGGATGGCCGCGAGAGGTGTCTTCAGGTCATGCGAGACGGCACTCAGTAGCGAACTGCGCAAGCGCTCCGTTTCGATCTGGAGGTCGAGAGCTCGTGCGGCAGCTCGCTGTCTCCGGCTGCGCTCTCCGAGCCCGCTGATTATTCCGGCAACGACGGTCATCGTTCCCAGCGTGATCCCGCTCTTGAGATCGGACGGGGCGAACGCGAACACCGGCGGAATGAAGAAAAAATCGAAGCTCAGCGAAGTGAGAGTGGCGGTGAGGAGTGAAGGACCTATTTCGAAACGTGTGGAGATCGCGACTACACCGAGAAGGTTGATCATGACCAGCTCCGAGAGCTGCAGATATCTGGCGACGAGGTAAGAAAATGCGGTCGTCAGTACAACCGTGGAGATTCCCCAGATGTAACCCGACGCCGAGCCTGCGTGTGACTCCTTTGCTGAAGGAGCGGACGGCTCGCTCGTTCGAGACGGCATCTCGGTTCTCGAGCATAGTCGACGGTGCGGTGTGCTCATGGCTTTTGAGCCCGACTGCCGTTTATGTCGTTCTGATCTTCGAGAAATGAGGGTGAAACGAGCCTGACGCTTGGATTGTCGTATACGTCGACGGCCACGGTCGAGTTGAACGCCGAACGACGGCAAGCGTAA
>DATAZL010000139.1:0-24450 GCA_036272055.1 Polyangiaceae bacterium | reverse complement strand
CTCGCAGAGGCGCACTGCCTCCGCCTTGAACTCGGGCGTGAACTTTCGTCTCGCCCTGCGCGGCTTCTTTCGTTTGACCATGGATCACTCCGTGCGCATTCTTGCGCTTGTTGGGGTGTCCACGAAAGCGGGGGATTTTCAAGGCGGCCAGTTTCGCATGGCTGAGATTCGCCTCGGTCAGGTCGCTCCACTCGGGTGTTGCTGAACGCAAGTTGGAACCGGACAGATTCGAGCGCGTCAGAGATTGCGCGCCGAGCAATGCCCTGTGAAGGTCGAGGTTCGTGAGGTCCGCTCCGGCGAGACTATCCGTCGCGACGACGATATCGTTCCTTGTCTCGCAGTGAATCGTGATCATTGAAGACTCCGAGTTGACCGACGAGCTTCAGATTGGAACATGCAGCTCCGGGACCTGCACCTTCCGCCCGTAGTGAGCAGCAAGACGATCAGCAATCTCCTCTGGACTCAAAGTACAAACGTCCAACACCGTAGCTTCGTCGGATACGAAACAGGGAAATTCGTCGTGGCCGCACAGGTGACGAAGGAGTTCTTCAACCCTGGCGACTCTGGCCTGTACCTCGGCGTCTCCTGCTAGCATCTGGATTTCCTAGACGGTGAACGGAGCGAATCGAATATTGTCGATCCCATCGATGAGCCCATTCTGCTGAATCGCCCCCGGTGGGGAACCGTCGTCTTTCAGCTCAGCTCGGCGGTTCCGCACTGAGTCGTTTTGCGGCGCGATCCGCTGCTTCGCGGATCTCAGCATCCCCGCGATAGTTCTGGATCTTCGCACGCTCTTCCGGCGACGGAGAATACCAGATGACCTCTTCGAAAAGCTCGCCAAAGGCTTGTGCTTCAGCGGGCGACAACGTCCTCTTGTCCAGCTCCAAATTGTACGTGTGTTCGAATTGCGTACAGAACGGTTCCACGTCCATCGTTCCGTTCTGAAACTCCTGGAGCAGGCGTCGCAATCGGACTTGTGCCGCTTCGATCATGGTGTAACTCCGCTTCGGAATAGCGTGTGGTTAATCTGACCCGATCCTTCGTCAACGAGAACCTCTAGCGTACCACTCGACCCGTTGAACGCCGCTTCAGCACGGTACATGAATTGTCCGGGGACTCCTTGCGGATCTGCGACGTGCACGCCTGACCCGATCGTATCAAGGATCGATTGCGTGGGAATGAAGTCTCTCCCGCCCGCCGCCGGTCATTCGAGTAAAAAGTGGAACCTCAGGAGTGGTTGGTCAGGATGAGACGAGTCTTACGAATCGAGCAGGGACAAAATCGGCTAGCCACACGAGGTCGTTCCCTGCGTAGAAGGGAATCCCGGACGCGCACGCGGCACCCGCGTCGACCGCCAGAAGTACCGGCGTCTTCGACTTCCTCAATCCGACCTGGTGTGCCGTGCGCGTGTCGACCGAAAGGTGCACGTATTGCCGTGACATCGGCTTCAGGCCGTCTCGGCAGATGACGTTGGCCGCGGCCGGGGACGTGCCATGAAAGAGAGTCGCCGGTGGGGTTGCGGGTACTCGTCGCAGCTTGCCGGCCACGCTGTGACCGTACAGTGCTCGCACGCGCTCCCCGACGACTTCGTGTCGGCGCTTCTCCGACGACTCGATCAGGTTCACGATATCGGCGCGCAGCAGAGTCCGCCACTCTGCTCGTTGTCCACGGAGCGCGGCGAGTACTGCCTCGAGCGGCGCCCACCCTTCGTCATCGAGTTCGAGTTCGTATAGCCACGGCTCGTGCCGGAGCGCGTGAGACAGCGCCTTGCTCAGCTCGGTGTCGCTCGGCATCGACGGCTTACTCGAACAGAATCATGTCTTCGACGGCCGCACGGAACCAATCCCAGAACGAGTCGAAACGCTGACGCGACTCGGTCCCTTCACTCGCGAAGTCGTGGACGATCACGATCTCGTCGGGTCGGGCAGGGTCGATGCAGGCGACGTCATCGTTGTCCCGTCGCCGAGCGAAGGGGACGTACTTGCGGGAGTATCTCTGACGCAATCCCTCGAGTCGCGCCACCGCTTCTTCCCGCGGCATGACTCGCCACGGCTTCAGATTCACGAGATGCTGGTTCACGATGCGAGAGAGGGCCTCCGGTAGTTGTAGTTCGACGTCGAGGTCACTTCGCTCGAGTACATTCAGCGTACGCGTGGCGTTCCCTGGAGGGGCGTCGTTCACCGTGCTTACGACGACTTGCATTCCGTCCGGTAGCGCGACCGGTTCGTCGAATACAACGGCTCCGTTCTCGATGTGAGCGCGTGCGGTGTTCATCGATGACGACACTACCATGCGTTCAAGGGTTGCTCACGCCCGTCGCCCATGAGCCCTCGGGGTATTGCGTTCGGTAGATCGCGTTTTGGTCGCCAATCCGAGATTGAACGGCCTCTCCCCAAGTCGTCGCATTGTCGAAGCGTCTGGCCATGATCGGAGGGATTGCATCACCAGCATCGTGGATCAGCGCTCGAACGGGTGTATCCGTCATACTTGCCGCGAGCAGCCGTGTGTTGTCTACGCTGACCAAGCCGCTTTGCATTCGGACGACGTCAATGGGCGCACCGACCCAGCCCTTTGCAGCCATGCTCTCAGCTATGGCGCCCACTCCGTTGACCGAACTCTGGCTGAAACGAATTGCATCCGCGCTCAGTACCGCGACGCCCTTTCCGGCAACTGAAGAGGCAGCGCCGAGAACCGGCCGTGGCCCCACCCGCGCCCCCAGCACCGTGGCCGTCACGGACATCACGGTGCACACTGGTTTGAAGGCTTTGCGGCCGGCTTCGTAGTCGCTTTCGGCGGAGAGGGACGCGGAGACGTCGCTGCCGAGGTGCGCTACGTCCTTGGCGAGCGTCACGGGGGCGGTGAAGGAGGCGGCGGTCACGACGAGGTTCGTCGCGATGTAGTCGGCGACTCTGCCGTCGAGGATCTGGCGGGTCTCGACGCGGGCGAGCTCGGCGACGCCGTGTGCCACTTCTGCGGCGGCTCGCTTGCCCTCGTCCCAGAATCCGCTGAGCCATTCACGTGGAGTCAACCCCGACGGATCCGAGCGATTGATCGGATCTCCGCCCGCGTAGGCGTACGGGTACAGTCGCGACGGTGTGTCGAGCAAGCGCTCCGGGGTGAACAGGGGGACGGGATCGGGAGCGAGGAAGATGCCGAGGTCGGCTCGGTAGGGGCGGGCGTGGAAGTCGGCCAGGCCGGTTGCCACGTCGTGTTCGTTGCCGACGAAGCGGTGCGGATCGGTTTGCGGTCCAGTGCTGCTCGTGACGGCGCCGTAAGCGGCGTAGCTCTCGGTCGATACGGTCTTCCCGTCGTTGTCGACGATTGCGACGGGGGAATGGGCCACGTCGGAGAGATAGAAGACGGCACCCGGTGGAACGGCGCTGACCACCTTGTGCTGCGGATGTTGAGTGGGCGCGCCGGCGTGTCCGCGGGGCTCGCACCCGGGCACCACCGCAAATGCCAGAGCGACGAACGCCGGTAAGAGTCGTAAAGAGCGGCGTGGCGAACGAGCGAGTGCAACCGTGAGAAGCGCGGCGAGCCCCGCGCAGAGCATCACCCAATCGCTCGTTCGCCGTGTTCTCGTCTGAATCCGCGCAGCCGCCGATTCGTCCGGCAAAGGATCGAGGCGTGCAATGCGTTCGTCTCCGGAGAGGACGTAGCGGACGAGCTGGCCGTCGCGTTCTTCGACGTCCTTGGCGATGTAGCGGGTCGTCGTGGTGACGCCGTCGTGTGTCGTCCTTTTCGCTGCGCGGGTATCGTCGAAGGCGTAGGTGTATTCCTCGACGGTTCCGGCGTTATCGACGCGCGACAGCCGTCCCTTGGCGTCCCAGGTGAGCGTTCGCGCGCCGTCGCTGAGGACGCGGCCCGCATCGTCGTAGGTCAACGATTCGTCGCCGTGGTGGACGAGTCGATCGGGCGCGTGAGCAGGATCTTCGAACCGATTGACGACCTCAGGCGCTCCGTCGGAGCGCGTGCTCGTGAGATGGCCCGCGTCGTCGTAGACGAACTGCGTGAAACCGCTCTGGGTGGCAGTCCGTACGAGACGGTACCGATCGTCGAAGGTGAAGTGTGACGTCAGGCTTTCGGGGGCTGGGATGTTCACCCTGGCGTCGAGGACGTCGGCGATGCGTGATGCAGCGTCGAGCGTGTAACGGAGGTCGCGCAGCGCAGCGCCGGTCGCGCTCGTGGCGTGGAGTCGTACGAGCCGACGGCGCGCATCGTACGAGTGCTCCTCGGTGATGCCGTTGCCGAGATGCACGGAGGTGAGCTCGCCGCCGGCTTCCCAGTGAAAGTCCGTCGCGAAGGGGCCAATGTTCGCGAGGAGACCCCGAGCGTCGTAGGTTTGGTCCACTGACGAGCCGTCAGGGAAGCCGCGTGCCGCTACTCGATCGGCGGCGTCGAATCGCGAGGTCGTGACGTGCTCGGTTCCGTCCAACCATCGGCGGACACGCTCGGTCTCTCTGCCGCGCGCGTCGTAGCCGAAGAAGATTTTTCCCGCTTCGTCTTCCACCCAGGCGAGGTTGCCGGGCAGGTTCACGTCGAGCTCGTCGTGCTCTCCGGAGGCGGCGTCGTAGTGATACGCGACGGCATGGCGTTCCGCGGCGTCCTGCGCGCCGCGGTGCCATTCGTCGGTGATGCGACCGATCGGGTCGTAGACGTAACGAACCGCGTTGCCCGCTGGATCTACCCGGTGATCCACGTCGTTCGCGGTACTGTAGAAGAAACGCCATCGGCCGGCATTGGGGTCGTCCACCAGTGTCCGTCGCGAGCGGCCGTCGTATTCGTAACGATGTGCGGTTCCGGCAGCGTCGGTGAAGCGCACGAGCTTCCCGGCAGGGTCGTAGTCGTAGGTCGTCCGCACCTCGCGTGCGCCATCGCGTTCGACGACGGAGCGCAACCGCCCGAGACCGTCGTTTTCGTAGCGGGTCGGAGTGTCGTGATGTGGCGAAGTCGCGTCGTTGTCGTTCTCGTCCCAGACGGTCTTCGACAGCGGCGCATAGGCGGTACGACGCGTCGAGCCGTCGAGCGCGGTCGTGACGAGTTCTCTACCTAGGGCATCGTGCTGGACGCTGGTGCCCTCGCTCGGCGACTTCGACGGCAGTGCATCCACGGATGCGAAGGTCGGAAACGCAGCGAACGCCGCATTGCCGCGCGCGTCGAAGCGAGTGAAACCGGAGAGCGCCCACTGGTTGCCCGAAGCGCGCACCAGGGTGCCGCGTGTGCGAGATAGTCCGTCGGAGATCGAGATTGTGGTGGTGACGTCGGGCTTTCCGCTCGTCGAACGCTGTTCAGTCGTGACACGCGATAGCGGATCGCCCAGTGCGTAGACGTAGTGCGTCGTCGGGAGGGCGTCCGTGTCGCCCGGTTTCACTATCGACTCGAGCCGGCCGAGCGCGTCGTAGTGGAACGACGATCGGGCTCCACCGGGCATCGTGACGGCCTGAAGCACGCCGAAACGAGCGTCGTAGTCGGTCGTCCATTCGAGCGCGTAGTCGTCGCGAACGAACCGACGCTCCTTCGTCACGAACGTGGAGGTCTCGGTGTCGTAGACGTATTCCTGACGGCCTCCGCGAAGGTTCAGGACGGTCGTGACGTTGCCGTTCGTGTCGTACGCAGACCGTTCCTCGTCGGCGAACGTATCTCCTTCGATCCACGATGCCGTCCGCACCAGATCGCCGCGAGACACCTGCCCGAGTGGAAGCCCGCGAAAGGGGTCGCCGTCGTAGTAGAATCGCTTCGATGTGACGCGCGTGCCGGCCGCGTCGCGGAGTTCTTCCGTTGCAACTCTGCCGAGTATCCAGTCGTCCTCGTCGTTTGAGAATGTGCGGACGATGACCGACTCGTCGTCGCCGATTCCGTAGTTCGTGCCGTCGACTTCACCCCAGTGCCGCTCTTCGACGACGTTGCCGAATGCGTCCTCGGCCCACTCTGATAGAAGGGTTCTCGCCTGCGGGGCTGCCTGGCCTTCGAGTTGTTCGACCTGCTCACGTGTCCGGTATCCGTAGTCGACGGTGCGTCCATCTTTCGAATCGGCAAGCGAAACGGCGGTGTACGTGGACGTCGTTCGGGAAAACACGGCGCCTTGCGCAATACGAGTCTCTTCGGTGAGCGGGGAGCCGCGTAGAACGCGGTGCACCAGGCCGGCATCGAACGTGCTCTCGCGGATCAACGTCGGCGTCGAGTCGTCGCCCAGGTCGGTCTCGGTGCCTCCGCCGAAGCCGGCGAAGGTGCGTTCGGTTGGATCCCATGCGCCGTCTCGATACGCGTACTCGGTCGCCAGCAAGGGATCGTCCAGAGACGAATCGACCTCGACGCGTGAGACCACTGGCATGGCCAGATTGAGTCGCGTCGTCCACGGTTTGCCTGCCGCGAGAGCACGTGCGGCACTGTTTGCTGCGGGTTCGTAGGAGATTCGAGTCACCTTGCCGAGCCCGTTGTCGATCTGCCGGAGCAAGCCGGCTCTGCCGTCGGGAAAGAGCTCGAGGTACCGATACGAGGTTGCGCCGTCGCCAGAGACATCCACCCAGACCACGTCCACGGTGCCCGAGCCGTTCATGTCCGCGAACTCGACCGTCGTGTGCGGGCCCTTGTTCGGCGTGCTGACGATCGCGCCAGGGTCGCCGAACTGTCCGGCGCCTTTCGCGAGCGCAAAGTCGACGCGCCCGACGCCGACGCGAACGAGATCGATCCAGCCGTCGCCGTTCAGATCGACGAGCTTCCAAGGGTCGGACGGATCGTATTCGGGAACGCCCTCTGCCGACTGCGCGTCCTCGAAACGTCCGCGTCCACGACCGAGCCAGTACACGAGGCCGCCCGAGCGCAGCGTGCAGAGGTCTTGCACGCGATCGCCGTTCACGTCACACAGGCTCGTGTGACCGTCGGAGAAGGCGAGGGGCTCCGTCGGGTCGACCTTGCCGACGAGCGCGGGCTCGGTGAAGTCGCTGCCGCCGAGGTTGTAGCCGATCGCGACGCCGGCCTCGGTCGTGATCACGGCGTCGGCGCGGCGGTCACCGTCCATATCCGAGAGACGCACATCGGGATCCTCGAACGTGAACGTCGGCACCGTGTGAATCGCGACGGCGTCGCCGAAGTGAGTCGCGTCCTTGCCGGACAGGTAACGGAACACGTCGGTTCCGCTCTTCTCGACCAGATCGATCGCGCCGTCTCCGTCGAGGTCGGCGAGCTGGGCTCCCACGCTGCCGAACGACACACTCGGGCTCGTGTTCCAATCCTGAGGTTTGCTCCAGGCGACTCCGTTCGCGTTGACGTACGAGCGAAAATGGCCGGATTCGGCCACGAGCAGGTCCGGCAAGCCATCGCCGTTCAGATCGGCAAAGGTGACGTTCGGATCACCCGGTGAACGTCCCGGTGGCGACGTCATGGTCACGACGTTCCCGTCCGCGGTGAGTTTCGCCGCGGTGTAGTCGAAGGACAGTCGCGGGAGCGCCGTGACGCCGTCGGAGCCGACCATGTCTATGGCCGCTAGAAGAGAAGGAGAACCCTTCGCGTAAGTGAGCCCGTAGCGTCTGACGAGCTCCCCGCCGTAGCGCACTTCCACGCTGGAGAGCCGGCGGGTCAGGGTGCGCTCGATGCCAGAGGCGAACGACTCGTGAACGTCCGGTCGTTCGTCGTACGCAAGAGTGAGCTGCTGACGCGCGCTCGGTCCAGAGTCCGCCCACACGACGGATGTGAGGAGGGCCGCACCCGCGCTCGTGTCCCACGTGTAATGGATGACGTGACCGTGGAGATCTTCCTGCTCGCACAGCAGGTAAGTGGCGACGTTTCCCGCTTCGTCTTCGGCGCAGCCGGCGCCGCCGAAGCGATACGTCACGCCGGCCTTCGTGCGCGCTTCCCACCCGGTTTCGTCGGAGCTGCGCTGTACTCGCACGAAGCCGCCGCTCTCGTATTGCGGACGGAACTTGCCGTCGGGCATCTCGAGCAGCTCGCTCACGGTGCCGAGGCCAGTCAGCTCGAAGGTGTCCGTCGCGTCGAAGCGCGGTAGCCCGTCTTCGACACGGCGCCGGATCGACGGAAGGCCGCCGAGGTGCCATCCAAGGCCGAGCTCCGAGACGCCGCTGCCGCCGTCGTATTCGAACCCAAGCTTCGGCGCGAACCCACCGACCGCAGGCGGTACCGCGATGTCGACGCCGTAAGATGCCGTGCCCGACGCCAGCGACGGCACGAACGACCGTCCCAGTCCCTCCACGCTCCCAGGCCCCTTCGGCAGCGAAATCTTCGTCGGATCGACACCGCTGGCGGAGCACGGCCGCGTCGCGAGCAGGCAAGTTCCGAGGATTGCTACGACAGCTAGCGCACGAAGAGGGCTGCGGGGTGCGTCCACGCAGCCCTACTCGGCGCGCCATGGGCAGAGTTGCGTGAAAGCGGCTCGCGCTCCGTCACCAAGTCGAGAAGTGGACAAAGTGCTGGCATATTCGGCCACGCTGCGCGCTGGGGTGCCCGGTTTGCTATTCGCTCGGGGATGCGGATGCGAAGCGGCGGGATGAGAGCGTCGCTGTTCCCTTCACTGTTCGTGCTCGCGTGCAGTAGTCACCGCGACGGCGCGTTGTTCTCGCAGTCCGGCGGATCGCCGGCACAGGGCGGCGCTCCAGTGGTCGCCATGTCGTCGGGTGGCGCGCCGTCGGGGGTCACCGGTGCAGGCGGCGGCGGGCTCATTCTGACGGTGGGCGCCGGTGGAATGGCTCCGTCACTCGCGCCCGTCGATGCTTCGACGCCCGATCGCATCCCGCCGTTCTCGCGGAATGACTGTCCAGGTGCGTTGTCGGTGGACGACGCGACGGCACTCGCGGGCGCCGCACATGCCGACTCTGCGATGCGCTGGCTGTACCCCTATGACGCAACGGTGTGGCCGCGCGGATTGCTGCCGCCGATCCTTCAATGGGATCCACCAGCCGCTGGCGGGAGCAGCGTCCGTGTCCACCTCCATGGACAGTACTTCGACTACGTCGGTTGTCTGAAGACGACCGGCACGAACCAGCTCGAGCTCCCGAAGGACGTCTGGGATGCCCTCGGCGTCTCGAACGACGGCGCGGTCGATCCCATCTCCGTCGAGCTCACGGTGCTCTCCGGCGGCGCCGCTGTTGGCCCGATCGTTCAGCACTGGACGTTCGCTAACGCGGCGATGAAGGGCGCCGTGTTCTACAACACGTACGACTCGATGCTCCCCGCGGCGCAGAACACCGGCGCGGTGCTGCGCTTGCTCCCGGGCGCGGCACAGCCGGAGGTGTTTCTCAGTTCGCGCAATCCGGGGGAGTGCACCGGGTGTCACTCCGTGTCCGCGAACGGCGCGCGCATGGCGGCGGATACTCACGGCCTCGGCGGCGTGACCTACGTCGGCAGCAACGTCTTTGCGATCACGCCGTCGACACAACCGAATCCTCCGTCGCTCCAGAGCATGCTGCCGCAGACCGGCTTCGGCGCGTTCACGCCCGACGGCACGCGCTTCGTGACGAACGCCGCGCCGGTGAACGGCGGTCCGTTCGTGGGGGGTAATCTACCGGGCACCTGGGGCGTCGCGCCGTCGCAGCTCGTCCTCCCCGATACCGGTGAGCTCGTCACGACTTCGGGCATGACCGCGACGGCGATGATGCCGAGCTTCTCGTCGGACGGACGCCACCTCGTCTTCACCGATCACGCCATCGGCGGAGACGGCAAAGGCCTCGCCATCCTCGACTTCGATCCGGCGACGAATCAGTTCACGAACTACCGTCAGATCCTGAGCGATCCGGCGAACTATCCCGGATGGTCGTTCTTCCTGCCCGACGGCTCGGGCGTCGTATTCACCCTCGGCACCTCGACCATGTACACGAGCACGAACCTCGTGCTCCCGACGATCCCCACCGGCGATCTCTACTTCGTCGATCTCGCGCACGGCAACGCGCTCTCGCCACTCGCAAAGCTCAACGGCTTCGCCGACGACGCGCAGACGATGCCGTATCTACCCGCCGCCGATCGCGACCTCCACAAGAACTACTACTCGACCGGCGTACCCGTCGCCGCGGGCGGCTATTTCTGGGTCTTCTTCACGAGCCGCCGCACCTACGGCAACCTCAAGACCGGCGCCGCCGAGGTAGTCGACGCCAAGCAACTTTGGGCCGCCGCGCTGGACATCGGCGGCAAAGGCGACGTCAGTCACCCGCCCTTCTACCTGCGCGGCCAGGAGCTCACGAGCGGCAACGTCCGAGCCTTCGCCGCCCTCGAACCCTGCCGCGCCGACGGTGCGAGCTGCGAGACTGGCATCGACTGCTGCGCCCGCTTCTGCACCAACAAAGTGTGTGGCCCTCCGCCCCCGAAGAAGATGTGCAGCAACATCGACGAAGGGTGCACGACCGCGGCGGATTGCTGCCCGGGTACGCAGCGGGTGGACTGCATTGCCGGATTTTGTGCGGGGCAGAGTATCCGGTGATTTTAAGGCGTCTTTGCCGGCGCGACCAAATTGATGGACACGGCAGGCGCCGTATTCAATCCGACCGACGCGTGATACTCCACTCGCCGTCCGGTCGTTGGCAGGACGACCTGCGCCACGCCCAATTGGTGCGCGCCGTCGACGATATCGAGCGGCACGGAGATGACGTCCGGGAGGTAGACGCTATCCACGAGCGCTCGTACCGTGGCTTCTGTCGCATGGAGGCCACGGGGCGCAGTTACTTGCAGGGATAGCCCGGCTCCACGTTCGCAGGTTTGCACTTCTGCGGCGTCACCTGCGTCGGGGGCGGATGTGCAGTCCAGAAGGGCGAGCGATAGCTTCTCTGGCGCCGAGAGGACTATGGTCTTCTCTGCTCGTGGAACACCGGCAGTGTCCACGTGAAGCGTCCAGTTCTTGCCGCTGTCCGGGACGGTCAGCGAGAACACCGCCTCCGCGGGCCCGTCGGTGTGAGCAACCATCGTCTCCTCGACGGGGTCGCCATGCGGTACGCCGTCGAGAAGCGATGTCAGAGTCGCCTTCGTTCCGTCGGGAACCCACGCTCGATAGCTGAAGGTCGCCTCCCCGAGCGTTCGAGTGCACTGCGTGCTTCCGTCTGGTTCTCCGTCCACGTTGCACGTTGTGTCCAGAGTCGCGACAGGTGCTTCAACGCTGAATCCAGATGCCGTGTACTCGTATCCCGGCGAAGCGACCACGCGAACGGTCAACCGCTGAACTGCGCGCGCAGGTGCTTGAAACGGCGTGCTTACGAACGATCGTGGATTCACGGCGAGCTCGGTCATGGTCGGCGCCGTGATGGGCGCGCCGTCCGCGAGGATGGTCACCGTCGGTGCGGTGATCGCTTTCGAGCTGGGAATGTCGATTTCAGCGAACGTCGCATGCACGACGAGCGAGTCCTGGCCGCCACGGAGCACGCAGCCGGGCTTTGCATCGGCATTGCAGTCGCTGACGATGGTGACAGCGTGACCTCCTGTCGTATTGGCCGGTGAGATCATGTCGATCATTATGGTCGGCGAATCGATGGTGGCCGGCGTGCACGCAGCCAAGACTGCCATCGTTGCCGTTGTCGCGATGCGGGCGCGCATCAGGTGACCTCCGCCGCGTCTTCATCCTGGCTCGCGCCGAGAGTGCCCTGAAGAACACAGACCCCGGCGTCTCCAGTCAGGGTGACGAAGAAGGAATCGTCCTGAGTTCCCGCGGTGTCGTACGTTCGAGACTCGGGGTCGCACGTGTAGCCCGCCGAGGGTTCGAGCTTCAGCACCTTGGGCGGCCCCACGACGGAAACGGTGACGTTGAGCTGGATGCTGCTCCCCGACTTGACCGTCTTCGGTTTCGTGAAAAGAAACTTCTTGATCTCGCTCGGCATGATCTTTCTTCACTCCCCCGTCGTTTTTTTGCTCGTCACGAGCGAGGCAACGATGTCCGGAATGTTTGCTTGGACAGAGGCATTGAAATAGAACAATGGATGAAGGGAGGCCGCCTCGTCCGGTAGCGTGCTGCGTTTCGCGTCGACGAACAGCGCCCCCATACCGAACGTGACGTACGGTATGACGTGAACACCGGCGCCGAGGAGGAGCGGAGGGAGATCTCCGGGTCCGCTATACCGGTCGTTTGGGCCGAAGGTCTTGGTCTTCGGGGCAACACCGAGCTCGAGCGATAGCAACCGCCTGAGGTCTCTGCTCCCGTTCGTCCACATTGGTTCGTCGGCCGCGTTTGCGAACGCGTATAGATCGAGTGCAATCGTGGGGATTCCGAAGCTGTCGGACGTCGTTGCATAGCCCACAGTCGGCGTGAGAAAGGAGAAGACCCAGGTGCTCGGGTTGAGCCCGACGCTCGCATCGATTGCCGCGAGGTTGAATGACGCCAGGTTAATCGTTACCGTTGCAAGCGCGGGAGACCAGGTCGACAGAGCGCTTGCGAACGCATCGATTCGCACCTGGAGTGCGCCCGGTCCCGGATCGTCCGGGGAGACATCCGCGCTGAGACTCCAGCTTGCCGAGGTCGCCCATGCCTGAGCGGCCATTTCGTCGGGTGCGGGCGCAGCGTTTTCGAGTACCTTCGACATGGAGTCAAGCCACGTGCCGACATGCTTGAAGTCGTCCGCATATTTCTCTGGCTGTTCGAAGAGATCACTCGCGAGTGCCTCATTCTTCAAGTCACCCAGCGGGACCTGTTTGCCGTTCAGTAGCACTTTACCTTCGGCCAGAATTGTAAAGTCTGCGAGAGTCGCGCTTCCGACGAGAACCTTCGTCAGGTCACAAGGCCTGCTGACTTCCGCCGGACTCGCAGGGGCTGGCGGGGCAAGGTTCCATTTCAGGGAAACAGCCCCTGTCGAGGTATCGACGCCGACGAGAGACTCACCGGGATTGGGCTTGCAAGCGTCGGGAATGACCCCCGCGTGGATGGTGAGCACGCTCTTTATGAAGTTACCAAAAGGCGACGTGATGGGGAACGCTGGTACGAGTGGAGTCAGCGCCTGAAACTTTACGAGCATCTGATTGAGACGCTTACGTCCAACGGCGACTTTCAGTGCGAGCCCGAAATTGTCTCGGAGCGACTCCCGCTCGGTTGCGGAGAATCCACCCTTCGCCGCCGCAATCGCTTCGAGTGCCGTCGCGAGGCAGGCATCAGTCTCGAGTTTAGTGCCAGCGGGTGTCGGGCAGGTGGATATCGCATCCGCCACCGTTTCGAGCAATTTCGCAACGACGGTGTCGTCGGCGGAGCGCGGCTGCTCTTCAACGACGACGAAACAGTAGTGCGCCCCGCGCTGAAAGAATGAAGTCTTCGGAATTCGCAGAGTTGGCGTGGGCACTTCACCCTGCACCGGAGTGGCGGGTGGCTTCCATGAGGGCAACAGAAACGCGCGGCGCGCCTTCAGGCCGTTCCATTTGTCGACTGGTGAACCTTTCACTTGTTCAAATAGGTCGCCGAGGTTCGTGTCCCCACGCGGAGCGTCGCGGAATCTAGGGAACAGGGGCGTCGCGTACTGCGCGAGCTGTGAACAGTGGTCGATCTCCGACCCTGCTTTCGAGCCGAATATGCCGTTCGCGTATTCGAAGAAGACCCCGTGCGCGGCTTTTGTCTCGGCATTTGGCGCGAGCGCCACGGAAAAGGCGTCGCCGAGCGGAAGATCTTCCGAGGGGAACCCGTCTTTCATGTCGATGATCTTCGGATCCGCGAGCGCCGGGCGGGCCATCGACAGCAGCGCAGCGACGACAACGAGCATCCAGAGCGTTTTCGCGGCTATGAAGTCGTGGATGCCAAGGATTCTCGATGCGACGTTCGAGCCCGCCTGTACTTCAAGGTCGTATTTCATTTGGTCGAGCTACTTCTGAATCTCGTCTTCGATGTTCGACGGCTGCAGGTGCACGCCGCTGGCGTTCGTGGTGTCGTTCGACGCGGACGGACCTTGGGGCGCCTGCGGGGGCGCGTTGGCTGGCGGAGACGCGTTGGCGTTGTCGGGGCGCGCCGTGGATTGCAGCGACTCGCCGTGCACGCACGCCGCCCAGTTACGCGCCCATTCCGGTTCGGAGACGTTGTCGTTCCAGAGGACTGCGGTCGCGTATTCCTGATCTTCTGCGGCGGAATCGAGCTCGACGGAGCGCTTCGGAAGGGCAAGGGAAGCGGTGATGCTCAAGCAGATCGCCCCGAATGCGACCAACGCACTACCCGCGTTGGCGTAACGAGCTCGCCCCTTTTCATCGGTGATGCGTGAGCCGAGCGCCGATACCGCGCCACCACCCACGGTGCCGAGGATGCCGAGCACCGTCGCAAGGTCAGAGAAGAAGCCGTTTCTTCGGGAGCCATGGCGGTTCCGCTTGGCGCGACACGCGCAGACGAGAGCGGCGCGATGTCGGAACTCCGGCGCCGCGGAAAAGGCATTCCCGGCAGTCTTCGGATCGAGCGCGCTGACGAAGGCGCTCGTGGCCGCCACGCTGCCGTGAACAGGGGGCGGGGACGACGCTGTAGGGGTCGAGGTCGAGAACGGCTTGGCGAAGATCGCTCCCACGTCGTTCGCCTGCTCGGCGTCGCAATAGGAGCTGTCGCCGACCGCGGCAGCGAGTGGCTTTTCGGGTGCCACTGCGCCTCCACAGGCGACCGTCGCGAGCGTCAGCAGCAGCCACCAGATCCGCTTCCGGGTTTTCATTTGCTCGCATCCATTACTGGAGGAGCGTCGTCGGGGCCGGTGCAACGACGAGCTCGCCCGAATCGGAAACCCCACTGATGACGCCCGCGAACTCGCTCAGCTTCGCGCCCGAGCCGCTCGCGAGCAAGACGGGTCCGCCCGAATCGCCGGGCATGACCACTGCGGTGGACGATGACTTCGCAAGAAGTCTGCCGCAGGTCAGCTGACGTTCGACGGCGAAGCTCGAATCGTCATAGCGCTTGTAGACGGCGGCAGTCGTGGCACACACAGCGGAGTCCGCCACTGTGCAGCCGCCGCCGAAGACGCGCAGGGACTGCGCCGGCTGGGCGCTCACGGCCGTCAGGCGGTTTGCTGCAGGGAACTGGGTCAAGGCCCAGTGCTTCTGAACGTCCTGAGCGTCCAGCTGGATCCTGACGACATCTGTCGGCCATGCCGAGCATTCACCGATGCCGCCGGGAAAGAACAACGCGGCGACGTTCACGTCATGGCTTTTCGCGCTCTCCCACACGAATGGGTGCGCAGACGTGAATTGTGAAGTCAGGCTCTTGTCGAACGTCAGCATGCCCTCGGATAGCGAGAACGGCACGCTTCTCGTGCCGTCGGAGAGCAGGAGCGTTGCCGGCAGCTTCGCTCGACCGGGGATGAGACTGAAGTTGTTGCCCGCGAGGCAGTGCGCTGCCGTGATCACCGACACCTTGTCCGCGGCGACGAGCCCGAGACCCGTGCAATGGAACCCAGGAGCATTCATGGCCACCGGCATGGCCGCATCGACGAACGTCAGCTGGAGGATGAACGGCGCCGCCCCTTCCTTGATCTCACGGGTCGTGACCGGGTCCGGACGCATCTGCGTCTCGTCCGGCTTCGCGATGCGATCCGAGACCGTTACCTGCGCTGGTCGCGCGTAGACCTCGTCCGCGACGAACAACCCCGCCGCCCAGCAGACGCCCAGGGATGCCAAGTGGCGCCGCGACGTTGCCCCTGTCGCGCTGAAGCGATGCTTTTCGTGATCCATCGTCCGCCCCTACGACGCTCTCTACGACGGCGCGGCCGGGTCGTTCTGTAGTCACTTTTTCAGAAGCACAAACGGCATCGGGTTGCTGGGTTGCGGCCACCGTCGTGGTCGAAAGACGTCTAGTGATCGCAGCGGTTCTGAGGTACCCTTGGAAGAAGGGGCTACATGCGCGTCATCTACGGACCACCGGTGCTGCATGAGATTGCGATGCTGATCGACAACGCTACGAGAGGTACACGTCTTCGTCTCCTCACCGGATATTTCAAGCCGGACGCGGTACTCAACTCGAGCATCGTGGCCGCGCTCGAACGCGGGGTGGAGGTGACCGTCGTCACGCGGGGTGGACGGTCACGGCGACGCCACCGCGAAGCCATTGGCGCATTTGTTCACCCGGGAATGACCGCCCGTTACGTCCCCTGGCTGCACGGGAAGCTCTACATCTCCGAGACCCAGGCAATCGCCTCGTCGATGAACCTGACGGAGAACACGAACTCGAACAGCGGCGACATGGCCGTCTCCGTTCGACGCGACGAGGATCCCGACGGGTATCAGCAGCTACGCGATGCGTTCGCCTACTTCGAGCGACGGCAGCCTGAGGATGAGCTCGAGAAGGATGTTGCGACCGTCGCCAGCGCGCCCACCGCGAAGGTCGGCAGTGTTGCAAAAGGGGACAGCGACCGCGGAACCTGCATTCGCTGCGAGAAGGGCATTCCTTTGGACGCGAAGAAGCCTCTGTGTCGGCCCTGCTACGAGGAGTGGGCGGAATACGAAAATGGCGCGTACGAGGAGAGCTATTGTCACAGGTGCGGAGCCGAGGCCGACACGTGCCTCGACAAGCCGCTGTGCAAGCCGTGCTGGGCCGTGACCTAGCTGTCTGATCCCGGCTCGCCTACTGACAGACCGCGGTCGCCTGGTTCCGCAGGAACGACCACGACGTCGTGGATTCGTTTGCGGTCGTGCCGGTGGTCGCGTCGAGGGTGCGCTCCGTCACCTGGAATGCGCCGACGTTGAGCGAGAATTCTTCGCGGGGGCCGGTCGCCGACGAGGTGATCGTGAGCGAGGTGACGACCGTGCCGCACACGGCCGTGTAGATCGTGGTGTCGAGCGGTCCGAACTTCGTGCTGAGCGGGGACTCGACGTCGAAGGTGGTCGGCGCCGTGAGTGGCTGACCGGTACGATAGGTCGAGCAAACGCCGTTGCTCTCGAGCGGGCCGCGAATCGTGAAGCCCTGCGTCGAGGCCTTGTTGCCTCCCAGGCCGCCATTTCCACCTCCGGCGACGGGAGCGTTCACGACCGGCACGTCGAGCTCGTCTATGCGAGTCGTGCTGGCGGCGATCGGCCAGGTCGGTTCGGCCTGCGCATAGGTACCGTACGACGTCGAATTGCAGCATGCGCCGTTACACGTGCCCTGATTCTTCAGCGTGTCCCAGCCGGCAGTGATGCCCGCGTAGGCGAGGTCGATACCGCCGGTCTCGAACGTCACGGTCTCGAGCTGGCCGTCCGAGCCGGCGACGCTGTCCAGACTGCTCGCGGCGACGGTGTTGAATGTCGCGAAGACCTTCTTGCCGGTCGGATCTGGCAGCGACAGCACCGCCGTGTCTGCGTGCGCGCCGGTCAGCAGCATGGTGAAGAGGCCGGCGACGGGCGCACTCTCGCGGACGGTGATGACGACCGGGTCGGCCGCCGTCTTGCCGCCACCGAGGCCGCCATTCCCGCCGCCCGCGACGGGCTGATTCTCCACGCCGAATCGATACGACGTCACCTCGAACACCGCAGTCTTCAGAATCGCCGGGAAGTTGTTCGCAGCGGAGAGCGTCAAGGTCGCGACCGTCGGGTCTCCGACCGCAGCGGCGTCGGGCGTTCCAGAATCGGCAACCGGAGTGGTCGCATCCGGTGCGCCCGCGTCCGCCGGCGTAGTCGTACCGGTGCCGGAATCCGCCGTTTTCGTCGGCGCGCTCGCGTCGGCGTTCGAGCCAGCAGGACCGCGCGGGCCCGCGGGGCCGGCAGCGCCGTCAGCACCCGCTGGCCCCTGTGGACCCACTGCACCGGCAGGGCCGGCTGGACCGGCATAGCCCGCCGGCCCGGCGGGCCCCTCTGGACCGGCAGGGCCCGTCGCTCCGTCCGCACCGGGATCGCCCTTCGGCCCGGTTGCGCCCCGATCTCCGCTGCACGCGACGCTCACGAGGAGAGAGCCGAACATCAGTCCGCCGAGGAGCCCGCGGGTGCGCATCATGTTCGCGCTTATACCGGCGCGAGCCGCGCGGGGGAACCGGGCGCGGTCGCGTGATAACGTCGCTCGCACCCCATGATCGACCACACTGGTATCGGCGTGTCCGACGTTGCTGTTTCGACGGCTTTCTACGATGCCACGCTCGGTGCGCTCGGTTACCGGCGCGTCGTGGAGCTTCCCTCGAACGACGGTTCTGACGGCGTCGGTTACGGCGTCGACTATCCGATATTCTGGATCGACCGCTTCCACCCGAGCGGCGTGAAGCAGCATACAGCGTTCGCCGCGAAGAGCCGCGCGGCGGTCGACGCGTTTCACCAGGCCGCGCTACGCACCGGCGGCCGCGACAACGGTGCTCCGGGCCTTCGTGACACGAGCAAGGGCTATCCCCCGGGTTACTACGCCGCGTTCGCGCTCGACCCCGACGGGAACAACATGGGAGCGGTGTTCAGGGGCGGGTGAGGCGCCAAGCATCGACGTGCAAAAGGACTATACTCACCTCGTGAAGAGCGAGGACTGGCGAATGGAGTTTCCGGACTTGCCGCACGAGCGTGTATGCGTTCGTCGTCCGGGCGAGGGCGGCGTCTTTTGGCCCTGCGCTGGGGAAGCCATCCAAGCGCGATGACCGATGAGCGAGCCGAAGTTCGATCCCGAGTCGATCCTCGTGTCAGCGCTGCCCTTCAGGGATGCGCGTCTCCTCCGCCGCAGCTGCGCGCACGTCGACGCGCGTGATGGCACCTAGCAGGCCGTGATTTAGATGTACCTCGAAGGTACATCGCAAACTTTTCCTAAATAGGAGGCGTCAGAATGCGACGAGCCGTCTCATTCGCTCGCCGTCGCACCCACGATCTCGCTCCTACGGCCGTCGGGACGGACCAACACGATGGCGAGGTCTCCCCCGATTGCGGCCGCGTGCCGCCGGAGGGTCGAGACCAGACAGTCGTCGAGGCTCGCCTTCTTTTCGAGCCCGGACACATCCGCCAGCGCGATGCCGGACGCCTCCGCCAGTTCACCCTCCGTCATCTCGACCGCGAACCGGAGCGCACGGAGCGTCACTCGCGCTGGTCGATCCGGTCTCGGCACCATGCGCACCACGCGCGCGTCGGACAGATCATCGGAAACGTCGTGATTCTCGTCGTGGTCTTCGGCCATTTTACCTCGTCTGCGGACACGCATCAAACGCTGGCGTCCCCGGCAGCGATGATGGCTTCGGCCGCGGGATCACCCCTTCTTCCAGGCCGAGCGTCTTGGTCGGCGAGCACGCGGCGCCGCGCCCCCATGCGCGCAAGACGCTCCGCAGCCTCGCGTGCGAGGAGCGTGAGCCGCTAGCGAACCAAGCAACGTAGCAGAGACGGAACAAGCGTCGCGCAGGGCGTGGACCTGGCCACCGTACTGGTCACTAGGCCGATTGTGTTCGGGTCAACGATTCCGCTTGACGTGATCCCGTGAGACGGTCGGCGCGAGCTCGAGGCCTTGTGCTAAACCGGCGCTGTGCCGCTCGACATCAGCCGCACGTGAGGCTTCGACGCGGTGGACGGCGACGAAAGCCCCGGCGCGGTGGCGCAAGTTCGCGCAATCGACTGCGTCGTCGACGTCGACACGGTGTACGCGGCCGCGGAAGAACCAGCGCCCTGAGCTTTGCACGCGCTGAGTACCGTCGCCGACGCGAAGACGACGACGCTCGATCAGCCGGCACGCATCAAGTGTTGGCGTCTGACGCAGCGATGATGGCGTCTGCCGCGGCGAGTGCTCTCGCGGATTGCTGCGGCCCGAACGCTTCGCCGGGCGTTCCAGACTCGAGACCGTTCGGGTAGCGGGTGGGAATATAGAACACGTCGAGATCGCGAGCGTCGTCGAGGCGGGCCGTCAGCGCGGCAACCGACGGGTTCAACGACTCGATGAGAGCACGCACGTTGTGCCCGATGACGACCCGCGCGCCCCGGCCATAGTGAAGCGCCTTCACGGCCTTCTCCGCAGCTTGCTGAGCGTGGAAACACGCGGGAGCGTGGTGCCCCGCCGCGGCAGCGACCAGCGCGTACGCCACGTCCTCGCGTGCCGAACGTAACCAGCGATCACGTTGCGTCGCGGGCTCGTTCATAGATCGTGACTCCTTCCCGGACGATGGCGTCGAAAATGCCGATTCGGTCGCGGGTGCCTGCCTCGAACTCCTCCGGCGTGAGCACCAGCAGGTCGAGCCCGAGCGGGACCGCCTTGTAGACGTCGTCGAGGAGATGTTGTCGTTCGAATCGCGGAGCCGACGTCCGCAGGACCACGGCCAGATCCAGGTCCGAAAAACCATCCGCTGCGCCGCGCGCGTACGAGCCGAAGACGACGGCGCGGAGCACTCCTCCGCAACTCAGCGCCGGAGCCAGCCGTTCGCGCAGCTCGTCGAGCGTCCATCCAGCCGGCTTTTGAACGATCATCACGTCCACGCTCGGAACCATACCACGCGGGCGTTTCGCGAGCCGTGTTGAGCCGGCGCGCGCGTTGGTTCGCGGAAAGGACTATGCTTGTCCCGTGACGAGCGCGGACTGGCGAACCGAGTTTCCCGACCTGCCGCACGAACCGCAGGATCTGGACCTGGTGCGCCGGCATCTGGCGTGGACACCCGCTCAGCGACTCGCGAACCTTCGGAGTGTTTACGAGTTCGTCGTCCGAGCCAGGGCGGCACCCTTCGGACCTCCGCTGGGTAAACCACCGGAACGCGATGACCGATGAGCGACCCGAGGTTCGATCCTGAGTCGATCCTGACGGCGCTCGAGCGGGAAGGCGTTCGGTACGTTGTGATCGGCGGACTGGCAGCCGTCCTTCAAGGGTCGCCAGTGTTCACGCAGGACGTCGATATCTGTCCCGCTCGCGACGGCGAGAACCTCGTCAGGCTCGCTCGCGCGCTCCGCAGCGTCGGGGCGCGCATTCGCACGGATGACGCGCCTGAAGTTCGGATACAAGCCGCGCTCCACGCAGGAGAAGCTGCGCGTCGCTGAAGCGCTCGAGGAGCTGCCCGCCATCGCACGAGCACTCGAGCGCGGCGAGTTGAACTGGTCTGAAGACCGTGCACCAGCTCGAGGCGCTCGTGGCCGGCAAGAGCCCGGGCGACACGCCCTCTTCCGCCGGAAAGCCTGATGCGCGGCGCCATGTTCTTCGCTTCGAAGTGGCGCC
Organism: Polyangiaceae bacterium; assembly: GCA_036272055.1. Lineage (GTDB taxonomy): Bacteria > Myxococcota_A > Polyangia > Polyangiales > Polyangiaceae > DASZVB01. The sequence goes on along the minus strand of DATAZL010000139.1, from coordinate 3,464 downwards.
CGAAACACTGGCGCTCTTCCGGGAAGCCATGAGCAAGCTCAAGCGCACCGGTACTCCGCTCGATGACGACTCCGCGCTCATGCTCATAGCGCGCCACGTTCTCGGCGGTCCGGCCGACGAAGGCAGGTCGAGCTACCAGATCGCACTCTCTGTCTGTCCGGAGTGCGGCCGGGGTCACCAGCACGCGAACGGAGAGCTCATACCCGTCGGCGCAGAGGTCGTCGCGATGGCCGAGTGCGACGGTCAGCACCTGGGCGTGATCACGCCTCCCATTGCGAATGGTGACCCCGCCAGCGGTGCGTCGTCCCTGGTTGCCGCAACGCGCGGTTTCTCGACGTTCATCACGTTGCACTACGTTCGGAGGGCGGCGGGAACGAGGCCGATAATTTGACTACCCTCTGCGGCGCGCACCATCGCGCAGCGCATCGCGGTGAGCTCGTCGTGTCCGGCAGGGTCTCGACGGGTGTCCGATTCAGGCATGCCGACGGCAGCGACTACGGACAGGCGCCGCAACCGACTGCGGTGGAGATGCATGCCAAGGCCTTCGGTGCTCTACGTGGCCTGGGGTTTCGAGAAGGCGAGATCCGTCGAGCGCTCGCCGAGGGCCGCCAGCCCGGGGTGCCAGAGACGAACATCGAAAGGGTCGTACGAGATGCTCTGGCCAGGCTGACCGCGCGGTGTGCCCGCGTGTGACGCACGCGCGGGACGAAAGCCCCGGCAGGCATTCCGAAGCGAAATTGCGCTACGCTTCGCCGGCGTGACGACCGCTTTTCCACTGCACCGCTACACGTTCGCCGACTACGTCCGGCTCGAGGCCGAGAGCCCGATACGGCACGAGTTTCGACACGGTGTATGCGGCCGCGGAAGAACCGGCGCCTCGTGAAGAGCGCGGAATAGCGAACAGTGCTTTCCGTGCCGCCACTCGCACGGGGCTGGTCCGTCCTTGAACTAACTTGTTGGAATCGGTCCGCGTAGAGCCCATTGAACAGAGCTCTCCGGCGCTTCGTAGGTAACGTGATTCGCGGTTGATGTCGCTGGGCACGCGGGATCGAGCAGATGGCAGGTGCACGCCGTTGCGCTTCTCATCCTGCGGTTCGTGAGGAATGTCGCTCGACCGAACGAGTACTACCGAGGACAGCGCCACTGCCGTGGCGGGGCGGGCACCTTCACTCGAGAACGCGCGCCGCCGCCGCGGTATCACACGGTCGCCATATCCAACGAGGGGAAAGAAAATACAATGAAACGCATTTCACGGCGCGTTCGCGCACTCGATTCTCCTGTCGTCGCTCCTCGTCGGTTGCATGAAGGACAAGGGCGACACGACGTCGCCTGACGCCGTCGGCACCGGCGGACGCACCGATACAGAGGACGGCTCCGCCGGGGATGGCGGGAGAGCGAGCGGGGGGGCCTCAGGTGCAGGAGGGAACGCGAGCGGTGGTGTCATCGGCGCGGGCGGAGCCAAGGAAATTCAGCAAGTGGACGCGGGCGATTCCGGCGTGAACCAAGGTTCCGGAGGGATGTCCGATGCGGGCGCCGATACGGGCGGACCGTGCGTGAACGGCAGCTGCGTGAGCAAGATTGGTGGTGACTACCTCGTCCGTTCGGACGGCGTCATCCTGTTCGAGAACCCGGACATGCTGACGCAGACACCGGTGGTGGACCCGACGACCGGAGTAGCCGCGACGGGATTCACGGACGTCACCGTCGGCGGCGCGTACGAGGATTACGGCTGCGGCCTGAAATCGGACGGATCGGTCTGGTGCTGGGCGAGCACCGCGAGCGGAGGTAACGAATACGGTCAGCTTGGCAATGGAAAGGTGGGTGGTACGCCGGACATGCTGCGCGCGTCGCAGGTCATGGTGAAAGCGAACACGCCACTGAGTGACGTCGTGGCATTCGCCTCTGCGCCCGTGGGTATTCATACGACCTGCGCCATCACGACGAAGGGCAATATGTTCTGCTGGGGAGACGTCACCTGGGTCACCGGAACTGGCAATCAGGTGAATTCCGGGCTGGCGCAGGTGATCACAGTTGACGGTCTCAAGCTGCTCTCCGGCGTCAAGCAAGCGGCCGTGGCGCTCGGCGGCGGCTGCGCCGTCGTGACCGCAGGCGCTTCCAGCGAGGTATGGTGCTGGGGAGCCAATGGGGCCCATGAGCTTGCACAGGGCGACACTACGAACCAGCAGTATCCAGTGCGCGTCCCGGGCCTCACGTCGCCCTCGTTCGTGATCAGTTCCATCAGTAGCAACGCCGGGCCGGCACACACGAATTGCGCGATCGACGGTGGTGAGGTGCGATGCTGGGGCTTGAACGGCGGCACGAACATCGCCGGCGGCGGAGACGCGGTCGACGTCTCGACGCCCACGCAGATCCTGGTCCAGGACGGTAAGACGCCAATCAGCGAGATGACCTCGCTTGCTGCGACGGACGATGCTTTCTGCGGCGTCCGGAGCAATCAAACCGTGTGGTGCTGGGGAGCTGCCAACAAGTACGCCACGAACCTTGGAGCCATCGACGTGGTCGGTCTCGGTTCCGCCGGTCCGCCCGTCCGCTTCATCACGAGCGACGGGATTTACCATTTTGGCACCGACTCCACCGAGACCCCGCGCTGCGGCGCGCTCTAAACCGACGCGACGGCCTAGCCGCAGTCCTTCGCCCAGTGACAGGCATTGGGATACTTCTCGCACGTCGCTACGTCGTGGAACGCCGAACACGCGACGAGCCCACTGCAGCTCGTTCCCCAGAGGCACCCCGCCGTCGCGGAGCAGGTCTGTTGCGAATCTCCGGCGGCGGCGCACCTGACGCCCGCGTCGGAGAAGTTACACAAGGCGGCATAGTCTCCGTTTCCACGTAGCGGACTCGAGCAGAGGCACTCATCCACGAGTCCGCAGCCGATGTCCACGGGACACCCGGCTTTGGAATACACGTCGCACACGACATTGCCCGCGCATTCCTCCGAGCAACCCGGCCCCAACGTGCATCCGACAGCAAGCACGTTGACCAGGACGCCGAGAGCCGCGAGCGCGCGCATTGCGCGAAGGATCGTCATTCGTTCGCCTCCGCGAGCTCCAGCATGTACTCGTTCACTGAAATCCCGAATGCCGACGCCAGGAGCCGAAGAGTATCCGCATGCGGCACTGAATCGCCGTTCTCGAGCCGGCGCACCTGCCGCTCGCTGAGCCCGTCGAAGTCGCGCTGCTTCAACCCGCGAGCCCGTCGTACGCGCTTCATCGCTGCCGCGTAGCGGTTTGCGTCGCGTCGCGCCGCTGCGTCTTGCTGTGCTCTGAACGTCGGTTCCGAGGCGTAGCGGATCGTCTCCACGCTGATGTCGACGTCGTGCTTCGGCCATCGAAGCGTCGTCCCGTCGATCTCGAATTTCTCCAGCTCTTCCGGTTTCATCGATGCCAGCGCTGGAATGAGCGACGTTTGCGCCTCGAAGCGAACTGGCTCGCAGTTCCACGCGA
>DATAZL010000138.1:0-7631 GCA_036272055.1 Polyangiaceae bacterium | reverse complement strand
CTCGCGTAGTTCCGACTCTTTGATGCTTCGGGACGACGAAGGCATCGATGCGGAACGACTCTCACTCAGTCTTGCTGGTAGATGATCCGTTGTGACGGATCTTCGTAGTAAAATTTTCGGAACGTCGCGGTGTCGAACGTGACGGCGCCGAAGGCGTTGAGGGCGACCGACCAGATCGCGGCAGCGGTGAAGAGCTTGCCGTAGCGGATGCCAATCACGGCGATGAGCGCGAACAGAAAGACGGCGTAGTCGTTCGAGAACCGGTAGCCGAACTGCATCCATCCGGTGTTCTGATAGAAGAGCCCGGGGAGCGCGACGGCGATCGCGGTGACGTAGAGCGCGACCACGACGGGCCCGCGTCGCTTCGGCCAGAGCAGCCACAGGTAGAGCGGTGTCGTGACCCACAGCGCGAGCCCATGGTCATTGACCTGGAGCGGCGCCGACGATTGCCGATCCCAGAACGGAAGCCCGGTGAGCACGATGCCGAGGTTCCGCGCGAGATAATGATAGCTGAAGATGCCCCACTTCTTCATGCGCGCCTGCCACGCGACCGTCAGGTACTCGTACCCGAAGTCACCGACGCGACCGAAGCGAGCGACGTTGTGCCAGAGCGCGACCGCGATGCAGACCGCGAACGGGAGCGCGAAGAGCACGAAACGTCGCGCGACCTTCGCCTTGTCGAGCCGGCGCAAGAACGACCGCGCTCGCGCGAGCATTCCCTCGCCGGCGACCGGCGCGACGTCCTCGGTGAGAGCGGTCCGGCACGCCTCGAAGACGAAGAGTGGCGTCGCGAAGAGCAGCGGTGTGCGCGTGAGAAAACCGAGGCCGATCATCAGCCCCGCCACCGCGGGATACTCTCCCTCGAGCGCGGCGAGCAGGTAGATTGCGCCGACCGCGACGCCGACGACGTGTGCGGCAAACCACACCGTGCCCTGCACCGCCGTGAAGAAGTACACGGAGCCGAACGCGAACAGCAGCGCGAGCACGATGTTCGCGCGCTCCCCGTGCTCGTTCACGCCCATGCGACGGAGCTTCTCGAGCGCGAGGAACAGCACCGCGGGCCCGATGCCCGACAGCCAGAGAAAGAACTGCGCGTCGCGCACGTGCTCGGCCGTCTTCCCCCACCAGACGAACGGCAGGATGAGGAGGGCCGGGAACGGCGGGAACGCGATGAACCACCGATGCTGGAACGACGCGAAGTCGTTGTTCTGCGCGTACGGCGGCGGGCCCTCGGGCAGATCCAGCCGACCGTGCAACCAGGTCTCGGCAAGGAGCGCGAAGTGATTGAACGGCGTGTGCTCGAGGATCCGACTGCGCGGGATCACCGCGAAGAAGGTCCCGACCACCACCAGGTAGATCCCGACGGCAATCACGAGCCGCCGCCGTCGAGGGTCCGCCATGGGCGCGCGGACGCTATCACTCCCGGCGAACCTCCCACAAACGCGGTGCTGGTCCCGAGGCGCGGGGCGCGCTAGAGACCGGGCTTCCCGTGCAAGAAACGCCCACATTCAGCGTACCCCTCGCCGATCTCGACTACGGCGAGCGCGAAATCGACGAAGAGATCCCCCGCGCGTGGCTCACACGGGCGCTCGAGGGGACCGAGGCCGTGCCGCGCGACAAGCCCGGGCGAGTGACGGTTACGCTGTCGAAGAACGGCCGCGAGGTCATGGTTCGCGGTCGGGCCCGGGCCTACGTCACGATGCCGTGCGCCCGCACGCTCGACCCCGTCGATTTCGACCTCGACGCGGACGTCTTCCTGCTCCTCGGGCCTCCGGGAGCAGCCCCTCGACCCGCACCGGCAAAGCGTGCGCGGGGGACTCAGGGCCAGTTCGGCCCCGGCCAGCCCAAGAGAACTGCCGCTGCCGCGGCCCCTGCCACGGCCGATCCGGAGGGCGGCAAGAAGAAGCCGCCACCGAAGCTCAGCGGGCCGGAACGCCGGAAGCGCGAAGAAGACGCGATTCTCGCGGAAGAAGAGGCCGCTCGCGACACCTACGACGCCGATCGGGTGACGCTGGATCGCTTTCTGCGAGAGTTTCTCGTCCTCGAGCTTCCGATGGTTCCCCTCCGGGAGGACTTGCGATCCGAGGCGACTCCCGCTATCGAGCGTCCTCTCGATCCGGCCCCTGAAGAAGGCCGGCAGGCGCAAGAGGCGATAGATCCTCGCCTTGCACCGCTGGCGGCCATCGCGAGCCGCCTCCGCGCCAAGAAGGAGTGAGCCGTGGCAGTTCCCAAGCGACGCAGGACCAGCAGCCGACGCGACATGCGCCGGGCGCATCATGACAAGGTAGAGGCGCCGAACCTCATTCCCTGCCCCAACTGCTCGGCGCCCCTGGTGCCGCACCGTGTGTGTCCGACCTGTGGCCACTACAAGGGCCGTCAGGTGGCGAAGACGAAGTCCGCCTCGAGCGACACCACGAAGACCTGAGCCGTACGCGAACGGCACCGCCCCGGCTTCATGTCGGAAGCTCCAGAGGGGCCGCGGATGCCGTAGCGGGTCGTCATCATGACCGTAGCTTGGTTGTTTCCAGGACAAGGAACGCAGGTTGTCGGCATGGGCAAAGCCCTCGCCGAGGCCTCTCCCGCAGCGCGTGACGTGTTCGCGCGCGCCGACGCGGCGCTCGGCGAATCGCTGTCGACGCTCTGCTTCGACGGTCCCCTCGCCGAGCTCACGCTGACGGCGAACACCCAGCCCGCGATCCTGACGACCAGTCTCGCCGCGCTCGCGGCTCTTCGCGAAGCGTATCCGGCTCTGCCGGCGCCCGTTTTCGCGGCGGGTCACAGCCTGGGCGAGTACAGCGCACTCGTCGCTGCCGGCGCTCTGTCGCTCGAAGATGCCGTGCGCCTCGTGCGCCTCCGCGGCCGCGCGATGCAGGACGCCGTGCCCGAGGGCGTGGGCAGCATGGCCGCCGTGCTCGGTGGTGACGAGGCGACCGTGATCGCTCTGTGCGATGCCGCCCGCGACGGAGACGCGCTCGAACCGGCGAATTTCAATGCACCCGGCCAGATTGTCATTTCCGGCCACACCACCGCAGTACGTCGTGCCGGTGAGCTGGCGGGCCGCTTCAAGGTGAAGACGATCCCGCTCACGGTGAGCGCGCCATTTCATTCGTCACTGATGGCGCCCGCGGCACGCGCGGTCGACGACGCGCTCGCCTCGATCGCGATCGCAAAGCCCGCTTTTCCGATCGTGACCAACGTCGATGCCACGCCGAACGACGATCCCGGGCAGATCCGGTCGTTGCTCGTTCGTCAGATCGATGGCGCGGTGAAGTGGAGCCAGTCCGTCACGTGGCTCGCGGCGCACGGCGTCACGCACGCCCTCGAGATCGGACCGGGGAAGGTCCTCGCCGGTCTGGTCCGGAAGATCGAAAAGCGTGTTTCGGTTCATGGCGTGGCGGACCCCGCCGGCGTCACCTCCGCGGCCGAGTACCTAAACTTTCCGGTTTGACGGCCCACCGAGCGTGCTAAACACGGCCCGGCTCCGGATCCCGAAGCCCGTACGACGTAGGGGATTGTGTTCGACCTAAGTGGAAAAGTAGCCCTCATCACCGGAGGGTCACGCGGCATCGGCCGAGCAACGGCAATCGCGCTCGCAAAGCAGGGCGCGCACGTGGTCGTCGCCTATGTCTCGGGTGCGGACGCCGCACAGCGAGTCGTCGAGGGTATCCGTGAGTCGGGCGGCCAGGCCGAGCCCGTGCGCATCGACATGGCCGACGCCGCAGGGGCGGAGCGCGCCGTCACCGACATCGCGAAGCGCCTCGGGCGGCTGGACGCATTCGTCGCGAACGCGGGCATTTCCGCGGACGCATTGCTCCTCCGCCTCAAGGACGAAGATCTGCTCCGCATCCTGAGCGTCAACGTCGTCGGCGCCATCGCCTGCTCCCGCGCCGCGGTGAAGACGATGATGCGCGCGAAGACGGGCCGCATCGTGTTTGTATCGAGCGTCGTCGGTGAGATGGGCAACGCCGGGCAGACCGCGTATGCGGCGTCGAAGGCCGCGCTGCTCGGAGCCGCAAAGTCCATCGCCCGCGAGTACGCCTCGCGCGGCATCACGGTCAACGCCGTGACCCCCGGCTACATCGAGACGGACATGACGCTCTCCCTGACGGACGAGCAGCGTGCCGGTCTCCTCGCGGGCGTTCCGCTCGCCAGGCCCGGTTCGGCCGAGGACGTCGCGGCAGCGATCGCGTACCTCGTTTCGAACGAAGCCGCATACGTGACCGGACAAATCGTCCGTGTCAACGGCGGCATGTACATGTAATTTCGTAGTTTTTCTGCAATCTTGGAAAGATCATGCATCGGGCTCGTCCTTGTTGTACGAGGCGGGCCCCCTGGAGGAAAAGATGGCTGAAGGTCGCGACATCACGGCCGAGGTGAAGAGGATCATCAAGGAGCAGCTGGACGTGGATGAGGCCGATATAAAGGCCGAGTCGACGTTCATCGACGACCTCGGCGCAGACTCGCTGGGCCTCGTCGAGCTGGTTCTTGCATTCGAAGAGGCGTTCGAGATCGACATCCCGGACGAGGACACCGAGCAGATCCGTACCGTCCAGGACGCAGTGGACTACATCGAGAAGCACATCGGCGGCTGAGCTGCACCCGGGGGGCCGGCCGCGTAAGCGCGGCCGGGGTCGCTGAGCCCGGCGCACATATCATGGAGCGTGTCGTCGTCACTGGAGTCGGGCTCGTTACACCCAGTGGGATCGGGACGGACGAAACCTGGCAGGCCCTCGTGCGCGGGGAGAGCGCCGCGGCGCCCATCACACTCTTCGCGTGTGACGAGCGCTACGCGACGCGTTTCGCGTGCGAGGTGAAGGGCTTCGAGGCGGACCGCTTCATGCCCCGCAAGAAGGTGAAGGAGGCATCTCGCTTCATCACCTTCGCCATGGCGGCGAGCAAGCTCGCCATCGACCAGGCGGTGCTCGATCTCACCGACGAAGAGCGCGACCGCGCAGGTTGCTTCCTCGGCGTCGGGATCGGCGGCCTCGAGAACCTCGAGAAGGTGACTCGGATCGTCGACGAACGCGGTCCGGGCAAGGTGAGCCCGTACTTCATCCCGTCGCTCATCGGGAATCTCGCTGCGGGCCAGGTGAGCATCGCCTACGGCCTCCGCGGGCCGAGCCTCTGCCACACGAGCGCGTGCTCCTCGAGCGCGCACGCAATCGGTGAAGCCGCGGAGTGGATCCGTCGTGGTGACGCCGACGTCATGGTCGCCGGCGGCGCCGAAGCCGCCATTTCTCCGACCGGCATCGCCGGCTTCTCGGCCATGTTCGCGCTGAGCCGGCGCAACGCTGAACCGACTCGGGCGAGCCGGCCGTTCGACCGCGGCCGCGACGGGTTCGTCTGCGGCGAGGGCGCCGGCACCATCGTGCTCGAGTCCCTCACCCGCGCGAAGCGCCGAGGAGCGAGGATCCTCGCCGAGATAAAGGGCTGGGGCGCGAGCAGCGACGCCTATCACATCACCAAGCCGTCGCCCGACGGCGCTGGCGCCGTCAGATCGATGCGCTCCGCCCTCGCGAATGCCAAGCTTTCGCCGGAGCAAGTGGACTACATCAACGCTCACGGCACCTCGACGCCCCTCGGCGACATCGAGGAATCGAAGGCCATCGCCAAGGTGTTCGGCGCGCACGCGGTCGACAAGAAGCTCTGGGTGAGCTCCACGAAGTCCATGATGGGCCACCTGCTCGGCGCGGCCGGCGCGGTCGAGACCGCGGTGTGCGTGCTGGCCATCGACCGGCGCATGGTCCCGCCCACCATCAACCTCGAGGATCCCGATCCCGAGTGCACACTCGACTTCGTGCCGAACCGCGCGCGCGAGCGCGCCGTGCGTCACACGATGACGAACTCGTTCGGCTTCGGGGGAACGAACGCGACGCTGATCGTGTCGGCGTTCGACGGTTAGTCGCGGATGCAGTGCCCGTCGTGTCGCCAGCTCGAAAGCCGCGTCATCGACTCGAGGGTCGCGTCCGGCGGCACCGTCACGTGGCGTCGGCGCGAGTGTGACGCTTGCAAGCGTCGCTTCACGACCTACGAGCGCGTCGAATACACGCTGCCGACCGTCGTCAAGAAGGACGGGCAGCGGGCGCCGTTCGATCGCGACAAGCTCCTCCGCAGCATCCGCATCGCCTGCAACAAGCGCCCCGTCTCGTCGGACGAGCTCGAGTCGCAGGTAGAAGCGCTCGAGCGAGAGCTCGCCGAGCGCGGTGATCGGGAAGTGTCGTCCCTCTGGCTGGGCGAACGCGTGATGACGCTCTTGAAGAAGCTCGATCCGGTCGCTTATGTACGTTTCGCCAGTGTTTACAAATCCTTCCGCGACATCGACGAATTCATGGCCGAGATGACCCAACTTGTTCGGTCACGCTCGCCGGAGTAATGGGCCGAGCGAATGCCCGAGAACACCACTCTCGCGGAGCTCGACGCCGAGCTCATGGCCCGTGCCCTGGAGCTCGGGCACGGAGGGGATCCGTCGCCGAACCCGCACGTCGGCGCCGTGGTCGCGAAGGAGCGGGAGATCTTCGGCGAGGGGTTTCACAATCTCGCCGGTGACGAGCACGCCGAGATCGTCGCGCTCCGCGCCGCCGGCGAGAAGACGCAGGGTGCGACCCTCTACGTCACCATAGAGCCGTGCAATCACCAGGGCCGCACCGGGCCCTGCGTCGAGGCGATCGCGACTGCGGGCATCAAGCGCGTCGTCATCGGCACGCGTGACCCGAACCCTCACGTGCAGGGCGGCGGCGTCGAGCGTCTCCGTGAGCTCGGCGTCGAGGTAGTCACCGGCATCCTCGAGGAAGAAGCGAAGCGTCTCATCCTTCCATGGACGAAGTACGTCACGAAGGGCGCGTCGTATCTCTCGCTGAAGCTCGCGATCTCCCTCGACGGCCGCGTCGCGACGCGCACCGGTATCTCGAAGTGGATCACCGGTCCGAAGAGCCGCGCTCGCGTGCACGTGCTGCGCGCGACCTACGACGCCGTCATGGTGGGTATCAACACGGTGCTCGCCGATGACCCGCAGCTCACCGTCCGCGACGTCTCGGGACGGAACCCGGTGCGCGTCATCGTCGATAGCAAGCTGCGCACTCCGGCGGACAGCCGGCTCGTGGCGACCGCGAAGGAGACGCCGACGTGCGTCATCACGACCGTCGACGCGCCGGTCGCGCTCAGCGAACGCCTCGAGGCAGCCGGCGTGTCCGTCATCCGGGTCCCGACGACCGGGGGCGGCCGCTGCGACATGACCGCTGCTCTTCGTGCCCTGGCGGCCCGGGAGGTCGTCAGCGTGCTCTGCGAGGGCGGCGCAGAGCTCGCCGGGAGCCTCCTCGCCGGCCGGCTCCCCAGCGAGCTGCACGTCTTCATTGCACCGGTGCTGCTCGGCCCACGCGGAATTCCAGGCGCGGTCGACTGGGCAGGCCCCGAAGCGCCCGCTCAGGCCCCCCGCATCGATCCCCCGACATGGGAGCTATGCGGCAACGACGCCTACGTCTCCGGCCCCATCGTCTACCCAAAGAAAAAAGTGATTTCCCAGGAAGGGGGGCCTTAGCCCCCCGCAGCCTTCGCGGGGGGGGCCTTGGCCCCCCGCAGCTTCGCCTTCGGCGAACTGCTCCCCCCGCCGCCTTCGCGGGCTCGCTTCGCTCGCG
>DATAZL010000137.1:0-12038 GCA_036272055.1 Polyangiaceae bacterium | reverse complement strand
GCGGGGGGCCAAGGCCCCCCGTTACCCAGCTACTCGAAGGCGCCGACGTCGCAGCCGCGGTTGCGGCAGCCGATGACGTCGAGCTTCACGAGCTTGCCGGGCGCCTTCGACCAGCAGCCGTCGCTGGTGGTGTCGACGTCGTACGAGTACTGGCGTTCCCCCGCGGCGGCGTTGCCGAAGTGCTTGCTCGTCGCGACCTGGCCCTTCGCCATCTTCACGCGCGCCTGGAAGAGCTGGTAGTTCCGCACCTTGTTCTTCGGGTCGGAGTAGCCGTTCTCTGGAGCGTCGAAGAGCAGGTGCACGGAGAGCGTGCAGCCCTGGCCTTCCACCCGCGCGTGGTGGAACGAGTGACCATTCACGTGGACGGAGACGTCGGCCTCGCTCACCCATGGGCCGTCCGCGGCGAGCGCGGCAGCGGAAGAAGCGAGGACGAGCGCGAGGACACGAGCCTTCATCGCTCCGACTTTCTCGCCGGACGCGGGCCCCGTCAACCGGCGCTCAGGACGGCTTCTTCTTCAAGAGATCGGCGAAGGTGCCGAAGGTGGGCCGTGGCGGCGCGCCCTTCGTCTTCTTCTCTTCGGGGCCGGCGACGAACGACTCGAACTCACGGCGTTCTTCCGCCGCGGCGAGCGCGGTGACCGAGAGCCGGGTGCGGCCGCGCTCGTCGAGCGAGAGCACGGTGGCGGAGAGCTCGGTGGCGAGCGGAAACAGCTTTCGCAGATCGGCACCGCGTGGCGCGCCGAGCTCCGACACCGGGATGAGGCCGCGCGCCGGCCTGGACGTGCCGAGCACCGAGAACTCGAGGAACACGCCGTAGCGCTCGACGCCGACGACCTTGCCCTTCACCTTCACGCCGGGGACGACCGCGGACTCTCTCGCCACCGGCACGCCCGGCTCCGTCGCCGCGTCGGCCACCGCGGGGAGAATGGGATCGGTGGACACCGGGCTCAGCCGGATCGCGCCGGTGTCGCGATCGACCTGCACGATGCGCGCGGCGATGCGCGAGCCCTCGAACACCTTCGATTTGCCGTCCTTGTCGGCGAGCTCGGAGGCCTCGATGTAGCCCTCCTGCTTGCCGTCGAGCGCGACGAACACCTCCGACTTTCCGACGCGGACCACCTCGAGATCGAGCACGTCCCCGAGGCGCCATTTTCGCGGCGCGCCCTTCTTCGGGGAGGCTTCGAACAGGGCAGCGAAGGAGTTCGGGTCGTCGCCGTTTTTCATGACGTGTAGTGGAGGGTCCTAGCGTCTTTCGCCGAGGCGCACCACGCGAAAAACGGCGCTCTTTCGTGGTTCGCGGCCCGTTTCAGGCGCCTTTGGGCGTCCGGACCCAGCGCCGGTCGCGCCGCGTGACGAAGCCGGTCACCGCGAGCGGCAGCGAAAGAACGAGATAAAACGGCTGGAACAAGTAGCAGAGCCAGACCGCGGCGCCCGGACGGTGACGCGCGATGCCGGCGGCGGGAACGGCGTAGTACACGCCGGCAAACGCGAGCGACAGGAGCACGCCGCGCGGGGCGGCGAGCCCTGCGAACCCGTCCACGGCGATGGCCGTGACGGCGAGCAACGCCGTCGCGACGGCAGTGAACAGCAACGACGGAGCGAGGAGCTGGAACGCGACGTCGAGGAGCGTCCAGCGCCGTCCACGGCTGCCTGAAAGCGCTTCCCGGACGAGCGCCGGGACGTGCTGGCTCGCCACTGCCCAGCGACCCTGCATCCACCGGTGACGCTGCGCGACGGCCGTTCCGAGCCGCGTCGGTTTCTCGTCCACGGTGCGCGCGCGCGCTTCGTAGGCGACGCGGACGCCGAGCGGCGCGAGCCGCGCGGCGAGGTCGAGATCGTCGGTGAGGCCGCCGCCGGTCGTCAGCACCCGGCGCGCGAGCTCCATGCTCATCACGAAGCCGGTGCCCATGAGCGGCGTCGATAGACCGAGCCGTTCTCGCGGCGCTTGCGCCATCTCGGCGATGGCCCAGAAACCGAGGGCGCTCGAGCCGGCGACCCACGATGCGCCGGGGTTCTTCGAATCGACGAACCCCTGGACGACCTCCGCCGTCGCCAGGCGCAGCGCGATCGCTTCGAGAAAATCCACGTCGGCCACGTTGTCGGCGTCGAAGACGGCCATGGCGTCGAAGCCCTCGCCGGAGAGCGCCTCGACGCCGAACGCCACTGCCGCCGATTTGCCACCCGGCCCGTCACGGCGCTCGAGCACACGGCCGCCCGCGGCGCGCGCGTGCTCCGCGGTGCGATCCGTACAGCGATCCGCGACGACGATCACGGCGTGCGCGCCCGCCGGATACCGCAGCGCGACGAGGCTCTTCACGGACTCCGCGATGACCTGCTCCTCGTCGTGAGCGACGACGAGGAGCGCGAGACGCGGTGTCGCGGGTACGGGTGCGTCGCTATGCGTGTTGCGCCGTGGCGCGAGCCGGGCGAGCACGACGAGCGCGACGGAATAGAGGCCGACCGCGTGAAACGGTAGCGTGAAGAGCAAGAGAGCCGTCACGACGGCGTGCGCCGCGGTCGCGATCATACCGGGAGCTCCGGCGTGTAGCCGGCCGCGCTGCCCTCTGCCTGGGTGACCCCGACGTTCATCGAGCCGAGGCCGACCCAGCCGTAAGAGAACGCGATGAGCCCGAGAAAAGCGCTCTCGAGGACGAGGCCGCGCCCCAGCGCCAGCGCCGCAAAGCCGACGTAGGCGACGCCGATGGCTACCTCCACCCAGACCAGGAGCGAACGCGTTGCTTGATACGCGGGCTCGCCGGGCCGGCGCACGCGCGGCACCTTGGGCGTCCGGTGGAACGCGCCGGCCCGGTCGATGAGGCCGTACACGAGCGCGACCGTGTAAGTCGGTGCGAGCCCGATCGCGAGCGCGAGGGAGAGCGGCGAGAGGAACAGCGCCTGCGTCGCGCTCCGGCCGATCTCGCGCTCGGCGAGGGCCTGCTGCGCCGCGACGGAGAGCAGCGCGAGCCCGAGGATCCACGCGTTCACGATGCCGTAGTCGATCATCGGATGCACGACGTCGAACGTCGTGAGCGGCACCGTGAGGACGAGCAGGACGAGGAGCGGATAGCCGAAGTGACGAAGGAGCTGGAGACAGAGAGACAGCCGAGCCGGGACGGAGAGCGGCGCTCGCAAGACGAGCGGCAGCCGTTTGCGGAGGAGCTGCGCCGTGCCGAGCGCCCAGCGTCGCTGCTGGACGCGGAAGAGCCCGAGCGTCGTCGGCAGCTCCGACGGCACGGCGAGATCCGGCAAGTGCACCAGCCGGTAGCCCATGAGCTGAGCGCGGAGGCTCAGATCGAAGTCTTCCGTGAGCGAGTCGAACGTCCACCCACCTGGTCGCTCGATGGCCTCGCGACGCCAGACGCCGGCGGTGCCGTTGAACTGGAGCGGCAACCCGGAGCGGCTCTTCGCGGTCTGTTCGACGACCATGAGGCCGTCGAGGATCTGCGCCTGGAGCCGCGTGAACCACGACTCGTTCCGGTTCCGGTGCTCCCACCGCGCTTGCACCATGCCGACCTTCTCGTCCTCGAAGTACGGGATGGTGCGCTTCAAGAAATCCGCGGGCGGCAGGAAATCTGCGTCGAAGATGGCGATGAAGCGGCCCTTGGCGAGCGTCATGCCGTACGCGAGCGCCCCTGCCTTGAAGTCGATCGGCGTGAAGCGACGAAGCTGCACGATGTCGAAGCCCGCTCGGCGCTGGCGCGCCACGGCGTCGACGATGATCCCGACGGTCTGATCGTCCGAGTCGTCGAGCACCTGGATCTCGAGGAGCTCGCGGGGGTAGTCGAGCGCCGCCACCGCGTCGATCACGCGCGCGGCGGTGTAGAACTCGTTGCGCACGGGGAGCTGCACCGTGACCCGCGGTAGCTCCGCCGGGAGCGGCGGTCGCACGAGGCTCTTCTTGCTGCGCAGATACGCGATCGCGCCGAGCACGAGCTGGGCGCTCATGACGACGACGAGCACCCGCAGCGTCAGCCGGTAGGCCTCGAAAAGAAAGAGAAGCGCATCCACGAAGACGACTCGACGGCAAAGACCCCGCGCTCCTCGGCGCGGGGCGAATCAAGAGAAGACGCCTCGTATATAGCGCCATGCAGAGCCCGGGCTCACGAATCCGGGCCATGCCGTCGAATATTCGCGCATTTTACGGCAGGCCATTGACGGCGCGGACCCCCGCCGACGACTGTCTCGTCTCGGTGCTGCTCCAAGCCGTCCAGCGATTCGTCCGGTTCGCGCCGGGGGTGACGCGCGCAATCTGGGAGAGAATGCCGGCGCTCGCGCAGGACGCGCTGTCGCACGCGTTCTACCCCGTTGCGGTGGGGAACCGCGCCGGCGGCTTCGCGCTCGACGTCCCAGCGGCCCTCACGCCGCGCGCCTACGACGTGGTCGTCGCCGGCGAGCCGGGCCTCGACGGAGACGCGGCGGCGTGGGTCGAGGCGGAGCGCGCCGCAGGCCGTCGCATCGTCCACGTCGGCGAAGGGTCGCTCGACGCCGTCGTTCGCGACGCGGGCATCGTCGACGCCGTGTACGTCGCGTCGGCGTCCGACACCGACGCGGAGCTCGCGCACGCGCGCCGTCTCGGGCTCCGGGTCGTGTCGCGTGATGCGCCGGGGCGGCCCGGGTTCGCGCCGTTTCCGCGCGTCAGCGTCGTCGTGCCGACCTTCGACGGCGGCGCGCTCGTCTCGGGTGCGGTCCGCGCGCTCCTGCGCAACACGCCGTGGCCGGGCCTCGAGCTCATCGTCGTGGACAACGGCTCGCACGACGGCACGCGGGTGCTCCTCGCGACGCATGCCCGGCGTGACGGCGTCGTCGTCCTCTCCAACGCGACGAACCGCGGCTTCGCCATCGCGACGAACCAGGGTCTCCGCCACGCAACGGGCGAGATCGTCGTCCTTCTGAACGACGACACGGCGGTCGGGCCTGGCTGGCTGTCGCGGCTCGTCGCGCATCTCGAGGCCGAGCCGCGCCTCGGCCTGGTGTGCCCCGCCACCAACGAGATCGGCAACGACGCGCGCGTGGCCGTCGAATATCGAAATTTCGACGACATGGAGCGCTTCGCGCTCGGGCGCGCGTTCACCCACGCCGGCGTGCGGCGCTCGCTTCCCACCGTCGCGCTCTTCTGCGCCGCGGCGCGCCGCTCCACTTTGGAGCGCCTCGGCTTTCTCGACGAGCGCTACGCCGTCGGCATGTTCGAGGACGACGATCTGTCGCGCACCCTCGAGGCGTCCGGGCTCGAGCGCGCCGTGGCCGACGACGCGTTCGTCCACCACGTTGGTCAAGCGTCGTTCGGGAAGCTGACCGACGCGGAGTACCTCGCGATCTGGCGGGCGAACCGCAAGCGATTCGAGGAGAAGTGGGGCGTGCGCTGGACTCCGCCCGGGACGTCGAAGCGTGGATGAGTCGGACGAGCTCCGGCGGCTCCGGTGGGTGCTCGCCGTCTTCGCGTTCGTCATGGCCGCTTACTTCGTACCGGGCGCGTCGTGGAGCCCGGTGTCGCGGTTCTGCCTGACGCGCGCCCTCGTCGAGCAGGGCACCGTCGAGATCACGCCGTTCGCTCCGAGCACAGGCGATCGCGCCGAGGTGGCGGGCCGCTTTTACACCGACAAGGGCCCGGTGCCGTCGTTCGTCGCGGCGCCCGCCTACGCCGTGTTCTACGCCGTCGCGAAGGCACGTCATCACCGTCCCGCGTTTCGCGCCGAAGGGACGCCGGCCGAACCGGCGCGCGTCGTCGTGCCGAGCCCGGCGTTCGAGACGGGCCTCTACGTCTGCTCACTGACGACAGCGGCGGTCGCTCTCGCCGGCCTCGCGTACGCGCTCTTCGACGTCCTGTCGCGACGGGTGTCGCTCGAGGCGGCCGCGCTCGGCACCTTGACGACCGTGCTCGGCACGCCGCTCTTCCCGTACGCGACGTCGTTCTTCGACCACACCGTGGCGGCAGCGCTCCTCCTCGGCGCCTTCGCGCTCGTCGACCCGACGTCGGCGCGCACCGGACGGAAGACGTTCGTCGCGGGCGCGCTCCTCGGGCTCGCGGTCGGCACCGAGTACGTGACGGCGGTGCCGGCAATCATCGTCGCCGCCGCCGCGGTGCGTGCTCAGGGAGCCCCCACAATAAGGAATCTTCTCGCGGGCGCTCTCGTGCCCCTCGTCTTCTTGGGTGCGTATCACCTGGCGTGCTTCGGCTCTCCGTTGCGTACGGGGTACTCTTTCATCACGAACCCGGGGTTCGCCGCGGGGCAAGCGACGGGGCTATTCGGGATCACCTGGCCGCGTCCGAGCGCGCTGTTCGGCATCCTCTTCGGGACCTCGCGCGGTCTCTTCTACGTCTCGCCGATCGCGCTCGCGGGCGTCATTGCCGCGGTCCGTGAACGCCGTTTTCGTCGCGACACGGCGTTCGTCGTCGGTGCGCTGGTGTTCGTCGCGCTGCTTCTCGTGAACGCGAGCTACTTCAAGTGGGACGGGGGGCGCGCGCTCGGTCCGCGACATCTCGTTCCCGCGCTCGGCTTCGTCGGGATCGGCATCGGCTACGCCTTCGAGCGGTTTCGTACCGTGGCGGCGGTGCTCGCGGGCGTCTCCGCGGTCGTCGTGATGCTCGGCACCGCCGTCGGTCTCGAGGTACCCGAGCGGCTCGACGTGATCTTCGACTACGTCGCGCCGGCGATCCGTGAAGGGCTCATCGCCCGCGCGCCCGGCGCGTCGAACCTCGGGTTGCTCGCGGGGCTCGGGCCGCGCGCGAGCCTCGTGCCGGTCGCCGCGCTGGTCATCGCGGCGTTCGTCACCGTCGTTCGCCTCGCATCGCGCATCGACGCCCGAAACGCGGAACCGCCCGGGCCGACTTGACGAGTCGACACCGGGCGGCCCACGTCACACGACGGTCGTCGCTTATTGACCGCTGTTCTTGATCTGATTGAGCATCAGATCGATGGCCGGGCGATAGCCGAAGTCGTCCTTCGAGTCGTCGGTGGAGTTGCGCGTGCAGATCGAGCTCGCGAGGCCGTTGCCGCCGAGCCCCTTCACGACCTGGAGCTCGCGGAGACCGGGATATGCCTTCGCGTAGAAACTGGGTGTTCGTGTAGGCGCTCCCGTTCTGGCAGAGCGGGTTATTGTCCGGCGGGGTGTTGGGCGAGCAGTCGCAACCAGGCTGCGGAGTTTCCATCTGGATCGCCGCGCAATTGCGCGCCGTGGGGAGCTTGAAGATGCAGCTGTATTGCAGATCGTCCTCCGTGGAATAGGACACCTCGTGGCCGTTCACCGGGTTTGCGAACTGAGCGGCGTCGGTCGCCGCGAGCGGGTCGCCCTGGCCGTCGTTACCTCCGCGAGGATCCGTCGATTCGACCATCAACGAGTCCGTCGGGAGCACCGGTGGCGCGTAGTTCCCGGGGTCGTCGTTGCCGAGCACCTTGTCCCAGGTGCCGTTCGACACGAGCTGCGCGGGCGTCTGATACGTGATGCTCGTCGCGGTGCTGCTCGCGGTGAGATCCTGATACGGCACGCCGAGGACGCCGAGGAAGTAGACCATCGACGGATCGCGCACCGTATCGCCGTTGACGAAGAGAGGGTTGTCGAGGATGTCCGGGTGCTTGTCGCCGTCCAGATCCTTGCAGGTCGACGGATCGGCGGAGAGATCCGGGCTCGAAGTGCAGATCTGGGTCTTCGTGAGGGCGTTGATGTAGCGCTCGACGGGATAGAGGAAGTCCATCCCGAAGCGCTCCTTCTGGTGGAAGCAGCGCAGGTTCGGCTGATCCTGGCTCGGCAGTGTCGCCGTGGCGCAGGCCGGATCTCCTGCCGAGGGTCCGCCGCCGTCGGGATACGTGCCGAAGCAGCCGGCAGGCGGCGACGAGCCGCAGAAGTAGCAGCAGCGATCGTTCGGGTTCGTCGCACACGCCGACGAGCCGTGCGGCAGGACGATGTCGTTTCGCGCGGCGTAGTAATACTGCCCGTCCTCGCGGATCGAGCAGTCGTTCTCGTCGGTGAGCTCGACGATGGCGACGACGGAATCGGGTCGCAAGAATGCTTGCCGCTGCGCGAGCAGATTCATGTCCTTGCCGGTTTTGACCGCGCACTGCTGCATCGGGCTGCCCGGGCAATTCTGCGTCACGATCTCCTGGTACGGGTTCGGATCGACGAGGAACCGTTGCACTGCTTCGAGCTGCGACTCGAGGCCGCAGCCGAACTCACCCGCGGCACTGACCATCGCGCTGACACCCTGGACGAGCCCGGTGGTGCCCATGTCCGGCGTCCACGCGAGGAAGCCCTGCGGCGTCGGCGCGAGCGCGCCGGGGAACCCCGACAGATCGAAGCGCGGCCGGGTGCCCATCAGGTAGGCGTGATCGTTCTCTTCCTGATCCTCGATGTTGCCGCTCGTGTCGCTGCCCTTGCAGAGGTCCGCGCCGTGGCCGCCGATGCTCGACGTGATGACGCCGACGTGCAGATCGGTGAAACCCGACGACGGATCCGAGATGCGCTGCACCAGATCCGGCATCGAGCTCGAGAGGATCTTCTGCTTGTCGGCCATGGAGATCGAGTTGTCGATCATGAAGAGCAGGTCGAGCTTGTTGCTCTTCTTCAACGTCGAGGGCTTGTTCGGGAGCACACCCGGCGTCGTGCTCAGGCTGCCCTGACCCGCGTCGGTGCGCACGCTCCCCGTGCCGTCGCCCCCCGTCGCTCCGGTCCCGCCCGTCCCACTGTCGGAGTCGGAGCTGCCCACCGCGCCGTCGCCTTTGTCTTTGCCGCCGCCCTTGTTGAGGTCGACGGTCTTGCTGCTGCACGCCAGGGCCAGCGCGAGCGCTGAGCCAAATACCGCTCCCAGCCTCACCACGTGTTTGTCCACCATGCGAGCTAATGGCCAGGCCCCACAGCGTCGATCGAATTTTCGCGCCGATGCGTCCGGTTCGGCCTTTCCTTCCGTGATAGCGTGGCCGGCGGATGAGCCCGGTTTCGCGGGGTATGGCGGTATTCGCCGCCGTTTTTACGCTGTCCGGTCTTCCGCGACCGGCACACGCCCAGAGCGTCGCGAGCGAGCGGCCCATCCGTGTTCAGTACACCGCTCACGAGGGGTGTCCGGACGCCCTCGGGTTCTTCTGGTACGTCCGGGCGCGCACGCAGCGCGTCCGTCTGGCGGCAGAGGGAGAGCCTGCGGACCTCGCGACCGTCCAGATAGTCCAGACCGACGGCCAGAGCGTCGGGACGCTCGAGCTGCCACCCGTCGAGGGTCGTCCTTTCTCCCGACAGGTGGAGGCAGCGTCGTGCAACGACGTCGTGCTCGCGCTGTCGCTGGTCGTTGCGCTCAATTACGATCCCGACGCGACGACGACGTTCCCGACGGTCGTCACCGCGCCGCCGGTAGAAGCGCCGGCAGTCGCGCCGTCGCCGCCGCCCGTCGTCGCGCCGCCGCCTCCGTTCGTGGAGCAGCCGCTGGCCGAGGCGCCGCGCCGGCAAGGTTCAGCGGGCGCTTCCGCGGGTCTCACGGCATTGGGCTACGGCGGCGTTGCGCCGGGGTTGAACCCGGTGCTCGCGCCATTCTTCGAATACGGCTCGAACGAGGAGCGGCTCCTTCGACCGAGCGTCAGGGCGGCGGTGCTCGTTCAGGTGCCGTCACGGTCCGTCACGACGACCGCGGGGAACGCGTCGTTGTTCTTCGTGGCCGGCCAGCTCAGCGGCTGTCCCATCAGCGTGCGCATCGTCGACGGGGTGGGGGTTGCGCCGTGTCTCGCCTTCGATCTCGGCAAGGTCCTCGGGACCGGGGGCGGGCAGGGGGGCCAGAGTGGGAGTCTGTGGTGGGCAACCGTCGAGGCCGTCGCGAGGTTGCGCTCGGCGCTCGGTGGGCCACTATTTGCCGAGGTGACCGGTGGAGGAGGGATCCAGCTCGCGCCCGGGGAGTTCGACGTCTTCGCGGCCGACGGGGTGAGCAAGGTGCGCGTGTATAAGTTGCCGACAGGATTCGGGTTCTTCGGCCTCGCGCTCGGAGTGCATTTTCCATGATGGACGAGGCACGTCCCGGCCATCAATCCACGGTGGTGCAGGTCGACACGTTCACGGCAGAGGCCCCGAGCGGCCCACGGCAGGCGCAGGCGTTTTCCGACGCCGAGCGAGCGACCCGTCTACGCGCCCTGGTCGACACTCACTTCGACTTCATCTGGCGCTCGCTGCGGCGCTTCGGTCTCTCCGCTGCCGACGCAGACGACGCGGCCCAGCGCGTGTTCGTAGTCGCGTCACGCAAGCTCGAGCTGGTCGAGCAGGGCAGGGAGCGCTCGTTCCTTTTCGGCACGGCGTATCGCGTCGTGCGCGAGATCCGTCGCGCAAAAGCACGCCGTCCCGAGTCGCCGCTCCCCGGAGATGGCGATGAGATGGAGGCGGCGGATCCGTCACCGAACCCGGAAGAATTCGCCGACCGATCGAGCGCACGTGCGCTACTCGATCAGGTGCTCGCCGAGATGCCGATCGATTCGCGGAGCGTCTTCGTCCTCTTCGAGCTCGAAGAGATGACCGTGCCCGAGATCGCGTCGATGCTCGAGCTTCCCGTCGGTACCATCGCGTCACGCCTTCGTCGCGCGCGTGAGCTCTTTCACGCCGCAGCCACGCGCCTGCGCGCGCGTGCAACGTTCAACGGAGTAAGGTGATGGATCGGTTCGAGCGGCTCCTCGACGGTGAGGCAAACGACTTCGAGCGTGCGCTGCTCGACGCGGCGGGTGACGACGCGCCGTCCGAGCGCGCGCGGCGTCGTACGCTCGCCGCGATGGGCGTCGGAGCGACGGTCGTCGCCGGCGCGTCCCACGCCGCGTACGCCGCGACCAGCGCTGCCGTCGCGAGCGGCACCGTGGGCGCGTCGAAGGGTGCCGCGACGGTGTCCGCCGTCATGCTCTTCAAGTGGCTCGGCACCGGCGCCCTCGTCGGTTCGCTCGTCGCCGCGACCGTCGCGACCGTCACCACGCCGGGCCTCGTCTTCGGGAAGCGCCCTGCGCCGGCGGTCGCCGCTGCTCCTGCCGTCGTCGCCGTTGCCTCCGCAGAGCCCGCGACGCACGTCGTCGCGCCGGCACTCGTGTCGCCTCCCGAAGAAGCCGCTGTCGCGCCGGTGCGGCCGTCGGTGCCGTCGAACGTCCGAGTCGAGCGCGCCGTCGCAGCACCCCCGCCCGTCGCTCCGGAAGAGCTCCCCGTCGCGGCGGTACCGGTAGCGCCGCGGGCGGCGAGCAGCAACGTCGTGGCCGAGGTCGCGGCGCTCGATCGCGCCCGCGCCGCGCTCGCCGCCGGCAATGCGCGCGAAGCGCTGTCACGGCTCGCCGAGCACGACGCGGCGTTCCCCGCCGGCATTCTCCAGCCCGAAGCCGTCGTGCTCCGGGTCCGTGCCCTCGTCGCGGCCGGTGAGCGCGCTCAGGCCACCCAGGTTGCCGGACGCTTCATCACCGCTCATCCCGACAGCGCGCAGGCCGGTCGCCTCCGCGCCATCGTCGGCCAGCGCTGAGCGCCGTCAGCGCACGACCTTCGTCTCGGTCTTGCAGCCCACGAGCACCTGGACGACGCCCGTCGCGTCGTGCTCCACGGCCGTGCAGGTGGTCGGGCAGAGCTCGATGCTGCCGGGGCTCTGGGGATGGTCGTAATACCAGCCGTCAGCGGTGCCGCACGCAGCCTGGTCCGTCACCTGGAGTAGCTTCGACGAGCCGCCGTCACCCGCCGTGCTTCGCGCGACGTTCACCTTGTCGTAGTCGAGGGCGGCTCCCGTCGCCGGCGCCGGGATCTCGAACGAACAGGGGAGCGCTGCCTCGCCGCGGATCGCGTTCATGGCAGCCGTGAAGCTCGCGGTGGTGCTCGCCGCGGTGTCGACGACGAAGGCGTGGCCGGTGCCGCCCGCGGTCGCGATCTGCCCGAGGCTCGAGAGACTCGAGCCGACGCCGATGACATACGTCGAGATGGGCGGCTTCTCCGCCGCGGCCGCCGCTGCGACGCTCGACACTGCGTCGACGGTGCTGTCGCAGTCGTTGGGCTCGCCGTCCGTCGCGAGGACGATCACCACGCGATGCGTGGGGTGCGCCGCGATGAAGGAGTGGGCATAG
>DATAZL010000136.1:0-5224 GCA_036272055.1 Polyangiaceae bacterium | reverse complement strand
CGCGGTTGCCGTCGGGGTCGTGCAGCTCGAGGGTGGCGATCACCCCGGGCTTCGTCGTGATCTCCGGGAGCGGCCCGAGGCGGGACCCGACGTCGGCGGCCGCCGCGACGAGATCCGCGACGCCGAGTCCGAGTCGCCCGGTTCCGGCGCGCTCGGCGTCGACGCGGACCCGCAGCGCGATCTCGGGTTCGGCCGCGAGCTTCCACTCCGCGGTGTCGGGGTCGGGATGGAGATCGGCCGGGCGGCCGAGCACCGACTCCCAGAAGCGCCAGGCCGAAGCGTCGCCGACGAACATGTCGGTGGTGACCCCGACGAATGGGGTCAACTCCGACACCTGGAGCGGACGACGGGATTCGAACCCGCGACCCTCACCGTGGCAAGGTGAAACTGATCGCGCGCTGACATGCACGAAGGCTGCGTGACCTGCACAAACGCCTCCTGTCGTTACCTGACGGTTCGAGCGATTTCGCGGCCTCTCGCGGCCTAGCCGCGGCCTGCGCGCACTTCAACGACGCGGCCGCCAGATTCGATGTGCAAACGGGCTGTACCGCATGATCAAGCCGGATTGCTGCTCGGTCATCCGATGCGCCCAGCGATGCATCGCTTCCCTTTCCAGCGCTCTTGCGCGTCGATGGGAGCGCTCGGCCACCGCGGATCCACTGTCGCAACGGTGGCGCGCAGCTCGGCCAGAACATCCGCGTGCTCGGCGGGCATGTCATCGTCGCCTGTTGCAAGTATCCATGGCGTCGCGCCGAATCGCTCCGCTACCGCACGCAGCATTTCTGGATCCTCGAGCTTGTGAAGCCCCAACTGTGAGAGCGCGGTCGCGTCGCGCCCTCGTCCCCGCAGTTCAGCGGCTAATCGCTTCGCAAGGGAAGCATCGATCACAAGGTGGTTCGGCACGACGCGCCGCTATGCGGCCTGCGCCTCGTACGTGCGGACCTCATGCCACCACCGCCGCGCGTCCTCAATCTCGACCTTGCTGAGCGAATAGTCGACCCGCAGCACTTCTTTACCGTCACTCGTTTCGGCGAGCCGGCCAGCCTCGAGTGCCGCAACGCGAGTGCCGCGCACTACGGGACGTCCGCTCAACCTGTTCGGATTGACTTCGATGTGCCGCAGATTCGGGAGGCGACGAGCCGCCCATCCTCCACGCTCAAGGTCGACCGCTATCGAGACGAGATCCGCGTCCGTCAGAACGTCCACGCCGTGCGCCGCTGTGCCGATGTCCGTCACGCGATCGTCGAGATGAAGAACGATCGTTCGCGAGCGCTTCGCCCGCGCGTAATGCACAGCCGGGACGCGCAGCGACTCCTTCGCCGCGGTGAGGGGCCACGAGCCATAGTCATGGCGCAACTCGCGAATCGCGCTCCGGATCGCGTCGTACTCGATACCGCGATCGACGAGCTCATGCACCAACATCGCTTCGCCGACGTCCTGATACGAGTAGACGAGCGGGTAGCCCCGGCTCCTACGCGACGCCCGGATGTACCCGTGGTGCTTCCACTGGCCGATCATGTGGCCGGAGACTCCAGCGAGTCGGCCGACCTCATCGGCGTAGTACCGACCAAGGGGAGCGTCGTCCACGGGGGTGCTTCGAGGACTCATCGCTGCCGAGTCTTGCGCGCCCATTTCTCGACGTCGGCGCGCTTCGTCACTTAGCGCCGCCCTCTTGGCGTGGAGGCGGAGACCGCAGCTTCTAGCGCGCGCTCGAGGAACTCTTTCAGCGTGATGCCCTGAAGCGCGGCGGCAGATTTCGCCCGGCGGTGCAGGTCGTCGTCGATCTCGTAGTGGATTCTCGCCACGTCACTCACGGTAGGTCCCTTCTTTGCGCGATTGGTGCTTGCGTAGTGGACTAAGCGTACTTAGTCTCGCGGGCAGTCACCAGCACCTAGGAGGAACGCATGACCAGCACCACCGACACGCGCGATACCAACCAGCCGGAAGAGGACGACCCGACGCGCATCCCCGACTGGATCAACGTCGAGGCGCTGCCGGGATACAACGTCGAGGACAACGAGCGGCGCACGCAGCTCGGCATGCAAGGCATGGAGATCGCGAGCCAGCTCGCCGCGTGGGTCCGCGAGGTCTACCCGTTGCGCGTCGACGCCCGGGTCGAGATCGGCGCCAACGCGGAGCCGATCTGGTTCGCGATCGACCGCGCGTTCGGGCTCACGCAGATCGAGCTTGTCGTCAAGATGCTCGACGACCTGCCCAGGCTCTT
Organism: Polyangiaceae bacterium; assembly: GCA_036272055.1. Lineage (GTDB taxonomy): Bacteria > Myxococcota_A > Polyangia > Polyangiales > Polyangiaceae > DASZVB01. The sequence goes on along the minus strand of DATAZL010000136.1, from coordinate 3,000 downwards.
TGAAAGCCGCTCCGAGGATCCAGAACCGCTGGCGAACTTCGTCGAGCGGCACGGCATGTACTTCCTCAACGGCGCGGGGCTCTACCGCATGGTCCTCGGCAGGGATACCGCGGAGAGGGTCATCGAGGCGATCGGCGGCACCATCTCGTACCCGTGGGACGAGCCCGACGAGGAGGTCGGCCGATGACTCTCGGCACGCTCACCGTTGAGGAACGACTCGACGCTCTCGAAGAGCGCGCGTTGCCGCCGCTGTTCCGACGCGCTCTCGGTCTCGTTCAGGGTTCTCGCGAATCTGCTCGTCGACGACCAGACGGAACGGCCGTCGAGCGACGACTACCAGGAAGCGACGGACGCGGTGATGCCGGCGTTCGAGCAGTTCGCCATCGTGCACGGTGTCGAGTCGATCGACGTCGCCATGACGCTCCTGAGGCGCTGTGGATACACGGTGACCCATTCGAGCGACGACGAGGTGAGCGCGTGACCAACGAGGCGTGAACACCGAATCTCGCACCTGAGCCAGCCGTAGGTGCGGGCGACAGGGTCGGTTCTGACGATGCGGTCGGGGCCGACCCTTTGCGCGTCGCGTAGCGTCGGTAACTCTGGGGCGACCGTGACAACTCTCTATCGCGCCGGCAAAGCATCAACCGGAACGACCTCGTGGACAACCAGCCGCGAACACGCCGTGATGTACGAAGACGGCAGGTTCGGGTCCAACTTCGGCGGCCCCGGCATCTTCGAGATCGAGGTGCTCGCGACGGCGAACGTCCTCGACCTCCGCTCCGACTTCGAGACGACGCTCAGTGAGCTCGGCATCGCCGACGTCGACGACTACGACTACATGCCTGTGATGCGGCACGACCTCGTGCGCGACCTCGTGCCGGTACTCGTTGCCCTGGGGTACGAGTGGGTCGCGTTCCAGGATTCGAACAATCCGTATGACGAGTGGTTGCAGCTCGCGTAGTTGGACCCGGGTTCTGCGAGGTGGTGTGCCGGGGCTTCTCGTGGATTTCGACAGAATTGCCGATAGAACTCCGCGGGAGCGAGCATCGTGCAGTGCTGGTCGAGTGGGAGGGTACAGAGATGGCCGACTCCGATGACACCACGAGACCGACGAAGGACTGCCCCTTCTGCGGGGAGTCGATTCTCGCCGTAGCTGTGAAGTGCAAGCATTGCGGCGAGTTCCTCGACGGTTCGCGTAGCGACGACGAGGACGAGACGCCAGCGGCGAAGCCGAGCCCAGGTCCGCAGATCTACGCAGGTGGCAAGGGCAACGCACCGAAGGTCGTTTGCCCGCATTGCGGAGTCGTTGGTGGCGTGAACGTTGAGCGGGTGAAGCGGAAAAAGGGCGTCAGTGGCACGAAGGCGACTGCTGCCGTCCTGACTGCGGGCATCTCCATTCTGGGCACGGGTCTGTCGCGCAAGGAGAAGGTGAGCGAGGCGCACTGCAAGAACTGCCGTGTCACCTGGATCATGGGCTAACGCGTTACCGACACCCCCAGCACCATCCGTCGGCGCGTTCGAGGTCGCGTCGGCTGAGGTCGCCGCGGCACCCCCGACACGGGTTCGTGCTCCAGCTAGATGGGCTCGCATCGCGTTGTACGGCCTCGTCGACGTGCGCTAGGAGCTGCTCGGCATCCCAACCTTGGGCGCGCGCTCGTCGTCGCTGCTCATGCGATGAGCCGCCCCAGATGCCCTGGGCTTCGGAATCGGCGAGACCGGCGTCCGCGCACGGCACAGGTTGAGTAGAGCTTGCGCGCGTCGTCCCCGTTCTCGCCGCGTTGAAGGAAGAACATCTTCCAGCCCTTGCCCTGGCACGCTGCGCCGGCATGGCACGCGGGTCGCTGCATGAGCGAGGCGAGAAGCTCGAGAGCGTCGTCATGCGCGGTGACGAGCGCGGCCGGGTCCGCGTTGAGCAGAACCACGAGAAGAACCTCCGACGGTCGTACGATTCTGAACTGCCGAAGGTTCTGAGTTGTACGCGTCGAGGCCCCGCCAGGATACGCGGGGCCTGCGCATAACGGGGTCATTCCGCCGAAGAGTGCGCATGCTCGTCCCATTAAATGGGAAATGGCTCGATTATCCAGGCAATGATTACCGGTTGACCTTGCACGCTGCTTTCGCACAGGCTGGCGTCCGTGGGCAGAATTGTGGGGGTGGCGGTTCTTGTCGTCGCGTGTCTCGGCTGGTGCGCGCCCGCCGCCCAAGCAGCGACCGCGAAGAAGCCCGTCGTGCTCGTCTACGGCGACTCGCTCGTCTGGGAGTCGAAGAAGTACATCAACGCGGGCATCGACTCGAAGGTCTGGACGCGGCACGTACTCGCAGTGCCTGCAACCGCACCATGCGACTGGCTGCAACGGCTCCCCGGCGACGTCGCGAAGTACCACCCGGTGGAGATCACCCTCGCGACGGAAGGCAATTCGGCGACGCCGTGCATGGACGACGCGAACGGCGTGCTGCTCGCATACGACAGTCCCGCGTATCTCGCGAAGTACCGGGTGGACCTGACTGCGTTCTTCACCGACGCGGGGAGTACGCGGGTGACGTTCCTCGAGGGTGCGCCGCTCGGCTGCATGACATGTGCGAGTTGGAACGCCGCGGTGGGCGACGTCTACGGAGTCGCGCAGGACGTCGCATCGGGCTTCCCGAACGTGACCGTGTCGTCGGCTGCGAATCTTGCGGTGTCGAACAGCGGCGCGTATGTGCAGACGATGTCGTGTACCGCGAAGGAAGCGAAGGCTCGGAAGGACGGCTGCACGTCAGGCCAGATCGATGTGCGTACCGACACCGGCATTCAGGCGGGCGTGCATCTGTGCCCGATCGGATTGAACGACTATCCGACGACGCATCCGTGCGCGACGTTCACGAACGGCAAGTGGGTCAGCGTCTACTCGGCTGGTGAGTTGCGCTACGGCAGTGCGATCGCTGCCGCGACAGTCGCTGCGCTCTAACGCCGCGGTTCGTAGGTTCCGTACTGATATCGGTATGGCGTGTAGCACTGCG
>DATAZL010000135.1:0-12245 GCA_036272055.1 Polyangiaceae bacterium | reverse complement strand
TACCCGCCGCAACAAGCGCCGGCACAGCCTCCGCGCGCGCCGGCGTATCCGCCGCAACAGGCTCCGCAATACCCGCCGCAACAAGCGCCGGCACAGCCTCCGCGCGCGCCGGCGTATCCGCCGGGTTACGCGCCGCCGGCTTACCCGCCGGGGTATGCGCCGCCGGCTTATCCGCCACGAGCACCTGGGCCGCCTCAGGGTTACGCGCCGCCGGCTTATCCGCCACGAGCACCTGGGCCGCCGCCGGGGTATGCGCCGCCGGGGTATGCGCCGCCGGGGTACGCGCCGCCGCGATATCCGCCGGGGTATGCGCCGCAGGGTTACGCACCGCAGGGGTATCCGCCGGGCTATGCGCCGCAGGGGTATCCGCCTGGAGCCGTGCCGCAGGGTGAAGCGGCTCCGGTCTTTCCGACGGCCACGCCGCCGGCGGGGTTGCCGGAGTCGAACGCGCCGCCTCCGCCTCCGCCCGAGCCGAACCCGCTCGTCGACGAGCAGATGCGTTACCGGCAGGTGCTCGGCGCGTATCAGCGGATGCCGTCTCGCGTGCGGCCGAAGGCGCCCGCCGAACATCGCGGCACCTACGTGCGCGTCGCGGATCGTTCGCGGCGCAGGCACGACGGGCTCTACTTCAGGTTCGCCCTCGGGCTCGGCCTCGGGCACGACCACGTGACGAGCGATGCGCCGCTACCGACGACGAACATGTTCTCGTTCATCCCGGTGCCGCTCGACGCGTCGGGCTCCTCGCTCGCGCTGTCGACGGAGCTCTCCGTCGGGTTCACGCCGTTTCCCGGCGTCGTGCTCGGCGTAGGTTCCTTCACGACGACCATCCCGAAGCTGTCGGCGCGGTCGAAGGACCCCGGCACCGGGAACTACGACTTTCGCGTCTCGCAGCTCTCGGTGCTCGGGCCGCTCGTGGACTGGTACTTCGACCCGAAGCTCGGCTTTCACGCCGAGGCCGCCCCCGGTCTGGCAACCTACGTTGCCGGAGCCGGTGAGCCGAGGACCGAGGGCCCGCTCGCCCAGGCCCACACCTCGATCGGCTTCGGGTTCGTGCTCGGCGTGGGCTACGACTGGTGGGTCGGCGATCAGTGGAGCTTCGGCCTGCTCGGCCGCCTGAGCTACGCGAGGACGAGCGGAAGCGACGGCGGCGGCGGTGATTTCTCGCACACGACGTACTCACCGTCGGTACTCCTCACTCTGACGTATCACTGAGTCGCGCCGGAGCGCACCGCGTCGCGCCAGCGCGGCGGTCGCGCCGTCAGAACGCGCCGACGAGCGAGAGCCCGTAGCCGTCACGGCCCATCGCCGCGGGCACGACGAGCACGCGCGCGAGCACGCCCTCGTCGCGAACGAGCTGCTTCCCGGCGGCAGCGATGCCGTACACGACGAGGCTCGCGCCGACGGTCTGGAAGAGGCCGTCGACCGCGATGAGCCCCGGCAAGCGCTGGCCCCTCTGTGCGACCTCGATCCACGGTCCGATCACCGGCGCGTAGAGAAAGCTCACGTCTCCCGGCACCGAGAGAGCGGCGACGTAAGCGCTGCCGTAGCCGACGCCGAGCGCGATCCAGCCGATGGTGCGGGTGATGGCCGCGCCGTCGGCGTCACTGGTCTCGACGCGATAACCGGCGGGGAGCGTCTCTCCCTTCGCGAACGAGCGCTCCGCGCAGAACCCCTCGGCGCAGCGGCCGCTGTAGCAGTCGCGCGGAGATGTGCAGCGATCGTTACGCTCGCACGCCGGGCAATCTCCCCCGCAATCGACGTCGCTCTCGGGGCCGTCCCGCACGCCGTCGTAGCAGGTCGCGAAGGCGGCGCTCCCGAAAGACATGATCGCGCAGATCACCGCCGCGCCGACTCTCCTCACAGTCATCGGCGTCAATTTATCGACCGACGCCCGCCGGCGCAAACGCACCCGGTGTCACTTCGCGGTGCGCTGGACGGGCGGGGGCTCTTCCGACGCGGCGACTCGGGTGGCAGGAGTCGGCCCGGAGGGATTCGCCTCGAGCCGCTGCTCGACTTCTGCCCGGCCACGTGCGAGCGCGGCGCGCTGTACGGGGGAGAGCATCCCGCCGTCTTTCTGGGCGAGCGCGCTCGCGTGATTGAGCCAGCGCTGTGCGCTCGGCAGGTCGTCCAGCCTGAGGAAGGTGAGGCCGCGGTAGAGGCTGTACTCGGCGCACACGTCCGGCGCCGACTGACCGAGGTTCTGCTCGGTGAGCTCGAATACCTCGGCGGCCTCGATGTACCGGCCCTCGTGATACAAGGCCTCGCCTCGACGGACGTAGGGGCTGCACGCGCTCGCGAGAACGAGCGCCAGCAGTCCGACTACGGTACCCACCTTCACGATTGAAAGTTTACCGCTTCCGCGGCCAGGTTCCCAGTTGCCCCTTCGCCGGGCCACGGATAATGACGCGGGGCGAAAAGTCGGACACCGAAAGGTCGCGTGGATGAGCATCAAAAAAGAGGTGATGAAGAAGGGTATGCAAATGATGGGCGACCCTCGCGTCGCCAAACTCATGCAGAACCCCCAGGTCATGAAGCTGCTCGGCGCAGCCTTTCAAGTACCCGGCAAGGTTGAGGCTTTCACCAACGAGCAAGCTCGGCATCTCGCGTCGGCGCTGCGCCTGGCGACCGCCGAGGAGATGAAGGAGCTTCAGCGCAGCGTGAAGCGCCTCGAACGGGAGCTCGCGAAGCTCCAGCAACAAGGCGGCGGCGGAACGCGCTGAACGACCGTCGAGGGGGGGCGTGTGTGCAAGCCCCGTGGCATGCGTGTGCCGCGCGGATCGAGAGGAACAGCGGTGGTCCGTTTACTTCTGGCACAGCGCTGTGGCACAATGCACAGAGATGGGCCGCGGGTGGCTGGCACAGGGAAAAGGGCGTCGAGCGTCTCGCAAGGGCGTTCGAGGTGTCGAAACGTCGTGGCGACGGGGGTCGCCGGCGACGGGTATTCGCTCTGGGCGCTGGCGCACCGCGCGCGCGCCGTTGAGGCATTCGACGCCGGCGGAGGCACGCGCCCGGGGGGCGCGGAACCTCGAAACACCGAGCAGTGGGGGATGTCGTGACGTTCGAACTTCCGGCGCGATACGAGTCGCAACATCGACTCGGCAAGGGTGGTGGCGGCGAGGTGTGGGCCGTCCGCGACCGCCACACCGGCGTCTGTGCTGCGCTCAAGATGCTCGCAGCGGACGCGACCGAGAGCGAGATGTCCGCCCTCGTCCGCGAAGCGGTGACGCTGTCCGGCCTCGAGGGGCTCGGCGTGCCGCGCGTGCTGCGCTTCGGCCGGCTTCCGGGCGACGGACGGCCCTTCATGGTCCGCGAGCTCGTCGAAGGACGGAGCTTGCAGGAGCTCATCGACGAGCGCGTCGACGCCGCGCGCTGTCTCTCCGCGCTCGCCTCCGCCGCCGAACAGGTCACGCTCCTTCATCGCGCCGGGTTGCTTCACGGGGACATCAAGCCCGCCAACGTGATCGTCGAAGCGGGCGGCCGTGCCACGCTCGTCGACCTCGGGCTCTCGGCGCCGTGGCGTGAAGGCGGCACCGCCGCCCAGGGGCTGACGCCGAAATACGCCGCGCCGGAGCTGCTTCGCGGAAAGCCGCTGACCGTGCGCGCCGAGGTGTACGCGCTCGGCATCGCGCTGGCTGACATCGTCCACTCCGGAGACGTCGCGGTCGCCATGCGCACCGAGCTCGACACCGTCGCCGCCCGCGCGACCCGCACCGAGCCCGGCGATCGTTTTCCCTCCGCCGACGAGTTCGCGAGCGCCCTCTGCCGTGCGGCGAACGTCGTCTCCGGGTCGCCCGCGCCCGCGGTCGCGGAGGTGTGGCCCATCGTCGGCATCGAGGCGACCGCGAGCCGGCTCGTGCAGACCGTGCAGGAGCTCCCGGAGGGCGGCGCGCTCGCGATCCGCGGCGCTTCCGGCTCCGGGCGCAGCGTCCTCGTTCGTCGTCTCGCGTGGTCGCTCGGCGTCGAGGGAACGCCGCTCGCCTGGATCGACGAGACCCTCGTCGGCAATTCCGCGGGTGGCCACGCCGAGCTCTCGGAGCACCGCTCGCTGCGCGGTGTGACCATCCTGGTGGACGATCTCGAGAGGCTTTCCCCTGTGCTCGCCGTCGAGCTCGCCGAGGCGCAGCGCAAGGGCGCGCGGCTCGTCCTCGTCGGCAGCGGACGGCTCACGGCGGGCGCCGCCTCGTTCGACGTACCGGCTCTCGGCGCTCACGCGGCGACGGAGCTCGTCCACCGCGCCGTTCCGGGGCTCACCGAGCGCCTCGTGAAGCGAGTGGTGGAGCTCTGTGGCGGTCGCCCCGGTGAGCTCCGTCGCTTCGTTCGCAAGCTCGCCGAGCAGGCCATCGCGTCGGAGCAGGATCTCGAAGATCTGCTCGGCGGTATCGAGAGCCCGCGCTCGCTCCTTCCTGCCGATCCTCTGGAACGCGCGCTGTCGCTGCTCGACCGGGGACGATTCACCGAGGCACGCGACGCGCTCGCCCTCGTCGGTCCCGGGCGAGAGCTGCTCGCGTCGATCGCAGGGGCGCGGCTCGAGCTCGGGCTGGGTGAGGCCAAGGCGGCCCTCGAGCGCCTGGAATCGACCACATCACTTGCCGGAGCTGAGCCCGGGAGTCTGCTCGGCAAGACGTGGAGGATGTACGTCGCGCGCGCCCGCCTCGGCGCCGGCGAGTACGCGTCGGCGCTCGAGCTCCTCGAGCCGCTCACGAACGAGCCGGGTGCGCTCGGCGCGGAGGCGCTCGCGTATCGCGGCCTGGCGCTCGCCTACTCCGGGGACGAGAAGCAGGCGCGCGCCGTCCTCGAGGACGCCGTCGAGCGCGCGACCGCGGCCGGCTCGCGGCGCATCGAGGCGATCGCCGCGTCGTGTCTCGGCCTGACGGTGCAGCGCGGACCGGACACCGAGGGCGCGCGTAAGGCCTACGAGCGCGCGATCGCCGCGGCCGAGGACGCGGGCGATGCGGGCGTCCTCGCCACGACGTTCCTCAATCTGGCGACGCTGCTCGGGATCAGCGGCGACATCGCGGGCGCGATCGAGCGCTACGAGGCGGCCATCGACATGGGCCGTCGTTCCGGCCGCCGCGCGACGGTCCGGCACGCGCTCCTCAATCTCGCGAACTCCGAGCTCTACCTCGGCCGCTTCGCCCGCGCGCGGAGCAGCATCGACACCCTCGCCGCGCAGCGCGAGCAACTGCCGCCGGTCAGCCGCGCGCAGCTCCTCGGTCTCACGGCGGAGCTCGCGGGCAGGAGCGGGCAGTTCGACGCCGCGGCGCACGCCTATGCCGAGTGCGCAGCGGCGTTTCACGAGCTCGGCCTCGGGATGGACGCGGCGGAGGCGCGCCTCGAGGGCGTGCTCGTCGCCGCCCGACAGGAACGGCCGGACGCGACAGGGCTCGCCGCCTCCATAGCGCTCGCCGAGGCGGATCTCGCAGGGACGTCCGCGCATCGGCCCACGCTATCCCTCGCGCGCGGCATCGTCGCGTGGATCGCGGGCGACGAGAAGGGGGCTCGGCGCGAGCTCGAGCAGTCGCTCAAGCTCGCGCGCGAGGCGAACCAGCGTGAATGGATCTGGCGCGCCCTCGAGGCGCGAAGCGAGATCGAGGAAGACGCAGGGCAGCCCATCTCCGCGCGGCGCGACCGCGAGGATGCCCTCGCCGTGCTCGAGGAGATCGCTGCGCGACTTCCCCGCGATCTGCGCGAGGTGTTCTGGAACGAGCCGCGTCGGAAGCGACTCCGAGGCACGCTGGCGCCCACGCTGGCCACCGCCACGACCCAGCACGCCGACGACATGCTCCCGCCGTTCCGCTTCGACGTGAAGAGCAGCACGAGCTCGTCGATCGCCGCGATGACGTCCACGCCGCTCGAACGCCGGCTGGCGCGCATCCTCGAGATCAACGCCGAGCTCCTCGGGGAGGTGAACCTCGAGCTGCTCGCCGCGCGGGTGACCGATCACGCCGTCGACATGCTCCAGGCCGAACGCGGGTTCGTGCTCCTCCGCGACGCCACCGGGAAGCTCTCCGTGCACACGTCGCGAGGACGGCTAGGGGACTCGCCGACCGCGGAGTTCTCCCGCTCGATCGCCGAGCAGGTGGTGCGGACCGGCGAGCCGGTGGCCGCCGTCAACGCCAAGGGCGACGTGCGCCTGCGGAGCTTCACGTCCGTACACCAGCTCGCGCTCGAGAGCGTCGCGTGCGTGCCGATCCAGTCCCGAGCCGGCGACGCGATCGGCGCGCTCTACGTCGAGACCCGGCTCCGCTCCGGAGCATCGTTCGAGCGGGAGCTTCCGACGCTCCGCGCGTTCGCCGACCAGGTTGCGATCGCGCTCGAGACCGCGTCGCTCATCCGCGAGAACGTGGAGCGGGCGGCCGCGCTCGCCGACGCGAACGAGAAGCTCGAGCGTGCCCAGAGCGAGCTCAAGGAGCTGCTCGGCGACCGGACCGCGCAGCTCCGCCGCACCAGGGCGAAGCTACGTGACGCTCGCGACACCCTGTATGGTCACTTCGGGTACCAGGGCCTCGTCGGCACGAGCGCCGCGATGCGCAAGGTGTACGCGCTGATCGACCGGGTGAAGAGCACGGACATCCCGGTCCTCATCACCGGCGAGAGCGGCACCGGGAAAGAAGTAGCGGCGCGCGCGATCCACCGCGCCTCGGCCCGCACCGATCGCCCGTTTCACGGCCTCAACTGCGCGGCAGTGCCGGAACACTTGCTCGAGAGCGAGCTCTTCGGCCACGTGCGCGGCGCGTTCACCGGGGCCGACCGCGAGCGCAAGGGACTCTTCCGCGAGGCAGACACCGGCACGCTTCTGCTCGACGAGATCGGGGAGATGCCGCAGAAGATGCAGACCGGTCTCCTCCGCGTGCTTCAGGAGCGCAAGGTGCGGCCCGTTGGCGGCGCGAACGAGCAAGAGGTCGACGTGCGCCTCATCTTCGCGACGCACCGCGATCTCGCGGCGATGGTGAAGGAGGGGCGGTTCCGGGAGGATCTCTTCTACCGGATCCACGTCGTCGAGGTGCATCTCCCGCCGCTCAGGGAACGCGCCGAGGACGTCGCGCCGCTCGTCGATCATTTCCTCGGCATCTTCGCGGCCCGCTACAAGCGAGAGAAGCGGAGCGTGTCGCGCGAGGCGCTCCGGCGGCTCACGCAGTATGCGTGGCCGGGCAACGTGCGTCAGCTCGAGCACGTACTGCTCAACGCCTGGGTGCTCTCCGACGAGCCAGTGCTCGGGCCGGAGGACCTCGATATCCCCGACGGGCGCTCGTTCGCGCCCCCACCCGCCGAGTACGAAGACGACGAGGAAGACGAGGACGAGGAGGACGACGACGAGGCAGAGTCCGCTCCGCGAGAGCGCGCCGCCGATCCGCGGGTCCAGGCCCCGAGGAGCGCGCCGAAGGAGACCCTGTCACGCCATCGCCGGGACGAACGTGAACGGATCATCTCGGCGCTCCAGGCGTGCAACTGGAACCGCGTGCAGGCAGCGAAGCTGAGCGGCATCCCCCGGCGAACCTTTTACCGGCGTCTTCGCGAGTACGGCATCCAGTGAGCTCGACGTCGTGGAATAGGCTCGCGACGTTCCTGACGCTCGCGCTCTCCGGCTGCCACGCGTCGCACGACGGTGGCGCCGCCGGGAGCGCGTCGAGCGGCGTCGCTCTCACCGCAGCACCGCTCGACACGAGCTGGCAGAGGAGCCCCGGCCGACTCCTCGCCGCAGGTGACGTCGCGCCGGACTTCGAGGGGATCGCCCACACCGGGATGCGGGTCCGTCTCTCGGCGTTCACCGAGCGCCCGGTCGTCGTCCTGTTCTATCCCGGTGATCGCGATCCGGCCTCGGTCACCGAGGTGCGCGAGTTTCGCGACGCGTGGCTCCGCTTCGGCGACAAGATCGGCATGGTGATCGGCGTGTCTCCCGACGATCGCGTCCTTCACAAGGACTTTGCGACCGGCGAAGAGCTGCCGTTCCTGCTCGTCTCGGACACCGGCGGAGCGATCGCGCGGGCCTTCGGCGTCGCGAGCGAGAACGGCGTGACGAAGCGAACGACGTTCCTCGTCGGCAAGGGGCTGAAGGTGCTCCGCGTCTTCCCCGACGTCGTCGCCGCGGGCCACGCCACCGACGTGCTCCACGCCGTCGAGGGTCCTTCGTGACGCGCACCTAGAAGAGTAGAGACGAAGCGGTGCTAGCCGATTCCGAGCAGCTTGAGCTTCTTGTGCAGCCCCTCGCGGGTGATGCCGAGTGCCTTCGCCGCGCTCGTCTTGTTGTTGCCGTGCTCGCGCAGGGCCTCCGACACGACGTGCCGCTCGACCTGTTCCATCACGTCCTTCAAGCTGCCGCGGAGCTTCGGCGCGCCGGCGTCGCGCAGCGCGGTCTCCGCTTTCCGGATCTTCGCGCTGAGGAGCGCCTCGGTGACGAAGCTTCCCGGAACGACCTGGATGACGAGGCGCTGCACCTCGTTCTCGAGCTCACGGACGTTGCCGGGCCACTCGTACGCCATGAGAAGCTCCATCGCACCCTGCGCGTAGCCCGCAACCGGCTTGCCGAGCTCACTCGAATACCGCTCGAGGAAATGCCCGGCCAGGAGCGGAATGTCGGGACGGCGCTCGCGCAATGGCGGCACCTCGAGCGGGAACACCTTGAGGCGGTAATAGAGATCCTCGCGGAAGCGTCCTTCCGCCACCTCGCGCTCGAGGTTCCGGTTCGTGGCTGCGACGATGCGGACGTCGACGTGCTTCGTCTGGCTCGCGCCGACGGGACGCACCTCGCCCTCCTGGAGGACGCGGAGTAACTTTGCCTGGAGCGCGAGCGGCGTCTCCGTGACCTCGTCGAGGAAGAGGGTGCCGCCGTCGGCGAGCTCGAAGAGACCACGGCGATCTTCCATCGCGCCCGTGAAGGCGCCCTTCTTGTGGCCGAACAGCTCGCTCTCGAGCAGGTTCTCGGGGAGCGCCGCGCAGTTCTGTGCGACGAAGAGCCGCTCGCGACGGCGCGAGCGGTAGTGGAGCGCCGCAGCGACGAGCTCCTTGCCGCTCCCCGTCTCTCCCTCGATGAGCACCGAGACGCGGGTGTCGGCGACCTTGCCGATCTGCGACAGGAGCGCGGTGAACGCCGGGCTCTGCCCGATGGTCTCCGCCGCTCCGCCGCGGCGCGCGCGCTCACGGCCCTTGAGGAAGCTGTTCTCGCGCTCGAGCTGCTCTTCCGTCACTTCGAGCCGGTGAATGAGACGTGCGTTGGCGACCGCGAGCGACGCGTTCGCGGCGAGCACTGCGACGGCGTCGACGTCTCCCGACGTGAACATCGCAGGCGCGGCGCGGTTGTCGATCTGCAGGACGCCGATGATGTCTTCCTTGCGCCAGAGAGGCACGCCGATCGTGCTCTGGATGCTCGCGCCCTGGAGCGACTCCGACGACAGTTCCCCCGAGGTCGCGTCGGCGACGAGGACCGCGGCGCGCTCGCGCACCACCTTGCGGAACACGCTGCGTGCGACACGGACCGGCGTCGTGGGCGTCATTCCAGCGCCGTCGGGGCCGCGAACCCGGGTGAGCACCGGGACGAGCGGGCTCTCGTCGGGGCCCGAGCCGAGCTCTTCCCGGAGCACCAGCGTGGCGTGCGTCGCACGCGGCACGAGGATGAGCGCCGCGTCCGCCACGGCGCGGAGCACGCCGGCCATGTCGTCGGCCGAACCGACGGCGCGCTGTAGCTCGGAGAGCGTGCGCAGCACCGGATCGGCCTTCGCCGAGACGGCATTGCCGCCGGCGAGCTTCGCGAGAGGCCGCGTCTCGAAGACGCGCGGCGCTTCCGTCTCCGCTTCGCACTCGACGCGGATCTGTACCGGTGCCGCCGCGTCCGAGTCCGCACCGAGCTCGATGACGTCGCCCGACGCGAGCACGTGCGGTGAACCGGTGTGAACCGCAAAGCGCGCGGCCCCGCGACGGACCGTGACGCCTCCTGCACCCCCAGGATCCTCCAGGAGCACGGCCTCGTCCCGCAGAACGACGCGCGCGTGCTCCGGCATCACGACCGGATCGTCGATCGTGATGTCGTTGTCGCCGGAGAGCACCTGCCCGGAGCGGCCGCGCCCGATGTGCACGACGTCCCCGTCCGGCTCGAGGACGGAGAGCGTCCGTCCTCGATGGATCACCTCGAGGCGTAGCCTCGTCATGACCCGGACGCGCTATTCGGCGCGAGCACGGATCCGATACATGACCTGCTTGAGCGGGGCATCACCGGCCATCTTTTCCTTGTCCGCGGTCTTCGTGTTCTTGTCGATGATCTTGTCGAGCGCGTCGGCCGCGTCCTTGCTCCCCTTGGGGGAGAGGTAGTCGATGGTCTGCGCGGCGACGAAGCGGACGGCCGCATTGTCGACGGCCCCGAGCTGATCGATGAGATCCGACCGGGCCTTGTCGTTCCCGAATACGCCGATCATGTAGCCGGCCTTGATTCCCACCGATTGCAGCGTCTTTTCCTGGTTCTCGGGCTTCACGATCTGCGCGAGGTAGCAGGGGACGCGGTCGGCGCAGCTCTTCACGAGGTCGCCGCCGTTCTTGAAGGCGTCTTTCTCGATCTGGGTGCCCCACTTGGTCACCGCGTCCTGAACGAGCGCGATCTGGTCGGCGCGCATCAGCTTGATGGCGGTGATCGTCGCGGTGCTCTCGAGGAGGGTCTTCTCTTCCTTCTCTTCGCCGGTCGCCTTGGTCTTTTCCGCGCGCTCGAGGAGCCACGGGACGAAGTCCGGGTCGTAGAAGCTCGCGGCCGACTCGGTGAGCGTCTGCAGCGCGTTCGCGCCGGGCGGGATCTGCGCGTCGAGCGGCGTCGCCTCGTAGGCGTCGCGGAACGCCTGCTTCGACGCCGGCGTCGCCGGGATCTTCGCGATCTCGCGGGCGATGATGGCGCGCGTGGAGACGTCCTTCGTCGCCTTCAGCGTCGTCATCATCGGGTCGAGCGACTCGGGCCGCCCGAGAACGCCGAGGATGAGCGCCGCGGTCTGGATGTGCGGCTTGTTGGTCGGCGCGTCCTTCGCGCCGCTCGCCTTCTGCGTCCGCGCCGCACAGTACGCAGCGAGCGCCGGATCCTGGTCGGTGAGGAGCTTCACTGCGCGCGCGCCGGCGGGCTTGCCGATCTTCACGAGGGCGAGCGCGGCCGTTGCCTGGACGTCGGCCTTGGCGGGATCGAGCATCACCTTCATCAGCGGCTCGACCGCGGACTCGTCCTTGATCTCGCCGAGGAGCTGCGCGCTCGTGGTCTGCCAGAAGAGCTCGTTCCTGAAGGTCTCGACCGCGCTCGGATCCTTGGAGTTGGTCGGCGGCGTGATGTCGTCCTGGAGCTTCGCCTTCAGGATGCCGCTCCAGGAGGGGCTCGGGTTCTTGAGCATTGCCTCGTTGAGGTCGCGGTACACCGTCGCGCCGTCCTTCGATGATGCCTTGAGCTTGTCGAAGGCCTGGATCATCGGATCGGAGAGGCTATCGAGCTTCATCTCGCCGGCGGCGCGCGCGGCCCACTTCACGTCCTCGCCGTTCTTGCCGCTCTTGGCGAACTCCGCAAAGGCCTTCTTCAGCGCCGGCTCTCCGCGCTTGTCGCGGAAGGCGGCTACCAGCTTGATCACCGACTCGCGCGTCTTGTCGTCGAGGTTGTCGTAGTTCGCGACATACGTCTTCGTCAGCGGATCGACGAGCTTGTCTGCGAGCGCCTTCATGTCGGGCGCCGTGAGATCTTTGTTGGTGCGCGTGAACGTGTCGTCGAAGAATTGCTCGAGCCGCTTGACGGCGTTGGCCTGCCACGCGGGTTCGGCGAGCTTGTCGACCCAGTATTCCGGCTGACTCTCGTCCTTGCAGCCGACGGTCGACAGGGCGGCGACCGCCGAGAGAGTGGGAGTGGAGAGGAGCAGAACGCGAACGAGCGAGGCCAGGGTGCGCGAGGAGCGAAGCATCTCGAAATTCCTCCAGGGGAAGGTGGCGATCATGGCCGTAGCCGTGCGATCACAGACGCCGGCCCAGCCGGCGAAAATGCCTGCAATCCCTCGGTTTCTGGCGGGTTGCACGGTATCCCTCCCATGTTCGTTCTGTCAACGAACCGTACGCTGGTAACGCGTCGCGTAGCGAGCGGAGCGAGCACGCCGAAGGCGGCGGGGGAGCGGTCGCGCAAGCGAGCCGCGGGGGCAAGGCCCCCGTGACTAGCGAGCGGAGCGAGCACGCCGAAGGCGGCGGGGGAGCGGTCGCGCAAGCGAGCCGCGGGGGCAAGGCCCCCGTGACTAGCGAGCGGAGCGAGC
>DATAZL010000134.1:0-6903 GCA_036272055.1 Polyangiaceae bacterium | reverse complement strand
GCTCATCGTCGCGAGCCTCTTCGCGGTCTTTGCCCTCGAGGTCCCCGGCGGCACCGAGAACCTCAGGAACCTCGCGGACCTCGGCGCGATCGTCATTCCGCCGGTAGCTCCGTACGGCGGGTACGACCGCCTCCTCACCGCCGCGTGGCTTCACTTTGGCAACCTTCACCTCTTCATGAACGTGACGGGGCTCGTCGTCATCGGGAGGCGCGTCGAGGCGGTGGTCGGGCCTCTCCGACTCGGCGTGCTTTACCTCGGGAGCGCTCTCCTCGGTAACCTCGCGGCGCGGCTCTTCCTCACTCACCCGCTCGTCCTCGTCGGCGCGTCCGGGGGTGTGCTCGGGCTCCTCGGCTGCGTGCTCGCGATCACGGTGCGCCGCCAGCGTGCAGGAAAGACCCGCTATTTGCAGTCGGCCCTGCGGGAGACGCTCGTCATCGTCGGGCTCCAGTTCGTCCTCGACTGGGTCATCCCTGGCGTCAGTAGCACCGTGCACATCGCCGGATTCGTGTCCGGCTTTTTGCTCGCGCTGGTGATCCCGCTGCCCCGTCCGCTGTCCGGCACCGTTCGACGCGTCGAGACGTGACACACGTACTTTGTGTGGACGGGGTCGCGTGACATGCTTCCCCGCATGAACGAGCTTGGAAAGCGCCTCGGCGCAGCGGTTTGCTTTGTGGGTACGGTGACTCTCGTCGGTTGCAGCAGCGACAGCAAGACCTGCGGCCGTGATTGCCCGCTTCCGCTGGTTGACGGCGGAAGCGCCGACGACGGTGGAGGCGGCGCGAAGACACCGGGCTTCAGCGCTTCGGCGGTCGCAGAGCTGACGGCAGCGCACGTCGACAAGTACGTCGGCAAGGCGTCGCTCTCGAACACCATGACGAACCCGGACGGCGACACCGTCTACAACTTCGACCCCAAGGACGGCCCGGTCTGCTACCTGGGCGACCCCTACGACGTGGTCGTCCACGACGCGGGGTCGGACAACCTGCTCATCTTCCTTCAGGGCGGCGGCGCGTGCTGGTCCACCCTGTGCTCCGCGACGTCGACGGCCCAGACCGCGGTCCTGAAGACCGGCATCCTCAACGAGGATCCGTCCACCAACGTGGTCGGAGGATGGAACATCGTCTACGCGCCGTACTGTGACGGCTCGGTGTTCTCCGGCGACAACGACACGACCGCCCCCGACGGCACCACCGCCTGGCACTTCCACGGCCTCGCGAACCTGACCGCCGCCATCGACGTCGCGAAGAAGAACTTCCCGAACCCGAAACGCATTCTCCTCGCCGGCACGAGCGGCGGCGGCTACGGCACGCTCATCGGCACCGGCGTGACTCGCCTCGCCTATCCCCACACCCAGATCGACGTCTTCAACGACGCGGGCCTCGGGCTCTCGAACCCGAACGACCCGAGCATGCTGGCGACCATCAAGGCGGACTGGAAGTTCGAGCAGTTCATCCCGAAGTCGTGCACCGAGTGCCAGACCGGCGAGCAGACGGCGGTCATCGGGTGGGGCCTCGGCGCCGACCCGACCCTCCACGTCTCGGGATTCTCGTCGTACGGCGACGGGGTCATCGGCGGCGTCTTCCTCAAGCTACCGCCGGCCGAGTTCAAGCCCCTGCTGCTCTCGGAGACGGGCAAGGTCCACGACGCCTATCCGACGCGGTTCGAGCGGTTCTTCATCAACGGGACGCAGCACACCGTGCTTCTCTCTGCCCTCGGCAACGTCGGCTTCGACACGCCCGTCGACGGCATCAGCGTCAACGACTTCACCAAGGCCATGCTCGACGCCTCCCCGACCTGGACGGACCACCTGCAAGCCGATACCGACGGCGGTTCCTGACGTCGCGGCGCACCGCGCGGCCGTGATACTCCTCGGGGTGGCATGGCACCCCGGGCTCGCGCGGTTTCGCCGTGGCTCGGCCGCGCGCTGCGCCTCTTCTTCGTCGCGCAGTTTCCGCTGCTCGCTCTGGCGACACGCGGCGCTTCATCGTGGAGCGCCGCGCGCGTCGTAGAGCTCGTCGCCTTCACGGCGCTAGGCTTTCTCGGCGTGTCGCTCGATCGCCGGCGCGACGCGCGCGCCGGCGTTGCGCTGAGCGCCGCCGCGTACCTCGTCCTTGCGGTCCGCTTCTATCGTTTTTACCACACGACGATCGACGCGAAGGTCGTCGAGAGCCTGCTCTATTCGTGGCGAGACGTGTGGCCCGTCGTCGCGCCGGCGCTCCCGGCCGTGCTCGCCACCGTCGCGGTCGTGGCGCTGTTCGAGTACGCACTGCTCGCGACCTCCGCCGGTGCGTTCGCGCCTCCGCGACGTCTTGCAGTGGGCGGCGCGGTCGCCGTGGTGACGCTGTGCGCTGCGGCGCCGGCGCTCGGTGTCGGGCAGCGTTACTTTGCCCGCAGCGCGAGCGAGGAGCGCCGCGTCGAATTGCCGGAGCTGCCGTCGACGCGCGCACGGCTGCCCAATGTGCTCGTGCTGCTCACGGAGAGCGTGCGCGCGAGCGACTACTGCGCGGGCCACGGCGCGGATTGCGCGACGTCCCCGGAGCTCGACCGGCTCTTGCCGGACCGCATCGCGCTCACCGGGATGCGCGCCGTCGCGAGTTACACGGCGGTCAGCGTCGCCGCGCTCTTCACCGGAAAGCCGCCACTCGGCTCGCTCGGCGACGTCGCTGCGACGCCGGGCTACTTCGACTACCTGAAGGCGGTCCGCGCCGGCGGGCACGCTCCTGCCGTCGCATACTGGTCCGCTCAGCTCGATTCGGTGTTCTGGCGCCGTGACGTGCGGCACGCCGTCGACTCCTTCGTGGCCGTCGACGACCTCGTCGGTCACGGCGTCGGGGACGAGGACGAGGTGATCGCCGACGGCGTGGACCGGATGCTCACCACTTACACGGAGCAGCATCTCCGCACGCTGCCGACTCCGTTCAGCCTCGTGCTTCACTTTCAAGGGACGCACGCGCCTTACTTCGTCGACGAGGCGCACGCGCCGTTTCAGCCGATGAGTCACACGGTGAGCTGGTCTGGCCTCACCGAGCTCCACGCGGCGTATCGCGACGCGATCTTCGAGCAGGACCGGAGCATCGCGCGCTGTGTGCGCGCATTTCTCGACCGGGTCCGCGCGGAACCGTGGGTCATCGTGTTCACGAGCGACCACGGCGAGGCCTTCGGCGAGCACGGCGCGATTCACCACGGTCAGAACCTGTACGACGAGCAGATCCACGTGCCGGCGTGGATCGCCGCGAGCAACGGCGGGCTCGACGACGCGGAACTCGAACATCTCCGGAGCTACCGCGACTCCGTCGTCACCCACTTCGATGTCCTGCCGACGCTGCTCGACGTCGCGGGTGTCCTCGACGGCTATGCGCTGGCCGGACGGCGACGCTCGCTCATTGGCCGGAGCCTCGTCGCGGCGCACCGCGAGCTCGAACGACCCGTGCCGATGACGAACTGCACGGCGCTGTTCCCCTGCCCCCTCGACACCTGGGGAATGCTCGACGGCGAGCACGCCCTCGTCGCCCAGCCGTGGGACGCGGATTTCCGATGCGTCGCGCTCCGGACGGCGACCACCGGCGCCTCGGACGACTGCGCGTCGCTCCGCACCGCTTCGAGCGAGTGGTTCGCCCTGAAGCCGAACGGCCGAAAAAACCGCTGAATCCCGGAGACGCCGCTCCCCGGAACGACGCCCTCACGTCGCTCCGGGGGTGCAGGCCGCCCCCACCCGCCACTAGTGCATCGATTCACTCGAATCGATGCACGTCACGACAATCCGTGCTCGAGTCAGATCTGGCCTATGGGCAGGAATTTCGAGTCCCCTGCCCCGTCGGGGGACTCGAAATTCCCATCGCTTCAATGGACTCGAGGCACTTAAGTCCCGGACCCCGCGTCGGTGTGCGGAAAATTCGACGTGGGCTCTCGCGTGGCGCGCACGGCCATTGCCCTGGCGCGCGATGCGCTGAGCTTCAGACACAAGAGCTTGAGCGCATCGGCTGCGCCACGCGGCGACAACCGCACTGACGGCTCGCACGATGAGTGGTACCGAGTGTGCGGGAGACATCATGGATCATTACCGACTTTTCATCGGGGGCGAGTTCGTCGAGGGCGCAAGCGGGGAGCGGTTCGAGACGTTCGACCCCGGTTCAGGGAACCCCGTCGCGACCGTGGCACGTGCCACAGAGGCGGACGCCAAGCGCGCCGTCGACGTCGCACGCAAGACGTTCGACAGCGGCGTGTGGAGCAAGAAGAAGCCGGTCGACCGCGCGGAGATCTTGCTCGAGCTCGCCGATCTCATCCAGGCGCACTCGCCGAAGCTCGCGACGGTCGAGGCGCTCGATTCCGGCGGCGTGATCACGCGCACCTACAGCGACGTGTTCATGGGCGCAAAATTCGTTCGCTCGATGGCGAACTACATGGCCAATCACTTCCCCTGGCGGGAAGAGATCCCCTTCCGGAACTTTCCGTTTCGCTCGACCAACCACATCGAGCGCGAACCGGTCGGCGTCTGCGTCGGCATCGTCCCCTGGAACTTCCCGTTCATGATGGCCATCTGGAAGATCACGATGGCCACGGCGATGGGCAACAGCATCGTGCTGAAGCCCGCGACCGACACGCCGCTCTCCGCGCTCGCGCTCGCCGAGATCATCGCGAAGAGCCGCATCCCGAAGGGCGTCGTGAACATCATCGCCGGCCCCGGTGGCTCGGTGGGCGAGGCCCTCTGCCGTCACGAGGGCGTCGACAAGATCGCCTTCACCGGCAGCACCGAAGTCGGCCGTCGCATCCTCGAGATGGCCGCCCAGGGCATCAAGAAGGCGACGATGGAGCTCGGCGGCAAGAGCGCGAACATCATCCTCGACGACGCCGATCTCGACATGGCGGTCGACGGCTCGCTCTTCGCGAGCTTCCTTCACTCCGGCCAGGTGTGTGAGTCGGGCACGCGGCTCCTACTGCCGAAGGCGCGCTACGCCGAGATCCTCGGTCGGCTCGTGGAGCGAGCGCGCACCATCCGCGTCGGTTACGAGCTCGATCCGCAGACGCAGATGGGTCCCGTCGTCAGTGACAAGCAGCGCCGGAGCGTCGAGGAGTACATAGAGCTCGGCAAGAAAGAGGGCGCGCGCCTCGTCTGCGGCGGTGAGCGCGCGGTCGTTCCCGGATTCGACAAGGGCAATTACCTGCAGCCCACGATGTTCGCCGACGTCGACAACACGATGAGGATCGCGCGGGAAGAGATCTTCGGCCCGGTCCTGGCGGTCATCCCCTACGACTCGATCGAGCACGCCATCGAGATCTCGAACGACAACGACTACGGCCTCGCGTGCGGCGTGTGGGGCCGGAACGTGGAGCGCGCGCAGGACGTCGCGCGGCAGCTCCGGGCCGGAACGGCGTGGATCAACGACTACCACGTGTTCAACGACTACGGCGCGTTCGGCGGGTACAAGAAGAGCGGCATCGGACGCGAGCTCGGGCACCACGGCCTCGCCGAGTACACCGAGATGAAGCACTTCCACATCGGGACCGAGGGCGATCCCGACGCGAAGATGGGCCCGCGCCTCGTCCTGAAGCGCCGGCGTTCCATCGCCTACGAGTACGAGCCCACGACGCGGATCATCTCCGGCCCGGGTAGCGTCGCGCGCCTCACCGGCGAGATGGTGGAACAGAAGAAGGAGCGGATCCTTCTCATCACCGACGCGGGCGTCATCAAGGCCGGCCTCGTCGAGCGGGTGAAGGACGCTCTCGGCTCGAAGATCGTCGCGATCTTTTCTGAGGTCCCGCAGGACAGCGGGCTCGAGGTGATCGACGCCGCGGCGGAGCTCGGGCGGAAGCACGACGTCGACTGCGTCATGAGTCTCGGCGGCGGCAGCGTCATCGACACCGCGAAGGCGACCGTCGTCGCGATCACGAACGGTATCAGGGCCATCCAGACCCTCGGCTTTCAACAGCTCCAAGGGCCACAGCTCATGCACGTCGTGATCCCGACCACGGCAGGCACCGGCAGCGAGGTCACGAATGTCGCGGTCGTGAAGAACACGCTCCTCAAGGTGAAGAGCTACATCGGCGACCGTTACATCGTGCCGGATCTGGCGGTGCTCGATCCGACGCTGACCGTCGGGCTCCCGCCGATGCTCACCGCGGCGACGGGCTTCGACGCGCTCACGCACGCGATCGAGGCGTACACCAGCCGCATCGCGAACCCGATGAGCGACGCGCAGGCGCTCCACGCCATCCGTCTCGTCGCCGCGAACCTCGAGACGGCCGTGAAGAAAGGGACGGATCTCGCCGCGCGCAGCGCGATGCAGAGCGCCGCGACGCTGGCCGGCTGGGCCATCGGTAGCGCGAACGTCGGGCTCGTCCACGGCATGTCGCACGCACTCGGTGCGCGCTACGGCGTACCGCACGGCATGGGTAACGCGATCCTCTTGCCGCACGTGATGCGCTTCAACGCCGCGCGCCCCGAAGCCGCGAAACGTCTCGCCGACGTCGCGATAGCCCTCGGCGCCAAGGTCGACGGCGACCCCGCAGCCGCTGCGGCGAACAAGGTTTCCGAGCTGCTCCAAGCCGTGGGTCACCCGCAGAAGCTCGGCGACGTGCGCGTGCCTAAGGACGACATGGGCCCGTGCAGCGAGGTAGCGTTCCTCGACCCCGCGAACCTCTACAACGCGCGCATGGTCCTCGGCGCCGGTGAGATAGAAACCCTCTACGCCGGCGCGTTCTAGCCGTCGTATACGAGGCATCAAACACCCGGCCCCCGCGAGCCAAGCGAGCCCGCGAAGCGGCGGGGGGCCTTGGCCTATGGATTCGGCACAATTCTATTGAAATCCTGCCGTGGGGGTGATCTGCAGCGGCGATGACCGTGTCATTCAAGGAAGCTGTTCTGAGGGAGTTCGAGGGTGTGGACCTGGGAGATCCGCGGCGAAA
>DATAZL010000133.1:0-478537 GCA_036272055.1 Polyangiaceae bacterium | reverse complement strand
GTTCGCACTCGCGGGCGCGCTGCTCCTCATCATGGCGATGGCCGTCGCGCTGACGAACTACCTCATCACCGAGGACGCGCCGGCTCACGTCTTCGCGTGGATCACGGGGCTCGGCGTCACGAAGCGCTGGCACTTCCTCGTCGCGCGAAACTTCCTGATGTACGGCATCGGCGCGGTGATGGAGGGCTTCAGCGCGATCCTCGTCGCGGTGCCGCTCCTGCTTCCCTTCGGAGCGAAGTTTCTCTTCTCGCCGTTCCACCTGGCGATGATGTTCCTGCTCGATCTCGAGATCGCATTTCTGAGCCCGCCCTTCGGGCAGAACCTGTTCGTCACGAGCTTCCGGTTCCGGAAACCGATGACGTCGCTCTACCGGATCGCGCTACCGTTCCTCGGCATCATGTTCGTCGGGTTGACGGTCATCATGCTCGTACCGGGGCTCTCGACGATCGCCGTGCAAGGCGATATCGCGAAGGCGCACGCCGACGCGGCGTCGCGCAACGAGCCGCCGCGCGACGCCTGGATGCTCGAGTGCGTCCAGGAAGACCGCAACAACCCGTTACCGTGCACCGACGAGGATCGTGCCAAGTGGGGCCCCGACGGCAAGGGGATCCGGAAAGCGCCGGAACCCGGCTCAGCAGAGGGCACTCAGGCTGCCGGCGAGGACGCGAACGACGCGCTCATCGAACAGCTAATGGGCGAAGGCAGCAACGCCGCGCCGTCCGCGTCGGCCGCCGATCCGGCATCGCCACCAGAGCAACCCGCCGCGCCAGTGAAAATGCCGTGACGCGCGGCGCGAGCACTTCACGAGAAGCGGCGGATCATCCGGATGGTGAGCACCACGACGGCCAGGAACAGGCTCCCGACGCCCGCGAGGACGAACGTCGGTGAGAGACAGGGCGGTGAGCTGTCGACGTTCGCCATGAACACGCGCTGCATGATCACCGCGATGAAGACGACGACGAGGAGCCCGAAGCGCTGGAGCTCGCGCGAGAGCCACTCGCGGGAGCTCGCTTCGCGCTCGCCGGAGAGCCAGTAATCCTTGTTCGGCAGATTGATGAGCTCCACCGGGATGGAGCGCAGGACGACCGCGATTCCGCCGAACACCGCGAGCAGGAAGAGCACGAGCCCGCCGTAGAAGGCGACGAAGACGCCGCGCGGCATGTAGCCGTTCGCGAGCCCATTCGCGCCGAAATGGGAGGCGACCACGTCGGGGAGGGCGCCGTAGAAATACGCAAGCTGGGCGCCGACCACCGTCAGCACCGCGGCGTACCCGAACGCCATGCGCATCCAAGAATCGTACGGCGCGCCGCGGCGCGACGCCAGGGTGCCCGCTTCCGCGAACGCGAGCCCGTCAATTCGCGGCGGGGGTCACGGTCGGTTCGACGGGCGTCACGGTCGGCTCTGCGTTGACGTCGGGTGCGGCGGGGAGCGGCGTGGCGCAGGGGAGGGACGCGGAGGCGCGCGCGGTGACGACGACGTTCACTCGCAGGTACGAGGCGTGGGCGTGGAGCTCGGTGAGCTCGAGCTTGTCGACGTTCGCGACGAAGCACTGCTTCGCGTCGCCGAAGGTGAGATCCGAGGAGAGCTTCGCGCGGACGGCGGCGAGGCGATCGGCGAGATCGAGACGGAGCGCCTTTCGCGCTTCCATCTTGATGCGGTCTCCGTCGGAAAGGGCCTTGAGCGACAGGAGAAAGTTCGACGTCTCGATGGTCGGCTCGAGATCGGGGAACGTTATCTCGTTGTCGGTGAGCGACGGGTGGCCGACGAGGTAGAGATCGCCGTTGATGTCCGCGTCGATGCCGAACTCGCGCACTGGCCCCGCGATGTGAAGGCGGAGAACCAGCGCGCCCTCGGCCTCGTAGATCTCCGGCCTTTCGAGATAGAGCTTCGGGTGCTCGTTCGAGAAGAAGAGCTTGCCGTTCGTGAAGGCGCCGCCCATGGCGCGCGTGAGCTCCTCGTAAGAAGCGGCAACAGGGATGGTCACTACGAAGGGCCCGGTGGGGACCATCGCGACGTTGGCGAGCGGCGGGAGTGGCGACGGATCGAGGGCCGGCGTGCAGGGCAGGGTGATGGTCGGCGAGACGACGAGCGAGAAGTCCTTCTCGACGCCGTCGGCGAGGATGAGCGGCGCGGCCTCGACGCCGAGGACGCGAAGCTCGGCGCAGCCGGCGGCTTGCCCCATGGGGAGTGCGAGCGGCATCTTCACGCGCTGATATGCCTCGGCGAGGAGCGGGGCGAGATCGTACGAGAAGCCGCGGAGCTCGTGATCGATCTCGCTGCCGACGGTCTGGAAGACGCCCGCGAGCTGGTCGACGATCTTGAGCCGCCGGTCGTCGGATTTGACGGCGACGTCGGTCGACTGGAGCTTGATGACGTAGGCGGTGTTGACGACCGGCTCTGCCGAGATGGTGACGTCGAAGGCGAGGTCGACGCTGCTGATCGGCAGCTCGACGTTCGACGCCACGTGCGTCTTCACGACGATCTTGCCGGATGCGAACGAGACGTCGAGCGGGTCCCGTGTCCAGCGATAGGCGCGCGCGCTGCCGAGCAGTGGGAACGTCCCCTGGCCCGACTTCGGGACGAGCTCGTCGAGCTGACGGCGGAGCTCGGCGCCGGTCACCGCGAGATGGGCCGACACCCGCGACGGCGAGGGATCGGCGAGCGGCGCGGTCGGGCGCCCCCCCGGACGACTCGGGTAGACGGGGCCGAAGCGCGAGCATCCCGCGAGGAGCAGGACGAGGAGAAAGCCGAGACGGCGCATCGAACCCGACGCTAGCGTCTATGGCTCGATCGCCCAACCGGATTTTCGCGCTTCGCAGGCGGTCGAACGGACGTCGCTCCGGAACGTAGTACGCTTCTCGCGATTCATGACCGACGCCGACGACTCCGGGCTCGATCCGCACGTGAGACGCATCATCGAGGGGGCCCGGCGTGCCGACGAGATCCGCTCGAAGTACCGGATCGACATGAAGATGACCTTCTTCGGTCCGGGCTCACGCCCCGACGACCTCGGCAACGTCTGTCCGATATGCCTCGCACGAACGCCGACCAGTGAACGATATCCGGACTACGTCTGCGAGTCGTGCACGGGGCGCGCGGTCGACGAGACGGGCCGGCGCATCGTCTTCGGCAACGCGGGTATATCCGGCGGCATCGTCGCGAGGGTCGACGGCGAGAAGCGCGACGCCTCGACGTGCCTCATCGATGGACGGCAGGTCGTCGTGCACGAGGCGCGCTTCGGCGGCGTCGTGTACGCGCTCGCCGGAGTGCACGCGCCGAACGCCGATCCGTCGCGCCGCGGCAATCACCTCGCAGAGCGTGTCACCGGCGCGGTGCTCGGTGCCGCGATCGGGGACGCGATGGGACGCAAGCGCGTCGCGCCGTACACCGACGATACCGAGCTCGCCGAGGTCGTCCTCACGTCGCTGCTCGACGCACGGCTCGCCGGCGAAGCGCTCGACCCTGCGATGACGCGACTCGCCCGCGCCATCGTGAAGTGGTCGGAGTCGCCGCAAGGCTCGGGCTCGGTGATGCGCGCGTATCCGGTGGGGCTCGTGTTCCACTCCGACGCGGAGGCGAGAGAAGCATGGGCCGTCGCGCAGTCCCAGCTCACGCACCGCGCGCCGATCGCGCTCGCCGCGTCGTCGGCCATGGCGCACGGTACGGCCAGCGCACTTGCCGGAGACGCCGTGCGCGACACCGTCGACGTGCTCGTCCAGAGCGCCGCGCGACACGACGTCGGAACTGCGGACATGATCGCGCGAGCGGCTGCGGCGGCGCACGACGGCCAGGCACCCGAGACGGTGCTCGAGCGCCTTCGGGGCTGGGCCGCCCACGAGGCCATCGCGGCGGCGACCTACGTCTACGTGCGGCACCCCGACGAGTTCCGCGTCGCGGTGCTCGAAGCGGCGAACACACCGGGCGACAGTGACACGATCGCGACGCTGGTCGGCGCGCTGGTCGGGGCACGCTGCGGCACCAATGCGATCCCGCCGGAGTGGCTGCGCGACGTGGAGCGGGCAGACGCGCTCGCCGCGCTCGCGACGCGCACGCTGCGCGAATCCGGATACATCGACTGGGACGACGTGCTCGCACAGCTCCGCGCTGCGGATTCGTGACGTGACCGATAGCCTCACGCCGGCTCCACGGTCGGCGTGGAGGATCGCTTCTTGCTTTGCACCTCGTTGCGTGCGCGCGGCGCCGACAGCGGCACGCGCATGCAGCAAAGGAGACAGGCAAGATGGAACACAATCACGTTGCGAAGACGCAGATCACCGTTCACGCGCCGCCGGCGAAGGTGTGGGACGCACTGACGAAGCCGGAGCTCATCAAGCAGTACCTGATGGGTGCCGACGTGCACACGGACTGGAAGGTCGGGAGCCCCCTCGAGTACACCGGCAGCTATCAGGGCAAGCCGTTCAAGGAGAAGGGGACGATCAAGAAGGTCGAGAAGAACAAGGTCCTCCAAGCGACCCACTTCAGCACCACCTCGGGCAAGGAAGACAAGCCGGAGAACTATGCGCTCGTCACCTGGCACCTCGACGAGCGCGACGGCAACACCGTCGTCTCCGTTTCTCAAGACAACATCGAGACCGAGAAGGGCGTCGAGGCCAGCAAGAAGAACTGGGGTGCGGTTCTTCAGGGTCTGAAGAAGACCGTCGAAGGCTGACGGTCTCCGAGCTATGACCCGGACGGATGTCGACGCTCCTCGTTCTGCACGGCTACACCATGAACGGCAGCGTCATGCAGGACCACATGGCGTCCCTGGCGGCGCGCTTCCCACCGGGGATGCGCGTCGTGTATCCGTCCGCACCGCTCGCGTGTCCGACGGACGCCGTGGAGCGCTTCTACGGTGCCTCGGCAAAGCGACTCCCGGGTCCTCACCTGACCTGGTGGGACGCGAGCGACGACGGCACCGAGTATCGCGGCTGGGAGAGTGCCCGTGACGGGTTGCACGCGCTCATCCGTGAGCACGCGCCGGTGGGCGTCCTCGGTTTCAGCCAGGGTGCGATAGTGACCACCGCACTTGCCGCTACAGCCCCACCGGAGATCGCCGCGTCGCTCGGCTTCGTCGTCCTCGTCGCGGGGCGCGCTCCACGGGCGACGGCGCTCGCGCCTCATCTGCTTCAGCCGATCCGCGTCCCGTCGCTTCACGTGTGGGGCGAGCGCGACGGCATGGCCACCGTCAGCGCGGAGCTCGTGCCGCACTTCGACGCCACCGGCCGTGAAGTGGCGACGTGGGCCGGCGGCCACCGGGTCCCGGTGGGAGGGCCGGGCGCCGACGCCATCGTATCCTTCGTAAGCCGGCACGCCGGGCCGTGAGTCGCCGGAACGGCGCCGCCGGCAGGCCGTTTCCGGCGCGGTACCGTCGTCGCGTTTTGTGACTATGCTAGCGCCGTGATCTGGCCGTTCGCCATCGCCGCCGTCGTGTTCTGGGTCGTCGCCTTCGTCGGACGGCGCCGCGGAAATCTGACGACGATGCGCGAGCTCATCGAGCGGCACGCGCTGATCTGCAAACGAATCGCGGAAGCGCGCCTCCGGCTCTCGGCTGTGGAGGGCGCGGAACGAGAAGCCGTGGCGAACCGGCTCGACGTGCTCGAGCGCGCGCGGGTCAAGGCGGAGCAGCGCGCCGTGCGGCTCCGCGAATCGTTGCTCAAGGACGGCTTCGCTCTCGACGGCGCGCAGCTCACGACGGTCGAGGAAGCCGAGACCGAGCTCAGGGCCGAGCTCGCTCGCCGTGCCGCCACGGTCTCGACGCCCGGGAGCTGAGGTCGGAGCGCGTCGGGTCATGCTCAAGCTGACGACGTGGAACGTGAACGGCGTGCGTGCGCGCGAGGCGGAGGTGCTCACGTGGCTCGAGCGCGAGCGGCCCGACGTCCTCTGTCTCCAGGAGGTGAAGGCGGCACCCGAGCAGTTACCGGCGAGCCTCGCCGTGCTTCCCGGATATCACTGCTACTGGCACGGGCAGAAGGGGTACTCCGGCGTCGCTCTGCACCTCTCCGAGGCGACGTTCCCGCGGCGACCGAAGTACGCGCACCCCTCGTTCGATCACGAATCGCGCATCGTCACCGCGCGGGTCGGCGACGTGATGTTCGCGTCCGTCTATCTGCCCAACGGCGGCAAGGATTTCCCGGCGAAGGTTCGCTTCCTCGACGCGATCGGGCTCTGGGCGGAGGAGGCCGCTCGCGAGGGCATCGCGCTCGTCGTCTCGGGCGATCTCAACGTGGCGCGCGAGCCACGGGACGTGCACCCGACGCTGCGGAAGCCCGAGCAGCTCGGTCAGACGCCGGCCGAGCGCGCGCAGCTCGAGCATCTCATCGCACAGGGGCTCGTCGACCTGTCGCGGAAATTCCACCCCGACGACGACCAGCTCTTCTCGTGGTGGGCGCCGTGGCGGAACCTGCGCGAGAAGAACGTCGGGTGGCGCCTTGATTACGTGCTCGCACACGCGTCGCTCGCCGAGCACGCGACGTCGTGTGAGGTCGTACGCGACTTCGGGACGAGTGACCACGGTCCGGTGACGGCAATCTTCGACATGCCGCCACCCGTGAGCCGCGACGACGACGAGGCCGAGCTGGCGCCGCCTCCCCCCGGGCCGCGCCAGCAAAGCCTCTTCTAGTAGATGTTCATCCGCGAACAGCGCCGTCCCCGAGGCATCAAAGAAGCGGAACTACGCGAGCAGAGCGAGCCCGCGAAGGCGGCGGGGGGAGCAGTTCGCCGAAGGCGAAGCTGCGGGGGGCCAAGGCCCCCCTAGTAGCTACAGCGACTGGACGTAGCGGACGAGGTTCCCCTGGTCGAGCTGCGCGGCGAGGTTGAAGAGCCGGACGGAGTTCGCGGCCTGGCCGTCGTGAGCCTTGATCGCCGTGGGGATGTCCGTCGCGCGGCCGTCGTGGAGGAGCTTGGTGCGAAAGCGAATGCCCCAGAGCGGTGCGGTGCGCATCAACTGCGTCGTGGCCTGCGAATCGCCAGCGTTGCCGATCTGATCGCCGAGGCTCCCCATGTCGTGCAAGAGAAAGTCGGAGAACGGGTTGAACTTGAAGTTCCCCGGGACGTGATTCGCGGGGTTCGCGGGCGTCGTGAACGTCTGCGAAGTGTGGCACCCGTTGCAGCCAACCGCGATGAACTCGAGCCGGCCGGCGATGACCTGCCCCGTGCTCTGGGTCTGCTGGGGCGGCGGCGAGAGGAAGGTCATGAACTCCGTGAACTCGGCGACGTCGTCCTGGATCTCCGTCTTGTTGTTCGCACACGAGCCGACCGAGTCGTCGGTGCCGAACACATTGTCGTCGCAGCCCGATGCCACAGGGGTGCCGTTCGGTGCCGACTCGGTCGCGAACGCGGTGATCGACTGACCCTTGAAGCAGTGCTGGGTCGTGATGCCCATCTCGTTCATGTAGGCGTCGGCGGAGAACTGCACGAGGTTCGGCACGCCCGCCTTCCAGCCGAAGCGGCCCACGCGCATCGAGCCGACGCTCTGGCTCGTGTCCTCGGGGTTCGGAAGCGCGATGGGAACCATGTTCGCCGTGCCGCGCACGTTCGACGGCTCGTTGCTCGCCAGGTTCTGGAAGAACGAGTCCGGCATGGCGTCGACGAGGCCGAGGCCGAAGAGCGGCGTCGTGAGGCGACCGACGTTGTGCACGGTGGCATCCGCCGGTTCCTTCTCGAGGGGCACGCTGCAGGCCTTGCCGTTCTTGTTGGTCCAGTTGCCGAGCGTCTTCAGCTGGCGAAGAGAACCGCCCTCGTTCGCGAGCGGGTTGAAGACGCCGTTCACGAACTTGCCGTACCGACGTTCGATCGGGGTGCCGGCACCGCCGCTCGCGCCCTGGTTGTGGCAATTGCCGCACGCGGAATCGTTGAAGACCGGGCCGAGGCCGTCGTTCACGCCCTCGACGTTCACGAAGGCGGCCTTGTCTTCGTTGAAGTCCGCGTCGGTGACGCCGGAGAGATGATCGCCGACGAGCAGGTCTTGCGATGTGTCGACGTTGTCGTCGTTCGCGGCGACGCTCGTGCCCTGTCCCTCGTCGCTCGGCGCGCCACAACCGACGGCGCCCAGCGCCCCTGCTGCAAGACACGCCGACACCAGGGCAGCTGTTTTCATTTTCATCTGATTCACCTTCGGTTGATGGGTTCTCGGTCGCTGGACAAAGCGGTCGCTGGAACGTCGGGTGCTGGACGCACCTCGGCGCTCGGCGCCGTGTTCGGGGAACGGCGCACCTCTGCACGCCGACCCCTCGTCGACATCGGTGTGCGAGCTGCACGCGCGTGAGCGCGTGCGCGTGAGTGATGAGACGAGCTTCTCGGCGAAGCGCGCGCGAGCGCGGCGCTAACGGAAGGGAGCCGGGAAGAACAACGTCGTCATCTGTGTTGGAAGCGTTCTCGGGACCGTGGCAAAAAAGCGCGGGTCTGGAGATGAGGTTCCAATCTGCCCCCTATGTGGGTCAGAAAAGATCACGATTGCTCTCACCGAGCGGCGAATGCCTGTAACTTTCGCGCGAGCTCACTCACTGGCGCGACGTGCGAATCGAGCGTGTGCCCTCAGGCGTTGCTCGAGCCTCGACGCGCGCGGCGCGAGCATTCGGCGCGCCGCCGTTCGTGATCGTGGTCAGCGCTTCGGGGGCGGGGCGATGCCGTATGCGGGAGCTGCGCCGTAGATCGCGGCGCCGCCCGCGCTCATCTCGCCGCCAGCGGCGGATTCGCCGCCCGCGGTGTTCCCGGTGCCGCCCTCGGACTTGGAGCCGCCGTCGCCGCGCGGGAACGGCGCGCCGTAGAGCGGCTGCGCCATGTGACCGCCGCCGTCCCCTGCGGTGCCGCCGGTGGACGTGGTCCCGCCGGTGCCGGTCGGGAACGGCGCGCCGTAAAGCGGCTGTGCCATGTGACCGCCGCCGTCGCCTGCGGTGCCGCCGGCTGACGACTGCGCGCCGCCGTTGCCCGGCGCGGGAGCGCCGTAGAGAGGCTGTGCGAGCTCGCCACCGGTGCCGGTGCTGTGTTCGCCGCCCGTCGCAGCGCCGCCAGTGTTCGCCGCGCCGCCCGTTCCACCGGTCTGCGTGCCGTCGTCACCGCCGCACCCTGCTGCGCCCACGGTCGCGGCTGCGAAGGCAGCGAGCGCGGCCCGGCTCAGACGGCCGGTCGGCATGAGACGCTCGGGGATCCTCGCGATCGCGGCACCGACGGACGCGCTGCAAAACGGGCACGTCCCCTCGCTGCGACGGATGTGACGGGTGCAGGACGGACAAGCTACGAGTGACGCCATTGCTCGAACCTCTCTAGTCTCGAACGACTCTATCGGACCCGGAAGCGTTCGGCCTGCCCCACCCCAAACCCTTCGAGCTCAGTAGTTCCGCATCGACGATTCCGAATGAAAGATCTGCGGATCTGCGCGAGCGAAGCGAGCCCGCGAAGCGGCGGGGGGAGCAGTTCGCCGAAGGCGAAGCTGCGGGGGGCCAAGGCCCCCCCGTCATAAAATCTTAGCACGGCGTGCAGGCCCGACCATGTAGGTGTCACGGGTCCGAAGAGACCCGGGCCAGCAGAAAGCGCAGCTTCACGAGAGTCTCCAGACGACGCCGGCCACGATCAGCAGGCACCCGACCGTCGCGAATAACCGAGAACCAAGACGTTTTGCGCGTGCCTTTTCGAGGGCGCGCGCAGGAGAGCGCTCACCTGCCGAGAAGCGACGGACGAGATCGGCGTCGAAGCCAAGGTCGAGCGACGTCAGGTTCTCGGCGTCGCAGTACACGCACTGGATGAGCACGCGGGCGACGCTCGCCGTCGGGAGTGCGCCGCCGCAGCTCCGGCAGCGCGCCGGTGCGCCTGCGCGGTCCGGCGGCAGCGCCGCGAAGCCCAGGGTCAGCACGCGAAGGGCCGTGCGGTTCGCGAGGCGCTCGCGAACGAACGCGAGGAGACAGAGCGACGCGCCGGACGCGATGAGCCCCACGCCGCGCCACTTGGAGAGGTACGCCGGGTCGTCGAG
The DNA here is from genome assembly GCA_036272055.1 of Polyangiaceae bacterium. Lineage (GTDB taxonomy): Bacteria > Myxococcota_A > Polyangia > Polyangiales > Polyangiaceae > DASZVB01. Next base: position 468,573 of record DATAZL010000133.1, on the reverse strand, counting down.
CACGAAGCCGAGCATCGCCGCGAAGAGCACGGCGGGGACGGTCAGTGCGAGCATGAGCGCGCCGCCGCCGAATGCAACCACGTTGGCGACGCGTGGTCCCGGCTGCCGGCGTAGCGCCGTGCACAGCGCCTCGTCCGCGCGACGCTGCTCGTCGACGAGCGCCGCGCTCTCGAGCTTCGCAACGACCTCGGGTGTCGTCGTGGTCTCGGTGCCGCAGAACGCGCAGCGTAGCGTCGGCGTCCGGGCCGGCGAGAGCGGCGCGCCGCAACCCGTGCAGCAAAGGACGGCGATGCTCGTCGTGGACACGGCGTGTTTCGCCGCTCTCCCGAGGGCAGCGGCTTCCAGCGATGCGTGCAGCGCCTCGAGGGACGCGCGCTCGTCGGGATCCGCCGGCACTCGTAGCGTCAACGGGCGCCCCTGCCGTCGCTTCAGGGTCAGATACGACGCCGTCAGCTCGATCGCGCCGGTGAGGGCGAGCTCGTCGAAGGTCGCCTCGAAGCCGTGGCCGGATCCGCCGATGACGCGCAGCTTGCCGTCCCCGAGCTCGACGTCGCAGGCGCGGGTCGACGTCGCGTCGACCACGTGCCCGACGACCCAGCCGAGCTGAGCGAGGAGCGCGACCGGCGAGACGCAGAGAAGCAGGGCGAACAGCGACAGGACGCGGGCTCCCGTGACGAGCGCCGCGGACTCCACCACCGTGGTCAGGACGAGGATCGTCAGCGTCGTCGACGCAGCGAAGAGGAGCCACGACGGCCCGGTCGCGATGGTGCGATAGGAACGAGTGCCGACGAACAGCGGGAAGCGCTGGCGGACGGGCGCCGGGACGTCGTTCATCGCGGTCAATAGCGCTTGAGCCGGATCCAGCTCTCGGGGCTGTCGAAGACGGAGATCAACGTCTCCGGTTCCTCGGTGAGGAGACGGAGCGCTTCGGCTTGCGGGAGGGCCCACTCCGCGGCGGCGCGGTAGTGCCGCCGGCGCTCTTCGAGCACGGCGCGGGTCTCGAACGGCTCGAGGTACGTGGCCGGCACTTGCTGGCCGCAGAGAAGGACGTCGTAGATGTAGTCCTGAGAGAAAAAATCGGCGACCGGGTCGTCGGCGCGGAGGAGCGCGCGCGAGTAGCTGAGCGGCGCACGGTCGGCGAAGAGAGCGACGCGCGGCGCGGCCGTCGCGAGATCGGTGTCCCTGCGGCAGGCGCGCCAGAACTCGGTGTCGAGCTTGCGGTTGAACTTGTAGTGAATGGCGAGGAGCCCGCGAAGGTCGTCCCACATCCGGGCAAACTTCGCGGAGAGCGCCGCCTTCACGCCGCGATCGTTCTGTGACGTCGGGAAGTGATCCACGACGAGGTCGAGCTCGATGCTGAGCATCTCGAGGCCGGTGGACTCGAGCGGCTCGACGAAGGCGTACGAGTTTCCGACCGCGAGCACATTGCCGCGCCAGAAGTGCTCGTGCCGGCCGGAGCGAAACTTGAGCGAACGAATATCGCCGGCGGTCGGGTTCTTCCGACGAAACTCGTCGGTTGCCTGATCGAGCGAGCAGAACGCCGAGGAGAAGACGTAGCCGCGGTGGTCGTTCTCGTGGAAGGGGATCGTCCAGCACCAGCCGTTGTCCATGGTCTCGGCGCGCGTGTACGGGCGGATGTTCCCGTGGTTCGGCACGTCGGCCATCAGCGCCGAGTCGGTGAAGAGACTCGGGGCGTAGCTCACGTAAGGAGAGCCGAGCTTCTTCTCGAGCAGGAACGACCGGAAGCCGCTGGCGTCGACGTACAGGTCGAACCGGTGCTTCTCGCCGCCGTCGTCGACGAGGTGATCGATGTTCTCGCCGTCGGGCTTCACCGCAGCGTCGACTATGACGCGATCGAGCCGGCGTACCCCGAGCCGCTCCGCTTCCTCGGTGAGGTAACGTACGAAGCGGACGTTGTCGAGGTGGTACGCGAACGCGATGCGATGCAAGAACGACGTGTAAGTGCCGTCACCGTTCGCGAAGACGGGGACGCGATCGCGCTCCATGAGCGCACAGCCGAGCGAGTACGTCTCCATGTTGCCGCGGTACACCATCGGCTCGACCAGGCTCGCGAACTGGAACGCGCCGTTGAACGTGTAATCGCCGGGTAGTCCCCAGTAAAACTGGATGCCGAGCTTCCACGTCGGGAGCACGCGCCGGTAAAAGTCGACGATGTCGAGCCCCGAGCGCGAGTGCAGGAAGTCGAGGAGCCGCGGGGTGGTCGCTTCCCCGACGCCGATGATCGGGATCTTGCTCGACTCGATGAGCGTCACCTCGAGCTCGGGCCGGCGCGTCCGGAGCGCCAGCGCGGTCATGTAGCCGGCAGAGCCGCCTCCGAGGATGCCCACGGTGCGGTACGGCGCGTCGCCGCTCTTCGGGTTGCCGCGGACCTCGGACTCCGCGCGACGATCCGCGTTCAGGCTGATGGAGATGCTGCTCTTCCGTGTCAGCGGCGGCGCGCTCGCGGCCGTCTCTTCGCGTGCACGCGGTCGGCAGAATGGGCAATCCTGACGAACCGGCACGTCGGAGAGCGCCACGCCCTCGTCGCTGAGGCGCATGAGCCGTCCGGCAAGGAACGGATCGACTCCGACGCGGGCCACCTCGTCGCGAACGGCGCGTGCTGCCGCGTGGAGCAGCGGTGACTCCGCGAGCCGGCGCGTCGAGAGCTCCGTGGCGTATTCCGCCGCTCGCGCGCGGTCCGGGTACTTCGACAGCGTCGTGCCGAGGACGGCGCAGCCGAAGCAGGCGCGCTGGGTCCGGACGACGGTGGGGCCCAGCACCACATCCTCGCCGTCGACGACCACGGGGATGCACGGCCGTCCCGTCGCGAGCGCCGCGTCGTTGACGTCGAGCAAGGCGCGGTAGCGCGTGTCCTCGAGAGCACAGACGACGAGGTCGTGTGCGTCGAGCTGCGCGCGGAGATCGCCGAGCGAGAGCCGCTCGACGAGCTCTGCCTCCGACGTGTTCGAGCGAGTCAGCTCGTCGACGATGGCCGCACCGAGCAGGCCGTTCCCGAAGACGAGCACCCGGGGGTGAGCCAGGCTTCCCGCGAGCCGTCCGGACTTGCTCGACGTGGCGCCGGGCAGACGCTTTCGCCGGAGCGCCTTGCCGTTCATCAGATCGAGGAGACCGCGTGCGTCACCGGCGCCGGCCTCGGCCACGATCTCCGCGACGCTGCGACGGCCGTCGACGAGGGCGAGCACTTGCTCGAAGCGCTCGCGGCTGATGCCCGTGATCTTCCACGACTCGGGGCCGCGCGCGACGAGCAGTTCGCCCGCGCCCTTCAGGATCTGTGACTGCGGATCGCGCTCAGGGATTTCTTCGGAGCTGAACGAGGCCATCGTCGGTCCTTGCCGCGTGCATCCGGACGGGCTCGGCAGGCACGGGAGAAGGGGGAAGGCCGGCGCGCGCGCGCTCGCGGCGAACGATGCTCTCCGCGAGGTTACAGCCGTCGCAGGCCGGCGGAACTGTGCCCGACAGAAGAGACGCCTGCAGTGCGTCGCGCTTTCGATCGAGGTCGACGAGATCGACGTGCCGGAAATCACCGAATCTGAGAAGGCGCTTCTTGATGTTGCAGCACGGCGCGACGTCGCCGTCGGCGTCGACGTAGAGGCCCGAGTCGAGCCAGAAGCAGCCCGGGCTGCGCCCCATGACGTCCCGCTCGAGGGCGAAGAGACGCTCGGGAAACGGATGATTTACCGGCAATGGTCCGCCGAAGAACTCCGCTGCGAGCTCTCGCTCGAGGGCGCTGATCTCGCTGACCTCGGCCTCGTCGAGGAGCTCGTCGCGGAGCGTGGCGCCGTAGACGTCATCGTAGCTGCGCGTCTTCTGGAGGCAGCGCACGTTGATGTGGCCGTCGAGGCCGAGCGTGCGGTGCAGTTCGAAGATCGCGCGGAGCCGGTGCCGCGTGCTCTTCAGCACAGTCACCGCGAAGCCGATCGCCGGCAACGTGGTGCCGCGGGCTTCTCGAGCCGCCTTGAGAGCGACGATACCGGCAAGCGCTTTTTCCAGGTGAAACCCGCGGATCCGGTGAAACTCCGCCGGGTCGGGTGACTCGAGGGAAACCAGAAGACACGCGATACCCGTGTCGAGGAGCTGCTCGATGTTCGCCTTGTTGAAGAGGGTGCCGTTGGTCGTGGTCAGGGTCAGGATGCCGCGCGCCTTCGCCTCGGCGGCCATCGCGAAGAAATCGCGCGCGAGGAGCGGTTCACCCTCGCCTTGCAGGTGGAGAAACTGGAGGCCCGGGAAGCGAGCGAGGAGCGCGCGGAACTCGTCGCCGCTCATCTTCGCGTCGTCCATGCTGCGGCCGTAACAGAACTCGCACGCGAGATTGCACGCCGTGGTCGGCTCGACCTGGAGCCAGCTCACGTCGGTCATCGGGCGCGACCGTTCGCGGCGGGGACGTTTCCTCGCGGCATGTAATAGAGCCCGAAGCGGCGGGCCTTGCCGTTTCCGACGTCGTCGTGCGGGAGCGAGACGACCATGTCCAGGAGCGGCGAACCCTCGTAGCGCCGGTGAATCGGCTCTGCGAGCTCCGGCGCGAGGTATCGGCCGACGAACGCGTCGGGATCCCGCGGGTGAAGCTGCAGAGTGAGCGGCGCGTGCGGCGATGCGAAATACAGGTGCGTCCAGCTGCACTGGGCCATCGCCGCGACGGCCTCCGACGACAGCGCGCGTCCGACGCGTGCGTCCGCGAGCTCCTCCGGTCGAACGTCGGGGTAGAGCTTGATGCGCGTCGCGCCGTCGAAGTGCAGGTCGAACCCGACGAGGAACGGCAAGTGCAGGAGCAGCGCCCGCACCCGGCCTTCGTCGCCCGCCATCGCGAGCGCGCGCTCCACCTTCTCGGTATAGTGGCCGAGCATGAACCAGAGCTTCGCGCGCGATGCGCCCGGGGTCGCGCGCACGTCGATGCCGGTGACGACCTTCTGCACGCGCCCGAAGTCGAGGCCCGCGCCGACGAACTCGTCGACGAGCGTTGCGTCGAGCTTCGCCGTCTCGCCGAGCGCGTCGAAGAACGACCGGACCCGCGCGTAGGCGTCCCCGGGGTCGTCGTGGAAGAACAGGTTGTACCGCGCGGAGTGCCGGACGCCGTCGTCGACCTTGCACGACGCCTCGACGGAGCTAGCCGTCGCTTCGCCGGCGAGGCGCGTGAACGCCGCGAGCGCCGGTGACGGCGCGACGTCGAAGAGCGCGGCATGCCGCTCGACGACCGCGACGTTCTTCGACGTCGCGAGGCAATCGACGGTCCCCGTCTCGTGGTCGGTGCCGTCGGGCCTGATGCGCCCCGACGGCCGGGTCTTCTCGGGTTTCTCTGCTCGGACGAAGCCGATGGTGAAGAGGCCGCGATGGAAGGCGTTGCTGAGGGCGAGGTTCCCCTTCGCGAGTCGCGTCGGAAGATCGTCGAGCCACTCTATTCGCGTCGCCTCGCCGTTCGGCGGCGTGAACGCCGCGGCCATGCCGGCGTAGATGTCGCGCGCGTCTACCGTGCGGACGTTCACGAAGCCGGCGTGCTCGAGCATCTTCCGGTATTCGTCGAGGGTGGCGAGCCTTACCTCGCACGACGCCTCGATGGCGTGGACGTGATCGCGGTATTCCTCGGGCGACAGCTCGGACCGCGTGACGAGCCAGTCCTGGCCGGCGAGCACGCCGCCCGGGCGAAGGACGCGAAAGAGCCCTTCGAAGAGTGCCGGCTTGTCGGGCACGTGACACACCGACTCGAAGAAATACGCGCGATCGAACGACGCGGTCGGGTAGGGGAGACTTCGCCCCTCGTACAGATCGAAGACGACGCGCGAGGCAACGCCGGCGTCGTTCGCGTGGCGACGTGCATTCTCGAGCTGGCGCGCCGAGATGTTCAGGCCGTGGACGAACGCGCCGGTGTTCTTAGCTAGGCTCGCCGCGACGACGCCCACGCCGCAGCCGAAGTCGAGCACGTCGTGCTCGGGGCGGAGGCCGAGCAGCCCGGCGACGTAGTCCTCCGACGTCTTCGGGCCGTCGGCGTCGGGCACGATGCGGGTGTGCCAGCGGCCGGCGAAGCCCGCGTTGAACGTGTCGATGACGACCGGCGACTCGTAGAAGTGAGTGACGTCACCCAGCCGATGGGGATGGCGCGCGACCTCCATGAATTCAGCACAGCCCGAGGGCGCGCGACTGGTAGTCCGAGGGGTAGCTCTTCTTCTTCACCCGCGCGCCGACGTCGTCCCGGATCGGGATGGCGAGGCTCATCAGGCGATGCTCGTCGCGCACCAGGAACCCGCGCTCTTCGAGCGACGCGAGCGCTTCGTCGATCTCGGCGTCCGTCCCCTGGCCGGCGAACTCTTTCTTCAGCGCGTCGAGCTTGCGAATGTCCTCGCACGCCCGGTGGAGCCGGTGCTCGAGCCCGCGCAGGATCGTGATGCGCTCTCCGAACGCGGGCCGTCCCTCGAACACCATCGAGCGCTCCGCCTCGTACGCGACCTGGAGCGTGCTCCGCTCCTGGAGCCGCCACCATTTCTGAAGCTCGACCGCGACGGGGCCGACGTAGGCGTCGAGATCTTGCGGGTTCTTGTACGAGTACGTGAAGTACGTCGCGAGGTCGCGCAGCGCCGCGGGCGGCACCGGATAGATGTGCCGATACGCAGGCGACGGCTCGAGGTTCGTCACGCCGAGCGCGTCGGCCTCCTCGAAGAGCGGGCTGTGCCGTCCGATCTCGATGATCCGCATCCGTTTGGGCGGCTCGAGGTGCGTGATCTTCGGCAAGAGGCGGCTCATCTTGAAGTACGCCTCCGCCGGCTCGTCGGGGAAGCCGACCAGGATGTTGTAGAACACCGAGACGCCATGCATGCGCCCGAGCTTCAGGAGCCGGACGTTCATGAGGTAGCTCGTGTTCTTGCGCATCAGCGTGAGCACCTCGGAGCTGAACGTCTCGATGCCGGGCTGGAGGGTGCGGACGCCACACTCGGTGAGGAGCTGGAATTGCTCCGGATCGAGGGTTGCGCGGACCTCGTACATCATGTCGAGGTCGAGGCCGTGGGCCTTCAGCTCCGGGATCGCGGTGCGGAGGTGTTTGACGTTGAGGATGCTGTCCGTCATCACCATCTGCACGCCGGGGTACTTCGCCGCGAAGAAACGGATCTCGTCCACGACGCGGGGCGCGGATTTGCTCGCGTAGCCCATCGAGGCGCCGTTGATGCTGCAGAACGTGCAGTGATTGCGCTCGCCCCACCAGCAGCCGCGCGACGTCTCGAGCGACAGATAGAGGACCGGGAGCTCGAGGCCCGACGCTCTCAGATCCGTGAAGTAGTCGTCGAAGTGCGGGTAGGGCACGTCGTCGAGCTTCGCGGGCGCCTCGGCGTTGGGCGTCGCGGTGCCCATCAGGGTGCGGCCCGTGTACACCCCCGGGATATTGCCGAGCGACTGGCCGGCGAGCGCGCGCCGGACGATCTCCGGGAACACGACGTCGCCGGGACCGGAGCACACGGCGTCGATGCAGCGGAAATTCTTGGCGATGGCGCGACCGCGCGCTTCCTCGCAGTCGGCGCCGCCCATGACGATGATCGTCTCGGGCCGCCACTCTTTGATGCGGCGCGCGAGCGCGATGGACGCGACCCGCTGCTGGAACATCGACGTGAAGGCGACGACCCTCGGCTTCATCGCCTCGATCTCGCGCATGCACTCGTCGATGAAAGCGGGCGCGAGCTCGCGCGCGGCGAGCGCCGCCCGAAGAACGGCGGGGATCACGCCCGGCAAGAATCGCTCGAGCTCCTTCGGCGGATTCCTCGCGATGTGCTCGAGGTACTCGTCGGGCGCGAGCTCCGCGTCCGGGAACGCGACGCCGGAGAAGACCCAGTCGCCGAGCTCTTCGTGGCCGCTACCCCAGCGATTCGCGATCGCCTGATAGTCGTCGAAGCCGAGCTTCTTGCAGAAATCGAGCGCGAAGTAGCGCTGCCGGGAGCGCACTCCGCCGAGCGTCTCGAGCGACGCCTGGAGCAGGCCGAGGCCGAGCGACGGCGTGACCAGGATGCCGAACGGCATGTTGACGAGGAGGACGTCGACCTCTGCCGTGGTTTCGGAGAGCGCTTCAGCGTGCATGACCGGGCCTCGCTGCGGTTCGTTCACGGACGAGCGCGAGGATCGACGCGCCGTCGGAAGGGTTTCCGGAGCTGACGAAGGGAAGCAACGTCGTGACACATACGATGGCGGAAAAGACGGCGGTGACGCCGAGTGCGACCTGGCCGAGCGGCGCGGAGACGGCGCGAGACGCCGTTGCAGCGGCGAATGCGAAGACGGCGCTCGCCGCCGGACCGCCGGAGAGCATGAGCAAGTGACGACCCCGCGTGTCCGTCGCGGCAGAGACGGGGCGGGTCAGGACGAGCCCCGCGGCGGCGAAGCGACGTCCTCCACGGAGCGTCACCTTGCACACGCCGGTTTCGCGCGAGAGCAGCAATGGGCCGACCTTGAAGACGTCCCAGCGCCATCCCCCGATTGCGGCCGCGACGAGGTGCCCGAGCTCGTGAACGCCGAGCGCGACGACTCGCCCCACGACGAGGACGAGCACGACGTAGGCGACGCTCCACGCGCTCGGTGCCACGTGCGCGCCGTTGCAGACGAGGAGGGCGCCGCCACCCGCGGCGAGAAGCGTGAACGCGTCGACGACGTGATTGCGTCGCGTGTCGCTCACGCAGTCCCTCCGTCGACGAGGGGGAGACGGCGACGGCCGTCTTTCGGTGCGGCGACGGGGGGCGCGGTCGCCGCCTGCGCCGCGCTCGTGACGCGGGGTGGCTCGGGCGCTGCTCGCGGTTTCGCCACCGGTGCGGTGCGCGGGCGGAACGACGACGGATTCGGTTCGGCGGAGATCGCCGAGAAGGGCTCGGCGCGGCCATTGCCGTCCACGATGAGCTTGATGTTCGGGAGAAGGCCGCGAAGCCGTGACTCGATGTGAGCGTACAGGGCGTAGTCCGCCTTGCAGAACCTCGGCGTCAGCGCCGCTCCTTCACCTACGGAATGCGCCGGACAGCCCCCATGACAGACCCGCCAGTACTTGCAACCGGCGCAATGATTCGCCTTCAGCACCTCGGGGCGCGTGTTGCGGCGCGGGACGTCGGGGCGCGGCACCATGCCGTTGCCCATGGTGCGATCGCAGTTGCCGATGTGGCCGTTCGGGAAGACGGAATAAACGAACGTGTCGTCGGGGTTGCAGCCCGCGAACACGCACGGCCCGAGCGCGAGCCCGAGCAGGTTGTCGATCATCTCGCGGAACGGGTACCAGATGAGCTGCTTGTCGGTGACGAAGTCGAAGAGCTCGACGTAGGCGTGCGCGAGCTGTTCCCCGGTGAGCTCCATCTCGGGGTCGACGGGGTGGCGGAAGAGCGGGTTGAAGCGGCCCGCGGTGACCCCGCGTTCGTGGAGCCAGAGCATCCACTCCTTCATGCGGCCGAGCTTCTCGTCGTCGCTCGCGTTCGCCTGGCTGAGCACGGTGGTTATCGAGACGCGAACGCCCGCCTCGCGCAGGCGCTCGACGTTGCGCGAGAGCTGCTCGGTGTACTTCAGCGTCGCGGCTGGATCTGCGGGGTCGGGGCCGCGGAAGCGATTCAGCTCACCAGGGCCGTCCCAGCTGATGCTGACCCTGGTGTTGTATTTCTTGAAAAGCTCGATGAGCGAGGGGCTCATCTGATAGCCGTTGGTCTGCACCGCGGAGTAACCGCGGCGCTTCGTGATCATCGCTAGGAGCGCCTCGAGGTCCTTCTGCGGGACCATGGTGCACTCCCCTCCGTGAAGGCCGACCGGCATTTCGGAGGGGAGGCGCTCGAGCAGAAAGTCGAGCGTGCGCTCGACGGCCGCGAGATCGGGCCGCCCTGCAGTGCTTCGCATCTCTTCGGATTCGAAGCAGTACGAGCACTTGATGTTGCAGTAACCAGTCGGCAGAACGACGACGGTCATGAGCTGGTGTCCCGGCTAGCGCCGCAGATCACCAGGTCGTGTCTGCGAAACCGGTGAGATGACCGGGCCGCACGTTGGCGCCCCCGACGGGCGCGTACTGGATCTGCGAGACCTGCGGAATGGATCCGCCCATGGGGCTCGCCACTGCGCCGCCGGTGACGGCGTCGAGATCCGCATCCGGAAGCTCTCCGCCCGCGCGCTTCATGGTGATGTTGCCGATCTCGGCGCCGGGCGCCTTCTGCTCCGCGACCTCCATGACCGCGCGCCTGAAGGCGCCGCTATCACGCAGGTGAACGAGGACCTCGGACAGATTGATTTCGACGTCGACCTTTTTTCCCATCTGACAACGAAACACCACGCTGTGCACGTCGTCAAGACGGGTATTTCGAGCGCGTTCGTTATGCGCAGTCGATATGGCGTATTCAGCCACGCGTCAGAACGTGTAGAGCAAGTGCCCTTCGTTCTCGTACCAGTCGAGCATCTTGTGATGACCGCTGAAGAGCTCGGCGTCGTCGCTCAGTACGTCCCCGTTTTTTCTCATGTCGGGAACGAGCTCGCGGGCGTGGGTGCGGTAGCGGACGAGCCTCCGAACCATGTCTTCGGGGCGAGCGCCCTCGCTCACCTGGGTCAGATATTTCTCGGGGTTTTCCAGCATCCCTTCGAGCGACACGATTTCTTTCGAGACCCAGCACCATTTGCGCCAGTCCTCGAGCGACTTCACGAGCAGCTTCAGGCCGTACTTGTCGGGCGAGTTCGCGAACGGTGTCGCGGGGGGGCACACCAGAATAGATATCCAGTAAACGTCACCGCCGGCGTCCACCACGTCGCTCATCGCCTTGAGCGAGAGCTCGACGTCCTCTTCTTCCTCGCCCGGAAGATTGCAGATCCACGCTGTCAGAACGCTCGCGCCTGCGTCGTGAATGTTTCGGACCGCGCCGAGTAGCTTCTCGGGGCTCGACCAGCGTCCTGCCTTGCGGAGCACGCGGAGGGAGCCGCTCTCTGCGCCGAGCACGAAGCGACGGAAGCCGCCGCGGACGAGCTTATCGGTGAGCCCTGGGCGCGCGAACATCTGCGGATGTGTCTCGAGCCGGAACGTCAGCGCGAGCTTCTCTCGCTCGAGCGCCTCGGCGAGCTCCTCCATGTACTTCGGCATGAGAAACTCGTTCTCACCGAGATGCACGTCCTTGAAGCCGCACTCGTCGAGGATGCGCGCTTGCTCGAGCACCCGCTCGACGGACACGCCGCTCAGCTTTCTGCGAAAGAAGGGACGGTTGTTGGCCATGCAATAGCCGCACTCCTTCGGGCAGAAGCCGCGCGAGATATTCATGTACGTACGGCTCGTCCACTTCACGCCCTGGAAGACGTCGCTTCGCGGGTCGAGGAGCGGTAGCTCGTCCATCGCCACGAGCCCGTCTTCGTCAGCCTCGCGAAAGACGAGCTCGTCCTTTTTTCGGTGCCAGCAGCTCCCCACGTCGGTGAGCGGACGGCCCGATTTTACGGCCAGAGCGAGCCGTTCCATGGGGATCTCGCCCTCGCCGTGCACCACGCCGTCGAGCGCGGTGCACGCGCGCAGGAACTGCTCGGCCATGACGGACGCGAACTGGCCGCCGAGGTACACGACCGCCCCGGGGTTCACCTTCTTGTACCGCTCGGCGATGGTGATCGCGCCATTCGCGTAGAGGTACCAGTGCGCCTGGATCCCGACGACCCGCGCGGGATGCGACGCGAGCACGACGTCGAGGTTCCAGCGTTCGGGGTCGGTGCTGTAGACGGACTCGAGGTGAAGGAGCTTCACACGCAGCCCACGCGACTCGAGATACTGCGCGATCGACGCCACGCCTAGCGGCACGATGTGCGACAGATCCTCGGAGCTCGGTCGCTCCGGTACTCCGTCCTCCGAGTAGAGGACGTGCGGCGAGATCAGCAGGACGTCGTAAACCGGGAAGAGGAGCGAGTACATGAAGCCCGGAAAAATACCACGCACGCGACGCAGCCGTCACCGGTTCGCGGGGGGCCTTGGCCCCCCGCCGCTTCGCCTACGGCGAACTGCTCCCCCCGCCGCTTCGCGGGCTGGCACGCTCGCGAGAGATTTCGGGATGACGGATTCCCGCGTTCTCAACGCGATATCCCCGCGAACCGCGGGTTCACGCGAGCGAAGCGAGCCGCGAGCCAAGCGAGCACGCCCGAAGGGCGGCGGGGGAGCGGGTCGCGCAAGCGAGCCCGCGGGGGTCAGACCCCCACGAAACAACTACTGCGACGGGACGCAGTCGTACTGGACCTTCCACTGAGTCAGCGTCGGAGCCTGGAGCTGATTCATGGTGGGGTTCAGCTGGATGAGCACGCGCAAGAGGTTGCCTGAGCGCGTGAAGGGGTTCGTCTTGTCGAAGGCGCCGTTGCCGCCCTGGCCCGCCTCGATGAGGGCCACGTCGTAGTTCTGCCCGCTCGGGCCGGTGTTGGTGCTCGTCGTCGCGGTCGCCAGGAGGACGGCAGTGCCGGGCCGCAGGTTGGCGAGATCGTCGCCGGTCTGCGCGGACAGCACGATGTTCGCGCTGTTCGGGATCTTCGCCTGCCAGTCGAACTCGCGCCAGACGGGTGAGGTGCCGGTGGGGCACGTCGCCGTGAACGTTTCGGTGAACTGGCCGGGCGGGTAGATGTACGTCGCGACGGGCGGCGGAGGCGGCAGGTTGTCGGGCGACACGCACGACGTCAGGTCGAAGAACATGAACTCGAGGGCCTTCTCTTGAGGAGAGAGCGTCCCTTGCTTGCACGCTTCGGGGAAGAGGCCGCCGGCGAACGGGCTGCACGAGCCGTAGTTCGCGTTCGGGATGCCGCTGCACGTCGCGGTGACCGCGTTGTCGTGGCAGTCGGAAGCGCTCGCGCAACCGCCGCATTTGCCGCCCACGCACCTGTCCGGAGCGCAGTCGGTGTCGCTCGTGCACGAGCGCTGGCACGAGCCGGTCGTGACGCCGTTACACGCCTGTGAACCGCCGCAGTCCTCCCCGGTGGAGCAGGCGCAGGTGCCGCCCACGCAGGAGCCGCTCGCGCAGTCAGCAGCGGTTGCGCAGGTGAACGGCGTGCAGCTACCGCCGCAGATGGCGCCGGTACCGCAGTCGGCGGCGCTCGTGCACGAGTTGGCGCTGCACTTCGCGCTCGTGCATTTTCCACCCAGGGCGGCGGTGCCGCAGTCGGTGTTCGTGCCGCACGACGCGGGCGGCGCGCACTTCGCGCCGGTGCAGACGCCTGTCGGGCAGTCGGTGTCGACCTGGCAGGTCGACTTGCTGCATTTGGCGTTGTTGCAGAGGCCGCCGACGGTGCAGCCCGCGTCACCGGCGCACGTCTTGGTGGAGCACTTGGCGTTATTGCAGAGCCCGCTGACGGCGCACGCCGTGTCGCCGGCGCAGGCCGCCGTGCTGCACTTCGAGCCGGTGCACGAGCCGCTCGCGGGGCACGCAGCGTCACCGGCGCACGCGGCCGGCGTGCTGCACTTGGCGGCGCCGCACGACGCGCTGACCGGGCAACCGACGTCGCCGGCGCACGTCTTCGCGGTGCACTTGGCGCCGTTGCAGAGGCCGCTGACGGAGCACGTCGAATCACCCGTGCAAGCCACGGTGCTGCACTTCGAGCCGGTGCAGGAGCCGCTCGCCGGGCACGCGGTGTCGTTGGCACACGCCGCCGGCGTGCTGCACTTGGCGTTGTTGCAGGTGGCGGTGACGCCGCAGGCCGAGTCCGTCGCGCACGCCTTCGTGGAGCACTTGGCTGCGTTGCAAAGGCCGCCGACGGAGCAAGCCGAGTCACCCGCGCAGCTCACCGTGCTGCACTTCGAACCGGTGCACGAGCCGCTGGCCGGGCATGAAGAGTCGTTGGCGCACACGGCGGGCGTGCTGCACTTGGCGTTGTTGCAGAGGCCGCCGACGGTGCAGGCGGAGTCCGCCGCGCACGCCTTGGTAGAGCACTTCGCTCCGCTGCACACACCAGCTGCGGTGCCGCAGACGGCGTCGCTTGCGCACGTCCCGGCGGTGCACAGGTGGGTGGTCGTGTTGCAAGTGCCGCCCGTACCGCACTGTGCGTTGGTCGTGCAGGCGCCCGCCGTGCACGTTCCGGTGGCGGAGCCCGTCCCGCTGCCACACGCGCCGCTGTCGCAATCGGCGTTCTTGTGGCAGGTCGCGGCAGACGTCGAGCACGTGCCCGCGGTCGAGCCGGTGCCGGAGCCGCAGAGGCCGCTGTCACAATCGGTGTTCGCGTGGCAGACGAACGTGTTGGTGCGAGCGCAAACGCCGGTTGCGGAGCCGGTGCCGCTGCCGCAGGCGCCGCTGTCGCAATCGGTGTTCTTGTGGCACGTGGCCGAGCTCGTGCTGCACGTGCCGGCGGTGGAACCGGTGCCGCTGCCGCAAGCGCCGCTGTCGCAATCGGTGTTCTTGTGACAGACGGCGGCCGAAGAGGTGCAGGTGCCCGCGGTCGAGCCGGTACCGGAGCCGCAGAGGCCGCTGTCGCAATCGGTGTTCGCGTGGCAAACGAACGTGTTGATGCGGGCGCAAATGCCGGTGGCGGACCCGGTGCCGCTGCCGCAGGCGCCGCTGTCGCAATCGGTGTTCTTGTGGCAGACGGCCGAGTTCGTGTTGCAGGTGCCTGCGGCGCACGAGCCGCTGTCGCAATCGGTGCTCTTGTGGCAGACGGCCGAGTTCGTCGAGCAGGCGCCCACGGTCGAGCCGGTGCCGGCGCCGCAGGAGTTGCTGTCGCAGTCGGCGTTCGCGTGACAGACGTACGTGTTGATGCGCCCGCACACGCCCGCGGTTGCGCCGGTGCCAGAGCCGCAAGCGTTGCTGTCGCAATCGGTGTTCTTGTGACAGACGGTCGCGTTCGTCGAGCAGGTGCCCGCGGTCGACCCGGTGCCGGCGCCGCAGGAGTTGCTGTCGCAATCGGTGCTCTTGTGGCAGACGGTCGCGTTCGTCGAGCAGGTGCCTAGCGTCGAGCTGGTGCCGCTGCCGCAGGTGCCGCCCGTGCCGCACTGCGAGTCCGTGTGACAGACGGTGCCGGCCGCGCAGGTGCCGCCGGTGACCGCTCCACAATCGCCCAGGCCGCAGTCGGCGTCCTTGTGGCACGTGAGGATGTTGCAGGTCCCGCCGCCGCAGGTGCCGCCGCCGCAGCCTGCGTTCGAGGTGCACGCCACCGGGCTGCACGTCTTGCCCGAGCAAGAGCCGCCGTCGCAATCGGTGTCGTTCGCGCACGTGCAGGAAGTACCGCGGCAGAAACGGCCAGTGCCGCAGGTGCTGCTCGTCGTGCACGATGTCTGGCTACACGTGCCCGACGCCGCGCCCTGGCACGTGAAGCCGGAGTTCGGGCAGTCGGCCTTGGTCCCGCAAGGCTCGTTGCAGGTGCCGTTGACGCCCATCGTCGAGCCGCTGCACGACCCGGTGAAGCCGCAGTCGTCGTCCTGGATGCACTTGCTGCTCGTCGGCATCAGCGCGTTCGCCGACACGTGGAAGTCGCTGAACACGACGCGCCCGCACTGGTTCGCCGCCGTCGCGCCGACCGGCGTGTTGAACGTGAACAGGTTCGTGTAGTTCGGGCTGACGGCGTAGGTGAGGTCCTTTGCCTTCATCCATTGCTGCGCGCCGGTGCCGATGGAGACGAGATCTTGCCGGCCTTCGTGGATGGTCAGGCGCGTGGGGACGATGGTGGCGCCGACGTTCTGCAGCCACGTCGAGAAGACGTCGCCCTTCGGGAACGTCGTGTCCACGGTGCCGGTCAGCGGATCCTGCGTGTTGATGCTCGACGTCATCGCCGTGCCGGTCGGTGACCAGTCCGCGACGGTCGACCAGTTGTCACCCGCGACGTAGCCCTTGCCGCCCGGGAACTCGAGCCACGAGTAGCTGAAGTGCGTCATGAACGCGCGGCCACCGGCGTTCGCGTACGAGATGAGGTTCTGGTACGGCGCGGCGGCACCGCGATCGACGGCGGCGCCCTCGCACGGGAGCAGGACGACATCGTAGTCCATCATGCTCGGCGTCGCGCCGCTCAGGTTGTTCCAGAGTGTGCTGCCCTTCTGCTGGGTGCCGTAGCTCGTGTCGAGCTTGTTGCCGGGCTTGGTGTCGCTGTGGAAGTAGTGGATCCGCTTGCTCGACGTGTAGTCGCTGACCTCGTGCGGATCGATGCCGGCCTTCAGCAGCAAGCAATCGAACGGGTCGGACGCACCGGAGATGATCGCCGTCTTCGGGAGATCGGCCTTGCTGTACGACTTCGCGACCGGATCCCAGCCGTCGCTGTGGTTCTTCGGGAGGCGGAAGATGCAGTCGGAGCCGCTCGCCGTGGTGCAGTTTGCGCTGACGGTGTTGTCGACGCAGTCGTCGACCTTCGTGAGGAGGATCTCGCGGCGCCACTTGCCCATCTGGACGACGACGGGAATGTTCGAGCCCGAGGGCACGTTCGTCAGGGTGAAATGGCCGTTCGCGTCGGTGGTCGTCGCCTGGAGCGCCTCGAGCGAAGTCGCGCCGCCGCACGTGTCGCAGCTCGCCCCGGAGCCGAAGGGCGGGAGCGCCGCATCGGGGTCGAGGGGGATGTACACGTGCGCGTCGTAGAGCGCGTTGTTGGCGGCCGGGTCGTAGACGGTTCCGGAGAGCGTCGTGGTCGTGCCCGCGCTGCAGCGCACGATCTGGCACTGGAGGCCGGTGCAGTTCCCGTTCACGGGGGCGCCGGCCGCGTCCTTCTGCAGGGTGAGGCCGCCATCGGGCGCGTGCGCGATGCCCGACGCGTCGATGTCCGATGGATCGGGCTGGAGGGTGACGCAGTACGGGTCGCACACGTTCGTGCACGCGGGCGACGTCGGCCCCGCGAGCAGTTTGAGGCCGCTCATGCCGAGCCGCAGGTTCGGAATCGTGCGCGTCACGATGTGATCGCCGACGCACGCACCCCACTTGCCGCCCGTGCACACCGCGTGGCCGACGGAGCAGGTGACGTAGTTGCCTTCACGGTGCTCGACGCGCCCGCAATCCTCTGTCGCGCCCTCGGTGTCGCAGGGTTTGCCCTCGTCGACGTACGACGGGTTGCCGGTGGTGTTCCCGCCGGTGGCCGGCGCGTGTCCGTCGCGCGAGCACGCCCCGACGACGGCGATCACCGCCGCGACGAGGACGAACAATCGCCGAGCCGACCGCGCTCCCCCGATCCATTCGGGCAGCGTTCGCTGGCTGGGTGGGCGACTGCTTGGCATTCTCGTGCTCCTTGAACCCTGAAGTCTCTACGGCCCCGTCGGCGATGCCTTCACGGGGCACGCTCGGAGGAGCCGAGGACGGCTCTCTTCCGGCTCGCTTGCGTCGACGACGGACCGGTGATCAGCGACTCCGGCCGCGGACATGTGCGACAGCGGTTGCTGGGGTATGACACCGAATTCATTGTCGTTCCGAGCGAGCGAAGGATGCTCTCAAGCAAGCGATGTGCCGGCCGAAACCTGACATCTTACCGGCGCGCATCTAGCGCGCAAGCACGCAACTCTTCACGGTCCCGCGCTTACCGAACGCACAATCGACCCGGGTGACGGGGGCGCTCTCTCGTTCCCGCCGTTCCCGCTCGGCCGCAAAAAAGTCAGGCTAACGCAAGCCTTGCGGGGCGTCCGCACCGCTTCACTCTCGCGCACCTCGGCTCTGCCACCTCAACCCGGTCGCGCGGCGAGCGTGCTCCGGACCTTTTCGAGCAGCACGGGCCACCGGATGGGCTTCGGGATGAACGCGACGACGCCGGGCGGCGGCGTCTTCTCGAGGACGTAGGTGGCGCTCGTCATCAGGATCGGGATCGACGACGAGCGCGGGTCGGCCTGGAGCCGCGCGCAGAGCTCCACCCCGTCCATCCGCGGCATCTTGAAATCGGTGATGACGAGGTCGACCTGGCGCGCCGCGACGACCTCGAGCGCCTCGACGCCGTCCGAAGCGGTGACCACATCGAACCCTTCGCCGCGTAGCAGGAGCTCGAGCACCTCGAGCGCTGCGTACTCGTCGTCCGCCAGGAGGATGGTGGGGGGACCGGTGGCCATTCTCGTATCACTCGTATCGCGTTCAGAACTCGCCGGAGTCGCGTCGCGCGTAGGGCGCCGGGAACGCGCTCGTCGCCGAGACGATCTCGGAGGCGCTCGCGCCGTCGCTGGAAATATGGATTCCCTTTCCCTTGAGCAGGAATTCTCTCGGCGTCAGTTCGTGGTCGCTCGCGCGCTCCTTCAGCACGTAGATGAGGCGCCGGAGATTGAAGCCGACGCTCACGTATCGAAGCAGGATCAGATTATCGACGAGGGCGGACATGCCGTCGATGCGCATCTCCACCTCCGGCCCCGAAAGCTTCAGGGTCTCGTCGGTGATCACGACCGTCACGTTGCGCGCGCGAAGCTCGTTCACGACCGCTGTGACAAATTGAATCGTCCGGTCCTGGTCCGACGACGCGAGGCGAAACCCGTCGAGACTGTCGATGACGAGGCGTTGCACGTTCCGTCTGTCGACCTGTTCGAGGAGTTGTGCCCCGAGCTGGTCCGGTCCCATCTGATGCGGCGGCCGCCACATGTGGACAAATCGCCCCTCGCGAGTGTACTCGCCGAGATTTAGCCCCACCGTATCCGCAGCCTGCAACAGCCGCGACGGAGACTCGTGGAAGCCGAAGAGGAGCGTGTTCTCTCCAGCCTCCGCGCCCGCGTCGAGAAAGTGGAGCCCGAGCGTCGTCTTCCCGCTGCCGGAGAAGCCGAGCACGACGCTGGTCGTCGACTTCACGAATCCACCGCCGAGCATCTCGTCGAGCCCCGGGATGCCGGAACCGACACGATCGGACTCCGAGGGCGGCGGCCGGTCCGTCCCGTTCATCACCTCTTCCACGCGGGGAAATGCCTCCATTCCGAGCTCGGAGATGAGCAGCTCGCTCTTGCCGAGCACGTGGCGGCTGCCGCGGAACTTGAGGACCTCTATCGTCCGCGTGGTCCGTCGCTTGTGTCGCTCGAACGCGAGCTCGACGAGCCCGTCGACCATGGTGTGCTCGGGGCCGTTGGCGTCCTCCGCCGTCATGTTCGCGAGCAGGATCGTCGTGCAGCCCATCATGCTGCTCAACATCTGCAGCTCGACCACGAACTCCTTCAGCGCCAGCTCCGTCTCGGCGAGGGCGCGTGCCGGCGTGATGCCGTCGATGACGAGCAGCGTCGCCTTCTCGTCCTTGATCACGCGGCGCACCATGTCGAGGAGACCGCGGAGCTGGCCATCGCGGAGCGCGCGATACGCGCCCACGTACGAAACGCCGTTGTTGATGACGGAAGGATCGAAGAACCGCATCTGCTGCAGGTTCCTCAGCATGCTCGCGTGCGACTCGGCGAGGAGCGTCAGGTACGCCGAACGACCGCCCTGCTTGGCGTGTGCGAAGCAGAGCTGATTGCCGAGCGTCGTCTTGCCCGTCCCCGGACGCCCCATGAAGAGGTAGATGGCCCCCTTGACGAATCCGCCACCGCAGACCCTGTCGAGCCCCGGGATTCCCATGGGCACACGGTCGCCACTGCCGATATCGGATAAGTTATCGTTGGTCATATTTACTCGTGTCTCGCCGAGATGGTTCCCCGCCGTCTGAGCCGCGCGATCTCGCGAAGCAGCCGGGGAGGATCGACCGGCTTCGGTGCGTACATCTGAAACCCTGCAAGTAGCGACTCCTTCGCGTGCGCCTCGCCCGCGTGCCCGGTGAGGGCGATCGCCGGCACCCACCCGCCCGCGTCCTCGCCCGACGCGCGGAGCGCGCGCATGAACGAATAGCCGTCCTCGTGCGGCATCTCGACGTCGCAGACGAGAACATCGACGTGCAGACTCCTCAGGAGGTCACGGGCTTCTTCCGCCGAGGACACCGCGATCGGGCGAGCACCGGCTTCGGTGAGGAGCACGGCGAGTAGCTCTCGTGTGTCGCCGTCGTCGTCGATCACGAGCACGGTGGCGCCGCTCAGGCCCATCTCCGCTTCGCCTCCCGTGGCCGTCACCGCGGAGGGGACGACCGCGTCTTCGACGAGCGCCTCGCTTGCCGGGAGACGCAGCGTGAAGGTTGCGCCGCGCCCCGCGCCCTCGCTCGCGGCGGTGACGCGGCCGCCGTGAAGCTCTGCGAGCTGCCGCGCGATGGATAGCCCGAGGCCGAGCCCGCTGCCGGAGCGAAGGGACGTCCCCTCCGCTTGCCGGAACCGCTCGAAGATGTGCGGCAGGAATTCCGGAGCGATGCCTCTTCCGCTGTCCGTCACCTCCCACACGACGAAGTCGCCGTCGCGAAAGCACGAGAGCCGGACGTTCCCGCCGGGGGGAGTGAACTTGATCGCGTTCGCCACGAGGTTCCAGAGGATCTGCTGGATGCGATCCGGATCTCCCGTCAAGAAGCCGGGCGCGCCGGGGATGTCGGAGCGCAGGGTGATTCCCTTGCCGTCCGCCGCGGGACGCGCGCTGTCCATCACCATCTCGAGCGCGTGTGCCGCGTAGGTCACGACCGGAACGAGCCGGAGCTTGCCGGTCATGATGTGCGAGAGGTCCAGCATGTCGTCGATGACGCTCGCCTGGAGCTTCGCGTTTCTGAGGATCACCTCGACTGCGCGCACCCTGTCCGGTTCCGACAGCTCGGAGTTCTGGAGTATGTGGGCCCAGCCGATGATCGCGTTCAGCGGCGTGCGGAGCTCGTGCCCCAGCGCCGCGAAGAACTCGTCCTTCGACTGGCTCTCTCGCTCCGCGTCGCGTCGCGCCTCCCGCTCGGCAGCGAGCTTCTGGGCGAGGCTCTCTTCCGGCGGCGGTGCCACGACGAAGGGTTGATTGCGGCCTTTTTTGTCGCGCGGGTTCATTTAAGCGAGACCCCTCGTCGGAAGCGGCTCCGGTGCGCCGCTTCGCTTGGGTTAAGTGGGCGGGACTTTAGCTCACATCCAATGAGTGGTTGGCCCGACCAGCGGAGTTCGATTCGTGAGGCAAAAAGTCTCGATCGGGCGGCGCGCTTTCGTCGCCGGAATGCTAAACGTGAGCGCATGAGCGTGCCCCTCGAGCAACTCGAACGGACCCTGTATCGCCGGATGCGCGGCACGTGCGAGGACTACGCGTTGCTCGCAGAAGGCGACCGAATCCTGGTGGCGCTGAGCGGCGGCAAGGACAGCTACACCATGGTCGAGCTGCTCTCGAAGCTCGTCGCGCGTCTTCCGTTCGCCGTCGAGCTCATTGCCGTCCATCTCGATCAGCGGCAGCCGGGCTACGACGGCCGCCCGCTCAAGGCATGGCTGTCGAGCTCCGGCCACCGATACGAGATCCTCAGCGAGGACACGTACTCCGTCGTCGTCGACAAGCTCGACCCCGGCGCGACGTACTGCTCGCTCTGCTCGCGGCTCAGGCGCGGCATCCTCTACTCCGCGGCGGAGCGGCTCGGGTGCAACAAGCTCGCCCTCGGTCATCACCGCGACGACGCGCTCGAGACGTTCCTGATGAACATGATCTACTCGGGCAAGCTCCAGGCGATGCCCGCCGCGTACACGACCGACGACGGCAAGCTGTCGGTGATCCGCCCGCTCATCGAGTGCGCGGAGTCGACGATCCGCGAGTACGCGGCCCTCCGTCAGTTCCCCATCCTGCCGTGCAATCTCTGCGGCTCTCAGCCGAACCTGAAGCGCGACAAGATGACGGCGCTCCTCGACTCGCTCGAGACGGAGTCGCCCGACGCGCGCAGCGTCATGTTCGCCGCGCTGAAGAACGTCGTGCCGACGCACCTGCTCGACCACGACGTGCTCGCCGCGTGGTCCGCGCGCCCCGACTCCGTCGCACCGAAGTCTCCGACGCCTCGCGCCCCGGCACGCGCCGCCGCGCTCCCGGTGCTGAGCGACCAGCGGAGGCTCCCGGTGATCGCGCCGTGAAGACGCGGATCGTCGCGCAGTGGATCGTCCTCGGCGCCCTCGTGGGCGTCCTCTGCGGCGCGGCGTCGGCCGGTTTTCTCTTTCTCCTCGAGCGCGCCACCGCGTTCCGGAACGCGCACGAGCTGGTCGTCTACACGCTGCCCGTCGCGGGCCTCGTCATCGGCTTTCTCTACGAGCGCTTCGGCGCGCCCATCAAGGCCGGGAACAACCTCGTCATCGACACCATCCACGACGAGGGTCCGGAGATCCCGCTCCGGATGGCGCCGATGGTCCTCGTCGGCACCGTGCTGACCCACGTCTTCGGGGGGAGCGCGGGACGCGAGGGCACCGCCGTCCAGATGGGCGCGAGCCTCACCGACTTTCTGTCGCACCGCCTCCGTCTCCCGAAGGCGCTCCGTCGCCAGCTCCTCGCCGCTGGAGTGGCGGGAGGGTTTGGCTCCGTGTTCGGCACGCCCGTCGCGGGGACGGTGTTCGGGCTCGAGTTCGTCGTCCTAGGGAGCGTCCAGTACGACGCGCTCGTTCCGGCTCTCGTCGCCTCCGTCGTCGGCGACATGACGACCCGCGCTCTCGGCATCGTGCACACGAGCTACCCGGTCGCGCCTGCGGTCGCGCTCTCGCCGCTCCTGCTCGTCGAGTGGGTCGTCTTCGCGGCGGTCGTCGCGGCCGTCACCACGGCGTTCATCGAGCTCACGCATCTCATCAAGCGACGCGGTGAGCGCCTCGTCGCTTCGCTCGCGCTCAGGATGTTCTTCGGCGGCGTGGCCGTGGTCGGGCTCTGGAAGCTCGTGGGGACGAACGACTATCTCGGTCTCGGGGTTCCCACCATCGTCCGTTCGTTCGTCGATCCGTCGCTGCCCGTGTACGCGTTCGCGCTGAAGCTCGTCTTCACCGCGGTCACCCTCGGCGCGGGTTTCCTCGGCGGCGAGGTGACGCCGCTCTTCTTCGTCGGAGCGGCGCTCGGCAACGTGCTCGCGCGCCTGCTCGGCATTCCGCTCGCGCTCGGCGCAGGCGTCGGGCTCGCCGCGGTCTTCGCCGCCGCGTCGAACACCCCCGTCGCGCTCTCCATCATGGCCGCCGAGCTCCTCGGCGCGCACGTCTTCCCCCACGTCGCGATCGTCAGCGTGCTCGCGTATCTCCTCACCGGACACCGCAGCATCTACCCTTCCCAGCGCATCGTGAACGACAAGGCCGGCACACGACTTTCGCGCCCCGGCGCTCTCCGCGACCTCGGCGCCCCTGGCGTCGAGTCTCCCCACGCCGACCCCGTCGTGCCCGGGTTGTCCGACGCTCAGCCAGAAGATTTCCTGCCAAACCGCGACCCACTACCGCCGCTCTGACGACGAGGCTCGAACGCGCGCGGGTTAAACCCAGCGATCGCGCACGGCGTCCTTCCCCTTCACCCGCGCCCGTCGCGACGGCGTTGCGGGCGCGGAGCCACTCGAGCAACCGCTGACGAGCGCAGCGCATCTGATGGTCCATCGCTCGTTCAGGTCCGGCGCCTCGCTTTCGCCGGCGCTTCGTCCGGCGCTATCAATCCGAGGCGGCGCCAGCCCGTGCGGAGGAGCCACGTCGACGGCGGCGCGACAGGTGGGTCGTCCGCCAGCTGAAACGGTGACATCGTGAATCCATCGAAGTATCGCGCCGTGGACATCGGATCGATCAGCGGCGGACGTGAGGCTCCTGCTGCGTGCTTCAGGTGATTTCCGAGAACGTACAGAATCGTTCTGCGGACTTCGAGCGGCGTCCGGAGGATGTGTTCGTGATAGCGATCTGCGAACAGGTTCCCTTTTCGTTTGAAGTACCGGTTCAAACGCCGCGCCAATCTCTGCGCGAGGCCCTTCATCGCCTGCGAGAGCGATTCCTTGTCGCTCGCCTCGACGATGAGATGGATATGATTGGATTGCACAGAGAACTGCACGAGCCGTGCTTTCCATCGGATTCTCGCAGTCCGGAACGCATCGAACACGATCGCCACGAGGCGCTTCTGACGAAGCGTCGGCAATCCACTCCGCAGCCGCATCGTCACGTGAACGGGATGGCGCGGGTTGAGCTCTGGCCGAGGGAGATGTGGCACGCCCGCGCGTGTACCGGACCCCGGCTGGGCTCCACGCATGCAAATGATTTGGCGGACATGGGGAGCGCGGGGCGGGCGCGGGCACGGAACCAGTCGAGGAAACGCGGCCGCTTGCAGCGGTCACACCGCTCGAGCGCAGCACGTCTCACGTGAAGGCGAGGCGTAGGAACCTGCGACGAGCGCCGCGCGCATCGCCGCAGCGCGAATCTCGAGTCACGCACCCACCAATCTGTAAAGAGGGCCAGTTTTCCGCAAAACCTCCGATAAATTGACGAGGGCGGCGTCCCTCGAAGGGTGTGTGAAACGGACGCGAGCCGTCGGCAAGAACATGCCGTACGCGGTCGATCACTGCACGACCGCGCATTTCGAACGGTGCTAAAAAAGCCTTCGATGGTGGGATGAAATCCCTCCACGGCGTGTTTCGTCGGCGCGCACCGCGCAGCGCTCACGAATCGACGACCCGCGCGTGTTGCGCGGGTCGTTTGGTCGTGGCTCGCGAGTGGCGCGAGAGGTGCGCCTCAGCGTTTCGCGGTGCGGCGGCGGCGTCGGAGGGCCATGAGCGAACCGAGCGCGGCCACTGCGCTGAGCCCGGTGGTTCCAGTGCCGTTGCGCCCGATCTCGCAGTGGCATCCGCCGCCGAGCAGCGATTGCGCGTCGCTGAGGCCGCCGACGCCTGTGGAAGCGCCGGTTCCGACCGAGGCGTCACCGGAGAACGTGCCGCCCGTGCCCCCGTTGCCGCCGAAGCCGCTCGCGCCGCCACCGCCGGCGAGGCCGGAGTTGCCCGCCGTGCCGGCGGCGCCTGCGGTCGACGTCGCGCCGGACGAGCCGGTGTTGCCTGCGGTGCCGAGCCCGCCGTCGCCGACTCCACCGTCGCCGGTCGGTCCGGTCGTCGGGTGGTCGTCCTTGGGATCGTTGGGGTCGGTCTCGCCGGTGTCGATGCGACCGTTGTGGTTCGGGTCCTCGACGCCGTCCTTGACGCCGCCGTGGTCGGTGTCGGGATCGACCATCGACGTGGTCGTCTTGCCCATGTCGGCGTCGGGGACGCAGTGCATGGCAGAGACGCTCGTGGCGGGGTTACTGCAGTCGTAACCGCCCTCGGTTCCGTCGTCGATGCCGTCGCCGTCGCTGTCGGGATCGAGGACGTTGATCTTGCCGTCGCCGTCGGTGTCGTCGGCGGGGTTCGCCTCTTTGCCGTCGGGGACGCCGTCGTCGTCGCTGTCGGCGTCGTGCGGGTCGGAGCCGATCGCCGTCTCGAGCGGGTCGGAGAGGCCGTCACCGTCGCTGTCGACGACCATGCCGTCGTCGGCACCGTGCCCGACCGTCGGATCGCGCTCCCCGGGGTCGACGACGCCGTTGCGGTTCGGATCTTCGCTGCCGTCGATGGCGCCGCCGTGATCGGTGTCGCGCACCACGGGCGACGTCTTGGTCGCACCCATGTCGCCGTCGGGGATGCAGTGGCCCGGCTGCGTCGGCGGATTCGGGCAACCCTTGCCCTCCTCGGTGCCGTCGTAGAGGCCGTCGTTGTCGGAGTCGACGTCGAGGACGTTGATGAGGCCGTCACCGTCGGTGTCGTCGGACGGATTGCGCTCCTGCCCGTCGGGCAGGCCGTCGTTGTCGGTGTCGGCGTCGTTCGGATCGGAGCCGAGCGTGTGCTCGAGCGGATCGGACAGCCCGTCGTGGTCGGTGTCGATCGTCGTCGTGTCGTCGGCGCCGTGGCCGGCGGTGGGATCGGTCTCACCGGGGTCCAGCTTGCCGTCGAGGTTCGAGTCTTCGCTGCCGTCGGTGACGCCGCCCTTGTCGGTGTCGGCGACGAGCGGATCGGTATTCGTGGCGCCCTTGTCGGCGTCGGCGCGGCAGTGGCCGAGCGCGACGTTGGTGCCCTTGTTGGAGCAATCGAAGCCGAGCTCCGTGCCGTCGAAGAGGCCGTCGTCGTCGCTATCCGGGTCGAGCGCGTTGATGAGGCCGTCACCGTCGGTGTCGCTACCAGGGTTGATCTCCTGGCCGTCGGGGACGCCGTCGTCGTCGCTGTCGGCGTCGTTCGGGTCGGTTCCGATCTTTATCTCGTCGCTGTCGGGGAGGCCGTCACCGTCGGTGTCCACGCAGCTCGCCGCGCTGCCGGTGCAGGTGCAGGAGTGGGTCGCCATGCTGCAGGTCGTCCCGACCGTCGTGCAGTCGGCGTCGTTGCGGCACTGCACGCACACCTTGGGCGTCACGCCGGTGTCGCAGTGGGGGGTCGTGCCGGGACAGTCGGTGTCCATCTGGCACTGGTCGACGGGGATCGTCGTCGGAGGCGCACCGGGGCCGTTGGCGTTGCCGTCCGTCTGCGTGCTCGCGACGGGGGAGCCCTTCTTGCCGCCGGCCCCGATGAGGGCCTGGTTCGAGATGAGCCCGTAGATCATCGGGTTGATCTTCGCGCGGAACACGACGGTCGTGCTCGCGCCCATGGCGACGGAGCCGCCTACGGTCGCGCTCGCGCCGGTCCCGACGCGGACGGTGACGGTGCGGGTCGTCGCGTTGTACTCCCCGACGTCGTCTCCGGCCTGATCGGTGAGGGCACCGGCGTTCGGGCCCGTCGTGATCTTGAGCGAGCCGGGGACGTAGGTGAGCCCCGCCGGCACCACGTCCGTCACCACGGTGCCGGTCGAGTCGTCGTTGCCGCTGTTGGTCGCGACGATGGTGTACTCGAGGTCGTCACCGGCCTGGACCACGCCGCCGTTCACGTCCGCGACGGCCTTGGTCGACGTCGTGAAGTCCGGCTTGAACGTCGAGATCGACGTGACGAATGCACCGAGGAAGAAAATGTCGTCGGTCGTCGTCGCGGTCATGTCGACCGACGTCTGGCCGCTCGTGAGACGGTCGCTCACGTCGATGACGTCGAGGTCGATGCCGGCCATCGTGCCGGCCGTCCCCGTGAGGCGCGGGAGATCTCCCGCGTTGCTGACGGCGGCGCCGAGGTACGAGCGGCTCCCGTTGAAGAAGTTCGTCGCCGGGTGCTGCCCGTCGCTCAGACGGTTCGCCGCCGTGAGGGGCGCCTTGCCGAAGAGGAGCGAGTCACCGGTGAAGCTGTTGTCGCCCTCGTAGGCGATGATGCCGAGCTTCGCGTCGAAGCCGGCGGCCGGCACCGTGAAGCCGCTGAGCGAGACGCTCGACGAGCTGCCCGTCGTGATGCTGTCGAGGCCGTCGAACACCGTCAGGTTGCGCGGCGGATCCGACGGGAGGCTGTAGAGGACGACGATGGACCAGCCGGCGAACGCGACGTCCTGGTTCAGGTTCGTGAGCGATACGGAATCGACGCCGGAGACGCGGTACGCACCCTCGCCGAGAGCGCGCACGACGCTCGTCGCGTCGGCGACGGACTCGTACACCACGTCACCGCCCGCCTGGGGGCTGACGTAGCTCGCCGCAGCGGTGAGCGTCGTGGCTGCGGTGCCCGGACGGTCGACGACGACCGTCGTGTCGCCGGTGGTCCCTGTGCGCCGGGCGCCCCAATAAATATAGGCGTTCGTCACGACGGCGCCGGCCGGCAGATCGAGAACCGCCGTGCTGCGAGCGGCAGCGGCGCTCACCACGAGCGACGCCGTCGCTTGCCCGTTCGCGGGGTCGTCCGACTCCCAGAACACGTCGGGCGACGTGTCGGCGGTGTTCAGACCGCACGAGATGATCGGAAGGATGCCCGGTGTCGTGCCGACCGTCGGCGCGGGGATGGTCGCCCCGCAGTCCCACCCGAGGGTGTTGCCGATCATCACGAAGTCGCCGTTCTGCGTGACCTGGACGCGCTTGGTCTGCGCAGCCCCCACTTCCACGGGGGTGAGCAGGCCGACGGTAACGACGGAAGCGAACGAGAGTAGCGCGAACTGTTTCCTCATGGGCTTCATTCTTTGACCTCACCGGTGTCGTGGTCGACGGCCTTGCCGTCCATCTCGACCAGGTGGAACTCGACGCGGCGGTTGGTTTGCCGCCCTTCTTCCGTGTCGTTCGTGTCGAGCGGATGCTCGAGGCCGAAACCGACGCTGCTCAGCCGCTTCGCGTCGACGCCGTGAGACGTGAGCCACTTCATGACGCTCGCAGCGCGTCGGGTCGACAGCGCCTTGTTGTACGGCGCGCTTCCGCGGTTGTCGGTGTGGCCCTCGACGGAGAGCTTCCCGATCTCGGCGTGGTCGGCGAGGATCTTGCGCACGGCCTCGAGCACCGTGTCGCTGGCGGGGAGGATCTTGTCGCTGCCGGTCGCGAACTGGACCTGCTCGATGATCCGGATCTGGCCCTTCTCGATGTGAGCAGCGGGGCAGCCGTTCTTCTTCGGGTCGTCGTTGCGCGGACCCGGGTCGTTCGGGCAGGCGTCCTCGTCGTCGTTGATGCCGTCGCCGTCGGTGTCCTTGGGCGGTGGGCAGCCGTTCTTCTTCGGGTCGTCGTTCGCGACGCCCTTCTCGTCGGGGCAAGCGTCGTCGGCGTCGAAGATGCCGTCGCCGTCGCGATCGGGGCAGCCGTTCTTCTTCGGATCGTCGCTCTCGATGCCCTTCTCGTCGGGGCAGGCGTCGTCCGGATCCAGGATGCCGTCCTTGTCGCGGTCGCGAACGGGGCAGCCGTTCTTCTCGGGGTCGTCGCTCTTCACGCCCGGCTCGTCGGGGCAAGCGTCGTCCTTGTCGAGGATGCCGTCGCCGTCACGATCGGCGGGCTCCGGCGGGGGCGGCGGCGCGGGCTTCGCGACGTCGGGCATCCACTCGAGGGACGCGAGCGCGCGTACTTCGGGAGAGCCGTAACCCTGGGTGAAGCCGGGACCGACGCCGGCGCCGAAGCGAAAACCGCCGTCGAAGTGATAGTGCGCGCCGATGATGCCCTCGAACGGCGTACCGCGCTTCTTGAAGAGCCCGTCCTTGGTGACGGTGGAGCCGTAGATTTCAGGGCCGATGACGAGACGCTCGTCCGCGACGCGGAGGCCCGCGCTCGCGTCGAACGACAGCGTGCTGCCGAGCGACTGCCCGGCGATCGTGTCGTCTTGCGCGCGGAAGTCGAAGCCGAGGCGCGCGGCGTAGTCGAACGGACCGACCTCGCCCGCGACGCCGAAGTGCGGCGAGACGCGGACCTTGCCGTCACCCGTGTAAGCGGCGCGGCTGCCGGTCGGGACCCACAGCGACGCGCCGAGGGCGCCGGTGATCACCGAGCGATATTCGCCGAAGAGACGGACGTCTGCGGAGAACCGCAGATCGCCGACGTGCGCGCCGGTGGACGGCGTGAAGGTCTGCCCGTCGATGACGCCGGCGCTGCCTTCGTTGACGACCGCGACGGGAAGGTTCGCCGCGAGACGAAGCCTGTCACCGAGGTTGATGGCGGCGCCGAGGTGCAGGAAGAGCTGATGCTTGACGAGCGCACGAACCTCGTCCCCGTTGGCGTTGTAGAAGACCAGCGGCTTGTAGGCGTAGTCTCCGACCACTCCGAAGGCCGGACGAGCCGAGCCACGAAGATCCAAGGAGTCGGCTGCGAACCAGTCGCTGCCTCGCTCCGACGGTTCGAAGCGATCCAGCGCGAAGCCGGAAACTGTTTGAGCCTGAGCGATAGCGGGAAGCGCAAGAGCGCTGGCCAGCGTCGCGGCGAAAAGGAACGGTGCTCGTCGTTTCATGAAGAACAGAGGGGAAGTTCGAGACGGTCCTTTATTCACATCACGCTCTTCGAATCCAGCGTCGTTTGCATCTCGCTGCGTGTTCCATGCACGCTAGAAACGCTGGAAAGCGCGCGTCACGTCTGCGATGCGAAGAAATCACATCCTCGGACGATCACGTTCGTGGAAAGCTTCAGAGCAATGCGATGCACGTGACGATGACGTTAGCGACCGGGGTTTTCGCGAGCATCTCGTTCCTGTTTCTGACGACCAGGAAGACGTTCGCGCTGTTCGTCTCGGTGGCCGTTGCTGCCGGATGTAGCGCGGCTTCGTCGCCGCAGAGCACGCGCGCAAACGTCGGCGCTGCGAGCTCGCACGTCGAAGCTACGCGCTCGAACGCCGGCTCACCGCAACGCGATGCAAGGTCCGGCCGGCACGTCATCGTCTTCGTCTGGGACGGTTTACGGCCTGATTCCGTCACGCCGGCGCTCACGCCGCATCTCGCGCGCTTGCGCGACCACGACGGCGTGAATTTTCGCGAACAGCACGCGGTGTACCCCACCGTGACCATGATGAACGCAGCGTCGCTCGCGACGGGTGCGTACCCGGCGACGCACGGGTTCTTCGGAAACACGGTTTACTGGCCTGGACCGCGTGGCACTGGCGCCGACGGGAACACGCTCGACTTCACGCGGCCAGTCTTCACCGAGGACTACGGCGTGCTCATGGCGCTCGACGTCGATGCCCGCAAGACCCAAAGCGCGCTTCTTCGCGTCGAGACGCTCGCCGAGGTCGCTCACGCAGCGGGCCTCATGACGGCCGTGATTGGCAAGTCGGGGCCAGCCTTCCTTCAGGATTATCGCGAGGACGGCGCGCACGGCGTCGTGCTCGACGAGAACGTCGCGTTGCCGCTCGCCTTCGCAAAGGCGCTCCAGGCGCATGGATTCCCACTGCCGAAAGCGACGACGAAGTTCGCTTATGCGGACGGTTCCTTGATGCTCGCTACCGATAACGGCGATCCGACCGCGTCCACGCCATCGGCCCTGGTCATGCTGGCGGACGGCACGACGCCGGAGCCGCGCGCCGATCGCGGTTCGCCCCACAGCGCGAAGAACGACTACCTCATGCGCGTGTTCCGGGAGTACGTGCTCCCGGCGTACGACCCCGCGCTCTCCATCGTGTGGCTCCGCAATCCGGACACCACCGAGCATACGTACGGCCCCGGTGCGCCCGCCGTGCTCTCGGCTCTGTGTGACCAGGATGCGCTTCTCGGCGGGCTCCTCGACGCGCTCGCCGCTTCCGGCAAGGCGGCCAACACCGACGTGCTCGTCATGTCCGATCACGGTCACAGCACCGTCGCGGGCGACGCGACGCTGTTCCCGCTCCGGCGGCTCGACGGCCCCGCCGATGGCTCCGGCAAGGTCGACGGCGCCGACGCGGCGGGCTTCTCCGTCTCGGGTGCAGTGCGCACCGCGGATCTGTTGACGCGCGCCGGGCTCGCCCACGTCTACGACGGTGTCGGGTGCGTGTACGCGCCGGGTCTCGCCGGTACGACGGCAAACGGGAAGCCGCTCTACGCGTCGCGCGTCGATCGCGACGGCAAGCTCTGCGGCAAGGCCGGCGAGTGCTACCTCACGCCGAGCTATCGCGCGCCGTCGCCGCTCCCCGGAGACGCCATAATCGTCGCGCCGAACGGCGGCTCGGAATATTTCTATGTCGCCGGTCACGATCCGCGTCGCGTTCGCGAGCTCGTTCAACGGTTACAGGAGCGCGCGCTCTACGGCGCGATCTTCGTCGGAGAGCGCTTCGGTGCGCTCCCGGGGACGATGTCGCTCGCGCGCGTGCGCATCGAGAACCCGGAGCGCGACGGGCCGCCGACTCCCGACGTCATCGCGAGCTACGACTTCGACGACGGTGCGAAGACGGGCTCCGTGATGGCCGCGCCCGGCACCGAGTACGCGAGCGCGCTGAACTACCGCGGCATGCACGGCGCGCCATCCCCGACGGACGTTCACGGCACGCTCATCGCCTCCGGTCCCGACTTCAAGCAAGGGTTCGCCGACGGCGAGCCGTCCGGAAACGTCGACGTCGCGCCGACCGTCGCGAAGCTGCTCGGCCTGTCGCTACCGCACGCCGACGGTCGGATCCTCGACGAGGCGCTCGCCGGCTCCGACGTTCATCACGTCGTGACGCCGCTCGTCGAGCAGGCGACGCCCGCGAAGGTCGCAAGATTCTGTCGCGCCGACGACCCCGATTGCAGGCGTCCTCTGCCGGCCGGCGTGTACCGTTTCGAGCTCCGCGAAACAGCCCTTACTGCGGCGGACGGCAAGCGCTACCTTTACCTCGACGCCGCGAAAGCGACGCGGAGCACGAAGTGAGCCCCTCGACGTCAGAAGTCGCGCGACACCGCGCCCCGCTCCGCGGGAACGACCTGCGCATGGTCGTCGTGGCGGACACCCACGGCAATCCACACCCGAACAGCGCCGCGCTCATCCGCGCCGAGAAGCCGGATTGCATCGTGCACGGCGGGGACATCGGGGATCTCGCCGTGCTCTCGGACCTCGAGGAGATCGGGCCGGTCCACGCGGTGCGGGGCAACATCGACGCCCGCGTCGACACCGTGCCCGAGCTCCTCACTCTGGATCTCGTGACACCGTCAGAAAAGACGGCGCTCCGTATCCTGCTCATGCACATCGCCGTCTTCGGTCCGAAGCTCCGTGGGGACGCGGCCGCGCTCGCGCGGCGCGAGGGCGCTGGCCTCGTCATCTGCGGGCACTCGCACGTCCCCTTCATCGGCAAGGACAAGGGCCTCGCCGTCTTCAACCCGGGCTCCATCGGTCCCCGCCGCTTCATGCTGCCCATCGTGTTCGGGGTGCTCGCCATCGAGCAGGGCCGTCTCTCGATGCACCACGTGGACTGCGAGACCGGCAAGACCTGGCTTCCTTGACGGCCTCTGACACCGGCGGATGAAGCTCGTCGAAGCGCTGCGCAGGGACGTCGGTGCGTCCGTGGTCGTCGTGTTTTCGACCATCTTCCTGGTCGCATCGCTGTGGCTCACCTGGAACGGCGGTCCGCTTCCGCCCGACGCCCTCGAGTACTCCGAGGTCGCACGTAACCTCGTGCGCGGGGCGGGCTACACGCTGAACCTCGTCGAGATCCACGCCGGCATGCTCCCCGGCATCCGTCATCTGCACGAGCTCCACGGCCTGCTCGAGCCGTTCTTGCTCGCGCCGCTCTTCGCGCTCTTCGGTCCCGAGAGCCGGCTCGTGCGCATCCCTGGGCTCGTCTTCGTCGCGGCGCTAGCGTTCGCGACGTTCCTGCTCGGCAAGCGCGTGTCAGGAAGCGCCGCCGGATGCGTCGCCGGGCTCCTCGTGCTCGCGCGCCGTGATCTTTCGTTCGGCGCGACGCTCGGCGGAGACGACATCGGCTGGGCATTCTTCTCCACCGTCGCGGTGTTCGCGTTCCTCGTGGCTCTCTCGTCGCGGACCACGCGCTGGTTCGTCCTCGCGGGCGCCGCGGCGGCGTTCGCGACGCTCGAGAAGGTGACCGGTGCGGCGCTCCCCGCGTGCTTCTTCGCCACGGCGCTGCTCATGCGTCCGCGCGCGCGACTCGGTGTCCGCGCGTGGAGCTTGCTCACCCTGCCGGCCATCTTCGTCCTCGGCGTGTACGCCCTTCGCAACCACGCCATCCACGGTGGGTTCGGCTTTCGTTACAGCCCGCTCGACTGGCTCTCCAAGGACTCGCCGCCCGCGTACTTCGCCTTCTACGAGCAGGCCCCGAAGCTCGCCGACGTCTTCGCGCGGCTCGGCTCTTCGCGCGTGCTTTCCCTCGTGAGGGAGCAATTCGCGCTCCTCGCACGCGCCGCTGCCGACGATGCGTTGTTTCTCGTCGGTGGTCCCGTCGCGCTCCTCTGGCTCGCCCGAAAGCGAACCGCGTTCGCGTCGTTCGGCATCGTCTACGTCACGGCCGTCACCCTCGTCGTGTGCGTCGCGTATCACGTCGAGCCGCGGTATCTCTTCGCGCTCTACCCGGTCTACTTCGTCGCGCTCGCGACCGTCGCCCTCGAGGTGACGAACGGCTCGGAGGGGCGCGCTCGGCTCGCGTTCGCGTCGTTCGGCGTCGTCTTCGTCTATTACTTGGTCGCGGTGCTCCGGATGGAGCGACAGATCGGCGTCGCCGGAGCCACGAAGGGCGCCTGCGAGCCCGCCATGGAGTTCATTCGCAAGACCGCCGGAGTGAACGAGCCGGTGCTCACCTCGAGCCCCTGGTTCGTCACCTGGGCGACGGAGCGTCCGTCCGTCAATGTACCCACCAATGGCCCCGCCGCCGTCGCGCGCGTCGCTCGACATTACGGCGCGAAGTGGGCGGTCGACGGAATGCCGACCTTCGGCGGCGCCGACGTCCGTGCCGCGCTTCGAGCCGTGAACGGCAAGCGCGGTCTACGCGCAGACCGCGTCTTTGCGGACGCGGTCTGCAGCGTGTACCGGTTGAACGGCGACTGAGCTCACTCCGGCACGGGGCCGAACTTGCCCGATTCGACATCGATGATCGCCTGGCGGATCTCGTCGACGCTGTTCATCACGAAGGGGCCGTACTGGACGATCGGCTCGTCGATGGGCTCGCCCGAGAGCACGATCACGTGGGCGTCCTCCGCGGCGGTGAGCGTCAGTTGCTCGCCGTCGTTGGCGAACAGGAGCAGCTCGCCGGCCTTCGCGGTCGAACCGGCTGCGCTGACACGGCCGTCGGCGACGACGGCGAGAGCGTTGTAGCTCGCCGGCAGCGTGACCGGCACCGATTCGCCCGCGCGGAGCGTGATGTCGAGCATCGTGATCGGCGTGAAGGTCCGGGCCGGTCCCTGCGCGCCGCCGAAGGCGCCGGCGATGACCCTGACGTTGCCGCCGTCCGGAAGCGCGACGACGGGGAACTGTGCCGCGCGCAGCGGCTGATACGCGGGCGGCGCCGTCTTGTCCTTCCGCGGCAAGTTGACCCAGAGCTGCATCATGTGGAGTGGCCCGCCGTTACGGGTCTGCTCTTCGTCGTGATACTCCTCGTGGAAGATGCCCGCGCCCGCGGTCATCCACTGCGCGTCGCCGGGACGGATCACGTCGGCGTGACCCGCGTTGTCACGGTGTGCGACCGCGCCGGACCACGCCAGCGTCACGGTCTCGAAGCCGCGGTGCGGGTGCCAGCCGACGCCGCGCTTGCCGCGCGCGAGCGGCGTGAATTGCTTCTCTGGTCCGTAGTCCATCAGCACGAACGGGCTCACACGCTCCGACGGGAGGCGCGCGCTCGGAAAGTACGTCGAGACGTGGAAGCCATTGCCCACCCAGTGGAAGCCCGTGCTCCGGTGGACGCCCTCCACGCTGCGCTCGCGGGACGGCGTGCTCGCCGTCGCGTCGTCGAGCGGTCGATCGAAGGAGACCGTCGTGTCGACGGCTGCGTTGCTGCGGTTCATGCCGTTGAACGTAACCAGCTCCGGCGATCACGATAGACGGGGCGGGGTGATGCGACCCATCACACCGTGTGATGAGTTCAGTGTCTTGTATTCATTCGGTAATTTGCTCGGTCTGGTTCCGGCAGAGCTGACCGAGACGCTCGATCGCCCAGCGGGCGACGGGGCCGAGGACGCCCTCTTGCCGCTTCACGAGGACGAGTGAACGCCGGAGCGGCACGCCGCCCCACGCTTCCAGCGAGAGCTCGACGAGCCGCCCCTCCCGCAGATCGTCGCGCACGACGTGCTCGGGCAGGTGGCCCCAGCCGAGGGCGCTCAGGATGAAGGCGTGCTTCGTCGAGAGATCCACGACGCGCCACGTCCGCGGCGAGAACACGCCGTGGTCTTCCGGATCGCGTTCGTCGGGGGGCCGGTGCTCGCCGAGGACGATCTGGACGGCGTCACCCAGCGCTGCCGCGTCGAGGGGCGCGGCGCGCGACGCCAGCGGGTGCGCGGGCGCTGCGACGGGAACGAGACGCACCTCGGCGATGGCCCGATGATGCAGGTCGCGCAGGTCCGCGTCCTCCAGCGCGATACCCCAGCTCGACTGCCGGTCGCGGACGTGAGCGGTGACGGCGGAGAGCACCTCCGTGAAGAGCACGAGCTCCACCGACGGGTGCGCGACGCCGAACTCGCGTGCGAACGCGACGAGCGACTCGGTGGGAAACAGAACGTCAACGACGATGCGAAGTGCCGTCTCTTCCCCCCGCTTCAAAGACGTGACGAGCTCGTCGAGTGCGCCGACGTCGCCTTCCACGCGCCGCGCGGCAACGGACACGGCTTCGCCGTGCTCGGTGAGACGCGGGGTCCGGCCGCTCCGATCGAAGAGACGCAATCCGAGCTGCGCCTCGAGCCGGTCGATCGACTGACTGACGGCCGCCTGAACCCGTCCAAGCTTTCTTGCCGCGCCCGAAAAGCTCCCCGCCTCGACGACCGCCAGGAACGTCCGGAGCTGTTCGATGGTGACGCCGTCGAGCACGACGACAGCGTACCTCTCCGCGACGTTTCTGGCAGCAGGCGGAAGGTCGTCGCTATTTCTTCTTCGGGACCGACGCCTCCGACGTCGCGCTGATGTCCTCGGCTCCGGCCTTTTCGAGTGCGTCCTTGGCGACCTTCTGCTGGTCCCCGTTCTCGGTGTGGACCGCGACGAGGATGTTACCCCCTGCGATCTTGCCCTCGTAGCGCTTGGCCTCGATCTCCGGGATGCCGAGGCCGACGAGGGCTCCCGTCAAGCCGCCGACCGCGGCGCCCGCTGCGCTGCCGCTCAGTGCTGCCATGAGCGGTCCCGCGGCGATGAGCGGTCCGACACCCGGGATGGCCAGAGCGCCGATCCCCGCAAGGAGCCCGAGCGTCCCTCCGATGATCGCGCCGGCGCCGCCACCTGCGACGGCACCCTCCGGCGCCTTGGTGTTGTGCTCGTGCGCGAAGTCCTTCGTGCCGCTCTTGTCGGGAAGAAGAAATGACACTGCGCCGTCCGAGATGCCGGCGGCTCGAAGGGTGGTCAGAACGCTCTCTGCGCGCTCACGATTATTCACGATACCGATGACTGCTTTGTTCATTTTGTTCACTTCTTCACTTCGAGCTGGTCGTCCACGTTTTCGCCCGCAACCTTGCGCGCGCTGGCCTCGATGGCCTGTCGTTCAGCGTCCGTCTTCACCGGGCCGCGTAGCGTCACCTTTCCGCCGTTGGTGATGATCTTCACGTTCTTCGCCGTGAACGAAAGCGATGAGTCGGCCATCACCGCCTTACGGATCTGCTGCGTCGTCTTCAGATCCGCCTCGCCGTTGCCCTGGTCCATCGGCGTGGGGGGCGACGTGCTCGGTCGGTCGCGCTTGTTCACTCGCGAGTTGTCGGGTTCACCCTGCGCAACTGGACCTGGCGCTGGCGTTGACTCGGTGACGGGCGCCGGGGTCGCCATCGCCGATGTGTCGCGGCCAGCGGCGGTTCCGGAAGGGCTCGCCGCTGTTCCCGGCGGCGGTTCGGCGAGGCCAGTCGTCGGCGTCGCCGAAGCGTTCGCGTCGTAGGTGGTCGACGTCACCGGGGGAGGTGGCGGCGCCGTCATCGTGGTGCTGTTCGAATTCGCCTGGCTGGCGTCCTCGGGCGGCTTGTTCGATGCGCACGCGGCAAGGGTGCCGCATGCGATCAGAATCGTGAGCTTCATCGATCGATCTCCTTGTGTGCGCTCGCGCGACGAGCGCTATCGACGCCGTCGGCTGGCGCTCGACACAACGCAGCAACATTCGAGCCACGCGCCCGCAGCTGCAAAGGCGCCACGCGGCAGGACTTCGCTCGACTTGCTCATCGCGAATTGCCACGCCTCGAAGGGCGTCGAGGCAATTGCGTCCTGAACCGAGCCGCCGGTCCGGGGCCAGCGCCGTCGATCGGCTCTAGCCCTTGCACGCGCTCCATACCGCGAGAATCAGCTGAAAAAGCTGGCTAGTTCGGCTCATCGGGCGTCCCGTGTTATGCGACGGCCGTGACGATGTCGGCACATGATGCGCGTCACGGCATCTACGTCGGGCAGACGATCGCGGGGAAGTACGTCGTCGAAGCGGTGCTCGGCGCGGGCGGGATGGGCGTCGTGGTGCGGGCGCGGCATGCGGTGCTCGGCTCCCGCGTCGCAATCAAGTTCATGCACCCCGAGCTCGCGACGAACACGGAGATGCGCGCGCGCTTCAGTGGGGAGGCGGAGCGCGTCGCCCAGATGCAGAGCGAGCACGTCGTACGCGTGCTCGACATCGGTGAGCTCCCGAGCGGTGCGCCGTTCATCGTCATGGAGTACGTCGAGGGTAAGGACCTCTCTACGATCCTGCTCGAGCGTGGCCCGTTACCGGTGATCGAGGCCGTGGACTATCTGCTCCAGGCCTGCGAGGGCATCGCCGAGGCGCACAGTCGCGGCATCATCCATCGCGACGTCAAACCGGCCAATCTGGTGGTCGCACGGCAGCACGACGGTAGCACCATCGTGAAGGTCCTCGACTTCGGCATCGCCAAGACGCTCGTGCCGGGCGAGGGGAGCAAGCTCACGTCGACCTCGGCGATGATGGGGTCACCCTATTACTCCGCTCCCGAGCAGCTCGAGAGCGCGAGCCGCGCCGATCAGCGCGCGGACATCTGGGCGCTCGGCGTCACCTTGCACGAGCTCCTCACGGGGCAGGGGCCGTTCGACGGCGCGTCGCAGGCGTCCATCATCGCGGCGATCATGACCATGCCCCCCGTCGCGCTCCGGCGGCACCGCCCGGACCTCGCGGAGAACCTCGAATGGATCGTCGCGCGGTGTCTCGAGAAGGAACCGAACCGGCGCTTCCGCCGCGTCGTCGATCTCGCGGAACACCTCGCCGTGCACGGCAGCCCCGCCGCTCACGCCTCGCTCGCGTCCATCGCCGGCATCCCCGGCCAGCAGCGCACCAACACCGTCGTGATGCCCTCCGTCCCCGCACCGCGACAGTCGACCCCGGCGCCATATCAGTCTCAGCCTTCACCGGCGTATCAGTCTCAGCCCTCGCCCGCGTATCAGTCGAACCCAGCGCCTGGATTCGGTGCCGGCGCACCAGCTCAGGGGGTCGGCATGAGGGGGAGTGCTCCCGTTGCGGCGCGTGC
This sequence comes from Polyangiaceae bacterium, assembly GCA_036272055.1. GTDB lineage: Bacteria > Myxococcota_A > Polyangia > Polyangiales > Polyangiaceae > DASZVB01. Next base: position 430,034 of record DATAZL010000133.1, on the reverse strand, counting down.
GTCGGCGGGACGTGGCCTCATCGTCGCGGCCGTTGTGGCCACCGTGGTGGTCGTGGCGGCGATCATCGTGGCCGTCGTGCTCGCGAGCTCGTCCCCCGAACCGCCACCCTTGCCGCCGCCGCCACCGGAGCTCGTGCACCCCTCCGTCGCTCCGGCGGAAGCTCCCGCGCACCCTCGCTGAGCCCCCAGCGTCGGGAGCTAGCGCTCGAGCGTCAAACCTGCTCTGCCCAGCTCTTCGCGTCGCTCTTGCCGTCGAGGAAGGGGAGGAGCGTGGGGAGCAGCCGCGGCGAGGCAAAGATGTCGTAGTGAGTGACGTCGGGCAGGATCGCGAGGCGGTTCTGCGAGAGCGTCTCGCGCTGCCACCCGGCGTCTTGAAGACCACCACCGAGCAGCTTGTAGAAGGCGATCTCGTGCTCCGGCAGGAACATGTCGCCGTCCCCGTAGACGAGCATCACGGGCATGCGAAGCGCCGGGATCTCCGCCGACCAGTCGTAGCTCTTCTTCATGAACGCGCCGACGGTGTCGAGGAGCCGCGGGAACTCGTCCACGTTCGGCGCCACCTTGACGTACGACAGGTACATCGGAGTGTTCTTCATCATCGGCATCGCCTCGGCGGAGACGAACTTCTGCTGCGCGCGGATGCCGGGATAGAACCCCTCGTCGGAGTAAGGCACCGAGACGAGCGCGACGCGTCGTACCGACTCCGGTTTCTGGATCGCCATGCGTAGCGCGACGCCGCCGCCGAGCGAGTAACCGACAACGTCGACCTTCTCGAACCCGAGCCGCTTCGTCAGCGTGGCCATGTCGTCGCCCATCGCCTCGAGGCTGAACGCGCGCGCGCCGAGCCCCGTCCGCCCGTGGCCCTGGAGGTCGACCGCGAGCACGCGCCGTGTCTCCGCGAGCTTCGACAGCACGGGGCCGAACATGTCGAGGCTCCCGAGGCCGCCGTGGAGGATGAGGAGCGGCTCCCCGTTGCCGTGGAGCTCGTAGTAGTAGTCGACGCCGTCGATCGATTCGTGGCCGGTCTTCTTCTGGGCGGTTGCGTTGGACATCGGTGACTCCTTGTTCTCGAGGCTCGAACGCCTCTTTCACACTGGCGACGAACGAGGGTCACGCGGATCGACAGGGCAACGCCAGAAAGTGAAGAAATCGTGAAACGGCCCTTCTGAAAGCCGATTTTAGGGCCATTCGCGGGATCGGGATCGGGATCGGAGTCGGGATCGGGGGGCGGCGGGGCTGTGGACTCCGATGCTGCTCTCCCTTGAACGCGTGGGACGGCGTCAGTGCGCGGCGGGCAGAGCCGTCGGGGCGGGGGTAGTCGTGGTCGGTGCGGCCGTCGCGGTCGTCGTGGTGGGGGCGGGACGGTTCAGTTCCACGTAGGCCTGGACCGCTTTGCCGCCGAGGGCGGCGGTGACGAGCCAGATCCAGTTGCCTTGCTCCTGGAGACTCGGGAGCCCGTGGTCGTTCCAGCCGGCGCGGAGCATGAGCACGGAGAACGTGAACACGATGAGGAGCGACATCACGCGCATCGTGGAGGGCTCGCCGGCGGGAAGCTTGTTCTTGATGATCGACGGAAATCGCAGAAGAAGCCCGACGCCGAGAAGCGCGCAAACGAACCCCGCCGTACCCGCAGCCGTGAAGAGCAATTCCTGCCGCCAGAGCAATCGCTGAGCGACGAACCCGAGGGGCGCCAGCGCCGCCGCTCCGAACGCCACGTAAGCCGGCCCTCGCTTCCTCCCACGCGGGTCACGCTCCGTCGCCAGCGAGTCGTCCCCAGTCAAATGCCGCGGCAAGAGCGCCGGCACGGTCATGTTCGCCATGTGTACCCTCCCAGATGTCGACCCGAGAGCAATCGCTCCAGGTGTACTGAGCACTACGTGGGTACCGAGCCAGCGTTTCGGTGAACGAGCAGTTTCGATAGCAGCTCAAGTCGAAACAACTCTTACCCATGCGTGAGCCGCCAGAGCATGGCGAGCACACGTCGGCAAAGCGCATCCGCAGCGCAAGTGTCTTCGTGCGTGAAGTACCCCCAAGCCGTTGCCACATGAAGCACCGTCAACGTCTCGTTGGCGCTCCCCGCCGCCGAAAAGAACCGCGAACGGTTCGTGCCCGGATCCGAATAGGTGGCTTCCGCGATGTTCAAAGCGACGCTGCTAGCAGCGCGGAGCAATTGATCCGCCAGCGCCTTGTCCTGCCGACGGATGCGAGGAACGAGCGGCCGAAGCGCCGCAATCATCTCGAGACTGACCGAACCAACTTGTAGAGCCATGTGTTTTCTCTCTGGCGCAACCGCCGCCGCGCTTATCTGCTGCCTACCCCTGCCCGTCTGGCGAGCCTGCGAAGCCCCCACGCCCCAGCGGGGCGCGCAGACCGTGTCCAGGCTGCTGGCTCCGCCAGCACCGGCGCAGCCGGCGAGCCCGGCGAGGCCTGGACACGTTCGACCACCCCGCTACGCTCAAAACACCAGCACAACAGCCAAATCCGTGATCGTCACCCCGTCGTGGTTGGGCACTGCGCCTCAACCGCCCGACCCCGATCCCGATCCCGATCCCGATCCCGATCCCGATCCCGACTCCGACTCCGATCCCGATCCCGATCCCGATCCCCGCTCTACCGCTTCAACGCCTGTCTTCGACGTTCGCCGACAATCCCAGGTGCACCTCGTACCCAAGCGGCCCTCCCAGCGCGAGGTCCGGCACTCCGTCTCCGTCAATGTCTCCGGCTGAGATGAGCCCCGGTGACGTCGGCGTATTTGCCGTCATTGCAAGTGCAGGGACGTCGCCGACGCTGAGGGCGCGACCTGCCGCGGTGACGACGTAGACGCCGGTCGTCGTGAGCATGACGATGCGCGGCTTCTTCTCGCCTGCGCCTTGCACGAGTGCGAAATCCCTCACGTCGAGGTTCTCCATGCCGGCGGGCGACGTGGGCGTGCCGAGGTTCCCGGTGCCGTCGTTGAAATAGACGACGAGGCTACCGACGCGGTTCTTCTGACCGAGGACGACGACGTCGCGCACACCGTCGCCGTCGATGTCCGCGACGCGGAGGCGGCCGTTTCGCGTGGACGGATCGGCGAGGATCGACTCGGAGCGCGAGAAGGCCATCGTCGTCGAGACGGGCGTCGACATCGCGTACGTCGAGCCGCTGCCGGCGACGGCCGTCGCGTGCCCGATGGCCGTTTGAAAACCGGTGCCGTCCGCGCGTGGCCCGAGGATGACGACCTCGTCGCCGGGGGTGCCGTCGAGATCCACTGCGCCGAAGAGCATCTGGCGCCAGTCGAAGACGTTGCTGACGGGATCGGAGCTCGTGCTCTTCGCGAGATCGATCGACGCCTCGCCGTGCATCGGGGTCGCCCAGATGCGGTTGTCGGTCGCGACCTCGATGTTCTGCCCGAGCGAGAGGACGTCGGGATTGCCGTCGCCGTCCGCGTCGCCGATCGTCATGCGAAACGGCTCGTATCCGGTGACGTTTGCGTCGTTGACGCTGGCGTGCGTGAGGTCGTAAGGACAGCGCAGATCGCGGTTACCCTGGCCGAAGACGATCGCGAACGCGAGGGTACCATCGTCGTCCTGGGCGAGCGCGCCGAGCTCGTCCGCGCCGTCTAGGACGGGCGGATCGCCGGCCGCCACCCTTGCCGTCGCGAGCTGGGCGAGGTGATGGAACTCGCCGATGTCCTTCGGGGCGTTCGGTGCGCCGTTCGTCGCGCCGAAGAGGACGCTCAGCGTGTCGGACGTGGTGCTCGTCGCGCCGCCGCTGACGGTGGTCTCGGTGCTCGTCGTGACGGTAGCGAGATCTCCGACGCGATCTCCGTCGAAGTCGCCCGCACCGAGGAGCTCGACGTTGCCGCGCGTCTGCACGGGAAACGGCGTCAGCGTGCCCCCGCCGGCGTTCTGGAAGACGGTGAGGCCCGGCGCCTGGTTCGAGCCGACCGCCACGTCGAGAAGCGTGTCCCCGTCGAAGCGCGCGATGACGGCGGACGTCCAGTGCGCCTGGTGGTTCGCCGCAGCGATGACCGGATCGGTGCCGCTGCGCGAGAGGTAGATCCCGGTGGCGTCGACCCAGTCGAGGCGGTGGTCGCCGTCGATGTCGTAGACGGCGAGCGGCACGTTCCCGCCGAGAGTCAGGGTCTTGCCGGCAGAACCGTCCGCAACGGTGGTCGGATCAGCGCCGGGGGTCGAGTCGAAGGAGCCGTCGCCACGGCCGTAGGCGACGTCGACCTCGTACGTCGTGCCGCGTACGGCAGGGACGACGAGATCGAGGTGACCGTCGAGATCGACGTCCTCGACGGTGACGGGGCCGGCGATCTTCGCGCCCGCCGGGAGCGGCAACGGCGTGCTCGTCGCATTCTCGGCGAGCACGATGCCGTTGCCGTCGGTCTTGCAGGGGACGATGCGGTCGAGCGCGCTCTTACCCGCGTAGCCCAGGACGAGCTCCTCGCAGGGGAGCGCGCCGGGCGTTTCGTCGAAGCGCCCGGAACGCACCGGACCCGCGAGCTTGCTCGGGACGTCGGGGAGCACACCGATGAACGAGAGCTTGCCGTTCGACATCGCGACGTCGACGATCACGGGCGCGGGCGGCATCCCGGAGACGCTGAGGACCGCGATGACGAGGATCTCGCTTCCCGGGTCGGGGAGAATGTCGGCGGAGAACGCCTGCACGTCGGAGACGCTGCTCGGGAGCTGCACGGCGCCGTACGCCGTCGCGCGTTCGACGCGCGCGGCGTTGCCGAGCGACACGAAAAACCCGAGATCCGCCGGCACGACCGCGTCCGCCAGGCCATCCCCGGAGAGATCGGCGATGGGGCCGATCGCCGGCAGCGTCGAGTCGTGGGGGAACGTCAGCTCCGCGCCGGTCGAGCTCGTCACTTCGTAGTGCACGGTGACGTAATCCGGCGCCTCCTCGACGACGTCGGCGAGGCCGTCCCCGTCGGCGTCTGCGACGACCAGATCCAGCGGCGTCTCGGGTGTGTGCTGGGGCGGCGCAGGTGTCGACGAAGACCACGTCGAGGACGAGGCGCGGCAGAGGCCATCCTGACCACACCCGTAGTCGGATGGGCAATCGCTCTGGGTCGCGCACACGTAGCGGCAGGCGCGTGTCGTCCCGGGGTCGCCGCAGGTCGCGCCCTTCGGCGCGTCGCCATCGCAGTCCTCGCCGCGCGCCGGCTCGACCACGTCGTTGCCACATACCCCGACGGAGATCGGCGACAGATCCGCGCAGCCGGCCGCCACGACGGAGAGCAGCACCGCGATGCCGTACACGACGGCGCGCATCAGAACACACCCCGGACGGAGGCACCGGCAGAGCCCGGCGAGAACCAGGGTGCCGCCGAGACGTCGAGCCCCGGGCTCGATTCGCGCGACGGCGCGCGGTGTCTCTCCGGAGGGCGCTCGTCGGACATGCGCTCGCCGCTGCGCGGTTCGTCGAAGGCGTACAGGAACAGGCCGACGCCGGTGACGACGAGCCCCGAGCTCGCCGCGATGATGCCCGCGGTGCGAAGCTCGTTCCGCGACGTGACGGTGTCGTTGTAGGTCGCGATGTCGCCCGGCGTCGTCACCGACGAGCGCTCGTCCTTCGCGCTTCCTTCACGGAGCAGGGCGCCGATCATGAGACCGCCACCGGCGAGGAACGCCGTGCCGCCGGTGCCGATGAGGAGCCACGCCACCGTGCGCTGGCCGGTGTCCGGCATGACGGGGTGGAGCGTGCGCTTCTCGTCGCGGCCGACGTCGAGCTCCCGCGAGTACGCCTCGTGCCCGTTGCGGGTGACGGTGACGAAGTGACGTCCTGGAGAGAGCTCGAGGGGCGCCGACGGTGATACGCCGCGGAAGCGGCCGTCCACCGAGATGCGCGCGCCGTCGGGGGCCGTCACGGCGAGCTTCGCCGGCTTCTCTTCGAGCGCGACGTCCAGCGGAACGACACTGCCGTCGAGGACGCGCACGTCGCGCTGGTAGTCGAGATAGCCGCTCGCGGTGAGGGTGACACGATGCACTCCGGGCGACACCGCGGCGAAGTAGGGCAGGGTGCCGGCAGTCTTTCCGTCCAGCGAGATGGCCACATCGTCCACCGGGGACGAGATCATGAGCTGGCTCGCCGGCTTCGACGCGGCCTGTGGCGCGACGGCCGCGGCCTCTGCCGGGGTCAGCTTGCTCGCGATGGGCTCGAGCTCCGACAGTGCCTCGCCGGTGTCGCCGCGGCGCGCGCCGTCGGGGTCGACCTCGAGGTACTTTCTGTAGTGCCGGATCGCCTCGGTGAGGTTCTCCTTCGCCTTGTCGATGAAGTACTGGCGCCGGTATGCCTGCGCGATCGAAAAGACGAGGCCGGGTCTCGGCTCGATGCGATACGCCTCCTCGAAGGCGCGGACCGCCGCGCCGTACTTGCCCGCTGCGTACGCGCGCGCCCCGGCGTTGAAGTAGAGCCGCGCTTCGGGAGCTTCTCCGCCGTGTGACGGCGTGGGCGTCGGAGTCGGCGCGGGATCCTCCTCGGCGAAGGCGCCCTTCGAAGCGAGGGAGACGGTGGCGAGTACGAGTGCGGCGAGGGGAAGAGAGAGAGTCCTCATCATCGGTCAAAATTCCAGATCGTCCACCGGGCGCTTGCCGTGGGCGTGTGGCGCGGGCGCACCGAGCGGCGTGAGCGTCACCGAGACGACACCGTCGGCGCTCGGCGTGACGTCGACGTTCTTCGGATGAAAGCCGGCGGCCCTGAATTGAAGGGTGAGAGCCTTGTCGCTCCGCGGAAGCGCGAGCGGACCCGGCGCGGTGCCGAGCGAGCGTCCGTCGAGGAAGGCCTCGGCTGCGGGAGGCGTCGATTGGACGGACAGATGCACGTCTCCCGCCGGGCTCGGCGCGGGTCCCGGGGCGGACGCACTCGCGCGCGCCGTCGAGGTGGGCTCTCCGGAAGGGTCGGAGCTTGCCGACGCGGCGGGAGTAGGGCCGTGCATGCGAGTCACGGCGAGGAGCGTCGCGAGCACGACGGCAGCGCCGGCGCTGACCGCGGTCGTCAGGAATACGAGCTTGCGCGGCGGATGGTTCGAGAACGTCTGCGCGCTCAGCGTGCCGCCCGTCCTTGCTGCGCTCGGCCGGCCGCTGTCGTACGCCGCGCGTGGCGGCTCCGAGCCCACGACGGTGCGATTCGACGAGGCGGGCAGGGATGGCAGCGCGAGGCCGGCCACTCGCGCCGCTTCCGCGATCTCGCGGCATGCCTCGACGCACGACTCCGGCCGCCGCGCGGGATCCTTCTCGAGCATGTGAAGGACCGGCACGTTCAGCGCGTCGGGCAACGCCGGGTTATGCCGGGTCATGCTCGGCGGCGGAAACGAGTTGTGCATGTTCATGACCTTCAGGATCGACTCGGCGTCGAAGGGCAAACGCCCGGTCAAGATCTGGTGGATCATGACCCCGAAGGAATACACGTCGGTGCGGTAGTCGATCGCGTCGCCCCGGCACTGCTCTGGCGACATGTAGTGAGGCGTGCCGAGCATCGCGCCGGTGGTCGTGCGAAAGTCGGCGTGCGGCTCCTCGCGCATGAGCTTCGCCACGCCGAAGTCGAGGAGCTTCGGGAAGCGATGCCCCTCGTCCTCGGCGAGAAAGACGTTCGCCGGCTTGAGATCGCGGTGCACGATGCCCGCGCCGTGCGCCGCGTCGAGCGCGCGCGCGATGCGGTCGAGGATCGGTAGCGCCTCCTCCACCGGTATCGGGCCTCGCTGGGTCAGGAATTGATCGAGGGGCGCGCCCTCGAGGAGCTCCATGACGTAGTACTGGCGGCCGTCGCGGAACACGCCGAACGAGAAAATGTCGACGATGTTGCGGTGGCGGATCTGGTTCACGGCGCGCGCTTCCGCGATGAAGCGCGACACCATCTGCGGGTTCGACGAGAACTCCCGCTTGAGGATCTTCACCGCCGCGGCCTTGCCGATGACCGGATGGACGGCCTTGTAGACGACGCCGAAGCTACCCTTGCCGATGATGCGGTCGATCCGGTACTCGCCGACCATCTCACCCGCCGCAAGATCCCGGTCGACCGACGCGAAGGTGGCATCGGGAACGAGCGAGCTGCCGTCAACGTCGCAGTACTCGTCGGCGTCCGAATATCGTCGGCGGCACTGAGGACAAGTCGCCATTCGCTGCGTGGCCCCTCAGTACCTCGACATGCGCCGAGCCGCCACATCGTGTTTTTCGTCACGGAGCGGAATTGGTTTCCAGGATCGCTTCTCCCTTCCGGGCCTGCTACCGGTCGATGCGTCGTCACGCGTCCGGAGGAAGATCTTCATGAGAATTGCCGTCATTCCCGTGCTTTCGTTGCTCTGCATTTCCGTCACAGCCTGCGACGACAAGAAGCCGGCCCCCGTCGCAGAGACCGCTGCCACGCCGCCACCGCCCGCGCCCACCCCGCAGAAGTCGGCGGAGCCCCCTCCCGAGGCCAAGCGGTCACGTCCCGAGAAGCTCGAGACCGAGGTGACGCCCGAGCGGCGCACCAAGGCCGAAGCCGCGGTACCCGAAGCGAAGGGGTTCCTCGTCGGTCAGACCCTCGAAGAAAAGCTCAAGGCCATGAAGACCTTGAAAGAGAAGGAAGCGGGCGTCACCGCGTTCGACAAGCTCGCGAAGGGTAAGTGGGTGCTCTTCACCGGTCCCATCTCGAACCCGACCGATTCGGGTTTCGATCTGGGCATCACGTACACGCCCCAGATCAAAGGCGACATGATGGGGATGAGCCGGCAATGGTTCCCCGTGACCTTCACCGACGTGAAGGGTTACGAGGCGTCGAAGTTCAAGCCAGGGCAGGTGGTGGTCGTACTCGCGAAGTACGAAGGGAAAGAGAAAGCCTCCCCCGGAAACGAGCTCGTCGAGACCGGAAACTGGTAGCCGCCGCTACCGGCTCTCGGGACCGCCCGGGTTGATGCTCGACGCGGGCGGTTCGCTCGCGTTGATCGCGTAGGCGAGCCGCCGGATGCGCTTCTCGGGCGCGCCGAACTCGTCGCGGTAGTCTTCGGTGCTGAGCTTGATGACGTTCTCGGCTTCCTCGCGATCGTAGACCTCGGGGATACGCACGACCTCTTTCGCCGAGCCGGGCTGCTGCTTGTACGTGAGGAAGTAATGCTTCACGCGCTCGAGGAGCGCGGGCGGGCAATCGTGGATGTCTTCCATCTTGCCGTACACGATGTCGTCGTGGAGAACGGCGATGATCTTGTCGTCGGCCTCGTCACCGTCGATCATCCGGAGGCCGCCGATGGGGCGCACGGTCGCGAGAAAATTGCCGTGGACGACCGTCTTCTCGGTGAGGACGCAGATGTCCATCGGATCGCCGTCGCCGTGGAGCGGGAAGATGGCGGTTCGCTCCGACGAGCGAGTCCCTACGCGGCGGCCGCAATAGGTGCGGGGGATGAAGCCGTACAGTGTCGGGCAGAGGCTCGAGTAGCGCTGGGGGCGATCGAGGCGCAGATGCCCGCTCGCCTTGTCCAGCTCGTACTTGACGGCGTCGGTGGGGACGAGCTCGATGAAAGCCTGGAGCTCACCGTTGCGGTTTCTCGCAGGCACACCATGCCAGGGGTGCGCCTGAAACATCATGGCAATGAGCTCGTCGAGCTCGGTGACGGGCTGGGGCATTGGACGTCCTTCGGCGAAAGTGCTCGCCCGGGACGTTACCACTGCGAGGCGTTATTCGCCGAGCATCTCGATTCGCCCGTTCAACAGAGCGATCAGGGCGGGCGTCGACGACGCGACACCGAGCGCGTGAACGGAGCCGGGCTCCATCTGGAGGGCGTCCCCGGGACGGTAGACGACGCCGTCGCCGTCGCTGAGCTCGCCCTCGAGCACGAAGGTGAGCTCGCTCTCGCGGTGACGGTGCTTCGGAAAACGCGTACCGGGGAGCATGCGCACGAAGCCGCCGTGCAAAGGCGCGAGTGCGGCGCCCGGTGAGAAGTGCATGGATCCCTGAATCGGATCGATGCCCGGCGTCCAGCGTCCGGGTTCGTCGATCATCGCGAGGAGCTGTCGCACGCGTTCACGCGTCAGCGCGAAGCGCCGCGAGAGCTCGGTGACGAACGGTAGATAGCGCGCCCACCCTTCGACCTCGGTGACGAGACGCATGCGTACGATGCTCGGCGGTGCGACGGGCTCGAGTGCGGTCGCGAAGAGCTCCCATGCCGCGCCTTCGTCGATAGAGAGCTTACTCATCGCCATCCGAGGATCCTTTCCCGAACAGTGACGCGAGGACGCCGAGACCCCGCGCCAGCCGCGACTTCACCGTACCGATCGGTACACCTAGTCGCGTGGCAACTTCACTTGCCGTGAAGCCACCGTAGAACGTCAGCTCTAGCACTTGCTGTACGGTCGTGTCGACGCGTTCCAGTGCACTACGCACCGCGAGAGCGTCGACGGGTTCGCCGGGAGCGCGTGCATGAGAGGCGGCTTCCACCTCACCGTGCGCATCACCGAGTGAGCGCGTACGTGTCACTTCTGCGCGGCCGAGTCTGTCGAGCGCGCGTGAGCGCAACCGCACGAAGAGCCAGGTACGCGCACTGCCCTTCGCAGGGTCGTACTCCCGTGCGTGCTCCCAGGCCTCGAGCAGGACGTCGTGAAGAAGATCCTGTGCTTCGGCCGGCGCGCCGAGCAGCCGTAGTGCTGCGGCGTAGAGCGAGCCCGCATGCCGGTCGTAGATCACGCCGAATGCAGAGCGATCTCCGGTGCTCATCCGGGCGAGGAGCTCTGCGTCGGTCATCGACGGCGGAGGCTCCGTCGACGACTTGGCCGCGAGCTGCACCGAAAAAAGATAGCACGACGCCTCCCGGTTCGATCCTTCCGGCGTTCTCGCTCGTACTCCTTTCGACCAGGTGTCCGTACAGGACCAAGAGGGCGGAAAATCCCCTCGATAGACGAGGCCGGCGCCTCCGGCGGGAGAGCCCGCGTGGTGTCGTGATATGTCTCGGCCGGCGTGATCCGGTCGAGTGAGCCGGCGCGCCGACGAGGGCGATCGGTGTCACGGGACCAACAGAAGGCGTACGCATTCGAGGAAGCGCTCGACGGGGCGCGCGTTCCGCCTCGCAGCCATCGCACCCACGATGACGCGGCGCGCGCGCTCGCGGTGCTGCGCACCCGTCTCGCGATACCGGACGGTAGCCGACTCGAGCACGACCTCGAGCGAGATCTACTGCGCTACTGCACCGACGTCGTGCTGAACGTCCTCTGGTACGAACGCGCGCGCCGGCGTGAAGAGTCCAAGAACACGTACATGACGGCGCTCGTCGTTGCGCTGATGCTCGTCGCGCTCGTGCTCCTCTTCGTGTCGAATTTCGTTCCGGTGCGACAAGGGGCCGCAGCGTCGCAGGGTGCCATGCTGCAGCTCACCCTCTTCGCGGGAGGTGCGCTCACGGTGCTCCAGGTGATCGCCGCGCTCGGCGACGGCAAGGCGCGCCTCACGATCTTCTGGAAGGCGTCCGCGGATCTGAAGGAGGCGCTCTACACGTTCGAGCGCACCTGGTGCGGCCGGTGCACCGCGCCGCTGGACGAGGTTGCGGCACCGTCAGGCAAGACCGCCCAAGTGCTCGGCCCCGCTCCCGGCTTCGCCGACGCGCTCGAGGACGTGCTCCGTCTCGCGCGCGGCGTCACGCGCGCCGAGCGGGTCGACTTCTTCGCGACGCTGCGCTCGCCTTCCGACATCGTCGCGATCGCGACCACTGCGGCGGCATCGCTCAGGGGCCAGCGCGCCGAGGTGACCGCCGTGCTCGCGAAGCACGACGACGGAGTCGCCGAGGCGCGGACAGCCGTCGTGCTCGCGCGCGCCGCCATCGCGGCGTCGGAGTTCCGTCTCGCCGCGCTCACCGACGCCGCCGAGAAGCGCGCCGAAGAAAGAACGCTTCTAGACGCCCGCGCCGAAACCATCCGCGCCGAAAAAGTCCTCCGCGAACTCTCACCGGCGTGACCAGCTCATTGCGGCAGTAACGACTGCTGCCGTCACTCTCACGCGCGGTCGCGTCGCTCGACGGCTTCTAGTAGCCGTGTGGCGAGTCGTAGACTCGCCACACCAACGAGAAAAAACCAGTAGCGTAGTCAGAGCGATTGCTTCGCCGGGAATTCAGCGGCGCTCGCCCAATCGGGCGACGCTGAATTCCACTTGCGAACAATGGACTACGCGCCCGGTCGATTGGGATCGCGCCAGACGCGCTCGAACGGCAAGCGCCAGGCGTGTGGCGCGATGAGCTGGTGGACGACGTTCGGGCCCCACGAACCCGGGTGATACATGCGCACCGGCGGCGGCGACTCGATGAGCGGCGTCGACTTCTCCCACAGCGCTTCGATGCCCTCCGCGGTGGTGAAGAGCGTGTGATCGCCGCGCATCGCATCGAGGATGAGCCGCTCGTACGCCTCGAGCACGTCGCCGATGAGCCCGGTGTCGTGCATCGCGAACTGGAGGCTCAGCTTGTCGAGGCGCATGCCCGGACCGGGCCGCTTGCCGTAGAACGACAGGGACATCTTCGAGGCGTCGGCGAGGTCGAACGTCAGGTGATCGGGACCCTGCGCGCCGATTCCGGACCCCGCCGGGAACATGCTCTTCGGCGGCTCGCGGAACGCGATCGAGATGATGCGCTGGCCCTCTGCCATGCGCTTTCCGGTGCGGAGATAGAAGGGGACGCCCGCCCATCGCCAGTTGTCGATGAAGCACTTCAGCGCGATGAAGGTCTCGGTGTCCGACTCCGGATTGATGCCCTCCTCTTGCCGGTAACCGATGTACTGACCGCGCACGACGTCGCTCGCCTGGAGCGGCAAGAGGCTTCGGAAGACCTTGTTCTTCTCCTCGCTGATCGGCTTCGGCTCGAGTGACGTGGGGGGCTCCATCGCCATGAAGGCGAGGATCTGGAAGAGATGGGTGACGACCATGTCGCGGAACGCGCCGACCGTCTCGTAGAAGCCGGCGCGCTTGCCGAGTCCGAGTGTCTCGGGGACGTCGATCTGGACGTGAGCGATGAAGTTGCGGTTCCAGATCGGCTCGAAGAGTCCGTTGGCGAACCGGAACGCGAGGATGTTCTGCGCCGGCTCCTTGCCGAGAAAGTGATCGATGCGGAAGACCTGATCTTCGTTGAAGACCTCGTGCACGCTCGCGTTGAGCGCGACGGCGCTCGGCAAGTCGGTGCCGAATGGCTTCTCCATGATGACGCGCGAGCGGTCGACGAGGCCGGCTTCTCCGAGCAGGCGCACCGACGGCAGGGCCGCGCTCGGCGGCACACTCAGGTAATGCATCCGACGGCTCTCGCCTTTGAAGGTCGCCTCGGCCCTGTCGACGGCCGCGCGGAGCGCTGCTGCACCAGCGGCCAGCGGGACGTAGTCGAGCCGCGCCGCGAAGGCGTTCCAGTCGCTCTCGCTGACGTCCCGGTGATGAAATTCGTCGAGCGCCGCACGCGCGAACTTCCTGAAGCCGTCCGCGTCGAGGTCGTCGAGCGAGACGCCGATGATGCGACAGTCCGGGATGAAACCGACGGTCGCGAGGTGAAAGAGGCCGGGCAGGAGCTTGCGCCGGGCGAGATCCCCCGTTGCGCCGACGAGCACGACGACGTGGGGGAACCGAGGACCAACACCCTTCGGAACTCGAACGGGAGGCATCTGAAAGAGACTCTAGCGGACCCGGTCCGGCGAGCGGAAGTTTCGGCCAGGGCGGAGATGCGTCCGGATTGTACCCGTCGTGTTTCCGTCAACCGTATGACGGCACGACGACGCCGGCGCGCCTCCCGCGCCCCGACGAGCTGTGGTACCCGGATCGAAGGACATCATGGCAAACCTGAAGCTCAAGCCCGGGGTCATCACTGGTAGCGCTCTGCAAGAGCTCTTCGCGTATTGCAAGGAGACGAAATGCGCGCTGCCCGCCGTCAACGTCATCGGCTCGAACAGCGCCAATGCCGCGTTGCAAGCGGCGCGCGAGGCGAAAGCGCCGGTCATCGTCCAGCTGTCGAACACCGGCGCGCAGTTCTACGCCGGCAAGGCGCTCGACAACTCTGCGCACCAGGCGTCGATCGCCGGCTCCGTCGCGGGCGCGATGCACGTCAGGGCCGTCGCAGAAGCGTACGGCGTGCCGGTGGTGCTGCACACCGACCACTGTGCGGCCAAGCTTTTGCCGTGGGTCGATGGCGTGCTCACCGCCGGCGAAGCGTACTTCGCGAAGAACGGCGAGCCGCTCTTCAGCTCCCACATGCTCGACCTGTCGGAAGAGCCGCTCGAGCATAATCTCGAGATCTGCCGGAAGTATCTCGCCCGCATGGCGAAGATGAAGATGACCCTCGAGATCGAGCTCGGCGTGACCGGCGGGGAAGAGGACGGCGTCGACAACTCGAACGTCGAGCACTCGAAGCTCTACACGAGCCCGAGCGACGTGCTGCGCGCCTACGACGTTCTCGGGCCGGTCGGGAGCTTCACGGTGGCGGCGTCCTTCGGTAACACGCACGGCGTCTACGCGCCGGGCAACGTCAAGCTGAAGCCCACCATCCTTCGTGACTCGCAGGACTTCGTGAAGGCCGAACGGAAGACGGGCGACAAGCCGCTCGACTTCGTCTTTCACGGCGGCTCGGGCTCGTCACCGGAGGAGATCGTCGAGGCGGTCTCTTACGGCGTCGTGAAGATGAACATCGACACCGACACGCAGTGGGCGTTCACCCAGCCGGTGAAGAAGTTCATGGACGACAAGAGCGCTTACCTGCAGGCGCAGCTCGGCAACCCCGAGGGTCCCGACAAGCCGAACAAGAAGTACATCGACCCGCGCGGCTGGCTGAACCTCGCCGAGAAGGGCATGACCGCGCGGCTCGTCGAGGCGTTCGAACACCTCGGGTCGAAGGGCAAGTTCGATTTCTAGGGGGGGGGCTTAACCCTGCCTTAGCCCCCCGCGAGCGAAGCGAGCCCGCGAAGCGGCGGGGGGCCACGGCCCCCCTCACAACACAATCCCACGCCGTCAATTCCGTCATCCCGTCACTGGCTAAATCTCTCGCGAGCGAAGCGAGCCCGCTTCGCGGCGACGCGCTATTTCTTGAGCTGGGGGACGGGGCCGCGGCGTAGGTAGATTGCTGCCTTGTCTTCGAGCACGCGGAACGTGAAGGACTCGGTCAGATAGAGGTCCACCTTCTCGCGATCGTGCGTGGTGTAGCCGATCGAGAGATCTTGCCCGACGGTGAGCTCGTAGTCGCCGCCGCGGGTCGAGAGCAGCACTGCGCCGCCCTTCACCGCGGGAGCCCATACGAGCGACCCGTCAGCGAGGCTCTCTTCGATGCGATCGCGGAGCGGGTAGCCCTCGTCGCTCTCGGCGGTGACCTCGGCGTACGCTTCTGCTCCTAGCGCGAGCGCGTAGGGGCCGTTCACGCCGGCGAGTCTGAGCACCTCTTTCGCGGCGCTCACGGCGCGCGGCCACTCGAGGATCGTCGCGACGTCGATCGGCGTGTGCGGGCTCGCCTGGACGATGCCGGTGATGTGCCCCGGCTCGAAGCCGTGGAAGATCGCCGTGTCCTCGGCGCGCGCGACGCGCTCGGCGGTGCGGATCACGGGGTCCAGATCGAGGTCGTCGGCGCCGCGGGAGGCGTAGTCGAGCTCGAGGATCGGCAGCTCGATGGGCGACCTGAGCTCGACCAGGGGGCGGACGTCGCGGATCGCGTGACCGACGTGCTCGATCGGTGCGGACTTGATGTGCGTGAGGCGACCGGTGTTGACGGCGCCGAATTTCCAGCCGAGCGGCCCCACGAAGTCGACCAGCTTTCTGCCGGCGAGGTGGAGCTTGAGGACGCGACGCGCCTCTTCGTCGATCTGTTCCCAGGCTTCGGTCGTGATCGGGGCGAGCTGTCGTTTCAGCAAATCCATCACTTAGCCCCTTTCAGGCTGCCGATGCCGAGCGACGCGGAATTGGCGCCGGACGGAGTTGCGGTCGCGCCGTCGGCCACGGCTTGTGCCTCGACCGCGGTGATCGGTCCGACCGAGTCGATGTACGTCCCGATGTTCTGTGCGAACTTGGGCTGATTCCGGCGGATCCATTCGAGGACCATCATCGCGTGCTCGATCTCCTCGTTCTTGTTGTGCGTGAGGACGGATTTGAGCTCGTCGTCCGTGCACGCTTCGGCGCGCTGGTTGTACCAATCGACGGCCTCGAGCTCTTCCATCAAAGAGACGATGGCGCGATGTAGATTTTTCGTGTCGTCCGACAGCTCGTCGGGGGACTCGTGAAGGCTCTCGCTGCTCATGGGGAGACCGAGCCTAGCACCGACAAAGACGTTTCGGACCAGCCGAAACCCGCGCTCCGTGCACGAGTCGAGGACGCCTTGCAAGCGCTGCGAGGTGAGGCGATTGGCCGCACGGTCCCGTCGCGGCCCGCGGCTGACCGTGGTATCCGGCTCTCGACTTGGACAGAGGAAGCACGGGGGAAAAGCAGGACCGACTCGCACGGTGGGCGCTCTTCGCGTTCGGCGTCGCGGTCATCCTCCTGCGCTACCCGGATCTCTCCGCCGAACCACGGATCTGGGGCGAAGAAGGCTCGATTTACCTCCGGGACGCCTACGCCAAGCCCTGGCAAGAGACGCTCTTCGCGCCGGCCCTCGGCTACTTCGGCCTGTTCTCGTCGGTCCCCTCGACCGTCGCGGCGAACCTCGTACCGCTCGAGTACGTCGCGACCTTCATGGCGGGAGTGGGCTTTGTCACCCAGCTCGTTCCGGTGGGGCTGGTCGTCTGGGGAAAAGCGCCGCTCTGGCGGAGCCTGGCCACGCGGCTGGTCGGTCTGTGCGTCCTACTCTTCAATCCCCTGGGAGAGGAGCTCTGGCTCAACACGACGTGCATCCAGTTTCATTTCGTCATGACGGCGTTTCTCGTCTTTCTCGAACCCGACGAGGGGCTGTCGAAGAACGAGCGATGGGTCCGTCGCGGGCTTCTCGCGCTGTCCGGGCTCGCCGGTCCGCCTCCGTGCTCGCTCTCGCCGCTGTTCGCGCTGCGCGCCTACGTCACGCGTCATCGAGAGGCCGTCGTTCGCGCCGTCATCCTCGGTGCGGCGACGGTGCTCCAGCTCGTCATCGTGGTGTACGGGATGACGAAGATGGTCGGGCGCACGGACAGATTCGGTAGCGGCTTCGACCTCGCCACCGCCGCCGTCTCGACGTTCGGGAAGTCGTTCGTAGTTCCGTTCTTCGGCGTCGGCTACGGCACCTCGTTTGCGCTCGCGATGCAGCAAATCGAGCAAGCCGGACCGGGATCTTACAGACTTGCGGGGCTAGCTTGCGCGTGGGCGCTCGGGCTCGTTCTTTATTTCGTTTCACGCGGGTCGCCGCGGTGGGAGCGCGTCGCGTACATGGGCTCGGCGGGGCTCCTCGTCGCAAGCTCCATGGTGCTCGGTATCGGAGATCGCCGCTCGTGGGTCTTCCCGGCCTGCGCTGCGCGGTACTACTACGCGCCCGGTGTCATCCTGATGCTCTTCGTCCTGTCCCGGCTCGACCTGCGCGCGCCGCGCGCGTTCACCCGGGTGCAGCAGGTGCTCGCTCTCGCCTTGGTGGTCGGGCTCGGCTTTCAGGTCGCCGAGTGGCGCACGCGCATCATTCCACCAGCCGGAGAGCCACACTGGCGGCATGAGGTCGCCGAGTTCCGCAGCGATCCGTCCCATCCTCTCGGCATCTGGCCTGCCGGCTGGACCATCCCGATACCGAAGAAATCGCCGTGATCCCCGGTCTTGCCGCTGGCACGGTGACGGACGGCTCCATTTTCGAAAAAAAATGAAGAGCCGATGTCGAGGACTCCCGGCGAGCTCCGACATTTCGATGACCGCGCGCCAGATGGCGGCTCGCGGCAAACCAGAAAGTAGAGACCATGAAGTTCATGTTGATGATGAATGCACCGCGCGGCACCGGCGATTGGGGCATCTACAAATGGGGCCCCGGCGACATGAAGGCGCACATCGACTTCATGATCCGGCTGAACAAAGATCTCCGCGCCGAAGGCACGCTCGCGGGCTGTGAGGGCCTGGCGCCGCCGGGAGAGGCGCGGCTCGTCCGTGCAGGGAAGAGCGCAGCGCCCGAGGTCACCGACGGTCCCTTCGCGGAGGCCAAGGAGTTTCTCGCGGGGTACTGGATCGTCGACGTCGAGACGCCGGACCAGGCCTATGCGATCGCGGCGCGTGCGTCGGCGGCGCCGGGTCCCGGCGGCAAGCCGCTCAACATGCCGATCGAAGTGCGGCAAGTGATGAGCGGGCCGCCCCCCGAGTCGTGACCGCGGCGTATTCCGGAGAGCACTTGCTGCGCGAGCTCGCGCCGCAGGTGCTCGGCGCCGTGGTGCGGCGCTTCGGGGACTTTCCCGCGGCGGAAGACGCCGTTCAAGAAGCGCTCCTCGTGGCCGCGACGAAGTGGCCCGACGAGGGCGTGCCGGACAACCCGCGCGCGTGGCTCATCCAGGTCGCGGCGCGGCGCATGACCGACGCGCTGCGCACCGAGCTCGCGCGCCGCAGGCGAGAGACGACCCTCGCCCTGGACGAGCCCGACGCGCTCGTGGTGCCCGCGCCGGATAGCGGGCAAGAGCCGGAGCAGGACGACACGCTGCTACTTCTCTTCATGTGCTGTCATCCGGCGCTGACGCGCTCCTCGTCGATCGCGCTGACGCTCCGTGCCGTCGGCGGCCTCACGACGGCGGAGATCGCGAGCGCGTTCCTCGTCCCCGAGGCCACGATGGCCCAGCGCATCAGCCGCGCGAAGCAGCTCATCAAGAAATCCGGCGTGCGGTTCTCGATGCCGACCGAGGGGGAGCGCGCCGAGACGCTCGGTGCGGTCTTGCACGTGCTCTACCTGGTGTTCAACGAGGGATACGCCACCAGCGCCGGCCCGAGTCTCCAGCGCGTCGATCTGTCGAGCGAGGCGATCCGGCTCGCTCGCGCCGTGTATCACGCGCTCCCCGACGACACCGAGTGCGCGGGACTGCTCGCTCTGATGCTCCTCACCGACGCCCGCAAGGTGGCGCGGAGCGGCCCCGACGGCGAGCTCATCCCGCTCGACGAACAGGATCGCGCGACGTGGGATCGCGACGCGATCGCGGAGGGCGTCGCGCTCGTCGAGAAGACGCTCGCGAAGGGCGCGGTCGGGGCTTACCAGCTCCAGGCCGCCATCGCCGCCGTGCACGACGAGGCGGCTCGCGCCGAGGATACGGACTGGCCGCAGATCCTCGCGCTCTACGGGCTTCTACTCCGCATGGCCGACAACCCGATGATCGCGCTGAACCACGCCATCGCGGCGTCGATGGTCCACGGCCCTGCCGCGGGGCTCGCGCTCCTCCAGGAGCTCGACGCCGATCCGCGGATTGCGAGTCACCATCGCCTGGCAGCGGTGCGCGCACACCTCGAGGAGCGGGCCGGCAATCGCGACGCGGCGATCGCGGCTTACCGTCTCGCCGCCGATCGCACCGCGAGCATCCCGGAGCGTAACTATCTGAGAATGAAAGCCGCCCGCCTCGCCGCCGGGGAGTCTTAGTTACTAGGCGTCGAGCGAGAACGGGTTGAAGTCCGTTCCGCGGTCGTAGTAGTCGACGCCCTCCTTCTCCTTCAGGAAGGCGATCACCTTGTACGTGATCGGCGTCGCGACGACCTCGAGGGCCACCTTGAAGAACCAGTTGAAGACGATCACCGCCAGCAGGGTGTGCGTCGTCCAGAGCCCGGCGAAAGCCGCGGGATAGAAGACGACGCTGTCGACGCCCTCGCCGGCGATCGTCGAGCCGATCGTCCTCGTCCACAGCCACTTGCCCCCGGTCCAGATCTTCATCTTGGCGAGGACGAACGAGTTGACGAAGTCCCCCGCCCAGAAGGCCAGTAACGACCCGATGACGATCCTGTAACCGTTTCCAAAGACCAGCTCGATGGCGGGCTGGAGCTTCACGCTGAACGGCTCCTTGGCGTCGACAGGTAGGTTGATGATGACGGTGCTCATCAGCGTCGCGAAGAGCATCGCGCCGAAGCCGGCCCAGATGACGCGACGGCTACGGGCGAATCCGTACACCTCGGTCAGCACGTCGTCGAACAGGTAGCTGATCGGGAAGAAGATGTTCCCGGCGCCGAAGACGAGGCTCTGCCCGGCGACGTCGATCCGGCAGCTTTTCCCGGGCCCGATGAGGTTCGAGCAGAGAAGCACGGTGACGAACGCCGCCATGATGAGGTCGTAGTAACGGTAGCGAACGTGCGCTGACGGGGCCTCGGGAAGCGTTACCAACTCTGCCGACATTTGTTCGGCGCGACTCTATCAGCTCGACGTTGCCACGACGGACACTGCGTATCCATCGACGAGCG
This sequence comes from Polyangiaceae bacterium, assembly GCA_036272055.1. Lineage (GTDB taxonomy): Bacteria > Myxococcota_A > Polyangia > Polyangiales > Polyangiaceae > DASZVB01. The sequence goes on along the minus strand of DATAZL010000133.1, from coordinate 409,781 downwards.
CCGTGCGTAGGCGCATGAAAGCACTGGCGTTTAGCGGCAAGCGTCGAGGTGCTGCGACAGCCGTGTCGCAGCGAGGAGGACGTCGAGTGAGCAAGTCTCGTCGTGATCGAACGTGGTTTGCGCACCATGCGTACAACTCGATGTGCACTCGACTGGTCGGTGAAGAGCGCGAGAGGGCAGTTCGCGAACGCGAAGCTGCTTTATTGCCTCACCTCGCGGTGAGCTTACGGGCGAACGTTGACCCTGCACGCCACTCCGTCGACCCGCGCGTCCTTCAGAGCTTGGTGCGTGACAGAGTGCGCATGCAGCGCGTTGTTATCGCCATAGTGGCACCTGTCTTGCACTAGGGCGCGACGCTGGGCGGTGAAGAGGAACACGCTCGCGGCTGAAAAGGTCGCGTGCACGAGCTCGATCGCTGCGCGACCGGCGAACCAACACCGCAATCACGATTCACTCGACCCACGGCGAGCTTTCTCAAACCGAACATCACGACGCCGCGGGGTTATCCGTTTCGAAGGAGCATGAGGGAAATGAAAAACACGAGCATCTACAAGGCGCTGCGATTCGTAGGCGCAGGGGCGACTCTTTCTTGTCTCATCTCTCTGCCGGGCTGCGGCAGCCCGGACACGGGCGCACCGACCACCGACTCGCCGCAGGCGACGTCGAGCGAGTCCGTGGGCAGCGTGAGCGAGAAGGAAACTCCTGCCCAGTGCAACACCGATCTCAACAGCTGCATTCAGAACGCGAAGAACATCTTCGAGCTGTTCGGCTGTGACGGGACCTACGCGACGTGCCTCACGACCAACGTCACGCCGCCCATCGTCACAGCGACGGTGAACGGCCTCGACGCCTGCCGCACGACCCTCGGGACCTGTAGCTCGTCGGCGAAGAACCCGGCCGCCCTCGCGGTTTGCCAGGTGAACGCGGTCACCTGCGCGGCGTCCGCACTCGCGACGCCCGTCGCCCAGACCGCGGCCTCTGCCGTCGCCTGTGTCGATGCTGCTGCGGTCTGCGCCGGCAAGGCGACGTCCGCCACGGACATCGCGGCCTGCGGTGCGACCTTCGCGAGCTGCGCCGAAGAAGCGGCCGACGCGGTCCTTCCGCCCATCGTCGTCACCGCGGTGAACGGCGTCACCACCTGCACCGCGTCGCTCGGCACCTGCATCGCGGCGGCCAGCACGCCGGACGCGGTCGTGCAGTGCAGCGGCACCGAGGCGACCTGCGTGGGCGGCGCTCTCGGCGTCACGATCCCGAACCCGGCCGCAGCAGTGACCTGCGCCGAGACCGCGGCGAAGTGCGTGACGGCGTCTCGCAGTATCGACGATGTGACGGGCTGCACGACGGCGCTCACCTCATGCGTCGCCAAGGTTGCGGGTCCAGTGGTCGACTGCAACCTGCAGTTCAGCCAGTGCTTCGCGAAGAACCCATTCAACATCTTCACGTGCGCGGACAATGCGCGTAAGTGTCAGGCCGGGCAGTAAGCCCACGGCCCGTACTCACGAGCGAACAAGATGGCAGTGACCTCCGCCTTGCCCCGTAAATCCACCCCCGCTCGCAGAAAGCGCAATCGCTTCGGCACGGCGACCATCGCCGCGTCCCTGGCGCTCGCTCTCGGCGCAGGGTGTGGAGGGGGCGGCGGAGGGTCACAGCCCGGCTCGTCCACCGGCGGTAGCACCACCGGTGGGCAGACGGGCTCATCCGGCAACACGAATGGACAGAGCGGGAGCCCGACCGGTACGGGCGGCTCCTCGCAGGGCGGGTCGTCTTCGGGCGGCGCGTCTCCAGGTACAGCGGGCACGGGCGGCGGCGCCGCTACCGGCGGGTCTGCGGGCAGCGCGACGACGGGCACCGGTGGCTCAACGACGGTGGGCGGCGCGACGGGCAACGGCGGGACCGCAGGCGCGAATGGCGGATCGACCGGCGCCGACGTCGACGGCGGCGCGTGCTGCAACACCGCTGATTGCCAGCCCGACGCCGTGAAGACGTGCGTGTGCACGACCTGGCAACAGAGCCAGTGCTGTTCCGGCACGTGGGACACGTTTTGCCAGGCCACCGCCGAGCAGAAGTGTCAGGCCGAAAAGTGCGCGACGGAGCCCTCTCCGCCGACGCCCGACGCGGGCCACATCGTGAAGGGTGCGTGCTGCGCCGTTCACGCCACGCCGGGATGCGACGATCCCGATATCGAGAAGTGCACCTGCGCGCTCCTCTCCGATTGCTGCACGAACCAGTGGGACGCAGTCTGCGTCCAGCTCGTCCGCGAGAAGCGTTGCGAGACCGGCGTGCGGACCTGCGTGTGCGACAACTGGCAGGCGAGCTGCTGCGACACCGAGTGGACGAACGCTTGCGGCATCATCGCCGAGAGCAAGTGCAACGCGCAGCCTAGCTGCCCCTAGACGTCGTTCGGCGCGTGCGGCCGTCAGGCGCCGCGAAAGATCTCCGAGACGATCTCGAAGGATCTGAGACGCGCGGCGTGGTCGTAGATCTGCGCCGTCACCATGAGCTCGTCGGGGCGAGTCGCAGCGACGAACTCCTCGAGACCCTGACGGACGGTCTCTTTCGAGCCGACGAGGGCGTACGCGAAGGTGTGCTCGAGCATCGCCTGCTCCATCGGGGAGAGACGCGCCTCGATGTCGTCGACCGGCGGACGTAGCGGGCCCGGGGCGCCGCGGCGGAGCTGGACGAAAGCTTGCTCGAGCGACGTGAAGAGACGGCGCGCTTCGGCGTCGGTGTCCGCCGCGAAGACGGCGATCGCCGGCATGGCGTGCGGCTTCGTGAGCGCGCTCGATGGCTTGAAGTGACTGCGGTAGAGCTCGAGCGCGCCCATCAGATGGTCGGGCGCGAAGTGCGACGCGAACGAGAACGGCAAGCCGAGCTCCGCCGCGAGCCCCGCGCTGAAGAGACTCGAACCGAGGAGCCACACCGGGACGCTCGAGCCCGTCCCCGGGACCGCGCGGACGGCATTGTTCTGCGTCGGAGGGCCGAGATACGAGAGGAGCTCCACGACGTCGGAGGGGAAGCTGTCGGCGCGCTGCATCGCGTCCCTCCGGAGCGCGTGCGCGGTGCGCTGGTCCGTCCCCGGCGCGCGGCCGAGGCCGAGATCGATGCGGCCGGGGTACATCGCTTCGAGAGTGCCGAACTGCTCGGCGATGACGAGCGGAGCGTGGTTCGGCAGCATCACGCCGCCGGCGCCGACGCGGATCTTCCTGGTCGCGCCTGCGACGTGGCCGATGACCACCGCCGTGGCCGCGCTCGCGATGCCCGGCATGTTGTGGTGCTCTGCGAGCCAGTAACGCGTGTAGCCCCACTCCTCGGCGTGGCGCGCGAGATCGACGCTGTTCCGGAACGACGCGCTCGCGTCGGCCCCCTCGGTGATGGGAGACAGATCGAGAAGGGAGACGGGGACCATGTTCGAAGAATGTTGGAGTGCGCAGTCCGTTGCGCAAGGGCTCAGCGTGGAGTGCGCGGTCGCGCCAGGCGGAACATGACGGCGACGCCCGCGGCGGCGCCCGCTGCGGCGCCGAACAAGAGCTCGGGGCCGCCGGCCGGATCCTTCATGTGATGAAAGCCGAGAGCGACGCTGCCGACCGCGTAGACCCCGATCCCGAGGATGCTCCCGCAGCAGAGCCCGATGTACGCGAGCGTTCCGCGTCCCATCTGCTCGAGCGTCCCCAGCGCGGGGTAGTAAGCGCCGGCGCTGGCGTCGAGCTGCTTCGTCGTTTCGGGGGAGCGGGGAGGGCAAGCGAGGAGCGTGCTGGTGACGCCCATGAAGCGCGTCTTTTCTGGTGCGCCATTCGACCTGGACGTCCACCACGTCACGGGTCGACATGTCGCCACGCCATATCGGAACTCCGAAGACCGTCCTCCGGCCACTGAGCTTGTCGTTTCGCGGGTCGTGGTCGAGGTGGTAACGGCGAGCCCTCGAAGCGCCATCCAGAGGCTCGCCACGCCGATGCCGCCGAAGAGGAGCATCATGACCGCGAGGAGCCAGCTTTCGTGCAGTGAAGCATCGATCGGCGTTCCCGACTCCAGCGCGTCGTTCACCTGGCCGGAAAAGCGGCGTGCCGCGGGCGGTTCGACGCTCTTCAGCGAGATCGTCGAGCCGTCCGAAAAAGGCGAGGATCGGTGTGCCGTAGTGGCGGCCCTTGGAACCGACCGTTCGAGACGGCACTCGGCCGTCGGCGACGGGCACGTCAGCGAGTCGGGAAGGAGCCCGAGCCCGAGTGCGCCACCGACGGCGATCCCGAGCAGTCCGCCGAACAGCCGCGAGAACCGAAGCGGGAACGACCCGTACCGCATCACCGGAGGACGGAAGCCCATCAGGCGTGTTGTGAAAGTCGTGAGCGGCGCGCTTTTCTCTTCGGCGTCGTCACGCGCCTCGCGCGCGGTGCGGTCTTCGGCTTTTCGTCCTCTCCGAGGAGTCGGACGAGCAGGTCGCGGAGCGACGTTCGCTCCTTCGGCGAGAGGCCGCGCATTGCGGTGTCCACGCCATGCATGACGCCCGGCGTGACGGCGTCGAACCACGTTCGTCCCTTCGCCGTCACCTCGACGAGCTGCCGGCGGCGATCCGCGGCGTCCGTCTTGCGGCGCACGAGACCCGCGGATTCGAGCTCGTTCAGAAGGCGAGACATGCCGGCAGGGTGCTGCGCGTTGGCGTACGCGAGGTCCCGCTGGGACGTCGGGCCGTTGCGTGCGAGATAGCACACCGTCTGCCAGACGAAGATCGACTCTCCCCGGGTTTCGAGCTCTGCTGCAAGCGCCATCCAGAGGAGGCGCCGGCTCCGTCCCATCAGTCGATAGATCTCCTCGGCGACGGGGACGTTTCCGCTCTCGGGCACGTGACGAGTGTACGTCGGCCAGTTGCGGTTGCAATCGTTGCGATTACAATCATTGCGCCCGCAACGAACCTCTCCCTCCGAGAGGCTCGGCGAGGCATTCTGCGCGCCCGGTCCCGGGCGCTGGAAGGTCACTTTCCGTAGATGTGGATCGTCCAACTCGCGCTTCGGCGGCCGTACACCATCGCCGTCCTGTCGTTCTTCATCCTGCTGATGGGCACCCTGTCCGTCACCCGGATGCGCGCCGACATCTTTCCGACCATCGACATCCCCGTCGTGCTCGTGGTCTGGAACTACCCCGGCATGTCCGCCGAGGACATGGAGCGCCGGGTCGTCATCCTGAGCGAGCGCGCCTATTCGACGACGGTCGATGGCATCCAGCGCATCGAGTCGCAGTCCATCTCCGGTATCGGCCTCCTCAAGATCTACTTCGAGCCTGGAGCGGACATCGGCGGCGCCATCGCCCAGATCACGTCGGTGTCGGGAACGGCGAGTCACTTCATGCCGCCCGGGATCTCGCCGCCGAACGTCATCCGGTACAACGCCTCGAACGTGCCGGTGGGGCAGCTCACGATCACCCACCCCAACATGTCGGAGCAGCAGATCTTCGACTACGGGCTCAACTTCATCCGCATCCGGCTCTTCACCGTGCCGGGCCTCGCCACTCCAGCGCCGTACGGCGGCAAGACGCGGCAGGTGATGATCGACATCGATCCGGTGCGGCTCGCGTCGCACGGCCTCTCCCCGTCGGACGTCGTCAGCTCCCTCGAGAGCTCGAACCTGCTCGTGCCCTCCGGCTCGACGCGCATCGGCTCCACCGAGTACGACGTCTTACTCAACAACAGCCCCGAGCACATCGAGGAGTTCAATCGAATCCCGCTCAGGGTCGTGAACGGCGCGCCGGTTTTTCTCGGTGACGTCGCGAGCGTGCACGACGGCTACGCCGTCCAGCAGAACATCGTCCGCGTGAACGGCAAGCGCGCGACCTATCTCGCCATCCTGAAGAAGGCGAGCGCCTCGACGATCGCCGTCGTCGACGCCGCGCGAGAGCTCATCCCGACCATCAAGGCGACCGCGCCGGAAGGGATGGAGGTGAACCTCGACTTCGATCAGTCGGTGTTCGTTCGCGCGGCCATCTCCGGCGTGCTCCGCGAGGCGGTTATCTCGTCGGTCCTCGTCTCGGTGATGATCCTCTTTTTCCTCGGGAGCGTCCGGAGCGTCATCATCGTCTCCACGTCGATTCCGCTCGCGATCTTCTCTGCCCTGACCGGACTCTTCCTTACCGGCGAAACGTTGAACGTGATGACGCTCGGCGGGCTCGCCCTCGCCATCGGCATGCTCGTCGACGACGCCACCGTGGAGGTCGAGAACATCCACAGAAACCGGCACCTGGGTAAGCCGCTCACCGTCGCGATCATGGACGGCGCGCAGCAGATCGCGACGCCCGCGCTCGCCGCGACGCTCACGATCTGCATCGTCTTCTTCCCGGTGGTGCTCCTCACCGGGCCGGCCCGGTTCCTCTTCACGCCGCTCGCGATGTCGGTCGTGTTCGCGATGCTCGCGTCGTATCTCCTCTCGCGGACGCTCGTGCCGGTGCTCGCCCGCCTCCTGATGGACAAGGAGAAGCTCACGCACGACGCGAAGGACGGTCTCTGGTCGCGGATGAACGTCGCGCGCGACCGCGCCTTCGACAGGTTCAGGGACGCCTACGGCCGGATGCTGGAACGCGTGCTCGACCGGCGGGCGTTCGTGCTCCTCAGCGCCGTCGCGGCCATCGCCGTCACCGCGACCCTGCCGAAGATCATCGGGCGGGACTTCTTCCCGGAGGTGGACGCCGGGCAGATGCGGCTCCACGTGCGCGCCCCCATCGGCACCCGCATCGAGGACACCGAGCAGCTCGTCGGCGCCGTCGAGTCGAAGATCCGCGCCATCATTCCGCCGGCGGAGCTCGGGACCATCAACGACAACATCGGGATCCCGACCTCGTACAACCTGGCCTTCGTCCAGACCGACAACATAGGTGGTCAAGACGCCGACGTGCTCGTCGCCCTCCAGCCCGAGCATCGGCCGACCGCTGAGTACCGGCGCGCCATTCGCACTGCGCTCGCGTCGTCCTTCCCCGGCTCCCATTTCTACTTCCAGCCCGCCGACATCATCAGCCAGGTGCTGAACTTCGGGCTCGCCGCGCCGATCGACGTCGAGATAGAGAGCAAGGACCTCGATCGCTCCATGAGCTACGCCCAGAAGCTCCGGCGAGACGTGGAGACGATCCCGGGCGCGGTCGACGTCAGGGTCCCGCAGGTGAACGCCCATCCCGCGTTCTTCATCGACGTCGACCGGGAGCGCGCGGCGCAGGTCGGCCTCGCGCAGCGCGACGTCGCGGACAACGTGCTCACGTCGCTCAGCTCGAGCGCCTACGTCTCGCCGTCGTTCTGGCTCAGCCGGGAGAACGGCGTGAACTACTTCGTCGCCGTCCAGACGCCTCTCGAGAAGGCCGCGACGATGGACGACCTCCTCGGCACGCCGATGACCGGTTCCCACGCCGCGCAGGCCGTCGCTGGCGTGTCACCGTACCTCGGGACCTTCGCCAAGATCCGTCCGGCACAGAGCAAGGGGCTCATCAGCCACGACGCCGTGCAGCGGGTCGTCGACGTCCAGGTGAACGTGGAGGGGCGCGACCTCGGCGCCGTCGCATCCGACATCGACGGCGCGATCGGACGGCTCGGCAAGCTGCCGAAGGGCACCTTCATACGAGTACGCGGGCAGAGCGAGAGCATGAACACGTCGTTCAGGAGCCTCGGCCTCGGGCTCGTGCTGTCGAGCGTGCTCGTCTATTTCCTCATGGTGATGCTCTACCAGTCGTGGGTCGACCCATTCATCATCATGTTCGCGGTCCCCGGCGCGCTGGTGGGCATCCTCTGGATGCTCGCCGTGACGAAGACGACGCTGAACGTCGAGTCGCTCATGGGCGCCATCATGGCGGTCGGCGTCGCGGTGTCGAACAGCATCCTGCTCGTCAACTTCGCGAACGAGGTGCGCGCCGAGCGCGGTATCGGCCCGCTCGAAGCCGCGCTCGAGGCGGGGAAGACACGCCTCCGGCCGGTGCTCATGACGGCCCTCGCGATGATCCTCGGCATGCTGCCGATGGCCTTCGGCTTCGGCGAGGGCGGCGAGCAGAACGCGCCGCTCGGCCGCGCCGTCATCGGCGGTCTACTCGTCGCGACCTTCACGACGCTCTTCGTCGTCCCCCTCGTCTACACCCTGCTCAGAAAAAAGATGCCGACCAAGCACCAGCTCGACGACAAGTTTCACGAAGAGATGAACGCTCCCCATCTCCACGCGAGCACGACATGACGAACCCCAAGCGCCCCCGCGCGACGTTTCTCTACCTGACCTCGGCCATCGTCGTCGGTTCCATGTTCGTCGCGAGCCTGCTGCTGGCGTCGAGCAGAAAGCGCGCCGAGGCTGAGGAGTCGAACCAGCGCAAGGACGTCCAGCAGAAGGGCGTCCTCGTCCAGGTCGCGACCGTCGACAAGGCGCCAGCGACGCGCCGGGTGACGCTGACCGGAGACGTGCGCCCGTTCCGCGAGGCGACCCTCTACGCGAAGGTCAGCGGGTACCTCAAGATGGTCAACGTCGACAAGGGTGACCCCGTGCAGAAGGACGAGGTGCTCGGCGTGATCGAGGCGCCCGAGGTCGAGCAGCAGGTCGCGTCGAAGCGCGCCGATCTCGACATCAAGAAGCTCACCGACCAGCGTTACACGAGCCTCGCCAAGACCGGCCTCGTCTCGCAGCAGGACCGCGACCGCGCCCAGGCCGACGTGCAGATCGCGAACGCGGATCTGATGCAGCTCAAGGCGCTCCGTGGTTACGAGGTGATCCGGGCGCCGTTTGCCGGCGTGATCACCGGGCGACACGCCGACCCGGGTGCACTCCTGCAAGCCGCGACCTCGTCGGAGAGCGCGCTCGCCCTCGTCGACGTGGCGGAGGTGGATCGCCTGCGCATCTTCGTTTACGTCGGCCAGGTCGAGGCCGTCGGGATCCACGAGGGAGATCACGTCGAGGTGACGTCCGACGAATATCCCGACAAGAAGATCGACGCGACCATCACCCGCTTCTCGAAGGATCTCGACCCGAAGACGCGCACGATGCTCACCGAGATCGACATCGACAACAAGGCGGCGGGCCTACTACCCGGCATCTTCGTTCACGTTAAGTTCGCGATCGCGCAGCCGCCGTCACTGATCGTTCCGGCCGACGCCCTCGTCCTTCACGGCGGAGCGACGCTCGTGGCGCGCGTGGTGGACGGCCACGCGAGGTTCGTCCCGGTCGACGCGGGAAACTCCGACGGACTGAACGTCCGCGTCCGCAAGGGGCTCGAGGTCGGCGACCAGGTCGTGCTGCATCCTGGAGACGACGTCGCCGAGGGAGCCCCGGTGCGGATCGCAAAAGCGGCTGGCTCGCCGAAGCCGAGCTGAGCCGGTCTCGCGTGCGTCAGCGGATCGAGAGCGCGTGGCGAAAGACGTTCAGCGGATCCCACCGTGACTTGATCCGCTGAAGACGCGGGTAATTCTCTCCGTAGTAGATGGCGGAGAAGGGGACGCCCGAGGTGTTCAGCGCTGGGTCGGCAAGATCGGCGTCGGCGTGGTTGACGAGCGCGCCGGCCGCAGCCTTGCCGAAGGGCACGCCGCCGGTCGACGCGAAGAGCTCGGCGTAGAAGCGCCGCACCCACTCGAGGCACTTCCCCTCGTCGTGCGGATCGACCCAGCCGGCCGAACACGACGTGGTGAGGATCGCGTCGCGATGGAACGACGCGGTGGCGTCGGGAGCGACGGCGTTCGTCTGGCCGCCGTAGGTCGTCATTCCGAGGGAGCCGCCCGCGAGATCGACGTCGGTGCGGGTCAGGTGCTGATACGCCACCGCGAGCTGTGCGTCGCTGTAGCGCTTGCGGAGGAGCGCGTCCTTGAGCTTGAACGTCGCGTCCTCTTCGCCCATCGGGATGCCGGGGAAGGGGTTGAACACGTGCGAGAGCCACGTTCGTCGCTGGGCCTCATGGGTGCCGTGAACGCCGACCCCGTCGTTGATCGCGGCGAGGTGCTCTGCGAAGAGACCATCGTCCACTGCGCCGAGGGCGATGCCGCGGAGCTCGATCTTGCCGAGCTGCTTTCTGTAGAGGAAGAGCGAGCTGTAAAGATCGCAGCCCGGCGCGTCGACGTCGCTGTTCAGCTCGCACCAGGCGCCGTAGTTGCGGCCGAGCCGCACGAACGCGCGCTCGTCGAAGTGCTCCCAGCTCCACTCGGCCTTGAACGTCAGTACCGTCGCGGGCGCGGCGGGGAGAAGCCTCGACGGCTCCGTCTCGTCGTCGGCGCCGGGTGAGCGGAACCAGTACCGCGTCACGACGCCGAAGTTTCCGCCGCCTCCGCCGGTGTGCGCCCACCAGAGCTCACGGTTCGGATCCGACGGCTCGCGCGTCGCGACGACGGCCTTCGCGACGCCGCTCTCGTCGACCACGACGACCTCGACGGCGTACAGATGATCCGCGGCGAGGCCGTGCTTGCGACAGAGAAAGCCGAAGGCGCCGCCCACGACGTGGCCGCCGACGCCGACGTTGGCCGCGACTCCGGCGGGGATCGTCACGTCCCACCCGAGGAAGAGCTTGCGGTACGCCTCCCCGAGTCGCGCGCCGGCCTCGACGGCGAACGCGTGGCGCTGCGGATCGAAATAGACGTCGTTCATCATCGACATATCGATGACGACCCGGACGTCGGGAGCGGAGACGAACGCCTCGAAGCAGTGACCGCCGCTCCGCACCGCGAGACGCCGCTCCTCTTTCACGGCGGCCTGCACCGCGGTGACGACCTGCTCCGTCGACTGCACGACGTAGACGTGATCGGGGTTCCCCGCGAAGCGGCGGCTCCCTCTGCCGGCGAGCTCCGCGTAGCGCGGATCGCCGCGATCCACCTTCACCAGTGACGCATTGAAGTTCGAGGGCTTGTCAGAGTTCACGTTCCCTCCGGGAGTGCGGGCCCGAGACGCGGGCGGTTGGTAGTCGACGAGTGTCTAATGTAGGTGGGGACGGCGCGGGAGAGTCGCCAGTGGGAATCGTTTCGCTTCCGTATCCACGGTGGCGATCGCTCCGGCGGAGGAGCGATCGCTCCCGGCAAAGGAGGGGGGGATACGATTTTCGTCGGATTCGAATCGGGCAAGGCTGATACTTGGCGGTTTCCGTCCGCTCTCTCTGGAGCCGCCATGCCCAATCAGCGTCCGCGCACAGTCTCGTCCTTACTGGTGTTGCTCGCGGTCATGCTGCTGTCGGCGACCGCTGCGGCCTACGCAGGCAGCATCGCCAACGGCTCGAGCACCGACGGCACGCCGGGGTACGTCACGTCCGCATTGTGGGGCGCGGGCAGCGCGGCCGACGGACTCCCTGCCGATGACGGCAACGGCTGCCAGGGCTGTCACGGCACGAACGGCAATGCCCCGAGCAACATCCAGCTGAACGGCACCACTCTGTCGACCGGCACGCCGACGACCTTCACGGTGGCCCAGGGTTCGACGACGGTCTTCACCCTCGTGTTCACGAACCTGGCCGGCAAGCTCGGCGGCGGGTTCCACGTGATGCACAACGACACGAGCTCGAACGACGTGAACGGGACCCTGGGCGAGAACGGCGTGGATGCCGCCGTTCACACCTGCAAGGGCGCGGCCAGCGGCACCGCCAACACGGCGTGCAATGGGACCCTCAACAACAACACCGAGGTGATGCACGAGGTCCCGCTCGCGAACGACGGGAGCAGTCAGGTCACGTTTCACTTCAAGTACGTCGCGAACGCGACGAACGTCTGCCAGACGTTCGAGTTCGGCCTGTGGGTGAATGCCGTCAACATGGACAGCCTGTGCTACGCGACGGCGCTGGATAACGCGCAATTTCGGCGTTTTCGAATCACGACGAACTGCAACGACAGCAACAGTTGCACGACCGACAGCTGCAACGGTACCAGCTGCGGCCACACCGCGGCCGCAGGGTCGTGCGACGACGGTAACCCCTGCACGTCATCGGATACCTGCACCTTCGGAACCTGCGTCGGCGCGACCGTCACGTGCACCGCGAGCGATCAGTGCCACAGCGCGGGTACGTGCAGTACCTTGACCGGGCTCTGCTCGAACCCGGCGAAGACGAACGGGACGGGGTGCACCGACGGTAACGCCTGTACGACCGGCGACACCTGTCAGGCGGGGACGTGCACGGCGGGGACCAGCACGACGTGTTCGGCGTTCGACCAGTGCCACAACGCCGGCATCTGCGACACCGTGACCGGGATTTGCTCGAACCCCAGCAAGACGAACGGGGTGTCGTGCAGCGACGGCAACGCCTGCACGAGCAGCGACACGTGTCAGGCGGGAACGTGCACCGGAGGGACCAGCACGACGTGTTCGGCGTCCGACCAGTGCCACAGCGCGGGCATCTGCGACACGGTCACGGGTACCTGCTCGAACCCCGCGAAGACGAACGGGGTGACGTGCAACGACGGAAGCCTCTGCACGATCGTCGACAGCTGCCAGACCGGCGTCTGCACGGGAAGCAGCCCGGTGACGTGCACCGCGTCCGACCAGTGCCACAGCGCGGGCGTCTGCAACGGCGCAACCGGCAGCTGTTCCAACCCGAGCAAGGGGGACGGCACGGGCTGCAACGACGGCAATGCCTGCACGACGGTCGACACCTGTCAGTCGGGTATCTGCAGCGGAAGCAGCCCGGTGACGTGCTCGGCATCGGACCAGTGCCACAGCGCGGGCACGTGCAACACCGTGACCGGCATCTGCTCGACCCCGAACAAGACCGACGGGGTCAGCTGCAGCGACGGCCTCCTCTGCACGACCGGCGAGACGTGTCAGTCCGGCACTTGTACGGGCGCGACGCCGGTCAGCTGCACCCCCTCCGACCAGTGCCACGACGCGGGCAGCTGTAACCCGGGGACCGGGCTCTGCTCGAACCCGGCCAAGACGAACGGCGCCGGCTGCAACGACGGCAACTCCTGCACGACGGGTGACTCGTGTCAGGCGGGGGTGTGCGCGGCCGGAACGCCGGTGACGTGCGCTCCGAGCGATCAGTGCCACAACGCGGGGACATGCTCGGGTGGCGTCTGCAGTAACCCCGTCAAGACCGACGGCACGACGTGCAACGACAACGACGTCTGCACGGTCAACGAAGCGTGCCACGCCGGTACTTGCAACGGCGGCGCACCGCTGGCGTGCACGGCGAGCGACCAGTGCCACGACGCGGGAATCTGCACCGCGGGCGCCTGCACGAATCCACCGAAGACGAATGGCGTCACGTGCAATGACGGCAATGCGTGCACAAGCAGCGACAGCTGCCAGGCCGGGACCTGCACCGGCGGCACCTCGACGGTCTGTAACCCGCTCGACCAGTGCCACAGCGCGGGGACGTGCAACCCGGCGAACGGCGTGTGCTCGACTCCCTCGAAGACCGACAGCACGCCGTGTGACGACGGGAACGCCTGCACGCAGGTCGACACATGCCATACCGGCGCGTGTACCGGTGCGAGCCCCGTCGTATGCGCGTTGCCCGACCAGTGTCACACCGCGGGGACGTGCGTGCCCGCAACCGGCATTTGCTCGAACCCGGCCAAGGCGGACACCACGGCGTGCAACGACGGAAAAGCGTGCACCGTCTCCGACGCCTGCACCGGCGGCGTGTGCGGTGGTGCGGCGCGCGTCTGCAACGACGGCATCGCCTGCACGATAGACGGCTGCAGTGAGGTCGCCGGCGGGTGCACGGTGAACACCGCCGCCTGTGGCTGCACGAAGGACACCGACTGCGACGACCACAATGCCTGCAACGGCGTCGAGAAGTGCAACACCACCACGCTCGCTTGCACCACCGGCACCGCAGTTGATTGTTCGTTCCTGAACAACGCTTGCAATAACGGCACTTGCAATCCGACGAACGGCACATGCTCCACGACGCCGAAGTCCAACGGGACGGGCTGCGACGACAACAACGCCTGCACCACGTCCGACACGTGCCAGGCGGGAGCGTGCGCCGGTGCGAGTCCCGTCGTGTGCTCGGCGCTCGATCAGTGTCACTCCACCGGTACGTGCAACACGTCGACCGGCGTCTGCTCGAATCCGAACAAGACCGACAACACCGTTTGCGACGACACCAACCCCTGCACCTCGAACGAGACGTGTCAGGCCGGCACGTGCACGAACGGCACCGTCAAGACGTGCACGGCCTCCGACCAGTGCCACGTCGCGGGCACCTGCTCCGGCGGCACCTGCACGAACCCCACGAAGACCAACGGCGTCGCCTGCGACGACGGAAACGCCTGCACCCAGTCGGACAGCTGCCAGGCCGGCACGTGCACCGGTGCCTCGCCGAAGCAGTGCACCGCGCTCGACCAGTGCCACACGATCGGGACCTGTGACCCGACCAGCGGCTCCTGCACCAACCCGAAGAAGGGCGACGGTACGAGCTGCGACGACGGCCTGTTCTGCACCGTCACCGATACCTGCACGAACGGCACCTGCGGCGGCCCCGCGCGCGTCTGTGACGATTCCATAGCGTGTACGAAGGACGGCTGCAGCAACGCCACGAACCTCTGCACCGTCGATCCGTCCAAGTGCGGCTGCACGACGGACGCCGGCTGCGACAACGGTAACGCCTGCGACGGCGTCGAGACCTGCGATCTCTCGACGTTCGCCTGCAAGAAGGGGACGACGATCGACTGCTCGTCGAAGAACGACCAGTGCAACGTCGGGACGTGTAACCCCGCGACCGGCATCTGCGCTCCCGTACCGAAGGCCGACAGCACGTCGTGCGACGACGCCAATGCCTGCACCCGTGTCGACTCGTGCAAGTCGGGTGCCTGCGTCGGAGCGAGCCCCGTCACCTGCTTCGCTCTCGACCAGTGCCACGTCGTCGGCGCGTGCAGCTCCGGGACGGGCCTGTGCTCCAATCCGTCGGCGACCGACGGCGTCGCCTGCGACGACGGCAACGCCTGCACCCGGGGCGACTCCTGCGGCAACGGCACTTGCCGCAGCGGCGCGGCGATCGACTGCAGTGACTCGAGCGTGTGCACTGCCGACGCCTGCGACACGTCCGTCGGTTGCCTCCACCCGGCGGGTAACTCCGGCACGGCGTGCGGCTCCGCAGCGTCGTGCACCGGCGGCCAGGAGACGTTGCCGACCGCCTGCAACGGCGCGTCGACGACGTGCCCGACCAACGTCGTGAACGACTGCACGCCGTTCGCGTGCGGCAGCATCGCTTGCCTGAAGGGCTGCGCTCGCGACTCGGAGTGCTCGCAGGGCTTCTACTGCGCAGCCGGCGGTAAATGCGCGCTGAAGGGCGACCCCGGAGCGGCGTGCACTGCCGGTAACCAGTGCAACTCGAGCTCCTGCGCCGACGGCGTGTGCTGCAACAGCGACTGCACGGGTCAGTGCGAGGCATGTAACCTCCCGAAGAAGGTGGGGACGTGCACGGCCGTGAGCGGCAAGCCGGTCGCGCCGCGCGAGGCGTGCATCGGTGACGGCAGCGGCTGCGACGGCTTCTGCGACGGCGCCCAGACGAGCGCCTGCGTCGTGCCCGGTCAGAGCACCGAGTGCCGCGGCGCGACCTGCGACGTCCCCACGAACACCGCTACGCTCCCGGAGTATTGCGACGGCTCGGGGACGTGTCCCTCGAAGCGCGTCCAGGACTGCAGCCCCGGCATCTGCGGCAAGACGCAGTGCACCGGCTGCAGCACGAACGCCGATTGCCCCACCGGCGATTTCTGCCGCGGCGGCGTGTGCAAGGCGCTGTCGGACCCCGGCACCAAGTGCTCCATCGACACCGAGTGCTCGAGCCGTCACTGCGTGGACGGCGTGTGCTGCAACAGCGACTGCACCGGTCAGTGCGAGGCGTGTAACCTCACGGCTCACGTCGGCGCATGCACGCCGATCCAGGCTGGACAGAGCCCCGCCCAGGGACGGCCGGTCTGCGCCGGTGCGGGAACGCAATGCGGCGGCACCTGCGACGGAACGACAACCCGCTCATGCATCTACCCGGGCCCCGGCGTCTCGTGTCGCGATGCGGATTGCCAGAACGGCGCCGCGCTCCTCGCCGCGTCGTGCAACGGCGCAGGAAGCTGCCCCCCGCCGACCACGCAAGCGTGCCCGACCGGAGCGACCTGCGTCGGAACGCTCTGCGGCGGCACTGCCGGGAGTTGCGTCTCGGACGGCGATTGCTCCCACGATCAGTACTGCGCCGGCGGCGTCTGCATCGCGAAGAACCAGGCAGGCACGTCGTGCAATACCGCGGCCGAGTGCGGCTCCGGCATCTGCGTCGATGGCTACTGCTGCACGCAGGCGTGCACCGGTCAGTGCGAGGCGTGCAACGCTCCCGGCAACGAGGGAACCTGCATGCCGGTCACCGGCGCGCCACGCGGCTCACGTCAGGCCTGCGCGAGTGACGGCACGAGCTGCGGCGGCACCTGCGACGGCGTGGCGTCGGATCGCTGCACCTACGAGGGCGCGGGCACATCCTGTCGCCCCGGTCGCTGCACGGCGGATCTCGCCGACCTCGCCGCGTTCTGTCAGGGCAACGGTTCCTGCGCGCCGCTCCAGCAGCAGAGCTGCGACCCGGTCGGCTGCGACGCCGGCGGGACGCGCTGTGCCGGTCCGTGTCAGGCCAACGCCGATTGCACGGCGGATCAATACTGCTCCGCCGGCCTCTGCGTGGCGAAGCTCGCCGACGGTGGGACCTGCGGCGCCTCCTCGCAATGCACGAACGGTAACTGCGTCGACGGGCTCTGCTGCAACGGCGCTTGCACCGGACCCTGCGAGGCGTGCGACCAGGTCGGTCACATCGGTCAGTGCACGCCGGTCGCCGGCGCGCCGCGAAGCGGACGCCCCGCGTGCATCGGCTCCGGCGCCTGTGGCGGATTCTGCGACGGCACGGCCGGCGATCGCTGCGCCGTCCCGGGCCTCGACATCACCTGCGGCATCGCGGTCTGCGCGAGCGGCTCTGTCACCGAGGCCGCCGCCTGCAACGGCAACGCGATCTGCGTCGTGCCCGCGCCGCAGGGTTGCGACCCGTACGAGTGCGACCCCGACGGCGCGTCGTGTCTGACGAGCTGTGACGTCGACGAGGACTGCGCGCCGGGGCTCGTCTGCCAGAACAACGCCTGCGTGCAGCCGACTCCCGACGCGGGCGTCATCGACGCGGGCATCGGTGGCGCAGGCAGCGGCGGTCGCGGCGCGGGCGGTCGTGGCGACGTCGACGCGGGCGCGGGTCGCACCGGCGCCGGTGGTCGCGCCGGTAACGCGGGCAACGCCGGTCGCGGCGGAACCAGCGCGGGCGGCGCCGGCGGCGCAGGCAACGCGAACAGCGGCGGAGCCGGCGCCAGCGCCGACGGCGGTATCGTCCCCACCGCGGACGCTGGCGACGCGGGCCCCAGTGGTGGCGGTCACGGCAACAACAGCGGCGGCTGCGGCTGCCGCGTCACCGGCGAATCGAACGACGCAGAAGGCGCCGTCGCACTCCTCGCCGTGCTCGGCCTCGTCGTGGCACGACGCCGCCGTGGTCGCGCGGCCGCGTGAGTCGAGAGACGACAGAAGTCTCTCCCCGAGCGATTGCGCGACTCGCTCTACGCCCACATGGGCGCTCTCGTCCTTGGCGGGCTCTGCGCTCGCAACGAGAGGCGTTATCACTCCGATGTGCTGGCCGTCGCACTCGGCCATCGCGACGACGTCTGCGCTGACGGGTATGGGTTCTTCGCTTGCGTGCTGGTAACCCCGGTCACACATAGGCCGGAGCACATCGCTGCGGGGACAGGTCACCGCGGACCGCGCATCTTGATCCGGTGGGATCTCATGCCGGCGATCTGTCTCGAGTTCGGGGCGTTGTTCGGGGAACACGTCCTTTTTTGTTTTGGAGCTTACGTTGCCTCTTGGTTGCTCCGAGAAGGAGGCAGACCTGTCTTCGGACGATGAATCGCGACGCCGACCAGCGCGAGGACGGACAGCGCCATCACTGCGACGCCGTAAACGCGCGCGGTGGCGAGGACGCCGCCGCCGTAGACGACGCCGAAGCCGGCGATGACCGCGGGCAAGCCGAACGCGACGTAGGCGACGACGTACATGACGGAGAGCACGCCTGCCCGCTCGTGCGCGGCGGCGAGCGGCATGACGGTGCGAATCGCGCCCTGGAAGCTCGCGCCGAAACCCATGCCGGCGATGGTGGTGCCGATGAAGAAGCCGGTCAGCGACGCGTGTGCGATCGCGACGAGGGTGACCCCGACGCCCGCGAAGAGCGCCGCTGCGCCGAAGCCGAGCATCGACCGCGCGGGGCGCCGGTGAAGGATGAGCACCGTCACCACGCCGCCCGCGGCGAGCGTGAAGAGCGCGAGCCCGCCGAGCACCGGTGAGCGGAAGCCGACCATCTGCCGCAGAAGCATCGGGCCGAGCGCGCCGTAGAAACCCGCGAGCGCCCACGCGGCGACCGCGGCGGGGACGACGAGCAAGAGCGGCTTTCTGACGGCGAGCGGCGCACGGAACCGCGGTTTGAGCGACGCGAGCGCGCCGGCCCGCGGCGTCACCGACTCGGGCATGAACACGACGCCGAGCGCCTGCAGCACGAACACGCCGAAGAGCACGAGATAGACGAGCTCGGTCGGAGCGGGGAGATACTGCACGAAAAGCCCCGAGCCGAGCGCGCCGACAGCCGTGCCGAGCATCGGTCCCACGGCGTTCGCGATCGTGCCCTTGTCGCGATCGATGTCGAGCATGCCGGCACCGACGGCCGAGGCGGCGAAGCCGGTCGCGACGCCCTGGATGATCCGCGCGACGAACAACGACTCGAGCCCGTTCGCCCTCGTGAAGAGGAGCATCGTCCCCGCTTGCGCGAGCGTCGCTACGAGCAGGACCGGACGGCGACCGACGTAGTCGGACAGCGAGCCTGCGGTGAGCAGCGCGCTCAGCACGGCGATCGCGTACACGCCG
Source organism: Polyangiaceae bacterium (assembly GCA_036272055.1). Taxonomy (GTDB): domain Bacteria; phylum Myxococcota_A; class Polyangia; order Polyangiales; family Polyangiaceae; genus DASZVB01. Next base: position 390,951 of record DATAZL010000133.1, on the reverse strand, counting down.
AAGATCACCGTGATGGCGATCGGCGAGAAACCCCAGCGCGCCTGATAGAGCGCATAGAGAGGCGTCGGTGCGCTCGACCCCGCGAGGAAGAAGAGGATGATCGACGCCTGCAGGTAGAAGGACGTGCGGGCGGAGAGGCGCAGCCCACGTGCAGCCGGGATGCTGGGAGTGAAGAGGACAGGAGAAGAGTTCATGGGCGCCATTTCAGTCTCACTGGATCTGCCTCGCGGCTCCGACGACGAGCCAACATCAGTAGATCCGGCCATTTCGAGTAACGGATCAGACAGACAAGTCTGTCTAGCGAGTCCTTGATATAGACAGACCTGTCTGGTAACGTCAAGGGGTCATGACAACGAAGCAGTCGAACCGTGGCTCGGCGCGTGAGCGACTCCTCTCCGCCGCGAACGAGCTCTTCTACGTGGAGGGCGTACACACGGTCGGGATCGACCGGGTCATTGCGCGAGCCGGCGTCGCGAAGGCGTCGCTCTACTCTGCATTCGGGAGCAAGGACGAGCTCATCCGCTCTTACCTTCAGGGTCGTCACGACCTGCGACGCGACCGCATCCTCGGGCGGCTCGCAAAGCACGAGACGGCGCGTGAACGTATCCTGGCCGTCTTCGAGCTGCAGGCGGAGCTCGCCGTCGATCCGTCCTTTCGCGGATGCGCCTTCTTGAGAGCCAGCGCGGAGGCCAAGCCAGACAGCGGCGTGCGCGAGGTCTGCGACGATATGCGAGCCTGGACGCGCTCACTTTTCATGGAGCTTTCGGCTGAAGCCGGTGCACGGGATCCAGCAGCGCTCGCCGGGCAACTGGTCCTGCTCTACGACGGCTCCGTCGTCGGCGCGCAGATGGACCGGACCGCGAGCGCGGCAGCGACTGCGCGCGCCATCGCGTCCGTGCTCGTCGATGCGGCCACGGGACCGGCGACGCCTTAACGTTTCCTGAGTCGTCGAGCTGCCTATTGATCGAGCCGCGGGCAGGCTGGATCATCGCGCGGGATGGCCGCCGCGTGTCCCCGCTGCAGTTGTGACGTGCCCGAGCAGGCGCGCTTCTGCATGCAGTGCGGCGGTGACATGAGCGGAGCTCCGGAGAGCGCCGTCGTGCGACCCACGTCCTTTCTCGCCTCGGGAACCCGGCTCGGCGCTTACGACATCGAGCAGCTCGTCGGTGAAGGCGGCGCGGGCGCCGTGTACCGCGCACACGACAGGGTCAGGGATCGCAAGGTGGCGGTGAAGGTGCTGCATCCGAGTCTGACCGGCAACAACGACGTGCGGCGCCGGTTCGTCCGCGAGGCGCGGCTCATGAGCACGCTCGCGCACCCGAACATCGCCACCGTGTTCGACCTGGTGGAAGATTCGCGCTTCCTCGCGATCGTCATGGAGTACGTGGAAGGGCCGACTCTCGCGGAGGAGCTCGCGCGCTGGGCCGGACGGATGCCCTACGCGACGATCCGTCACGTCATGGCGGCCGTGCTCGATGCGATGGAAGCCGCGCACCGTCACGGCGTCATTCATCGCGATCTGAAGCCCGACAACGTCATCCTGCGGTGGAACGGGGCGCGGGCAGCCCCGAAGGTCGTCGATTTCGGCATCGCGAAGCTCATCGACGGCACGACGTACACCGTCACCGGCGCGTTCCTCGGCACCTGTCGATACATGTCCCCCGAGCAGCTCGAGTCGCCCCAGACGCTCGGCTTTCCGAGCGACGTCTACTCGCTCGGCGTCACCCTGTTCGAGCTCGTCACCGGGCGCTGCCCGTTCACCGCCGAATCGAACTTCGCGACGATGATGGCACACCTGCGTGACACGCCGCCCGCGCCGTCGTCGTTTCGCGCCGACGTTCCGGCCGCGCTCGAGGCGTTGATCCTCGACGCGCTCTCGAAGACGCCCGGGCAGCGGCCGGGGAGCTGCGCCGAGTTCGCAGAACGACTCGTCGCGGCGATCGACGTGCCCCCGGAGAGTGACGGCGTCCGGAAGCTCGACGAGGTCGTGACGGAGGCAGACGGCGGGCAGCTCTTGCTCGTCCCGGCGGGCTCGTTCGCGATGGGTCCCGAACGACGTCCGGTTTACCTGCGCTCCTTCTACGTGGACCGGTTCCCGGTGACGACCGCGCAGTTTGCCGCCTTCGTCGAGACCACCGGCTACCGCTCCGAGGACGGCGCCGGCTTTCTGGCGCGCTTCCCGGACGGTGAGGTGCCGAGCGGGCTCACGTCTCATCCGGCGACGCAGGTGTCGTGGTTCGACGCGCGCGCGTACGCAGGCTGGGCCGGCAAGCGCCTGCCGAGCGAGGCCGAGTGGGAGAAGAGCGCGCGCGGTGACGACGGCCGTCGCTACCCGTGGGGCAAGGCGGAGCCGGATGCGACGCGCGCGAACTTCGGCCGTGCGCGGAGCTCGACGCTGCCGGTGGGAAGCTGTCCCGCGGGCGCATCGCCGTACGGCGTCGAGGATCTGTCCGGCAACGTCTGGGAGTGGTGCGAGGACGTCGACGCGCCGGAGTTCTTTCTTCGAGGGCCGAGTCACGATCCGTGCAATCGCGCGCGCACCGGGAACGATCGAGCCGGCCGCCGCGTCGTGCGGGGTGGGTCGTTCATGTACGACGCTCGCTCGATCCGCACGTATTCGAGATCGAGCTTCGAGCCCGGTGCGCTCTCGCGGAGCATCGGCTTTCGCTGCGTGAAGGACGTGTAGGGCACGGTTCCGCTCGACGATCCGTCGAAAGCCGCTGGGGAGGGGGCCCAAAGCGTCGTATGGTGCCGCGCTCGATGTCGTCTTCGCCGCTGCTCATCACTCGCGACGAGCCCTTCGTCGCGCTCCTCGAACGCCACGCTCGTGCTCGCGAGGTCGCCCTCGACTGCGAGTTTCACGGCGAAAAACGCTATCGTCCGACGCTCTACCTGGTGCAGATAGGGTTCGCCGAGGAAGCCGTCGCCGTCGACCCGCAGCGTGTCGACCTGCGCCCGCTGCGAGCGATGCTGGAGGACGAGGCGGTCCGCAAGGTCTTCCACGCCGGTCGGGAAGACGTGCGTCTCCTGTCGCGCGCGACCGGCGCGACCGACGTGCCGGGCATCTTCGATACGCAGGTCGCCGCGGCGTTCCTCGGCCACGGGCTCAGCATCGGCTACGGCCGTCTCGTGAAGGAGCTCCTCGGCGTCGAGCTCGACAAGTCGAACCAGTTCACCGACTGGAGTCGCGAGCTCACCAGCGAGCAGATCGACTATGCGCTCAACGACGTGCGCTTTCTTCCGCGGGTGACGGCGCTCCTCGCCGCCGACCTCGAGCGCCGCGGGCGGCTCGCGTGGGCCCTCGACGCCTCACACGCGATGAGTCGCACCGCGCTGACCGAGCCCGACAAGCGCAAGCTCTTCCGCAAGATCAGCGGCTCGGCGTCGCTCGGCGCGGTCGAGCTCGGCACGCTCCGGGAGCTCGCGATCTGGCGCGACGGCATCGCCGAGAGCGAGAATTGCCGGCCCGAGAGCGTCGTCAGTGACGCCGGGCTGCGCCAGCTCGCGCTGCGACCCCCGGCGAAGCAAGGCCAGCTGCGCGGGATGCGCGGCGTGGGCATGGGCGGCTCCGAGCGCTGGTGGGCGTCTCTCCGTGAAGCCGTCGCGCGCGGCATCGCCGACCCCGAGCCCGTCACTCCGTTCGCCGAGCAGGACCTTCGCGCCGAGGCGATCGCCGCGCTGCTCGGCGTGGTGCGCCGGGTCGTCGCGACGACGAACGACGTCGCCGCGGAGCTTCTAGCGTCGAGCGCCGAGCTGCGCGCGCTCGCCGAGTGGCAGCTCGGTGCGCGCAAGGAGCCCGCGCCCGCGATCGACGCGCTGACCGGATGGCGCGAGTCGCTCATCGGGGCGCCGCTCCTCGACGCGCTCGACGGCAAGGTCGCCGTCAAGGTGGCCGCGGGCACCGACGCCGGTCTCGAGCTCGTACCCGGTTAGAAGCTTGCGCGCGTCGCGAGGTCCTCTTTTCTAGGGCCACGACGCGAAGGGGCGCGCCCTGGTGTAGGCTGCGCGCCCTTTGATGACGTCGGAGCCGGGTCGAGCACGCGCAGGCTTCTGGCTCTCGCTCGTCGGCGCCGTCGCCTTCTCCGGCAAGGCGATCGTCGTGAAGCTCCTCATTCGCGAAGGGGTCGACGCGATCACGTGTCTCGGGCTGCGCATGCTGCTGGCGGCGCCGCTCTTCGTGGCGATGGCGTGGTGGGGCGGCCGCGCCCGCGAGCGGCCGTCGCGCGCCGACCTCGGTCGCGTCGCGCTCCTCGGTTTCACCGGGTACTACCTCGCGAGCACCCTCGACTTCATGGGCCTCGAGCACATCAGCGCGAGCCTCGAGCGCCTCATTCTCTACGTCTATCCGACGGTGGTGATGCTCCTCGGGCGATTCCTCGGCCATCCGCGGATCCGCTCGCGGCAGTGGGGTGCGCTCGCGGTGAGCTACGTGGGCGTGCTCCTCGCGTTCGGCGGTGAGGCTCTCAAGGCGACTCACCTCGCGAGCGCCGGCTCGTCGGAGGTGCTCGTGGGCGGTGCGCTCGTCCTCGCGAGCGCGATCTCGTACGCGGTGTACATCGTGCTGTCGGGCGAGACCGTCGGTCGCTTCGGAGCGCTGCGCTTGACGGGCTGGGCGAGCGGCATTGCGAGCGCGCTCTGCATCGTCCAGTTCCTCACGACGCGCGCGCACCTGGTAGCGACCCTCGACGACTGGATGACGCCGCGGATCCTCGGGCTCTCGCTCGTCAACGCGACGGTGTGCACGGCCATGCCCATGTGGATGGTCATGCGCGGTATCGAGATGATCGGCTCCGCGAGAGCCGCCCAGATCGGTCTGGTCGGACCGCTCTCCACGGTCATCCTGGCCGTCTTGCTCCTCGGGGAGCCGCTCACCCTGCCGATGGTCGCCGGGACGGTGCTGGTCCTCGGCGGGACCGCGCTGCTCCGTTCCTGAAGCGGCGTCCGAGCGCGAGCACGACGAGGCCGGCGAGCATCTCCGCTTCAGCCGGGAAGGGCGATGGCCGGCGTGTCATGCGACAGCCGCAACCCCCGTCGCCCGATGCGCCGGCGAGCCCGCCGCGAGCTTTCGTTCCAGCGTCGACAGCGGGCGACGTGCCGGCGTCGGGGAGCGCGATCACGCCGGCATCGTGCGGCGCGCCGCCGTCCGTCGTCGGTGCAACGGGTGCGGTGACCGACTGCACGTACGTCGCCGACGTGCTCGGCGCGAAGCTCGCGTCGCCGCGGTACGTCGCCGTGATCGCGTGAGCGCCCACGGTGAGGGTCGCAGTGCGGAAGGACGCGGTCTTGCCGGAGAGCGTCGCGGTGCCGAGTGACGTCGCGCCGTCGAAGAACGCGACGTCGCCCTTGAACCCCGCGACGTCGGACGTCACCGTCGCGGTGAACGTCACCCGGTCTCCGGCGACCGACGTCGCGGCGTTCGACGTCACGGTCGTCCGAGTGGCGGCGGCGCCGACGACCTGGGAGACCGTACCGCTGCCGGCTCCGTTCGCGTCGTCTCCGGCGTAGCTGGCGCTCAGCGTGTGCGTGCCGACGGCGAGGCTCGTCGTGTCGAGCGACGCGGCGCCCGAGGCGTCGAGGGCGACCTTGCCGAGCGACGTCGTGCCGTCGAGGAACGTGACGGCCCCGGTCGGCGTGGTCAGCGAGCCGCTCACCGTCGCGGTCAGCGTCACGCTAGCGCCGAAGTTCGACGGATTCGGCGTTGAAACGACCATCAATGTGGTCACATTCACGCCCAGCTTCTCGGCGAGGGCGGCGGAGCTGCTCGCGCCGTAGGAGCCGTCCCCGGCGTAGGCGACGGTGATCGAGTGGGTCCCCTCGGTGAGCGCGCCGGTGTCGAGCGCGGCGACGCCGGACGCGTCGAGGATCGCTCCGCCGAGGCTCGTCGTTCCGTCGAGGAACATCACCATGCCGGTCGGGACGCCGGCGCCCGGCGCCACCGGGGACACGGTCGCGGTGAAGGTCACCGTCCTGCCGACGAGGGCGGGATTGCTCGACGCGGCGACCGCGGTGGTCGTTGGAACGGCTCCGATGATCTCGGACAGCGGCGCGGAGGTGGCGACGGCGTGGCTCAGATCGCCGCCGTACACGGCCTGGATCGAGTGCGTCGCGATGGCGAGAGAGCCGACGTTCAGCGTGGCGACGCCGTTCGTGCCCATGGTCACGGTACCGAGGGCCGTCGTGCCGTCGAGGAACGTCACCGTGCCCGCGAAGGGCGCCAGGGGATCCGTCATCGCCGTCGCGGTGAAGGTGAGGCTCTGCCCGAACACCGCGGGGTTCGCGGACGCCGTGACGACGAGCGTCGTCGGCGCGGGATCGACGCTCTCGACGACCGAGCCGATGACGCCTCCGCCGTGGTTCGTATCTCCGCCGTAGGTGGCGCTGATCGTGTGCGGGCCGCCGGACAGCGTCGCGGACGCGAACGACGCGGAGCCGCCTGCGTCGAGCGTCGTGGTGGCGAGCGCGTCGGTGCCGTCCTTGAAGACGACGGTCCCGGTCGGCAGGCCGCCGGTGCCGTCCGACGTCACGTGGGCGGTGAAGGTCAGACCGGCGCCGAAGACCGACGGATTCGCGCTCGCGACGAGGGACACCGTCGCGCCGTCCTGGTTGACGACCTCGGACAGCGTCGCCGACGTGCTCGACGAGAAATGCGTGTCACCGGCGTAGTCCGCCGCGATGACGTGCGTCGCGACGCCGAGGGTGCGCGTCAGGAACGTCGCGACGCCGGCCTTGTTCACGCTGGCGACGCCGAGCGCCGTCGCGCCGTCCCTGAACGTGACGGCGCCGGTCGGAGCGCCGGCTCCTGGAGCGCCCGGCGCGACGCTCGCGGTGAACGTCACCGGCCCTCCCGCGATGGACGGCGTGGCCGACGACACGAGCTTCGTCGTCGTGCTCGCACGGTTCACGGTCTCGAGGAGCGCCGCCGACGTGGTGCCCGCGTGATTGCCGTCGCCGGCGTACGTCGCCGTCAGACTGCGCGCGCCGACGAGGAGCGCCGGGAAGGTCAGGCTCGCTTCGCCCGCGACGCCGAGGGCGGCCGAGCCGAGCGACGTCGTGCCGTCGAGGAACGTGACCGCGCCGGTGGGCGTCGCCCCGGTGAACGTCACCGTCGCGGTCACGGTGACGCCTTCGCCGAACACGGCGGGGGTCAACGACGTCTTCAGGGCGAGCGTCGTCGGCGCGGGCGTCACCACCTCGATCAGCGACCCGGTCGCGCCGGAGTGATTCGCGTCACCGCCGTAGCTCGCGACGACGGTGTGGCTTCCGCCGCCGAGCGCGCCGACGACGACCTTCGCGACGCCGTCCGCCCCGACGGCGGCACTGCCGAGGGGCGTCGCGCCTTCCTTGAAATCGACGGTTCCGGTCGGGTCCCCGCTGTTCGCACCGACGGCACTGACGGTCGCCGTGAACGCGACGCTTGCCGGATAGAGCGACGGATTGTTCGCTGCGGCGAGCGCGACCGTGACGCCGTCCTGCTTCACGGACTGATTCAGCGCGGGTGCGGTGCTCGCCGTGAAGTTCACGTCGCCCGCGTACGCGGCGACCACGGAATGCGTGCCGACGGCGAGCACGACGCCCGCAAGCGTCGCCACGCCGGCGCCGTCGAGGGTGCCGGTTCCGAGCGTCGCCGTGCCGTCGGTGAACGTCGCCGTGCCGGTCGGGACGCCTGCGCCCGCGCCGAGCCGCGCGACCTTCGCCGTGAAGGTGAGGGGAGTGCCGACGATCACCGGAGCGGCAGACGAGGTGACGAGCGTCGTCGTGCCTGCCTGCGCGACGAGCTTGGTGACGACCGGCGACGCGCTCGCTCCGTACGCCGCGGAGCCGCCGTAGGCGGCGGTGACGTCGTGGGACCCCGCGCCGAGGAGCGCCGTCGAGAACGCCGCCTTGCCGGAAGGGTCGAGCGCCGTCGTGCCGAGGAGCGTCGTGGCGTCGAAGAAGGAGACCGTGCCGTCGGGGACGCCTTGCGCCGCCGTGACCGACGCAGTGAACGTCACCGTTCGCCCGTACGTCGACGCGCCGCTCGACGTCGCCAGCGACGTGTCCGACGAGATTATCGGGCTGCCCGCGTCGGTGGCGAGCACGCCCGCGTCGATCGGCGCTGCATCTCCTCCGACGAGCGGCGCGGAGCTCCGCGACGGCACGGCGACGTGGTCACCGCCACAGGCCGTCGAAAGGGCCGCGCCGAGCAGCAGCAAGGAAACCCAGGCTCTCATCGGGAAGCTCCGTGGAGGCATCACGCGGTAAGCAAGTCCGCAAGATAGCACGCCCTCCGCGCGCGACGACCGGACGCCGGGACGGCCAGTGTGCACCGGTGCGTGACAACCGCCCCGGACCTGCTCCGACGTGCGACAGCTCGCGGTCGCCCCTGCAGGCTTATAAGTATCAAATAAGGAAATTAACGGGCGCGCGACGGCGAGGTTTCGTCACCTGCCGTCGCGCCGGTAGCATCAGCCGTTCATGGCGTAGAAGAACTCTTCCTTCACGATCTTGCCGTCCTTGACCGTGAAGAGACCGACCTCGTCCATGGTGAAGCGCTTGCTCGAGGGCTTGTGCGTGACGTCGTACACGAAGCGCACCGCGAAGCGGTCGTCGTTCGGGTACGGACCGGAGAGCTCCGCCTTGTGTACGGTGTGGTTGTCTGCCCACCACTTGCTCTTGCCGTGGATCGCCTCGATCCCCTTCGCGGTGCGGTCCTGGCCCGGCGGCGCGCCTGCCTCGATGCTGATGGCGTCCTTCGAGAAGAGCTTCTCGAGGATCTCCTGGTTCTTGTGTTCCTTGCACAGCGCCACGTACTGCGTACCGATTTCGAATACCGACATCGTTGCCTCCATTCTTGACGAGAAATGAGGCTATGGTGCCTCCGCTTCCTCGTGGCAACATGTTCCGTTCGAAGCTTCATGCGCTCCTCGACGGGTCACGCGCTCTTTCTCGTCACACTTTCGTCGCTGCCGTTCCTGGCGTGTGACCGTGCGACGATAGCGTCACGGCCACCGAGCAGTGACGGCGGAGCGGCTGGTTCCGTCGCCGCCGGCGGAGCGCCCTCGGCCGGCGGGTTGTCCTCCGGTGGGGCGCCTGGCGACGGGGGAGCGATCACCGGCAGCGGCGGTGCGATCGCCGGGACCGGCGGGACGGTCACTGGAACCGGCGGCGCGACCGAAAGCGGCGGCCGCGGACCCGACGGCGGCACGGGCGGCAGCAACGACGGCGGTCCAGCAACGGCGAGGGCGATCGCGTCGCCGCCCACCTATCAGGGCACGGTCAACAACGCGATGGGGTGCACGCACACCTACATGACGCACGGCTTCGAGCCGGACGACGCGCCGGGCACCCGCCATCCGCTGTTTCTCTACTTCACGGGGACGAATTTCGTCTCCGACGAGGCGTCGTTCCGCGCTCAATCAGAGCCGGCCGCCGACGCCGTGACCCGCGCCATGGCGGCGCGCGGCTTCGTCGCGCTCTGGGCGGAGTACGACAACGGCGCGATCGCGTGGCTGAGCGATCACGGCGCGCAGCTCGATTGCCTGTTCGGCGTCACTCCGACCACCCTGCTTGCCACGGCGTGCAAGCTCCCCGACGTGGACTGTGACCTCGGGATCGCGACGTGGGGGCATAGCCAGGGCGCGGCCCTCGCGAACCGCGCCTTCGGATTCGATCAGCGGGTGAAGGCCGCGTGGCTCGCCGGTTACGGCGGTGACGCCGCATCCACGATGCCGAAGAACCGGATCCGAGTCGAGAACGGGGAGAACGACACGACCAACGGTCAGGAAGCGACGGTCGACCCCATCGTCGGCCTGACGACCGCAGATTGCCCCGACGACGGCACGAGCTCGTGCTTTCGCGCCGACGGAAGCGGCTGGGTCATCGTGCGCGCAAAGGACTGCGTCACCTCGACCGCGGATCACTGCTGGTTCGACCACAAGACGTGCACCGACGGCGTGGTCACCCTCGAACAGAACTGGATCGATCCCTCCTCGACGAAGCCGTTCGCGCTGACGAAGAACGCGGACTGGGTCGCGGCCACGGTGCGACGCCCCTGACGGCGCGTCGCCTCGTGGTCGGGCGCGCTCACCAGCGCTTCTGGATGTTGCCCATGAAGCTGTACGGATAGCCGAACGGCACGTGGCTCGCCTCGTCGAGCTTCTGCATGTCCTCGGCGGAGAGCTTCACGTCGGCGGCGGCGAGATTGTCGTCGACCTGCTCCACCGAGCGCGCGCCGAAGATGACCGACGTCACCGCCGGCTTGGCGAGGAGCCACGCGAGCGACACTGCCGCCGCCGTGGTCTGCTTCTCGCTCGCGACGGCGTTCACGACGTCGAGGGTTCGAAAGCCGCGGTCGGTCGCGTACTCGGCGAAGCGCTCTTTCCACTTCTCGAGACGGACGCCGGCGGGTGGCGGCTGGTTGCGACGGTACTTGCCGGACAGGAAACCGCCCGCGAGGGGCGACCACGGCAGGATGCCCATGCCGAATTTCTGGCAGACGGGCACGTGCTCGCGCTCGAGGTCGCGCACGACCAGGCTGTACTGCATCTGGAGCGACACGAACCGGTTCAGGTGCTCGGTCTTCGAGATCCACTGACTGTCGGTGAGACGGTACGCCGCGTAGTTGCTCGCTCCGAGATAGAGCACCTTGCCGGCGTGCACGAGATCGTCGAGTGCGCGGAGCGTCTCGTCCTCCGGCGTCTCGATGTCTTGCATGTGGATCTGATAGAGATCGATGCGGTCCGTCTTCAGGCGGCGAAGGCTGTCCTCGACCGTGCGCACGATGCGGTAGCGCGACGCGCCCGTCGAGTTCGGCCCTTCGCCCATGCGAAAGCGGAACTTGGTGGCGAGGACGATCTTGTCCCGGCTCTTCGTCTCGGTCATGAAATTGCCGACGACGCGCTCGGAGAGGCCGTCCTGGCCGTAGACGTCGGCGGTGTCGATGAAGTTCACGCCGCGCTCGACGGCGCGGCTCATGATGGCGAACGACGTCTTCTCGTCGGCGCCGACTTTGTGCATGAAGCTCTTGTCGTCGGCCTCGCCGAACGTCATGGCGCCGAGACAGAGGACGGGCACCTTGAGCCCGCTGTTTCCTAGTGAACGATACTCCATGAGACGCTGGCTCCTCTTCGAGTCGATGATTGGGGGCGGGAGTATACGCGCCGCGAGCGCCGCTCAGATACTTTGAATGAGGGCCATGATGTTCCCCTCGGTGTCCTTGAACCACGCGCTCTTCGCGCCGCCTGCCGTCGCGATGCCGTCCTTCATGTGCGGCACGTCGTACTCCTCGAAGACCACGCCCTTCGCCTTGAGCTCCGCGACCTCTCGCTCCACGTCCGTGACCTGCCAGAACGCCTGGCTCGCTTGCGACGTCCCCGCGTTCGGCGTCGGGTAGAGAAAGCACGCCGTGCCCCCGGCGAACTCGTAGACGACGCCGCCGGCCGTCTCCGATTTCGGCACCAGGCCGACCTTCTCTTCGTAGAACCTGCGGGCGCGCGCCACGTCCTTCGCGGGGATGTACGCAAACATGGGGGACTTCTGGAGCATCCGTCGAACATGCAGCTCTCCCGCGCCGGACGGAAGTGGAGACACGCTTCCGGCTGTGACGATCTCGCCGTCGACCGGCCGGCTCTTCCCGAGAATCGGCCCCGGTACGGCGCTTGCTCCACGACGCCGGTGAGGAACCAATGGAACTCACTCACCGTCTCGCAAGGTTTGCCGGAACGCTCCTGACCCCCCTCCGTGCCGGCGACGAGAAGCTCGTGATCTCGCGCATGGAGCGGGGTCGAACCATCGACGTCAGCGCGGACGATTTTCTGAATGGCGGCGCGCTCCCCGGAGCACACGCTGGAAAGAACGCGAAACCACCTGGATTGTCCTGGGCAGCTCTTCCATCGGAGACGCGAGAGGTCGTCATCGTCTGTGAAGATCCGGACGCCCCATTGCCGAAGCCGTTCGCGCACTGGATCGTGTACGGAATTCCGCCGACGACACGCTCGTATCCGCCAGCCGGCGAGGCAGAAACGACCTCCGGTGTGGCCAAGACGGGCAAGAACTCCAAGCGCGCGCTCGACTTCGCCGGAGCCACGCCCCCACCGGGGCACGGCGTTCATCACTATCACTTTCAGGTCTTCGCCCTCGACGCCGCGCTCCCGCTCGGACCTGGAGCGGACCGCGACGCCGTGGTCGCGGCGATGAAGGGTCACATCCTCGCCAGCGGCGAGGTCATCGGAACTTTCGAAGCCAACTGAGCTTTTCGGAGATCGAATGGTCGAGCAAATGATCAAGCGTGACGTGATCGTCATCGGGGCTTCTGCCGGTGGCGTGGGCGTGCTCCAGAAGGTGCTACGCGATCTTCCGTCGACGTTCGGCGGTTCGGTGTTCATCGTGTGCCATACAGCGGCGAGCGCGCCGCACACGCTGGCCTCCGTGCTGGCAACGGACTGCGCACTTCCCGTCGAATATGCGGTGGACGATACCCGGCTCGAGCCAGGCACGGTGAAGGTCGCTATTCCGGATCTTCACCTCGTCTTTGGTGGGGAGCGCGTGCGTTTGACGCGCGGTCCAAAGCAGAACCGCACACGGCCGGCCATCGATCCGCTGTTCCGTTCAGCGGCGCGCTCGTTCGGCCCACGTGTGGTCGGCGTCGTACTGAGTGGCCTTCTCGACGACGGAGCGGCCGGGCTACTCGCGGTCAAGCGTCAGCACGGCATCACGATTGTCCAGGATCCCGCTGACGCGAGGTACCCGGACATGCCCCAGAACGCGCTCGCCGCGACGAAGGTGGATCACTGTGTCCCTGCCGCGCAGATCGGCACGCTGCTCACGCGCGTGAGCCAGGGCACGCCCGGCCAGCTCGAGCGAGCGGACGTGCCGCGCGTTCTCGAGCTGGAGACCGACTCGGACGGAGGAAAAATGGTGCCGATGGAAGAATTCGGAAAGCCGTCCGGGTATTCCTGCCCGGAGTGTTCGGGCGTGCTCTGGGAGATCGATGATCCCGCCCTTCTACGCTTTCGGTGCCGGGTCGGGCACGTGTTCTCCGCCGAGGGACTCCGCAAGGAGCACAGGATCCTGACGGAGGACACGCTGTGGGCGGCTGCGCGCGCCCTCGGGGAAAGCGCGAGCTTTGCTCGTCGAATGGCGGAACGTTATCGCAAGAACGACCTCACGGAGGCCGCTGAAGATCAGTTACGCCGCGCGGAACGTGACGAGGAGCACGCCGCAAAGATCTCGGGCGTGCTGGCGGAGACGGAGGGCTGATCACTGCGCGCTGGTGCGCGCGACGGCCGCGAGAACGGACTTCACGAGCTCGTCTACGGCGTGTCGCTCCGCGTCGCTCGGGCTGGCCACGCCCACGGCATTGTGAGCGTGCTCGGGTTGCTGCGAAGAGAGCGGCGCGATCATCACCTCGAGCTCGGGGGCGATCGCCAGGGCCGCACGGAGTAGCTCGCCGACGACGAACTCCGGCAGGGCTACATCCACCAGAAGCACGCTCGATGAGCGTCCCGGATAGTCGAGCAGATCGAGAGCGTCGCTGCCGCTGCCCGAAAGCGTCACGTCGCAGCTGGCGCGTCGCAGGCGCTCCACGAGCTCGGACGAACCCTCTGGCTCGTCGGTCACGATGATGACCCGGGCAATGGCGCGCTCGGGGTTCGGCAGCTCTGCCGAGGCGGGCGGGAACGTCGACGTCCCGGTCGCACGCGGCAGATGCACGACGAGCTTCGTTCCGCGGCCGAGCACGCTCTCGAGCGACGCGAAGCCGCCGGCGCGCTCGACCGCGGCCTTCACCATCGCGAGCCCCAGGCCGGTGCCCACGCCGGGTGGCTTGGTCGTGAAGAAGGGTTCGAAGGCGCGTCTTCGCGTTGCGTCGGTCATGCCGATGCCGCTGTCGGAGATGGTCCAGCGAAAAAAGTGTGTCGTGGCCGCGGCACGCGCGTCCCGCGGGACGCTCAGCTCGACGGTCTCGGTCGCGATCCGGAAGGAACCGCCGTGCGGCATCGCCTGCCTGGAGTTCTTCACGGCGGTGAGCAGGATCTGCTCGACGTGGTTCGTGTCGAGGCGAACCGCGGCGTCCGTCGCGAGGAGCTCGAACTCGAGCTCTATCTCCGGCCCGAGCATGGAACCGAGCACGCTCTCCATTCCCGTGATGACGGCGTTCAGATCGACTATCGGCTGGGGCGTCTCTTCCGCGCGCGAGAACGAGGAGAGCTGCTCCGTGGCCTCGGCGCAGCGATTGACGACCTCGCGCAGGCGCATCAGCGGGCCGTGCGCCGGCGCACGGGGCTCGAGGGACCGGAGCGCGACGTCGGCGTGGCCCAGGATGCTGTAGAGAAGGTTGTTCAGATCGTGGGCGATGCTGCTCGCGTGGCGCTCGACGGCGCCGAGTCGCTCGCCGTGATCGAGGCGCCGCAGCATCCCGTTGTACGTCGTCACGTCGGTGAGCGCGATGCGGAGCTGTGCACGACCGGGATCGGTGCAGACGCTCTCGAGTCGTATCTCCCGCTCATGGCGCGCGTCGTTCAGGATTGTGAACTCGGCGACGTGCATGTTCGGCGACGTCGCGACCTCGCGCCGGTAACGCTCGAAGGGGATCGCCTCGTCGGGGAGCAAGAAGCGGGAGAGTCGCTCGCCGATGAGCTCGGTCGTCGCTTTCCCCAGTACGGTGGCGGCGCGCCCATTCACCGCGAGGATCTTCGTGCTGGCGTCGACCAGCATGTATCCGACGGGGGCGTTGTCGAAGAGATCCTTGTAGAGGTGATGAATCTCCCGGAGCTCACTCTGTGTGTCGAGCAAGGTCTCGTTCTGCATCTCTAGCTCGGCGCTGTGGACGAGCAGCTCGTGCATCAACGACTGGCGGCTTGCTCCGTCGTCGTCCTCGACGGCGACGGCGGCTACCCGCTCTTCGGCCAGACGTCGCAGCGCCGCGCCGTCGTCCCACTTGAATGGCATCCGGGTTCGCATCCCCTGAGTTGCAAAGCTCGAACACCGAGCCTCGCACACCTTAGCCACGGCGACAGGCTTCGCCTAGGCCACACTTACCGGCCTTTTGGGCCGGGTCCCGTCGCGCTTTGCCTCGGACGTTCAGCCATCGAAACGACTTTGAAGAGCAACCCTGTCGACTTCTTCATCTTGCAGGATCTTGCAGCGGCGCCCTCATTGCCCGGTCACACTTTGCCGATCAGGTAACCGATCAGCTGTGCTCGAAGCCCGTGCGTCTTTATGAACGGTGTCCGTGAAACGTACGCGACGTCGCCGGAACAACAGTCGGGCCGGCCAAGACGCCGCCTCACTCGTCGTTCTCGACGAAGTTGCGCAGCCTCTCGAGCACGTCATCCCACTGGGCCGAGATCTTCCCGAGGTACGTCTGTGCATCCACGAGCCGTCGTGTCTCGAGCTGCCAGATGTGCTCACGCCCCTGACGGATACCGCGAACCAATCCGGCGTCCTCGAGCACGTCGAGGTGCTTTTTTATGGCCTGGCGCGACACGGACGCCTTTGCGCTCAGGTGTGAGATGGAACCCGGGCCCCCCGACGCGAGCCGCAGCAATACCGCGAGCCGCGTCTCGTCTCCCAGTGCCGCGAAGAGCGGCGCCGCGTCGCGTATCTGTGCTGCGACGCTCGCTCTAGGTGGCGACATGGGCGTCGATGTTCTTCACCTGCGCCGTCCAGCCGCCCTCGTTCATCCGGAACGCTTCGGCGCGACGCTCCGCCGGGATGCGGTCGAAGCCTGATTCCACGATCGTGAGCTCCGTACCCTCGGGCACTTCCGCGAGCGCAAACTCGACGAGCGTCGTGGGTTCCTTGCTGTAGTCGACGGCGGGATCGATGGCGTAGGGATGCCACCGAAATGAAAATAGGCGTTCCGGCTCCATCGTCTCCACGGCGATCTCGATGGTGAGGTGGTCGTAGTCGGGGTTCGTGATGCGTCCGCGCGCCGGCTTGCCGGGCTCGAATGGCGTTTCGAACTTCGCGCCGAACCAGGTGCCGAACTCCTTGGCGCTGGTGAGTGCGCGCCACACGCGCGAGCGGGGTGCCTTGAGTACGGTCTTCTTTTCGATTCGATCCGAGCTGGTCATGTTATGCAACCTTTGGGTTGCATGTTAGGGTCGTGTTCCAGAAAAGCAACCCATTGGTTGCGGTTTTTTTGCGGCCTCTACGCTCACGCCGTGTGCGTCGGACGCGCGCGCTGACTCGTCGAGTACACGCCGACGCGGAGCGCGTGGATGAACCCGCGCGGGTGCATGCCGCGCCCGTCGCGAAAGGGCCGGAAGCGAAGCGCCTCGCCGTCGACGTTGGCAACGCGCTCGGGAGAGACGATGACCAGAGGGCTCCACGGGCCGAAGGGATGCTCGCTCACCTCGAGATGAATGTGTGCGTGACCGCGTTCGACCTCGTGCGCGAGACGCGCGCGCCGGCTTCCGGTCGGGTCGCTCGACGCGTGCTCGGGGTGTAGACGGAGGTAGAGGCGCCTTCCTACGCCCGCGTCGAACGGCGACACGGCGAAGTAGTCGTTGCCGAGATAGTCGTGGATGCGCGTGGTGAACGGCGAGAGCGGCATCGTCCACGGCCGACGGATGGTGGCGAACAGCAGATCCTGATCGCCGGGTGACGCCTCGGCAGAGTTCTCGTCGGTTCGCCTGAAGCGGAGCGCGCAGCCGAGGACGTCGGGGATATTCTCCGAGTTCTTCCAGAGTGCGCCGGAGAAGCGGACCAGCGCGTGCCCCACGAGGCGATCCGCGAGAAGCTCGAGCGACGCTGGCGTGGACGTGTGTCGCGTGACGACGGCGTGGAAAGTCGGGCCGCGCGGATGAAACGTGCGCGCCTGGCGCGCGAAGCTAACTAGGCCGAAGAGGGGCGCCATGACCCATCCGGCGGCCACTCCGAGCGCAAATGTCGCCTTCGGCCCGCCGCTTCGCGACGGCGTGAAGTCCTGATCGTGCCCCGCGGCCGCTGCCGGGTCGAAGGCGAGGCGCGCCGGATCCGTCGATATCGTCATGTCGGCAGCCATGCACGTCGTGTTCCGCTCCCGGCGGCTCGGAGGGCGTCCGCGAATGGCCGTCGTGGCATATGCGTTGCAGCCCGGGCTTCATGGCAACGCGCGCATTCATCCGACAAGCGGCTTCGACGTCTCTCCTCGCTATCGCCGCGAGCTTCTTCGCGGGAGTGCTTGTCAGCCAGAGGCGCAGATTCTCGCTGGCCGGAAAGAACGCGGTGGTCACCGGTGGCGCGCGCGGGCTCGGGCTCGAGATAGCGCGCGTCCTCGTCGCGAAAGGCGCGAACGTCGCCATAGTCGCGAGAGACGACTTCGAGATCCAGCGAGCCCTCGAGGAGCTCCGGCGCGGGTGCGATGCGAACACGACCGTCATCGGCGTCGCCTGCGATCTGCTCGAGCCTGGAGCGATCGAGACGATGCTTCACGCAGTGCGCACCATCTTCGGGCCGATCGACGTTCTCGTGAACAACGCGGGCTCGATCCAGGTCGGCCCTCTCGACTCGATGAACGTCGACGACTTCGAGGACGCCATGAAGCTCCACTGCTTCGCGCCGCTCCGCACGATGCTCGGTGTCCGCGACGACATGCAGAGCCGCGGCGGCGGCAGGATCGCAAACATCGCGTCCATCGGCGGCGTGGTCGCGGTACCGCATCTCATGCCTTACAGCGCGAGCAAGTTCGCTCTCATGGGGCTCTCACAGGGGATGCGCGCGGAGCTCGCCCGCGACGACATCCTGGTGTCGACCATCGCACCCGGGCTCATGCGCACCGGCTCGCCCCGTCGAGCCTTCTTCAAGGGGAACCACGAGCGGGAGTACGCCTGGTTCGCGATCTCGGACTCGCTCCCGCTGCTCTCCGTCAGCTCGGGCAGCGCCGCGCGCCGCATCGTTCGTGCCCTCGAGAAAGGCGAGCCGCACGTCGTGATCGGCCTGCCCGCGAAGCTCGCCGCGCTCGCGAATGGCCTCGCGCCGGGGCTCGTCGCAAGGGCGCTCACCGTCGCTAACGCGGCGCTCCCCGCCGGAGACGATCCACGCGCGCGCGCCGGCTTCGAGAGCGAATCCGCGCTCGTGCCGTCGAGGCTCACCCGGCTCAGCGAGCAAGCGGCGATGCGCAACAACGAACTCTGACGGCGAACGCCGACGCCTCCGCGTCGCTATTTGCGCGTCGACATGCCGACGATGCGGCGCAGGTGCGCGCTTTGCTCCACTTCATCGAGCAAGAAGTGCGCGACGTCGGCGCGGCTCGTGACGAACGCGCCCTTCTTAGGGATGGTGCCGTCGGCAACGAGGTAACTCCTGGTGAGCGGTCCTTCCGTCAATCGAGGTGGTCGTACGACGGTCCAGTCCAGATCGGCGCTCATGACGGCGCGTTCCATCTCCATGGAGTCTCGGGCAACATGGCGGAGAAGCGAGCGCCGGAGGATCGCCGCGATGAGTCCCGCGTCGTCGAAGAGCATCGCGGCGGACACCACGAGGAGCCGCCGGAGCCCCGCCGTCTGCATGGCGGCCACGGTGCTCTTCGCCGCGTCACCAAGGAGCGTCGAGGGGCGGAGGTCCGGGTGCCCGAGCGTGGTGACGACCACGTCGTGTCCACCGATGGCAGCCCGGAGCTCTTCCACCCGGAGCGGGTCTCCCACGCGCACCGTCAGGTTCGGCAACGACGGGAGCTTCGCCGGGGAACGCACGAAGGCCGTCACCCGGTGCCCGCGTTGCTCGGCCATCTCGAGGAACGGAAGCCCCGTCCGGCCCGTCGCACCGAGCAAGAAGATCCGCTGCGCTGACGCCATGTGCTCTCAAGTAGCTGATTTCCGTGAGGCCGGACCGAGAATGAGCCCGACATGGAACCCGGACGGCGCCTGGTTCGTCTGCCCTTTGAATGCTTCCTATTTCCCGCCGGAAGCAGACATCGGACGGGGCTCGGTTGCGACGAGGCGGGCCAATCGGTTATCCGGTCCTCGTGCCCGGTCCCCCCGCGAAATCCGCGTCGCGCGAGGACACCATCCTGTCGCACATGGATTCACTGTTCAATTTCGCCTGGAGGCTTTCGGGTGACGGCTCCGCTGCAGAGGATCTCGTCCAGGAGACGCTCGTCCGAGCGATCTCGTCGACCACCGCGGTCGAAGAGGCGAGCCTGCGTGCCTGGCTCTTTCGCGTTCTCAGGAATCTCTTCATCGATCAGCGCCGGCGCGACCGGCGAAACCCCGTGTCATCGGACCCCGACCGCGTCGACGCCGCCGAGGCTCCCGAGGATTATCTGCGCGGCGACATCGAGATCGATCGGCTGCGCCAGGTCGTCGCGCTCGATATCGAACGCGCGCTCCTCCAGCTCTCCGAGGATCACAGGGCGATCATCCTGCTCGATCTCGAGGGCTTCACCGAAGCAGAGACGGCGGAAGCCATGAACTGTCCGCTCGGCACCGTGAAATCGAGGCGTACCAGGGCGCGCGCCTTTCTCCGGGCAGAGCTCGCGGGGTACGCGCGATGACGCCGGAGTGCATCGAGCTGCGCGAGCAGATGACGGAGCTCTCCCGCGGTGCCCTCGCGCCGAAAGAGCGCGCGTCCTTGCTCGCCCACGTCGCGACCTGCGAAGACTGCGCCGCGGCCCTCGAGCGGGAGACGCTCACCGGCGAGCTACTCGAAAGCCTTCCTCGACGTTTCGCGCCGGCGGACCTTGCAGCCCGTGTCCGTGCGCGCACCGCGGGAGCCGCGAAGCCTCTTCCGGTGAAGAAGTCGCGAACGGGTCTCGCCGTCGTGTTCGCCGCCGCGGCCTCGGTGCTCGGCGTCGCCGTGGCGATCTTCCTGCTCGGGCCGTCCGCACCCACGGCGCAGCCGATGGTCGTCGAGGCCGTCAACGACCACCTGCGCGTGCTCTACGCGACGAGCCCGCTCGAGGTCGCGGCGAGCGATCAGCACCAGGTGAAGCCGTGGTTCACCGGCAAGGTCGACTTCGCCCCAGTGCTCCGCTTCGGCGGCAACGACGACTATCCGCTCATCGGCGGCGCCGTCGCCCTCTTCGTCGATCGCAAAGCAGCGCTCTTCGTCTTCAAGCGCCGTCTACACGAGATCACGCTCCTGACCTTCCGCGCCGATTCATTGCCCTGGCCCCGTTCCTACAACTCGACCCTCGGCGACGTGCCGGCGCTCGTCACGACGCGCAACGGCTTCCACGTCATTCTCTGGCAGGCCGACGGCCTGGGCTACGTGCTCACGTCGGATCTCGCGGAGCCGGAGCTCCGTCAGCTCGGCGCCCTCATCGTCGGCAAGAGCGACGCGCACGCGCGCTGATCTAGTCCCGCCCAATCAAGCTGCTGTCCGGCGACTCTCTCGCGATGCGGGACTGTGCTTCCTTCGCGGCGCGAAGCACCGGCGGCTCGCCGCAGGCCTTGCCGAGTCACGTCGAGCTCGCGAATGTCAGGGATGTACGGTTTGCCTCCCTGTCTGCATCTCGGAGCAAAGTCAGCGCGAGGTGAAGCGCGCGCTCGTCTATGTGCTGCAGAATCATCGGCACGACGGCGCAGGCGTTGGTCATCTCACGCCTGCGCCGTGCCTCGAGACGCACGATTCGATGTTCCTCTCTGGCACCCTGAGCTTGCGAGACTCGGCCAGGGCTCGACGGGTTGTCGGCCTGCGCTGACGGGTATGAGCTCTCCGTTTGCGTGCAGGTAACCGTTTCCGCACTCCGGGCAGACAGAGAGCGCGATCTGGTAGCTGGCCCGGCCATGCCGGGACCGGTGGACACGGCGCGTCGCCGACGGGCGCGACGTGGAGGGCTCCTCAAAAAAATCGCAGCGCCCGTCGCTCGCATGGAACCACATCGCGTCCCTGGACGTCCTTCGGGGTGAGTGCGCGGCTCTTCTCGCGCACCACCGAGGAGACGCCATGAAAAATGAGATCAATCGTCGAGAACTGCTGCGGCTTGCGGGGTTCGGTGGCCTGGTGTTCGCGTCCGCTGCGTTTCCTGGGATCGCGGGGTGCGGTAGCTCCACGAGCTCAGCGAAGGGCGCTCCGGCTCCGGGGACTACGCGTGGCGCGGCGGAGGATTTCTTTTTCCTGCAGCTCTCCGATACCCACTGGGGGTTCGCGGATCCCACGGTGAATCCGGAGCCGACGATGGAGCTTCCGGCGGTCATCGCCGAGATCAACGCGGCCAACGTGCGGCCCGATTTCATCGTGTTCACCGGCGATCTGACGCACACGACGGACGACGTCACGGTTCGTCGCCAGCGCATGACGGAGTTCAAGGCGCTCGCGGACGGCTTGCAGGTACCGCTCGTGAAGTTCATGCCGGGCGAGCACGACGCGGCGCCCGACGCCGGCGCGGCGTACAAGGACTTCTTCGGCGAGCTGCACTACTCGTTCGACCACAAGGGGATTCACTTCGTCGTCCTCGACAACGTGTCGAGCCCGACCGCGATGGTGGGCGACGACCAGATCGCGTGGCTGAAGAGCGATCTCGCGCACCTCGATGCCGACGCACCCATCGTCGTTCTCACCCATCGCCCACTCTGGGATCTCAAGCCGGAGTGGGACTGGGCGACGGCCGACGGCGCGAAGGTCCTCGACGTGCTGATGCCGTACCGGAACGTCGTCGTCTTCTTCGGACATATCCACCAGGAGCTGCACCACATGACGGGGCACATCGCGCATCACTCGACGCGCTCGCTCATGTTCGCGCTCCCGACGCCCGAGACCGCCGGCAAGAAGGTGCAGATCCCGTGGGATCCGGCGGCGCCCAACGCCGGGCTCGGTTATCGCCGGATAGAGGCGACCGTCACCGCCGAGAACTACGGCATCGAGGAGCTGCCCGCTCCGATGGGAGACGTCTGACGTGCGGCGCGGAGCCGTCACCGCACTTCTCTGTCTGACGTCGCTCGCGGCGTGCGGCAGCGAGTCGGCCGCGCGCCACACCGACGGGGTAGACGACCCGAACGCGACGGTGATCTCCGTCGTCGCGCAACGCTGGCAGTACACGCCGGGCGAGATCACCCTGAAGAAGGGCGTCCCGATCGTCTTCGAGATAACGTCGGCCGACGTGCACCACGGCTTCAACCTGCCGGAGCTCGGCGTACGGGCGGACGCGATCCCCGGTCAGAAGACGCGGCTCCCGTTCACGCCCGAGAAGACCGGGACGTTCACGTTCCGCTGCGACTATTTTTGCGGCGACGGCCACGAGGACATGCAAGGCGTGCTCACCGTAGAGTAGCCCCGCGGCCGTCGCGGCGCGCTCACGGCGACGTCATCGGCATCGCGGCGTACTTGGTGCAGTAGGTCGGGAAGGTCGACGGCAAGCCGTTCGCATAGGGGTCGACGCTGACGCCGAAGGGGTGATCCTTGACGAACTGCCACTCGGCGGCGATGTCGTCGGCCGGCGCGCCGCAGTGACCACCACCGTGGTCGCAGTCCACCGAGAAGCCGCCCATGTCGGCGATCACCTGGTCGGTGTGCTTGCTCACGTCGGAGAAGTGGACGACGACGAAGTCCTGGTCGAAATTGCCGTGGGTCGTGATGATCGACGGGATGTGCGTGGGGTCGTCGAACGTGGAGACGAGGAGATCGCCGCCGGAGTTCGTCATCGCGGCGGCGAGGTAGCTCGAGCGCGCCGCGACCATGGACCCTGCCTGGAGCCCGCCGGCGCTGCAGCCCGCGGCGTAGATGCGCTTCACGTCGACGTCGAGCTGCTGCGCGGCGCAAGCGACGATGACGTCGGCAGAGTCGTAGTCCCCGGTGTACCAGACGTTGTTGCCGGTCGTGGTACCGGTGCCGAGCGTCGTCGTGAACGACGCCGCGATGCCGCCCTCGGCCTGGATCTCGTCGAGCATCGGGGACATGAACGCCTTGATCTCGTCCGCGGTGCTGCCGGTGCCGTGCCAGTAGAGGAGCACCGGGCCCTTCTTGCCGGGCTGCTTGTCGCCGACCCAGAGCTCCACGGGCTGACCGAGCACGTTCACGGTGCCGGTCGCGAGGGTCGGGCAGTCCGCAGGCGCGGCGGGAAGCTTCGGCTGCGGGCCGGTGTCGACGGGCGTGCTACCGGAGTCGCCGGCGTCAGTCGTCTCGACGCTCGCCTTGGCGGAGCCCTTCGAGTCCGAGGAGCATCCGGAGCTTACGAACGCGAGCGCGGAGAAGAAGCAATAAAGAAGCGGGCGCATGTTGGTTTCTGCCGTTCTGGCCGCGGCGCCGCTCGAGCGTGCCCCGTCCGTTGGATCACTTGCGCGCGGAGTGTCGCTCGAAACAGGTTCCCGGTCGGACCTTTTTTCGGGCGTCGTCTCTCGTCAGCGGGTTCGAGGCCGAGCACGCCGCGGCGCGTCGTCCTCCAGCGGGCGTCGCCCTACGTAACCGACGACGAGGCGAGTCAGCTCGCTCGCGAGCGCGGGCGTGTTGAAAACGGGCCGATCGACGACCGCGGCGTGCGAAATCGCGAGGACGACACGCACCAGGATGAACGCCGAGAGCTCGAATTGCTCGATCGCGACGTAGTCCTTCGCTGCGCGGAGCGCGTCGGCGACGAGCCCTTCGACGCGTTCCTCGAAGCCGCCCACCTCCCGTCGCGCGTCGGTGCGTAGCACCCTCTCGATGAGCACGCGCCGGAGGGCAGGGTTGATCTCGTCGTCGTTAAGGAGGGCGGTGAGCAGCGTATGGACGACGGTCTCGAAGCTCACGTGATCCATGACGGTGAGACGTTCGCCGATTCGCTCGACGAGGTTCTCGCGGTAGCGCCGCATGAGCTCGGTCAGCATCGCGTCCTTGTCGGGGAAGTACTGGTAGACTGAGCCGACACTCACCCCGGCGGCCTCTGCGATGCGGTTCGTCGTCGAGCGGGCGTAGCCGTGCTTCGCAAAGACTCGCGTCGCGCCTTCGAGGATCGTCTCGTACGTCTCCCGCGAGCGCACCTGGCGCGGCTTCTTCGCGGGCTTCCTCGACGGACGACTGGGTGGCATGCGTCGAGCCGGCATTCTATGCGACGTCTGATGCGGAGGGCCGGTTCGGGCGGATTTTGCCTACATCGACGGAGATCCGCGCACCGCCCGGCCGTGTGCCCTATCGTCCACGCCGGGCTCGCCAAGACGCCCTGGCGCTCGTATATGCGATTCGACGGTAGTTCGAGCGCCTTCACCTTCACCGGAGGTCCGCTCGTCTTTCTTTGGATCGGAGCGCCAGTATGCATTCACGACTCGGTATGAAGGTCGGCTTCTGCGCGATCGCGCTGGGAGTCATTTATTCACCGGCTTGCAGCAGCGACAGCTCGTCGACCGGGAGCCCCGAAGGGGGCGTCGCGCCGGACACCGACGGGAGCACCGGCGGCGCGGGCGGCAAGGGCGCTGGCGGCGCTGCAGGCAAGGGCACGGGCGGCACGGCCGGGACCGCGACGACCGACGGCGGGAGCTGCGACGTCACGCTCGCCCCGAGCGACGACGACCTCACGACGATCCAGGGCGCGCTCGACAGCAAGGTCAAGTCGGGGAACACGGTCTGCTTCTCCCCCGGTACGTACAAGCTGAAGAACCACATCACCCTCGCCGCGGCGAAGTCGGTGACGTTCCAGGGAACGGGCGCCAAGCGGGACGACGTCGTGCTCGATTTCACCGGGCAGACGAACGGCGACGAGGGCGTCCTCGTCACGACCGACGGGTTCACGATCCGGAATCTGTCGATCAAGAACACCCAGGGCAACGGCATCAAGGTCCAGGCGAACGACTCGCTCTTCGACAACATCAAGGTCGGCTGGGACAACTCCGGCACGGCGGACGGCGGCCCGACCAGTGGCGGTTACGCGATCTATCCGACCGGTTGCGAGAACACCGTGATGCAGAACAACGAGGTGTACGGTGCAGCCGACGCCGGCATCTACGCCGGCCAGTGCAAGCACGTCATCGCGCACGATAACGACTCGCACGACAACGTGCTCGGCATCGAGATAGAGAACACCCTCGACGCCGAGGTGTACGCCAACGAGGTGCACGGCAACACCACGGGCTTCCTGCTCGATCTGCTCCCGGACCTCCAGCAGAAGACGACGCAGAACTACTACGTCCACGACAACCACGTGTACGACAACAACCGGGTGAACTTCGCCCAGGCGAACACCCTCGCCGCGACCGCGCCGCAGGGCACCGGCGTGCTCGTGCTCGCGTCGCGCGACATCGAGCTCACGAAGAACAAGATCGAGGGCAACGGCGGAGTCGGCATCATCATCGTGAGCTACGACATCATCGACGTGCTCGCGGTGCTGAACGGCGGCACGGCCTCGACGCCCGACCCGACGACGAGCCGCTGGCCGCGTCGCGTCTACGTCCACGACAACACGTTCTCGGACAACGGAAACGACCCCCAGGGTAGCTACGCCGTGTTCGCCGTCGCCACCGACGGCGGCAAGAAGACGGTTCCGTACAACGTGCTCTGGGATGGCATTCTCGACCCGAGCGGCTACGGCGGCAATGACGGCGGCCTGCCCGTGGGCGACGCCGGCAAGGCGACCGCCGCCGACGCGCAGATCTGCCTCGGCGAGACCGAGCAGAAGAGCTTCGTCGATTTCCACGGCGACACCTCGCTGACCGATCCAGCGGGGTGGTCCACCGATCCGACGCCACACAAGTGCACGCTGCCCGCGCTTCCCTCGCTCACGCCGTGACGCTCGCGGTCGCGGTGGCCTGCGGCCCTTCGTCTCACGACGAAGGGCGCGGGCCGCGCGAGCCGGCAGAGACCGGCGCCGGCGGCAGTTCCGGCGCCGCGACGGACGGCGGAGCACACGCGACGGACGGCGGCATCGTGGCGACCGACGGCGGAACACTCCCTGATTTGCCCTGGGACAACGTCGCATTTCCGTCCGTCGTGGACCCCGACGACAACCCGAGCACGCCGGAGAAGATCGCCCTCGGGCGGCTGCTCTTCTACGACCCCATGACGTCGGTCGATCATCAGGTGGCGTGCGCCACGTGCCACAGCGAGATCTGGGGCATGAGCGACGGGCTCGCTCGCTCCGTCGGCCACGGCGCGGGGCTCCTCGCCGGGCCCGGACGGAACGGCCCGAACGTCACTCGTCGAAACGCGCCGACCCTCTGGAACGTCGGCTTCCGCGCGAACGAGTTCTGGGACGGCCGCGCCGCGTCGCTCGAAGATCAGGTCCATTTTCCGTTCGATACCGCGGAGGAGCTCGATACGACGCTCGACGACGTGACGGCCGCCGTCGCCGCGATCCCGGCGTACGCGACGCTCTTCGCAGAAGCGTTCCCCGACGAGGCGAACCCGGTGATGCCAGTGACGTTCGCGCGCGCCGTCGCGGCGTTCGAGCGCTCGCTCCTGTCGCACCGTGGCCTCTACGACGCCTACGTGGCCGGCGACCGCGCCGCGCTCACCGACGACATGCTCCACGGCATGTCTCTCCTCGCGACCGAGGGCTGCACGAACTGCCATGTGCCGCCGCTCTTCTCGAGCGAGCGCTTCGTCGATCGCGGCGTCGCGCCCGTCCCCGGCGTCGACGACGCGGGCCGCTTCGAGGTGACGAAAGACGAGGCGGATCGCAACGCCTTCAAGGTGCCGACGCTCCGCAACGCGCACGACACCGGTCCGTATTTCCACACCGGCGGCGTGAGCGACTTCGACCAGGCCGTTCGCGAGGAAGTGGCGTTCAGCGTCGCCCACGACGGCGCGCCCGCGCTGTCCGACTCCGATACGAGTGATCTTTCCGCCTTCATCATGAAGGGCCTGTTCGACTCTCAGGACTCTCCAACACGCCCGAAAGAGGTGCCGAGTGGCCTCCCCGTTCCCGTCGATGGCTTCAGTATTCGCAGGTGACAAGCGTCGCGTCGCGGCGGCAGTCTCCGGCGTTCTCCTCGCCGCAGCGTGCTCGACCGATTCCACTCCGTCCGCACAGAAGGACGCTTCGGCGCCCCACGTCGAGGCCGGCGCGCCGGACGCTGCTCCGTCCGCTCGACCCGACGCGGCGCCGCCGCCCTCGCACGAGGCCGGCTCCGGCGTCACCAAGGCGCCGGAGGACGCGCCGTTCTCGACGCTCGCCGAGTGGCACCTCTTCACCGACCCCGTGAAGCAGACGCCCGCGGACGGCGTCGTGCCGTACGACGTCAACTCGCAGCTCTTCGCCGACTACGCCTCGAAGCGCCGGTTCATCTACGTGCCGGCGGGTGAGAAGATCGGATACTCCGCAACCGACAAATGGGCGTTCCCCGTCGGCACGATCCTCGTCAAGACGTTCTCGTATCTCGCCGATCTCCGTGACGCGACGAAGGGCGAGCGGCTCCTCGAGACGCGGCTCCTGATCCACGAGGCCGACGGCTGGGTGCCGCACACCTACGTGTGGAACGACGCTCAGACCACGGCGACCCTCGACGTGGCCGGTCAGGTCATCGACAGCCAGTTCATCGACGCGACCGGCAAGACGGTGAAGAACGGCTACACCGTGCCGAGCGGGAACGACTGCCGCACCTGCCACGGCAAGCTCGGTGAAACCGACACTCTGGGTGGTCGGACGCGCCAGCTCGACCGCGACAACGACTACGGCAACGGCGCGGAGAACCAGGTCGATCATCTGGCGAAGCTCGGCCTGTTCGACAAGACGCCAGAGCCGGAGGCCGAGCGACAGAAGCTCGTCGATCCGTTCGGCACGGCGCCGATCTTCGAGCGCGTGCGCTCGTACTTCGACGGAAACTGCTCGCAGTGTCACCAGCCCGGCAATTCGCCGGGCTCACTCAGCGGGCTCTGGCTCGACTACGCCTCGACCGCGAGCGACCAGCCGCGCGTCAACTGGGGCTTCTGCAAGCAGCCTGCCTCCGCCGGTGGCGCGACCTGCGGGCGCCAGTTCGACGTCGTTCCCGGCAACCCCGACGACTCGATCATGACCTGCCGGCTCGAGTCCCAGCTCGCCAAGGTGAAGATGCCGCCCGTCGGCCGTAACCTGGTGCACGCCGAGGCCGTCTCGCTGATGCATGACTGGATCACCGGCGTCGACGGCGCATGCGGGCGCCCGACGGTGCCGCCCGCGGATGCGGGCTCAGGCGACGCAGGTCCGAGCCACGACGCAGCAGTGGATCACTTGTGAGGGGGGCCTTGGCCAGGCCTTGGCCCCCCGCCGCTTCGCCTTCGGCGAACTCTGCTCTTTCGCCATTGGTGGAAACATGGCGTCATCAGTCCGCGTGACGGGGAGTTGCTCGGTGTACTCGACCACAGGACAGGTCAGTACGTCGCGCTCGGTAAGCCACCGCAGCCGAGCGGTGAACCAGTTGACTCGACGCCGCCCGCCGTCACGAAGAACGCAGCGGTGCAAGGCACCGCGGGCGGCAGAGCTAGACGCCGAGGTCCTCCAGGTCGATGACGACCTCGCCGAGCGCGATCCGGCGCTGGCGCAGCTCGCGGCCGCCGCGGTCTCCGGGCTCGCTCCAGCTGGCCCCGACCTTCGCCGCCGGCCCGTCGAGCTCGCTTTCGACGGTCGACCCGGTGTGGTCATCACCGCATCGCTTTCCGTGCGCGAGGCGGGCTTCAGCCTCCACGCCGCAACCCACGCGGGCGCTGAGGATGAGAAGGGGCGGGAAGCGCTGCTGAAGTACGACCCTGGGAAGTCCCCGCAGGGGACATCCTGCGCCCGCCGCTTGCGACCGAGCGGCTCGTGCCCGGCCCCGACGGCCTCGTGCGCATCGCTCTCAAGCGGCCATTCAGTGACGGCACCGTCGCCGTCGACATGGACCCGCTGTCGCTGCTCTGCCGGCTGTCCGCGCTCGTCCCGGCGCCGCGGTTCCATACGATTCGCTACTCGGGGGTGCTGGCCCCAGCCGCCAAGTGGAGGCGGCTCATCATTCCGAAGTCGCTGCCGGAGCCGCGCGGCGAGGCCGCCTCGCCGGGGGCGCCCGACTCGTGCGGTCCGCCGCCCCCCTGCGACACCACCGGTTCGCGCTATCGCCCCTGGGCCGAGCTGCTCAAGAGGACGTTCGGGATCGACGTGGAAACATGCGCCCGCTGCGGCGGTCGCATGCGCCTGCTCGCCCTCATCACGGAGCCTCCGGAGGTCGGTCGGTTCCTCCGCCACGTCGGTGAGGCCACGGAACCTCCCGCACGTGCAACGGCACGCGCCCCGCCGTACTGGCAGAGCCGAGTCTTCCGCCGACGACACGACGAGCAGTCCGCCCAGCGCGGGCTGTTCGAGGAACACTGACGAGCGAAGAGGCAAGGGGACGACGAGGGGAGGGTTCGTGCCGATCGTGCGATGCGCCACGACCGGCGGGGCGGCGCTCCGTCTGAGGCCCGTCCGCGGACAGCCGGCCTGCCGTTCCACGACGACGGCTTGCCCGTCGACCAGGCCAGAAGCCCCCGAAGACTGCCTACGCCGTGCCCGGGCACCCCGCTTGTTCGACCTATGCGCCTTGCCGAGGTCGATCTGCCGGATGCTGGTCTCATCTGCATGCACGTCGGGTGCAGTGGGCACGAGCGCAAATGCTGCGTCGTAGAGGCTTCAGTTCGCGAGCCCCACGATGGAAGAGGCTACACATCGTGCTCTGCGACATCGGGATGCCGATGTTTCGGTACTCCTTCTCGAGCCGGTACAGCGGCATCGAGCTCGAGCACTTTCGCGTACGCGAGCTGCGCGATGAAGCTCGGTGCATAGCGTGTCTTCTCCACAACCCGGTCCGGCGCAGGAGCCGTCACGATGTATCCGCATCGACATGCGAGCGTCTGCCGCTGAACGATGCGCCGCCGAAAGTAGCCGGGGACGTACTCGTAGACTGTCGATGGCTTTCCGAAGCTGACGTTCCGGATCTTCTTGTCATCGCCACGGGTCGCGGGGACTACGTAAACTTTCGCCCGGGCCTTTGGAGCTCCTGGCCACTCGGATTGTCACGGACGCAAACGCCATCCAGGGCGAGCACATGAAAGTTAATCGCAGCGCACCAGCCGTCCTCTGTACCGCCGCGACGACGCCCGTGTGGGCCTCGTGTGGGCGTCCGTCTCCGCGGAGGCGGCGTGTGCCATTCTGTGTCAGTTCGCAAGGCATCCGCCTTGCAGAGGGACGCAGGTCTGCCCGGAGACGCTCGTGCTCCCGCACATTGCGAAACCATTCCCCCGCCGTTGCCCGCAGCACTTGCGGAGTCCACGGGGGCCTTCGACCCGAACACGCCTTTGAAGGAGATCGCGATCAGCGGCCCAGCCTCGATGCCGGCAACGGGCGATCCATCGACCTTCACGCTGGGCGGGGCGAGTGGCGATGTGGGAGCCGCCGGCACCACTCTCGTCGCCGAGGGAATTTATGAAGATGGAAGCGTTCACCGCCTCGAGAACGTTGGTCCCGACCTGGTCTACCGCTCCAACGTCACCTGGACGTCCAGCGATCCGTCGATCGCTGCCGTGGCGAGCGGCGACCCGCGCACGGCCGGGGGTATCCAAGGATTTCGACCCGGTACGGTGACCATCACCGCGACCCTGGGGAACGTGAGTAAGTCCGGTTGTTTCGTCGTGACCGAGCCCGAGGTAACGAGCCTGTTGATCACGGGAGTGGACTACCTCGACCGCGCGAGCCCCGATTCTGCCGACCGAAACCCCGCTGCGCTCGGGCGACCGCGTGACCAAGGAGCGGCTGCGCGATGCCGAGAGCGACCATATATTGAACCGTATCATGCCGTATGGCAGTATGTATCCATGGCCGCGGTGCGAAAGATCACGGCGAACATACCTGCAGACGCTCTCTCGCGCGCGCAACGCCTGACCGGGAAAGGGCTCACGGCAACACTGATCGAAGCCCTCGCCGCTCTGGAACGAGAGTCGAAGCGCACCGCCTTGCGGCGTCTTCGCGGCCGCGTGTCCTTCGACCTCGATCTCGAGAAGACCCGACGATGATCCTCGTCGACACCTCGGCGTGGGTTGAATTTTTCCGAGGGAGGGACCCGGTAGCACACGCGGTGGACGTCGCCATCGCGTCCGCCGAAGCGGCGCTCTGCGGCCCCGTCGTCACCGAGATTCGTCGCGGCCTTCGAGCATCGGAGCGCCGGCGAGTGCTTCCGCTGCTCGAAGGGTGTGCTCTGCTCGAGCAACCGGATGATCTCTGGGTCGCGGCGGGAGATCTCGGTATGCACCTCTCCCGGAAAGGCGCGACCGTGAAGACGCTCGACTTGCTCATCGCGACATACGCGATCGCCCATTCGACGCTCCTCCTCACTGTCGACTCGGACTTCCAGGTGATCGCACGAGCCGGCGTCGGCTTGTTGCTCGCAACGTGACACGTCACGCGACTCCTTCGCGGGTCTCGCTCGCTCGCCGTTTCGCCGCCGGCTGAGTTTAGTCCGGCGCGCGAGGGTGGTGTTACTGAGCGCTGACGACGTACCGGGGCTCGAGATCGCGAGGGGGCTCGATCTGACGCCTGAGGCGGTATCGCGAATCCGAGCGCGCTTCCGAAACGGAGGCGTCGCAGGACTTCAAGAGCGTCCCCGCGCAGGGCGGAAGGACCACGCGGTCCCCGTATGACCTGGCTGCTCGAACATCCGAGCGTCTACTTCCATTACACGCCCACCAGCGCTTCGTGGCTCAATCAGGTCGAGGGCTTCTTCGGCATACTCTCCAAGCAGTCGCTCAGCGAAACCGACTTCCCGTCGCTCAACGCCTGCAGCGGGCAAGCCCGCGCAGCAATGGTTCCTGTCAGCAGCATCCTGACGAGTAGCGAACCACCACCGTTTCTCGTCTCACCTGCGACGCGGAGAGCCGTGTTGCGTCGCGATCACGAGCAGTGCGCCGTCCCTGGTTGCCGCAACGCGCAGTTTCTCGACGTTCATCACGTTGCGCGGCGCTCGGAGGGTGGCGCGAACCCCGGAGCCTCCGTCCTGGTAGTCACTACCGGGACGCGCCCTCCCCGGAGCCTCCGTCCTGGTAGTTACTACCGGGACGCGCCCTGCCGGGAGCCTCCGTCCTGGTAGTTACTACCGGGACGGACGCACCAGACCTCTTCTACGTCGTTCGTCTCGGGGAATGCGGCGACTGCGTCGGCTGTACCCCTCGATAGGAGGCGTCGATGGTTCGGAAGCGCAGTCGATGGGAACGGTCCGGCGACTACCGCCACAAGCGGCCGAAGACGCCTGCGCCGACGACGGGATGGGTCGCCGCTGAGCTCGCTGCGCTCACCGGGCTATCGCACTCCGCGATTCGCTATTACGTGCGGTGCCGCATCATCTCCTCGCCGTCCTTTCGCGGCACCATCACGCGCTATCAGCGCCCTGACCTGCTCCGGATCCTGGCCGTTCAGCGCCTTCGTACCGAACGCGGCGTTACACTGGACGCAATCCGGCGTCGCCTCGACACGATGAGCGAGGCCGAGTTCGTCGTGCTCGTCACGATGGGTGGCATCGACGAACCCCTGGCGCACGCGCTCGGACTTCCCGTGTCGAAGCGCGAAACCGATGTGTCATCGATGGACGCGTGGCGGACGACGACGCTCCTTCCCGGTCTCGAGCTCCGGGTCGCGGCGAACGCGAGCCCCTTCGTGCAAGGTGTAGCGCGGCGGATGATCGAGGGGGTGGAAGGCAGCACTTCGTAACTTGAGACGTGCCGCCGCCCTTGCACCAGAAGGAAATTGGAAAAGCGCGCTCCCCGGCACCTTCCCACGTGAAGCTTCGTTCGTCCCGCAGACACTACAGCGTCACGTGAAACCTCGATCGAGTTATCAAGGGTCGCCGCCGACGACGCCGTTCCCGTCGCAGTGCTGTCCGTCGGAGAAATACGTCCCTGCGTACAGTACCTCGACGCGTGAGAGCTGACGCTCCCCGAGGTCCCCGCGGCGCCAGTCGTCGTCGATGATGTAGATGACCTTCGCGTCGGCCGCGGCGATCTCCACCGGCGTACCGGAGCCGTACGGCAGCGTGCCGAGGGAGACCCAGTGGTCGTCGCAGCCGTCGCCGTAGTTGAAGTAAAGAGTGCCGTCGTCGTTCAGCGCGAAGAGGCGCTCCCCGAGTAGGACGCGGACAAGATCGCGGCGATGTCTCCGCTGCTGAGCTGGCCGAAGTTGTTCCACTTCATGTTGCAGTAATTCATGATGCTGTCCGGGTCCCAGTCGTTGACTCGTGTGTCGCCGTCCTCGCCCTGGGGGTCCTCGGTGCAGCTCTTCGGCGTGTCGCTCCGGTTCTGCTCGTGTGAGAAGCCGAGCGCGTGCCCGAACTCGTGCGCGGCGATGAAGCGAACGCAATCCTGTCGCCCTTGCTCGCTCGCGCTGCAGCTCGTGCCGCTGTTCCATTTCTGGAAGGTCCCGTTCAAGGTCATGCCGTTCTTCTCGCCGTCGAGCTCCGTGCCGAGATCGGTGGTGTGGGGTCTCTCATCCGACCACCTGATGTGAACGCCCGCGTCGTTCCCCTGGCACTTCTGCCAGCCCCAGAAGGTCGCCGATGAGTTCCGCTCCCAGGTGCGCGCGGGCGTGAGCGAAGGACTACGCCTGACCAACGTCACCGTGCGCGCCGAGCGGGCCGAGAAGCTCGCTGCCGGGCCGCTCGCTGGCCAGTTCGACGTCGTCACCGCCCGCGCCGTCGCTCGACTCGCGGCACTGGTCCCTCTCGTCGTGCCGTTTGCGCGCGTGGGAGGGCGCCTCCTACTCATCAAGGGCCAACGCGTCGACGAGGAGCTCGCGGAGGCAAAGAGGCTCCTCGCCGTGCACCACGTGCGTCACGAGACGACGCTCGCGACCCCCACCGGTCGCATCGTGATTCTTTCGCGCACGCCGTGAGACGTGTTGCGCGCCGGCCACGTGCAGAGTCTTGCACATGCTTTGCCGTGCTCTGTCGTGTGCCTCGAACGTGCCGCCCGGCCGAGAGAGCTGCGCCGTCAGTCGGTGTTGAACCGTGCTGACGATGTCGGTCTTGCCGTCCCCATCCACGTCCGCGAAGTCGAAGCCCATCACCGACAGTTCCTTCGACGGCATGAAGCTCGCATCGGCGCTCGCGTAGAGGTGCAAGATCGGCGCCGTCTCCGTGCCCTGCGGATCCTGGATCAGGATGTCCGAGAGCCCATCTCCCGTCACGTCCGCGAGCCCGAATCCGGTGCCGTCGGGGCCGTTCCCGACGAGCGCCGTGAGGACTTTCGTCGCGGGACCGGGCTTGCGGAGCTTGCCCGTTCCGTCTCCCAGCAGCACGAACGCGTAAACATCGAGGGCCTGACCCCGAGGACGAGCAGATCCGGCGACCCGTCGTGGTTACGATCGGCGTATTCGACCAGACCGACGAGCTTGTCTTGCCACTCCGTCGCCGTTTCGCCGAGTAGCGTTCGCTTGAAGTGGAACGCTCCGTCGTTGAGATAGCCAACGGGAGTCCCCTGCTCGTAGCTGACGATGTCGACGGACGCGTCACCATCGACCCTGGCGAACGTGAAAGGCATGGGAAGCACCAATCCTGGATAGCGCCCCACTTCCGAACGCTCGACGAGTCCGTCGGCTGTACGCTCCCAGACAGTCAAACGCGGCACGAGCGCGACGCCGCCCGCTGCACCCGGGTCGAGCACGGTACTGAGCAACATCTCATCCTGTCGGCGCGCTCGTTCCTCGCGCTCTCGACGCTGCTGTTCGTCATATGCGCGGTTCTCTTCGTCGCGGCGGCGAAGCCGCTCGCGGTGCGCGCACTCTTCGGGATCGTCATCGTCCTCGGTGTCCGCGTCGACGCCGGTTGCTTCGTCGAACCACTCACTCCTCGCAATTTCACCGAGGCTCGGTCGCCTACCCGCGCGCCTCGAATGTCCGGCAACGCGGTCGACCTCGACGGGATCGAACCGAAGCACACCGCCGGCGTCCCGCCGTGGGTGCAATACAGTGCCCTCCATGCGCCGAACCGTGGCGATCGACTTGCCGAGGCGCTTCGCGACCTGGCTCCGCGTGAGCATGCCGTTCGTTTAGCAGAGGACGAAGGGCTGTCCATTCGTGTCTCGACTCTGCCCGGGCATGCCGGCAGGGTCGGAAGATGCCTCGTGCATGTTGAGCAACAGGAGGCGACAGATCACGTCTCAATGCGACTCGCCCGCCGGATGGTCCGTCGATTTTCTCGACCGCACGGCATGTCATTTTCATTGCGCGGCTTCGGTCGCGAGCCAATCATCGACCGCAAGTCCCTCGATGTCGCCGTCCTTGAGCGCACCATCGTTCGTCAGCAGGATCGCGCCGTGCTCGAGCGCTGTGCACGCGATGACCAGATCGAAGTCGCCCTTCGGTCGGCCACGTGCCGCAAGGCTCGCACGGACCTGTGCGTATCGCTCGACTATTGCCTCGGTCACGGCCAAGACGGGCAGCACCCTTCGAACGCGAGCGATGGCAGCGAGATTCTCGACGGCGCGCGCCGAGCGGTGTGCACCGTAGAGAATTTCTGCGAGCGCAAGGAGGGGAATCCCCACTTCCTCGGGTGGGAGCGCGTCGGTTCGTGAACGGACGCGCGGGTCGCACTTGAGCACCCCGATAAGATGGTTTGTGTCGAGGACGAACTTCACAGTTCCGGCACGTGGCCGCTGCCGCCCTGTCGGCGGGCCTCGGCGAAGAACGCGAGCAACTCGTCGAGCGTCTCGTCACCGTGCCACTCAACCCCGGCCAACGCTTCCCCGATAGTTCGCCGAGGCGCGCTGGGACCGAGTGCGGGCACCGTGCGGATCTCCACGGTGAGGTCGTCGACCCGCGCGACGACCGGTTGCGTCGGGTCACGTTTCAGGGCGCGTACTGCCTCGTCGAGGGGGAGGGGTTGGCTCACGCAATCGAGGATACCTCATTCCAAGACCCTAGGCATCCGCCGCCTCGTCGATAGTGAGAGCGCGCACGAGAACGCATCGATAGCCGGGCACCCGGGCGTCATCTTGACCCCCAGCGGGATGGAGCGAGGGTCTATGCCTCTGAAATGTTCGACGTATCTAGCTTTCCCCAGGACCTGTTCGGCCACTTGCTGATTCGCGTGCTTGAACAGCGAGCTCTCGGCATGACGCCTGTTCCGGCCCGCCTGCCCGCGTCGAAGGGCGAGTTCCCGAAGCTTCTCTGCCTCGACCTCAACAAGTGGGTGGAGCTAGGGCGGGCACACTACGGACGCCCGGGTGGTGAGTCCTTCCAGGATGCGCTCGTTTCTGTGCGACGGGCGGTCGACGCGGGGAAGCTCATCGTTCCGATCACAGCCGAGAATGCGCTCGAAGTAGCGAACCGCAAGGACGAGGGATCGCGACGCAGATTGGCTGAGCTCATGGTGGGCGTCTCGAAGAACCATTCGACCTTGCACTCTGTCGTCCTGCAGGCACTCGAGCTCGATCGAGCTGTCGCGACAGTCTACCGTGAGCAAACGAATGTACCCTCGCTCCGGCCTCGCGTGCTCGAACGCGGACTCGGAGCGGCGATGATGGGTGGGACGCCGCGGATCCCTGCCGACACGCCGCAGCTCGAAGAGATCATCCGTGAGGCGAGCTGTGGCGTACGCGTTGGGACGTCGTGATCGTGGACGAGGCGCACCACTACGCGCATGGGAACAGACCGATGCGTCTCTTCGCGCCCGATGGCGACCAGCGAAACTACGACCAGCCGTCCCTGGACTTCGACAAGATCATCGCGCTGACGGCAACGCCCTTCGAGCTGACGCCGCACGAGCTCGTGAACCTGCTCGCCCTCGTGAAGGCGGACAACGCAGTGCTCGATACCATCGAGGCTGGCCTCCAAAATTTCGTCCAGGCGCTCGATCGGTTCTTCGAGCTCCGGGAACGTTCACCGATGGATCCGCTTCGGCAACAGCAGGTGACGTTGCTCCAGCGTCTGCGCGACGAGGACGCACTCAAGTCAGAAGGTACGGACCAACGATGCTTGCGTCGCTGCCCAAATTCTGCCCGACTCTGCTCGACCGGAGTGGATTCCCGGTCACCAGCGGAGAGAGCGCTCTCGTCCAAAGCCGACTTCGTTTCGCGTCGTTGGCTCGCAAGGTCGCGCGCCGCTTGAAGGTTTCGCCAACGCCGCTCGCAGTCTTACGCCTGGCAGCGCGGACAGAAATACGTCGAGCGTAGAGACGCGCCCTGGCGTCGCATCTCGAGCGTCGTCTCGCAGACGAAGCACGGCTCTCCCGAGCGACGGTAGACCCAGTGGCGGGACGCGCCCGCGTGCTGTCCCCGCGTCGTGCGCATGCCGCTTCCTGGCGCGAGGTTCTGCTTCATTAGCGACTCTGCGCGGGCGACCAGCGCGATGAGCCGTTCGCGCGGCACGGTCGAGCTCGCGACGAACGGCGAGAGGTGCTCGAGAAAGAGCGACTCGGATTTGTACACGTTGCCGATGCCCGAGAGGAGCGACTGCTCGAGGAGCGCCTCGCCGAGCGAGAGAGCCGGCCGCGAGAGAATCCGCGCCGCGGCCACGGTCGCGTCGAAGCCCGGTGCGAGGATGTCCGGGCCGAGCTTTCCGAGGCGCGCCTGCTCGAGGCGAGCGGCGGAGGCGTGGAGCTCGACCACCGGCGCCGAGAAGCAGACCGCGACGCAATCCGACACCTCGATGACGGCGCGAGCCCGGTGAGCCGGCAAGAACCAGCGCTCGCCCGGGTGATACACGTGCCACGAGCCGGTCATCTTCATGTGCGTCGTGAGCACGCGCCCGTCGTCGAACACGACCTGGAGGTTCTTGCCGCGCGCTTCCACGCCCGCGACGTGTGTCCCTTCGAGGCGGGCGTTCACGAGCGCCGGCACCGTCGAGTGAAAGCGCAGGACCTCCTTGCCGTTGAGCCGTGCCGCGAGGGTCCGCGCGGCGCGGTAGATGGTGTCACCCTCCGGCAACGACGGCTCCGGGCCGCTCGCGCCGCTCGGCACGGCGAAGGAGTGCTCCGCTGCGCGCCGGGTGGAAGCCGCTCTGCACGAGCGCGTCGTTCATCGCGCTCTGGTTCGGGGGCAGGCCGTCGATCGACGCGATGAGGAGCGCGCGCCGCTTGCCCTGGGTGACGAGCGCGTTCAGCGCCTCGGCGAGCCCTCTCGCGGCGGCGCCCCGCGCCGGCTCGTCCGCCGGCAGGAACGTGAGCAGCGCCTCGTTGCTACGCGACAGGAAGCCGACGAGCGCGCCGTCATGGATCACAACCCTTGCGCCGGCAGCGCGCTGGAGACGCGGTCGGTCGCCGTCGGTCGCCGGTAGCTCCGGCCACGGAATGACGGCGCCGTACGGGTTCGCGGGGTCCGTCGCGGCGAGCACCACCGTCCGCGTCGCGTCGTCGTCCTGACGGCGCGCGTTGCGGAGCCGCTCGTCGGCACCGGGGAGCGCGAACTGGGTCGCGCCGCGACCGGCGATGAAATAGCCGCGGCGGATGCGCCCGCTCTCCTCCATCGTCTTCAGGACGTCGTACACCGAGGTGAAGCCGCCCTTGATGCCCTCGGTGTCGATCGCCTCGCGCGTGACCACGCCATGGCGATCGAGCAGGGCGCGCGCGAGGGCGGCGCGCCGCTCGGTCTCGGTCGGGACGCGATCCCAGCGCGAGCCGCGGAGCGACCATCGTCCTTCGCTGCCGGCAGGGCCGCTGCGGCTCGGCCGTGCGCGCGCCGCCCGTGGCCCGCGCTGCTTCGTCGCGGACTGCGCCGCGGCGTAGCTACGCAGCGCCTCGCAGGTGTCGTTGGTCACCTCGCCGGCCCACACCATGGACCAGAGTGTCGAGAGCACCGCGGTGGGGATGCCGCCGACGACGCGGGTGATCTCCGTGAAGAACACCGCGCCGCGCTTCTCGAGCAGGGCGCGGATCGCCGCGGCGGCCTCGCCTTCGACCGGGGTGACGGGCAGCGCGAGCAGCGGCTCGTGCTCGGCGAGAAAGAGCGCGATGCGACCATCGGAAGGTCCGAGCGAGCCGACGCCCGCCCACACGACCTCGCCCGATGCGCAGAGCGCGTCGAGGTCCCACGGCCGGAAGCCCGGCAAGCGCACCGGCAGGATTTCCCGCTCGAGCTCCGACGCCGAGAGCGGCATTCCCTCGAGCTGGGCCACGACGGCGAGGAGCGCGTCGGGCCCTTTGCGCGTCGAGCCGATCGCGTGCCACTCGAGCAGGAACCGCCCGAGGACGTCTGCCTCGACGGGCTCGATCTCCTGACGGAGCTTCGCGAGCGATTTGCGTCGCAGCGCCTTCAGCACCGACGCTTCGCAGAACTCGCGCTCGCCGCGGGTCGTCGCTTCGTCGAGGAACGCGCCCTCGAGGAGCTTGCCGCTCTCGACGAGGCGTTCGACGATCATCATCGCCGTCTTCTCGCCCATGCCGAAGCGGCGCGCGACGTCTCCGGCAGTGAAGGGCCCGTGAGTGCGGGCGTAGCGCGCGACGAGATCTCCCGGCGCGTCCGCGGTGTCGCCGAGAAACGCGCTCGGGAGACCGCGCGGCGGGGGAATGCCGAGCGCGTCGCGGAAGCGCCCCGCGTCCTCGGCCGCCGCCCAGCGCGTCTCGCCCGCGAGCCGCAGCGTCATGATGCGACGAGCCTCGACGAGGTCTGCCGTCGTCGTCTCGAACGACAGGGACGGGTCGAGCCGCTGGCGAATCTCGGCCTCCGAGAGATCGCCGATCGCGAGCAAGAGATCGTGCAGCGCGTCCGCGTGCGCTATCGGCCGGGTGCGGCGCTGGATGATCGCGAGCTGCTCCTCGATGGAGGCGGGGTCGATGAGCGAGCGGAGCTCGGACTCGCCGAGGAGCTCGCGGAGCTGCGCATGATCGATGGTGAGCGCCTGAGCGCGCCGCTCGGCGATCGGCGAGTCCCCGTCGTAGATGAAGTTCGCGACGAACGAGAAGAGGAGCGACGCGGCGAACGGCGACGGC
The DNA here is from genome assembly GCA_036272055.1 of Polyangiaceae bacterium. Lineage (GTDB taxonomy): Bacteria > Myxococcota_A > Polyangia > Polyangiales > Polyangiaceae > DASZVB01. The sequence goes on along the minus strand of DATAZL010000133.1, from coordinate 351,256 downwards.
TTGGTGACGTCCACGGTATGAACGCGGAGGCTCCGCGAACCCACCCGCTTCAAGATGTCCATCAGCCCCGTCAGATCGAAGACGTCCCTCAGGCACTCGCGATACGTCTCGAGGAGAATGGGAAACGCCGGATAGCGGCTAGCGACGGCGAGGAGATCCTGAGCGCGCTTTCGCTGGGCCCAGAGTGCCGTCCGCTTGCCGGGGTGACGGCGCGGGAGAAGCAGCGCGCGCGCCGCGTTCTCCCGGAAGCGCGCCGCGAAGAGCGGCGATTGTGACAGCGCACCGGTCACGAGATCTTCCACCTCGTCGGCAGCGGGGAGAAATAGCTCGGGGTTCGGCGGCTCGGCCAGCGCGGAGAGACGGAACGCCATTCCGTCGTCGGACCAGACCGCGTCGGCGATCGTCGCGTGCTCGGCGCGGAGCCGCGCGAGCACGGCGGTCGCCCACGGCGCGTGCACGCGCGCGCCGAACGGCGTGAGCACGCACACCCGGTAGTCGCCGATCTCGTCGATGAACCGCTCGACGACGATCGTGCGGTCGCTCGGCACCTGCCCGGCCTCGCTGAGCTCCTCGTGGACGAACGCGACGCAGTTCGCGGCTGCGCTCGCGTCGAGGCCGCGCTCGCCGAGCATCGCCATCGCCTCTTTTTCGGGCCGTTCTGCAACGGCGCGGGTGAGCGCTCCCACGGCGTTGCCGAAGGCGTGGGACCGTCCGGGTCGGTCGCCGTGCCAGAACGGCATCTTCCCGGGCTCGCCCGGCGCCGGCGTCACGAGGACGCGGTCGAACGCGATCTCGTCCACCCGCCACGACGACGCGCCGAGCAGGAAGACATCGCCTTCACGGAGCTCGAAGACCATCTCCTCGTCGAGCTCACCGACGCGAAGGCTCTTCGGTGCCTTGCCGGCTGAAGCGCCGGCCTGCCGCAGGAACACGCCGTAGAGCCCGCGATCGGGAATGGTGCCGCCGTTGGCGATCGCGAGCTGCGACGCGCCCTGACGTGGTTCGAGCTTCCCGCCGACGCGATCCCACGTCACGCGCGGACGGAGCTCGGCAAAGTCGTCGGAGGGGTAACGCCCCGACAGCATGTCGAGCACGCCCTCGAACGCGCTCCGCGGCAGGTCGGCGAAGGGCGCGGACCGTCGAACGAGGGCGAACACATCGTCGACGAGCTGCGTGCCCTCGGAGCAGATAGCGACGATCTGCTGGGCGAGGATGTCGAGCGGGTTCCGCGGATAGAACGTGCTCTCGACCTCGCCCTGACGCATGCACTCCACGGCCGCCGCCGCCGCGACGAGATCCTGGCGATGCTTCGGGAAGATGACGCCGCTCGACGTGCCGTCGACGGCGTGCGATGCGCGGCCCACGCGCTGGAGTCCCGACGCGATAGAGAGCGGCGCCTCGACCTGCACGACGAGGTCCACCGCGCCCATGTCGATGCCGAGCTCGAGGGACGACGTCGAGACGATGGAGCGGAGATCGCCGGATTTCAGCCGGTCTTCTATCTCGCTCCGTTTCTCGCGCGCGATGGAGCCGTGATGGGCGAGGGCGAGCTCTTCCCCGGCGCTCTCGTTCAGCGACGCGGCAAGGCGCTCGGCGAGCCGCCGGCTATTGACGAAGATCATCGTCGAGCGATGGGCGCGCACGAGCTCTACCAGGCGTTCGTGGAGGCTCGGCCAGATCGAGCGTCGTGAACCGCCCGCGGCGGGGCCGCTCGCCATCTCGTCGATCTCGCCGAGGCGCGCCATATCGATGTCCGGCACCTCGACGCGCAGGGCAAGCTTCTTTTTCTCGCCGGCGTCGACGATCGTCACCGGGCGCGGCGTGCCGTCCTTCAGGCCGCCGAGCAAACGCGCGACCTCGTCGAGGGGACGCTGCGTCGCGGAGAGCCCGATGCGCTGGATGCGCCGCGACGGCTCGCGCTGCATCGCCTCGAGTCGTTCTAGCGAGAGCATCAGATGCGCGCCGCGCTTCGTGGCGACCAGGGTGTGGATCTCGTCGACGATCACCGTCTCGACGTTGCGGAGCATCGAGCGCGCGCCCGACGTCAGGAGCAGATAGAGCGACTCCGGCGTCGTGATGAGAATGTCGGGTGGCGTGCGGACCATCCGGGTGCGCTCGAGGGTCGGCGTGTCCCCGGTGCGGATCTGCACCGTCGGGAGATGAAACGGCATGGACGACGCTTCCGCGACCTGCGCGATGCCGGCCAGCGGTGCGCGCAGGTTCTTCTCGACGTCGACGGCGAGCGCCTTGAGCGGCGAGATGTAGAGGATGCGCACCCCCGCTTCCGGATCCGCCACGCGCGTCCGTCGCTTCCGCGGCGCAGGTTCGGGCGCTGCCGGGCGCGGCTCCATGAGCCGGTCGATGGCGTAGAGGAACGCCGCGAGCGTCTTGCCGGAACCGGTCGGCGCGAGCAGGAGCGCGGACTCTCCGCGCGTGCTCGCGTCCCAGCCGAGCGACTGCACGCGCGTCGGCTGCCCGAAGGTCCGCTCGAACCAGGCCCGGGTCGGCTCCCGGAAATGCGAGAGGACGTCCCGCGACACCGCCTCAGTCTGGGTACGATCGGGCGAAACGGAAGGGGTTACGAGCGGTCCCACGGAGTTCAGCGGCTTTCGGGCCGGGCGGCTCAGTCCGCATTCAGCGTCTCGAGCGACTTCTGCTCCGCCGGCACGCCGAGGACGGCCGCCACGACCCCGGCCCCCACCATGAGTCCCGCGCCGATCAGGTACCCGATGAAGACGCTCCCGCGGCTCCCGCTCTGAACGAGGAACCCGAAGAGCGCCGGCGCCGCGAGCCCGCCCGCTGCCGTCCCGACGGCGTAGAAGAGCGCTATCGCCATGCCTCGAAGCTCCACCGGGAAGAGTTCGCTCACCGTCAGGTACGCGGAGCTCGCCGCTGCGGACGCGACGAAGAACACGACGCACCAGAGCATCGTCTGGGTGACGGCATCGAGCCAGCCCTGCGCGAGGCCGAAGCCGGTGATCCCGATGAGCACGCCGCTCACGACGTAGGTGACGGCGATCATCGTACGCCGCCCGATGGTGTCGAAGAGATGGCCGAGGATCATCGGCCCGAGCAGGTTGCCCGCTGCGAACGGCAAGAGGTAGAGCCCGATCCGCCCCGCGGGAACGCCGTAGAAGCGCGACAGCACGAGCGCGTACGTGAAGAAGACGCCGTTGTATGCGAACGCCTGCGCGATCATCAGCGACAGCCCGAGCACGGTCCGCCGGAGGTGACGCTTGAGGAGCACGCGCGCGATCGCCGTGAACGTCACCGCGCCCTTCGCCACGAGCGGCGCCGCTTTCGGGGCCGGGGGAAGGGGTCCGTGAGTCCGCGCGACCTGTTCCTCGATGTCGCGCATGACGGCGTTCGCGGCATCGACACGGCCGTGCAAGAGAAGCCAGCGCGGGCTCTCGGGGACGTGATGACGGATGAACAGGATGGAAACGCCGAGCACAGCGCCGATCCCGAACACGACACGCCACGCGATCGCGTGCGGCAGCGCGTCAGTGTTCAGCACGACGAGGCTCATGGCTGCGCCGATCGCGGTGCCGAGCCAGTACGTGCTGTTGATGGCGAGATCGGCGCGCCCGCGCACCCGTGCCGGCAAGAGCTCGTCGATCGCCGAGTTCACGGCGGAGTACTCGCCGCCGATGCCTGCGCCGGTGAGCGCGCGGAAAAACGCGAACGACGCGAAGTTCCACGCGAGCCCGGAAGCCGCCGTCGCCGTCAGGTAGAGCCCGAGCGTTACCAGGAAGAGCCGCTTGCGACCGAACAGATCCGTCAATCTTCCGAAGACGAGCGCGCCGGCGATCGCACCGAAGAGATACGCACTCGCCGTCGCGCCGATCTGTCCCTCGGTGAGGTTCAGGGTGTCGGGCTCGCGGAGCACCGGCGCGACGGCACCGACCAGCGTCACCTCCAGGCCGTCGAGCATCCAGGTGATGCCGAGCGCGATCACGACGCGCCAGTGCCACGCCGACCACGGGAGGCGATCGAGCCGTCCGGGAACGTCCGTGTCGAAGCGCGTTCCGGGGGCGAGCGCCGGGGTCGTCACGCGGCCCGAGTGTGCAAGACCCGTGCGAAAGAGTGGACGAGATTCTCCGGAAACGCGCCTCGTCACTGGCAAATTCCGGGCAGGGACCACATGAATGCCGCTCATCTCTCAAAGGAGTGCTCATGGATCTCGGACTGAAGGGTCGCGTCGTGCTGGTGACGGGTTCAACGCAGGGGATCGGGCGGGCCGCTGCGCGTCGCTTCCTCGCAGAGGGCGCGTCGGTCGTGATCAACGGGCGTGACGAGGCGCGCGTGGCGAAGGCCGTCGAGGAGCTTTCGAAGGAGAGTGGGGGCACCGTGCGCGGCGCCGCCGGTGATGTGGGGACGGTGGAAGGTACCAAGGCGGTGATCGACGCGGTTCCCGACGTCGACGTGCTCGTCAACAACGCGGGCATCTTCGAGCCGAAGCCCTTCGTCGACATCCCCGACGAGGATTGGCTCGCCTTCTTCCAGGCCAACGTGATGAGCGGCGTGCGTCTCTCGCGGCACTACTTCCCGCGGATGATGGAGAAGAACTGGGGCCGCATCATCTTCATCTCGAGCGAATCTGCCGTGCAGATCCCTGCCGAGATGATCCATTACGGGACGACCAAGACGGCGCAGCTCGCCGTTGCCCGCGGCCTCGCCGAGCTCACCGCCGGCTCGAACGTCACGGTGAACAGCGTGCTCCCCGGACCGACGCGCTCCGAGGGCGTGGACGGATTCATCAAGTCGATGGCGAAGCAGAGCGGCCAGAGCGAGGCGGAGATGGAAGCCGCCTTTTTCCGCACCGCGCGCCCGTCGTCCCTGCTCCGTCGCTTCGCGACCCCCGACGAGGTCGCCAACATGATCGTCTACGTCGCGAGCGCCGTCGCAAGCGCCACCAACGGCGCCGCCGTGCGCGTCGACGGCGGCGTCGTCCGCAGCATCACCTGACGGCCACAACCAAAGCCGTCACCCCGTAGCAGGTAAATCCCCCGCTCGCGAAGCGAGCCCGCGAAGCGGCGGGGGGCCAAGGCCCCCCAACCAATCCCACGCCGTCAAAGCCGTCACCCGTCACTGATAACCCCGCTCGCGAAGCGAGCCCGCGAAGCGGCGGGGGGAGCAGTTCGCCGAAGGCGAAGCTGCGGGGGGCCAAGGCCCCCCGTACTTGAAAGCTGCGGGGGGCCAAGGCCCCCCACAAAGCAATCCCGCAACTAAACTAGAACCGCGTCAGCACGTCGGCGCACGAGACGTCCCCTGCGAGCTTGGTCGCCGAGAACGGGATCGAGGTCGACGACGGGGTCACGTTGATGCTTCCCGACGTCAGGATCGCGTTGTCCGAACCGAAGACGGTACCCGTCGACGAGAAGGACGCCGTTCCGGTGATGGTCGACGCATCCGTCAGGCTCGCCGTAAGGCTCGTCTGGATCGTCAGGCCGGTGTACGCGTTGAGCGCGAGGATCCCGCCGACGTTCGCCGGGATGGTGTCGCCCGGGTGCCCGTCGTTGTCGGAGTCCACCGAGGCGCCCGATGCATCGATGCCGGTGAGGATCTTCACCGCCGGCAGCGGCACGGCCGCACCCACCGTCGCGGTGAACGACGGCTCCGTCACCGTGGTGACGAGCGTCGCCAGCACCGTCGGCGTGAACGTGACGACGAGCGAGCTCGCGTTCGGCGTCGTCACCGGGTTGAGCCGACAGATCTGCACCGTGCCGGTGAACGTGCTCGCCGACTGCGAGACGAGGAGACGGAGGACGATGTCGATGTTCGCCGCCGTGGTGCCGACCACCGGCGCGGTGATCGAGCCCATCGTCTGGACACGCGAGATCCAGGTGCCGGTCAGATCGAGGCCGGTCGACATCGAGCCGCCTGCGCCGGTCGTTCCGCCGGTTTCCACGGCACCGCCCGCACCGGGAGTGCCGCCGCTTGCCGTCGAGCCGCCCGCTGCCGGAGCGCCGCCCGCTGCCGGAGCGCCGCCGGTTGCCGCTGAACCGCCACTCGCCGTCGAGCCGCCCGCTGCCGGAGCGCCGCCTGTGGACGTCGCGCCGCCGGTCGTGCACACGCCGCCCGCTGCCGGCGTACCGCCTGCGGAAGAGACGCCGCCACTCGCCGTCGTGCCGCCCGCTGCAGGAGCGCCGCCGGTTGCCGTCGCGCCGCCCGCACCCGGAGCGCCGCCGGCGGGCATGCCGCCTGTCTCGACGCCGCCATCTGGAGGCGTCCCGCCGGTCGACGTCGCGCCGCCTGCGCCCGGCGCGCCACCGGTGCCGCCCATGCAGGCATTAGCGCAGTTCGACACTGCGCACTGCTGGAGGCCGGCGATCGCCTTGAACGACTGAGGCGTGAAGGGGAACGTCGCGAGGAGCGCCTTCTCTTGATCGGCGCACGACGTGTCCACACAGGTGCGAACAGCGTGGATGCAGTCGATGGGATTGATGATGCACGGGAACGACGCCGTCCCCATGTCCTTGAGCGCGCTCTGAACCTGATCGCTGCCGTTCGTGCCGTCGCTCGAGCTCGCGCCCGAGCTGCAGCCGCCGAACGCGAGGAGAGAGCAGGCGATGGCGCCTCCGGTCAGCACGAAGTACTTAGTCGATTTCATCAATCGTCTCCTGTGTTGCTTGTCCCGCCAAGTGAGTCGAGCGTGGTGCCCGTGGTGCGTTCGACGTTCTGCAAGAACCGAGCACATGTTTCGTGATCGCGATCCGCACGCGCGTCGAACCCGCGGTCGACGGCGAAGTGCAGGACAAAGTCGATGACGACGCTTCACGGTGTGGCGAAGTGGCGAACAGCGCGAGGTGCGTTGTGCTCGCGAGTCGGCGCATCGCACCCCACGGTGGAAACATACCGTGACGTTCTTGGTCAGAACGTCGCCCTGGCGCTCACGAGTGCAGCGATCCGTCACACCCGTTCGCGCGCGTTCGCGAGAAATCGCGGTGTTGGCGATTCATCTCGGCCTTGATAATCCTTCCGGACCCCGGACCAGTGAGCAAGGGCTCGGCGAGATCTGCCTCGACCGGACCGCCGAGTGGCTCGACGGATGCGCGCGTGAGTCGTTCTGCGGCTATTGCTGCGGCGGCGCCGGCTCGGGCGTCGACGGCATGATGTCGAGCATCTCTATGTCGAAGAGCAACGTGGCGTCCGCCGGGATCTTCGGCGGCGACCCGTTGTGTCCGTACCCGAGATGCGGCGGGATCTTCAGCGTGCGCTTGCCGCCCTTCTTCATGCCGACGACGCCGTCGTCCCAGCCCTCGATCACTTGCTGCTGCCCGATGACGAACTCGAACGGCGTGCCGCGATCGAGCGAGCTGTCGAACTTCGTCCCGTCGAGGAGGCGCCCCGTGTAGTGGACGCTGACCCGATCGCCCTTCTTCGCGCCCGGGCCTTCACCGACAGCGACATCCTTCTTTTCGATGCCGGGGAGCATCGGCGGAAGATCGTCTGCGGGCTTCGCGGTGCTCGAGGCCTCCGGCCTGGCGGGTTCCGCGGGGCGACAGCCGGCAGCGAGCGCGACACTCAGGGCGAGCGCGGGAAGGAAGCTCTTCATACCCGGCGTCTACCTTCTTATGGTCGGCCTGAGAACCCTCGCCGTTCAGGGCGACTTCGGTCCGCCAGCCATTCCCACCTGGGCCGCGTGTTCGAGCAGCGCATCGTCCTCGACGGGGCGGGTGGCGCTTTTGAGATAGTCGACGACGCTCGCGAGCGTCGTCGGGTCGAGCTGCCGTCGCCCCGCAGGCGGCATGGCGCCCGGCGCCCCACGGGCCGTCTTCAGTCGCTCTATCGCGACGGCGAGCTCGGCCGGGGCAAGGTGCGACAGGGCGACGTTGAACCGCGCACGCGACACGCTCTGATCGAGGACGTCGTTGTGACAGGTGCCGCAGGCCTGCACGAGCGCCTGCGCGGGCGTCGCGCCGGGCTCCGTCTGGAGACCGATCTCCGCGCGTGTCTGCGGGTCGTCTGGGAAGATGTCGGACAGCTCGGGGAGGGGCGCGGCCGACGACGGCTCGGCGACGTAGTCGCGATATGCCGCAGTGAGCTTCGCTTGCTTCGCGGCGTCGGTCGCCCGCGGGTCGAAGTAGGGGAGCGGAAGCTCTTCACCGCGCTTGAATGCTTCGTAGGTGCCGTCCCAGGTCGGGCTGCGTGACGGTGTCTTGGCGTAGCCGTCGGGACCGTACGGCCAGCGCTCGGTGAGGATCGCCTGCCCGTCGAAGAAGAGCGGCTGCGGCAGATTCACGGCGCTCTGCAGGGTGAGGCCCACGGTCGCGCGAATCACCGGCGCAGGGACTCCGGCGTAGCTCTCGTCGCCCTTGGCGGCGATGAAGTCGTTCAGAAGATCGACGCCGCTCGCCTCGGGGAGAATCGCGTCCGAGGCCTGAGCGGGTGCGAAGAAATGCGTCCACGGTCCCTCGAGCTCGCGCATGAGCAGAATGGGTTCGTCGAGACCGCGCTCGTGGCACTGACGGCAATCGGATGGCGTGTCCTTGAGCTCCTCGTCGTCCTGCACCGTCACGTTCGTCCAGTTCGACTCGATCTTCGAGGTGTAAAGATCCGACGGCGTACAGCCCTCGGTCGAGTGGTTGCAGGCTTGCTCGAAGGTGACCAGGAAGAAGTCGAGGAGGCTTCGCTTCAGATCGAAGCTCACGAGTTCGACCTGCTGGATGCCGCGGTTGAATGCCAGCACGTCGCTCTGCCCGAGGATGATCGCCCTCGGGTTGATCGGCGACACGAGTTGCGCGGAGAGCGCCGTCGAGTGTCCGACGAGCACGGTACGGAGGTCCGCGGTCGTGCCAAAGCCGGTGGAGTACGACGAGGTGTAGCCGCCGTCGGGAGTGTCGAAGGAGAGCGTGAGGAGCCGCTCCAGGTCCGTGAGGCCGCCGATGACCGGCGCGCTCGAGCCGCAGAACACCGTGCGAACGGTGTCATTGCCTGGCCGGCTGCAGAACGCCGGCTGACCGGCGTAATAGCCCGTCGTCGACGAGCCGCCCGCGGATGAGCCGCCTGCGGATGAGCCGCCGGCAGCAGAAGCCCCACCGCTCGCGATGGCTGCTCCGCCGGTCGCTTGCGGCGCGCCGCCACTGCTGCCGCTCCCGCCATTGCCTCGGGTGGAAGAGGCCGAGTTTCGTGCGGACGTGTCGGGCCCGCAGGCGAGGAGCGCCGGTGTGCACGCCAGCGCGACGAGCGCGAACGGACGGAGACCGAGCATGCTCTTCCGATACCGTGTGAGCCGCGCGGCGACGAGTGGCCAAAACGACAACAGACGACTAATTATGGCCATGACTCTAGCAGGGGGCCTTGGCCCCCCGCAGCTTCTTTAGTTACGGGGGGCCTTGGCCCCCCGCAGCTTCGCCTTCGGCGAACTGCTCCCCCCGCCGCTTCGCGGGCTCGCTTCGCTCGCGAGAGAGTTAGGCAGTGACGGGATGACGGAATTGACGGCGTGGGATTGGTTTGTGCGGGGGGCCTTGGCCCCCCGCAGCTTCGCCTTCGGCGAACTGCTCCCCCCGCCGCCTTCGCGAGCTCGCTTCGCGCGCTGGCGAACTGCTCTCCCCGCCGCCTTCGCGGGCTCGCTGTGCTCGCTACTGAGGGCGCCGGGATGCGCGCGGCGTTTCAGTTACCGCGGAAGGTGCGGCGGTAAGCGACGGGGCTCACGCCCACTGTACGCCGGAAGCGGGTGCGGAACGTGGACGGACCGTCGAAGCCGACCGCGGCGGACACTTCTTCGACGGAGAGCTCGGTCGTCTCGAGCAGAGCCTGGGCGCTGCGCACGCGCGCGTCGAGGAGCCACTGGAGCGGCGTGGTGCCGGTCTGCTCCTTGAACCGACGGCTCAGCGTGCGCGGGCTCGTGGACGCCTTCGACGCGAGCTGGTCGAGCGTGATGGTCCGCTTCGCGTTCTTCTGCATCCACTCGAGGAGCGGCGCGAGGCTCGACGTGCAGACGGGCGACTCGTGACGGATGAACTGCGCCTGCCCGCCGTCGCGCTCGAGCGCCGCGACGGCGAGGCGCGCACAGTGGGCCGCGACGGCCTGCCCGTAGTCGCGCCGGATGAGATGCAGGCACATGTCGAGGCCCGCCGAGGCGCCTGCCGACGTGATGAACTGGCCGTTGTCCACGTAGAGCACGTCCGGATCGACGATGACTGCGGGGTAGCGCGACGCGAGGTCCTTCGCGGCGAGCCAGTGGGTCGTGACCCGGAGTCCGTCGAGCAGACCGGTCGCCGCCAGGACGAACGCTCCAGTGCAGATCGACGCGATGCGCGCGCCCCTGGCGGCCGCGTCGCGGATGACGTCGAGCACGCGCTCCGGAACCGGAAGCACCGGATCCTCGATGCCCGGAATGATCACGGTGTTGGCGGACGCCACCTGGTCGAGCGTCCACGGCGCACGGATGTTGAACGCCGTCGTCCGCACCTCGGGCGCTTCGCCGCAGACGCGCACGCGGTATCCTTTGCCGCCACCGGGCTGCTGGGTGTGCCCGAACGCGTCACAGGGGATGCCCAGATCCGACGGGATCGTGCCGTGCAGCGCAAGGATCGCGACCTCGTGCATACGCCCTCATGCCATGAAAGCGGCGAAAATGCTCGTGGCTCGAACTAGCTCGACTATTCGAATCTGGCCAGCGAGACCGTGCTATCGAAGACAGATGTTCAAGCTGTTCTACGCACCGAACGCCTGCTCGCTGTCGCCGCACGTCGCCCTTCGCGAGGCGGAGCTCCCGTTCGAGCTCGAGAAGGTCGACTTCATGCGCGGCAAGCGGCTCGCGAGTGGCGCGGACCTGATGAGCGTGAACCCCAAGGGATACGTCCCCGCCATGCTCCTCGACGACGGTCAGCTGCTCACGGAGGGCGCCGTGATGGTGCAGTACATTGCCGATCTCGCGCCCGCGAAGAAGCTCGCGCCGCCGCAGGGCTCCTTCGAGCGAGTGCGACTCCAGGAGTGGCTCAACTTCATCGCGACGGAGCTCCACAAGGGCTTCTCGCCGCTGTTTTCGCCGGTGGCCAACGAGGAGTACAAGACCGCGGTGAAGGAAAAGCTCGCGCATCGCTTCTCTCTCCTCGCGACGGGCCTCGGCGATCAGCCGTGGCTCACGGGGCAAACCTTCACCGTCGCCGACGGGTACGCTCTCTACGTGATGCGGACCTGGGTGAGAGTGGTGAAGACCGAGCTCCCCGGTGGTCTCCCCGCGTACCTCGAGCGGATCCAGGAGCGACCCTCGGTGCAGGCGGCGCTCGCCGCCGAGGGCCTGTCGTCGAAGCCGTGAGCGGGAGAGGGTGGTGCGCAGCCGCCGCCTTCGTCAGTTTGTTAGTGGGGTTTCGCGGAAAAGTTTGGGATGTACCTCCGAGGTACATCGAAATTTCTTCCGTGGGAGGGCGCGTTGCGAACACGTGCGACGGGGTGGTCGGGCAGCCGTGGAGCCCGCCGAAAGAACGTTGCCGGGCCAATCGCGAAGCGGCGCGCGCCGACGACCGCGGCTTGGAGGGCTCCCTCCAGAAGATCGATGCGAGCGAATCACGGCGCGGGCGTGACGCGGTCGCCTTCGACGCGGAATACCTGCGACGAGATGGGGTAGCCGCCCTTGGCGAAGGCGTCCTTGACGGCGGAGGCGAACGCGGCGGCGGAGTAGTCCCCGGAGCAGGCGAGTAGCGTGTCGCGGTTCGGGACGGCGGCGGTGTACGGAACGCCGAGCACCTTCGCGAGCGCGTCGCGCACCGCGGGGACGAGCAGGAGCGCCGCGGCGTAGTTGTCGCCGGTGTCGACCACGGCGAGAGTGCCGGCCCCGCCGCCCGCGTGCGCCGCAGGCTCGAAGTGATCCGCCTTCGCGGTTTGCCAGAGCGAAGCGACGCCCTGCTCGTGAAGCACGTCGAGACCGACCTTCCACTGAGGCGGTTGGTCCTTCGTGACGTAGGTCATCCTGCGCGGCGAATCGAGGACGAAGGTCTCCACGACGTCGCCCGCGAACGGCCTTCGCGCGAGCCCCTGCGCGTCGGCGAAGGACACCGGGACGAGCACCGGGCGGAGCCGCTGACGGATCGACTCGAACGACGTTGCGGTGCCCTCGTCGAAGGCGTCCGCGAGGTTCTGCGCCGTCTCCTCGACGAGTGAGCGAAACCGCTCGTCGTCACCGGCGGCCTCCTCGACCGCGTTGTCGAGACGCACGACGGCGGAGGTCGAGCCGTTCTTGACGTCGAGCTCGAGCGGACCTTTGCGCTGCACCGTCCATCCGGGGTGCGCCGCGGCCACCACACTGGCCGCGACCTCGGCGAGCTGCGTCCGTTCACGCTCGCGCGACGTCCTCACGAGGAGCGCGGCGAGCGCGGCGATGCCGGCCACACCGAGGAGGAGCCACACCGCGCGCATGCGGTAGCTCAGTCCAAACGCGCGCCTTTGTAAACCGCTCGACGGGCGTTCGTCATTTCTCCTCGCAGATGGCGAGAAATCGGCGGAGCGCGGCCCCGACGAACTTCTTCCGGTGCTGCACCAGGTAGAGACGCCTCTTGAAGTTGCGCCGTGGAACGCTGAGCGGGATGAGCGTCCCGAGTGCAAACGAGTCGGCCAGCGCGATGCGTGACAGGCAGCCGAGGCCGAGTCCGGCTGCCACGGCGCTCTTGATGGCCTCGGTCTGCGTGAGCTCGAGTGCGACGCGGAGCTCGGGGAGCAGGCCCGCCACCGCGCGGTCGAAGGTCTGACGGGTGCCCGAACCCCGTTCGCGGAGAACCCACGGCGACGAGCGCAGCTCCGCGTCGTGAAGGGTACGCTTCTTCGCGAGCGGGTGACCGGGCGCGCAGAACACCACGAGCTCGTCTTCACGCCACTCGGTGACGCGTAGCTCTTCACGGGACAGCTCGCCCTCGATGAGACCGAGATCGATCTCGAAGTTTGCCACCCGGCGCGCGATCTCTTCGGTGTTCGCGATGTCGAGCGTGATGGTCGACGCGGGAGCCTCGCGTAGGTAGCTCGCCATGAGCCGAGGGACGAGGTGATTGCCGACGGTCAGCGTCGCGCCGAGTCGCAGGCTCGAAGCGTCGCCGGCGCCGAAAGCGTCGTCGAGGTCTCTCGCTTGCTGGAAGAGCCCTTCCACCCGCGGCCGGAGCGAGCGCCCGCTGTCACTCAGCCGAAGCTTCTTCCCGATGCGGTCGAAGAGCGGCGCGTCGAGCTGTGCCTCGAGATCCGCCAGGGACGAGCTCACGGCGGACTGTGACATCGCGAGCTCCTTGCTCGCGCGGCTCACGCTCTCGCTCCGGGCGACGGCCAGGAACACCTCGAGCTGACGAAGGCTGTATCGCATATCGGTATTATCGAACGAACATATCAGAATATCCCGTTTTACCGATATTAGTTCCGTCGCTAGAACGAGCGACATGAAGGCCCTGTGCGAAGAGAGCGTCCTGAGCGTCCATCACTGGAACGAGGCGCTCTTCAGTTTCACCACCACGCGAAATCCGGGCCTACGTTTCCGCAGCGGTCACTTCGTGATGATGGGCCTCGAGATCGAGGGAAAGCCGCTCCTCCGCGCGTACAGCCTCGCGAGCGCGAGCTACGCCGATCACCTCGAGTTTTACAGCATCAAGGTGCCCGGCGGAGAGCTCACCTCGCGCCTCGCGCACATCGCTCCGGGTGACCGGGTGCTCGTCGGCAAGAAGCCGACCGGGACGCTGGTGCTCGACAATCTGACGTCGGGCAAGCACCTGTACCTCCTCGGTACCGGCACCGGGCTCGCGCCGTTCATGAGCATCATCCGCGATCCGGACGTGTACGAACGCTTCGAGAAGGTCGTCGTCGTGCACGGCGTGCGCGCCGCGAGCGAGCTCGGTTATTCGAGCTACATCAGGAACGAGCTCCCGGCCGACGAGCTCGTCGGTGAGGACGTGAAGCGGAAGCTCCTCTACTACCCGACCGTCACCCGTGAGGCGTTCGAGAACGTGGGACGCGTCACCACGGCGCTCGCGAGTGGAAAGCTCGCGGCGTCGGTGGGGCTCCCGCCGCTCGACGCGCGCGACGACCGGGTCATGATCTGCGGAAGCCCGGCCATGCTCCGCGACACCGTGGAGATCCTCGAGTCGAGCGGGTTCGTCGAGGGCAGCAACCGTGAACCGGGCGACTACGTCGTCGAGCGGGCGTTCGTCGAGAGCTGAGGCAAGCCGCGCCCTGCCGTACGCACCGGCAATCGCTGGGAAGCAGGACGAGAAACGGCTATAGCGACCGGCGGGTCGTGAAGCACGTTCGTACGAGGTGGTCGGCGCTCGGAGCCGCGTCGCTGTTGCTCTGGGGATGCAGTCCGCTCCTCGAGGCCGGCGACACGACGTTCGAGGAGCAGAGCCCGCAACACGTCGAAGCCGGTACACCGGAGGCGAGCGTGGCGCCGATGGGACCGGCGGGACTGGGCATCCCGGTTCGGCTCGAGAAGCCCGACGCGCCGCCCGATCCGAGCTTCGGCACCGCGCTCGCGATCACGTCGAACACGCTCGTCGTCGCTGCGCCGTTCGAGAACGTGACGACGGAGCGCGGCATCGCCAAGCGCGCCGGCGCGTTGTACGTGTTCGACCTCGAAGACATGTCGCGCGAGAGACGACTCGTGCTTCCCAATGCCGACGACAACGACGGGGCAGTCCCGACCGAGCTGTTGCCGTCTGACGTGCTGACACCTGCGACAAAGTGGCCCACGATGCGCCTCGCGATGAGCGACCAGCTCCTGGTGGTCGGAGTCGCCGCCGACGACAGCGCTTCCAGTGATCCCTACGACAACAGTGCACCAGAGTCCGGCGCGGTCTGGATCTACGACCGTAACGACTACGATCACCCCCAGTACCTGAAGGCGCCGGACCCGAAGGTCGACGCTCTCTTCGGCGGCGGCCTGGCGCTGTCCGAGCCGTGGCTGGCGATCGGCGCGCCCGGGGAGTCCGGCGGCGCCGTGTACATGTATCGCCGCGATCCTTTGGACGGGCAGTTCAAGGCGTGGGGCAGCGAACCCGTGAAGGCGCCGAACCCCACGGGCGGCGACTTGTTCGGGCTCGGGGTCGCTGTCGACGGCGAGCGGCTCGTGGTCGGCGCCGTGGCAGAAGATAGCGACGGCACCGGGTTCGATGCAGATCCATCGAGGGACGTTTCGCTCGCGAGTGGAGCCGCCTACTTCTACCGGCTCGACGGCGAACAATGGAAGTTCGAGAAATACGTGAAGCCGCTCGTGAACACGAGCGTGACCGGACCCGCCACCTTCTTCGGGTTCGATGTCGCGATCGCGGGAGACACGGTTGCGATCGGGGCGCCCGGTGCGCGGGTCTGTGGGTTGAGCGACAAGCCCGGCGCCAATCGTGGCGCAGTGTTCCTCGTCGACACCGTCCAGTGGACCGAGGAGTGCGTCGCTCCCGACACGGCTGCCGATACGGTTGCGTTCGGCTGGGCTGTCCACTCGATGGGCGACCGGATCTTCGTGAGCGCACCTTTCGATTCGAGCAAGGGCGCGGGCGCTCCAAGCGACGAAAACGGATCGGTGTCCGGGGCGATCTACGTGTTGCAAGGCAGCGCCAGAGCGTTCGTGAAGCTGCCCGTGCCCATCGCGAACAGCACCTTCGGCCTCGCCGTTGCGGTCGCGGGCGGACGCGTCGCGGCGACCGCGCTCGAGCCGTCGCGCGTCGCGGGTTTCGAGACGTTTCCTGACGGCGGCATCGAGATCGCCGGTGCCGTATACGTCTATCCTCCGCTCGACTGAGCGCTCGGCGGTCCAGAGGCGTCGATGCGTATATCGCTTTGAGCCCCTCGCGCGCTCCAGTGCCGTGCTAGGTCACGTGGACGCGGTGAGGACGCGGGGACGGGGCGGTCGCCGCCGCTCGTTGACGCCCACTCCGAAACACGCGAAATCCGTCGTTACTTTCTCCATGCACGACACATCCGCCGGGCGGAAGGTGACCCTGACCGACACGTGCGATCTGCTCGCCGTCGGTCCGTCCGAGGAGCTCCGGTCGTCGCGACGATTCGCGCTTCTCGTCTTCTGCGGACCCGAGGCGCAGGTCCGCCTCCTCGAGGAGGGGACCGCCGTCGTGGTCGGGCGAGAGGTGCCGTGCGAGGTCGTCGTTCACGACGCCTCGGTCTCGCGACAGCACGCGCGCTTTTCGATGAAGGGCGGCGAGGTCTGGGTGGAAGATCTCGATTCGCGGAACGGGACGCTTCTCCGCGGGAAGCGAATCGAGCGCGAGCGGCTCGACGGCAACGACGAGGTGCAGATCGGCACCGCCAGGCTGGTACTCACCGCGACGCGCCCCATCGCCGACGAGAGCACGGCGAAGCCGGGCGCGCAGGGCGACACCATCGTCGAGAACGCGCAGATGAAGAAGCTCTACGGCGACGCCGTGAGAGCCTCGCGGGGGAAGGCACCGGTCCTCATTCTCGGCGAGACCGGCGTCGGCAAGGAGCACGTCGCGGTGACGATTCATCGCGAGGGGGACCGGCGAGACGGCCCGTTCGTCACCGTGAACTGCGCGGCCATCGCTCCGTCGCTCCTCGAGTCCACGTTCTTCGGTCACGAACGCGGCGCGTTCACCGGCGCGATCGGTCGCGCGATCGGCACCTTCGAGCGCGCGAGCGGCGGGGTTCTCTTCCTCGACGAGATCGGGGAGCTCTCGTCCACGGCTCAGGCCGCGCTCCTTCGCGCCATCGAGCGCCAGCGCATCGCGCGTGTCGGTTCGTCCACCGAGATCGACGTGGACGTCCGGATCGTCGCCGCGACGCACTGTGACCTCGAAGACATGGTCGAGGAGGGGACGTTCAGGCAGGACCTGTATTTCCGGCTCAACGCCGTGACGCTCGACGTGCCGCCCCTTCGCGAACGACTCGACGAGATCGAGCCGCTCGTGCGTCACTTCGTCGAGATGACGGGTACGGAGTGGGAGGTGCGGGCGAAGGGGATCACGCCGGAGGCCGTCGACGCGCTCCGCAAGTACACCTGGCCGGGCAACGTCCGTCAGCTCAGATACGCCATCGAGCGGGCCGCGCTGCTCTGCTCGGGCGACACCATCGGCGTGTCGGATCTTCCCGACTACGTTCTCGCGCGGGACGCCGTCATTGCCGAGCCGGCGGCCATCGTGAGCGCCCTCGGAGACCTCGCGCTCCGCGAGCAGCTCTCGAAATACGAGCGCGCACTCATCGAGGAGGCGATCCGGCGCGCATCCGGCAACCGCGGCGTCGCTGCAAAGCTCCTCCGCGTTCCGATCCGCACCCTCTTCAGGAGAATGCGCGCGTCCGGCGTGGCGGGCGTGACGGACGACTGAAGTGCCGATCCTCACCACGGAAGAACGGCTCGGGGGCCTCCTGGCGAATCGATACCGGCTCGAGTCGGTGCTCGGCTCCGGCGGCATGGGCGTGCTCTTCCGTGCCCTCGACGAGACGACGGGCGATCACGTCGCGGTGAAGATGCTGAAGCCCGTCGAGTCGATGGAGCCCGACCGCGTCGCGCGCTTCCAGCGAGAGTCGCGCATCCTCGGGACGCTGAGGCACCCGAACATCGCGCTCTTCCTCGACTCCGGCGTCGACGAGACGGGCAGCGCGTACCTCGTCATGGAGCTCCTCGAAGGGACGTCGCTCGAGCAGGAGCTCGCCGCGCGCGGCGTCCTCTCGTTCGCGGAGTCGCTCGCGGTCGTCGTCCCCATCGCCAGTGCGCTCGCCGTCGCGCACGCGCGCGGCGTCGTGCACCGCGACGTGAAGCCGAGCAACATCTTTCTCTGTCGTGACGCGAACGGCGCCGTGGTGCCGAAGCTCCTCGATTTCGGGATCGCGCGAAGCCACAAGGACGAGTTCGAGACGCGCACCGGCGTGTTCGTCGGCACGCTCGGCTACGTCGCGCCCGAGCAGGCGAAGGACGCCGACTGCGGGCCCTTCACCGACGTGTGGGCGATCGGCGCCGTGCTCTACCGCTCCCTGAGCGGGCAGCCGCCGCACGTCGGTGGCTCCGTCCCCGACGTCCTCGCGCGGCTCACGCGCGAGCCCGCGGCGCCGCTCGTCGTGAAGGGCGTCAAGAAATCCGCGTGCGCCACGATCGATCGCGCGCTCGCCCGTGAACCGGAGCGCCGCTATCAGACGATGCAGGCCTTCGTCTCGGCGCTCGAGGGCGAGCTCACCGAGACGTCGGACTTTCCCGTCGCCGGCGAGATGCCGGGGGCCGGCGTGGTGACGTTCGAGGCGCCGTCCTCGGAGCCGGAGCTTCCGGTTCGCTCCGTGCCGTCGGCGCGCCGCTCGCCGCTTCGCGTCGCGCTCGCGGGGTTCGCGGTCATCGCGGTCGTTGCCGTCGCAGCCATGTGGTCTTCCGAGCGGCGTGAACCCGCCGTCGCGGCGGCGCCGTCCCTCGAGCGAGACGTCGCACCGGCGACGACGGCGAGCGCGCCATTGCCGCTCCCGGTGCCGGCGATCACGACGGACGTCGTCGAAGCACCGCGCGCGTCGCCGAGCGCCGCCGTGGAGCCGGCAAAACTCGCGGCACATCGCCACGCCGCGACGCTCCGACCAGCGCCATTGCCACAGGCATCCGTGCCGGCGCCCGCGACGTCAGCCGCGCCAGTGCGTGAGACGAAGACGGGTCTCCCGGTGGCCACTGAATGGTGAACGCGCGCACCCTCGTCGCGAGCGCCGCGCTCGCGTTCTCTTCCGCGACCGCATTCGCACAGTCGGTGCCCGACGTGCAGCCGGTGCCCGACGTGCAGCCGGTGCCCGACGGCGGTGAGGCGAAGAGCGCCTTCGAGACGGGGCTCGCCGCGCTGCGCGCCGAGCGATGGCCGGAGGCCGAGACGGAGTTTCGCCGCTCGCTGTCGCTAGTTCGCCGCCAGAGCACGCTGTACGATCTCGCGTTCGTGCTCTTCATGGAGCACCGTCCACGGGAGTGCCTCGCGCTCCTGCAGGAGCTGCTCCAGGAAGCCGGTGGCGACGCTCAGTACCGGGACTACGCGACCCAGCTCATGCCGCGCGCCGTCGCGGAGCTCGACACGTCGTCTCTGCCGCCAGCGACAGCGGTGACGCCGTCGCCTGCGCCGGAACCCGTGCCCGCGACGACGACGGTCTCCGCATCGCCGGTTCCCGACGCGCCGCGAAGGCCGCTCGCGCCGTGGCTCGTCGCCGGAACGGGAGGCGCGCTCGTCGTCGCAGGAATCGTCACCGGTATCCTCGCTCTCGACGCCGACGACGCGCTCGCGAAGGCGTGTCCGACGAACCGCGGCTGCGACCCGTCGCTCCGCGGCACGCGCGACCGCGCGACCACGCTGGGGCACGTCACCGACGGTCTCCTCGTCGCAGGTGGCGTCCTCGCCGTGGGCGGCCTGACGTGGGGCTTCCTCGTGCCCTCGCCGCGAGCGGCATCCGCCGGCCGCGCAACGTTCGTCACGTTGCGAGCGTCGTTCTAGTGCATTCGACTCCCATCGCGACGCGAAGTACCGGCGGCTCGACGCTAGACGCTCTGGACGAGCTCCTTCGCGATCGCGGATAGGCGCTCGAGGTCCTTGCGCTCGAGCCGAGCGGCGGAGAGGACGTCTTCGGTGGGCGGATGCGGCGCGGGCTCGATGGTCACGCCTTCTCGCGAGATCAGGAAATCGGCGATGGTCACCACGGCGGCGGTGGCGCTCGCGATGAGCGTCCGGCTCGTTGCGTGATGACCGTCGATGACCTTGCCGATGTCGGCGGGGAGCTTCCACATCCGCGCGAGGTGCGCACCCGCCGCTGCGTGCACCTCGTGCACGGCGGGCAACGCGAGCTCGACGGCGACCGGTGGCGAGGGACGGCTGATCGGCGCGGCGCGACTCACTGGCGCGGCGCGACTCACCGGCCCTGAAATCGGCGGATTGGCGCGGCTCTGCGGCGTGATGCTCACCTCCGCGAGCGCCACCAGGCACGCCGCGGTTCCGACGTCGTGCAGGAGCCCGCACAGGAACGAGTCGTCCTCGGGCTTCGGCGGCTCGCGCCGGACCCGCGTCGCCATCTCCGCGACGAGCGCGCTGTGCCGCGCGAGAATCGTCATCGTCTGCTCGTACGCCGGCGCTCGGAAGATCCGCGCTTCGAGCGACGCTTGCAGGAAGAGATCCGCGACGCGCTGGATCCCGAGTCGCACGACCGCCGTCTCGAGCGACGCGATGGGTCGACCGCCGTACAGTGCCGAGCCGGAGAGCTGCAGTAGTCGCGCGGCGAGCATCGGCTCCTGCTCGAGCAGCGCGAGGCTCTCCCTGATCTCGAGCTTCGGCTTGCGGACCAGACGCTGCAGCTCGAGCGCGACGCGTGGCAACACGGGCGGCCGGTAATCCGGCGACCGGAATACCTCGACGAGCCGCGTCTTCACGTCCGCGGCGGAGCAGAGCTCCTTGACGTCGCCCTGGTCCACCTCGTGGACCGTCGTATTTCGCCCCTTACGTTGCGGGTGAGCCGCCATGAGTACACCGGCCAGAACGGCCGTCGCCGGGTGCCACTGAAGCGCCTCCGGGGCGCGAGAGTCGCGAGAACGGCCGGGGGCACATTTCTTTTTCTTTATCGAGCCCGGGCGAGCCGCGGTTAGAACCGCGAACGTCATGCGGTACCTGGTGTTTGCGGCGCTCTCGGTCATCGCGTGGCTCGTCATTCGCCGCGCGAACGAGCTCTGCGCGGTCACGTTGACGAAGGACGGCGCGCGCCTCGTTCGCGGTCGCGCCCCAGCGGCGTTGCTCTCCGACTTCACGGAGATCGCGCGCCGTGCGTCGCGGACGGAGACCACCGTGCGCGTCGTGCTCGAATCCGGTTCCCCACGGCTTCTCGCCCCGGCAGACCTCGACGAGACGACCGTCCAGCAACTGCGAAACGTCGTGGGGCAGCACCCCGTCGTTCATTTCCGGACCGGGCGTCGCGTCTGAGCGCGGCACGCCGTCGAGCCAGAGCGACGAAGCTGGTGAAGTCAGGTGATCGCGGGAATGACTTCTTTCGCGCCAGGTGGCTTCGGAGGCGCCGTGGAAGGCCGCTTCTGAATCCTGGGCCGGCCGTTCGCGAAGTTCGTGTCCCATCGCGGCACATGGATTGCTGTATAGCGGTGGGATGCGGCGCGAAACCGACGCGATCCCTCGAGAAAGCTCGGAAAAGGTAGAGCAGCGACCGCTGCTGCTCTCGCTTCGCGAAGCGACCGCGCCCCTGCACGAACGTCTCGACCGAGGCGTGATGGCAGCCCTTGGTACCGTAGAACGGTACGCCACGTTTCTCACCGCGAGTCTCGCAGCCGTCGAGCCGCTCGAGAGTGCGCTCGCCGCATTTACGGAGTTTCCGTCCGCGGGTCGCGCCGCGCGCATTCGCGCGGATCTCGCTGCGCTCGGCGCAACAGGCAACCCGGTACACGTCTCCGTCGAATTGCCACGCACCCGCGCAGCGGCGTTCGGCTGCGCGTACGTCGTCGAGGGCTCGGCGCTCGGTGGCGTCGTGCTCGCGGGCATCGTCGCGACGAAACTCTGCGTTCCGCTCCGCGCCACCACGTACCTGCGGCTCCGTGAGGAAGGGACGGCCGCAGAGTGGCGTCGCTTCGTGGAGCGACTCGAGGACTGGGGCAGGGAAGTGACCCTCGACGCGCGGGCAGAGGCGCGGGTCGCGGCGATCCGCGCGTTCGAGGTGTACGCCGCTGCATTCTCGTCGATGGGCATCGCGGCCGCCGACGACGACGTCCGCGCGGTGGCCCTTTGACGGACGCATTCGATCGCACCTCGGCGCCTCGTGGGGCGTTTGTCCCCGCCGCCGCCGACCGCCGCGTCCTGAAGAGTTCTTCAGATCCGGCCACTGGAGTTGTCGCATCGAGCGACATGATCGTGCTGTCGCACTGCGAATCGTCACAGCACGTCGTTGCTGAATCGAAATGACGCGCTCCGAAAAGCGAGTGTGACGAAGATCCGGCTTGCCATGTGAGCCGTAGACCCCGAGTAAGCCGCTCGGCTGTCGGTCTCGTCGTGTGTGGCGAATTTGGACAGTGCCTGGCGAGTTCCTTCGATTCACCTCTGGAGATCCCATGAAACTAGGTAAGTCCGTCCTTTCGGCGCTCGGCACGGCGAGCGTGGCGCTGCTGCCAGCGCTGCTCTTCGCGTGCAGCAGCGACAAGTCCTCATCCAGTTCGCCCGATGCGTCGACCGACGGCTCGACGGCGAGCGGCGGCAGCGGCAACACCGGAAGCGGTGGCAAGAGCACCGGCGGGGCGACATCGACCGGTGGCGCGACCGCGAGTGGCGGTGGCGCGAACACCGATTCCGGAACGGGCGACAGCGGCGTGAAGTCTCTCTACGAGCGCCTCGGCGGTCACGCCGGCATTCGCGCAGCGATCGACGCCATCGTTGCCGACGAGCTCAAGGACACCGAGGTAGCGTCGTTCTTCGTCTTCCAGGCCGAGAAGACTCCGCCCGCCGGTCATCCGACCGCGGATCAGCTCTCCGAGTGTCTCACGAACCAGCTCGGCGGAGCCGCTGGCGGCTCGGAGACGTTTCCGGGTCCGCTCGACGCGGCGCATGGCGGCTTCGTCTGCCGCGACATGCAGACGATTCATTCGCCGTTCCACATCTCGGGCGCCGTGTTCGACAAGTTCGTCTCCATCGCGGCGACGACGCTCACGCGCCTCAAGGTCGCTCCGGCGGACATCGCCACGATCGGTGGCGTCCTGAACAGCACCAAGGTGGACATCATCGATCCGAATGCTCCGGGCGGGGCCTTCACCGGCTTCGCGGACGCGGGCGCCGACGGCGGCTCCAAGGTCAGCCTCTACGAACGCCTCGGTGGCCACGACGGCATCCGGAAGGCGGTCGAAGCAGTGGTCGCCGCCGAGCTGAAAGACGCGACGATCGCCCCGTATTTCTCGGCGCAGACGGCGGCGAAGACGCCTGCAGGTCACCCCACCGCCGACCAGGTGGAAGAGTGCCTGACCGACCAGCTCTCCGACGCGGCCGGCGGCCCCGAGGTGTACCCGCTCATGCTGAGCGCAGCGCACGGCAGCTGGGTTTGCCGTGACATGGTGACGACTCACAAGGCGCTCGCCATCGACGCGGCCGACTTCGACAAGTTCGTCAGCATCGCCGCCACGACGCTGACCTCCGCGGGTGTCGCTGCGGCCGACGTGACCACCATCGGAACCGTCCTCAACAGCACCAAGACCGACATCGTGACCAAGAAGTGACCGGGCAGAGAAGAGGAGACGGCAGATGACACAGGTCGCAGCGAACTTTCCGGGTCACACGATGCCGCGCCTCCGTCGCGCGGTGGTGGGTGTCGCTTCTGCCGTCGTCCTCTTCGTCGCCTTCGGCGGCTTCCTTCACACGAAGTGGGGCCGGCCGCTGATGATGCGTCTCTTCGGCGCGAGCTGTCCGATGTTCAGCGCCACTGCGGAGTCCGTCGATCGCGCGCGCCATATGGGGGTGGCGTTCGATCGTGGCGCGGCGGACGCGCCCGCACGGCCCGCGCTGGGCTTCACCCTGGATTCGTCCACGCGGGCCGACGTGGCGAGCTGGGCGTCCGCGCACGACGTCGACTGCAAGGAGGAGCACGACTGGCTCACGCGCTGCGTGAACGTCGCGCCGATTGCGTTCTCGGGCCTCGAGGCGGGCCTGCCCATCGACGAGGTGACGTTCGGTTTCCGTCCCGACGGCAAGCTCTCGAACGTGAGCACGTTCCGCCGGAAGCTACGCCCCGACGCGGCCGACAAGGCCGTCCAGGAGCAGGGCCAGCGACTCTACCGGTCTCTCGGGATGATCGCCGGTAGCAGGGTGGGCAGCGGGCAGGTCTCGTCCCAGCTCGCGAGCTCGACGCGCGTCGAGCTCCGCTATCGCGACTACTCCGTCGATCTGAACGCGGTGGAGCTGCCGAGCGGTGTCGCGGTGCGCGAGCAGTATCTCTCCGCCCGCGATTGACGGCTATTCGGCCGAGACGCGCGCTTCGCGAGCCTTCTCGCCGGCGAGCGCGTAGCGGCGGCAATGTTCGAGATACGCGCGCTCGTGGACGCCTATCAGGTCGACCACCACCGACCAGAGCCAGACCGGGGCGTCCAGGGTGCGGGTCCACGTGCTCTTCAGCGCATTGCCCCACGCCGTCCGATCTGTGCGCTCGAGCTGGCGTGCATGCGCCCGGCCGACGATCATCGCGAGCGCCCGGGCCGTCGCGCGCGCCTCGACGTCGTCGAGCGTCTCGAGCTCGACCTTGAGGTCCTGCGGCATCTGCTCGCGGACGAACACTTCGTGGCGGAGGATCGTCCCCGAGAGGATCCGGTCTCCCAGCCCCGGAGAGAGCGCACGGGCGCCCTGAACGACGCGCTCGCCCTGGTGTGCCGGAACGGTGGCGGCCGGCGTCATCGCCGCGACGGACCGGGGAGCTTCCTTGATGTCGAGCAGCCCGTAGCCGCCCTCTGCCTCTCCGTGGCCTCGCACCTCGACGAGCGCGGCGCAGCGCCATAGCCCTAGCGAGCTACAGCCCTTCACCCAGTACGCCGCGTCCAGAACACGGATCTGGGCGTCGTCGTCGCGCGAGTCGAGACTCGTGACGAGCTTGCGAACCCGGTCGCGATCGAGAAAGGTTTCCAGCGCGTCGCGCTCCTCGTCCACCAGCCGCAAGAACCTTTGCCCGAACGGGAACCGCGCCTTGCTGCCGATCCGTTCGCGGCGCAGGTGGCGCCACTTGCGCCTGAGGGCCTGGCGAACGACGAACCGCACCGCCGCGCTGTCGTGTGGTGAAGCGTCCGCCTCCGGATCGAGGATGGCGTCGAGGTAGCCCCCCATGAGCTCCTCGATGAGGCGCGCCGTCACGACGCCGGGCAAGTCCGAGCTGCGCGCGGCCATGGAGAGCGACAGCGCGAGCCGGATGAGATCGTGCGCGGGGTTCCCCGGAACCGCTTGATCCAGATCGCGGAGCTCCACCTCGATGTCGGTGTCGACTCTGCCTATCGGACCGAGGTTCCCGACGTGCGCGTCCCCGCAGATCCAGATGCTGGGCCCTTCGGGTACGTTCGCCGAGTTCGCGGCGAGCCACTCGTAGAACTGCTTCGTGCTGCCGCGCACGTAGGCGTGGGCGTCGCGGCTCATCTTCAGGTCCCGTCGCGTTTCGAGCGACGGGATCCGGAGCTCTTGCGCGCGCGCAGCGGACAGAGATGGCGACCACTCCGTCGCTTCGGAGTCATCGGCCGTCGGAGAGCCATCCATCGTCTCCGAGCTTAGCGCCTGCGGCGAGCGGACGAGGCAAAACGTTACACTTCGAAGCATCGGTGCCGCGCGCGATGGAGGTTGCTGAAGGTGGCTACCAAAATGCCACACCACTTCGCCCGCGTTCGTGCACGCGTGATGCGCGCAGTCGTGACAAGCTTTTGCGCGCGCCGCGCCGCGCCGCCGCAAGATGCGAGAAGAGGAACGGTCATGAGCTTGCGAAAAGAGTCCCTCGGGATTCATCGGATCGCGTCGGTGCACGTGTTCGTGAGAGACCTCGAGCGCAGTCGCGATCACTACTGCGAGAAGCTCGACTTCGCCGAGGTCGCCGTGTCGACGCCCGAGTTCGAGCTCGAGCATCACGCTCGCGCCAGCGTCGTCGAGGCTGCGCACGTGCGTTTCGTGCTGATCGAGCCGCTCGGGACGAAGGGCGAGAGCTTCCAGTGGCTGCAGCGCCATCCGGAGGGCGTCGGCAGAGTCGTCTTCGACGTCAAGGACGCGGAGCGCGCGTTCGCGCTCCTGAGCGAGCGCGGAGCGACGCCGATCACCGGCATCGAGCGGCGCACGGTGGAGGGCGGCGTCGTCACCTGGTTCGACATCGCGACGGCGTTCGGCGACACATTGTTTCGTTTCGTGCAGCACGAAGGGCGGACCCCGATCCTGCCGAACCTGAAGAGGCTCGCGACGCCCCGGGGCGGGACGAATCGTTTCGGCATCACGCACGTCGATCACCTGACGACGAACTTCCTCACGCTCCAGCCGGCCCTGTCGTGGATGGAGCAGGTGATGGGCTTCGAGCGGTACTGGGAGATAGAATTTCATACCCACGACGTGAAGCGCGGAAACTTCGGCGGCTCCGGCCTCCGCTCGGTCGTCATGTGGGATCCCGCCTCGGGTCTGAAGTTCGCGAACAACGAGCCCGCGCCTCCGTTCTTCAAGGCGTCGCAGATTTACCTCTTCTATCTCGACCACCGTGGGGCAGGCGTGCAGCACGTCGCGCTCGCCGTGTCCGATCTGCTCACCGCGGTCGAGGGAATGTGCGCGCGCGGCGTGCAGTTCATGCCGACGCCGAGTGCCTACTACGAGATGCTCCCGAAACGTCTGCTCGAGCTCGGTGTCAATCGCATCGAGGAAGAGCTCGACCGGTTGCAGAAGCTCCAGGTGCTCGTCGACGGAGAGCGCGACGGCGAGTACATGCTCCAGATCTTCATGAAAGAAGCCTCATCGCTCTTCAATGACCCGCAGGCGGGGCCGCTCTTCATCGAGCTCCTGCAGCGCAAGGGCGATGACGGCTTCGGCGGGGGCAACTTTCGCGCTCTCTTCGAGAGCATCGAACGGCAGCAGCAGATCGAGGGACGTATCTGACCATACGGACGGTCGAAGCGCGGCACGCGATGTCGCGCTTCGCCGCATGATCGGTCGATGTCGCATCGATTGTGTCGCGCGCGTTGCGCGACGGGCACGGCTACGCGCACGCCTGCGCTCCTCTCACAGCTGAGAGCGCGTCGCACCGTCGGGCGTGGTGCCAGCGCGTCCCATCGCGTCAGAGCGGTTCAAAAGTTGCACCTGCCGATAACGTGACCGTGACGAGCATCAGTGCGATCGATGGCGAGGCAGAGCAGTCCGCGCGACTGCACGAAACATCGCGTGCCATCGTTCACGAATGTGCCGTCTTTGCGAGCAGTGCGAGCCGGGTTTCTCTCGGGTCACCGTGTGTGAGCGAGCGTCGCGCCGATGATCGCGCGCCGGTGATGGTAACGCGCCGGCCGACGACTCGAGTCCATGTGACTCACGCGAGTCGATCCGTTGCAGCACGCATACGAGCGTCGCGATCGTCGTCCGGAACTCGGAATTTGCCGAGAGTGATTCCCGTAGCGACGAGCCGCGCGGCCAACACGTCGCTGCTGGAACGCACGACTCGACACGAGTGCGTCGTGGTTTCTTTCTAGTCAGTTTCGATGAATCGACGTGATCGTTCCAATTCGATGACGTCATGCGCGGCTGATAAATTCGATGAAGAAAACAGCAAATCAGGTTGGTCGCACACTTGACTAGTGTGCTCGAGGGCCGGATAACAAACTGCGTCATAAAAGAGTAGAGCCCGGAATAACCGAAGAAATTCGGAAACGGAGCACCCCTCGAGCGACGGAGCGCGCAGGCATCTGCTGCGTGCGAATGCACGGGTACGCCCTGAATCGGTACTTAAGGAACAATAGAGGCATACGATGTTAAAGCGATATCAGCATGTCGTAGCTGAGCTCTTCAGGGGGGCGGACATATGCGTGATCGTCGGAGCGTGGCTCGCTGCATACTGGGTAAGGTTCTATCTTTCGCCATTCGACACCTCGAAGGCGATGCCGAGCTTCTACCGGTATGCGTCGCTGGCGCCGCTGATAGCGATCATCTGGATGTCGCTGCTCACGTTCGGCGGCGCCTACGAGTCCAGTAGAATGCGTGGCCGGAAGGCGGAGGTCATGACGCTGCTGCGCGCGCACGGCCTCTCGCTCCTCGCCTTCGTTTCGGTCACCTACATGTACGAGGAGTACAAATACTCGCGGCTGGCGATGATCTACTTCGCCACCATCGGCGGGGTCGCGCTCGTGAGCTTCAGGATCGTCCTCCGGACGTTCCTCAGGGGCCTCCGGCGGCGCGGTCACAACCTGCGCTACGTGCTCATGGTGGGGGACGGCAGGGCTGCGAAGCACCTCGTCGAGCGGCTCGCGGCGTACCCGGAGATCGGGCTCCGTGTCGCCGGCGTCGTCACCGAGGACGGTTCGGCGCTGCCGGAGTGTTTCGGCGTGCCGGTGCTCGGCCATTTCTCCGAGCTCCGGCAGGTGGTCGAGCGTTCCCATGTGGACGAGGTCGTCATCAGCCTGGCCCAGTCCCAGCAGCACAATCTCGACGAAATCCTCGGTCAACTCCGGGGTGAGACCATCGGCGTTCGCATCGCGATGGACGTCCAGGAGCACGTAACCCTGGGCTGCAACGTCGAGGAGTTCGAGGGCCTGCCCATCGTGCGCCTGAACGACGCGCCGATGATCGGCACCGCCGCCGTCATAAAGCGAATGACGGATTTCGTCCTGTCGGCGGCGGGCATCGTCGTCCTGAGCCCCCTCTTGCTCTTCATCGGGCTGCTCGTGAAGGTGACGTCGGCTGGCCCGGCCCTCTACGGACAGGAGCGCATGGGGCTCGATGGTCGCACCTTCCGGATGCTGAAGTTTCGCTCGATGCGCGTGGACGCAGAGACGGAATCAGGCGCCGTCTGGTGCCGACAGAACGACGATCGACGCACTCCGATCGGCGCGTTCCTGCGGCGCACCAGCCTCGACGAGCTTCCCCAGCTCTGGAACGTGCTCTGTGGGGACATGTCACTGGTCGGGCCGCGCCCGGAACGCCCGGTCTTCGTCCACCAGTTCAGGCAGAACATGCCGGACTACATGCTCCGTCACAAGGTGAAGGCGGGCATCACCGGCTGGGCCCAGGTGAACGGCTGGCGTGGGAACACGTCGATCGATAGCCGTACTGAGTGTGATCTCTATTATATCCAGAACTGGTCGCTGCTCTTCGACCTGAAGATTCTCTTCATGACCATGTGGAAAGGCTTCGTCAACAAGAACGCGTACTAGGAAGGGGGTGAGGCATCAAAGATGCGGGACTGCGCGAGCGAAGCGAGCCCGCGAAGGCGGCGGGGGGCTAAGGCCCCCCTACAGTGGTGGTTTAACTAAAGCTGTGGTCCGGCTGTCGCGTTTCAGGGAAAAAGCCAGTGGTATCAGGAGCCAGTACATCAAAAGGCCGCGGTAGCCCGCAATCCAGAGTGCATTGAAGAGTGTGTTGACTGCCAGTAGCACCATCACACCATTTCGTGGGTCCCTGTCCTTCACGAACGCAAAGCGTGCGCTCTGATAGATGACGACCAGCCAGACCGCGATCATGACGAGCCCCTCCTCGAGGCAGCGTCCGAACACGAAGCTGTTCACTCCCTGGATCTCGCCGCTGATCGGTAGCTCGAGCCACCCGGCGGCGCGGCTCGCATAGTCGGCGATGTCGTTGTTCGCGCCGAGGCCGGCGCCGAGAAAGTCGCTGTCCCTGAGCTTGAAGTACGCGCCGACGATCGAGACGAGACGCTCCGAGCCGCTGTAGACGGCCGCGCTGTTCTCGAGCCGGGTGCTGTAGATCTCGAAGTAGTAGAACGCTCCGCCCGCCGCGAGCAGGATCGCGCCGAGCGAGGCGTAGCCGAGCTTCTTGCCCAGGCTTCCGCGGAAGAAGCGGAGCGACGACACACCGAGCAGGATGGGCAGCATCACCAGCACCGAGCTCGAACGCGTCGAGAGCAGCGCCGCGATGAAGAGCCCGAGGAGCCCGCCCACCCAGAGCTTTCCCTTCAGCGGGCCAGCCTCGAGGTATCTCTCGCGCACCTCGCGGTCGAAGAGCCCGGCGAGGGCGACGCCGATCGCGAAGGTGAGCGTCCCTGCCGCGATCGACGCCTCGGGAAACAGGCCGAAGGTGCGGTTGCCCTGGGGCGGCAAGCGAAACGACAGGTTGTTCCT
Source organism: Polyangiaceae bacterium (assembly GCA_036272055.1). Taxonomy (GTDB): domain Bacteria; phylum Myxococcota_A; class Polyangia; order Polyangiales; family Polyangiaceae; genus DASZVB01. Next base: position 321,561 of record DATAZL010000133.1, on the reverse strand, counting down.
GAAGTCGGTGACCGCCTTCGGCAGGACGGCCTGCATCAGGCAGAGGACGGCGGTGAACGCCGCTCCGGCGATCGCTCCGCGGATGAACACGTTCGTGAGCTTCGGGCTCTGGAAGACGAGGACGCCGCAGATGAGCGTCGGGAACGCGATCGCCAGGTAGTACCCGAGGATCGCCCCCGACTGCGCCACCTGCCGGTTCACGATGAAGACGACGAGCCAGTTCAGCACGACGGTGAAGATCGCGAGGACGGCCACGATGCTCCGCGGCGGAAAGGCGTTCTTCCGCGTCGCGAAGAGAAAGAGCGCGAGCGGCGCCGACATCAGCTCCGCGAGCTGCACGCCGTGCGTCGCCCCTGCCGGAACGCCGAGGCCCGGTATCCACAGACTGAAGCTGAAGAGCAGGGTGAGAAGCTCACCGAAGTTCGTCCGCGCCGCTCTCTGCGAGCTCGCGGCCCTGCCGACGCTCGGGACGGCCGCGTTCATGCGACGCTCCCGCACCGGAGCTTCTCTATCACGGCGGCGTACTGCTTCGCGATCGTCGCGGGCGCGTAGAGCCGTCGTGCCGTCTCGACCGGATCTACGCCGTTCGACCCGTTCTTGCTCTCTCTGCACGCTACCTCGAGCGCGCGCGCGAACGCGACGACGTCACCGGGGTTCGCCGACGCACCACACCCCGACTCACGAGGTAGCTCGGCGATTCCTCCGCGATCGGACGTCACGAACGGCTTGCCGTGCGCCATCGCCTCGATGGGCACGCGGGAGAGCGGCTCGTTCCACAGCGACGGGACCACGACCACGTCGACCGCGGAGTAAAACTCGCTCGCCTTCATGAAGCCGGCGAAGCGAATGCGCGAATCGCCGGCGGCGAGACGGCGGAGCACGTCGCCGTACTCGGTCCGGAAGGGGCTCCCCGCGATGCAGAGTGAAAGCTCGTCGGAGCGCAGCGTCGAGAACGCGGAGATCAGAGCCTCGACGCCCTTGCTCGGGTGGAGGCGGCCGATGAAGCCGATGACCGTCTTGCCGTTCTTGCCGTTGCCTGCCGGCGGCCTTGCGGGCGCCTCGTAGGGTACGCGGATGACGGACGACGTCGCGCGCGGGAAATAGCCGCGATCGGTGTGTCGCTCGAGGATGAACCGGCTGATGCCGACGACTGCCGGTACGAAGCGGGAGTGATAGCGCCGGCGGAGCGTCACCGCCGTGCACGAGGTGCACTGCGACACGCAGTTCTCGGAGCGCCGGTACATCGTGCCGAACGGACAGAGGAGATAGTAGTCGCGGAGAGTGTGCACGAGCGGGACGTCTCGCGCGGCGGCGACCTTCCAGATCCGCGTGGAGAGACCGGCGAGGTTGTTGGTGACGACCGCGTCGGGCTTGAACTCGGCGAGCACCTCGTCGAGGTGCGAGGGGACGCGGCTCGTGTGCTCGCTCGAGAGTTGCCACGCGAGCGAGTCGAGGTTCGTGCGGCCGGCGTCGAGCGGGGAGCGACCCACTCCGCCGAGCGGGAGACCGAAGTGGAGAATGCCGTCGATCTCTTCACGGACGAGGACCGGGCTCTTCCTGAGCGACGCCACCGCGACCTGGTGCCCGGCTCCCATGAAGCCACGAGCGAGGTTCTCGACGGAGATCTCGGCGCCGCCGATGACGTTCGGCTTGAACCAGTCGCTGACCAGGAGAATTCTCATCCAGGGTGTTTCTAGGCGGATTTGGCTTCGGGCGCCGACGAAGGGGCGGGCGGGAAGACGGATTCGACCGCCTTTCGCCAGCGCTCGGTGATGACGTCGAACCGGAACGTGTCGGAGATGTAGCGAAAGCCGCTCTCTGCGATCCGTCGAGCTTCTTCGGGATGTGTCTTGAGAAACGCGAGGCCCTCGGCGAACTCCTCTTTCGTCTCGAAGATCAGCGCGTGCTCGAGGTGTTCGACGGAGAGGCCGTCGAACGCCTTCGGCGAGCCGAGGACGACGAGCCCGCGCGACATCGCCTCGACGACCTTGGTCTTGATGCCGGAGCCGCTGACGATGGGAGCGACGAAGATATCGTGCTCGGTCAGCACGGCGTCGAGGTCGTCGACGTAGCCGGTGAAGTGGAGCCGTTCGTTGAAGCCCGCGCGATGGCTCTCGTCCGCAGCGCCGACGACGGTGAGCGCGAGCGGCGTACCGAGCCTGGACTCTGCGTACGGAAAAAGCACTTCATCGGCGTAGGCGAGCGCCTGACGATTCGGCCAGTACGAGGGGCTTCCGACGAAGATGAGCCGGGACGGCTCCTCGGAGATGGACGCGTGCTGCTCGGACATCTCGATGGCCATGGGGATGGACGAGATCGTGACCGGTCCGTCGCACTGGTCGCGCAGAAGGTCCGCCTCACGCTGGCTCACCAGCGTCACGGCGTCGAAGTGAGTCGCCGCGTCGATCTCCTTGTGCTTGAGCCGGGACGATTCGAGAGACATCAGCGCGGTGAGGAATGGGCGCGCGAGCTTGCCGACCAGCGGCAAGAAGGGGATACGCTCGGCGTAGTACCCGAGCATCATCTCCGGCGTGACGGACCCGCCGACGAGCTGCGCGTACCGGCGCGAGAGAAGATCGTCGAGATCGAGGATCACGGGCACGCTCTCCGCCTTCACGAACTGCGCGCAACGGAGCATGTCGACCACGATGAGCTCGGGGGCGATCGCGGCGATCGTCTTAGCGCAGCGCTCGCGCCCGAGCGGGGAGAAGTAGAGCGCCTCGTTGATGGTGTAACGCTGGTCGACGGCGAAGCGCAGGGCGTTGCGAAGGAGCTGGAGCACGCCGGGAAGCGGCAGCGGACGATACGCGCCGTCGTCGCCGTCTACTCCGTCTCCGTTCGCCTTGTCGAAGTACGCGATGTGCACGTCGTGGCCGAGTTGCTCGAGCGAACGGATGATCGTCTTCAGGACCATCTTGCGACCGGTGGCGGGGCCACGCGGATCGCGCGAGGCAATGAGAAGGACTCTCACGGTGCGGTGGCTCCCGTTCCCCGCGGTGTGGCGGTGCGCGCCTTCGCGGCCCCGTGCAGCTTGCTCGCGGACAGATTGGCGGCCTTCACGCCCGAGACGAAGGGCGCATAAGGTTCGTTCTTGATCGTCACGAGGCCGTAGTTCGAGTTCTCCCCGCCGGGGCGGCCCTCACGCGGCTCGTCCGACCACTGAAACCACTGGTATCCGACGGCCTCGGGGAGGGCCATGAGACGCGACACGAAGTGCGCGTAGGCCGCGGCGCGTTCCTTCTGATCGCGCACGCGTGGGCCCGCTCCCTTGCTGTTCGGCAGACCGGCGTCATCGGCGCGAAAGGCAAACTCCGAGATCAGCACCGGCTTCTGCGACAGCGCGTACGCGCGCTCCGTGAGGTCCGTCGGGTCGATGCCGTAGACGTTGATCGAGACGACGTCGGCGGCCCCGGCCGCGTGGAGCACGGCGTCGCGTGGAGGCACGACGGTCTGGAAACGTGTCCCGAGGAACAGATGCTTCGGATCGGCGGCGTGAAGTGCGGCGGCAACGACGGTGAAGTAACGGTCTGCCACCATGCCGGCGAACGCCTCGACGTCTTCCTCGAAACGGACGCCGTAGCCACGCGGTGCGTGTGCGAAGTCGGGCGCGTGAACGTCCCACGCCTCGCCGAGCTTCTCGACGTCCGGGTAGCGCGAGCGCAAGAACGCCTCTGCTTTCGCCCTGCCCGGTGCGCCGTCGGGAAGCGCCAGATAAAGCTCCAGAAGCTCTTCTTTCCCTCGCCAGTCGGGGCCCCAGCGGAGCTCGTTGTCGCTGAAGTAACCAATGAGCTCGTCGTCTTCGAGGTGCGCCTTGCACGCCTCGGCGGCGTAGGCGTTCGCTGCGGTCTCGAACCCGGACGAAAACACGTCGATGATTGGCTGCTTCCCGGTCCGGAGCACCTTCTGGAAGTTCAGCGCGAGCGTGTGCGGCACGAAACGGTTGAGCTCCCCGTCGGACCACGCGCCGACCGAGTTGAACCCCCACGCACGCATTCGCTCGACGGTTTGCTCGGCCCACGACGGCTTCTTCAGCCCGCTCGTTTCGACTGCTTCGCGGTACGGCTTGCGTCCGGTGTCGAGCACGCCGTCCCCGTCGTAGGTGACGTGCACGACTCCCTGCGCGACGAAGCGCTTCCCGCTCGCGTCCTTGAACCACCAAGCGTCGCCGTCCTTCGCCACCGTGATCGCGGCGGCACCGACGTTGACGTGCGCGACGCAGCCGCCGAGAGCGAGCAAGAACACGGCGCTCGATCGTTTCAAACGCAGAGCCCAGGGCATCGTTCGTCTCGTTCCGTCCAACCGAGAGAGAAGCGCACGCAAGAGAACCCGTATCACGCGATGTGCGGAACGGCAGCGACTATTCTCCCGGCAAACTCCCTGAAAAGATGCCGATCGATGCGGGCTTCGATGAACGCCGTACGTGCTCGCTGCAACGATGATTCATCGCATGTCGAATGAACCCGAGTGGCACGACGGCGAGTGTGGCAGAACGCGACGCACGTGCGCGAGCGCTCACCTGGTTCGTCATTTCCGGACACGAACGCGTTCGCGTCGAGTGCGAACGGAAGGCGAAATCGAGGCCAATCGAGAGAGCAGCGCGCGACGCGCAAGCGCACTCTTGCACGTGCGCGAATCAGTCTCGTTATCGTTTCGAAACGACTGTGTGCAATACACTGGCGGTATGCAAACGTCGTTCTGACGATCGCGTGACCTAACCTTGACAAAGGATTTCTGTCCCGTTAGGTAGTGCAGATAACGCGTAGCTCTTGTGCGTTTGTTGCAGACGTCATGCTTGCATCGATCGCGAATGGTGAGGGTCTTTGCATCGGGCTTCGACGCCGCCAGGCGAACCCGAAGAGGTCACCTGTGTCATGAGCGACGAAAGCGAAAGACCGAATCAGGAACGACTCGCCGGATGGCGCGACCAGTCCGGCACGTCGCGGCCCGAACCGCTGCGTCCCCCTTCAGAAGAGATGGACGCCGTGCAGCTCTGGAGCAGCCTGCAAGACGGCAAGGGGCTCATCTTCAAGATCGCGGCTTTCGGGTTTCTCGCGGTGCTGCTCGTCACACTCGTGTCGACGATGCAGTTCCGCGCACACGGGAGCATCTATCTCGGTGAGCTCGACGGCGGTCCGACCGCCTCCGAGCAGAACAGCGAGATCAACCTCTCCAACGGCGAGAGAAGCGATCTCACGAGCGAGACGGAGATCTTGCAGAGCGATCTGCTCGTCAAGCGAGCGATCCTCGAGTCGGGGCTAAATGTCTCACTCGCGCCATCTGGATGGCGAAAACCTCGCTACGTGCAGTGGCTACTCGCGCTGAGGAACCCGAAGCTTCTCGACGTCGCCGTTCCGTCGCTGGCCGCCGTCAACGCGAAGCTCGCCGACACGTACCGGAGCCCTCAGGGGTTTCGCGCGACGTTCATCACCGACACGCAGTACGAGCTCTGGACCCATTCGAGCTGGCTGGTGAACACCGTGTTGCGGCGTTCGCCGGAGCGGCTCGGCAACGGCACCCTCGGCGTCCCCGCGAACCTCCTCGGCATAGAGCTGACACTGAAGGCGGGAACGAACGGCGGGCCGCACTCCGGCGACTCGTTCGACTTCACGGTCACGCCCCTCGAGGACACCGTCAACCGCGTTGCAAAGTACCTCACCGTCGCATTCGCGAAGGCGCCCGGTGCCGGCGCGGCGTCGGGCGTCGTCTCGCTCGAGTATCTCGATCCGTCGCCGCACGCCGCCACGGCGTTCCTGCAGCATCTGATGCAGGCGTATCTCGAGACCCGTCAGTCGTGGAAGACGGAGGACGCGACGGCTGCGGAGCAATTCGTCTCGAACCAGCTCGGCACCATCCGCGAGTCGCTCGACAAGACGGAGAAGAAGCTCGCCGACTACCGCACGAACACGAAGTCCGTGGTTCTCGACGACTCTGCCCGCGCCATGATCGAGCAGATCGGCAAGTACGAAGAGCAGCGCGTCGCCGCGCGGCTCGACGTCGCCGCCTTCAGCGACATGAAGCGCGCGCTGAAGGACCCGAACGCCCATCTCGAGGCGTATCTGATGGGGGAGGGGACCGACACCGTCCTCCAGAATCTCGCCTCGACGCTCGCGAAGTCGCGGGACGATCTCGCGAACCTCGAAGGCCGCTTCAACGACGCGTCGCCCGAGCTCAAGGAGGCGCGCGCCCAGGTCGACAACCAGCTCGGCATGATTCGCAACTACGTGACGAATCGGCTGAATCGTGCGCAGCAAGCCCTCGGGACCCTGAGCGGAGTCGTTCAAGAGAACGAGGATCGCCTGAAGACGGTGCCCGGCGCCGAGCTCGGCCTGGCCCAGCTCGCCCGTGAGTCCGAGGTCTACAGCAAGATCTATTCGTACCTGCTCGAACGCCAGCAGCAGATGGCGATCATCAAGGCGTCGCGCGTCTCGAAGAACCGCGTGCTCGACGCCCCCGTCGAGTCATACCTCGAGGACTCGCCGAATCCACTGATCCGGCTCGCCATCATGGTGGCGATCGCGTTCGCGGGAGTCGCCTTCGTTCTTCTGCGACGGACCTTCTCGGGCGCTCTCCAGAGCGAAGCGGACGTGCTGAACACCGTCGGGGCCGTCGCGGTGATGACGAGCGTGCCGCGCCGCCCGAAGGTGAAGAGCGGTCGCAGCGCGTTCGGCGGCCTCACCTCCGGCTTTGCCGAGGCATTCCGCATGCTGCGGACGAACCTGTACTTTGCCGATCGGCGGCCTGGTGAGCACGAAGGCAGCGTGATCCTCGTCACGTCGCCTTCACCGGGAGACGGCAAGACGACCGTGGTCTTCGGGCTCGCGCAGGCACTTGCCGCCGATCGCAAGACCGTCCTGATGATCGACGGGGATCTCCACAAGCCGTCGCATCACACCCTGATCCATCAGCTCCAGGCTCCCGGTTTCAGCGAGCTCCTCGCCGGCAGGCAGAACTGGTCGGACGTGGTCCGGACGCACTCCGACGGCGTCTATTCGATCACCGCCGGTGTTCCGTCCTCGTCGGATCTGCTCCTCAACCCGCAGCTCGGGGATCTCCTGCGCGAGATGCGCGCGCACTTCGACTTCATCCTGCTCGACACGCCGAGCTTCCCCCTGGTGTCCGACCCTTTGATCCTGACGCCGCTCGCAGATTGCGTGCTGAGCGTGATGCGGCTGAAGAAGACGGCGCGACGTCTCGCGGCCCTCCACGTCGATCGCCTCGGCGCGCAGGCAGCGAGCTACGGCATCGTCGTGAATGACGCCGGCGTCTCTTCCTCGTACGGGAACGCTCTGGTGCTCGTGAAGGACGGCGGGCGCGGACCCGCCCCCCCGATGAAGCAACCCGTGCACCGACCCGATCTGGCGACAGCCAGCGTGAAATCCAATAGCGGCTAGTGCGGGCGCATGCCGGCGCATCGTGGGGTGATCACTGCATGTCGTTGAGTCAAGGTGACGCGCCGAGCAACGTGGTGAGCTACCCCGCTTACGCGTCGGCCGCGTCCACCGTCGGGGGAGGGGCGTGGCCGCATCTCGTCGTGCTTCGCCGCGGCGGGGAGCGTCCACCCCTGGTGCTGATCTCGGGCCAGGAAGGGCACGGCTTCGGCTTCCGTCATCTCGTGAAGGAGTTCGACGAGTCGCAACCGCTCCTCGCCTTGCAGCTCCTCGGTATCGACGACGACGAGCCGCCCGATTGCCGCATCGAAGAGATGGCTGCGGTATTCGAGGTGCAGGTGCGCGCCGCGTGTCCCTTCGGTCCGATCATCGTCGGTGGGTACAGCATGGGCGCCGCCATCGCGTTCGAGCTCGCGAAGCGACTGCGTGCGCACGGCCGTCAGGTGCCCCTGCTCGTCTCGATCGACGGATTCGCGCCGCGCTACCACCGCACCCTGATTCCGCCCCACGTGCACGTCCTCCGCCGCATGCGCATCGTCCTCGGTCACGAGCGCACCGAGAAGCTGAAATCGCTGCGAAAGCGAGTGATGGAGCTCCTCCCGCCGAGCATCGCCGGCACCGAGTTCAGGGAGGGGGAGGAGGATCCGCGAAAGATCCTGCTGTCGATCCTGCGCTACCGCGCGGTCATGCAGTACCGCCCGGTGGAGGAGCGGCTTCGGATGGCGTTGCTCCTGGTGCGCGCCTCCCACCCGGAAGAATTTCTCGCGCCGCGCATTCGGGATCCGCTGTACGGCTGGGAGAAGTATATCGACGGTCCAGTCATGGCCGAAACCGTCGATGGAGAGCACCTCACGTTCATAGACACCGACGCCACGAGTCGCGCGATCGTGCAGCTCATCACCGCGCGGATAGACGATGTGATCTCGTCCACGGGGCGTCTCGCCGATGCGAGCGCACCACCGGCCCCTCCGGTTGGCGCGGTCGCGGCAGTCGCGCGGGCGAAGGGGGCGTGAGCTTGCCGGAAGTGTGGACGCCGCCGGCACGCTGGTTCGTCTTGCTCGCGCTCGCTGGAGCCATCCTCGGTGGATGCGCGAGTACCCCGCCGGTGACCGTGAAGTCGTTGCCGTCCCCCGTGGTGGATCGGAGAGCCGAGGTGCTCGACCCCGCGCTCTTCGAGGCCGCGGTGGGTGAGCACGAGGGCGACGCCTACCACGTCGGTCCCGGGGACTCGCTCATCGTCGCGGTGTACGGCCATCCCGAGCTGTCGCTCGCGCAGTACGCCGGTGTGAGCGGGCTCACCGGCGGCGGCGCGCGCGGAATGGGCCTCGTCATCGACAACGACGGGACGATCCAGCTGCCGCTCATCGGCTCCGTCAAGGTCGCCGGCAAGACGACGGAACAGATCCGCTCGTTCCTCGAGGAGAAGCTCGTCGTCTACGTGAAGGACCCGAAGGTCACGGTCCAGATCAGCTTCAATGGAAGCATCCGTTATTATCTGCTCGGGCATTTCACCGACCCCGGGTTGAAGTACAGCGATCGCCCGCTTCGATTGCTCGAGGCGCTGTCGCTCGGCGGGAGCATCGCGCTCGAGCGCGCGAGCCTTCGCAATGCCTACGTGGCCCGCGGCGACAAGCGTTTGCCCATCAACTTCCGGCGACTCCTGAACGAGGGCGATCTGCGCCAGAACATCCACCTCCGTTCGGGGGACGTCGTGTTCGTCCCCGACAACGCGTCGGAGCAGGCGTTCGTGTTCGGGGGCGTGTTCGGGAGTAACCCGCGGGGCGGCGCGGTGCCGTTCATGAACGGCCATCTGGATCTCCTGCAGGCCCTCGCCGCGGCGGGGTTCGGCTTCCGCGAGCGCGCCCAGAGCGTCCTCTCCGAGACGCGTGTCATCCGCAGCGAGGGCGATCGCGGGGAGCTCTTCGTCGTGAACGTGGAGAAGATCCTCGACGGAGACGCCGCGCCGTTCGCGCTCGAACCAGGGGACATCGTGTTCGTCCCGCGCACCGCGCTCGCGAGCTGGAGCGAGGTGCTCGAGCAGTTCATCCCCACGCTTCAGGCCGTCGGCGGCGTGCTCACCCCGTTCGTACAGATCAAGTACCTGGAAACGCACTGACATGACCCCGAGCGCCGTCACCCCCTCGTTCGCGGAAGCCAGCGGCGGGGGTGCCGGAGTCGCATTTCCGCTGACGCCCATGCAGATGGGCATGCTTTATCAGGCCGTGCGCGAGGGCCGGGACGCCGGCTACGACGTCGAGCAGATCCGCTTCTCGCTCGCGGAGCAGATAGACGTGACCGCGTTCGGCGCGGCGTGGAACTTCGTGGCGCGCGCCCACTCCGCACTCTCCTCGTGCTTCGCCTGGGAAGCGCTGCCGGTACCGTGCCAGCGGCTCCTGCACGAGGTCGTCGTGCCGCTCGAGGTCGTCGAGCTCACCGCCGCGTCGGCAGAACGGCGAGAGGAGCGCCTCGCGGCTTTCTTGCGAGAAGATCGCGCGCGTGGGTTCGACCTCGCACTGGGGCCGCTTCTGCGGGTCACGGTCTTCGTCGACGGGGCGCACAGCGAGGTCGTCTGGACGGTGCACCACGGCATCGTGGACGGCCGGAGCTTTGTGATAGTGCTGACCGACGTCTTTCGCGCCTACGACGCGCTCCGCGCCGGTGAGCGGCTCGAGTCGCCGGCGCTCGTCCCCGCGTACGCGGATTTCGTCGCGTGGCTCTCGACGCGCAATCACGACGAGAGCCGCGTGTACTTCCGAGCGCTTCTCGGCGATCGACGGATGCCCACGCCGCTCCCCGCTGCCGAGCCAGAGGCGAGGGGAGCGCCGCGCGCGGAGTACCTCACCGTCGCGAACACCCTGTCGCGCGACGTCATGGCCGGACTGCGCGCGCGGGCAAGCCGCGAAGGAGTGCCGCTCGGCGCGGTGGTGTCGGCCGCGTGGGCCATCGTCCTCCATCGCTACACGCGCGAGACGGACGTGCTCTTCGGTGCGACTCGCAATTGCCGTCGCACCGCGCTCGAGGGACGCGCCGTCGACATGGTGGGGCTCTTCATCAACACGCTCCCGCTGCGCGTCGACTTCTCGTCCGAGGGCACGATCGCCGGCCTCCTCGCGGAGCTCGCGAAGCAATCCCTGGCGCTCCGTGCTCACGAGCAGACGCCGCTCACCGAGATCCAGAGTCAGAGCCGGGTCCCGCGTAATCTACCGCTCTTCGAGAGCCTCGTCACGTTCGAGACGAAGGGGCTCGACACGGCGCTCCGCGCGACCGGCGCGCCCCGCTTCCATGCCGTGAAGACCGCGCTTCACGAGAAGCCCGCGTTCCCCCTGAACGTCCTCGTCGAGGCGGGGGACGAGCTCGAGGTCCGGCTTCTCTTCGACCCGCGGCGTATCCGGCGTGCGTCGGGTGAGCGGCTCCTCGCGTCGCTGTGCTTCGTGTTCGCCGAGCTCGCGGATGCGAAGCTGGAACGGCTCGCCGACGTAGAGGTGGTCCCCCCCGACGAGCGGGAAAAGATTCTCCATGCGTGGAACGCGACGGCGCATCCGCTCCCGCCGCGGCTCCTCGTGCACGCCGGGTTCGAGGTACTCGCGGCGAAGCGTCCCGACGACGTCGCCGTCGAGAGCCGGGCCGGCAAGGTGACCTACGGGGAGCTCGACCGGCGCGCGCGTGCGCTCTCGGCCGAGCTCCGTACACGCGGCGCACGGCCGGGGACGTTCGTCGGGGTGTGCGTCGGTCGCGACGCGGACCTCGTGGTCGCGCTGCTCGCCGTTCTCATGTCGGGCGCCGCTTACGTCCCTCTCGACGCGCGCGAACCGGGCGCACGTCTCGTCAACATGCTCGAGGACGCGAAGGCGTCGCTCGTCGTCACCGTCGCGCGTCACCGCGAGCTCTTTGCCGGCCTAGACGTGCTCGACGTGAGCGCGCCGTTGCCGTCCTCCGATCACGGCGGTGACGCACACGCGGCGCGCGACACGGAGCCTTGCTACACCATCTTCACGTCGGGGAGCACCGGCAAGCCGAACGGCGCCGTGCTCACTCACCGCGCCGTCGTGAACACGCTCGACTGGGTAAATCGTACCTTCGGCGTCGGTCCCGGCGATCGCGTGCTCTTCGTGAACTCGCCGGCCTTCGATCTCTCGGTCTACGATCTGTTCGGGATCTTCGCGGCCGGCGGCACCGTAGTCATCGCGGACGAGAAGCATCTCACCGACCCGGCCGAGCTACTTGGCTTGCTCCGCGACGAGCGCATCACGATCTGGAACTCGACGCCGGGCGCGTTCCAGCGCGTCCTCGGGCAGCTCGAGGGTAGCCTGCCCGACGCCTCTCTCCGGCTCGTTCTGCTGAGTGGCGACTGGATCCCGGTCAAATTGCCCGACGCGATACGAGCGGCGTTTCCGCACGCGCGCGTCGTCTCGCTCGGTGGCGCCACCGAGGCCGCCATCTGGTCGAACTGGTTTCCCATCGAGCGCGTCGAGCCGGCGTGGACGAGCATCCCCTACGGGCGCCCGATCCAGAACGCGCGCTACCATGCTCTCGACGAGCGCATGCAGCCGGTGCCGATCGGCGTGGTGGGAGACCTCTACATCGGAGGGCTCTGTGTCGCCGAGGGCTATCTGAACAGGGACGAGCTCAATGCGAAGCGGTTCGTCGCCGATCCGTTCGGGTGCACGACGCACCCGAGCCACCTCTACAGGACGGGAGATCTCGTCAGATACTTCCCCGACGGGAACCTGGAGTTCCTCGGACGCGCGGATTTCCAGGTGAAAGTCCGCGGGTTCCGGGTGGAGCTCGGCGAGGTGGAGATGGCGCTCCTCGCCGTCCTGGGGGTGAAGGAAGCGGTGTGCACGACCCGCGCCGACGCATCCGGCGAGAAGTCACTGGTCGCGTACGTCGTCGCGCATGAAGGCGTCGAGATCGACGAGCCGCGGATCAAATCCGCCGTCAGCAAGTCGCTCCCGCCGTTCATGATGCCGTCGCGGGTCGTCTTCCTCGCGGCGCTTCCCCTGTCGAAGAACGGCAAGGTCGACCGCGGCGCGCTACCCGAGCCGCGCGCGCTGGGGCAAGAGCGCGCGTTCGTCGCCGCGCGTGACGAGCGCGAGCGCCGTCTCGTCGCGCTGTGGGAAGAGCTCCTCGAGCGCGAGCCGATCGGCGTGACGGACGACTTCTTCGACGTCGGAGGGCATTCGCTCCTGTCATTGACGTTGCTCGGTCGCTGCCGCACCGACCTCGGGCTCACCCTGTCGCTGCCGCGCTTCCTCGAACAGCCGACGATAGAGGGCATCGTCCGGTCCCTCGGCGAGAGCGCGGCACCGGTCCAGGTGTCGCGGCATTTCTACACGTACAACGGGGCCGGCCGCAGACCGCCGATCGTCCTCGTCGGCGCAGGTCACTTCGCGCTGCTTTACCGCGAATTCCCGAAGCTCTTCCCCGCCGACCAGCCCGTTCACTTCGTCCAGCTGAGCACCGCCGAGGCGAGCGACGCGAGGACGATCGTCGACCTCGTCGAGACCGAGGTGCTCGCGGCATGTCCGTCGGGGCCGGTCGTGGTGGGCGCCTTCGACGCGAGCGCGCGCGCGGCCCTGACGCTCGCGCGCCGCCTGGAAGCGCGCGGGCGCGACGTGCCTCTGCTCGTCCTGGTCGACCCCGACGACGGCGCCGGCACGCGTGCGCCGTCGCTCCCCGCCCGCGTGCTCCGTGCCGGACAGCGCCTGCGTGACCTAGTGCGCGACAAGCTGGACGGCGACGGCGCGCACGGCGAACCGCTACGCGCAGCGGCGATCGTCGTTTCTTCGGGCCCCGCGCCGGTCGGAAGCGGCGTCGCCGATCCGGCCGAGAGCTTGCGGCGTGTCGTCACCGGCTCGGTCGACGTGCTCCGCGTGCCCGGCGATCACATGAGCTTTCTCGCCCAGGGCCAGCATCACGCCGTCGTCGACGCGATACGCACGCGCATCGACGGGATCATCCTGGCGCGGGAATCACGACGCGCGCGGTGAGCTGATCGCGCCGGGCTTCGGCGCAGGGCGTAGCGCACGGAGCGCGCTTGCCGCGCCGTTCAGCACATCCCTTCCGGCGGGGAAGAGCGAGAGCAGCGTGAAGCCCGACGTCACGATCCACGCCAGAGCCAGGAGCAGGCCGACGATGGCCGGAAGCTCGATGCCGAGCCGCGGCAGCGCGAAGACGCGGAAAGACTCGAAGAGTGTGCCCGCGATCACGCACGGAATCAGGATCGGCGTGGCGATGGAGACGAGATCCGAGACGCTCACCGGGCCGCGGCGGCAGCAGAACCACCAGAGGAGCGGCGTGATGAGCACGATCTGGACGAGCGAGTAACTCACTGCGACCGCGAGCGCTCCCCAGTGGAGCCCGACCAGGATGCTCACGACCGTGATCGCGCTCCCGATGACGCCCCAGTAAAAAACCTCGCGCGAGCGGCCCTGGCTGAGCATGAGCCAGCCCGTCGAGTTGTTCATCGGCTGGACGAGCGCCGCGAACCCGAGCGCGAGAAAGATCGGCGTCGCCTGCTGCCAGCGCGGGCCGAGGAGAATGTCGATGACCCACACCCGACCGACGAGCAGCAACGTGACGAGCGGCGCGCACACCAGGAGGATCATGCGCATCGTCGTCTTGTACGTGCGCCGGTACACCTCGGGGTCGTCCTTCACCCGCGTGAGCACGGGGACGACGACCTGGTTCAGCGGATAGATGATCTGCGAGAGCGGCGCCATCATGAGCTGGTAAGCGCGGCCGTAGAATCCGAGCGCCTCCATGCCCCAGACCTTGCCGATGAGCAGGTTGTCGAGGTTCCTCGCGAAGTAGTTGAGAATATTGAAGCCCGCGATCGACGAACCGAACCGGGTCATCATCCCGGTGCGGCGCTCCCAGCGTGGCCGCGACGGTTGCCACTTCGACAGCGTCACCGTGCAGACGACGCTCGTGGCCTGGGTGACGACCGGCAAGAGCACGAGCGACCAGTATCCGAGGCCGAGGAGACCGGCGGTGATGGCGACCGCAGCGCCCGCCGTGTTGGCGGTGATGTCGATGACGGTCAGCCGGCGGAACTCGAAGTGCCGCTGGAAGAGCGCCTGATACTGCGCAGCGGCGCCGTTCAGCACGAAGGTCAGCGCCATCACCGCGAGGATCGGGACGAGGCGTGGATCGGCGTAAAAGAGCGCGGCGAGCGGGGACAGCGCGAGCACCACGGCCGCGAGCACCACGCCGGCGCCCACGTTGATCCAGAACAGGCTGCTCACCTCGGCGTCGGTGATGTCGTCGCTGTAGATCGTCGCCGAGGTGAGCCCCACGTCACGGAAGACGGCGAAGAACGACACGATCGGCCCGATCAGCGACGCCAGACCGAAGTCCGCCGGCGACAGCACCCGGGCGAGCACCGCGGTCGTGCCGAGCTGAAGACAGAGCTTGGCGCCTTGCCCGCTGATCGCGAGCAGACTGCCCCGCTTCATCGTGCTCTTCAGATCGATGGTCGGGTACTCCGGCAGACGATGAACATGAAAGGGCGCTCAGGGACGAGTCGTGCCGTTGGTGCGTAGCCTGAGCTTGCTCGGCGGCCTGAGCCAGCCCTTGAGGCGGTAGAGCGGCGTCTTCAACCGCCACGCCGCACGAGCGACGCCGGCGCGGACGTTTCGCACACCGGGGAGATAGAGCTGCATGTCCGCCGTGCAGAGCACGGGCTTGCCGGAGATCTGCGCGATGTCCCGCGCCTGCTCCGGATCGCTCTCGTAGAAGAGGAACGCGCCGGTGTCCTTGTACACCTTCGCCTTGTGCGTCGAGTGCGCGCCGAGACGTCGTCGCTCTTCCCCGCTGGGCAGGTCGATGAGATGCAGCTTGCCGTAGCCGACGCCGTGTCGCTCGAGCCACGACTCCGTGAGGTCGCGATACTTCTCGAGCCGTGCAGAGACGATGTGGCCGATCTTCACCGTCGGCGCGAAGAGCGGGCGCGCTGCGCTCAAGAATTCGCGGTAGCGCGGCCCGTCGTCGTTCTCGTGGACGGTGGGATCCACGCAGAGGATGCCGTCCATGTCGAAGCACGAGTTCGGCACCTCGGGGTGGTGAAACAGGTTCCACTCGAAGACGCGCGGCCGCGGCATCTCGCGGAAGTGAATGTCGACGCCCGCCGTCATCGATGGGAGCGCGATGGCGGCGCAGGTCGTGATACGCCCCTGGAACGGCGTCGCCCGGATCCGCTCGAGGCACCGTCGCATCGAGCAGCCGGACGAGATGCTGTCGTCGACGAGGAGCACGTGTTTTGCCGCCCAGGGCTCCACGACGCTGGCGCCGACGGCGCGCGTGCCGCCGTGTCCTGCATTGCCGTTCGCGAGGAACGTCTCGAGGTCCGTCACGAGGCGGTTGACGTAGAGCCCGATGAGATACGCCGGGATCATGCCGCTGCGCGGAATGCCGACGACGAGGTCCACGTCTCGAGGGACGGCGTGGATGTTCTCGCGGATGTCAGCGGCGAGCTGCGCGACGGACTCGTACCCGAACATGCTCGGCAATCTCCAAGAAATTTCCGCGGAGGCGTCACTCCACGCCGGGTAGAACAAATACTTACATCACCTGCATAGCGCAGCGCGGGTGCAGTTCAAAGCCATCGACGGATCATGCGGCGCGGAATCCCGAGAAAGTTTCAGTGCGGTAGCCAGCAAGTTGCCGTGCGACTCGGAAGTCGCATCGACGTCGCAGGATCCGCGCAACGTCGCGTGATGATCGTTGCGAAATGACACACTCACGTCGTCAGTCGAGGCCGCGCTTGCCCTCGGCCCAGTACGCACGCGTCATCACCTTGTTCCGCACGTGGGGAGCGAGCAGCGAACGTACACTTTGGATGGAGAGCGCACGTCCAGTGAGCACGAGAGAGCCCCCCGCGGCGAGACAGCCGGCGAAGGCTTCGGCGATGAGCTTGTGATGGGCTCCGTCAGCGGCGCGTAGAACCGGCGCGTCGGCGGGGAGGGCGAGGGCGGCACACGCTTCCGTCGTATCAGACATCGACGACACCTCGAGGCGCACGACGTTGCCGGTCGCGCCGTGCGTCGCCACCAGGCTCTTCGCGACACCGAACGACGTCTCGTCCCCGAAGAGCGCGACGGGTCGCGACAGCGTCACGAGCGGCGTCGAGGAACCCGGACCGACGACGCGTACGGTGGTGCCCTTGCCGAGCCCTCGCGCCCAGAGCATCGCCGGTGTCGCCTCGTCCCGCATGTGGATGACGAGCGAGAAGCGTCCCTCCGCCGCGTCGACGTCGCACGGCGTGAAGGTTCGCGAGCCCACGTCGGGCACGAAGACCTGCACCTTGTCGCCCGCCCCCGGCGGCGCTTCACGGATCCACGGCGCACCGAGGACGACGCGGAGAAATCCGCGACCCAGCGAACTCGTCTCTTCGACGACGAGATCCTTCAGGACGAGATTACCGATGAAGCCCCCGAGGAGCCGTGCCTTCATTCCGACCATCGCTCGAACGGATAGGTGTTCGGCGCTGGTTTCGCCATCCCCGATTCTCGAGAACCGTCGAAAATTCGTAGCCTTCTCGCGAAACGCGGCGCGGCCCCGCAGGCGGCGCGAAGTTATCGTAAGCTTATCGTTCTGCTTCCGCCGAGACTTCCGCCGTTCGAGCTGTGGCCCGTTCACCACGTGGACCCGCACTACGGGTACGTCTGGTACTGCGGCGGAGGCCTGCTCATCTCGCAGGTCACCGTCTCGCACGCGACGCGCGAGGCCGTCGAGGCGTACCACCGCTTCGAAGAGGCGGTTCTCCGGGATTGCGCCGTCGAGCTGAAGGCCGCTGGCGGGCTCTTCGTGATCCACGACTGGCGCGAGCTCGAGAGCTACGACGGGGTCGCCCGGACGGTATGGCAAGAGCGGATGCGACGGCGCCCCAAGGGCTACCTGCGCGGCTCGGTCGTCTGCGTGGAGCGCGCGAACGCTCTCCTCAAGATGGCGGTGCAAGCGGCAAACGTCGTTGCCAGTCTGACCCACGGCGCGAAGGTGGAGCTCACGACGGAGCTTGCCCCCGTCCTCGCGCGCTACGGCGTGGATCGACCACCCAGCATGGCGCCGAGCCGCATCAGCATGCGCCCGTAGCAAAGCAGTCGCTGACGCGCGCTACGCGACGCTACGTCTCGCTCGTCGCGGCGACGGCGCGGAGATCTTCTATCGCCTCGACGAGCTTCTCGAGCGTCACCGGCTTGGCGAGGTAGACGTCGAAACCGGCCTCGATCGCGCGCTGCCGATCGGTGTCCCTGGCGTCGGCGCTCACGGCGCACGCGGGGATGGGGCGCTTCCCCCGTGCGCGGTAGCGCTGGCCGACCTCGTCGATGAGCTCGTAGCCGCTCATGCCGGGCAGGCGCAGATCGCTGACCAGGATGTCGGGCGCAGTGTCGCCGTTCCGGTCGTCGTCCATGTCGTCGAGCACGGCCAGCGCTTCCGCTCCCGAGCCGACCGAGACGACACCGGCGCCGGCGCGCGTCAGCGCGGCATGCATGGCCTCCCGCGTGCTCTCGTCGTCTTCCACGAGGAGCACCATCACGTTCTTCAGCGCGGTGGCCAGCGGAGACGCGGCGCGCGTCACCGGGTTCGCCGGGCCGCGCTCGGTACGGACGAGCGGGAGCCGCACGAGAAAGAGCGAACCGCGGCCGGTGCCCTCGCTGTGCGCTTCGATGCTGCCCCCGTGAAGCTCGACGAGAGAGCGCGTGAGCGCGAGCCCGATGCCGAGACCCGCGTGCTGGCGCGTCTCGCCCATGTCGGCCTGACGGAAGCGCTCGAAGAGATGCCGCTTGAACTCCGGCGCGATGCCCTCGCCCGTGTCGGAGACTCGCGCCTCGAGCTGCCCGTCGTTTTCCCCGAGCCACAGCGCGACGCGACCTCCGGCAGGGGTGAATTTGATCGCGTTCGAGAGCAGGTTCCAGAGGATCTGCTGGAAGCGGATGGGGTCGACGACGGCGGTACCGAGCTCGTCGTCGATGTCGGTGTCGAGCGCGACGCCCTTCACCTCGGCGGCCTTGCGGACCACGTCCACGGCGGCGTACGCCACCTCGACGATCGAGCTCCTCCGGCGTGCCAGCAGTAGCTTGCCCGACTGGAGCCGCGACAGATCGAGCAGGTCCTCGATGAGCTTCGACTGGCTCTCGGCGCTGTGAACGATCGCCTCGAGGGCTCGGCCGAGCTCGCTCGGCGGGAGCGCGCCCGAGCGGAGCGCGCCGGCCCAGAGCAGGATCGCGGCGAGCGGCGTGCGGAGCTCGTGGCTGAGCGTCGCGAGAAATTCGTCCTTCGTGTTGTTGGCGATCTCGGCTTCTGCGCGCGCGGCAGTCGCGGCGGCGAGGAGCGCCTCCCGCTGGCGCTTCGCGTTCGCGCGGTCCGTCGCCGCGGCGGTTCGCTCTCCCGTCTCTTCCACCAGCGCGGTCTCGTCGGCCGTGAACGAACGCGGCGTCGTCTGATGAACCACGAAGACCGCGACGTAGCGCCCGGCCTTGATCACGGGGACGGCGACGTACGCGCCCACGCCGGTGGCCCTGTGCGCGCTGCGTTCCGCCTCGGTGAGGAGCGGCTCGGTCTCGACGTCGGCGACGACGACGGTGCGCCCGAATCGCAGCGCATCGAAGAGCGTCGCGCCGGAGTAGCTCGCATCGAAGCCGAGCGGCGGCTCGGGGACGTTCGGCGCGCGGTAGTCCCGGCGGACCACGTAGGAATCACCGTCCGCGCCGCGCTCGACGTCGAAGTAGAGTGCCCGGCTCACTCCGAGCCGCTCGCCGAGCACGCTCGCGGCGACACCTTGGATCTCCGTGGGCTCCTCGAGCGGCCGGAGAGCGTCGTTCAGTCGCACCAGGAACGCCTGCCGCTCCTCGCTCTTGCGGAGCGCCTCTTCGGCGCGCTTGCGCGACGTCACGTCGTTGAAGACGGCGGCAACGCGAACACGACCGGAGGGGCTCTCCACGCGCGACGCGTAGACATCGTAGTACCGCGCCGTGAATGGATCACAGCGCTCGAAGCGAAGACTCTCCCCGGTCGACGCCACCCCGGCGAAGGTGTCGATCCAGAACGACTCGACGTGCGGGTCGAGCTCACGCGCACGCTTGCCGGCGACGTCCGTCAACCCGGATTGCCGCTCGAAGGCGGAGTTGTACTCGACGAGCACGTAGTCGACCGGCGTCCCGTCAGCGGCGAACACGGGCTCTGCGAGCAGGAACGCTGCGTCCGGATTCAGGAGCCGCTCGACCGCGCCGGCCAGTGTGAACGTGCTCGGTGGGGCGAGCCCGCTCTCCGTCCTCGCGGCGCGGAGCGGCTTCGGTGCCCGGAGAACGACGACGAGGACGCCCGCGACTTCGGGCGTGCCGTCCCGGAGTGGGCTGTACGAGAGGGTGAAGCGGCGCTCGGCCACCGTTCCGTCGTGCGCCATCGGGTAGAGCGCGTCCTCGAAGGTCACGGCCTCGCCTGCGCGCACCCGCTCGTAGATGGGCTCGTTCACGTGCCACACCTCCGGCCAGCAGGCGTGAGTGGGCTGACCGAGGCCGGCAGGGTGCTTTTCCCCCATGAGCTCGCGGTATTCGTCGTTGTAGATCTGGACGAGGTCAGGGCCCCACAGCACGACCATCGGGAGGCTGCTCGTGAGGGTCAATTCCACGACCGCCTTGAGGAATTCGGGCCAGGTCGCGACCGCGCCCAGCGAGGTCGCGGCCCAGTCGTGCGTCCGCACGCGCTCGGCCATCTCTCCCGTGGCATGCGGCCAGGGCGCGTTCCGTTCCTGGGTCACCGGATCACCGCGATGTGCAACCTTGCCATGCCTCAGGTGGACCTTAACTGTTGTTCATGCAGAGCGCACGCGACGCGCTAGCGTTCCGTGACGCCAACCCACTTACGTTGTAGAGGATGCCAGAGATGGAACCCCGTCCGCATGTCCGCGTTTTCATCGCCGATGACCACCCCATCGTTCGAAGCGGTCTCAAGGCCCTCGTCGATGCACAGCCCGACATGTCCGTTGTCGGGGAAGCCGTCGACGGGCTCGAGGCGCTGGAGAATATTCCGGGGGCGAATCCCGACCTCGTCGTCATGGATCTTTCCATGCCGAAGCTCGGCGGCATCGAGACGACCGAGCGGCTCCGTCGTGCGCACCCCTCCGTCAAGGTGCTAGCCCTGACAGTGCACGAAGAGGCAGAAATCATGCAGCGGTTGCTCGCGGCGGGCGCATCGGGCTACGTCCTGAAACGTGCCGCAGCGGAGGATCTCGTCCGGGCGATCCGCGTCATCGCAGGCGGCGGCGTCTATCTCGACCCCGCGGTCGCCGCGAGCATCCCGTCGAACGGCACGACTCAGGGAACGGGCTCGCCGCTCAGCAATCGCGAGACGGAGGTGCTGCGGAAGATTGCCGAGGGGCACGCGATGAAAGAGATCGCGAGCAAGCTCGAGATCAGCACGCGGACCCTCGAGACGTACCGGACGCGAGCGATGGAGAAGCTCTCCTTGAAGACGCGCGCCGACATCGTCCAGTATGCGCTGCGTCGCGGTTGGCTCGCCCAGGGTGAATCTACCTGACGTAGCGCTCGCTTCGTCCGTGAAAGTCACGACGCCGAGGCGTTCAGTTCGATCTTCCGCATTCGACGTGCCCTCGCTCGCAGCGCAGGCGCCGAACGGAGTCTGGGTACAGAGCGCGCGGTCGCTGTTGGTCTCGCAGGCGTAGCCGCACGCCGTCTGTCCATAGGTGGTGGTGCACTGGGCGGCGGGGACGCCGGCGGGAAGCACACGCTTGACCACCGACGGAGGATCCCAGCACGCGACGACGCCGGACGACACCGAGCACACCCCTTCCGGCTGGAAACGCCGCGTCGGTCGAGGCTATTCCGCGACGTCGACGGATTGTCGGCGGCGGGGTGCCTTCCTCTCGCCGTCGTGCTTCCCGGCGTCGATGTGTGCCTTCAGATGGGTAGCGACGTGGTCGAAGAGCAGCCGCACGCGACGCGTCGCTGCCAGATCCTCGTGCATCGCGACCCACACGCCGAGCTCGAAACCGACGAGGTCGGGGAGAACCGGCAGAAGGCGGTCGCGTCGGGCGAGCGTCACCTGGCAGAACCCGAGCCCGAACCCCGCGCGTAACGCCGCGTACTGACCGAGATCGCTCTCACACCGAAACGCGAAGCGCTCGCGCCGGATCACGAAGCCGACGTCGGGGAGGCGACTCACCGACGGGTTCCGGTCGAAGCCGATGAGCGAGTGCGCCGCGAGCTCCTCGAGCGTCGTCGGGAGGCCGTGCGCTTTCGCGTACCTCGGGTGCGCGTGCAAGCCGATCCGGACGACGCCGAGCCGGCGCGTGACGAGGGCGGCCTGGGTCGGACGCACCATGCGGATCGCCACGTCCGCGTCGCGCCGCAGGAGATCTTCGGCGCGGTTGGAGAGGACGAGCTCGACGTCGATCCGCGGGTGCGCCTCGCGAAACGACGTGAGGATGGACGGCAAGACTTCGGCGCCGATCATCTCGCTCGCCGTGATGCGCACCGAGCCGCGCTCTTCCTTTCCCTCTCCGGACGCGGCACGCTGGAGCGCCGCAGCCGCGCTCGCCATCGTCTCGGCGTAGGGAACCAGGGCCGCGGCCTCCGCGGTCGCCTCGAGGCCGCTCCGGGAGCGCGTGAACAGCGACACGCCGAGAGCTTCCTCGAGGACGTCGACGTGCCGGCCGATCGTCGGCTGGGTGAGGGACAGCGCGCGCGCCGCGCCGGACAGGCTGCGCTCGTGGAAGACGGCGAGAAAAGATCGATAGAGCTCCCACCCGGGCGCTGACGCCGTCATACGAAAATGTATATCACGTATGCCGATTTCCTCAATTTCGTTGGAGCGGACAAAGGCGCATCTTCCGGGTGCACGAAGCGAGCGCCTCGGCGGCGCTCGACGAAAACGAAGGAAAATCCAATGAATCGCACTGCCCTCATCGTCGGAGCTACTGGTGGAATCGGGAGCGAGACCGCGCTCGCGCTCGTCGCGCGTGGATGGAAGGTCCGAGCCTTGAACCGGAACCCCGACGAGGCGTCGAAGCGCTTCGCGAGCCTCGGCGTCGACTGGGTGAAGGGGGACGCGATGAACGCCGAGGACGTCGTCCGCGCGGCAGAGGGCGTGAGCGTCGTGGTGCACGCGGCGAGCCCCGCCGGGTATCGCAACTGGAAGGGGCTCGCGCTCCTCATGCTCGAGAGCAGCATCGCTGCGGCGAAGGCGGCGGGGGCACGTCTGATGTTCCCGGGAAACGTCTACAACTTCGGTCTCGACGCCTTGCCGCTCGTCTCCGAGTCGTCACCGCAGCATCCCGTCACGCGCAAGGGCAAGATCCGCGTCGAGATGGAGGAGCGACTCGAGGCGGCGTCGCGCTCCGGGGTTGCGGTCCTCATCGTGCGCGCCGGCGACTTCTTCGGTGTGCACGCGGGCAGCAGCTGGTTCAGTCAGGGGTTCGTGAAACCGGGGAAGCCGCTCTCTTCCGTCAGTTATCCCGGCGACCGCGACGTCGGTCACGCCTGGGCGTACCTCCCCGACATGGCAGAGACGATCGCGCTCTTGCTCGAGCGCGACGCGGAGCTCTCGTCGTTCGAGGTGTTCAACTTCCGCGGCCACTGGTTCCCGCGGGGCGTCGAGCTGGCCGAGGCGACGCGCGCCGCTGCGGGAAAGCCGGCCGCGCCGATCCGCGGCTTTCCCTGGTTCGCAATCTACCTGATGGCGCCGTTCAACGAGACGTTCCGCGAGATGCTCGAGATGCGATACCTGTGGAAGACCACCCTCGAGCTCGACAACGGCAAGCTCGTCCGGTTCCTCGGGCGCGAGCCGCACACCGCTCTCGACGTCGCTCTACGGGAGACGTTGAAGGGGCTCGGTGTCGCGGCGTGAGCGCTCAACCGGGGATCGTCATCACGAGCGTGACCGCGACGGAGATCGATCCGCGCGCTACGGCAGCGTGATGCGCCCCGGGGCGCCTTCGTCTCCTTGCTGGGTGTGACACGAGTTGCAGTCGCCGAGCATCTGGGGCGTCTTCATGGCGCGCGTTCGTCCCTGGAACTCGATGACCGCCGTGATGGGGAACTTCGGCGCTTGATCCTCGACGAAGAAGTTTCCCGACGTGTTCGCCGTCGCGGTGAACTTCGTTCCGGCGGAGTCGGTCACGGTGACGATCGCGCCCTCGGCGCCCGAGCCGATGCAGTCGTCGGGCTCGTGACCGCTCGGGAACGCGGTGCCGCCGAAGGCGAAGTTCGGTGCGTCCTCGCCGGTCGCGGCCACCGTCGCGTCGTGACACGCGATGCAGGCGTGTCCCGGCATCATCTCCGGTCCCTCGGATTCGTTGGGATCGCGCATCCTGCCGCTCGTGCAGCGTGGATCGGCGCCGAGCGGATCGACGTGTACGGGAGGCGGGGCCGCGTCTTCCGACGCAGGCAGTCCTTTTTCGTCGGTGTTCGAGCACGCGGCGGCGATCGACGCCGCCGCGAGCACGAGCCAGAGAGCGCGTTTCATTGCGTCAGCGGAAGGAGCACCAGGGTGGTGTCGTCGTTGAGGGTGGCCGGCGTGGGCGTCGCGCCGACCCCGCTGATGCCCGCCGCGACGGCGAACTTCTTGTCCGGCGTGAGCGCCACCGACCAGAGGAAGTCGGCAGGGCCACCGAGATCCACCGTCCGGAAGCCTTTCGGCGCGAACGTCGTGTCGGGCTGCCCGTCGGCAGTGAGCTTCACGAACGTGCCGTCCACGTCCGCCGACGTCAGTCGGCCACCGCCGACGAGGAGGACGCTCCGATCCGGCAGCACGGCGAGCCGTCGCGAGTTGTCTCCGAAGCCCCCGATGTCGATGCGCGCGACGCCCGCGGTCCCGTACGTCGTATCGAGCTTGCCGGCCGACGTCAGGCGGAGCGAGACGATGTCCGTCGTCTCGGTGTCGAGCTGACGGCCGTAGCCCGTCGTGACGAGCGAGTAGCCGGTGCCGGACGCGGCGGGCTGCACGGCCGCCATGTACGTCTCCGTCTGCTCGGTGAGCGGACGGTCGCTGAAGACGCCGTCGGTGCCGAACGTCGTGTCGAGCTTGCCTGCGTCGGTCACCTTGTAGACGACGGGACCGGTGTCGGCGCCGGGGATCGGCTGATAACCCGCGCCGATGATGCCGTCGGTACCGGGTAGCAGCGTCACGTTGCGGGGGCTCGCGTTGTTGCTCATGCCGTTCTGCATCGTGTCGAGCTCGAAGACGCCGTGGTCTCCGAACGCGTCGTCGAGCACGCCGTCCTTCGAGAGCCGCACCAAAACGAAGTCCGTGTCGACTCCGCCGCTGCGCACCTTGCCGCCACTCACGACGAGCCGATCGTCGGCGTAAGCGACGAGGCCCCATGCGCTGTCGGCCGAGAAGGCCGTACCGTTCAGGGCGCCGGTGCTCAGATCGAGCGTGAGCACGCCGTCGGTGCCGAAGGTCGTGTCCTTCGTGCCGTCGGGGTTGAAGCGAAGGACGACCATGTCGCGGTCGCGCACGTCGGCCGCGCCGGCGTGCTCGGCCTGACCGGAGACGACGATCTTGCCGGTGCTCTGGACGACGATGCCGCGGTAAAGCTCGCCGTTGGTGCCGGTGACCACGTTGCGGGTCACGAAGCCCTTCGTCCCGAACGTCGTGTCGAGCACACCGAGAGCCGTGAACTTCGCGACGAGCACCGAGAAGTCCGCCGTGGTGTCGGTCGAGTCGGCGATCTGACCAACCGCGTAGACGTTTCCCTTGGCGTCGGTCGTCACGCCGTAGAATCGGTCGGGCCCGGTCGTCGAGAGCGCGTTGACGAGGGGCGTGAGCCCCGGCCCGGGCTCGCCCGCGTCACCGCCGTCGGTGTCGGCGCCGCCGGTGCCGGAATCGGTGTCGCCGCCGCCGCCGGTGGACGCGTCGGCGGGGTTCGTCTCTCCGCCGGTGCCGCCGCCGCTGCTCGGCGCGGTGCCGCCGGTGCTCGTTGCGCCGGCCTTGCCGCCGGTGGCGCTCTTGCCGCCGCTGCCGTCGGAAGACTTGCCGCCGGTGGACGTCGTCGCGCCGCCTCCGTCCGGTCCACCCGAGCTTGCGCTATCGCTGCTGCAGGCGAGGATCATCGTCACGGGCAACAGGGAGGTCAGGAAGGCGCTTTTTGCAATCGTGTAAGGTCGCATCGTTTTTCACTCACTGGTTCGAAAGACAGACATCGTGATCGAGTGGGTCAGGCATCGCCGTGCGAGCGTCCCCAGGCGAGCTCACTCGAGGCGTCGACGTCGTCCGTGTGCTCGGCGTCGAGCTTCTGCGCGCGGACGAGAGCGCGGCCGACCGTCTGCGAACGGTGCGCGTGGGAGCTATCGCGTGAGCGTGAGAATGGGCCATGAGTCTCCAGAGATCCGGTGGGCTCCGCGTTTGCGGAGACGTCTTCGGGGCTCTGGGCTCGATGCCTCTGGCCGTGCCAGTCGTTCGTGGGGAAACTATGCGCGGCTCTGCCGCGTCTTCATCTCGTCGGGGAACTGGATGGTGACGATGCGTTTGCAGCGCCGGCATTTGAGCTCGAGCCCGGCCTCCACCCAACGCGCCAGGAGCGCGCCGCACGCGCAGTGAAGCTCGCCGGTGTGAGGCGAAACGTCGATCGACGCTTCAGTCGTGGAGACGGGCAGGTCGTTCATCGAGCGCCCCCGTGCTTTATTGAAATTGAAAGTCACTTTCAATAAAAATCTTCATAAAGGCGCCAGGATCGCCGGATGCGGTCATTTCAGGACTGTACGCGCCTGGCCCGGCGCGCTTCGTCGGCCTGCTCGCGCTCCGTCCCGATGTACGGCTTCCGGGTGCCCATGACGTGATCGAACCATGGCCGGGTGACGCACCAGTTCGCGTCCTGATCGGGGCCCATGTGATGGTCGTAGTGCCACGGCACGTTCTCGCGTGCCCACGCGGGATCCTGATGCGCGCGCTTGTGCGCGCGGTAGTAGCGGTAGCTCGAGTAGTACGACGTCATCACGAAGAACGGCGCGATCGGCAGGAGCGGCGTCACGAGAAGCGACATCCCGACGAGCCCGAGCGCTTCCTTGCCCTGCGCGTTCCAGGCGAAGGGCGAGCGCTCGTAATCGTGATCCACGAACCCCGACGCGCGCGCGTTCCGGTGGTGCTCATGCCAATGGAAGCTCCAGAACGTACCGCGCACGCGCCCCTTGCCGTGAAGCACGTGCTTGTGGATCAGCCACTCTGCGAGGTTGGCGACGGCGAGGCCGATGGGAATACCGAGCATCGGCTCGTAGCTTGAATCGCGACGACGGCGCCCGCCAGCCGCGCGCGCTTCAGGATGCTTTCAGCTTGCCGTCGAGCAGCGTGAACAGCGTCTGGTAGTGGCGCTCCGCGGCGGCCTCGTCGTGGACCGGCGTGTCCCGGGGGACCCAGCCGTGACGGGCCGGATACGTCTCGATGAGGTGCTCGACGCCCGCGCGGGTCAGCGCGTCTTCGAGCCGCGCCTTCATCTCGTCGGTGAAACTCGCGTCCTCGGTGGCGCCGCCTACGTAGATGCGCGCCTTCATCTTCGGCGCGAGCAGGTGCGGGCTCTCGGGCGCGTCGCTGGCGAGGCGGGCGCCGTGATACGAGGCAGCCGCCACGACGCTCTCCGGGTACGTCCCGGCCGCGGTCAGGGACATCAATCCGCCCAGGCAGTAACCGGTGATGCCGATACCGCCCTGCTTCACATCGGGACGCGCCGCCAGGTGGTCGAGGTATGCGCGCGTGTCCGACATGATGTTCGCCTGCGTCGCGAACGCGAAATACTTCTCGAGGAGCACTTTGCGCTTCTCCGGGTCGGCGAACACCGCGTGCGCGTCCATGGGCTCGTAACGACCCGAGCGGTAGAAGAGATCCGGCAGGAGCACGAGATAGCCGTGCGCGGCGATCCGCTCGCCGATCTCGAACAGCGCGGGGCGGATCCCGACGCCGTCCATGAAGAGAAGAACTGCGGGCCACGGCCCCTCGCCGCCGGGGTGAAAGACGTAGCTCGGGCAAGTTCCGTCGCGAGTCGTGATGTCGATGGCGTCCATCCACGGACTGTCGCACACATTTCGCCACTGGCGCGCACGGATGGATAGCGCTCATCGTCGCTGAATTCACCGTACCGTCCGCCGTATAATCACCGTGATGCGAGGATCTCTCTCGGGCTGCCAGCGCTACGTGTTCGGCCTCGTGCTCGCGGGATGCGCTGCCGCTCCTCCGCCTCCCGCTGCAGGTCCGCCGCGCGACCTCGAGGGCGAGAAACAGCTCTCGTCGGTCGAGGGAGAGCACGACGCGATGACGGCGAAGCTCGCAGCGGTGCCGGAGCACGACCGCGAGCTCTGTGAGTTTCGCGTCGGTGATTGCGAGATCGTGGTCAAGGACCAGCGCGACGAGCTGATGACGTCGGCGGACCTCTCCGAGTGTCACGTCATGCCCGACGCGGCCGGCGTGATGCACTGCATGTCCGACGGGATGGTCAAGCGACGGAAGCAGGGCGCGCTCGCGAGTTTCTACTCGAGTGACATGACCTGCATGCAGACCGTCCTCTCGTGCACCGACGAGCTCGGCAAGACGGCAGAGGACGCCGCGGTCATGGTACGCGCCGGAACCCGCGAAGAAGAGCTCCGCAAGGTGTCACGCGGCGCCGCGGCCCAGAGCGCCATGGCGTCGGCCGACGACGAGGTCGCGTATCTGCGGGCGACGCTGCCGCCGTCACAGAAGTCGGCGTGCGACGGTGGCGATGAGCTCGAGCGCTGCACGCACGACGCGAACGCCGCCGAGGATCGCTTCGAGGCCGAGCTCGCCAAGGACGACTTCCATCAGGACGCGGCGCTCACGCTGCTCGAGCAATTCGCGAAGGCTCACACCGCGTGCATCGAGCCCCAGCTCAGCTGCCTCTCCACGACGCTCGAGTCCCACGGTCTCTACCCCGAGGCCAAGAAGTGGGTCGCGAAGAACTTCGAGACGCTCGAGCACCGCGAAGAAGCCGGCGCGGCCGTCCCGCCCGGCGCTCGTTCGAAGTGCCTCAACCAGGCGTCGAAGGCGCACCAGTCGCAGATCGTCGGCGCCTACGTCGCCTACTCGCACGAGTCGGTGCTCTTCTTCCGGATGCAGCTCGACAAGGCGTTCCTCGCGATGCACGAGTCGCAGCTCGCCTGCCTCAAGAGCCACGCCTCGCCCGGCTCCCGGACCGCGTCGAGCAAGTGAACCGCCGCCCGCCCGGCGGGCAGTGGTGACGGCCGAGCCGGCTAGCTAGACTCCGCGCCGATGGCTCGGCAATTCTTTCGGGTTTACCGGAGGGTCTTCGCCGAGCTCCGTCCCGAACGCGGGCTCGCGTGGGTGCTCTTCTTCGCGAACGTCGTGCTGGCGGTCGCGCAGTTCGCCGAGCCGTGGTTCTTCGGAAGAATCATCGACGCGCTCGGGCGCGCCACGCTAAGCAACTGGGTCTCCGTGCTTTCGCGCTGGGTGCTCGCATGGATCGCGGTCGGGCTCTTCAACATCGGCGGGAGCGTCGCGGTCGCCCTCCACGCCGACCGGCTCTCTCACCGCCGGCGGCTCGCGATCACGACGCACTATTTCCGTCACGTGCTGTCGCTGCCGCTCTCGTTTCACGCCGGCATGCACTCCGGGCGCGTGCTCAAGGTGATGAGCAGCGGCGCGGAGGCGATGTGGAACGTGTGGCTCAACTTCTTCCGTACCCACTGCGCGCCGCTCCTGTCGCTCTTCGTGCTGCTCCCTTGCTGCATGATGTTCGACACGCGGCTCGGGCTGCTCATGATGGCGCTCGTCGGCACGTTCGCGTTCGGCATGTGGCGCCTCATGAACGCCACGTTCTCGCGCCAGAACGTGGTCAACGAGGAGCACGCCGCGCTGTCGGAGCACGCCGCGGACGCCATCGGTAACCTCGCCGTCGTCCAGAGCTTCACCCGCGTCGAGGCGGAGATCCGCACCCTCGACGTCATCGGCGCGCGTTTTCTCGCCGCCCAGATGCCGGTGCTGTCGTACTGGGCCGCCGGCACGGTGGCGACGCGCGCGGCTTCGACGCTGACCGTTACCGCGGTGCTCATCGTCGGCACCCTGCTGCATCTCCGCGGCGAGGCCACCGTCGGGCAGATCGTGGCGTGCATGGGGCTCGCGGCGTCCCTCGTCGGCCGACTCGAGGCGACGCTGACGTTCCTCACGTCGCTCGTATCGGAGTCGCCGAAGATCGCGGAGTTCTTCGACGTGATCGACAAGGTGCCCGCCGTGCGGGACGACCCGGGCGCGAAGTCCGGCGTCGTTTTCCAGGGTGACGTCGCGTTCGAGAACGTCTCGTTCGACTACCCGAACGGCAGGCGAGCGCTCGAGAACGTCTCGTTTCGCGCAACGGCGGGGGAGACCGTCGCGCTCGTCGGTTCCACCGGCTCCGGCAAGTCGACGACGCTCGCGCTCCTCTATCGCGCCTACGACCCGATCGCTGGTCGCATCACCCTCGACGGCGCCGACGCGAGGAGCTACGCGCTCGACACCCTTCGCGGCAACATCGCCGTCGTCTTCCAGGAGCCGCTCCTCTTTGCGCGCTCGGTGCGCGAGAACCTCTGGGTTGGCAAGGCCGGCGCCACCGACGCCGAGATGTGGGACGCCCTAGAACGCGCCCAGGCGCGGGACGTCATCGAGCGCCTGCCCGACGGGCTCGGCACCATCCTGAGCGAGCGCGGTCGTTCGCTCAGCGGCGGTGAGCGCCAGCGTCTCTCGATTGCGCGCGCGCTCCTCAAGGCGCCGCCGATCCTCATCCTGGACGAGGCCACCGCGGCGCTCGACGCCATCACCGAGAGCAAGCTGTCTATCGCGCTCGCGGAGGTGATGCGAGGGCGCACCACCTTCGTCATCGCGCACCGTCTCTCCACGATCCGGAAGGCCGATCGCGTCCTCGTCCTCGAGGGAGGGCGCATCGTCGAGAGCGGCGCGTTCGACGAGCTCGTGAGCGCCGGCGGCCGCTTCGCGGAGCTCGCTCGCGCTCAGCTCGGCAGCGGCGTAATCGCGGCTCAGTAGTTCCGCATCGACGCCTTCGTCGTCCCTGAAGCATCAAAGGGCCGGAACTACGCGAGCGAAGCGAGCCCGCGAAGGCGGCGGGGGGCCAAGGCCTCCCTTTGTTAGAAGCCTCAGTTCTCCCCGTCGCCGGGCTGGGTGTCGCCTTCGGCGTCGGGGTTCGGTGCCGGTGCCGGTTCCGGCTCGGGGAGGGGCGCGACGGTCTTCGTGGTGATGCCCGCGACGAGGTGATCGTCCTTGCCGATCCGGGCGAACGCTACCTTGTCGAGGTCGTCGGGCCACGCGTGATCCAGCTCGTTCATCACCTTGTTACCGGTCGCGAGGAGCCACACCCGGGGTGACGTCCGGAGCTCCCTCCGCACGGTGGAGAGGATGTCCTTCGCTGACTTGTTCCGGCAGACGATGGTCAGGTTGTCCCTGAGCTTCGTGCCGACGGCGCTCTCGCGGAACGTCGGATGGTATCGCGTGTAGTACCGGAACGGGCTACAGCTCCACAGGTCCGTGACGAGCTTCTCTCTCGGGCCGGCGTAGGCCAGCCCCTGCAGCCGCGCGAGCTTCGTGAGCGCCTTCGGGAACTCGTTGCTCGTCGTGTGCATCTGCTTCGTCCCGTGCCACACACGCTCGAAAAAGAAGAGCGGAAAAAGGACGAGGACGAGGGCCGGCAGAAGATCTTGCCAGCGTGTCTCCCTCGCATCCCTGTCCATCCCGAAGCACGCGATCCCCGCGGCGTACACGAGCGCAAACAGGTTCGCGCGGAACTCCCCGAGCGGCCAGTAGCCGAGCGCGTTGAACCCGGTCGTCAGCGCCAGTGGAAGGAACAGAAGCAGACCCTCGCGGAGTCGTCTCCCACGAATCAAGAAGAGCAGCCCCGCGACGTGGAGCACTAGCCACGCGAGCGCGTCCAGAGATCGGAGCTCGGCGAGGCGCTCCTCCGAATACCGATGCGACGCCCAGAGGTTTCGTCGCGTGCCGGGGATCGTCACCAGCTCGGCGTAGCGACTCGCCGTCCAGTCTATTCGGTCGGGGGTGCCCTTTGCCGGCAGGTAGAACACGTCGTACTTCTTGCCCCAGTACTTCGTCTCCTTCGGCTGGTTCATGTCGCTCCAGACGTAGACGTACAGGGCGCCGACGACGCCGAGCGTGAGCGCACCACCGAGCACGACGGCGGCGAGATGACGGAAGCGCCGCATCCGGAGCGCGGCGACGGCGAGCACGATGAAGAAGCCCGGATAGGCGAAGAGCGCGTCCTGGGCGAAGAGCACGGCCACGAGCGCGAGCGCGAGCCCGAGGACGAGATCACGCAGCTTGCCCTCGGTCGCGTAGCGCAGGGCGAGGAGCACGAGCCCCATATGGAGAGCGATGCTCACCGAGTACGGCTTGAACTCCTTCGACAGATCGACCGCGGCAGGGTGCAGCGCGATGACGCACACGAAGAGCAGCCGCGCGCCCGGCGAGCGGAACAGAAGGCGCGCGAGCGCCGGCGCCATGAACAGCGTTGCGATTCCCGCGGTCCACGGCAGAAGCCGCAGCACCGTCTCGGAAGGACCGAAGGCCAGTGACAGCCACTTCGACACCGCCATGAATCCGAGCGGTCGGATCAGGTTGTCGACGAGCGGCTTGTCCATCATCCGGATCGCCCACGTCGCCTCGTCGAGCCAGAGCGACAGCGTCGAGAAGAGAAAACCGCGGGCGCGGAGCCAGAAGCCGAGGACCAGCACCACGGCGCTGAGCGTCCGGACCACGCGCTCGGACGACGTCCCCGCGAGCGCGCCGACGCGCACGCTCCGCCACACAGCCGGTTTCCACTCCAGTACCTGCACGAACACTCCTCGGACCGAGGAGCTCTCCTCACAGAGCCCACCCGCGACTCGACCCGTTTATCGGTGCGCTCCGCGGGCGTCAAGGCGCGTCAGACGCATGAAAATGGCTTCATTGACGCGGGGCGCACAGGGGGAAGATTCCGGCGCCGTGCCGTATGATCTACGTCGCATGGCGAGCGCGCCGACGTCACCCGATGTAGTGGTCTATCCGCGCCCCCGTTTCCGGGACTGGGCGCTCCTCGGCGTCGGGCTCGCGTTCGTCGCGATGGGCGTGCTCATCGTCCCGCGTGACCGGGACGTCGGTATCGTCACCATCACGTTCTTTGGGATGTGCACTGCCGTCGCCGCCGCGACGATCACGCGGAAGCTCCGTTTTCATTCTCAGCGACCGCTCACCGCGCGCATCGCGGGCGGCGTTCCCATCCGTCCCTCTCGCACGAAACTCGCGCTCCTCGGTGGCGGCTTCTTCTTTCTCGGCGTGGTCCTGATCACGTTCGGTCACGGCTATGGTTCGGTTTTCTGGGGGGGCTCCTGGCTCATCGCGGGCGTCGGCGGCGCGGTAATAATCGGACTCTTGTCGGGGGGCCTCCCGGTGGGCCATCTGCAGTTCGACCCCGACGGCATGACCATCGGACGGCGCGGTTGGTGCTTCACCGTGCCCTGGGATCGCATCGTACAGCTCGGCACCGGCGAGTATCAAAGCAACCCGGTGCTCTACGTCTGGCTCGACGACGTCGGAGCCGTCGTCGCACGCCCACCCGAGTCCATGCCCAAGGTACTCGCGCACCTCGCGTCGTGCGAACGCTGGATGGGCGCGCCCGTCGCCGTCATGACGTCCCAGTACACCCTGGATCTCCCGCTCCTCGTCCGCGCCCTGGAACGCTACGTCGCGGACCCCGGAGCCCGCGCCGAGCTAGTCGCAAACCAGCTGCTCCTCCCCGCGCCCGGCTGACGTCGCTGACGTTTGCGTCCGCCGTCGACACTCTCGAGCGCTCAGCGCTCAGCGCTCACGCTCCTGGAAATCGCGCAGCGAACGACTCGAGGGGGATCTTGAACGCGTTCGTGGCGAATGCGACGGAGTGGTAGAAACCGACGAGCGCGACGATCTCGACGAGCGCCGGCGCGGACCACAGGGCGGCGACCTCGCGCCAGAGCCCGTCGGACACCGTCGCGGTGTCGATGAGCTCGTCGACGAGACGGAGCAGCCGCACCTCGCGCGCGGGGAAGCACTGGAACGTCGCGCCGGAGTCGCTTCGCGTGGCCGCCACTTCACCGTGGGTGAGCCCGGCTTTCTCCGAGAACATCGTCACGTGGACGCCCCATTCGTATTCGGACTCGAGCCGCGCGCAGGTCCGCAGGATGACGAGCTCGCGCTCGCGCAGTGACACCGCGCCGCGATCGAGGAGGCCCGATGAGAGCATCCGGGAGAGCACGCGGTCGTTCACGGCGAGGGTACGAAAGAGCGCGAGCGGCGGAACCCCCGCGGGCATGAGCCGCGCGAGTTGCTCGGTCACCTGGGACGAATAGGGCGGCGGAATGGCTTCGAGGCGTGCATTGGTCATTGAGGTTCCTTGCGCTACTTTTTCCGTAGCAGCCGAGGAATAGCGCTACAGAAACGATAGCGCAAGGGCCAACCAGACTCTCAGCGACGATGTTCGTCGTGTCCGCCGTGTGCGGGCGGCGCGTGCTGAACCGGCGCTCCGCGGTGCTCGGCCTCGTGATGCGCTACGGCGGCTTCGCGATGCTCGACGGCGCGATGCTCCGCTTCATGGTGTTCGGCTTGGACGGCGCGATGCTCCGCTTCGTGGTGTTCGACGGCGCGGTGTTCCGCCTCGCGATGCCCGGCGACGCGGTGCGCTTCGATCGCGCGCGTCTCCTCGTGAGCACGGAACGCGCCGGCCGGGGCGCCGCGTCGCCAGGCGACGGTGTGCTCGGCGCGCCACGCTCGCGGCTCGTACCGCGGATGAGCACGCCATGCGACTGGAGGCGCGCCGCGCCACGCGCCGTAACGGTATTCGTGGTAACCACGCGGCCCCTCCCAGAACGGCCGGTAATACACGAACCTGTCGCCTTCCCAGACGAACCGCGGACCGACGTATGCGTATCCGTCACGATGCGGCATCCAGTATCCGGGCATCCACTCCCAGTCGCCGCCCGTCCAGTCCCAGGTTCCCGGCACCCAGTAGTAACCAGGGCCGGGCGAGAGCGGGCGATCCTCGGGGACGACGTCCGGCGGCGGTGCGCTCGGATACGCCGCGCCTGCCGAGACCCCGACGTCGACGGCGACCTGGGCCTTCGCGACCGGTGCCACGGACATGGAGAGCGCGACGCCCAGCGCGCAGCGCGCCGTCCATGCGACGGTTTGCCTCAGCTTCGAACCAGCGAAAATACCGCGTCGATCTCGTTCAATTGTCATTGGGGCCTCGCTCGCAACAGGTGCAATCGCCGTGCCTCTTCGGTATTGGGGGGGCCTTGGCCCCCCGCAGCTTCGCCTTCGGCGAACTGCTCCCCCTGCCGCCTTCGCGGGCTCGCTGCGCTCGCGTAGTTCCGCATCTTTGACGCCTCGGGGATGACGGTGGCTTCGATGCGGAACCACTGGAACGCTCGGGTGATATCGTCGGCCGGCGCGTGCACCTTCCGTCGAAGAAAACCTGGCGAGCGTTCGCTTCATTCCTCGTGCTCGCGGGGCTCGTCGCTTGCTCGGCGGCGCCGAAGGTCGGCCGCTCGCACGACGACGGCGTGGTGACGAGCAATATCCTGCGTGCCGATTACGCAGGGACGTCCGCATGCGCGGCCTGTCATCCGTCCATTCACGACGAGTTCATGGCGTCTCCGATGCACCGCATGACGCGCCACGCAGAGGGCGACGCGGTGAAGGCGCCCTTCGACGGCGAGTCGTTCCATTTCAAGGACGACGTCGTGACGATGGACGTGCACGACGGACGCCGTTACATGCGCATCGACGCGAAGGGCGCGCCGTCACGACTCTTCCGTATCACCAAGGTGATCGGCGGGCACTACCGCGAAGACTTCGTCGGAAAGCAGGTGGCGAGCGACGCCGCGGACGCCGCGACGATCCCCGATCCCGAGGGCGAGCGCGTGATGCCGGTGTCGTTCCTGCTCTTCGCGCCGGCCTGGCGCTACAAGGGCTACTCGGTGATGGTGCGCGAGCGGGCCCACTTCGCCGACGGCATGCCGTGGCGGCAGACGTGCATCTTCTGTCACAACACCGCTCCGCGACTCACGTCGCTCTACGACGATCTGCTTCCCACGGCGGAGAAGTACCAGGGCTCGGTGAGCGAGCGCTTCTTGCCGGCGTCGCGGCTCTGGCACTACGAACCGACGGATCCAGACCGCCTCGCGCGCGCCGTCTCGCACGAGGTGGCCCAGCTCGGCAAGGGCGAGGTGAAGGGTGAGCTCGCCACCGTCCTCGGCGTCGCGATACGCGAGACGCGACGCCACTTCGACGAATCGAACCTGCTCGAGCTCGGTATCGGTTGCGAGACGTGTCACAACGGGAGCAAGGAACACGTCGAAGATCCGACGCTTCACCCGTCGTTCGCGATCGAGAGCGATCTCATTGCGGTGCGCACACCGTCCGGGCGAGTGCCGACGCGTGCAGAGTCGATCAACCGCACCTGTGCGCGGTGTCACACCGTGCTCTTCAGCGAATATCCGTACACCTGGGAAGGCGGGCTGCGCGCGGATTCGCCGGGCGGCACGCACATCAACTCGGGGGAAGCCCGCGACTTCATCCTCGGGAGCTGCGCCGACAAGATGGCGTGCACGACGTGTCACGACCCGCATGCGGGCAGCAAGCGCGAGCGGCTCGATGAGCTCGGTACCGTCGCCGGCAATCCCGTCTGCACGAGCTGTCACGGCCAGTACGCGGACCGAGACGCGCTCGCACGCCACACGCATCACGATCCGGGAGGCGAGGGGAGCGCGTGCCTGTCGTGTCACATGCCGAAGAAGAACATGGGCCTCGCGTACCGCCTCACGCGCTATCACCGGATCGGTTCGCCCACCGACCGTGCGCGCGTCGAGGGCGACAGACCGCTCGAGTGCGCCCTCTGTCACGCCGACAAGACCGTCGGAAGCCTCGTCGGCACTATGGAGAAGTGGTGGAACAAGCGGTTCGACCGCAGCAAGCTCCTCAAGCTCTACGGAAGAATGGAGGCGAACCCCCTCGTGGCCACCATCGCTTACGGCAAGCCCCACGAGGAAGCGACCGCCGCATCCGTGCTAGGCGACCGAGGCGGCCCCGCCGCGCTCCCACTGATCGTTCCCGCGCTGGCAAATCCGTATCCCCTGGTCCGTTACTTCGCCCGCCACGCCCTGGAACAAGCTTCCGGCCACCCCGTCCCCATCGACGTCGAACAAGACCCCAAATCCGTCAACGCGGCCGCCGCGACCTGGCTAGCCGCGCAGAAGCAGTGACGGACGCGCGAAGCGCGTTCCAGGGTCGCCCGCGTCGGAACCACGGCCGCCAAGCGGGGGAAGGTTGCGCGGAAGCGACCGTTGCGTTCAGCGCAACTCGGATTGCCATTTCGTATGCACGGCGGTCCTCCGTCTTCTTGCGCTCTCAACGCCAGGTGAGGCGATAGGCGAGGGAGGCGTCGCGCTGTAGGGCGTGGATCTCGTGGACGAAGGCTTGTGGGGCGAGTAGCTGCGCCACGCCGAGCATGAGGCCTCGCAGGGCGTGACGGCAGTAGGGGATCCGTGCGCATGGCCAGCCGACTACTTCGACTCGCGCTTCCTGGTCATTGACCTTCTGGGCGCGCATCGCGCCCCCGAGCCATCCCCTTCGCCAGATGCGATCGGTCTGGGCCAGCGCAGTCCACGGCGTCACGCCGAGACCAGAAGCGAGGTTCACTGCGACGCCGAGGAAGGTGCCCTTGCGCTGCGAACCGATGGCCTGTCCGAGGTCGACGACCTGGTTCACGCCGAGCCCGAGGTCGTCACAGGCCTGGTAGTGGGCCATGCCGACGGCGAGGTCCAGCCAGCGCGGAGTCGTCGCGGTGAGGACCTCTTGCCGGTGCTCGGGCGCGAGGAGCGCGTCGTACTTCTCGTAGAAGCCCGCGTCTCGCAGCGTCTTCTGCGAGGACATGATGAGGGTGCTGCGGATGTGGGTCACGCGCTTGACGTCGCCCCCGCCATCGGGGAACGCCAGATACGCCTGCTCGTTTGCGGCTTCAGGCACGATCGAGAAGCGTAGCTCAGAACCGCTTCAACGCATCTCGGCGCGGAGAGCCGCGACGAGCTCGGCGGCAGGGAGCTTCTCGCCGTGCGTGTCGCTTCGCGCGAGGGGCGCGCCCTGGCCGGCCCACTGGGCGCCGAAGCCCGATTCCCCGGCGGCCTTCGCCGCAGCGTGAAGGGCTTTTGCGGCGTCGTAGGCGATCGGGTACGACGGAACGTCACCAGGTGGGATATCGGCGCCGAGCGCCGTGAAGCGGTTCGCGAGACAGCGCGCGGGTCGGCCGGAGAGCGCGCGCGTCATCACGGTGTGGTGCGCCGCGTCGCTCGACAGCGCGCTCCTGTACCCGGCGTCGGCCTGCGATTCGGCGCAGCCGACGAAGGCGGTGCCGAGCTGAGCCGCGCTCGCTCCGAGGCGGAGCACGGCGTCGATGCCAGCGCCGTCCATGATGCCGCCGGCGGCGATGACGGGCACCGGGAGAGCGCGCGCCAGCACTTCGGTGAGCGCCAGGGTGCCGAGCTGATTGTCCACGCCGTCGGGGTCGAAGATGCCGCGGTGTCCGCCCGCTTCCCAGCCTTGCGCGACGACGGCGTGCACCCCCGCATCGACGAGCGCGCGCGCCTCGGCGAGGCTCGTCGCGGAGCCGAGGAGGACGATGCCCACGTCGCGCAGCGCTCGCACGCGCTCCCCGGGCGGAATGCCGAAGTGGAAGCTCACGACCTTCGGCCGCGTGTCGAGCAGCATGGCGAGCATGTCGTCGTCCTCGACGAAGCTCCGGTAGATCTCGCCGAGGATCTTCGGCGCACTCACGCGGTAGCGGGCGAACTCCGGCGCGAGTCGGGCGAGCCACGCCGCTTCGACGCCCGCGTCCGCCTTCGCGGGGCGATGACAGAATACGTTCACGTTGAGCGAACGCTTCGAGTGTTCGCGCACCGACTCGATCATCTTCCGCGCGGTCGCGGCAGTGCTGGACCCCACGCCGAGCGAGCCGAGCGCACCGGCGTTCGCGACGGCAGCGGCCATCGCCGGCGTCGAGATGCCGGCCATCGGTGCCTGGACGATGGGTAGCTCGAGCTCGAGCAGATCGAGGAGCGCGTTTCGTGGCTCGTGGCGTGTCATCCGGATACCTCGGGGTCAGGGCAGGATTGTGTAGGGGGGGTCGCAACGGCGTCCAGAGAGCCTCCGCAATTGTTTCGAGCTCATGGGTGGACGGAGTCTCGAGCGTGAACACGATGGAGATCTTGCTCGAAAATGCTCGTGGTGCGTGACGTTTCGGGACCGGTGGTGTAACCGTCGGCTCGCACATCGAGTGCTGCTTTGGCTTGAAACGGAGTCGATGATGAGAATCGCAATTGTCGTAGCGACGCTGGCACTATCCACCTCCGCCTTCGCGGACGACGGCTACCTGAGAAGCGGGGACGGTTCGATCGTCCGTAGCGCCAACGGCGAGTGCTGGCACACGAGCACCTGGACGCTGGACAAGGCCGTCCCGGGCTGTGACGGCAAGCCCCTCACGCCGCCTCCGGCGCCGCCCCCTCCGCCCGCCCCGGAGCCCGCGGTCGTCGCGCCGCCCGCGGACACGGACAAGGACGGCGTGGTCGACACGGCCGACAAGTGCCCCGGCACGCCCGCAGGCGTGCAGGTCGACGCCATGGGTTGCCCGCCCGACGCCGACGGCGACGGTGTTGCCGATTACCTCGACAAGTGCCCGAACACGCCGGGCGGCGCCATGGTCGACGACGTCGGCTGCCCGAAGAAGCTCGACAAAGAGGTCAGCATCGGTCTCGACGTGACCTTCGTGACCGACAAGGCCGACATCGCCAGCGACTTCACCGGCGAGATCAAGAAGGTCGACGAGTTCATGAAGAAGTACCCCTCCGTCAAGGTGACGATCGAGGGCTACACCGACAACGTCGGCGGCACGCTCAAGAACAAGAAGCTCTCGCAGAAGCGAGCGGACGCGGTGAAGGCCGCGCTCATCGCGGGTGGCGTCGCCGGCGACCGCCTCAACGCGCTCGGCTTCGGCATGGAGAACCCGATCGCCGACAACAAGACGGTCGAGGGGCGCGCCAAGAACCGCCGCGTCGTGGCCCACGCGAAGGCCGAGACCGAAGTCATCGAAATGAAGAAGAAGTAGTAGCGGCTAGCCGAGCGTCTCGTATGTCGCCTCCGCGGCGATGTACGGGACGTAGCGGTAGTCGCGGATCGACTTCACGCGATCGCCGTCCCAGTCGAGCAGCACGAAGTATGAGGCGGTCTGCGCGCCCGCGACGAAGGCCGCGAACGCGAGCCGTCCCTCCAGGCTGACGACGGAGAGCGAGACGTTTTGCTTCTCGTAGCGGGCGAAGTACGCGCCGACCTCCTTGCCGCGCCGGCGCGCCTTCGCGACGAGGTCGAGTTGACACTCGTCGCCGATGAGCGCGCGCACGCCGTCCCAGTCGCGTCGGTTGAAGAGCGTCGCGTAGCGGTCGAGCCGGGCACGAACGGCGAGATCGGGCGAGCCTTCGGCGGCGCTCGTCTCGCGCAGATTGCGCCGGCCGCGCACGAGGGCCGCTTTGACCGCGAGTACCGTGGTGCCCATGGTGTCTGCCGTCTCCTCGAGCGAATGCCCGAGCACGTCCTTGAGAATGACGGCGCTCCGCTGCGTGAGCGGGAGCTCGACGAACTGGGCGAGCGCTGAGCGCACGACGATCGGGTCCGGCCTGTCGTCGAAGGCCGCCACCTCGTCGAGGTCGTCCCGAGCTTCGGTGAAGCGCTTCCCGTGGCTGCGGAGATAGTCGACCGCGGTGTTGTGCGCGACGCGGAAGAGCCACGGGCGGAGCGACGGCACCTCGGTCTCGAGGCCGAGCGCGTAGAACGCCTTGGCCAGCGTCTCCTGGACGATGTCTTCCCCCTCGATCACCGAGCCGGTGAGGCGTGCGCAGTACCGGTGAAGCTCCGGGCGGACCGCCTCGACCAGCGTCAAGAACTCGTCCCGCGCGCGGGCAACGGTGGCGGTCGCGTCGGTCATCGATGGATGACGCTATAGCGGTTCAGAGCGGGAGCTTCATCACGCGGCCGTTCATTGCCCCGAAACTGCCGCTGTCGATCCAGTAGATGGCATTCCCCGCGACGACCATCGACGTCACGACACCGGGTGACGGCACGAGGGTCGTCGCGGTGCCGCCCGCCTTCGGGAGTCGGATGATGCCGCTGTCCGCCGCGATATACAGATACGTCGCGTCGACGGCGAGCGCGCGCGTGATGCTCGTCTCCGGCAGGAGCGCCTGAACCGGGCCCGTCAGCGTCTTCAGGGTGCGCGCGTAGGTGTCCTTGTTCGCGATGTAAGCCTCGTAATAGATGTAGGTCGCGTCGATGGCGAAGAAGCTGCCGTGACCGCTCGGGACGTCGGTGGGCTTGACCGTCGCAGCGGCGCCCGAGATCGGGGCGAAGACGGGC
The DNA here is from genome assembly GCA_036272055.1 of Polyangiaceae bacterium. Classification (GTDB taxonomy): domain Bacteria; phylum Myxococcota_A; class Polyangia; order Polyangiales; family Polyangiaceae; genus DASZVB01. The sequence continues at coordinate 280,726 of DATAZL010000133.1, read as the reverse complement.
CCGTCCCAGTAGACGTTGGGACCGTCGACCTTGAGATCGAACGCGGCGATATTGAACGCCGGCGTGAGGACGACAGATGGACCCGAGCCGTCCTTGGCTTCCTTGTAGACTTGACGGAGGCTGTAATCGGCCCAGTAGACGTTCGTCCCATCCACGGCCAGAGGTGACGGCAGCATCATCACGCCGGGGTCGCTCACGATCACGGTGCCGTTGCCGCTCGTCCCGAAGAGCTGCCGCCGGATCGACGGGTCTCCGCTCGAGCGATTGCACCAGTAGACGTACGCGCCGTCGTTGGCGATCGCCCACGGGTTCTCCTGACCCGACGCGACGGTGGTCATTCCGCCGCCCTTGACGAGGGTGCGCATGATCGCGCCCGTCGTCGCGTTCGGAGTGTTCTCGGTCTGCGTCCAGTGAACGTAGGTGGGGTCGACGGTGACGGACACGGGATTCTGGACGTTGTCGGAGATCGTCACCTCGAGGCACTTGCCGTCGGAGCCGCAGTCGCCGTCGACGCAGTCGTGGCCGCAGACGCCGCAGCTCACCGGCTTTCCGAGATCGGTCTCGCAGCCGTCGTCCGCGGCGGGACGCGCCGGGTGAGCGCAATCGCCGAAGCCCTTGCTGCACGCGGGCGTGCAGGCGCCTTTTGCGCACGCGGCGGTCGCGTTCTTTGCGGAGCAGGCGTACTTGCACGCGCCGCAGTTCGTTGCGTCGTTCTGCGAGTCCACCTCGCAGCCGTTCTTGCCGTCGCCGTCACAGTCGAGCCGACCGGCGGCGCAGGTCGGCTTGCAGACGCCCGCGATGCAGGACAGAGCGGTCGTGCCCGTGGTCTGGCAAGCGATCCGGCACCCGCCGCAGTTGGCGACGTTCAGCGAGATGTCCGTCTCGCAGCCGTTGCTCGCGTTGCCGTCGCAATCGTAGTGCGTCGTATCGCACGGTGCCGGCGCGGGTGCGCCGTCGGAGGCGTCGGGCGTCGTGGTGCCGACCGATGCGTCGAGGCTCGCGTCCGGTTCGACGATCGCGGCGTCGGGCACGCCGGCGTCGACGGAGCCGTCGCGTCCCACCGAGCCGGCATCGCCGCCGTTGCCGTTCGCTGAGCTGCCGGCTGCGCCCATCCCGGACACTCCGCCCGTCCCGCTCGTCCCGGCGGTACCCATGCCGGAACCGCCGGCGGCGCCCTTTCCGCCGGTCCCGGACGCTCCGCCATTGGCCGAGAGCGTTCCTGCTTCCGACACGCCAGCGTCACTCTTCGAGCCGGGGGAGCAGGTGTGCGTGGTCGCGCAGTCCTGAAAATCCGGCGAGCAGCCCCAGAAGACAGAGCCAGCGATGACGGACATCGCGAGGTGAATGAAGAAAGAATTCTCGTTGCGTCGTCGCGGCAAGATACGCGCCCTCCCGGCGGCGCGAACCTAGCAGCGTTTGCGGAAGGCGTCGTCGGGGTTTTGTCCGGGGTGAGACGGCGCGCCACAGTTCGCTCCGTCGCTCGATCGCGGCGTGAACCTGCTATTTGTAACGGGTTTCATGCGGCGGTTCCTGGCGGGCAAGGCCTCGGGTGTCCCTCGACCCTTCGACGCGCTGTCGTTGACGGTGTTCGCGGTTGCGTTCGTCTCGGTGCTCGCGACGTTCCGCCAGTACGGGATTGCCTGGGACGAGCAGGGAGAGACGGTCTATGGCGCGCTCCTCATCAAGTACTACGCGAGCCATTTCCAGGATCACTCCGCCTTCGAGTTCGTCAATTTCCGCTTCTACGGCGGCGGTTTCGAGCTGCCCGCGGCGCTCCTCGGTCGGATCTCGCCGTTCGGAGAATACGAGACACGGCATCTCACGAGCGCTCTTCTCGGCCTGACGGGGCTCGTGGCGACGTCGCGGCTCGCGCGGGCGCTCGGAGGTGAACGCGCCGGCGCTCTCGCCGCGGTTTTGCTCGCGCTGAATCCGGTCTTCTACGGGCACATGTTCATCAATGCCCGCGACGTCCCGTTCGCGACCGGCATGGTGTGCTGTCTGCTCCTCACGGTGCGCGCCCTGGACGAGCTCCCGGCGCTCCGCGCGCGCACCGCGGCGCTCTTCGGGCTCACCCTGGGGCTCACGATGAGCGTCCGCGTCGGGGGCGTCCTCGCCCTGCTCTTCTTCGTCGCGCCCGTCGCGGTGTGGCTCGCCGTGCGCGTCCGCTCCGGCGTTCCGCGCGCCGTCGTTGCTCGCGACGCGATGCGCAGCGCGGGCACGCTGCTCCCGGCGCTCGTCCTCGCCTATGCGGTGATGGCCGTGTTCTGGCCGTGGGCCGTCCAGGCGCCTTTGAATCCGCTCCGCGCCCTCGTCATGTTCTCGCGCTTCCCGTTCGACGGTCTCGAGCTCTTCGAGGGGAAGCTCGTCGCCGCCCGCGCGCTGCCGGCTTCGTACCTGCCGATGCTCCTCGTCGTGAAGCAGCCGGTGCTCCTGCTCGCCGGGGTCGCCTGCGCGGTCGGGTTCGGCATCGTCGCGCTCCGTCGAACCGCCGACGCCCCCGGCGGCAGGGAGCCCCTCAAGCTCATCGCCGTCGCGTTCGCCGCGGCATTTCCGATCCTGTACTTCGTCGTCGCCCGACCGGTCCTCTACAACGGCATGCGCCACTTCCTGTTCGTGCTGCCCCCGATGACGGTCCTCGCGGCGCTCGGACTCGATCGAGCTCTGAACGCGGTGCGTTCACGCGGTCTCCGCGGCGCTCTCGCTGCCGCCATCACGCTCGCCGGTGGGGCGCAGCTCCGCGCGCTCGTCGCCCTCCATCCGGATCAATACGTGTACTTCAACGCCCTCGTCGGGGGCGCGCGCGGCGCTCAGGGACGGTACCCGCTCGACTACTGGGGCACGTCGCTTGCGCAGGCCACGCATCGTCTCGTGGACGAGCTCGTCCTTCGCGACGACGCGCCGAAGCCCGGCTCGCCGCCGTACAAAGTGTACGTGTGCGGCAATGTCTGGTCCGCCGCATCGTTCTTCCCGTCCTGGCTCACGCCGGTGGAACACGTCGAGGACGCCGATTTCCAGATCGCGATCGCCCAGTTTTACTGCAAGCACCCCGAGGGCAGCCGCCCCGTCTCGACCGTGACCCGCGACGGCGCAGTGCTCAGCTACGTCGACGACCTCCGTCCGCACGACGCCGAGCAAGCAACCCGGTGACCGGGACATCACGACGGTCGCCGCGTCCTCGCCTTCCGCGGTTCGTTGGTGGGGGTCTCACGGAAAACTTTGCGATGTACCTCCGAGATACATCGAAATTTTGCTTCGCGAAGAGGCACATGACGTGGGCGCGAGGGGTCGGACGCACGACGGACAGCGTGGTTTTGGGGGTTGCTCCCATCGCGGTGCGAATCACCGGCGGCACGGCGTTCGTCGTGAGTTACGTGCTCCGTGTGCGCGAGATGAGGGGGCTGTAAGACAGCTCACGCCGCTCGCGTGCGGCGCGGAGCATGAGCGACCCGCGGCTCATGTCGCCGCGTCCTTCGAAGTCGGTGGGGAAGAGCAAGCGCTCGCCGAATACCTCGAGGAGCGGCTCGACGTACTTTTTCGTCGCGACGCTCCCGAGGAGCACGAAGCGGGTCCGCGGGTCGTGCGTCGCGGCGAGCTCGGTCGCGTGCCGGACCAGTGGCGCGGTGAAGTGCGGGTTGTTCTCGTGGATGGACACTTCCATCCAGCGGCGTAGCCGGGCAATCGTCACTCGTTCATCGAGGCCGCACAGGCCGCCGCCGGCCGTGAGAACATGCGCCGATGCGAGCCCAGTAGCGCGTCCGAACGCGCGCGCATACTCGACCTTGCCGCGAAAATAGAGCCCGCTGACGAAGCTGAACACCGACGCGACCGTCGCGCCGTTCGCGGAGCGAAGCTCCGTCGCGAGCGCGAAGTCCGCGGTGTCGCTCATGACCTGCGCGCCGCGGCGGCCGTTCAGGCGCGCGGGGGAGAGCAGGAACACGGTCGGCGCGGGTTCGGCTTCGATGCCGTCAGCATGCCGCCGCCACGAGCGACGTCAAACGGCACACGCGGGCGACGTCAAACGGCACACGCGGGCGAGGGCCGTGGGGACGGTCATTGACCTTGAAGGGTCGAGTTCTCGACGGTCGCGCTCTTGGCGTTCACGCCGAACGCGGAGCCGAGGTTCACGTTCCCCTGCTGGACGTGGGTCCACGCGCCGCCGGTGTTGCCGGTGACGGTGGTGTCGCGCACGGTCATGGTGCCGGAGTAGTCGTTGCTCGTCATGAAGACGCCGCCGCCGAAACCGCCCATCCCGGCCTTGTTGTCCTCGATGTCGTCACCGCAGAGCACGACGTTCGTCGCGCTCGCGCCGTCTTGATAGATGGCGGCGCCGTTGCCGCCGGAGCCGACCTCGTGCTGGCCGTTGTTCATGACGGAGCACATCGATGCGTCGTCGTTGTTCGCGCCGTGACCGCTCGCGGTGTTGTTCTCGAAGAGGCTGTCGTAGATGTCGAGCTCGGCGAAGAGGCCGCCGACCGCGCCGGCGTTGGCGGCCGAGTTCCCCGTGAAGACGCTGCCGACGATGATCGCGCCGTGCTTGCTGCCGGTGATGTAGATCGCTCCGCCGCCGGTGTCGGGCCCGAGCTCTGCCGCCTGGTTGTTCGAGAACGTGCAGTCGACCACGGTGAGGTTCCCGTCTCGCATGTAGAGCGCGCCGCCCTCGCCGTCGTCGAAGCCCTGTGAGCACGGCGCGGGCGCCGTCGGGATGGCCTTGGTCGGCGTGGTCTTCGCGTTGATCAGGGTCAGGTGCTGGAGCGTCACTCGCGTCTCGAGCGCCATCCAGTTGCCGCTGTTGTAGTTCAGGATCTGCACGGCGTTCCCGCCGTCGAGGGTGACGAGATTGCCGCCGTCGATGACGGTGTCCGTCTTCGTCGAGAGGCTCAGGGTGGCGGTCACGGCGATGGTCACCGGCGCGGTTCCGCAATCGAACGTGATGACTCCGGCCTTCGTCACTGCGTCCTTCAGCGCGGCGTACGTGCAGCTCGCCGCGGTGCCGGTGCCGACGACGGTCGGCTTGGAGACGTCAGCGGCTTTTGCCCCGGCGGGCAGCGCGCTCGTGCAGTGAGTCGTGATCATCGGGTTCGTCGCGCCGCCAGTGCCCGACGCGCCCGCGGTGCCGGTGCTCCCGCCCTTACCGGTCGTGCTCCCGCCGCTGCCGCTCGAGCCGCCGCCCGCGCCCGTCGTGTTCCCGCCGCCGCTCCCTTTTGCACCGCTTGCGCCGCCAGTGCCGCTCTGTCCGCCGCCAGTCCCGGTGGCGCCGCCCGCGCCCGTCGTGCCGGCGTGGCTCGTCGAACCGCCGGACGATGCGCCGCCGGTGGAGCTCGCGCCGGACCCGCCGGTGCCGTCGCCGCTTCCGGCGGCGCCGTCGCCGGGCACGGAGTGATCGCCGCTCGAGCCGCAGGCCGTGAGGATGACGGCGATCGCACAGGCGGCCGTGAAGGTCGGGATGTCGTGGCGCTTCATTGCTCTGTCTCCTCGCGAACGTTCACCGTCAAAGGTACTGCGAGCGACGCGGAATGGCTCATCTTCGTGTCCGGAGCACGTCATCGCCGACGAAATCGCGGAGTGCTCGGCAGTCGCAGCGCCGTGCCGGCGTGTGCGCAGATGTACGCCCGTGCGTCAGAGATCGAGCTGCATTCCGATCTCGAGCACCTGACGCGACGGCATCCCGAAATGCCGATCGGCCGCGACGGCATTGCGCGAGAGATAGGCGAAGACCGATTCCGCGAGCCGGCCCATGGCGCCGCCCTTCGACGCGAGCAGATGATCGCGGCCGACGTAGTAAGTCACCTCGTCGAGGTTCACCGGGAGGTGCTCGACATCGCGCGCGTGCTGGAGCACGGCGGGGATGAACGGCTTCTCCATGAAGCCGTAGTGCACCGTGAGCCGGTGCATCCCTGAGCCGAGCGCCTCGACGTGGTAGCGCTCCTTGTCGGGTACCGACGGGGTCCGCATCGTCCTCACCGTCAGAAGGACGACCGTCTCGGGTAGCACGCGCACCCGGTGAATGAAGTGCGCCATCGTGGCCGGCACTCGCCCGCTGCTCGACGCCATGAACACGGCGCAGCCCGGCACTCGCGCCGCGAGCTTCTCCGCGAGCTTCGGGAGCGCGTCCTCGAGCATCGGGAAGCGCTGCTCGTAGTGCTCGAAGAGGAGCGTGCGCCCGTGACTCCAGATGAGCATCGCCGACACGACCACGACGCCGATGAGCACCGGCACCCAGCCACCCGCCGCGAACTTCACCGCGTTCGCCGCGAAGAACGGCACGTCGAAGGCCAGGAACAGGAGCAGCACCGGAATGGCGACGAGCCTCGACCAGTGCCAAACCTTGCGGACGACGACGTAGTAGACCACCGACGTGATGACCATCGTGCCGGTCACCGCGAGCCCGTAGGCGGACGCGAGACGCGCCGACGTCTTGAAGCCGAGGACGAGGAGCAAGCACGCCACGGCCAGCAACCGGTTGATCTCCGGTACGTAGATCTGCCCCTCGACGCTGCCCTCGGTGTGCCGGATCGTCACTCGCGGGAAATAGCCGAGCTGCATCGCCTGATGAGTCAGCGAGAAGACCCCGGAGATGAGCGCCTGGGACGCGATGACCGTCGCGACGCTCGAGAGCGCGACCATCGCGTACGTCGCGGCGCCCTTCGGGACCATGCCGAGAAACGGCTGCGACGCGAGCTCCGGGTGAGACAGCACGAGCGCGCCCTGGCCGAGGTAACAGAGCACGAGCGCAGGCATCACGAAGGTGAGCCACACCACCCGGATCGGTCGCGAACCGAAGTGACCCATGTCGGCGTAGAGCGCCTCGCCGCCGGTGACCGCGAGGACCACCGAACCGAGCACGAGAAAGCCACGAACCCCGTGAGCCGCGAAGAAGGTCACGGCGTGCCCTGGCCAGAGCGCGGCGAGGACCGCGGGAGCCTTCGCGACGTGATACGCGCCGAGCGCGCCGATCGTCGAAAACCAGACGAGCATGATCGGCCCGAAGACGCGCCCGACGACCTTCGTCCCGCGGCGCTGCACCGAGAAGAGGAGCAGCAGGATGACACAGGTGAGGGGCACGACGGCCCGCGAGAGGACGGGCGCGGCGACGCTCAGGCCCTCGACCGCCGAGAGCACGGAGATGGACGGCGTGATCGCGCCGTCCCCGTAGAGCAGCGCCGCGCCGATCACGACGAGCACCGGCACGAAGCCGAGCTTGCCCTGCACCGCGGGGGCGCGATCGGGATCCTTCGACTGCGACTGCGGCAGGATGGCGAGGAGCGCGAAGATCCCGCCTTCGCCCTCGTTGTCGGCCTGCATCACGAAGGTCAGGTACTTGACCGTGACGACCATCGTCAGAGACCAGAAGAGGAGTGACAGCACGCCGAGCACCTCTGCCGGAGCCGCGCCGCCACCGAGCTCGCGCAGGCACTCGCGGAGGGTGTAGAGCGGGCTCGTCCCGATGTCGCCGAACACCACGCCGAGCGCGCCGAGCGAGAGCACGGCGAGGGAGCTCCCGGAACGGCGCATGAAATCAGTTTGACCCAGCGCTGTCGTGCGCGGAAGGTTCCGTCGTGAGCAAGTCACGGGCTCGACCAGCGAGCGACGCGGTGGTCACCCACGAGACACGTGAACGGATCCTCGCCGGTGCCTCACAGGCCTTTGGCAAGCTCGGGTACGCGTCGACGCGTGTCGAGGACGTCATCGCCGCCGCGGGTGTGTCGCGACCGACCTTTTATAAGGCCTTCGAGAGCAAGGGCGACGTCTTCGAGGAGCTGTCGGCGCGCCATCACCGTGACATTCGCGAGCGCATCATGCGTTCACTCGACGGCGTCGCGGACCCGGCCGCGCAGCTCGACAGCATCGTCGACGCGTACATGCGCTGGAGAGCGGAGCTCGGCCCCGTAGGGCGCATCCTCGACGAGGAGGCGCGATTGCCCGGAACGCGTCTCGGCAAGCACCGGCGAGAGACGCTCGACGCCATGAGCGCGTGGAGCTCCGAGCGCCTGCGCGCGGCTGGACGGCGTGAGGCCGACCCGCTCCTTTACCAGGCGCTCATCGCCGCGATGGAGAGCGTCGGCGATCGCTTGCTCTCGAAGCACCCCGTCCCGCCGGCCGCCATTGCGCGCGCCAAGCGGATTGCGCTCCGCATCATCGCCGGCGCCCTCGCGGCCGAAGGCGAGGCCGTGCCGCCGATTCCCGCGGCTCCCCGCGAGTGACCCTGGCCCGTTGACAGCCGGCTCGGCTCAGTTAACATACGTGTTAACACGATGGCGTTCAAGCTCGGTGAACCGGTCGACGAGAGGCTTCCCTTCATCCGCAAGGTGCACGACCTGGACGAGGCGCGCGCGTCCCACGGCACGGGCTTGCGGCAAGACGCGGTGCAACGCGCGGGCGCGGTGCTCGGTGATCGCCTGCGTGAAGCACCGGAGGTCGTCTCGGTGCGCACCTTGCCGACGAGCGCCGCGGTGTACCCCGTTCGCTTCGCGTTCGACGGCGCGGTGCCGGCGCTCGCACCGGGTGCGCTCCTCGTCATCCAGAACCGGAGCTTGCTCGTGCAGGTGCGAACGCCGGAGGGGCTCAAGAACGTGCTCTTCAATCCGACGGACGGCCCGGCGAACAAGGCGACGCCGTTCTTCGCGCGTCTCATCGAGGGGACGCCGGCGGTCCTGCGCCGCCCGTTCGAGCCGAAGCCGAATCGCGCGGCCGAGCAGCTCGCGGCGCTCGGCGTCGCCTGCGAGGACATCGACGTCATCGCGTTCGATCATTTCCACACCCAGGATCTTCGTCCGCTCCTCGGGACGTCGACCCTGCCGGCGCGGTTTCCGAATGCCGTCCTGCTCGCGCCGCGTGCGGAGTGGGAAGAGTGGGACCATCTGCCGATGATGCAGCGCGCGTGGTTCGTGCCGGACGGCAAGCGGGACGTCCCGACGGACCGCGTCGTGCTCACCGACTCGGATCTGCACCTCGGTGACGGCGCGCTTCTTCTCCGCACTCCCGGGCACACCGCCGGCAACCAGACGCTCTTCGTCCACTCGGGCGGTGGCGTCTTCGGCTGCTCGGAGAACGGCACCTGCGCCGACAACTGGGCGCCGCACCGCTCGAAGATCCCGGGGCTCAGGGCCGCCGCGAAGCTGCTCGATCTGGAGGTCGTGCTGAACGCGAACACGCCGGAGCTCGCGGCCGAGCAGTACACGTCGATGCTCCTCGAGCGCGCCATGGTCGATCGCGTCGAGGAGGACGGCGGTTTCTACCGGATGTTCCCCTCGAGCGAGGTGAAGTGGAGCTTGCTCGCGCCGCACATCCGCCCGACCTACGCGTTCGGCGAGCTGTCGAGTGGTTCCGTCGAGCGCCGGTTGGGAGCGCCCGCCACGGCGCGCTCCGTCGCGGCGGCGGAGTGACCGCGATGACACGTCCCGTCGCTATCGTCACCGGCGCTGCGAGCGGCATCGGCAAGCGCATGGCGCTGTCCCTTCATCGCGCGGGCTACCGCGTCGTCGCGGTCGACCTCGACGCCGCGGGTCTCGAGCGGCTCTCGGCCGAGCACGGCTGGGCTACCGAGCGCGACGTCGTATCGCGGGTTCTCGACGTGCGTGACGTTGCCGGCTGGGACGCGATCGTCGCTCTCGCCGTCGAGCGCTTCGGCCGGCTCGACGCGTTGCTCAACGTCGCGGGCTTCCTGCGCCCAGGTTACGTCCACGAGACGGAACCGTCGTCGTTCGACCTGCACCTCGACATCAACGTGAAGGGCGTGATGTACGGCACGCGCGCGGCCGCACGCCAGATGATCCGACAGGGGCACGGTCACATCGTCAACGTCGCGAGCATCGCCGGGCTATCGCACACGCCGGGCCTCTCCGCGTATTGCGCGTCCAAGCACGCGGTCCGCGGCTTCACCCTCTCCGTCGCGCACGAGCTGGTGCACCACGGCGTCGCGGTGTCGGTGTTTTGCCCCGACGCGGTGGAGACGCCGATGCTGACCCTTCAAGAGGCGCACCCCGAGGCCGCGATGACGTTCGGCGCACGGCGCGCCCTCACGCTCGACGAGGTCGAGCGCGCCCTCCACCGCGTGCTCGCGGAGCGGCCGCTCGAGCTCGTCCTCGACGTCCCGCTCTCGGGACGTGCACTCGGCGCACGGCTCGGCAACCTGTTCCCGAAGCTCATCTCGGTCGCCGTGGACCGGATCGTCCAGCAAGGCCTGAGCGTCCAGAAGCGACGCCTCGGCGACGTATCGCCGGTGCGCGACTAGTTCAGACGGCTGCGGTCGGGCGGAGGCGGAGGCGGGGGAGGCGGCGCGAGGTGGCGAACCGCGGTCTCGAGGGGCGGGCGCTCGCCGTCGTACTCGAGCTCGACGAGCAGCTCCTTGCCGTCTCGCACGAAGGCGACGGACATGGCTCCCCCGCGCAGCTCCTTCGCGGCGACGAAAGCGTCCACGTCGGGAGTGGCGACGCCGTTCACGGAGACGACGATGTCTCCGAACCGGAGACCGGCGCGTGCCGCCGGGCTACCGGGAAGACACCCGAGCAACGGCATTCCACCGTAGAGTTTCGCGAGTCGTTCGATGGTTCGTGGGTCGAGCACGTCCCTGGAAGGGTGCACGCTGCGTGCCGGCGAGCACGCGGAAAGCGCATCCGGCCTTTCGCCCAGCGATCTGGACACTTGACCCATTTCATCGTGCGCTGCGTCGCAACGCCGCCGTTGCGCGGATGAAACCATGACATGCGGAGTCGTTCATTTCCGAACGACCGTGTATCGTTCGGTCCGTCGCCCCCGGGCTCGGTCGTCATGCGCTCCAGGTCCCCGAAAGAATCCTCCATCGAGTCGGCGAGGCGAAAGAAGAAGCCCGCGAAGCAGGCGGTCGCGACGACCGTCCTCGCCGAGCCGCGGCGTTCCCACTTCGAGCCGCCGACGATGTTCGCTTACGTCGACGCGGTCGCGCAGCACGGCTCCATCCGTAAGGCCGCCGAGGCGCTGCACGTCGCGTCGTCCGCCGTGAACCGGCGCATCCTGGACCTCGAGGAAGAGATCGGCTTTCCGCTGTTCGAGCGGCTCGCGCGCGGCGTGCGCGCGACCGGCGCGGGTGAGCTCTTCCTCGTGTACGTGCGGCGGTCGCTGAAGGAGCTCAGGCAGCTCGAGGCGCAGATCGACGGGCTTCGCGGGCTCGCCCAGGGATACGTCCGCGTCGCGGTCGCCGAGTCGGTGACGACGCGCATGCTGCCGGACGCCATCGCCGACTATCAGAGCCGTCATCCGGGCATCGCGTTCTCCGTAACCGTCGACGGGCCGGAGCGACTCACCCGGCTCCTCCTCGACGATACCGTCGATCTGATCTTCACCCACGCGCCCGTCGTCGAGCGTGGAGTCGAGGTGCTCGCGTCGGCGGCGCAGCCACTCTGCGCGCTGGTATCGGCCGAACATCCGCTCGCGACGCGGCAGAGCGTGCGCTTGCACGATTGCGTCGCGTATCCGATAGCGATGCCCGACGAGACCCTGGCCGCGCGCGGCTTCCTCGACGCCGCGCTGCGCCGCGCGGCCATCACGCTCGAGCCCGCGCTGGTGTCGAACTCGGTCGAAACGACGAAAATTTTCGCTCGAACGCGGCAGGGCGTGTGCTTCTCGTTTCACATCGGCAACAAGGCGGACATCTCCGGGATGGTCACGATTCCGCTGTCCGATCCGCTGCTCGGTGACACGCGGCTCGAGCTCGCGACGCGTCGTGGCCGCGTATTGCCGGTCGCCGCGGCGTCGTTCGCCGAAGAGCTGGTCGCGCTGTTCGAGAAGCTCTGAGCGACGCGCGCTCACCGTGAGCGGAAACATTCGCGCACCGACCGCGGGACCGCGCTGATTTCAGCAGCACCACGCTCGCGCATTGGCGCTAGTCAGAGTGTGCATCGCACCCGTAGACATTGATCGACTCGTCGTAATTCGCCAGCACCACGACGCCTCGATCGAAACCGCTTCGAAACAGGATTTGGGCGCGCGCGACTTCTACCCCGATGCATCTCATTGGCTCGGGGTAGCCCACCAAACCAGTACACCGTGCGGATGGTCGCACACAGCACATCGGAGTACCCGCTATGACCTCTCTCATACCGTCGTCTGCTCCGCCTGGCTTCAAGCCCAAGCTCTGGGTGCCTGGCGACTGGAACGCATTCTTCGGCTTCGGCACGAACATCCTCGTCAACCTGCTCACGCTGACGGGCCTCCTCCGCTACGTGCTGCAGATGCCCGCCGACCTGGTGTTCGGGCGCATCCTGCCCGCCGCCGGGCTCATGATGTGCATGAGCACGATGTACTACGGCTGGCTCGCCTACCGTCTCGCAAAGAAGACGGGGCGAAACGACGTCTGCGCGCTGCCCTCGGGCATCAGCGTCCCGCACATGTTCATCGTGACCCTGGTGATCATGCTTCCGGTGAAGCTCGCCACCGGTGACCCGATCAAGGGGTGGCAAGCGGGTCTGACCTGGGTCTTCATCCAGAGCTTCGTGCTCATGGCCGGCGGCTTCCTCGCGCCGATCGTTCGGCGGATCACGCCGAAGGCCGCTCTACTCGGCGCGCTCGCCGGCGTCTCGATCACGTTCATCTCGATGAAGCCCGCGCTCGAGATGTTCATGACGCCGACGATCGGCATCGTCTGCTTCGCGATCATCCTCGTGAGCTGGTTCGGCGGCGTGAAGTACGGCGGCATCCCCGCCGGCCTGGTCGCCATCGCAGCGGGAACGCTCATCGCCTGGGGGTCGAACCTCTTCGGCTTCAACATCGGCGGCATGAGCGCCGAGAACGTGAAGGCGTCGTTCCAGACGTTCGGCTTCGCGGTTCCGCACCCGGTGCTCGGATTGGTGCTCGGCGGCCTCCACTGGTCGTTCCTGAAGACAATCCTGGTAACGGCAATTCCGTTCGGTATCTACGATCTCGTCGAGGCGATGGACAACGTCGTGAGCGCGTCCGCCGCCGGTGACGAATATCCCACCACCCGCGTCCTGACCGCCGACGGCGTCGTCAGCTTGATCGGGTGCCTGATGGGCAATCCTTACATCAACGCCGTTTACATCGGTCACCCGGGCTGGAAGGCCATGGGCGGCCGCATTGGATACTCGGCGGCGACGGGCGTCATGGTCATCGCTCTCTCCTGGTTTGGTGTGATCTCGCTCATGACGGCCGTGATTCCCGTCGTCGCCATTTCGCCGATCTTGCTCTACATCGGCATGCTCATCGGCTCGCAGGCCTTCCAGGAGAGCCCGCACAAGCACGCTCCTGCCATCGTCGTCGCGCTCGTTCCCTCCATCGCGGCCTGGGGCAAGCTCCAGATCGACAACACACTCGGCGCGGTCTCGAACATCCACCATGTCACCCCCGAGATGATCGCGTCGATGAAGCAGGTCGGCATCATGTACCAGGGTCTAGCCGTCCTCGGCGCGGGCTCCATCCTCTCCGGCGTCATCCTCGGCTCGGTGACGACCTACATCGTGGACCGTGAGTTCTCCAAGGCGGCGGCGTTCGCCGCAGCCGGGGCGGTCCTCACGTCCTTCGGCCTGATGCACGGCGAAGAGGTGGATCTGATGCACATCCAGAACCCGGGCGTCGTGCTCGCGTATCTGATCGTCGCCGGCGTGCTCTTCGCGTGTCACCGCTTCGCCGCCGCGGATGCTCCCGTCGATTCGCACCGCGAGCACGAGCTCGGCCACGGCGTCGGAGACGAAGCCGAGATGGTCGCCGCAAAGTAGCCGGACCCGTTGCGAGCATCGTCACGCGCGTTATATGAAGACTCGCTCTCCGGCGAGGTCGACATGTCACGCGCGTTTCGGTGCTCCATCGTCCCGGCGTTCTTCGTAGCGCTCCTCGGAAGCTGCACGCCGGTGCCTGCCAGCCCCGCAGGAGACGTCGGCGTCGCGTCCTGCATGGCCGTCGAGAATCCGGGCGAGGCCGCGAAGCCCGTCACCGACGCGCGCTATCCACGCCCTCCCGAGATGGAGCTCCGGAAGCGCCTGACGTCCGCGCAATACTGGGTCACCCAGCGGGACTGGACGGAGAAGCCCTACCGCAACGAGTACTGGGACAACGAGGAGCAGGGGCTCTACGTCGACGTCGTCACCGGGCAGCCGCTGTTCCTCTCGACGGACAAGTACGACTCGCACACCGGCTGGCCGAGCTTCACGAAGCCCATCTCGAGGGAGCTCGTGTGCCAGAAGCCCGACTACAAGCTCGGCTACAAGCGCTGGGAGATCCGCTCGATCGCCGGCAGCGATCACATCGGCCACGTCTTCAACGACGGGCCGAAGCCCGCGGGCCTTCGCTACTGCATGAACTCGGCGGCGCTCAGGTTCATCTCGGTCGACGACCTCGAGGCGCAGGGCTACGGCGCGTACCGGTCACGGTTTCACGACGTGCCGTGAGCGCCACCGACTCGACGTAGGCCACGTACATCGCGGCGCACTCCTTCGCCCAGGCATCGACGGTGGGCCGATCGGGACGCTGCGCGGTCACCTTCTCGGCCGTCGCGGCCATGGCAGTCAGAACGACGTCGGCGGCGAGCGACCTTCGCGCGTCCGGCACGTCGGGCAAGAGCTCCACGAAGAACGTACGCACCTCGCGCCGCGTCACCTCGACGAAGGCGTGCGCCTCGGGCGCGTCGCGAAAGAGCGCACCCGCGTCGTCGAGCGCCGCCCGGAGCGACGCCTCTTGCTGCTCGGAGCGAAAGAACACGAGCACGGCCTTCTCGAGTCGCTCGACGGGCGAGAGCCGCGCGTCGGCGAGGATCTCCCCGACGACGCTCCACGTCTCTTCCCATTCGTCGGTCTGGAGACGGAAGAGCAACGCCTCCTTGCTCGGGAAGTACTGATACAGGGACCCGACGCTCACGCCCGCCTCCTCGGCCACGCGCACCGTCGTGAATCGGCGTGCGCCCTCCTTCGAGAGAACGCGAACCGCGGCCTCGAGGATGTCGGCCACGAGCCGCGTGGACCGGTCCTGAACCGGCGTTTTTCGTGCGGAGATCGACGTCTTCTTGCGGCGCTTCATGGGCGTTCCGGAATGCGAAGCGCGAATGCGAAGGATCCTTCGTATTCTATCCATCGAACCCCGAAGAACCCGAGGAAATCATGAATACCCTGCTCTCTGCTCCGCTCGCTCCGCTCTTGACCCGTCTCTTCTCCGACGCAAGGGTCGCCGATCTGCCGCTTCGCCGTCGCATCGCCGAGAGCTCGCCTGCGGAGCGCGACGCACTGATGGGTCAGGCGAAGACCGACTACCGCGCCTTCTACGGCGCTGCGCGCGAGATGTTCCTGCCGGTCTCGCCCGAGACGGGGCGCGCGCTCTACATGCTGGTCCGCGCCACCGGCGCGCGACACGTCGTCGAGTTCGGGACGTCGTTCGGTATCTCGACCTTGCACCTCGCCGCGGCGCTCAAGGACGGCGGCGGAGGTCGCGTCATCGGCACCGAGTTCGAGCCGGAAAAAGTCAGGCGCGCACGGGAGAACCTGGTGCTCGGGGGGCTCGCCGACTTCGTCGAGCTCCGCGAAGGGGACGCGACCGAGACGCTGTCGAGGGATCTGCCGGACACCGTGGATCTGCTGCTGCTCGACGGCGCCAAGGTCCTCTATCCGCGCATCCTATCGCTCGTCGGACCGCGCCTCCGGAAAGGAGGGCTCGTCGTCGCCGACAACGCCGATCACAACCCGGAGTTCCTCGCCCACGTGCGCGACCCCGGGAACGGCTATCTCTCGGTGCCCTTTGCCGAAGACGTGGAGCTCTTCATGCGGCTCTGAGCGACGGCTTGACAGATGACGTACCAGTTTAGAAAAATCATGATGCGAAGCCTCGACCCCGTCCCCGGAAGGATGAATCATGCCCGCCACCGCGCTCGATCCCAGAACGGCCCTCGTCGTCATCGATCTACAGAATGGTCTGTCACGGTTTCCGACGCTCCGTCCGTTCCCGGAGGTCGTCGCGAACACCGTGAAGCTCGCGCAGGCGTTCCGTCGTGCAGAGCTTCCGGTGGTGCTCGTGTCGGTCGGGTTCTCCGCCGACGGGGGCGATCGGCTCGTCACGCGAACCGAGGCGCCGCCCCGCGTGATCCCCACGACGCCCGAGTTCGCGAAGATCGTCCCCGAGCTCGGTCCCGAGCCGGGCGACATCGTGATCACGAAGCGCCAGCCGAGTGCGTTCTACGGCACCGAGCTCGAGCTACAGCTCCGGCGCCGCCGCATCACCGGCATCGTCCTCGCCGGCGTCGCGTCGAGCATCGGCGTGGACTCCACGGCTCGCGCGGCGTTCGAGCGCGCGTACAACATCACCTTCGCGACGGACGCGATCACCGACGTCGATCCCTTCGCTGAGGAGTACGCCCTGACGCGGAGCTTCCCGCGCCTCGGTGAGCTCGACTCCACCGACGCGATCCTGGCGCTGATGCCGCAGTGACGCTTTTTTCGCGGCTTTCGCCCCGGGGGCTCGGGTCAAATCGCGGTGCCCGGGCGATAGATCGTCGCCGCGCGTGGCCTTTCGCCTACGATGCCGGCGTGGACCGAAAAATAAATTCAAAGACGGCGTCGACTCTATGAGCGCCGAGTCCTGCGGCGTGTGTGGTGGGGACGGCCGTGTCAGTAACTCTTTCGGGCTCACGACGCGCTGTCCGGCGTGTGCAGGGACGGGACGCAAGGGCGACGCGAGCTCCGGCATGCGCGACGTCAC
The DNA here is from genome assembly GCA_036272055.1 of Polyangiaceae bacterium. Classification (GTDB taxonomy): domain Bacteria; phylum Myxococcota_A; class Polyangia; order Polyangiales; family Polyangiaceae; genus DASZVB01. The sequence goes on along the minus strand of DATAZL010000133.1, from coordinate 264,058 downwards.
GAAGACGAAGCCGTCGCATCATCAACCGACGAACAAGGTGGCCGTCGTCGCGAAGCCCCAGTTCCCGACGTCCTACGAGGGCGTGAAGCTCGCGACCGAGGTTCAAGCGAGCGGCCTGGGGGAAGACGCGAAATCCCGGCTCGTACGCGACATCATCGAGTACGAGGGCACGCACGGCTCGTGCACGAAGACCTTCCAGCAGAAGGTCCGCAAGCAGATCCGTCCGAAGGGCTGAGGGCGTCTCAGGGGCAGGACACCGGCTTGGTGTCCACCACGAGGTCGTCGATCCAGACGTCGAGCGGGGCGTTCATCGGGTGAAAGCTCCATGCGCCGACGAAGAGCTGCGTGACAGCGGGGCCGTACCACGGTGAATCCACCGCGGTCGGTGCGACGCAGCCGTTGCCGTGCTGGTCGATGGAAAGGATCGGCTTCGACGGGTCGTTCTCGTACATCGTTAGCTTGCGGGCCACCGAGTCCGTCTCGAACGCGACGCACGCCCACGTCGACGGCATCGACGTGCTGCTCTGTTGCGAGCAGTCGTGATAGGCGTCGTCTCCCATCGCCTGAAGGCCGTAGACGAAGCTGTACGTGTTAACGTTCTTCTTCGGTAGCGAGCTCATGATGTAGGAAGCGCTGCGCCCCGCGGCCGGTGAGCTCGGTTCGGCGTTGCCGTTCAGGCCGAAGAACGTCCAGTGCTCGCTGGTTCCGTTCGGGTCGATGTACATCATCATCCGGCCGTAGAGGTGGGTGGGCTTTCCGGCGAAGATCGGCTGAGTGCCATCGGCGAAGAGCCGTCCGCCCGCGGTCACCGTGTCGTCGATGTGGACGTGGAGAGCGCTGGCGCCGGACTTCTTGTGTGCTCCGTCGAGGCCCATCGTCGCGCCCGCCTGCAGGGTCGCGTGCCACGGGCCGAATTTCTGCTTATCGGCGATCGACGACACCGCCCCGTAGTCGTCGAACGTCTCGCAGAAGAGCGCCGAGCCACACGGGTCGACGTCCGTGGACGCGTCAGGGGAGACGCCGCCGCTACCGCTCGAGCCGCCGCCACCGCTCGAGCCGCCCACGCCGTTGCCTGCCGCGCCGCCGCTCGCGCTCGTCCCGCCGGCGGCCGAAGTGCCGCCCGCTGCCGTCGTGCCGCCCGTGACGATTGTTGCACCGCCCGTTGCCGTCGTGCCGCCCGCTGCGCCGCCCGTTCCCGCTGCGTTCGACGGTGCACCGCCGGAACCGGCGCCGCCGATGTGGCCGCTACTGCCGCTGCACCCGCTGAGAACGGCCACCATGCCGGCGAGCGCACTGGTCGATCGTAGAACACGCGTCATTCCCGAACCTCGAAGAATACATCGAACCCGGGCCTGAGCCGCGCATGATTTCGCGTCGCGGGGGCGCCGGCGCGTCGCCACGCTTCGTGGGGCGGGGTCGCCGTCAGTGACGTGCGGGTCACCAGAGGATCGCGCGGAGAATCCAGAGGATCGCGATGACTCCGGGGGGGCCCGCCACGCGCACCCAGCTCGGAAGATCGTTGCCCTCGCGGCGTAGGCGCGCCTCTTCCGCGGTCCGCCCGTCCTTGGTTCCCCCGGAGCGCAGCATCAACACGATGAGGAGCAGCGTCCCGACGACGAGTGCGACGAGGCCGATGGCGGGTGCCGACCCGTCGTCGCGGCGCTGCACGCGCTCGTCGTCCCACATGTAAACGCCGAAGAGCGTGCCGAACGTGCCGATCGAGAGCAGGTAGCGGCCCGCCTCGCGAAAGAGCGCGCTCCGGGTCGCGGCGCGTTCGCGCCGATCGACCTCTGCCGCCTGTTCCACGGTGTGAGCGACACGACGCGCGGTGCGCTCGGCCTGCTTCCGGAACGGCGTCGAGACGACCACGGCATTGTCCGCGCGGCAGTACGCGCACCGTGCGACGGACGCGCCGGGCAACACGTCGAGCGGCGCGCCGCACTCCCGGCACTCTTCCGGGCCGCCGGGAAGCTTCGGCGGTCGTGCACGGAGCCCCGCCACGAGAATTCCGCGCCCGCTGGCGCGACGGTTCGCGTAGATCCCGAGTGAACGCGGCAGGAACGCGAGGACGAACAGGGTGCCGAAGGAGACGAAGGAGACGACGGCGGACGGCGGATGAAACCGCGCATCCACGGCGAGCCCGGCGAAGATCGAGAAGAGCCCGACGGGCGTCCCGAAGAAAAGCCAGAAGACGAGCATCGGCTGGTCGAAGACCGCCGCGAGGATGCGGGTGACGAGAAAGGGCGGCGAATCGAGCCTGGAAAAGAGCCGCTCGGCGCTCTGTCGTGCCGCCGCGTCCTCACGCTGGATGCGCCGGAGCTCGCGGTGCGCTTCCGGCAGGGGAACCACCACGCCGCAGTGCACGCACCGCGTCTCGTCACCCTCGCCGAGCGGGACGTCCGCACCGCACGCCGGGCAGTGCAGGACCTCGACCGACGCGGCGCGCACCCGGAGAGTCTAGGTCGAAACGCGCGCGCCGTCATGCGCGTGTCCCGGCGCCAGGAAGCTAGCGGAGCTCGGTCGTCATTCCGCGCTCGCTTCCGCGGCTCGCTTCAGGTCGCGGGCGAACGTCTCGAACGCGGGCCCGAAATCCGGCAGGCTCCCGCGGATCATCGGGAGCATCACGCCGGAGAAGACTTCTCGCATCGCGAACTCGGTCGTCCCTCCGGGCTTCGGGGTCAGGGTGAAGGTGCGCACGCCCCGGAACATCGGAGCAAAGCCGTCGCTCCACTCCATCTCGCGCGACGGTTCGAGCTTCGTGACCCGGGGCTTGAAGGTGCGCTTCGGGTCGAGGGTGACCTTGAGCACGAGGCGATTGCCGAGAGCGATCTCGCCGCCGAGCTCGGTCACCGTCGTGTTCCACGAAGGGAAGCGGTGCGCGTCGGTGAGGAGCGCCCAGATTTTTTCCGGCCTGGCGGCGATGTCGCAACTCACGGCGCAGTCCTGGCTGAAGAGGGTGGCGCTCTTCTGCGCAACGGGTTTTTCCGGGTTCGTCATGGTGTTCGCCTCCCAGGACGGTCGACGACCGACAAAGGATGCGCGCGGGTCGCGATTTGCACGCGACGCGGTCCGGGGCTAATTTGATGGCGCGCGCCCGAGGACGGGAAGCACCAGACGAGACGACGAGAGGATCGTGTTGAGACTGCTCGTGCCGACGCTCGCATGACGGAAGCCGAGGCTCGTCAGCGCCGCGGGATCCTGGTCGTCACTCGCGATATGCAGCTCGAGCCGGTGACCGGCCGCAATCCGTCGCGCGTTGCTCACGAGCGGCACGCGGTAGTGAACGAGCTCACCCACGGGAACCGCCTCGCACTTGCGACAGGATACGACGGGCGCGCCGGGCCGGCTCTCTTCCTCGTCGACAGCGCGCAAGCTCGCGCGGAGATACCCGGCCGTCACGAGCGTTGCGTCTCCGCTCGGAGCGACGTCTTCGAGCATGATGATCCAAGCGGTGTCCGCCGCGGTGCTCACCGCATCGAGCCGGACCTCGAAGTCGCCTGCGACGTCGAGGTCGTGTTCCAGGGGGGCTCCCGTCCAGGCGAGGTTCGTCGGCGGATCGGTGGGGCTCGCCTGGGCGCGATTCAATCCGGCGCCGAGCGTCATGTACTGTCGCTGACCGGCCTCGCCCTCCGACCCGTCGAGCCGCCCGTCGGCGCGGAGCGCGAGCTCATGCAGAACGGACTCTGCCGGCGGCCACGTCTCGGACGTGAGCCAGCCGTCGGCACCCGGAAGCCGGTAACGGATCCGCGGTCCGTCGAGGATGCCGGTCTCGCGCCCCTTCAACCAGTGGTCGAACCATGCGAGCGCTTCCACGTGCAGGCTCTCCCACGGCCAGCTCAGGCCGTGAGCACCGAGCATCGCGACGCGCACGTGCGGGCTGTTCGTCAGGGCGTGGAAGGCGTCGAACGTGGACGGCAGGTGCAACGCCACGTTGTCCCAGTCGCAGCCGAGATAGACGGGCACTTCGACACGCGAGAGGAGCGGCACGAGATTCCGGTCATCCCACCACGCATCGCGGGCGGGATGCTCGACGACGATCGAGCGCCAGAGCTCGTCCCACGGATGTGGATCGTGGTGCAGCTTGAGGAGCAGCTTGAGGCCGCCGAGCGCCGCCTCTCCGTTGGTCTTCGCGAATCTCCGGTGTAGCGCTGGAGTCTGCAAGACGTGCTGCGCCGCGGCCACGAGCTTACCGCGCCAGAGCTCGTTACCGTGTGCGGAGGTCAAGCCGAGCATCGCGAGGAACGCCGTGACGAACGTCGAGCTCACGAGCCCGTGATGCGTCGCGGCCTCGTACAGGTCGGTCGTCACCGCGACCGGAAACACGGCTTTCAGGTGGGGCGGCTGCTCCACCGCGGCTTCGAGCTGCGTCATGGCGAAGTAACTGATGCCGACCATCCCGACGTTGCCGTCGCACCACGGCTGCGCGGCGGCCCACTCGACCAGGTCGTACATGTCGCGCCGCTCCTCGGAATCGAAGAAGCCGAACGTGCCGCCGGACCCACCGGTGCCGCGCAGGTTCACGATGAGATGGGCGTATCCGCGGGGCACGAAGAAGTCGCTCGCGCCCGCCTCGATGAACCCCATCGGCGCTCCCGTATTCTGGATCTGGCGCGGGTAGGGGGACGCCGCGACGAGCACCGGAAAGCGCCCAGGCGTCGCGGGTCGCAGCACGTCGGCGAGAAGAGTGACGCCGTCTCTCATCGGCACCGCGAGGTCGTCCTCGCGGGTCACTGAGTGCTCGGGTAACGACAGGTTCCGGTATTCGCGGCCGCTCGTCTGCGGGCCGTTCAGCTGCCGCTGTCCGGAATCCGCGCCTGCGATCTTCGTCATCATGGAGTTCCCGTCCGAGTCTCGGCCATTCGCCGATTTCCCCGGCGATTTCCAGGTCCACTCTTATGCTCTCGCGATAGCCGTGCGTCCGGAACGGGAGGCCGCATGTTCCAGGTCGAAAACGGCGTCGTCAGGTGATGCGAGTGTCGCGTCAATCGGCGTCGCCCGAGTCGGCGCGGCCCGAGTCGGCATCGCCCGAGTCGGCGCCGCCCGCATCGACGGGAATGAGCCGTAACAAGCCCTGTGTGCACTTGCCGTGAACGCACCGTGGGGTTCCGGAGACCGGGCAGCCGCAGTTGAATCCGCAATATCCGTAAGGCGTTTTGGCGAGATCGGCCCGGTACGTCGCTTCCGCGTTCACGTTGATGGCGGTGCTCGGGCACAGGGGACCGCAGGGCGCCCCGCAGCCTTTCCCTTCGCCGACGGGAACGCAATCCGAGTCCTGTGTGCACGATTGATCGTAGCTCGAGGCGAGGATGGTGCAGGTCGCGGCTGCGTCGCCCAGCGCCGCCGCGATGGCGGCTCCGCCGGCGGCGGTGAACGGGTTGTCTATCAGGTCGCAGATTGCCGGCCTCTCACCGCTCTCGGTCTGGCCTCCGACGCCGGTGACCACGCCCGAGGTCCCGCCAGTGCCCCCACGATTGTCTTCGCCCGTCGCCGACCGGTGCGTGGCGCACGCCGGAGGCCCCGCGCTGATGGCGAGTACAGCCGGGAAGAGGAGGTGCCGTCTCGCGAAAGCCATCTGGAAGCGGAGCTCTACGAAGACTTACTACGTGCGGCTCACGGGATAAATGCCGGTCGATAGCCGTGGGTGCGGAACGGGAGGCCGAGCTCACCCGAGAGCTCGGCGATGACCTCCGGCGAGTGATAGTAGTTCCGTAGTCGCGCGATGCGCTCGCCCGCGACGTCGACGCGGATGACGTTGTGGACCTCGTCGTCAATCCACCAGACGAGGAGCGACTCGCCACGATGCGCGCGCACCTCGCACCGCGGTGGGTTCACGACGTGCGCGCCTCCGTCGTCGGGACAGCCGAAGAGCGCGCCGTGTAGCGAGCCGTCGCGCACCGCCTGAGCGCCCTGCTCGAGCTTGAACCCGGGGTACTCCATCGTCGCGGTGTCGAGGAGGAGCGCCGTCAATCGCTCGAGGTCGCGCGCGTTGAACGCGTCGCAGAAGGCGTCGAGGACCGCTGGAGTAACCGTCGTCGCGCGCTCGGGTTCCTCGGTCGCGAGCCTGGCGCGCCCACGATGCAGCGCCGTCTTGATCGCGCCGGTCGTCGTGGAGAGCGCCTCGGCCACCTCGTCGAGCGAGAGCCCGAAGGCGTCCTTGAGCACGACCGCGGCGCGCTCCTGCGGCGAGAGCTGCCCCATGAGCGTGCCCGCGGCTTCACGCGTGGCGCGTGGCTCGAGGTCCGTTGCCGGCTCCGGAGCGCCAGCGCCGAAGGCTGCGGGCAGCTCGCGACTCTGTCGTACGCGGTTGAGCCACAGATTCGACGCGACCCGGAAGAGCCACGCCCGCGGGCTCAGCGGCGCTTCCGTCATCATGCCGAGCGCGACGAAGCCGCGGGCCAGCGTCTCCTGGGCGAGATCCTCGGCGTCCCACGGGCTCCGCGTCAGATGGCGGCAATAGCGGTAGAGCTCGGGCCGCAGCGGCTCGTAAGTGTCGAGAAATCGACGCCACGACGCCTGGATCGCGCCGCCGAGGGGCTCATCGTCCGGGGTGCTCATGACGGGAAGACACGGGAGCTCGTCGAAAGGATACTCCCGGGGCAGCGGGTACGTATCTTTTCGTCGCTCCCGGTTGTCTCCATCCCATGAAGCGCACGGAGCGAGTCGTCTCGAGAGATGGAACCGTCATCGCCTACGAGCGGGCGGGGCAGGGGCCGCCCGTCGTGCTGGTCGTCGGCGCGCTGTGCTCGCGGACGCTCGGCCCCGGCGTGACGCTTTCACCGGCGCTCGCCGGCGAGTTCACGGTGTTCACCTACGACCGCCGCGGGCGAGGGGAGAGCGACGAGAAGAAGCCCTACGACGTCGCGCGGGAGATCGACGATCTCGCGGCGCTCCTCGGGGTAGCGGGCGGCGACGCGTACATCTTCGGTCATTCGTCGGGCGCGGTGCTCGCGCTCCAGGCCGCCGCGCGGGGACTCCCGATCGCGAAGCTCGCGCTCTACGAGCCGCCGTTCATCGTCGATGGCGGCCGTCCCACGACGGAGAAGGACTGGGCGCAGATCGACGAACTGATGACGGCAGGCCGACGCGCCGACGCCGTGAAGGTATTCCTCAAATCAGTTCAAGTGCCCGCGCTGGTCGTCGCGGTGATGCGCTGGCTACCGGTGTGGTCGCAGATCACTGCCGTCGCGCACACCCTGCCTCACGACGGCACGCTCGTTCGCGAGTTCCAGCGCGGTGAACCGCTGCCGCGCGATGCGTGCTCCGGCATGCGGGTTCCCACCCTCGCCCTGTACGGCGGCAAGAGCCCGCGATGGATGCAGGACGGCACGCGCGCGCTCGCGGCGGTGCTTCCTTGCGCCGAGTCGCGGGTCGTCGAGGGCCAGACTCACGACGTGAAGGCTGCGGCGCTCGCGCCGGTGCTCCGCGAATTTTTCACGGCGCCTGCGCACTGAGCGGCGTGCGCCATCACGGGGTTTCGTCCTTCGCGCAACGGACTCCGCTCATGATGAGCTTGAAACGGCCGGGATGGTGCACGCGGTTGGTGGCGCGGAGGCCCTCGCCGCCGTAGTTGAACGCGCCGCCACGGAGCACGCGCTCGCACTCCTTCGGGATCGGGTTCGTTCCGGTGAAACCCTGACGCCCCTTGTGTCGCAGCGCGTCCTGGGTGGCGAGGATCGCGTCGCAGTCGCCGGGGACGCCGCGCTCGGCGCTCGCGCGACGGTATGCATCCGGGTCGTACAGGTCTTCCATCCATTCCCAGACGTTTCCCGTCAGATCCATGTGCCCGTACGGACCGGCGCCGGACGGATGCGTCGCGACGTCGGCGGTGCGCACGGTGGCGAACACGGCACGCTCCGGCGTCGGCGGCTCGTTGCCCCACGGATAGGTCCTTCCGTCGTCGCCGCGCGCGGCGCGCTCGAACTCCGCCTCGGTCGGCAAGCGCTTGCCGGCGAAGGCGCAATAGGCGCGCGCGTCGTCCCACGAGATGGAGCTGACCGGCTGCGCCGGCCCGCGAAACGCCACGTCGGGGCCGAAATGATTTCGTCCGGCGCTCACCGGATCGGGCGCGCGACACTTACCGGCGTGCACGCATTCGCCATACGCGGCGTTCGTCACCTCGGTGCGATCGAGAAAGAAGGCGTGAAGCGTCACCCGGTGCGCGGGATGTTCGTCTTCCTGTCCGCCGGTGTCGCAGCCCATGACGAAGGTACCGCCGGGGACCGGGAGCATGCCGTCCGGTGTCGGCGCGGCGGGTGCCTCGTGCGCGTCGGCTGCAAGCGCCTGCACGAGAGCGACGGTGAGGAGCGCCGACGACGTGCGCGAACGGATGAACATCTCGGAGCTCCGGGACAGCATAAGCGCATCGGTACGTTGCGGTCGTCTCCCTCGTCACTCGCGTCTCGTGAACGCCGCGAAGTTTGCCCGCTCGGGAGGCCGTGAAGGACAATCCCGCAGACCCTCCGAGGATCGCCATGTCCGAAAATCCGCAGTTTTTCAGCGTGCTCAAATCGAATCCCCCTCCCATCTGGTACGTCACCAACGGCCAGGTGACGGTGGGTCCGGTGATCACCGGCCTTCTGATGCAGGGCGTCGATCACGGCAAGGTGCCCGACCATTGTCGCGTCAGCGCGGATCAGGTCCGCTGGAGAAAGCTCGATTCGGTGCGCGAGATCGCGGCTCGCCTGCGACCTGCCATGAGCGCCCTCGAAGCGGCAGAGGCGCTACAGGAGCTCGAGCGCGCCGAGCGCATTCGCGACGAGGCCGAGCTGTCTCATCGGGTGGCGCATCTCGCGATGCTCGTCACCCGCGCCGAGAGCGCCATGATTCACATGCGAAACCGTGAGAGCCAGAGCTTCTCGACGCGCGCGGTGCTCGGCCCGATGCCCGACGCGTGCATGGACCAGCCGCTGCCCGACGAGGATCTCGTTCTCCGGTCGGCGCGTCTCGGACGGCCGGTCCTCGGTCCGCCGTACGGCCCGAGCGAGGACGCGCTCGCGATGCGCTTCGCGTCGAGCGCCGGCGGTGTCGGTGGCGCGGCGATGCTCCCCATCTTCGTCGGGACCTCCCTCGTGGCGATGCTCGAGCTGGCTCGCCCCGGCCACGCTTTCCGCCGGGGCGACCTGAAGCGCGCCGAGCGCATCGCTCAGCGCGCGCTCTTCCAGCACGCGAACTGACGCGCGCTCACAGCACGAGCGACAGCTCGACGTCCGACGCGAACGGCACCGACAAGAAGCCGCCGCCCGCCTTGCGGACGCGCGCGACGTAGTCCGGGCTCGCGTCGGCGTTGTCGGCGACCAGGTACGCCCCGCGCCGGAGACGCGGCAAGACCAGGTCGAGGATGCGCGGATAGAGCGGCTTGTGACCGTCGAGCAGGACGAGGTCGATCGAGTCGGGGAGCTCGCGCGACAGCGTCTCGAGGGCGTCGCCTTCGCGGATGTCCACGAGGTCGTCGAGGCCGGCCTCGACGAGGTTCGTGCGCGCCTGGGCGGTCTTGTTCGGCTCGAGCTCGCTCCCGACGAGGCGACCGCCGCCGTTGTCCCTGAGCGCAGCGGCGAGGTGAATCGTGGAGATGCCGAACGACGTGCCGAACTCGACGATGGCGCGCGCGCCGACGCCGCGCGCGAGCATGTAGAGGAGCCGCGCCGTCTCGGGCGACACGGCCATGTAGAGCTCCTTCGCGCGGCTGAAAAATTGCCGGTAGTCCGAGTTGGGGTCGGACATCCTGCGTGCGCGCTCCTCGGGCGTCAGCGTTCCGAACATCTGACGGAGCTTGAGGTTACTCGTCTCGGACTCGGCGAAGAGACGCGCGAGGAGCGCCTCGACGCGAGGCGACTCGAGGGTGGACCTGACGTCATTCATCGTGTGACCCCACGTCTTCTACCTGATCGACGTATGCGCCGTAGCCTTGCGCGGCCATGTCGCGCTTGGCGACGAAGCGGAGTGACGCCGAGTTGATGCAATAGCGAAGGCCGCCGCGATCGCGCGGCCCGTCGGGGAAGACGTGGCCGAGGTGGCTGTTGCCGTGCGCGGACCGAACCTCGGTGCGGACCATGCCGTGCGTCGCATCATGGATCTCGGTCACGTTCGCGGTGACGATGGGTTTCGTGAAGCTCGGCCAGCCGCAACCCGACTCGTACTTGTCGGACGACGCGAAGAGGGGCTCGCCCGACACGATGTCGACGTAGATGCCCGGCTCCTTGTTGTGCAGGTACTCGCCCGTCCCCGGGCGCTCGGTGCCGCTCTGCTGGGTGACGCGATATTGCTCCGGCGAAAGCCGTGAGATGACGTGCTCGTCCTTCGTGTACTTTTCCATTTTCACATCGTTTCCGGTTCGGGCCGTAACGATAGCGTCGGGACCGGCGCTGTGCGAGGTGCAGCCGACGAAGCTGAGGAGCACACCGAGGACGAAACAGGTCCCGAGGGCCAGTATCAGATTGAACCGCAGGATGAACGCCTTCGTCGCCATGGCACCTCGACGGTACCGCGGCGGCCGCGCCGAGGCATGACTCAGCTCGGGGAGCCCGCTTTTTTCATATCGACGATGACACCCGGCGACCCGACAATGTGACCGATGGACGAACGAAACTGGCTGGCCCAGCGATTCGAAGCGCAGCGTCCCCGGCTTCTCGCGGTCGCATACCGCATGCTCGGCTCCCACGCCGAGGCGGAGGACGCCGTGCAGGAGTCGTGGGTCCGGCTCAGCGGAGCAGACGCGGCGGAGATCGAGAACCTCGCCGGCTGGCTCACGACCGTCGTAGGACGGATCTGCCTGAACGCGCTGCGCTCGCGCGCGACCCGGCGAGAGAGCAGCCTCGACGCGGCCCCCGCCGCGTCGCTCGTGACGACCGACGGGACCGATCCGGAAAAGGAGACGCTTCTCAACGACGCGGTCGCCGCCGCGTTGCTCGTCGTCCTCGGGACGCTCGAGCCGTCCGAACGACTCGCGTTCGTCCTGCACGATCTGTTCGACGTCTCGTTCGACGAGATCGCCGCCATCGTCGGTCGTTCGTCGGCTGCGGCACGACAGCTCGCAAGCCGCGGACGACGTCGAGTCCGCGGCACGTCCGTGCCGGCCGACGAGCTCGGGCGTCAGCACGCGGTCGTCGAAGCGTTCCTCGCGGCCTCGCGCCGCGGTGACTTCGACGCGCTCGTCGCGTTGCTCGCGCCCGACATCGTCCTCAACGCGGACGACGCGGCCATTGCGCGTGGCGCGTCGGCCTCGCTGCGCGGCGCCGCTGCCGTCGCGAACTCGTCGCTCGTACATCGGGCGCGCCTCGCACGGGTCGCTCTCGTCGACGGCGAGATCGGGGTCGTCGTCGGTCCCGAGGGAGAGGTCATGCTCGTCCTCAGGCCAACCGTCGAGAACGGTCGGCTCGTCGAGCTCCAGATCGTCGGCGATCCCGACGTGCTCCGGAGGCTCGAAGTCGCGCCGATCCCCGAGCAAATTTCCGGCGCGCCGTGACCATGTATAGAGTCGCGGAATGATCTTCGAGCAAGTGCGGAGCGGCGGCTGTCTCTCGTATCTCATCGGGTGCGAGGAGAGCCGGGCCGCAGTGCTCGTCGATCCGGAGCTCGGGCTCGTCGATCGCTACGTGACGCTCGCGACGGAAAAGGGACTCCGCGTGAGGTACCTGCTCGACACGCACACCCACGCAGACCATTTCAGTGCGACGCGCGAGCTCGGGCGCCAGCTCGGCGCGCCGATCGCGATGAGCCGGAAGAGCGCCGCACCGTTCGTCGATCTCCGTCTCGAGGACGGCGACACGTTGATCGCCGGCAAGCTGCGCCTTCGCATGCACGAGACGCCGGGTCACACCGACGACTCGCTCGCCGTCGAGCTCGACGACCGTATCCTGACGGGAGACACGCTACTCATCGGTGGCACCGGCAGGACCGATCTGCCGACCGGCGACGCCGAGAAGCTCCATGGGAGTCTCTTCGACAAGCTACTCCGGCTCGCGCCCGAGCTCCTCGTCTACCCCGCGCACGACTACAAGGATCGGAGCCACTCGACGCTCGGCGCCGAGCTCGCGAACAACCCGAGACTTCAGCGTACGGAGCGCGCGGCGTTCGTCGAGCTGATGCAGAGCCTCGACCTCGCCATGCCCCGGCACCTCACCGAGGCTCTGCGAACGAATCGAAGCGGCGGAAAAACCGTACAACAACTCATCGCCGAAGCCGCGCGCGCCATCACCTTCGTGTCGATGAAGGAGGCCGAGCGTCAGCTCCGTCTCGCCGATCCGTCGCTCGTCGTCCTCGACGTCCGCGAGCGCGACGTGTTCCGAGCAAAGCATCTGCCGTCCGCACGCAACGTCCCCCGCGGCGAGCTCGAGCTACGCGCCAACGAAGCCTTGCCCGACCCCACCGCGCGAATCCTCGTCTACTGCCAGTTCGGCAAGATCTCGACCCTTGCCGCTCAGACCCTGCGCGTCCTCGGCTACACCCGCGCCGTGGCCCTCGACGGCGGCTTCGAAGCCTGGACACAGCACGGCTACCCCGTGGAAGGCGAGAGCAGCGAACCCGCAAAGGCGTGAGGGATTGAGTGGGTGCTCCCTTCGCGCCGCGAAGCACCGGCGGCTCGCCGATAGGCGTCCAGGGTCGAGCGACGCCACGCTCCGCGCTCCAGCGCGCAATCAAATGACGACGTGAACGCGCGCTGGCGACGTTGATTCTCGATGCGCTGAGCGGGCTATGTTCTCGTATCAACCGTGAGCGCACTGCGGGGTCAGTCCGGCCAGCGCTCGACGGATCTCGCCTTCACGAAAGCCCAGACCACGCTGCCAGAGACGACGAGCTCACCGCGATGTGCTGCGCGATGGTGGCCACGTCATGCCGGCGCGACGCGTTTCGTCTTCTCTGGCGGCTGCAGTCGTGTGACGCACTTGTCCATCGCGCCGAAGGGTGCGCATTGGGTCGGGGCTCCCTGCACGTCACGCTTGCTGGACGACGAACCGCGCGCAGCATCAGGTCACTTGCACACCGGAAGCGGAAATTTCGACGGGCGCCTGAGCATTTCTCGGTCGGCGCACGCATCGCGTTGCGGGGTAGCGATGGGACGTTCTCTCGAGCGTCGCAGCAGGACCGAAGCGACGACGACGCCGTCGAGCGACTCTCGACGCCGGGTGACGAGCCGCCGGTGCTTTGCGCCGCGATGGGAGCACCACAAATCACTGCTGCGACGCTGAAGGCCCGACCTCGATGGCGGCCCGCACCGTCGGCGCAGAGCGCATCGCGTAGTCGAGCGCGCCTCCACGCCCGAGCCCGGCGAACAGGGCGGCCTTGATGCCGAGGTCCTGGTCGTCGGTCTGCGCGATCTGGTCGAGCACAGGCGCTCCGCCCCTCCGACGCTCACGAGCTTCACGGAAATATTCGACGCTCAGTGATACGCCTCGGAAAACTCCGGGACACCGAGGTCAGGCAATGTCCATCCCGTGACGTCGAGGACCCACGGCTTCGATGCGCCGATCTCCCTGCCGCCGTCAGGTGGACACCTCGCAACGAGGAAGCCCGACGCAGCGGTGATGCACGCTCTGCGCCAGCAGCTCGATCACTTCGTCGACGGCAGGGCCGACGGGATCTACGCGGTGGATACGGTCGGAAGGACGACCCTGGTGTCTCCCGCCGTCGTCGAGATGACGGGACGGGCGGCCGACGAGATCATCGGCACTCCGATTCACGACGTGCTCCATCATTCGCACGCGAACGGCCGGCACTACCCGCGCGAGACGTGCCCGATCTACTCCGCGTGCTGTCACGGCCACGTCGAGCACGCCGAAGACGTGTTCTGGCGTAAGGACGGCACGTCGTTCCCCATCGAGTACCGGACCGCGCCGCTCGTACAGCGGGGCGAGGTCGTCGGTGGCGTCGTGATGTTCCGTGATCTGGACGCGGTGCGCCGGGTCAAGGGCCAGATCACGGCATTCGCAGAGGCACAGGTTCCGGAGCCGACCTGCAACGAGCGGAGCGCGGTTCGTCTGCCTCTCGGGCAGAGCGCGAGCTGGGAACGTGCGATGCGTCTCGTCGCGCGGGTGGCCCGGACGGACACCACTGTCCTTCTCACCGGCGAGAGCGGCACCGGGAAGGAGCTGGTCGCGAACGCGATTCACGATCAGGGGCCGCGACGCGGTCGGCCGCTCGTGAAGCTCAACTGCGCGGCGATCCCCGCGACGCTCCTCGAGAGCGAGCTCTTCGGTCATGAGCGCGGCGCTTTCACTGGCGCGAACGGGATGCGCGTCGGTCGGTTCGAGCAGGCAGGTGACGGGACATTGCTCCTCGACGAGATCGGCGAGCTGCCGCTCGACGCCCAGGCAAAGCTGCTGCGCGTCCTCCAGGAGCAAGAGTTCGAGCGAGTCGGCGGGAGCCGCACGATCCGCACTCACGCGCGGGTCATCGCCGCTACCAATCGGGACCTCGCTGCCCTCGTGAAAGAGGGCCGATTCCGCGGGGATCTGTTCTACCGGTTGAACGTCTTTCCGCTGTCGCTTCCGCCGCTCCGGGAGCGGCGTGACGACATTCTCGTGCTCGCCCGGCACTTTCTCGAGAGCTTCGGAAGGCGTCAGGGGCGGCGACTCGGGGAGCTCACGAAGGGCGCCGAGCGACGGCTCCTCGAGCACGACTGGCCCGGCAACGTCCGCGAGCTCGAGAACGTCATGGAGCGCGCGGCACTGCTCTCCGACGACGACGTCATCGACGAAGCGTGCGTAGGATTCTCGGCCGTGGCGCACGACACCGCGTCACCGCATCCGGTCGACGAAACGTCGCCGGCCGACGAGCAATCGATCCTCGACGCGCTCGCGCGCGCCTCGTGGCGGATCACCGGGCCGCGCGGTGCGGCCGCGCTTCTCGACGTTCATCCGAACACGCTGCGCTACCGGATGAAGCGGCTCGGGCTGACGAGACCCGTCTAGTCGCGGTCTGTGCACGAACCTTGTGCACAAGATCGAGTCATGACGCAGTGACGTCCGCTGCTGTGCGCGCGAGTGCGCTGGCACGTCCGGTGCAACGTCGTGAGTGCGCCGTCGCACGATGCTTCGCGCGTCGACTTCGAGGTCCCGAGGTCGACACGAAACCGGAGGAAAACAAAGTGAGCACTAAGAAATTCGACGAGAACCCCATGCGTCCAATGCGTCGCCGCGTCATTGCGGTGTTGCTCACCGTCCTCGCCGCGCTCATCCCGACCTTCGCGTTCACCGGCAACGCCGCTGCCGACGGAAAGACGAAGATCAAGGTCGGGCACCTCGTCGCGCTCGACATGGCGCCGCTCTTCGTCGCGAAAGAGGCGGGCTTTTTCGGGAAATACGGCCTCGACGTCGAGACGGTCTTCTTCGCCAATCCGGGCGACAACAACGCGGCGCTCGCGGGCGGCGCGATCGATCTGAGCATCAATCCGTTCACGCTGCCGTTCTTCGCCGCGAACAGCAAGGTGCCCATCCGGGTGCTCGCGGCCGCGGGCGGATGGGGCGTCATGCAGGTCGTCGCCGACGGCAAGCTCGGGATTCATTCGTTCACCGAGCTCGGCGCGTACATCAAGAAGAACCCGAAGAAGAAGCTCAAGATCGGCACCCTCCAGGGCGACACCCTCGAGTTGATTCTCACCCGCTCGTTCGCCCGTGAAGGGATCTCGGTCGACGACGTCTCGATGGTCTACTTCAACGATCTGCTCGCCATGGTGGACGCGTTTCGCGCCGGCCAGGTCGACATTCTGAGTCACATCAAGCCGTACACCACGGATCTCGTCGTCAAGAAGGGCGCGATCGTCATCGGCGACAACGCGGGCGTGTGGAGCCCGACCACGCCGAACTGCGTCCTCAGCACCCTCGACAAGACGCTGAAGGAGCGGCCTCAGGTCATCGAGGCGTACCTGAAGGCCGTTGAGGACGCGGCCGCGCTCATCAACTCCGATCCGGAGAAGGCCGTCGCGCTGCTCTCCAAGGGCAATTACTACCGCGTCGGCCCCGACGTGGTGCTGAAGGCGTTCAAGTCCGCGCCTGCGCCGATCTCGTTCATCCCCGACATCAACGCCGTCCAGGGCGTGGTGACCGATCTGACGAAGCTCGGGTACATCAAGGGAACGACCAGCGCGAAGGACATCTTCCGCACCGAGATCGTCGAGAACCTGGAAAAGGCGCGTGTCGCCAAGCGTTGACGCCCAGATGCGCGACGGCGGGCGCGTCGAGCGCCCGTACGCCGCGGTCCTCGTCGGCGCCGTCTCGGTCGGGATGCTGCTCGTCCTGTGGGAGGTCATCGGGCGCCGGGAGGGCTCTGCTCTGTCGTCGGTCATGCCGCCGCCGTCGGTGTTCCTCGCCGACATCGCGGAGACCGATTTCCGGATAGGGCTCGGTCAGAATGCGCCCACCGTCGCCCAGTGCGTCGTGTCGACGCTGCTCCGGGTCTTCACCGGGATGATGCTGAGCCTCGTCGCGGCGCTCGCGACGGGCGCGCTCCTCAGCCTGTCGCGCACGGCGCGGTGGCTCCTCACTCCGGTGATCAACCTGCTCGCGCCGATCGCGCCCATCGCCTGGGTTCCCATCGCGCTGGTGCTCTTCGGGATCACGAATCAGGCCGCGGTGTTCGTCGTGTTCATGGGCGTCTACTTCGTGCTGACCCTGGCGACACTCGCCGAGATCGCGCGCGTGCCGGCGCCCTATCAGGCGCTCGCGCACAACTTCGGCGCCGGCAGGTGGCAGGTGTTCTGGTTCGTCACGCTTCCGGCGGTGCTCCCCGGCGTATTCACGCTCCTCCGCGTGAACTTCATGGCCGCGTGGATGTCGGTGCTCGTCGCGGAGATGGTCGGGCTCAGGGACGGCGTCGGTGCCGTCCTGATGATGGGGCGGAACCTCTTCAACAACAATCTGATCATGTTCGGCATGCTCCTCATCGGAACGTGCGGGTTCGCGATCGACAGGCTGCTCGGGCTCTGTCAGCGCAAGCTGCTCTGGTGGGCATCGTGACGGACGCGGCCGCGCCGTTGCTCCGCGCGTCGGCAGTGTCCGTCTCGTACCGGAACCGCGCCGGCGAGGAGCGCCTCGCCGTGGCGGGCGTCGAGCTCGCGGTGAACGCGGGAGACTTCGTCTGTCTGCTCGGCCCCTCCGGGTGCGGCAAGACGACGTTGCTCAAGGCGTTCGGCGGCTTCTTGCGCCCGACGTCGGGAACGGTGACGTACAAGGGCGCCGCGCTCACGGGGCCACGCCCGGAGGTCATCATGATCTTCCAGGAGCACAATCTCTACCCGTGGCTCACCGTCGAGGGAAACGTCGCGTTCGGGCCGCGGCGGCAAGGCGTGGCGCGCGCCGAGGTGAAGGCGCGCGTCGACGAGCTCCTCGAGATCGTCGGTCTCTCCGCCGCGCGACGGATGTACCCGCACCAGCTCTCGGGCGGCATGCGCCAGCGCGTCGCGATTGCCCGCGCGCTCGCCACCCGGCCCGACGCGTTGCTCCTCGACGAGCCGTTTACTGCGCTCGACGTCGCGCTTCGCCGCCGATTGCAGGCGTTTCTCCGGCAGACCTGGAGCCGCACGCGAACGACCATGGTCATGGTCACCCACGACATCGAGGAGGCGATCCTGGTGTCCGAACGCATCGTCGTGATGGGTGGTAGCCCGGCGGGCATCGTCGAGACGATCGACACGTCCGATCCGGCGCTGAAGGATCGCTTCGCGCCCGCGTTTCTATCGCTCGAGGCGCGGCTCGAGGCCCGCGTCGGCGGGGCAGAGGGAGACGAGCTGCCACCGGGCGCGACGGAAAAAGAGAGCGCCGCTCCACTCGATCTGTCGGACGCAAAGATGGTCCGAGAGGGCTGAGTTTCGAGAACAACGAGTGCAAGGAATGACCAAGAAGCTCTTCAAGAACGCAAAGATCATCGTCGGCAACGGCACGGTGCTGGAAAAAGGCGATCTGCTCGTCGACGGACGGGCGATCGCGGCCGTGGGCGAGCACCTCCCGTCCGAGGGCGTCACCGACGTGCTGGACTGCACCGGCAAGGTGCTCATGCCGGGCCTCATCGACGCTCACGTCCACATCGCGATGTGGGCGGGCGAGGTCGACTGGGGGAACATCCTCGATATCCCCGACGAGTATCTCGCGGTCCGCGCGAGCACGTACCTGAACTGGTGGATCCGCAAGGGATTCACGACGATCTTCGAGCCGCTGGCCCGGCGGGATCTGCCGTTCGAGCTCCGGCGAGCGCTGCGCGACGGCATCATCAACGGGCCGCGCCTGCTCGTGTCCGGCCCTGCAATCGTCGGCACCGGCGCGCGCGGCGTGTTCTTCGGCCCGCTCGAGGTGACCGGCGCCGACGCCATGCGCAAGGCCGTCCGGGAGCAGATCAGCATTTACCGCAACGCCGACGTCATCAAGATCATGGCGACGAGCGAGATGCTCACCGGTCACGTCGAGAGCCGCGTCCAGCTGACCGGCGAGGAGATCGCCGCGGCGGTGGACGAGGCGCACAAGGCCGGCGTGCCGGTGCACTGCCACGCTTACGGCGGCCCCGGCGTCGCCCTCGCGGTGGAGAACAACGTGGATCTGATCATCCACGGGCAGCCCATCGGATGGGAGTACGCGCCGAACCTCGCGTACGGCCCCTGGCAGACCCATCGCAAGATCGACGGCGGGAAGCTCGCCGACTCCGACTACATGGGCACGTACGCGAAGATGGCCGAGAAGGGCGTCTTCTGGGCTCCGACGCTGAGCTATTACTACAAGATCTACAACGAGCACTGGGACGAGTTTCAGCGGAAGATCAACCCGTTCATCGTCGGGCGCGCAGAGCTCGTCGCCGAGAGCCTCGAGAGGAACTTCCGGCTCGCGCACGAGGCGGGGGTTCCCATCGTGCTCGGCAGCGACACCGGGATGCCCTTCACGTATCACGGGGACAGCGCCTGGGAGCTCACCCTGATGGTGAAGTTCGGCATGAGCACCGCCGAGGCGCTCGAGGCCGCGACGCTGCGCGCAGCGAAGTCGCTGTGGATCGACGATCGCACCGGCTCTCTCGAGGTCGGCAAGCGCGCGGACCTTCTCGTGCTCGGCGCCGATCCGCTCGCGGACATCTCCGTCCTCACCGTGGACAGGACGATCGAGCGCGTTTACCTCGAAGGCGAGCTCCGCGCCGAGGCAGGGCAGGCGCTTCCCGTCGACCGCACCACGATGCTCAAGCAACTCGAGAAGCTCGAGACGCTCGACGAGATGCTCACTCATCGCTCTCCCTACGACACCGGCGCGCTCGGGAAGCGCATGGTGCACAGGTGAACGGGCACGCGCTCGTGCAGCGTGCCGGCTCCGAAGAGACGGCGTACGCGGAGCGCAGCGCACTCCTCGACGCGGTGCTCGGCATGCCGCCGGGTGCGTGGCGAGAAGAGGCGCTCAGGGCCCTGTTCGCGACGGCGCTAACGCGACGTGAAGAGGCGCTCGCCGCACGCGTCGCGAGCGCGCTTCCGCCGATGATCGCGCTCGAAGAACGGCTCGCCGAGCTTGCGGCGCGAGCGCCGCTCGAGGCGCTCGCCGACGACGGATTTCCGTTCCTCTCCGTCACGGCGCAGCGCCGGATCCTGACGCTCTGTACGGCTCATCTCGACGACGTCGACGACGCCGGCGCGCTCGTGCGTGCACTCCGCGCGGCCCTCGACTGGATGACGCCGTCCGCGGCGTTCGTGCAGGCGATGACCCTCGTGCGGGCGTGTGCCGCTGTCACGACGCTCGCGGAGTCGGAGCTCGTCCAGTTCGCGGACGTCCAGGTGCCGTCGTCGCTCGCTCGCGCCGATCTGCTGAGGGCCGTCGCAGCCGCGCTCGCCGCCAGAAACGTCACCGAGCCGGCGGATCGCCTGAACGCCGAGGCGCGCGCCGTCGAGGCCGCCGAATGGGGAGCGCCAGCGTGACGGCGATCGACGTCGTCGTCGTGGGCGGTGGTCTCGGGAGCGGCAAGACGAGCCTCCTGCTCCACGTCGTTTCGCGCGCGAAAGGCGTGCGTATCGCGCTCGTCGTGAATGACTTCGGCGAGCTGAACATCGACGGCGCGCTCCTCGCAGAGTCGAACGCCGACGTGGTGGAGCTCTCGAACGGGTGCGTCTGCTGCGCGACCGGGGGCGATCTCACGGCGGGGCTCCGGAAGCTCCTCGCGGCGTCGAAGCAGGCCCCCGACGTCATCGTGGTGGAGCTCTCCGGCGTCGCGGACCCGCATCCGGTGCTGCGGGAGCTCGCGTCTCTATCGCCGACCGTCGTGGTCCGGCGAGTCGTCTCGGTGATCGATCTCGACGTCGAGCCGGCCCTGGCGACCGGCGACACGCTCTTGCTCCGTCGTCTCGCATCCGCCGGGCTCGTCGTGCTGAACAAGGAAGACCGCGCGCCGCCCGCGAACGTCGACGGCTGGGAACGAGTGGTGCGCTCGGCAAATCCGGCTGCGAAGCAGCTCCGTACGAGCTTCGGTCGCGTGGAGCCCGACGACGTCCTGCGGGGAGACGCGCCGCTTTCAGTCCCTGGAGCGAATGCGGCGCGCGCCCTGCACGCGGCACACCGGTCGGTAACGTTACGATTGCCGTCGGGATTGCGCCGCGCCGCGCTCGAGACGTTCCTCGCCGATGAGTGCGCGAGCGCGGAGCGGGCGAAGGGCTTCGTGGAGCTCGTCGAGGGGCACTTCGTCGTTCAAGGCGTGCGCGGTGCCTTCACATTTACGGAGACGCCAGCGCGCGCCGACGCGCCGTGGAACGCCCTCGTCGTGATCGGCACTGAGATAGACGTGAACCGGCTCCGAGCCGCGGCGTCGGCTCTGTACACCAACGTTGTGCACAATCCGCGGGCTGTCTCCGGCGAATGCAGCAGCGCGGCGCTCGTCGAGTAGCGGCGGGGAGTGGCACGCCCGCTGCACACGCGTGCGACCCATGACGAGCAGGCAGACCTATCGAGCGGCGGTCGTGCAAACCCTGGCGGTGCTCGGAGATCTCGACACGAACATCCGGCTCTTGCGCGAGTACACGGGAGAAGCCGTGCGGCAGGGGGCGAGCCTGGTCGTATTCCCCGAGTGCATGAACACCGGATATCTGTTCGATTCCGTCGAGCACTGTCGAGCGCTCGCCGAGCCGGTGGACGGACGCTTCGCTCAGGCGATGAGCGAGCTCGCGCGCCGGCACGGCATCCACATCGCGAGCGGCTTCACCGAGCTCGACCGGGACGAAAACAAGGTGTTCAACTCCGGGCTCCTCTTCGACGCCCGGGGGGAGCTCGTGCTCCAGTATCAGAAGCAGTTCCTCGCGACGCACGATCAGAACTGGTTCGAGGTCGGAGAGCGCGGCTGCCCGGTAGTAGAGACCGAGCTCGGGCGGCTCGGGCTGCTCATCTGCTTCGACGGGCGCATCCCGGAGATCGCCCGGTGTCTCGCGCTCTCCGGCGCGGACGTCATCGTCGACATGGCGAATTTCTTCGCCATGGACCAGGCCGAGATGTGGGTGCCGGCGCGCGCCTACGAGAACGGCGTGTGGTTCGTCGCGGCGACCAAGGCCGGCGTCGAACGGAGCATCTACTACCCCGGCGGTAGCATGATCGTCGCTCCCGACGGCGACGTGCGGGCGCGGGTTCCATACGACGTTCACGGCGTCGTCTCGGCCGAGATCGTCCTCGGGGACGCGCGGCGCAAGGACTGGCCGTCGGGCGGACAGCGCTTTGCCGATCGACGGCCGGGTGCGTACGCGGCCCTCTCGCGCCGCTTCGACGAGACCGACGCCGGTCGACGTCTCGCGACGCCGCTGGTTCCAGAGCGCTCCCTGGGCAAGCTCGCCGCCGTGCAGGCGCATGCGACGTCGGGCGCGCCGGATCACGGCCTCGCCGCGCTGGAGATGGCGTCCCACGCCGGCAAGCTCGGCGTGGACATCGTGGTGCTCCCGCAGTTCGTCTCCTCCGCGACGTGGTCGCCCGCGGGAGTCGACGCGGAAGCAGACGCGCGCCACGCGCCGGAGTGCATCAGGCGCGCGTCGGAGATCGCCCGGGAATATCAGTGCGTCGTCGTGCTGCCGCTACTCGAACGGCAAGGTTCGGAGCTCTCGTCGAACGCCGTCGTGCTCGGCGCCGACGGCGCGGTCCTCGGTCGACAGCGTCAGGTCCACGTCGAGCCGGAGATGCGCGCCTTCTGCGCCGCGGGCAACGAATTCACCGTGTTCGACACGCCGTACGGCCGCCTCGGCGTCTTGCTCGGCTATGACGGCATGTTCCCCGAGTCGGCGCGAGCTCTCGCGCTCGCCGGGGCCGACGTGATCGCGTGGCCGTGCACGCTACGGCACCCGCGTGATCGCGCGCTCCTCGCCGTGCCGAAGGCCGAGGACAATCGCGTCTACGTCGTCTGCGCGAACCGGACCGATGCGCCGTACCCGGGCGGCTCGTTCGTCATCCCGCCGAGCGGGTTCCCGCACTGGGAGGTGGACCGCGAAGCGCCACCGGTTCGCCGTCACGGAGCCGTCATGCCGATGCACGCGAATCTCGCGCTGTCGCGTCAGAAATACATGATCCCGAAGGTCGACATGCTCCGGAACCGGATCACGAGCACCTACGGGCCCATCGTCGCGACGCCGACCCGCTGACGCGTGCACCTCGACGCCGCAGGGTAGGGCGGTGCTACGCTCGCGGCGCATGTTCCCCTTCGACAACACGTACGCGCGCCTTCCAGAGCGCTTCTACGCTCGCGTCGCCGCGACGAAGGCGTCGAAGCCGCGGCTCATCAAGCTGAACCGTCCTCTTGCAGAGCTGCTCGGCGCCGACGTCGAGTTCCTTTCTTCGCCCGCCGGCGCGGAGGTTCTCGCCGGAAACGTCGTGCCCGACGGGGCCGAACCGATCGCGCTCGCGTACGCCGGACACCAGTTCGGCGGCTTCGTGCCGCGTCTCGGAGACGGCCGGGCGCTCCTCCTCGGCGAGGTGATCGGCAAGGACGGGAAGCGGCGCGACATCCAGCTCAAGGGCGCGGGGCGCACGCCGTTCTCGCGCGGTGGAGACGGGCGCGCGGCACTCGGCCCGGTCCTCCGCGAATACATCGTGAGCGAGGCCATGGCCGCGCTCGGCATACCGACGACGCGCGCGCTCGCGGCGGTCACCACTGGTGACGACGTGATCCGCGACGAGCCGCTGCCCGGCGCCGTCCTCACCCGCGTCGCGGCGAGCCACATCCGCGTCGGCACGTTCCAGTTCTTTGCAGCGCAGCGCGACGTCGAGGCCCTGCGCAGCCTGACGTCCCACGCCCTCGCGCGGCATTACCCCGACGCCGCCGGCACGAAGAACGACGCGCTCGCGCTCCTCGAGCGCGTCATGGAAGCCCAGGCGGAGCTCGTCGCGAGATGGCTCGGCGTCGGCTTCGTGCACGGCGTGATGAACACCGACAACACCGCCGTCTCCGGCGAGACGCTCGACTACGGCCCCTGTGCCTTCCTCGACGACTACGACCCGGGCAAGACGTTCAGCTCCATCGACCAGAACGGCCGCTATGCGTTCTCGAACCAGCCGCGGATCGCGCTCTGGAACGTGGCGCGTCTCGGCGAGGCGCTGCTCCCGCTCGTCTCCGACGACGCGGAAGAAGCCGTCCGCGTCGCGACGGAGCGGCTGGACACGTTCACGGCACGCTTCGAGCGAGCGTACCTGCGCGTCATGCGCGCGAAGCTCGGTCTCACGCACGAGGACGAGACCGACGGCCCACTCGCCGAGCGGCTCCTCGAGCTCCTCGCCGCGAGTCACGTCGACTACACCGTGTTCTTTCGCAGATTGGGGGATCCTCCCACAGCGTCGAGCGACGTCGGCCTGGCGACGTTATTCGACAATGACGGTGGTCGCTTCGTCGAATGGTCGCACGCCTGGCGCACGCGCCTCGAGCGCGAATCCGTCACGCCGGAAGCCCGCACGGCGGCGATGCGCCGCGCGAACCCCGCGTTCATCCCCAGAAATCACCGCGTCGAGGAAGCGATAGAAGCCGCCGTCCGCCGCGACGACTTTGCACCCTTCGAGAAGCTCGTCGACGTTCTCGGAAGACCCTACGAAGACCAGCCAGAGAACGCATACCTGGCGGAGCCGCCCGGGCCGGAGCAGCGCGTGTATCGGACGTTCTGCGGCACCTGACCGACGCGCTCGCGGGCCACCAGGTGGATGGCGTCTCCGTCCGCGGGTTCACGAGCTTCGCCGGGCAACCGCTTCGTTCACGGTGCCTCTCCGGAGGGGAATTCGGCCTTGTGTGCGCTCGCCGACTCGAGCGTTCCCGACATCGCCAGGCCAGTGGACGACCGTCGTAGCGTGGCGGTCATGGTGACCCCCTCGCCCTGGAAGAGGAGTTGCGCTTGGTCGAGAGACGCTCCGAGCAGCCCTAGCTGCGCGGTCCCGTGTTCGACGACCACGCCGCTTCTCGTCGTGATGGTGACGTCGACGTCGATCGTCAGTGAATCGCAGAGCGTGCCGGCGGCGCCATCGTAAGCGACGTCGAGCGTGACCTCGTCGTCGACGAGCGGGATTCCTGCGTCCGCAGGGACGGGGGCAAGCCACTTCAGCGTCGCGGTGTAACGTCCCGCAAAGGCCCCGCCGAGCTCCGCCGGGGAGACGCCATGTGACGTGTCATTCGTAGACACCGCCTGCGGCGTACACCCTGCTACTTCATCGGATTGCCCGGTCTGCCCACCGAAGCACCCGGCGAGCAAGAGCGCACTCGCCAGTGAGACCGCCACTCTGCCGCCCGACCACCACGCCATCTCGACTCAGGCTGCACCGTTCTCCGGCGCAGGTCAATTCACGGATCGCACAAATTGTCTTTCGAAATTGCGATGCGATGTGCGAATCATGTTCACGTGGATTTCGAACGCATTGCCGCTGATTGGCTACGTTTCATACGGGGGAGGCGTTCCCAGCGCGGCTTCAGCAAGCGGCTCGGGTATCGCAGCAACATCGCGTACCGCTGGGAGTCGTCGCTCTGCTTTCCGACCGCCGCGGAGACGTTCGCGCTCGTGCAGCGCTCCCGCAAGCGCGACGGTCGCGCGCTCGAGGCGTTCCACGGCGCGTCCTCCCGGCGCGTCACCGAGAGCGAGCTCACGAGCCGTGCCGGCGTTGCCGCGCTGCTCGGCGAGCTGCGGAGCAAGACGCCGGTCGTCGAGCTCGCGCGGCGCTCGGGGCACAGTCGCTTCTCGATCGCGCGCTGGCTGAGTGGAGGAGCCGAGCCCCGGCTGCCGGAATTCCTCTCCATGGTCGAAGCATCGACGTTTCGCGTGCTCGACTTTCTCTCGGCGTTCGTCGACCCGGCGAAGCTTCCCGCAGTGGCCGAGGAGTGGCGCGTGCTCCAGGCGGCACGCAAGACGGCGTACGACGTGCCGTGGTCACACGCTGTGCTTCGTGCGCTCGAGCTCACCGACTATGCGAAGCTCCGCAAGCATCGTCCGGGCTGGATCGCGGCGCGACTCGGCATCTCGAAGGAAGAAGAAGCGCAGTGCCTCTCCACTCTGGCCGCCGCTCGTCAGATCCGGCTCCACGAGCACCGCTGGGTCATCGATCAGACGCAGACCGTGGATACGCGAGCCGATCCGGCGCGCGGCAGGAAGGTGAAGGCCGAGTGGCTCAAGGTCGCGCTTTCGCGCCTCGAGAGCGGTGTCACGGGGACGTTCGGCTACAACCTGATGGCCGTGTCGCGCGCCGATCTCGCGAAGTTGAAGGAGCTCCACCTGGCGTACTTTCGCAACATGCAGGCACTCGTTGCGGACTCGACGCCGAGTGAATGCGTGATCCTCTTCAACACGGAGCTGTTCGCTCTCGACGCTCACGCTCATGACCCGGGGGCACTCGGCCATGGCCGGTGAGCTCCTGTGGATCGTCAATTCAAGCTCGATGCCCGTCTCTCGGTTCAGGGCGGTCACCGTCGAAGGCATGCTGAAGCAGGGCGCGGATACTCGCGCGCTCGAGCGGGCGCGGATTGGGATAGGCGTTGGTCACCGCGAGGTCGGCGGCGCGGTCGAGGCCTGCCTCGGGCATCCCGAGATCCTTCAGTGCGAGCGGCGCACCGTGTCGCGCGGCGAGGTCGAACACGCCGGACGGCGCGTGTTGCACGCCCAGCGCACGCGCGATGCGTTGCATCGCTTCCGGTGCATGCTCGGCGTTGTAGTCGAGCGTGTGCGGCAGCATGAGGGAGTGAACTTCGGCGTGGGGAAGGTCGAAGCTGCCGCCCAGGGTGTGGCAAAGCTTGTGATGTAGCCCCATCGATGTTACCCCGAGCACCGAACCACATAGCCACGCGCCGTAGAGCGCGTCGGTGCGCGCCGGGAGAGCCCGCGGGTCGGCGTGCAGTCGCGGCAATGCGGACGACATCGCGCGAATGCCCTCCTCGGCCATCAACTTGGTGACGGGATTGCCGTCGAACGCGTAGAGACTCTCGGCGGCGTGCGCGATCGCGTTCATCGCGCTCACGACGGTCACGCCGAGTGGCAGCGCCAGCGTGAGCTCCGGATCGTAGAGCACCGTCTTCGGCAGGACGCGCGCGTCGCGGCCCGTCCTTTTCACGCCGCCCTCGGTGAGGCCGTAGGTCGGCGTCATCTCGCTGCCGGCGTAGGTCGTCGGGACCGCGACGATGGGCAGCCCCGGTTCGAGGGCGAGCGCCTTGCCGAGGCCCGTCGTCGAGCCGCCCCCGATCGCCACGACAGAGTCGGCGCCAGCCTTTCGCGCAACTTCGCGCGCGGCACGCGCCGTCTCGACGGGCACGTGCATCGCTGCGCCGGCAAAGACGCCCACGGCGCGGTCTCCGAGCAACGTAGCAACACGCTCTGCAAGAGCGACTTGCCCCGCCGTGGAGAGGACGAGTGCCCGCGCGACGCCCAGGAGCCCGAGCTCGCGTGCGACGTGTTGCAACGTGCCGGCGCCGAAGACGACTCGCGACGGCAGAGCCTGATACGTGAACGAACCGTCCATGCGCTGCCCCCGGTTTACAGCATCAGGAGCGAGATTGGACGCCCCCTCGTCACTGATTCAGGAGGCCTTCTTCGCCTGCGCCACCATGCCGCGCACGTCGGCTGCGGGCTCGCTGTACGCCTTGCCCAGCTTGGCTTCGATGCGGTGCACGTAGTCCTTGCACCACGCGGGGAGCGGCGCGTCGTTCATCGCGAGGAACTCGAGCGTCGCAGCCAGACGGATGTCGGCGATCGACGGCGACGGGCCGTCACCGATGAAGCCGTCACGCACGAAATAGGTGCGGAAGACCTCGAGCGGCTCCGCGAGCGCGGCCTCGGAAGCGGCGCGCGCGGCGTTCTTCTGAGCCGGCGTGGAGTCTTCTGCGGAGTGCACCTCACCGGCGTACAGCGGGAAGCCGAGGCGCGGGTAGGCCGAACGCGCGACGAGCGGGTACAGCGTGCCCGTCATGTAGAAATTCGCCGAGTCGATGAGCGCGCGGCGGCCCGGGTCGGCCGGGTAGAGCGCGTCGAGGTGATGCTTGTTCGCGAGATACATCATGATCGCGCAGCTCTCCCACATCGCGCCGCGCGGGTGGTCCTTGTGCTCGATCGCGGGCGTCAGATGAGCGGGGATCATCGCCATGAACTCGGGCGAGCGCGTCTTGCCCCAGGCGTTCTGCTCGCTGTGGGGCAGGTCGGCGGCGCGCAGGAACACGCGGACGGCGAGGCTATTTACGCTGGGCGGAAGCATGTGCAGTTGGGTCGTCATCGGGTTTCTCTCCTCTTTGGTGTCGGTGAAATTGCGTTGAACGGTCGCGCGAGTCAGTGATCGACCGGCGTCTGTGCCTTGGTGCGCTGCCACCGGTCGAGCTTCGCGCGCGCGGCGTTCTTCGTGTTGTCGGTCGCTTCTTCGTGGTGCGGCATGCGACTCGTCAGCTCGATCACGTATCCGTTCGGATCACGGAAGTAGATCGAGTGGATGAAGTCGTGATCGGAGACGCCGCGTACGTCGAGCCCGAGGGCCTCCCCTTTGGCTTTCATCGCGAGCATGTGCTCGTACGTCACCTCGAGCGCGATGTGGAGGTCGAAGTCGTGCCGCTGTGCGAATTCGAACGGCATGTCCGGAGCGTCGAAGAACGCGAGGTAGCTCCCGTCGTCGAGCTCGTAGAATGTGTGCAGGTGGTGACAGGCCCGGGCGCTCTTCGTCGAGGTCAGCTCGAGCGTGGTCGCGAGCGGCAATCCGAGGAAATCTTCGTAGAATTTTCGGGTCTCTTCGGAATCGCGGCAGCGGTAGGCGTTGTGATGCAGGCCCTTGATGCCGGAATCAGTCGGGTGCTTGAGCGTCATCGCCAGTCCTCTCTTGCCGAAGCGGGTTCGTGTATCGCCCGGATTACAGATTCCCCTCAATGCCCATCTCTGCAAGCAGCGGTTGCAGAGATGGGGGCGCGCGCGCTCGAGCCGGTGTGCAGACTGAACGCGATTGCTCACCGATCTTCGCAGGATTGACCGCGGAAAGGCCTCATGAGAGACCTGGATCTCACCGATCCGAGTGCGCTGGACTGCCTCGGTGCCCAGGTTCCGATGAGCGAACCGGACTGGAACGATTTCAAGATCATCCTGGCCCTGGCACAGGGCGGTTCCGTCGCGGGCGCGTCTCGGGTGCTCGGAGTCGACAGCTCGACGGTGAGCCGCCGTCTGGCCGCTCTCGAAGAGAGCGTGGGCGCCTGCCTCATCGTCCGGGGACAGAAGTTCGCCTGGACCGCCGAGGGGCGCACCGTCCTTTGCGCGGCAGAGGTCGTGCAGCGCGCGGTGAACGACGCGACCCGTGCCGTTCAATCCGCCAAGGCGTCCACGTCGCTCCCGGTCCTGGTCTCGTGTCCACCTGGGCTCAGCGCCGTCCTCGCGCGGCTGATGAGCGCCGCGCGCGAGAGCCATCCCGAGCTCGCCATCGAGCTGTCCGGTGAGAACCGCACCGTCGACCTGGCCAAGGGAGAGGCAGACATCGCGCTACGCATGTTTCGTCCGACGGAGCCGGGGCTCGTGTGCAAGCACGTCTTCGAGCTCGGCTGGTGCGTCTACGCCTCCAAGAGCTACCTCGCCGAGCATGGGACTCCGGCGTCCAGCAACGGGCTCGGGTGCCACCGGCTCGTCCGCTACGTGAAGGCGATGCACCAGGTGCCCGGCCCACGCTGGCTGGAAGAGAACCGCGGCGCCTCGACCAGCTCGATCCTCGTCGAGAACACCGAAGCGGCCGCCTACCTGGTCGCATCCGGCTCCGGCATCAGCGTCCTGCCCGCCCCGGTAGCCGACTCCCGCCTCGAAATGGTCCGACTCTTCGACGGCCCCATCGCAACCGCGCCCGGCTACCTCGTCTACCACGAGTCAGCGCGCGACACCGCCCGCGTCCGAGCAGCCGTCTCGGTACTCACGGAACTCTTCGAAACCCAGCGCGCCTACTTCTCGGGTCGTCCGGATTGAGGGGCGAGCCCTTCGGATACGTATCGCCCCCTCTGATCGATGAGCGGGCACCCGCCCACGAACTTCTTCTTGGCCGACGGCGGGTGAGCCTTCCCGAGCTCGCGCGAGTGTCGCGAATGGCTTCAATTCGATCCGTTGCGCGCCTCCTGCCGAGGAGTCTGCTCAATCAAGTGAGCGCCGAAACTGTGATGTGCCCGTCGGCAGGCGTGGCGATACAGTCGCTGGACGCTCGCGCCGCCAACTGCGCCGCACGTCTTATGTTCAATTTGCGCGGTCAAAATTCGCCGACGCGACTCTCGAACGCGCCCTGCAGCCGCTGCCTGTTCCGCGACGCTCACGACGAACCGCCGGTGCTTCGCGCCGCGATGGGAGCACTCACCTGGATCGCCGCTCTAGATTCTTAGCGCGTCTTCCGCGGCG
The DNA here is from genome assembly GCA_036272055.1 of Polyangiaceae bacterium. Lineage (GTDB taxonomy): Bacteria > Myxococcota_A > Polyangia > Polyangiales > Polyangiaceae > DASZVB01. Next base: position 234,288 of record DATAZL010000133.1, on the reverse strand, counting down.
TGAAGCACGTACTCGTACGCATTGGGGGGGAGCCCTCCACGTCGTACCACCTCGAGCGGAGTCTTGAGCGCCCGCAAGTGGTATCGATCGGCGAGCACCGGGCCGTGCCGCCGCCAGCGCTTGTTCAGCCGGTGAGCGACGCGACCGCCGAGCCCCTGCGTCGCGCGCGACAGTGCGTCTTTGCTCTCGGTTTCGACGATGAGATGCACGTGGTTCGACTGCAAGGAGATCTGCACGAGCCGAGTCCCGAACCGCTCCTTCGCCGCGCGAAACGCCGCGAACATCAACGTCGACAGCGACCGATGTCAGATATTCGGCAACCCCGTGACCAGCTTCATCGTGACGTGCACAGGATGTCGCGCCTTCAGCGCCGGGCGCGGCCTGTGCGACACGCCCGCTTTTCGCCCGTTCCTCGGCTTTCGCCCCGCGCCTGCGCGACGACCGCCGTGCGTACGGAAGGGCAGCCCGAGTTGCACTGAACGTAACGGCCGCGTTCGCCCGACCTTCCCCCGCGTCACCCCCAGAGTGTAGCGCACGCGCGCGAATACGGAAGCCCCAGCTCGAATGATTTTCACGTCGCCCGAGCGATGTCACTTGATTGCGCAGAACCCGCTGACGAGGACCGCCCATCTTCAACTCCGCCGTTCACGAAGACGTCCATCGCGGCGAGCCGACCGCTCTCCGCGCCGCCGTGGGCTTCAACGGCGAGAGCGGGCGCGCGGCACCGCAGTTTCAAAAATCCCACCGAGACGGAGCGGTCACGACGCTCGCGACGAGCCGCCGCGTCTCCGCGCCGCGAGCATGTCATCCGCGACCTGCACCGTCGGCGCGCGATGCCTGGCGATGGAGTTGCCGGATCCGCGCTAGGCTTGACTGGGCAGAGCTTGCTTCGGCGTTCCCAATGCTCCGACAAGCCTACGAGGGCGAACGGAAGCGACGCTTAGGACGAACCGCCGGTGCTTTGCGCCGCGATGGGAGCACTCACCTGGAGGGCGTCGCCATGGCAGAGCGCTCGGTCTTCACCTCGGCGCTTGCCGCTACGCGGTTACTGGCACTTGTGAGCGGTCTTGAACGCCGTGGTGGCGGCTACGCTGGTGGCGGGGGTGGCGAAGGTGAGCATCGTGTCGGTGGCGGCGGTGTAGGCGGGCCACGTGGGGGCTCCGGCGATGTTGGGGTCGCCTGCTTTGGCGAACTGGGCCCAGTACTTCACCATGGTGGCCGAGAGCGCTTGCTCGTCGGCGGAGAGGGGGCCGCCGTAGGAGCCGACGGCGCCGGCCATTGTGGGCGCGGTGCTCCACAGGAACTGGATCTCGCTCGCGTGCGCGGCGCCGAACTTGAACGACGGATCGACGGTGGGCACCGGCAAGAAGAGCTCGGGCGCGTTCTCGTCGCTGAACTCGTACGCGTACGTCGGTGCGTTCGCCGAGAGGCTCGTCGCTGCCACACGGCTCGGGCAGGAGAAGACGAAATCGGTGCCCGCCGCCGTCAGCGCCGCTGCGGGATCCCCCATATAACTCGACAGCGGGTATTGCCCGATGAGCGAGTCGGCGATGGCGGTCGAGACGCCGAACGTCGCGGCGGCCGCGGCTTCGTAGTCGGCCTGGGTGGCCATCATGGCGTTCGTCTGGAGCATGTAGAGCGCGACGAAGAGCGCCCATTCGTCGTGGTTCGAGCCCTCGATCATCGGCACCTTCTCGTAGGTGCCCATGGTGAGCGCCCCGCCGACGCCGCCCATCGGAATCACCGTGCCGTCGACTGCGGGGAGTACGGTCTGCAGGTTCAGGGAGCCCTGGGCGGCGAGGACGTCGGCGGTGCTCACTCCGCGCAGGAAATCGGCCGTACAGGGAGTCGGGCAGTGGGCGGCAGTAGCGAACGATGCGCCCTGCATCTGCGCGGTGTCGAGCGTCGGCTGCAGTGTGTTTCCGTAGGCGCCGCTCTCGACGATCGCTTTCTGGAAGAGGCCGTGCGCGCCGGGCATCACGAGCTGTGAGTGCACGCTGAAGCCACCTGCCGATTCACCGAAGATTGTGACGTTGTTCTTGTCGCCACCGAAGCTTCCGATGTTGTCCTGGACCCAGTGAAGAGCGAGCTGCTGGTCGAGCAGGCCGAAGTTGGTCGAGGCCATGCCCGCACCGTTGTCGATCGCCGGGTGCGCGAGGAAGCCGAGCATCCCGAGGCGGTAGTTGATAGTCACGACGATCACACCCTCTGCCACGAGCTTCGTCGGATCGTATTCCGTCGACTCGCCGGCGAGGAACGCGCCGCCGTGGATCCAGAACATGACAGGGTAGGGGCCGGGCCCCGCCGGCGCGTACACGTTGAGGAACAGGCAGTCCTCGCTCGCCGAATCGGTACCGAAGAACCCCTTGGGCTGCGCGCACCCGCTCCCGAACTTCGTCGCGTCGAGAGGGGCGGCGAGCGGCGCGGCCTTCTGCGGTGGCTTCCAGCGAAGCGGGCCGACCGGGGGAGCCGCGTAGGGGATTCCCTTGTAGCTGCGCATCGTCGACGTCTTGGCGCCGTTGATCGTACCGACGCCGGGAACCGTCACGTCGGCACCCGCAGCGCCGCCTCCGCCCGAGGAACCGTCACTCCCGCACGCTCCGCACGTCATCCCCGTCGAGAGCACGAGCAAGGAACCGAGCCATCGTCGCAGCATCATGTGAAAAAGTCTCCCGTCAGTGCCCAGACCTCACGCCGTCGCGCGCAACCGACGCGCACGCCGTGACCGGCCGACTATCCTCGAACGGCGGCGCCCGTGCAATGAGCCGGCGAGACTCGCCGCGCGGGTTTCGCGCTGTAACCGCGGATCTGGGGGCGACATATTCACTCGCCATGTCTTATTCCATCGAGGTTGCTGCGCCCGAGGATCTTCCGCTGGTCATCGCCATCGACGAAGACTCGACCCAGCTCTTTGCCGAGGCCGGCGTGACCATCACATTGGCGCAGGATTGTCCCTTCGTGCTCGACGAGCAGGCGCGCTGGGCGCGGAGCATCGCGCTCGGTCGTCTCTTCTTCGCGAAGAACGAACACGGCGAACGAGTCGGTATCGCCGCACTCGACGTCTTCGATGGGTTCGCGTTTCTCGACCAGCTTTCCGTCAGGCGACAGTGCGATGCAACGCGGCGCCGGCCGCTTCCTGTTGCGGCACGCGCTCGCGTGGGCCCGAGCCCAGCACGAGCCGTCGCTCTGGCTCACCACCTACGGCCATCTCGCCTTCAATCGTTTCTTCTACGAGAAGGAAGGGTTCGGCGGGGTGCCCTACGACGAGTGCAGCCTGGGTGTCCGCCACCACCTCGACGACGAACGGCGCTGGCTGCCGGCTCCGGAGCAGCGCGTCGCAATGCGACGCGTTCTCACGCAGTGACGCGCGCAGCGCGCCCGCTCAGCCGGTCGGTTCGTCGAACGCGCGCCGCTGAGCACGCGGTTTGCAACGTGACGCGCAAAGGAGAAACCCAATGCGAATCGCATGTGTACTCAGTCAGGGATTCGAGGATTCGGAGTTCCGCGTGCCGTACGACAAGTTCAAGGCAGCGGGGCACGATGTAGTGGTGATCGGGGCAAAAAAGGGAGAACGCCTCACCGGCAAGCAGGGCAAGCAATCGATCGACGCGGACACGTCGATCGACGACGCGAAGCCGGAGTCCTTGGGCGCGCTCTTCATTCCCGGCGGCCATTCGCCCGATCAGCTCCGGGCGGACGACCGCTTCGTAGCGTTCACGAAAGCCTTCGCCGACAAGCCCATCCTCGCAATTTGCCACGGCCCCCAGCTCCTCATCACGGCCGACATGGTTCGTGGTCGGACGATGACGGCCTGGAAGACCATCCAGGTCGATCTGCGCCTCGCCGGTGCAAATGTCGTCGACCGTGAAGTCTCCGTCGATCGGAATCTCGTCACCAGCCGCAAGCCCGACGACCTGGACGCGTTCGTGCGCGAGTCCCTGTCGCTGATGACGAACGGCGCAGGCGCGCATCCGAGCTGAACGACGGCTAGAGCACGGGTTTCAGCAAGATCACGACGGGCGTCCAGATGAGGTGTGAGATCAGAGGCGATAGCAGCGACTTCGTGTAGTGGCGCTGGAGCGTCCATACCGCGCCGCAGACGAGCGCCATGAGCGCGACGATGCCGGAACCCGTGCCAGCTTGCGCGACCGTGTAGGCCGCGATCGACAGGAGCATGCCCACCGCGGGACGCATTCGTCGTTCCAGCGCATCGAGGAGGGCGCTGCGAAAGAGAAACTCCTCGGCGAGGATGATGACGAGCACCCACGGCATCGATTGCCACACCGTGCGGGTGGCCGCGGCGCGATAGAGCTCCGTGACGTTCGCGCGCAACCCGGGGACGAGTCGCGTCGCCATGTCGAAGACGGGATACGTCGCGACGGTCATCCCGACGCCGATCAGCAGGCCGGAGAGCACGGCTCGCGTCGTGGGCCGGAGCGCGTGCGCGAGTGCCGGACCGCGGAGCGCCGCGATGGCCACGACGACACCGAGGGCGAACGAACCGAGCACCGGATAGACGTCGCCGCCACCGAAGCGGCGAATGAGAAGCGTCCAGGTGATGACGAGCCCGGCGCAGAGGAGCAGGAGCCCGCGGGAGGTCGTCGGACTGGCGACCGCCGCTGGCGAGGGAGAGTGCTCCTCGAGTACGGGCGTCACGAGCCGCTCGGCGCGGGACGTCCCGTCTTGCGAGAGCCGGGGAACGACCGCAGGAACCGCTCCGTCATGCGTGCACCGAATGAGAGCCCGCGCTCTTCTTCGCCGAGCGCGCGGCGCGCCGCTTCGTCGAACGAGCTTCGCCGATAGTCGGGCACGAGCCGCCAGAAGCCGTCGTCGGTCGAGACGATGTCGCTCCGCAGGCCCTCCACGAGCTCGACCGCGACGTGGCGATCGGCGCGCGTCACGAGGCGAATCCAGTAGCTCGAGAGACGTGGCGTGACGAACGGAACCCGGAGCATCCTCGGATCCGACCCGAGGAGGCGCGCCGTTCTTCGCAAGATTTCCCGCGCCGCCAGCGTCTCCGGGCCGGGCAACGTGTAGACATGGCTCGTCATCTGCGACATCTCGGGGCCGAGACAGTGCGCGATGGCGTGCACGACGTCGTCGACCGCGACGGGCTGGCTCTCACTGTCCAGCCACCTTGGGAGCAACATGAACGGAAGCCGGGCGGCCAGATCGCGCACCATGCGCCAGCTCTCGCCGCCGCCGCCGATGATCATCGTCGCCTGGAGCTCGATGGTCGGCACCGTGCCGGAGCGCAGGATCTCGCCGGTGTGCAGACGGCTTTTCAGATGCCGTGAGACGCTACCGCGAGGACGGATCCCACCGAGGTACACGACGCGCGACAGATGCGCCTGCGTCGCAGCGTCCCGGAATGCCGTCGCCGACGTCGCCTCGACGTCTGCGTAGTCCTTACCGTCGGCCATGCTGTGCACTAGGTAGACCGCAGCGTCGCAGCCCTTCATTGCCTCGACCGTGGACGCAGCGTCGGTGACGTCCATGCGGCGGAACTCGACGGCGGGAAACGCGCCGCGCGCTTCTTCCGGGTGCCGGCTGGTGCCGACCACGGCGAAGCCGGCGCGCGCGAGCTCGTGGAGAAGCCGCTTGCCGACGAAGCCAGTGGCGCCCGCGACGAGCACGGTGTGCACCGGCCGCGACGGTTCGGTGGGATGAGTCGACGTGTCCGTCATGCAGCGGCCTTCACTTTCGATGCGCGTTCGAAACATTTCGCGACGTCGACGCTGACGCCGAGGCTCTCGACGTGCTCGTAGAGCGCCGCGAGCTCGATGCCGAGCGGAAGAAAGTCCGGATGGAGTCGAATTCCCTTCTCCTTGCAGCGGACGAACACGTCGTGAAACGTGGACACGAAGTGCTGCGTACGGAACGTGACCGCGTGCACGTCGCTGCCGAACTGTGTCCGGAAGAGATCCTCGGCCGGGAGAAGGTTCAGCTCGTCGAGGCCGGCACGGAACTCCGCGTCGTTTGCCGTGTAGAACCCGCGATAGATCCGCCGCAGAGCCCCGACGAATTCCGGTGAGAACGCAGCGAGCCAGCTCGATGGATGCCAGAAGAGACGATCCGCACCGGCCGTGAACGCCTCGCTGCGGAGGTCGAGCAAGACGGGGCCGTCGGTCAGGAGCTCGTGGAAATAGAGCGTCACGATGGCCTCCGCACGCTGCTCGGCCGGCATGCTCGGGACGCCCGCGGCGGGAGCCTGTTCCCGCGAGCCGAGCACGATGGGAAGTGACGCTTGCTCGAGCAGGGGTTGCCGTCGCGCCACTGCGTGGCGCATCGCCCCGGCGTCCTTGCTGGCCGCGCGGAGTCGCTTTGCCTGTGCAAAGAGCGGTTTCGCCGGCATCACCTCGAAAAATGCCGGTGTGACGAACGACGCGAGCTGCTTGAGGTCGGTACTACCGAGAAGTCGTCCGATCATCGAACGGCAGGCAGCAAAATCCACGCCGCATCACGACCGACCTGGTCGACATTCGGTCCGTGCAGTTCTCGAACAGGAACCTGCCCGACATGACGCATCCCGTGTCGCCGAGGTTCGTGGTGTCCCTGAAGTTCGAGCAATCACGAGACGAGCATGCCGGCAGAGCGATTCGAGACGAGGTATTCGTCGGGCTGGCAACCCGTAGCCTGATTGCAGCTCAGCTCCTGGAGGACGGAGGCGACGTGATCGGAGGGGATCGCCAGCACAGGATTCGTCGTCGTGCACGTCTCGCCCGCGGCCGGCGTGACCGTGAACACCACGCCCGCGCTGGGAACCAGCGCGTTGTCCGTAGCGGCATCGCCAGTGCTCGTTGCTTGCTCGGCGGAGCCGGCGCCAGAGTTCGCAGTGGTGCCGTCTCCGCAGACGCGTGGCGCCGAGCACCCGCTTCGCTCGACGCAGGTCGTGCCCTCCGCGAGCGAGGCGCAAGCGTCGTCATCGTCACACGCTCTGGTACACACGCCGCAGATGCACTCGAGGCCCCACGACAGCTGCGCAGACGACCGCCGTCAGATTAAGTAGCCTGTTCGATCTCATATTCGAGCTCCTCCGCATCCTCTCGTTCCAATAGCCACTGACCCCCGTAGAACGTCACCTCCGTGTAGCTGCGCGGGCGCGCATGGGACGTGTTGTACGCCCGCACCTGCTGGAGTAGCGCGCCCACCTGAGCACGCAGCCCCCGGAGAAGCCCGAGAACGTCCGCTTCGTGCGGGTGCCCCGGCCAGACGTCGAACGCATAGGTGCTTCCGCCCACGAGGCCCTCCGTCGACGCGCACCAGGCCGCCGAGCGCTGCTCGATCGAGCGGTCCCTCCCTGAAGACGAGCGCCCACACGAGCTCGTCGAGGCGGTCGCTCGCTCCTTCGCGATCGAGGGACGCGAGCTCTTCGCCCGTCGCGGCGCGGTACGCGGTGCGCGCCCCGCTTCCCAGCCGGAGCACCAGCCCGCCCTCGGTGAGGTCATGCAGCACGCCGCGCACCAGCTCCGCATCGTCGCGATGGAAGCGCTGGAGTACCTGTGCCCGGCTGACGAGTCGTCCGTCGCTCAGGTACTGCAGCACCGCTTCCGAGAAAGACCTGGTTTGCTACCCGCGCGAGCGGCGCGCGAACGCCACCCGCCGTGGCGAGCTGAGCCACGAGCACCGTGACCTGGCACACGACTCCGTCGATGAGAACTTGAATACTCACTTGCCCATTCGTCTCCCGTGTCCGAGCGTAACGTCCCGGTAGGCTGGGGGGAGTGGCAATTGTGGCACTCGGGTCGCCCGGATCGCGTAGAGTTGCCGGTGGTAAACCATGACCCTCACCATCGTCGGACGATCGAGCTCTCACTTCACGCGGGTGACTCGGATGCTCGCCATCGAGCTGGGGGTCGAGTGCTCTTTCAAGCCGTTGAAGGACCTGCTCTCCACTGACGTTTCGGATTATGGGGGGAACCCTGCGATGCGCGTGCCGGTGCTGGAGACGCCGGATGGCGCCTGGTTCGGCGCGCTCTCCATCTGTCGCGAGCTTCAGCGGCGCACGACGAACGCGGCGAAGGTCGCGTGGCCGGAGACGTACACCGCCCGCATGACCAGCAACGCGCAGGAGCTCGTGAGTCAGGCGATGGCCGTCGAGGTGACGCTCGTGGTGGACGGTCTGTCCGGTGGGGACCCCGTCGATCGGCATCCGGTGAAGCTCAGGCAGGCCATGACGAACATGCTCTCCTGGCTCGACACCCACCTCGACGAGGCGCTGCAAGGGCTCCCCGCCGAGCGCGACGCGAGCTTCCTCGAGATCGCGCTCTTCTGCTTGCTCGGGCACATCGAGTTCCGGAACGTCGTGTCGACGGTTCCTTACCGGCATCTGAAGGCGTTCTGCATGTCGTTTGCCGAGCGGAACGCCGCCCGGCAAACGACGTATCGCTTCGACACCTGACGCGGTCCGGCTTTGCACCGTCAGGCGATGGCTGCGACGCGCGCCGTCTTGCCCAGTGAGCCGGCCGCGACCGCGGCGAGGACGGCCAGGACGATGAGATGCATGACGTGAAGCCAGGTCTGCTCGAGCGGCGCGAGCTCGATGTGATCGAGGTGAGCGCCGGCGTGAAAAGCGATCGCGACGGCCATGCTGCGGTTCGCTCGCTCGAAGACCCACGCGATGAGGATCGAGTAGAGAGGGAGCTCCACCATGCCCATCGCGAAGAGGCGCACGTCGAAGGCCCCGGCCACTGGCGTGACCGAGTAGACGAGGTGCCAGAGGCCCCACACCACGCCGAGGACGAGCGCGCCCTTCACGACCCCGAGACGGTCGACAAGCCGCGGATAGGCGTAGCCGCGCCAGCCGAACTCCTCGCCGAGTGGAAAGACGACGAGCGCCGCGACGTGCTCCGCGGTCGCGGGCGGGTGTAACCACGTGACCTGCCTTTCTCCGAGCGCGAGGGCGAGCGCGACCGCGACGAGGTGCACCGCCATCGGCGCGAAGAGCGCGAGCACGACCCAGGCGGGGCCGGTTCGCCAGCGGCTGAACACCTCGCCGAGACGTCGCTGTCGACTTGCGACCACGAGCGCGGCGAAGAGCGGTCCGAAGGCGCTGAGGCCCGCGAGAGAGACGGAAAGGGACGACGGCGTGTCGTGGTGCATCCATGCCGCGGCGAGGGGCGCCGCGAGCATCCAGGTGATGCCGCACGCGAGCGCGAAGAACGGGATCAGGTCGTCGGTCGAAGATCGTTCGAGGTTTCGCATGAGGACGTTCGACCGCGGACGCTCCCCGGAGTTTCGTCCTGGCGCCCGGTCCCAGCACTTCGGCGCGCGGTATCAGTCCTCGGCGGCCGCGCGCCGTAACGGGCTCGACCCGGTCCAGCGACGGAACGCATGGTGGAACGCCGTCGTGTCCGCGTAACCGAGCAGCGACGCCACCTCGGGGATCGGCAAGCCACGGTCGAGATACGCGACGGCCATCTCGCGACGCAGCGCGTCCACCAGTTCCGCGAACGACGTGCCCTCGGTCTGCAAGCGGCGCTGCATCGTGCGCGTGCTCACGCCGAGTGCGCGCGCCGTGCCGTCGAGGGTACAGCCGCCGCCGGCGAGGGCGCCGCGGACCGCCGCTCGCACCGACGCGGACGTCCGCGTCGCGGCGGGCAGGCGTCCGAGCGCGCGCTCCACCTGCTGCTCGAAGATCGCGCAGAACACGTCGTTCGCGTGCTGCATCGGCGTGTCGAGGACGGCGTCGTCGAAGACGGCCTCGGTGTTCATCGCGTCGAACTCGAGCGGACACCCGAAGATGGCCACGTGCGCCTCGAGCGAGCGCGGCTTCGCGTGACGGAAGCGCACGACCCGCGGGCGAACGGGCTTGCCGGTCATGACCTGAACCCCGACCGTCACCTCGGCGAGGGCGCACTCGTCGCCGTGCCGCGCGTACGTGCCCGTCGCGCCCGGAAGGATCCACCGGATCGCGACGCCGGCTCGCTCCGGCACGAGTGCCGCGCGGTCTCCGTCGCCCCAGTAGCGCTGGTTGGCGACCATGCGCTCCAGCGCGACGCGCACCGTGGGGCTCGCCATGAGCAGCAACGTGGCGGTGTCGAAATTGCCGACGTCGCGCACGTCCATCGCGAGGTGAAGGCCGAAATCGTCGTCCCCGGTCGCGACGAGCGCGAGCTCACCGACGCGCATCGCGGTCGCGTAGGGGACGCGCGCGTCGGGCTCCGCCAGCGCGGCCACGGTGACTCCCGCTTGCGCGCACAGAGCGTCGACGTCGATTCCGCGCGCCCTGCAGAATTCGACGACGCGAAGGACCATCCGCGCCGACAGCGTGCCCTCGGCCATCCGTCGAAGCTCGCCGAAGCGGAGCCCGCCGGTCAATACCGAAGGCGGGATCCGGTCAGGTCACGGGCTCGCCCCCGAGAAGGAGTAACGACGCCACGACGCGGCCGTGCAGCGACGACATCGCGTTCACGTCGCTTCTTCCAGGTCGATCGCGAGGGTCTCGAGGAGGCGACGGACCATGCCGTAGAAGCCGAGCGTCGTGACGACCTCGACGATCTCTCGCTCGGTCACGTGACGACCGAGCTCGTCCAGGGTCTCCTTGCTTCCCCCGCGCTCCGGCGTGAAGCTCGTCGGCGAGTTTCACGATCGCGCGGCTGGGCGCGTCGAGGACGTCTTGCGCGCCGAGCATGCCCGTACGCAGGATCGCGACCTCACGCAGGCGAGGGCTCAGCGCGAGGCGTCCGAGGATGGCCGCGCCGAGGCCCCGGAACCCTTCGAGCGCCGGCGGGCTGTGTGACAGCATGCGCATCAGGTTGAGCTCGTGGTCACTGGCGGTCGCGGGATAGGGGATGTTCGCCATTCGCGCTGGCACGGTAGGCCCGGACGGACCCGGATGCCATCGTTTTATGTGACGTGAATATATGTCACGTAAAACGTGGCGAGACGGCCGGCTCCGGCGCGAGCGCGGCGCGTGCGTCGTCCCGCGCCGGCGAGGGAACAGGCGGCGGATCGAACTCGAGCAACGACTCGTTGAACGCCCGGGCGCGTGCACGGAACGCGAAGGTGAACCCCGGCTTGCAGCCCGGCATGTAATCCGGCGTGACGCGACGGCGAAGCTCGGGGTCCCTGATCTGACGGCGGATCTGGAGCTTCCCGATGAGACGGGGGATGTACATGATCGCCGGATGAATGGCGAAGCCGAGGCGCGGAGCTCGTGGCTAATGTAGATGTAGAAGCGGTAGAGGTTCTGTAGAGCCGAAGACGCGCGGAAGAGTCGCCGCTCCAGCCCCGAGATGGCGCGGTCGGGCTTCGGGAGCACCCAGGGCGGTGTGCGCTGGAAGACGCTGAGCTTCGACGCGCGACGCGCTACGCCAGGCACGATCTGGATGGCGCTCGCGCCGGTGCCGACCACGGCCACGCGCTTGCCGTCGAGGTCGTACGAGTGGTCCCAGCTCGCGGAGTGAAAGGCGCGCCCCGCGAAGCGTTCGATGCCGTCGAGCTTCGGGTACGCGGGGCGACTGAGGGCGCCGATGCCGAACACGACGTGGCGCGCGGTCGTCCTGTTGCCGTCGGCGAGGCTCACCGTCCAGCGCGCGGCTCGGTCGTCGAACTCGACGCGCGTCACCTCGGCGTCGAGCTTGATGTGCCGCCGGAGGCCGTACTTCTCCACGCAACCGTCGAGGTATTGCCGGAGCTCGCTCTGGGGCGCGAACCGTCGAGTCCAAGACGGGTTCTGCTCGAAGGAGAACGAGTAGAGATGTGACGGCACGTCACAGGCGCAGCCCGGGTAGTCGTTGTCGCGCCACGTGCCGCCGATCGACGAGCCCTTCTCGAAGATCATGAACGAGCCGCGGCCCTCCTGCTTCAGGCGGATCGCCATGCCGAGCCCGGAGAAGCCGGAGCCGACGATCGCCACCTCGACGTCGGTCTCGCGGCCGCGCGGCACGTCGCCCGCGGCGAAGAAGGCGTCCAGCGCCGCGTGGAACGTCGAGCGCTCCTGAAGGAACGCCGCGTGCGCACCGGCCGTCATCGCGAGCTCGCCGCGCGGGAGGGCGCTGGCCATCCGTTCCAGCGATTCGCGCGGGAAGAGGCAATCGTCGTTCGCGCCCCACACGAGCGTCGGGACGGTGATGGACTCGAGGAGCGCCGTGCCGTCGTGGAGCCGGCAAGCCTCGGCCGAGATCCGGAAATCGCTGGCGTGGGTGCCACCCACCAGAAGGACGCGCAAGAGCCACTCGAAGGGCAGGAGCAGGAGCAACAGCAGCACGACGAAGGCTCTCAGGAAACCGGTGAAGCAGATGCGGTTCGACTCCGTCATGAAGGCGCGCCATCTGCCTTCTCCGGCGAGCGCCGCGAGTCGTTCGCCCTCGCTGATGCCGCCCGCGCCGACGCCGGTGGCGGTGACCGCCAGCGCGAGACGCCGCACGAGCTCCGGTCGCGACGCCGCGAGGTGCTGAGCGATGAGCCCGCCCATGCTGATCCCGACGACGTTCACCGGTCCGAGGTGTCGGTCGATGACGTCTGCGTACGTCCGCGCGAGACCCTCGGTGGAGATTCCAGCGCCGAGACCGCGCGGACGCCCGAGCACCACGACGCGACGCCCCCGCTCCGCGAGCGGGCGGTAATGCCAGGCCCAGAACCACGGCACGTGCTCGAAGCTCAGTACCGCGTCCTCGATGCCCGGAATGACGAGCACCGTCTCGTCGCCGTAGCCGGCGGTGAAGTAGCGGAGCTTCGTGCCGTCGCTTGCCTCGAGGCGACCGCACGCCGCGCTGCACCTCTACCCGGCGCACGCGGCGTTCGGCGGCTACAAGCACTCCGGCATCGGCCGCGAGAACCATCTCATGATGCTGAATCACTACCAGCAGACGAAGAACCTGCTCGTGAGCTACGACCCGAAGCCCACGGGGTTCTTCTAGAGATGGGCGCTCCCGTCCAGCGCGTTGATATGACCACCGAGGCGGTCGCATTGATCCGATCGCTCGTCGCCGACCACGGACCGCTCATGTTCCATCAGTCCGGCGGGTGCTGCGACGGGAGCGCGCCAATGTGTTTTCCCGCGGGCGAATTTCGTGTGAGCGAGCGCGACGTGCTGCTCGGCACGGTGGACGGCTGCCCCTTCTACATGGGCGCCGACCAGTTCGAGTTCTGGAAGCACACCCACCTGACGCTCGACGTCGTGCCTGGCCGCGGCAGCGGATTTTCCCTGGAGGCGCCCGAGGGGGTCTGCTTTCTGATCCGCTCGCGCGTCTTCGAGGACCGGGAGCTCGCGGAAATCGAGGAGCGGGAACGGGCTCTCGGCCCATAGGGCAGTCGCATGTTAAAGTCTCGCCGTGCGCGACACCTGGCTCAGTCTCGTCGATTCGGTTCTTCGGCCGGCACGTCCGGAGCTCGCGACGTGTCTCGTCGAGCGCGCGCGGCACGCCGCCGAGCAGCGGCTGGCCGGGGAGGGACGCACGCGGCTCCGCGTCGCGTGTGAAGCGAGCATCGAGAGCCTCCGCGCGACGGTGTTCGCGGCGAAGGACGGCATCGTCCTGTCGCGCATGACGGACCTCGAGCGCGAGTGGCGACGGCTCTCACGGACGGACCCCGACGGCGGTTTGATGGAGCTCTGGGCGCGCATCGCGCCGCCTTCCTTCGTCGATCGCAAGCTCTGGCGCGACAGCGACCCTGCCGCCAAGCTCGACGCCGCGATCGCGCTCGCCGCAGACGGTGACGCGGTCGCCCGTGCAGAGCGCGCGGTGGAGTCGTTCCGCGCGGCCCTCGCACCCTGGGGCGTCACGATGGGCGCGCGGATCCGCTGGCGCCCCTACGAGGGCGACGGCGATTGCGTCTCCGAGCTCCTTGCTGGCCCGTTCCGTGCGGCGTTCGAGGAACTGTCGTCGCGCGGCGTGGCCTCCGTGGTCCTCGAGCGCGCACAGCGTCTCGAGCGAGACGTTCTCGACCGGGCGCGGGCGCGCTTCCCCGATGCCCCTCGACTTGCTGGTTGTCTGGGGCACTCTGCCTTCGTCGAGTACGTCTTCCAGGCAGCGTCACTCGGTGGCCGCCTGAATCCGGTGACGGCTCTCCGTGAATTGCTCGCGACCGGGTACGTGCTCTCGGCCCTCGACGCGACGGCGGCGACGCTCGGGTTTCCGCCTCTCTGAAGCCGCGACGGCACGATGACGATCGGTTCGATCTTCCGTCCGCTGCTCGAGCTATGTGCGGAGACGGGGACCGACGTCGGCGCGATCCTGCGGGAAGAAGGGTTGACGGAAGCGACGCTGGTCGACCCCGAGACACGGCTTCCGACGCTGCGGTCGCGTGCTCTCGCGAAGCGCATCTTCACGGCGCTCGGCGATCCCGAGGCGGGCCTTCGCGCCGGGGAGCGCTTCCGCGTCGAGGACGCGGATCTGCTCGGCTACGTCGCGCGTCACTCGGAGAGCGCGCTCGAGGCGCTCGAGGCGTTTCCGCGCTTTGCGCGGCTCATCGGTGATTCTGCGTCGTGCACGGTCACGCTGTCGGCGCACACCGCCGAGCTCGCGTTCGGGCTCACCGGCGGGCGAACGCTGCTGCCCGAGGCCGTCGACTATGCCGTCGTCGTGGTCGCGCGAGCCGCGCGCGCGGTGACCTCCGGCAAAGCGATGCTCCTCGAAGCGCGTCTCGCTCGCCCGGAGCCGAAGCGCCGCGAGCCGTACCGGCGCGCGCTCTGCGCCGACGTCTCGTTCGACGCCGAAGAGAGCGTGCTCGTCTTCTCGCGCGCGGAGCTCGAGGCGCGCTTCGACGACCGTAACCCCCGTCTTCAAGCGATCCTCACGAAGCGCGCCGAGGAAGTGCTCTCTCAGCTACCCGAGGCGCTCACCCTCGCGGCACAGGTCCGCGCGAGCGTGGCGCGACGGCTCACCGACGGCGCGTTCGACGCACCCTCCGTGGCGCGCGACCTGGGCATGAGCGAGCGGACCCTCCGTCGTCGATTGCAGGACTCCGGGGAGACATACCGCGCGCTCGTCGACGCGGTGCGCGCGGAGCGGGCCGTCTCGCTCGCCGACGAGGGGAAGCACAGCGTGACGGCGATCGCCGAGCTCTGTGGCTTCGCGGACGGTACCGCGTTCGCGCGCGCCTTCCGCCGATGGACGGGCGCTGCGCCGAACGAATACCGGCGCAGCGAGACGAAGCCGGACAGCGACGTGGCCGCGCGAGCACGGAAATCTGGCCGCCCGGGTCGCACGCCGTCACACGGGCTCCGATAGCTTCCGAGCGTCGTCCGGGCTCACTCGACCCGCGACGCCGGAGGTCACTCATGGCGAAGCTACGTCTTCGGTTCGAAATCATGGTCGCGGCAGGTATCGTCTCGCTGGTCCCACTGGGAGCCGGCTGCTCGTCGAGCGCCGAGGCCGATGATGCGAAGGCCGGCGCGACGGCGTCGACTGATAGCGCGCTCCTCGTCGGCGGGAGTCGTGAGACCGTGATCGACTCGATCGCGTCGATCGAAAATTCGATGTTCAGCACGACGGGCCGGCTCTTCTTGACCGGAGACGACGGCGTGTACGAGGTCACCCGGGACGCGACGGGTGCGCTCCACGCGACCGTTCGCGCAGCGTCGAGTGGCTGCAAGTTCGCCGGCATCGCCGAGACCCGCGGCGTGCTCTACGTGAACTGCTACGACGGGACGAACTCGTCCGTCTTCGCAGCCCGGCTCGACGACGCACCGACCTTCCAGAAGATCTACGACTTGCCCGGCGTCTCGCTCGCGAACGGCGCGGCTGCGGACGATGCGGGGCGCGTCTACGTCGCAGACTCGACCCACGGCACGATCTGGCGCCTCGCCATCGACCCGGTGAATCCCTTCGCCGTCACGTCGCGGGAAGCATTCTCGACCGGTAACCTGTTCCCGAACGGCCTCGAGGTCTTCGGCGGCAACGTCTACTTCACGGACTTCGTCGCGGTGAAGCGTATCCCCCTGCTCGCGAACGGCACGGCAGGAGCCGTCACGACGCTGGCGTCTCAGCTCACCTTCTTCGACGATCTTCACGTCGATGACTCGGGCATCGTGGTCGCCAACTACCTCTTCGGCAGCGTGGAAGGGCTGACGCCGAACGGCGTCGATCTGCTCGACACGGCGAGCTTCGGCTTCAGCGGCCCCTCATCGGTGCTCCCGGCGAAGGGCCGTCTCGGCTTTGCGGACAGAGATCTCCTGGTTACCGAGAAGACCGCAAACCGGCTCTCGGTGTTTCACTTGCGATGAAGGCGGCGTGGCGCCACTCTCGCGCAGGTGAACCACGTCGTCACGGTCGCGGGCGGGCAAGTCGCGGGCGTCCGCATCGGTGACGTCGTCCACTACCGCGGCATTCCTTACGCCGAGGCGCCGCGGTTCGGGGTCCCCGTGCCGGCGCCGCGCTGGGCCGGAGTACGCGACG
Source organism: Polyangiaceae bacterium (assembly GCA_036272055.1). Classification (GTDB taxonomy): domain Bacteria; phylum Myxococcota_A; class Polyangia; order Polyangiales; family Polyangiaceae; genus DASZVB01. The sequence continues at coordinate 217,948 of DATAZL010000133.1, read as the reverse complement.
GAAGCACCGACGGGCCGATATGCCCGCAGCCCCCGTCGCGGCTCGCGAAGATCATGGGCGCGCCACCCGTCGTGCCAGAAGACGAGGCTTGCCTCACCCTCAGTGTGGCCACTCAGGTGGTCGATTCGGAGCGACCGCGGCCGGTCATGGTGTGGTTCCACGGGGGCGCCTACGTCGTCGGTGCCGGCTCCCACGACTGGTATCGCCCGGGCGCGCTGGTCACCGAGGGCGACGTCGTGGTGGTGAACGTGAACTACCGTCTCGGCGTCTTCGGCTATCTCCGTCTCGACGGCATTTCACCGGGAAATCTGGGCGTCCTCGATCAGATGGCGGCCTTGCGATGGGTCGCAAAGAACATCGGCGCCTTCGGCGGCGATCCCGCGCAGGTGACGGCGTTCGGCGAGTCGGCGGGGGGCCACTCGGTCGCGGCGTTCATGTCGACGCGCGCGTCCCGTGGGCTCCTCCGTCGCGCCATCCTGCAGAGCGCGCACCTCGGCCTCGGATTCATGAGCGTCGCCGCCGCCGAGCGCGCGGGTCGCGCGATCCGCGCCGCTCTCGGCAGCACCGATCCGCTGACGGCGTCGACGGCAGAGCTCCTGGCGGCGCAAGAGGCCACCACGGTGAAGGTCGCGGGACGGGGCGGGCTCAACTTGGCGCCGCTCTTCGGCCCCATCGCGGGCGTCGCGCCGCTCCCCGAGCCCGGACAGACGGACATCGCGAAGGCCGTCCTGTCCCCGGAGATCGACCTGCTCATCGGGAGCACGCGCGACGAGATGCGTGCCTTCTTCGACTCGAGCTCGACGGTCATGCGCCTGCGAGGATTGCCGGTCGTCGGCAATGCCGCCTTCGCTGGTCTCACCCGGACGGTCACCCGTCGTGTGTTCGCCGACCCGGCGCGGGCGCTCGCGGACGCGCAGGCGAAGGGCGGCGCGTCCGTCTATCGCTACCTCTTCGAGTGGACCCCGCCGCGCGGCGGCTTCGGCGCGTGCCACACCATCGAGCTCCCTTTCGTCTTCGGCAACGAGGCGGCGTGGCGCGACTCTCCCATGCTCGGTTCTGCGCCGTGGGAGTCCATCGACGCGCTCGGCCGGCGGATACGGCGCGCCTGGACTCGCTTTGCCCGCTCCGGTGATCCCAATGGCGCAGAAGATCCGCCGTGGCCGAAGCACGCCCCGGGCGCCGACGTCGGAATGCGATTCTCCTGAGAATACGGCTACGGGCCGAGAAAGTCGCCCTTCTGCAGTGGCACGCCGTTGTGACGGAGGATGGCGTACGCCGTCGTGAAGTGAAAAAAGAAATTCGGTATCGCGAACTCGGTGAGAAATCGTTCGCCGGTGAACGTCTTCGTGGCGCCGCGATGCGGTAGCTCGATCGTTCGCGCGAGCCCGGCTTCGAGCGCGTCGGGATCGACTGCGCGGAGTGCCGCGAGCGCCGCGTCGATCCGTTCGTGGAGATCCGCGAAGCTCTGTGCGGCCGCGGCCGCCGGTGCGAATGAGCTGCCGAGGAGCCGGTGCACGGCGAGCTTCGCGCCCTCGCTCGCCCAGTGGACCTGGGAGGCCAGGTCGTTCATGTCACCGGCGAGCTGCGCTCCGAGGAGCGCGCGCGGCTCTATTCCGGTGGCCGTCGCGTGCGCTTCGGCCTTGTCGAGCATCGTCTTCAGGTTGCCGAGGCCGCGCACAAACATGCCGGCCGAGACATCGAACGCCTTCATCATGGAGAGAGCGTACGCCTGCCGGGCGCGACGCGAGGCTTATTTCCAGGTGACCTCGACGGCATCGATGACGTTCGCGTCGGTCCACGACACGAGCAGCGTCTTGCCGGAGGCGTCGAACTCGGGGTGCGGGGCGATGCAGTACCGGAGATTGCCGCAGGTGCCGCCCTGCGGGCACGTCGTGCTGATCGTGAGCGCATCGCTCCACGGGCCCTCGAGCTTCGACGCGGTGGAGACGTAGATGTCGGAGTTCGGCCAGCTCGCGCCGTACACGAACATCCACACGTTGTAGTAATTGCTCCAGAATGCGTTCGACTGCCCGTGAGCGGCGAAGCTGAAGAGCGCCTGGTCGACGGTGTACGTGCGCGTCCCGGTCCGTCCGCTGCCGTAGCGGGTCGTGCCCCATGTCTTCGTCGATTGGTCCCAGTACTCGTAGGCGGTGACGTCCGTGGCGCGGGCGGCGGGGACGCGCGCGAGGAAGACGGTGCCGCTCAGGTTCATGGAGGGCTCGCCGCTGCCGAAGACGTACACCTTCTTGTCCGTCGGGTCGTACGTCACGCCGACGTCGCCCCAGTTCGGCTCGTCGGACTCGAACATGCGGTCCATCGCGCGCGTCGCCTTCGCGCCGTTCGCGTCCGCGGTCACGGTGGCGACGCCCGCGCCCAGGATGTGATCGGAGCCCCCGCCGCGGTCATTCTTGAGGAACCAGACGAGCCCCTTGTTCGGCGCATACTCGACGACGTTGGTGCCGCCCTCGGCGAACCGGCCGAGGCCGCCGTTGGCGTTCTCGTCGTCGGTGAGGGGGATCCATTCGTCGGGATAGCCGTTGCTGCGTAGATTCTTGTCGTGGACCTTCATCGGGTCCGACAGATCGCCGAGCGCTGAGCTGTCGCTCGCCGCGAACGAGGTCTGGCTGCCGTCCTGCACGAGGGTGTCCCCGAACGTCCACACGATCTGACCGTTCACGACGCCCGTGAAGCCGAGGTCGCGCAAGATCTTCGGGTTGTCGTAGACGAGCTTCCCCTTGAACACGACGCTCGTCGTCGCGGGCGGGAGCACGCCGGAACCCTTGCGCTGCCCCGGCGCCGGATAGACGGCACCGCCAGTGCCCATTGTCGTGCCGCCAGCGCCGGTAGCGCTGGAACCGCCTGCGTCGGTAGCGCTGGAACCGCCTGCGTCGGTTACGCTGGAACCGCCGGAGCTCGTCGAGTTCGAACCGCCGGAGCTCGACGTCGGAGTGCCACCGGCGCCGCCGATGCTCGACATCGAATTGCCGCCACTGCTCGACGCGCCGCCCGACGTGCCGCCGTCGCTCGCCGTCATGCCGCTCGCGCCGGCCGCCGGCGGGTTGGTGACGTTCTTCGTCCCACCCGACGAGCATCCGGGCAGGAGAACGAATGACGCCAGCAAACACCGGCAAAACGACGCGAAATGCAAATGAACCTCGTGAAAGCGTAGCAGGGATCACGCTGGAAGGCGTCTGGCCCGACCCAGTATATCGAGCACCGGGAAACGGTTCAGCCGCGCAGATGTAGAGTCCCGTCGCCCTCCGAGAAAGGTTCGACACGAGTCGATTCGCCGCGGCCGGCATCGTCGGGCACGCCTGCGCCCGCGTGATGCTCCGCAGTCAGTCACTCGAGGCGGTGACGATGGTGCACCTCGCGCGAAAGACCGACGACGGGTTCGAGCAGCGGAGCCATTACTGGATCGGGCACGACCCCCGTATCCGTCTCCTCGGGCGCTCGATCTCGGTCGACGCAATCGGCACGAAGCTCGGGTTGAAGCGCAAGCAAGCCGGCGCACGCGTCGCCTACGAACAGCTCCTCCACGACCAGATCGAGTTCACCCACCTCTCCACGTTCCTCGCCGACCTCCACCGCGAATTCGGAACGTCGGAACCAGGCTGACGCGCCGCCACGCCGACGGCCGCGCCGTGAAGTGCTCACCCAAAAATCCACGGGCGATCTCGAGCGTCATAGGGGGACTCCTTCGTGAGGTTTCGAGGACGCCCCCCTCGGAAGTCCCGCGAGCCACTTTCCCCTTCCCCTTCCCCTTACCCTTACCCTTGCCTCTTCCCTTTGACCCCCTTGCCCGTGCTCCTCCTCGAGCTCCCGGCTCTAGCTCTTACTCCTCACCGGCACGAGAGACACCAACCAGCCCTAGAACGGCCTGAAGATGCCGTTGAGCTCCTTGCCGGACATGCCCTTGGCGAGCTCCTCGAAGGAGCCTTCTTTCATGCGCTTTGCGGCGGCGACGGACGCGGCCCAGCCGACTCTGGCGAGCGCACCGCCGACGCTGATGCGACGTACACCGAGCGCAGCGAGCGCAGCGAGCGGAACCGCGGGGTCCATCACGAGGACGTTGAGCGGCTTCGGCGCGACGGCGCGCACCATCGTCGCTATCGCGTCCTTGCCCTGGACTCCCGGGGCGTACAGACAATCCGCGCCTGCGTCGGCGAAGGCGACGAGCTTGTCGATCGCCGGGGTGAGCGCGTCTTTGTCGAGCAAGAGCCCTTCCGTCCTCGCCACGAGGATGACCCCGGTTTTCGTCTGGTCGATGGCGTGACGGGCGGCGCGCAGGCGTTCCAGCGACATAGGGACGTCGTAGAGACGATTGTTCGTCAGATCACGGTCTTCGATCGAGAGGCCCGCGACGCCGCTCTCGACGGCGAGACGGACGCTCTCGGCGACGCCCGCCGGATCGTCGGCGAAGCCCGACTCGAAATCCGCGTTCACGGGTAGCTCGACGGAGCGGCTCAGGGCCGCGAGGTGTTCGAGAACATCGTCGCGCGTCACGGCATAGTCGGGACGCCCCGTCGTCCAGGCATAGCCACTGCTCGTCGAGGCGAGTGCGACGAAGCCCAGGTGCTGGAACATGCGGGCGCTGCCCACGTCCCATGGGTTCGGCAGGACGAAACAGCCGGCTTCGTGGAGCCTCTGGAAGCGACTTCGCTTTTCCTCTGTCGAGATCATCGTGAACCTCTCATTTCTCGTGGAGCTCGGAGCCCTGTCCGAGCTTCTTCTGCGTGGCCAGCACCGATTTGCGAATGCGCGGCGCTGCGAACTCGAGGAAGCGCTGCATCTTCAGCGGCAAGAGACGCTGGTGCGCGTGAATGAGATGAATCGGGATGGGCGGCGGCTCGTGGTCCCTCAGCACGATCTGGAGCTTCTCCTCGCTGACCGCCCGCGCGACCTGATACGACAGCACGCTGGTGAGTCCGACGCCGGCGATCGCGGCGTCGACCGCCGATTCCGCAGTGTTCACCTCCAGGCGGCAGAGAGGCACGACGAAGTTCGTGCGTTTCCCGCGCGGCTTGAACTGCCACGAGGTGCCGTTCGCCGTCGCCGAACAAGTGACGCACCGATGATGGACGAGCTCGTCGGGGCTCTTCGGTGTGCCGTGCATCGCGAGGTACGACGGACTGCCGCAAACGACCCTGCGGGTGGTTCCCACTCGCGTCGCGATGAGGCTGCTGTCGGCCAGCTCCCCGATGCGCACGGCCAGATCGATGCGATCCTCGACGAGGCCGACGTTCCGGTCGGCGAGAGTCATCCGTATGTTGATCTCGGCGAAGCGCGACAGGAACTCGCTCACCACCGGCACGACGTGAAGACGACCGAAGACGACGGGAGCCGTCAGCGTGAGCTCCCCGCGGGGCACCGAATACTCGCCGGCCGCCTGCGCCTCGGCCTCGCCGATGTCCTCGAGGATCCGCTTGCACGCGGCGACGTAACTCGCGCCGGCCGCCGTGAGCGCGAGCTTCCGCGTCGAGCGCACGAGCAAGCGCGTCTTCAGGTGCGCTTCGAGGTCGGCGACCTTCCGGCTGATCGTCGGAAGCGGAACGCCGAGCTTGCGACTCGCGGCCGAGAAGCTGCCCTCTTCCACCGACGAAACCAGGATTGCCATCGCGTCGAGCCTGTCCATCGTTCTCTATCTCGAGCTTCTCGGGGACACGCGTCTCGTGGAAACGGTGCGCGTGGTATTGAGGCCCATGACCCTCATCGAAACGTTGCTCGAACGCAACGGGACCTTCTCGAAGAGCCGTTTCTCGCCGGCTCTGAAGATCATCCCGACCGAGAAGACGATGATCATCGGGTGCGTCGACCCTCGCGTGGACCCGGTCGACGTCTTCGGGCTCGCTCCGGGTGACGCCGCGGTGATCCGTAACGTCGGGGGCCGGATCACACCCTCGACGCTCGAGACGATGGGAATGCTGAACGTCGTCGCGCGTGCGGGTGGCGGCGCGCTCGGCACCGGCTGGAACCTCATCGTCCTGCACCACACGGACTGCGGCATCACGCGGCTCACGAGCTCCCCGGAGCTCCTCGCGCACTACTTCGGTGTCGCCGCCACCGAACTCGACGCGTTCGCGATAAGCGATCCTCGTGCCTCGGTGGCCGTCGACGTGGCGGCGTTGAAGGCGAACCCACGTCTCCCCGGCGGCTTTCTCGTCAGCGGGCTCGTCTACGACGTCGCGACGGGGCTCATCGAGACGGTCGTCGCGCCGGCCCTGCTGCGCCCCTGAAAGACAATTCGCGCCATCAACGACGCGGTCCGCGTCGCCTGTCCTCGCGAATCACTCCGTTGTCCGCCTTCGACGCTGTCGACGAAGCCCCGCTACGGAGTAAACCTTGCCTGCAGCGAGCGGCCCGAAAGGCAACGGCGTGACATTGCGTAGACTCGACCATCCAGCGTTTCTCGGTTTTGCCCTCCTCGCGACGGCGGCGTGCTCGAGCGATGACCACGCGCCCGGGTTCGTGAGCGCCTCGGGTGGCGCGCCGAGCCAGTCGGGCGGTGCGGGCGGCGTTCCGTCGCTTGCAGCGGGCGGAGTCGCTCAGGGGCCTTCTTCAGGGGGTGCCCTTCAAAACGGCTCCGGCGGCGGGACGAGCTCGGGCGGAACCGTGGGCGCAAGCGCTGGCGGCGCAAATACCGGAGGCGCGATCGCAAACGCAGGTGGCACCACCACGACGGGGTCCGGCGGCGCGTCACAGGGTGGCTCGCGTGCAGACGCCGGCGCCGAGTCCGACGCGGGCGATGCTGGCGACATGGGCGACGCGAGCCTCGGCGATTCAGGGCCGGAGAGCTCCGGTCCCGGCGACTGGGGTCCCGGCGATTACCCGCCGAGCCTCATGGACCAGACGTATCTCGACATCACCGGTGTGACGGGGCAGGCCGGGAACTCACGGCAGTACAAGGTGCACGTGCCGCCGGGCTACGACCCGAAGAAGCCGGCACCGGTCGTCTTCTGCATCCACGGCCTCGCACAGAACGCCGTCATGTTCTGCGTGTCCGGTGCGGCGATGAACACCAAATCGGATCAAGCGGGGTTCGTCCTGGTGATGCCCAACGGCTATCAGAACAGCTGGAACGCCGGCACCTGCTGCGGCGGCGCCAGCACGTCGAAGCTCGACGACGTCGCGCTTTTTCGCGCGATCCTCGCTGAAGTCGCGAAGCACGTGAACGTCGACTACCGGCGCGTCTACGCGACGGGCCTCTCGAACGGCGCATACATGAGCTACCGGCTCGCCTGCGATGCGGCGGACATCTTCGCCGCGGTCGCTCCGGGCGCGGGAGCCGTCGGGATCAACGACATCGGTGGCGGCACCAATCCGACGTCCGACTTCACCATGTGCACTCCGTCGAGCAAGGTGTCGATCCTCGACATGCACGGCACGTCCGATCCGCTCATCCCGTATTCGCTCCAGGCGCCGTCACTCGCCATCTTCGCGAAGGCGAACGGCTGCAATACGAGCTCCGTCCCCGCGGCGGCACCGCCGAGCGGCGGAGACACGGCGTGTGTGAGCTACACGGGATGCGCCGGAGGAGCGCAGGTGCTCGGCTGCTCGATCACCGGCGGAGGGCATTGCTGGTTCGGCAGCTCCGACTGCGGCACGGGCGCGGGCGCCATCGGCGCCGCCTTCGTCGGTGCGAACAGCGACACCATGATGAACACCGACGCGGTGTGGGATTTCTTCTCGCACAGCGTCAAGCACGCCGGTCCGTGAGAGCCGGCGCGGTCCAGCTGGCACAGCTGGCACACATCGAGGGCTGAAAAGCCCTCGATTCTTTTCATGGTGGTGACGGCCTCCCGCTTGCATACGGTGCGGCACATGAGTCTGCTGACACGCGCCGTCTGGATCGTTCCCTGTCTGGTAGCCGCTTGCGGGAGCACGACCGTTCACATGGACACGTCGCAGGACGGCGGCGACGACCGTTCGACGGGCGGCGTGCACAGCATCGGTGGCAGCGGCGGGAGCGCGGGAGCCGGGGGGAGCCAGGACGGCGGTCTCCCGCAAGCGAGCGGCGGCTTCTACGGTGGTGAAGGCGGATTCATGGGCGGCGATGGTGCGGTCTTCGGCGGTGACGGCGGTTTTGGAGCTACTGGCGGCTTCTTCGGCGGTGACGGCGGCTTCTTCGGCGGCGACGGCGGCTTCGGAATTGCCGGCGGGATCGTCGGGACCGGCGGAGGGATCGTCGGAGCCGGCGGCAAGGGCGACGGAGCGGGCGGTCGCATCGCGGTCGATCCGGCGTGTTGCGAGGCCATCCCGTTCTGTCGCGCCGGCTACGACCAGGTCAGTGGTCCCGGCGAATGCAATGCCGGCGACATCTGCTACGAGGCGACCGCGTGCTGCTCCACGATATGGTGCAAGGCCCGCACGAACGAAGACGCCGGAGCATGTGCCGAGCAAGCGCCGCCCGGCGTGCACTACGTCTCTGCCAACGCATCGGTCTGCGATCGCCGCGCCTGGACGTGCCCGACCAATACTTATCAGTACTGGGACACATGCGGTTGCGGCTGCAATCAGGATCCCGCGTGTCCCGCGACCGTCGACTGCAAGCCGACCACGAAAGACCCGCTGTGCACGGACAACGCGACGTGTCCGTACACGGCGCGCGCGTTCTGAGCTCAGCGACGTTCGGCGGTCGGCGTGCCCTCGGCGCTGACAGTGCGCGAAGACTCGTCTCGGAATTGCTTGGGCGTCATCCCCTTCCACCGCTTGAACGCGCGGTGAAAGGCGGCGGGATCGGAGAACCCGACTGCGTAGGCCGTCTCCTGCACGGAGCGCCGGGTTTCGCCGAGCATGCGCATCGCGGAGTGCTCGAGCGCGTCTTGAAGGAGAGCCCTGTAGGACACGCCCTCTTCCGATAGACGCCGTCGTAGCGAGCGCGCGCTGATGCCGAACTCCTTGGCGGCGGCGCTCATCGTCGGAATTCGCGCCGGAACACTCGCCTCGAGGAAGCGACGGAGGAGCTCGGCGTGACCCTGGCCCGCGGCGCGTCGCTCGAGCACCTTCTCGGCTTGAGCTCGCAGCACGCCGAAGAGCTCCAGGTTCGTGTGAAGCGGGCTGCACGACAAGAACACACGCGGGAACGCGAGCGCCGTGAAGCTCTGCTCGAAGTGCGCCGCGCCGCGGAATATCCGCTCGTATTCGCGGAGGTCCCGCGGCGTCGCGTACTCGAAGCTCACCCTGGTCGCGTCTGCTCTCGGTCCGGCGAAGATCCGGATCAGCTTGAGAAAGCCCGCCATGGCGAAGTCCGCCTGCATGCGGTCCGAGCGGGGAGAGGTACGGGGAAACTCGTACGCGAGCGAGGCGACGTCGGGCGTCCCCCCGAGAGTCAGGTGATAGCCGTCGGTCACCATCCGCCCGAACTTGATGGCGGTCTCGATCGCGTCCTTTAGCGTCGGCGCGTGCGTGATGAGATGCGCAACGAGGGCGAACGCGGACTCACTGACCTGCTCGGCAAGGCAGAGACCGAGAGCGTCGTTCCCCGTCGCCTCGATCGCGGCCTCTTGGAGCCGGCAATATTCGCCCACCTCGAAGCTCGCGCCGTCGTCGAGAATGCGGCTCTCATCCAGCTCGGCTCGACGGAAAAGCTGCTCGCGCGACACGCCGGCGGACTCGACCACCTCGACCAGCGCGCGGACCATCGGGACGAATACCGCCATCGGACATAAAGGTAACCAAGTGGAGTGCCCTTGGCGATTTTCTTCGCGCGTCAAACAAAGGCGCTTTCGGCATATCGCTTGGCCGTGTCCGGTCGTGGTGGCGGCGCGCGGGTTTGGTTATCGGGTCATCGCGGCTCGGCCACGAGGACCTCGGATGCCGGCTCGGCGACGGGCGGGGCCGCGAGCGTGGGTCAGGGGGGGCACTGAACAACACGGGGGCCACGTCGAGTGCCGGTGGGACGCCCGGATCCGGCGGTGTCATCGTGGGCCCGGGTGGCGGCACGTCCACGAGCGGTGGCGCGAGCGGCTCCGGAGGCGCGGGCGCGAGCGGCGCAGGCGGCATGACCGCTTCGGGCGGAGCGAGCGCCGTGGGCGGTATGAGCGGCGCGTCAGGAGCGAGCGGCGCCGCAGGAATGAGCGGCGCGGGCGGCGCGAGCGCAACCGAGGGCAAGCCTCCGTGTCTCAGCGACCAGAACGACATCGTCATGATCGGCGACTCCTACGTGAACTGGATCACGCATACGTTCCCCGCGGACATGAACGCCGCGTCGATGCTGAACATCGCCGACTTCGCGGAAGATCCTCGCCGTCATCATGGACGGGGGCGGCAACGACGTCCTCGCCCCCGACACGGCGATGTTCCCCAATGGGGCAGATTGCAAGGCGATGGGCGCGCAATCCCCCAGCATCCCCGATTGCCAGAAGATCGTGCAGACGGCGATCGACGCCGGGCACAAGCTCTTCCTTCACATGGCCGACTCCGGCGTGAAGGATGTGATCTTCTTCTTCTACCCGAAGGTCCCCACCGGCACCTGGCTCGCCCAGGATCCGAACGGGATGCTCGACTATGCGCTCCCGAGGATCCAGGCCGAGTGCGATGGCGCGTATCAGACGTCGGTCATGGCGAACCCGGCGAAGCCGGTGCGCTGTCACTTCGTGAATCTCGTCCCGGTGTTCGACGGCCACCCCGAATACTTCGCCGCCAACGACCTGCACCCGAACTCCATGGGCTCGAAGGCCATGGCCGCCGCCATGTGGGCCAAGATGAAGCAGGATTGCGTCGCGCAACCTGCCTCGAGCGGCTGCTGCGCGCCTCAGTAGCGCGAAGCAACGGTGTTCAGATCACCGCGAGGGGTGAGCTCGGCATTCCTGCACGGGATGTTTGCGGCGTTGGTCGTGGACGGCCTGGTGAGGCCCGGGCACAAGGGTCGACATGGACCCTTCGCACATCATGCAGGTTGGTATGGGCTTCTGGGCGTCGAAGACGCTCCTCTCCGCCGTGGAGCTCGAGCTCTTCACGGTGCTGGCGCGGACGCCGCTCACGGCGGGCGGCATCGTGGAAGCCCTCGGGATCCATCCGCGCGCCGTGCCGGATTTCCCCGATACCCTCGTCGCGCTCCGGCTCCTTGCGCGCGAGGGAAACGGTCCGACGGCGGTCTACTCGAACACGCCGGAGGGCGCTCTGTTCCTCGACAAGAAGAGCCCCGCGTACATCGGCGGGATCCTCGAGATGGCCAACGCTCGTCTCTACCGCTTCTGGGCCGATCTGACGCCCGCGCTGCAGACGGGCATGCCTCAGAACGAGACGAAGAACGGCGGCGAGTCGGTCTTCGCCAAGCTGTACGAGGTCCCCGAGCGGCTCGAGCAGTTCATGAGCGCCATGGCCGGCGTCTCGGCCGGCAACTTCCAGATGCTCGCGAAGAAGTTCGACTTCTCGAAATACAAGACGCTCTGCGATGTGGGCGGCGCGACCGGGCAACTCGCGTGCTTCGTCGCTGCGGCGAACCCCGAGCTCGATTGCGTTTCGTTCGACCTGCCACCAGTGGAACCCATCGCGAAGCGGGCCATCGAAGCCGCAGGTCTGTCGAAGCGAGTCAAGACGGCCAAGGGCGATTTCTTCACGGACGCGCTTCCTCGCGCCGACGTGATCACGATGGGCATGATCCTTCACGACTGGAACCTCGAGAAGAAGAAGGTGCTCATCCGGAAGGCGTACGACGCTCTGCCGCACGGCGGCGCGTTCATCGCCATCGAGGCGCTCATCGACGACGCGCGGCGCGAGAACGTGTTCGGCCTCTGCATGTCGCTCAACATGCTGGTCGAGTTCGGCGACGCCTTCGACTACACCGCGACCGATTTCGAGGGCTGGTGCAAGGAAGCGGGCTTCAGTCGCTTCGAGGTGATGCCCCTCGCCGGTCCGTCGAGCGCGGTGATCGCCTACAAGTGAGCGTCTAGCCTCAGAGCGGGCAAGCGTGCACGACCGCGACCCGGTTCGCCGGCTTCTCGGTGACCACGAAATCGTTCGCTCCGAGACCGAAGCGGCCCTTCGCCGGCAGTACCGACGAGGGGTTCGCGAGGAGCTTCGACGGTGTCGCGCCCTGCGCGCTGCCGTCGAGGCCGTAGGCGCGGACTGCGCCCCCGCCGAAGTTCGCGACGTAGATGGTCGTGTCGCTGACGAAGAGATCGTCGAAGTAATCCGGTTGCGCGAACAGTCGCTTCGCGTCCGCGCCGCCGTCGCTGCCGGGCGTCACCGTCCATACCTCTCCGCCGCTCGTGACGTAGAGCGTCCCCTGAAATGACTTGATGCCGTTCGGCGCAAGCGTCGCCGGGAGGCCGCCCAGGTCCGTCTCGTCGGTGACCTTCGGGATGGCATCGCCGCTCACCGTGAGCCGCAGGATGCGCGCGTCGAACGTCGACGCGATGTAGAGGTGTCCGTCGGCGTCCGACGTCAGGCCGTTCGCGAGCTTCACGCCCGGCAGGTCGTAGATCGACTCGAACTCCGGGGTGTCTGCGACCTGCGCGGCGTAGACGTGGGAGTCCGTCAGGTCATAGCAATTGGCGAAGACGACGTTGCCGATCTGCGTCATGCCGCCGAACTTGCAGCTGGTGGTCGGGGTGACCTTGGTGAGCGACGCGCTTCCCGATGCTCCCTTCGTGAGCTCGAAGACCCCGTCGTCGCCGCTCACGAGCAGCCGCTCGGTGCCGTCGATGAAGAACAGGTTCTCCGCCGACGTCACGTTCTCGACGAGCGTCGTTCGCGTGCTGCATGCGAGGCTCCCCATGCCGCCGTCGAGCATCGACGCGTCGCTCGATGTGACGACCTTGCCGGAATCGACGCCGGCGTCGGGGACCGTCACCGGGCTGCCCGCGTCCGTCGTTCCGCCCTCGGGAGGCTCCGTCGCTGCGCCGGTATTCGAATCCGAACAGCCCGAAGCACACAGGAAAACCGCGCAGAGGAACGACGAGGCCGGCGACGTCTTCATCCCGGCTACATACTCGATCTCACGGCTCGACGTAGCGCCAGAGGCCCGTCGCCCACATCGACCCGACGTAGATCGTGTGCGTCCCATCGGACGTCGTCGCGACGCTGTTCGGGCCCCACACGAGCCCGTCGGGGAGCTTCGGCTTGGTCCACGTGTCTCCCGGATACGGCGCGCTCTGATACTGCGGGCCGCCTTCGTTGATGCCGCAGCTCGCGCAGGCCCAGCCCCACATCACGTACAGGTCCTTCGCCGAGCCCCACACGATGCCGCCGCTCCCCTGCGTCACTCGGGTGAAGTCGTCACCGAGGTTGGTGCTGCGGTAGACGCCGTCTCCCGTCGTGTCGGCTCCGACGCCCGCGACGAAGAGCGTCTTGCCGTTCTGGAAGAGCCCTGCCGTCCCGTGCGGGTGCTTGAGGTTCACGATGCCGTTCGGCTTCACCCACGTCTTGCCGGCGTCCGTCGTCTTGAGCGCGGAGCCGCCGTCCTGTGCGATCGCGAACCAGGTCGTTCGTGTCGTGACCGCGTCGCCCGTGTCGAGGAAGAAGGGGAACCAGGAGATGCCGCCGGAGGGCCAGCCACTCCCGGACACGAACTTCCACGTGTCGCCGGAGTCCGTCGACTCGAGCACCTTGTCTTGCTCGTGAAGACCGGTGATGAGGTGAGTCGCGTCGTAGGGGTCGACGACGATGGAGTAGAGGCTTCCCGCGTCGGGTTGTTCCGGGACCGCGCCGGTCAGCACGAACGTCGCGCCGCCGTCCTTCGATCTGTAGACGTGCTGCGCCCCGTTGAGGCTCGCCATCCAGAGCGTGGCCGGCGTGGTTCCGGCGACCGCGAGCACGTGACCGAGCGGCAGATACGGCGGATTCGGATTCGAATCGAGCTTCTTCCACGTGAGTCCGTAGTCGGTGCTCTTCCAGATGGATCCATAGCCGCCCACGTACATGTCCGTCGGTCGCGCGGGATCGGTCACGATGTTGCCGACGCCGAAGCCGCTAGAACCGGTGAACAGCGCGGGATCCATGGCCGGCGACGTCACGTCTTCCCAGACGCCGGGCGTCCCCATCGCCGGCGGAATGTTCGGCTTGCCCCCTGACGACGCGCCGCCGCTGTTCATGCCGCCGCCGTTCGACGTACCGCCGCTGTTCGGTGTACCGCCGGCTTGTGTCGTCCCGCCGCTGCTCGAGGCGCCGCCGGAATGAGACGTTCCGCCGTTGCCGCCGGCGCTCGCGTCGTCGCTCCCGCCGTCGGCCGCTCCGGGAGACGTGAAGCCACTGCCGCACGCCGTCGTCACGCAGCACGTGGTGAAGACGAACAGCGCCGCGGCGGTGCGCGAGCCCCGGGTCGGACGAAGAGCCTCCATCGTACGACGATACCCGATCTTCCGCTGTGCAAGGAGTCGTTCCTGGCCGACGATGCGCCCACGATGCCAATGAATATTCTGACGCCAATCCTGGCGCTCATCGTCTGGACGTTCGTCATGTGGGTCTGGATGTACGCCACCCGCATCCCGGCGATGCAGGCGGCGGGCCTCGATCCGAAGCGCGTCAAGCGCAAGGACGACATCGAAGCGCTGCCCGTGTCGGTGAAGCAGATCGCGGACAACTACAACCACCTCCACGAACAGCCGACGACGTTCTATGCGCTCCTCGTCTACAGCCACCTGGTCGGCGTGGCCGACGCGCTGAACGTGAACCTCGCGTGGGCCTACGTCGCGCTTCGCGTCGTCCACTCACTCGTGCAGAGCACGCGGAACTTCGTTCCGCTCCGTTTCGGCGTGTTCGCCCTCGGCTCGCTCGTGCTCATGGTCATCACCGCGCGCAACGTCGCCGCGCTGTGGCCCGCGCATTGACCCTCGCGTATTGATCCTGCCGATGAAGGCTCCCGGCGCCGGATTTCCTCGTCATGCGCGCGCCGGCGCGGCTTCGCAGGCGCCGGCGACGGGCTCGACGTTCTTTCCGAGCAGGAACGCGGCGGGGCGATAGGCGTCGCCCTTCTTGACGAACAGCTCGCCGGTGTCGCTGTAGACGCAGCCGACGATGTCGTTCGCGCGCCACTCGCCGCCGAAGCGAACGTCGACCGCGAACGGCAGGAACGAGCGGCCGCCCTTGTCGGGTATGCCTGCCGCCTCGGTGACGCGCACGCGACGCTCGCGCGGGGCAGGACGAGCGCGTGAGAAGCGACTCCCCTCCTGCGCCGCGAGCGGCCTCACGAGCCCCTGCTGGACGCGCTGACGCGCCCGCTCGACGGGCGAGGCGTCATCGGCCAGGGCGAGCGACGGAACGGACGAGAGAACGAGAACGGAAAACGAGAGCCAGCGGAGACATTTCACGGCGGATCCTCCCGAGGAGTTGGACGAAATTCGGCATCGAGAAAGCGGGACGTAGAGAGACGAGCTCGGCGACGGCAGCGCACCCGAGAACCGGGCCCCACAGGGCGATCACGTAGGAGACGTCGGGATCGAGCCCTGCGGCGTCGAATCCGATGATGAGCGCGCGGGAGATCACCGCGACGCTCATCTGTCCCACGACGTGGTGCATCGCGCGCCGGTGCGCAACGATGTCACGCCGGCGGGCAGCGAGGACGCCCCGCACCATGAACCAGACGACGATCGCCGCGGAGAGCAGGAACCCGGCGGTCACGACAGGGCCGCCCTTCGCGTCGAACGACAGCACGACGCCCGAGGGCACGAGCGCAAAGAGCACGAGCGTACCGGCGATTCGCCCGAGCCACCGATGCCATGTCTTCCGTCGTTGAAGCCACCGCGTCATCAGCAAGAGGCAGAGCGGGAACGCGATGGACACGCTCGCCACGTGAAGGCGCAGCGACGCGAGCCACAGGGACTCGAAGCGTACCGGCAGCTTCTCGATGACGAACGGCGGCAGCGTCTCGAAGTCGAAGTACGCGAGGCTCGAAGCGGTGATGAGCGCCGAGCCTGCGAGCATCAGCAGCAGGAACGAACGCCGGGGGAGGGTGGCGAGAAGGCGCGGCACATTCCCTTCGACGAACGAGGTCTCGAAAAGCTTTGGACGAAGTCCCGACGAAGGGTCCGAATCGGTCGGCTCGCGTCGACCGAATCAACGTTTTGTCCTCATCTGTCGACAGGTTCGGGGACCCGCTCTCGTACAAGTTCCTCCGCGGCCAAGGATTGAAATTCATGCGT
Source organism: Polyangiaceae bacterium (assembly GCA_036272055.1). GTDB lineage: Bacteria > Myxococcota_A > Polyangia > Polyangiales > Polyangiaceae > DASZVB01. The sequence goes on along the minus strand of DATAZL010000133.1, from coordinate 201,866 downwards.
CTTTCGAAGCTCCTGTTGCTCGTTCCGGCTCTCCCTCTCTTCGGATGCGGCTCGACCGGGGGCGGGCCCGTCGTCGGTGCTTCCGCTGGTGGGTCACCGGGTACTCCCGCCGTGCTCGGGGGACCCTGGGCGCCGGCACCGCCCACCGCCGGCTACACGCGACTCACCGCCAGGACGATAACGGCCGTGCCGCCGGGCGGCGACGTTACTCACTGTCAGTACCTGGCCGCTCCACTCGATCGCGACATGGATATCCTCGGAGTGCTCGGATACCAGTCGCAGTACATCCATCACGCCACGGCGTTCGAGTACACGCCGAAGGCCGACGAGCCACTCGGCAACGACTTCCAGTGCATGGGCAGCGAGTTCTCCGGCGATCCGGCGAGCTTGTCGCAGATGGGCCCGTTCCTCGGCGCAGTCGGCGTCGGCGGAAAGGCGTCGACGAGCTCGCTCCCCGACGGCGTGTCGTTCCGTCACAAGAAGGGGAAAGGGATCATGCTGAGCGTCCACGTGCTCAACACCGGAGACATGCCGGTAGACGGCAACGCCGTCCTCGACATGAACATGGTGGAGTCGGAGCCGTCGCGGACGATCGCCACGATGTTCGCGAACGTGAGCACCAACGTCACCCTTCCCGCCGCGCAGCAGACTACATCGGTCGTCGATTGTGTGGTGCGCTCCGACCTTTCGTTTCTCATGATGGGGAACCACATGCACGAGTACGGCGTGAAGGCGTTCACCCAGGTCATTCGCGCGGGCGGGGTGACCGAGGACATGCACACCGACGATACGTGGAGCAACGACCAGAGCTTCAACCCGGTCTACTCGTCCTTCCCGCTAGCTACGCCGCTCGTCGTGCACAATGGCGACACGATCCGTACGTCGTGCACCTGGAACAACTCGACGCCCAACGCCATCCTGTTTCCCAGGGAGATGTGCACCGCGTCCGGCTTCATCCTGACTCCCGACGGTAGTGCGCCGATGTGCTTCAACGGCCTCTGGCTGGCGCAGAGTCCGTAACCGATCGATTTGCTCCGGGTTCGTCCGAACGTGCCGTTCGGATCGTCGCCCCGGAGCTCGTTGAGAAAGCTCCATCTTACACAACACCAAGGAGCCACATGGACGTGAGCAAGACTGCTATTTCTCCGAGCGCACCGAAGACGGTGAGCCGTTCGGATTCCGCAACCGCCGCCACGGCGAAAGCACCGGCCACCGCGGCACGCGCCGACGCGGGTCCCCCCGCCAAGGTCGACATCTCCAGTGAAGGACGCGCGCGTCTCCGAGCGGCAGGTGCGGCAACCTCCGACATTGCGCGCGTGAACCTGAACGACGCCCGCGCGGTCGACCGCGCGGTGCTCAAGGCACGTGCTCAGCGCTTGACGGCGCAACCGCACGCTGCCGCGCCGAAGGAGTCGGCCACGCCCGAGAAGAAAGCCGTGTCGATCACGGCCTAGCTGCCGTCACGGCCGATCCGGCGTCAGGCCTGGTCATCGCAACGTCCCAGTCGAGATAGCGGCGTGCACCGTGCACTCGCTTCCGACTGGGACGAGCGGCGCGGTTTGGCAGTCGTCTCGCCGGCTGCGACCGGCCGGCCCCGTCAGAACGTCCCGGTTGCTCCCTGGGCATTTCCAGTGAGCGTGTTCGTCGCGGCGTAGTTCGTCGTGAACGTCTTGCTGGAGGAGATGCCGTAACCGGCGCTGCCTGAGACGGTCGTGTTCGTCACCGCGATCTCCTTGTTGAGACGGATCCCGCCGTCCATCGCGACGCCGGCGTTCTTCACGATGACGTGGTCGAGGACGGAGCCGCTGAGCGCCGTGGCCTCGAAATCGATGCCGTCCCAGTAGCCGCTGGTCGTGTCGAGGCCGACGAAGGAGATCGGCGCCGCGGCGGTTCCCTTGGCGATGAACGTCGCAGCCATCGAGGCGTATCCCACGTCGAGCTTGGCGCTGGCGCTCATGATGAACGTCACTCCGGGCGCCACGGTGAGACTCGAGCTCGCCTCGAGATCGAGATCGCTCGAGAAGAAATACGGAATGCCGAGGTTCGGGGCCGTGCCTTTCACCTCGTACGTGTCTCCTTGAACGACGATCTGGTCGGTCGTGTTGCCCGTGAAGCTGCCACCGGTCGGCAGGGTGGGGATGGCGTTCATCTGGATGGTGAGCGGCACGTCCGCCGTCCCCGTGATGCTGAGCATCGTCGAGTCGGGATTGAGCCCGCCGTCGCCGATCTGCACGCCGGCCTTGTTCTTGTCGAGCGACACGTTGTCGAGGGTGATGGGCGCCGAGATGTTCAATGCCGGGGTGCTGCGACCCGCGTGCAAGATCTTCGCGTAGCGGATGTGCGAGTTCGACGTGACGCTCGAGTCGATGAGGATGCCGTTCCAGTTCCCCGACACCGCCGTCTCACCGCGGAACGTGACCGGCGCGGCGGCTGTCCCCTCGACGGCGATCGTCGAGCCGCCACTGTTGTAGCCGATGCGAAGCTGATGCGTGGCAGCGACGCGATACTCGATACCGGCGTCGAACGTGACCGTCGCGGAGCTCTCCACGTCCACGTCGGTCGACTGCAGATACGGAACTCCGAGGTCGTGAAACTCCGTGTCGTTGTCGACGTAGTCGAAATTGAGCTTGGCGACGTTGCTCCCGTTGTTGGCCAGCGCGCCGCCGAGCGGGAAATGATGCACGGCTCCAGGCCCGGTGAGGACGACCGCGGCACCCACGGAGCCGTCCACCGAGAGCGCCGTACTGCCCGCCTGGAAATCGGTCGCCCACACGCCGTCGGTGCCCGAGTCGTGCACCTGGACGTTGTTCACCGTGATGTTCGTGAGGAGCTTCAGCCCGGCGTCCGTCCCGCCGCTGTCCGAGACGAGCACGTTCGCGAACACACTCGTCGCCGCGACGTTCTTCTCGACGATGAGGCCGTACCAGGCGCCCGGAGTCGCCGTCGCGCCGCAGAACGTGATCGGCTGCGCGGCGGTTCCCTGGGCCATCACCGTCGCGGTGCCGGCGTCCCAGCCGAAGTCGATGGAGTGCCCGCCGTCGACGACGATGTTCGTGCCGGGCTTTATCGTGAGGATCGCGCCGCCATAGAGGCTCACGTCGCGGGTGACGTGAATCGTGCCGCTCCACGTCTGATCCGTCGTGATATCCGTGTCGGCGATCGTCGCGCCGGTCGTGCCGCGGTTCTTGCACGTGAGCGCGCCGCCGGGGGGACCGCTCGACGTCCCGCCAGCGCCACCTGCGCCGCTCGCGCCACCGGAAGACTTGCCGCCGGAGCCGGTTGCGCCAGTGCCGCTGGCGCCGCCGCTCGTCTCGCCGGCAGAGCCGTCGGGGCCGCCGCCCGACGTGCCGCCCGTGCCGTTGCCGGGCAAGCTAGAGAGACGACACCTGCCGCCAATGCACGCCGCCAGATAGTCACAGTCGCGATCTGCGCGGCACTCGATGAGGCACATACCGCTCTTGCACACGAGCGGCTCGGGGCAGTCGGTCGAATAGACGCACGGCGTGCTGTCCGCGCCGCCCTCTCGCTTCACGACGGGGAGGCCGCCATCGACGAGCTCTTTCTTGTCCGCGCACGTTCCGCTCGTACACACCTGACCCGAGATGCAGTCGTTGCTCGATGAGCACTGGTCTCGACACTGCCCGTCGACGCCGCACACCATGCCGGGCGGGCAATCGACGTTGGTCGAGCAGTTCTTTTCTTCGGCCAGCTCGCAGACCTTGAACGGCCGATCAGATGCGACGCATCGCTGCCCCATGTTGCAATCGCGCGAGTCGGTGCACTCGTTGTGACAGCGCTGGAACGCACAGACGAGCGGGGACGTGCAATCGCTGTTGATGAGACAGCCCTCTGCGAGCCGGGCGGGTGCCCGCTGATCGGCGCTGCAGCTCGAAAATAGGATGGAAACGAACAGCGCCCCGAGCGCCCCGAAAGCCAAGCGTGACATGGTGGCGGACCCTATCACGACCCGCCGAGCCCCACGGACGGGGTTGCTGTGCGCGCTACGCCAGCGTGAGCTTCTTCACGGCAGCGACGAGGAGCTCGGGCTTGAAGGGCTTGACGACCCAGCCTTTCGCGCCGCTCTTCTTCGCGCGCTCGATGAGCTGCGGTTGCCCTTCCGTCGTGAGCATGAGCACCGGCAGGTTCGCGTTCTTGCCGTCCTTCTTGACGGCTTCGAGGAGGTCGAGGCCGTTCATGCGCGGCATGTTCACGTCGCAGATGACCATCGCCGCGTCGGCCGTCCTGCCGATGACCTCGACGCCTTCGTCGCCGTCGGAGGCTTCGATGACCTCGAAGCCCGCCTGGATCAGGGCGACCGCCACCTGCTGCCGTACCGTGGCGGAGTCATCGATGACGATTACCTTCTTGGCCATGCGAGAGAGTCTCCGAGGGACGGGCTAGAATAGGGCAATCTCGCCCTCGGCGACACCGGCGCCGATTGCGGATTCGTTGCGGCTCAGCTCGAAGCCGGGGCTCGCGAGCGCGTCGAGCGACACGGAGAGTGTTTCGCCTCCGTGACGGAACGAGAATTCACGGCGCACGATCGAACCCGTGTCGCGGCGCGAAATGGAAAGACCGAAGAGCACCGTCGGAGTGCTCATCTCGAGTGTGACACCGTACGCGAGGAGCCGGTTCTTGATGCGGCCGAGTGTCTGGTTCGACAGCTCGCCCATCCAGTCTGCAATCTGAGCGGATTCCGAGCCGCGCCCGACGGCGACGGGAAGCACGCCCTTGATCAATCGCTTCGAGGAGATGAGCACGAGAGAACCACGAAGAGTCGTACCGGTGAAACCGATCGAGGCACCGATGTCGTCCGTCTCGCGCTGGGTGGCCTCGGTCTGCTCCAGCGGCGCACCAGCACCCTCGAACACGGCGCGACAGGCGCCGACGATGATGTCATCGAGCACGGTCAGGGATTTCACATCCACGAGATCCTCCGTTCTTTGCCAACGACCTAACGTCAGCGAGAGCGAACCCTAAAGAGTACACGCGAAAAGCCGATACGCCGAGATGAGAGCGCATGTTATATTCAAGGTTCGATCCTCGGATCGGACCCTTCGTCATTCGACCTGGTAAAGGGGCCCCTTGGCGCGACGCTTCGGAATCGCAGGAAAACTGCTGACGGTCTGTCTGGCGTTCGGGCTCCCGATCGCCGTGATGCTCGTCCTCATGACGAAGGCGAAGCTTGCGGAGATCGAGTTCGCTGCCAAGGAACAGGTCGGCGACGCGTTCCAGCGCCCACTCGAAGAGGTGCTCTCGCACATCTCGCGATATCGACGCCTGTGGGTGGAGGGCGCACCCGGCGATCACTCTCTCGACGCCGCTGCCCGGGCCGAAGAGGCGAGCGTCGACCAGGCGGTCGCACAGGTGGTCGCCGCCCAGCGAGAGCTCGGGGACACGCTCCAGTTCACCGACGAGGGGCTCGGGATCCGTGGCCGCCGCGAGTTCACCGCGCAGAACCTCGAGAAGAAATGGAACGCGCTGCGGGAGCTCCATGCGCAGGGCGCACCCGCGGAAGATGCGTATTCGGACCTCGTGCGCCACGTGCGCACCATGATCACGCACGCCGGTGACGCGTCGAACCTCATCCTCGATCCGGATCTCGACAGCTACTACCTGATGGACGTCACGCTGCTCGTCCTTCCGCAGATGGAAGACCGGTTGCAGCAGGTCGCGCTCGACGTCGAAAAGGCGAACCGGCAAGGCTCTCTCGACCCCGAGCTCCGGCGCCGGATGACGGTGGCCGCGGCTTTCCTGGCTGAGGCCGACTGGGACCGCGCAGCGGCGAGCACGCGCACGTCGATCGCCGAGGATCCGAATTTTCACGATCGCATCGCGACCCTCGGTCCGTCCCTCACGCCGCACCTCGAGCGAAGCGACGCCGCCACTCGCCGGGTGACGGACGCGCTCCAGGCCCTGTCGTCGGCGAGCAGCGCCACCGGCTTCGACCTCCCCCGTTTTCGTTCCGACGTGGAGACGCTCCACGACGCGCTCTTCGCCTTTCATCACGCCGCGCTCGCGGAAGAAGACGTGCTGCTCGCAAAGCGCATCTCGGACTTCGAGTCGAGTCTCCACGTGGGCTTCGCGCTTGCCGGCGCGTCCGTCCTCGTCTCGGCGATCCTCGCGTTCTTCCTCGCTTCCAACATCGTGCGGCGCGTGCGCCGGATCGGCATCGCCACCGACGCCTTCGCCAAGGGGGATCTCGGGGCGCGCGTCGGGAGCGCCGGCAGTGATGAGCTCGGAGAGCTCGCCGCGTCGTTCGACGCGATGACGGACCGCATCGGCGGCCTCAACGCCGAGGTGCGGCGGCGCGCGAACGAGCTCCAGTCCATCAACGAAAACCTGGAGAGCCTCGTCGCTCACCGTACGACCGAGCTACAGACCCGGAACGACGCGGTCCGTCTGATCCTCGACAACGCCCACGACGGCCTCCTCACGATCGACCTGCAGGGGAAAATCAGCGAAGAGCGTTCGGCGATGGTGGATCGCTGGTTCGGTCCGCCGTCGAAGGACGCAACGTTCGCGACGTACGTCGCGGGGGGCAACGCCACGCTCGCCGCCGAGATATCGCTCGGTCTCGACGAGGTCGCCGCCGACATCCTTCCCATCGAGCTCACCCTCGATCAGCTGCCCAAGAGCACGCTCGCCGACGGTAAGCACCTCCGACTCACCTACGAGCCGATCCGTGAGAACGGAGTCGTCACGCGCCTTCTCGTCGTGATCGCGGACGTCACCGGAGAGATGGAGGGACGGCGAGCGGCCGTGCGCCAGGAAGAGATCCTGCGCGTGTTCCACGCTTGCCAGCGCGACCGCTCCGGCTTCCTCGACTTCTTCGTCGATGCGCGCGAGCTCGTGAAGAAGATCTGCTCGGGTGACCGGCGACCGGCAGAGATCCATCGGCTCGTCCACACCTTGAAGGGCAACTGCGCGCTCTTCGGCGTGCTCAGCATCTCCGGCCTCTGTCACGACATCGAGACGAACATGGCTCAGGGCGGCAGCGGCCTCTCGCCCACCGACCTCGAGCGCCTCGAGGCCGCGTGGGCCGACATCGCGAAGACCGTCTCCCAGATCATGGGAGAGGACGCGGCAGGCAGGCTCGAGGTAGCCGACGAAGAGTACGCCGCGATCGTCGACCAGATCGCGAAGGGCATCCCCCGGAAGGACATCCTCGTCGCGATCGCGCGATGGAAGCTCGAGCCGAGTGAACGTCAGCTCGGCCGGTTCGCGGAGCGCGCGCGCAGCATCGCGCAGCGGCTCGGCAAGGAGCTCGACGTCACCGTCGAGTCGAACGACGTGCGGCTCTGCGCCGAGACCTGGGCGCCGTTCTGGAGCGTGCTCTCCCACGTGATTCGCAACGCGGTGGACCACGGCATCGAGACGCGCGCGGAGCGGGTCACTGCCGGGAAACCGGAGGCGGGAAATGTCCACCTCGCCACGCGTGTCGAGCGAGGCCACATCGTCGTCGAGGTCGCGGACGACGGAAGGGGCGTCGACTGGGTGCGCGTCGCCGCGAAGGCACGAGAAGCCGGACTGCCCAGCATATCGCGCAAGAACCTCGTCGATGCGGTGTGCGCCGACGGCCTGTCCACACGCGAGAACGTCACCGAGCTGTCCGGTCGCGGCGTCGGCATGGCCGCGCTCAAGGAGGCCTGCGACACGATGGGCGGCACCGTGGAGGTGCTGAGCGAGCCGGCGCGCGGGACGACGGTGCGCTGCGTCTTCCCGGAGCGGCTCATGGGCGGTAAGGCGCTCGCGCAGATCGTCTCGCGACCCGTCATGAAGACCCTGGCACCGGTGGCGTGATCATGACGGGCTCGCATCGCATCATCCTCATCGACAGCTACGAGGCGAGTCGTGAGGTCCTCGCGACGCGGCTCCGGGCGCAGGGCTACGACGTCGCAGCCGTCGCCGACTCCGCCGAGGGCGCCGAGATGGCGCTCTCGGAGCCGCCTGCCGTCGTGGTCGCCGATCTGTGGATGCCCGGCGTGTCCGGTGTCCAGCTCTGCCGGCTTCTGCGTTCGGAGCCCGCGACGGCCGACGTTCCCGTCATCCTGCGCGGCGAGACCGACGATCCGAAGAGCCGCTTCTGGGCCGGTCGGGCCGGCGCTGCGGCTTACGTGTGGAAGGGGCGCATGGGCGATCTCGTGCGTGCGCTCGCGCGCGCCATCGCGTCGGCGCCCGCGTCGGACGGTTTCTTCCAGCAGCTCAGCGGCGGCACTCGCGACATCCGCGATCGCATCGCGCAGCACCTCGACGCAGCCCTCTTCGAGTCGGTGATCGCTTCCGAGGTGCGGGCGCTCGCGAGCGAGGGGTCGTTCGACAGGCTCTTCGACCAGCTGTCGCAGCTCATGTCCCAGCTCACGAGCTATCGCTGGCTGGCAGTCTCCCGGGTTTCACCTCCGCGGTTCGGCGTGCATCACCATCCGAAGCTCCTCGACGCCGCTCTCGACGAGGCGCGCCGCGCGCTCTCCGTCGCTCCCGACGCCGTCGGGTTCCACGTCGAGGACGAGGACGCGCTGTCGTCCCAGGAGCCCGTGGAGCCGCTCGTCTGTCCCATCCGCTTCGGAGGGACCGATATCGGAACCATCGCGATCTCCATCGCCCGTGGCGCCGAAGCGGACGCCTCGAGCCTCGTCCCGCTCGTTGCCCGCGAGCTGGGCGGTCCCGTTCGCTTGACGACCCTCGTGGAGGAGTCGCACCTCCAGGCATCGACGGACTCGCTCACCGGGCTCATGAACCGCCGCGCGTTCGCGCATTCGATGGGCATCGAGCTCGAGAGATCACAGCGACACGGATACCCGCTGTCGGTCGTGCTCCTCGACGTGGACCACTTCAAGCTGATCAACGACAAGCGTGGTCACGCCACCGGTGACGCGGTGCTAGTCGCCATCGGCGCGCTGTTGAAGAAAACACTCCGCGCGAGCGACCACGGCGTGCGCTGGGGAGGCGAAGAGTTCATGGTGGCGCTGACGAGCACGGGCCTCGAGGGCGGACGCGTGCTCGCGGAGCGCCTGCGGCTCGAGATCGAGCGCATGCACGTCGTCGACGGGGAAGGGGAGCGAGTACCGGTGACGGCGTCGCTCGGCCTCGCGTCTCACGTCTCCGGGGAGACCTTGCAACAGCTCGTCGATCGCGCCGATCGAGCGATGTACGCCGCGAAGAAGAGCGGCCGGAACCGCTTGGTCGTCAACGGGGACGAACCGCTGAGCGAGTCGACGACGCCGAGCGGTCGTCCAAGGTCCACGTCCCTCGTTGCAGAGCTCGCGCCCAGGCGACGACTGGTCTGAAGTGTGACATGAGCGCGTCCGGCCGGGCGCTGTCGCTCCTGTCCTGTCTGCGCTAGAAACCCACGGGTGAGCGATATCCCCGCGGCGTCGGCCGAGGTGCTGGCCGAGCGCGCGGCCCAGCGCGATCTGTTCATGCAGGCGCCCGTCGCCATCGCGATCCTCGAGGGGCCCGAGCACACGTTCACGTTCGCGAACCCCGCCTATCGCGCTCTCGTGAACGGCCGTGACGTCGTGGGCAAACCTCTGCTCGTCGCGTTGCCGGACCTCCGGGGACAGGGGTTCGATGCCCTGATCGACCGCGTGATGGTGACGGGTGAGCCGTTCGTCGGCGAAGAGGTGCCGATCAAGCTCGAGCATCACGTCAAGGACGAGCTCCTCTTCCTGAACTTCTCTTACACTCCCAAGCGCAACACGCAGGGCACCATAGACGGGGTCATGGTCTCCGGCTTCGACGTGACGGAGCAGGTGCGGGCCCGTCGCCGCGTCGAGGCGCTCGCCATGGAGCTCCGCGGAAGCGAGGCCGAGCTCCGCCTGGTCACCGACGCACTACCGGTCCTGGTCTCGTTCGTGGGTGCGGACGAGCGATATCGTTTCCTGAATCGCGCGTACGAAGAGTGGTTCGGCGTCAGCCGGGAATCGCTGGTCGGCAAGACATTGCGCGAGGTCATCGGAGAGCTGGCCTACGAGAGGCTGCGGCCGTTCGTGCTGCGCGGCCTCGCCGGTGAGCGGTGCTCGTTCGAGCAATACGGTGTCCCATATCGTCTGGGCGGCACCCGCGACATCAAGGTCTCGTTCGTTCCGCTGCTCGACCCCGACGGCTCGACGGACGGATACGTCGCCCTTCTCGAGGACATCACCGAGAGGCGCCGCGCAGAAGAGGAGCTACTCCGTCAGAGCCGGAAGATCATCGAGGCGGAGGACGTCCTCCGCGAGCTCGTGGACAATCTCCCCGAGCTTGCGTGGTCGGCCCAGGCCGACGGAAGCATCGATTTCTACAACCGTCGCTGGTTCGAATACACCGGTACGACGCTCGAGGAGATGCAAGGCTGGGGCTGGGAGAAGGTCCACGACTCGGCGATGCTCCCCGACGTCGTCGCGCGATGGCGTCGGTCGCTCGACGCCGGGACGCCGTTCGAGATGGAGTTTCCACTTCGCAGAGCGGACGGCGAATTCCGGTGGTTCATGACCCGCGTCCAGCCGTTGCGAGACGGCGCGGGCAAGGTCATCCGCTGGTTCGGCGTCAACTCCGACATACACGAGCAGCGCGAGCTCGGTCGGCGCGCCGAGGAGGCGAGCCGAGCCAAGGACGAATTTCTCGCGACGGCCTCTCACGAGCTGCGCACGCCGCTCACGGCGATCCTCGGGTGGGCGCGCATGCTGCGCTCCGGTCAGGTCGATCCGAGCGCTTACGCCCGCGGCCTCGAGACCATCGAGAGAAACGCGATGGCGCAGGTCCAGCTCATCGAAGACATCCTGGACGGGTCGCGCATCATCACCGGCAAGCTTCATCTGGAGATCCGGCCACTGGATCTCACCGCGCTCGTGCGCGCCGCGCTCGACGCGGTGCGGCCGGCCGCGGACGCAAAGTCGATCCGCCTCACGATGAGCCTCTCACCCGACGCCGCTCGCGTCATGGGCGATCCTGAGCGGTTGCAGCAGGTCGTGTGGAACCTCGCCAACAATGCGGTCAAGTTCACGCCCAGGGCGGGGGCCGTCGACATCGCGCTGACCCGCTCGGGGACGCACATCGAGCTCGCGGTCACCGACACCGGTCAGGGCATCGGGCGCGACTTCCTTCCCCACGTCTTCGAGCGTTTCCGCCAGGCAGAGGGAACCTCCTCGCGTCGTCATGGCGGGCTCGGTCTCGGTCTCGCGCTGGTCCGTCACCTGGTGGAAGCGCACGGCGGCAGGGTGCATGCGGAGAGTGAGGGGGAGGGGCGTGGCTCGCGTTTCGTCGTTCTGCTTCCGGTTCAGGCGGTGTACCAGGTGCCCGAGGACGTCGATCGGCCGCGCCCGACGCCCGTCGAGGCCGTCACCGGCGTCGCGCCATCGGCGAGTCTCGCCGGCGTGTCGGTGCTCGTCGTCGACAACGAGCAAGACGCGCGCGAGCTCATCGCGGTGGTACTCCGCGCGGCGGGCGCGACGGTGACCACGGCTGGCGACGCGATCGAAGCCCTCGACGTCCTTGCCGCGACGACGCAGCGGGTGCTCATCAGCGACATCGGAATGCCCGAGATCGACGGCTACGAGCTCATCCGCAGAGTGCGCAACCTCGCTGGAGCGCGGGGCGCGACCATTCCCGCCGTTGCGCTCACCGCTTATTCGCGTGAGCAAGATCGGCGGCTCGCGCTCGAGGCGGGCTTTCAGACGCACGTGTCGAAGCCGGTCGAGCCGGCGGAGCTCGTCCGGGTCGTTCTCGGGCTGGCGAGCATCGCCCTCGGGCGAGCGCCGGCTAAGGAACCGGTGGCCCCCCTCGAGAAGGCCGACACGTTCCTGAAGCTCGAGAAGATTCTCGGCTCGCGGGGCGTGCACGAAGCGCTGCGCTTTCTGAACAGCCGTACGCCGCATCGCTTCACGGCGCTCTATCGCTTCGACCCGCCGATGCTGCGAAACATCGCCATGTTCGACACCTACGCGCCCGAGGTGAAGACGGGCGACGACTCTCCGCTGGCCGAGACGTACTGTTCGATCGTGGGCCAGTTCGGGACGAGCTTCACCACGGACGACGCGCGTCAGGATGATCGCCTGCGCGCACACCCCGCGAGGGACACGGTGGTTTCCTACTGTGGCGTGCTGCTACGCGACGGCGAGGGTCGGCCCTTCGGCACCCTCTGTCACTTCGACCTGGTTCCGTGTGAAGTTCCCATGCGCGAGATGCCGCTGATGGAAGCCGCAGCCGCCCTCTTCACGATTCCACGTCTTGCTACGCTGGTCGACGGGACCGACACATGCACTACGCCATCCTCTGTTACAACCGCGAAGCCGCGATAGGCACCACCTGGACGAAGGAGAGCGAGGCGGCCGTCATGGCCGAGCTCGCCGTGATCCAGAAGAAGCTCACGACGGAGGGTACGCTCGTGTCGTCGGCGCGACTCGACACGACGAGAACCGCGACGACCCTCCAGAAGACTCCCGTCGAGCAGCTCGTGCTCGACGGGCCGTTCGCCGAGACGAAGGAGCAGCTGCTCGGCTTCTACATCGTCGAGTGCGCGTCGAAGGAGGCCGCGCTCGCGATCGCTCGTGAGCTTTCCGTCGCCGTCCCCGTGGGCTCGTACGAGATCAGACCCCTGCGGGGCTTCTCTCCCGACGAGCGCGTGAAGTGACTCCGCGCGCGGCGATCGAGACGTCGCTCGTCGCCGCGCGGCCGCGGGTGATCGCGGCGCTCGTTCGCTTCTTTCGCGATCTCGACACTGCCGAGGAGGCGTTTCAGGTCGCCTCTCTCCGCGCCCTCGAGCGATGGCCCGGCGGAGGCGTGCCCGATGATCCCGCGGGGTGGCTCGTCGTCGTGGCTCGCAACGTCACGTTCGACGCACGCAAGCGAGAGAAGCGCCACGTCGATTTCGACGAGGTCGCCGGAGCATTCGCAGGCTCCGGCGACGACGAGACGGCTCTTGCGGCGCGCCTCGACGACGCGGAGTACCCGGACGACGTTCTTCGTCTTCTGTTCGTCTGCTGTCATCCGGAGCTCGCTCCCGCTCAGCAGATCGCGCTCGCCCTGCGCATCGTTTGCGGCATGTCGGTGAAGGAGATCGCGCGAGCGTTTCTCGTCTCCGAGAGCGCTCTCGAACAGCGAATCACGCGCGCCAAGAATCGTATCGCCGAGGCGGAGGCGCCCTTTGGCGCACCGGGATCGGAGGGACGCGCCGGACGTCTCGCCTCCGTGCAAACGATGGTCTATCTCGTCTTCAACGAGGGCTATTCGGCGACCGGGGGTGACGCGCACATCCGCGCGCAGCTCTGCGACGAAGCGATCCGTCTCGCCCGGCTGCTGCTCGGATTATTTCCGGACGAGCCGTCGACCTTCGGCCTCACGGCGCTGCTGTTGCTCCAGCACGCGCGCACGCCGGCGCGGCTCGACGGCGACGGGAACATCGTCCTTCTCGACCGGCAAGATCGATCGCGCTGGGACCGCGCGGCGATCACTGAAGGCCTCGGCCTCATCGTCGCCGGGATGCGGCTCGGGCGAGCGGAACCGTATCTCGTGCAGGCTGCCATCGCGGCGGTTCACGCTCAGGCTGCTCGGGCCGAAGAAACCGACTGGGCGCAGATCGTTCGCCTCTACGAGACCCTCGAGGAGCTCCGACCGTCTCCCGTCGTGACCTTGAATCGCGCCGTCGCGGTGGCGAAGACGAAGGGCGCGGAGGCCGCGCTCGCGCTGGTCACGCCCCTCGAAACCAGGCTCGGCGACTACTTCCACTTTCATGGCGTCAAGGGAGGGCTCCTCGCAGAGCTCGGGCGTACGGCCGACGCCCGATGTGCGCTGAAGCGTGCGCTCGAGCTCGCCAAGACTCCGGCAGAGGCGGCCCAGATCCGCCTCCGCCTCGACGAAATTCGCTGAAGATCCAGCAACCTCACCCGCGCGTGAAAAAACATCGGGGGGCATGTCGGCGGAGCCGGGTCTCGGTCGTCCTCGGGGCAAGGAGCCAGCATGACAATCAAGAGCCTGAACCCGTCCCTCGCCTTCAACGGAACCTGCGCCCGCGCGATCGCCCTTTACGAGCGCGCCCTCGGGGCGAAGATCGAGACCCTCGTCCATTTCGGTGACGCGGAAAAGATGGGGCAGTCCTTCGATGTGGCGTCGAAGGACCTCGTCCTCCACGCCACCCTCCAGCTCGGTGGCGGCAAGCTCATGGTTATGGACGCGCCCCCGTCGCGTCCCGTCCCCAGCGACACGAACGTCCACGTCTACGTCGATTTCGCCGCGGCGCGCGAGCTCGAGACGAGCTTCGCCATCCTCGCTCAGGGCGGCACCGTGACGATGCCCGTCGCGGATACCTTCTGGGGCTCGAGGTTCGGCATGCTGCAGGACGAGTTCGGCATTCGCTGGATGCTCAGTCACGAGCTGCAAAAGACGTGAGTCGGCGCGGGCGCCCGGAGACCCCGCGTATGGCTCATCCGAAGTGAAACGCCGAGACCGGGAAGCCCGCGAGCGAACCGGACCACGTCGTCACGCCGTGGTCCGTACCGGCGGCTCCGGCGACGACCATGAGCGGGATGAGGTGCTCTTCGCGGGGGTGCGCTTCGCGTGCGAAGGGTGCGCGATCCCACGCGCGAAGCTGCTCGTCGCGGACGGTCGGCTCTGCGGTGACCGCAGCTCGTAACCATCCGTCGAACTTCGCGGCCCGCTCCCGGGCGATGACGGCTGCACCCTGCGTCGCGTCCCGGATCGTCCGCAGATTGTGGAACGAGTTTCCGGTCCCGAGGATCAGCACGCCCTCGTCGCGGAGAGCAGCGAGCGCGCGACCCATCTTCAGATGTGCGGCTGCGTCGAGCCCCTGGATCAGCGAGAGCTGGACGACCGGCACGTCGGCCTCCGGGAAGACGATCTTCAGCGGCACGAACGTGCCGTGGTCGTAGCCACGCTCCGTATCCTCTGCCGTCGAGAAACCCGCGCCGGAGAGGAGCTCGCGCACGCGGGCTGCGAGCAAGGGGTTTCCTGGCGCGGGCCAGGTGAGCGTGTACGCGTCCGGAGGGAAGCCGTAGTAGTCGAAGAGCATCGGCGGGCTGGGCGAGGACATCACCGTCGGCATCGCCGCCTCCCAGTGCGCGGAGATGACGACCAGCGCCTTCGGCACGACGGCTAGGCGCTCACGCACCTCACCGAGATGTTTCAACAGGGACGCCCGTTCGTCGCGGGGCAAGCCGACGTCCAGGACCGGCCATGGACCACCCCCGTGAGCGAGGAACATGACCGGCATCCGGAGCGTGGGCTCTGTCATCGCTCGACCACGATATCGAAACTCGTCGCGAGCCGGGGGCGGATTTCGTCAGCGGAGCGAATCAACGGCTCTGATATTCGTCGTGGCGCTTCCACCAGACGCCCTTCTCGTTGCGGCCTCTGGGGGCGCGATCGAGCCACTGGTACATGCCCCAGAGGCCGTCCAGTCCGCGGGCGTACGCGGAGTACGAGTGATAGACGACGCCGTCCTCGAGCACGAACCCGCTCACGCCGGGCCGTTCACGGGTGTACGTCGCGACGTCGGTGCCGGTCATGGCCGCGAACTTGGCGACGGGTGACTCGCCGCCGTTCGTGGACGGGTCGCCGAGCTTGCGGTCCTTGAACGGCGCGACGGGACGGTAGTTGTACTCGGTCCCGCCGTCGCGCTGCTGCTCCTCGGTGAGCGAGACGTTGAAGTCGTAATTGAACTCGCCGCCGAGCGAGGACGCCCAGGGGAAGCTCCAACCCATGCGCTGCTTGTACGCCGTGAGCTTCGCGAGCGGCGCTCGTGACACCGCCGACAGTGTGACATCGTGGTTTGCCAGATGGACGGCGACGCCGTTGAACCCATCCGCGATCGCCGAGCAGGACGGACAGCCGCCCTTGTAGTCCGGTCCGAACATGAAGTGATAGACGAGGAGCTGCGAGCGCCCCCCGAACAGGTCCGCGAGCGTGGCGTTTCCCTGCTCGGTCTCGAAGCGATACTCCCTGTCGACCCGGACCCAGGGCAGCTCCTGGCGTCGCTCTGCGAGCTCGTCGCTGCGGCGCGTGAGCTCCTTTTCTTCCTGAAGCAGCCCGAGTCGTGCTGCGAGCCACTGTTCCCGTGTCCCTGTTTTGTGCGTCGTCATGGTTCGATTGATCTAGTGCCGCGCCTCTCGACCACGGGAGTAACAAGTGCGACGCGATCCGGGAGGCCGGTGGTCCCCCCGGCCGATGTCGACGAAACGTCACCGTGCGCCCACCTGGGGCTTACATTCGTGCCCTAGCGTTTCAGGGTGACCCAGGGAGTCACGGGCGGTGACGAACAGTTTCATGAGTGACGCTTCGCGCGAGTACGGATGGCGTTCGCTCCGCCGGATCTTCCTCCAGGAAGAGCTGAACTTCCTCGTCACGAATCGGATCCCTCGCCGCTACCTGACGCTCTTCATGGGATGGTTCAGCCGCATCGAGAGCCCTGCGCTCACCGAGCTCTCCATCGCCACCTGGCGCGTCTTCGCTGACGATCTGCGCCTCGACGAGGCGAAGACGACGCGCTTCCGAAGCCTCCAGGATTGCTTCACGCGAGAGCTCCGTGACGGCGCCCGCCCCATCGACCAAGACGCCGACGTCGTGGTGAGCCCCTGCGACGCCGTCATCGGCGCTCATGGCAGGGTGAAGGGCGGCCAGGTCTTTCAGGCGAAGGGCTTCCCTTACACGCTGCTCGATCTGTTCGGGAACGCTGCGCTCGCCGAGCGGCATCGCGACGCGCTCTTCGTCACGCTGCGGCTGAAATCGAACATGTATCACCGGTTCCACGCCCCGGCCGACGCCCGCGTCGAGCGAGCACGCTACCTAACCGGCGACACCTGGAACGTGAACCCCATCGCGCTGAAGCGCGTCGAGAAGCTCTTCTGCAAGAACGAGCGGGCCGTCCTCGAGCTCACGCTCGACGAGCCGAAGGCGTCGCTCACCCTCGTCTGCGTCGCCTCGATCCTCGTCGCGAGCATCGAGCTCCACCCCGCGGGCGGCGTCTTCGACCTCGGATATGACGGCCCCTTCACGCCGGTGCCCCCGCGACGCTACGGCGCCGCGACCCAGGCGATGCCGTCCTCACTGAGTGACGAAATCTGCGCCGTAGTCGGCGACCTTGTCGCGCCAGATCGTGTGGTAGTGGCCCTGCATGTTGTCGGTCGTTCCTTCCTGCACGGTGAACTCGATCCAGACGCGCGGCCCGTCGATGCGCGCGTAGGAAGACGTCGTCGACAGATCGGGTGCGCCGGAATAGCCGACGTAGGTCTGCGAGAGTGCGTCGTCGCTCTCGTACAGCGCCAGGAGCGCGGCAGAGACCGGATCGGCGACGTTCTTCACCCACGCCTCGATGGCCGTCTTCACCAGCCCCTTCTGATCGGCGGAGAACGCCGCGACGTTCGCGCCACGCCCGGTCGTGGGATAGGTCAGGAAGGAGGGGTACTTCGAGTCGTTGCCGCCGCTGGTGCCGCCCATGAGCGACGACGGTCCGTTGATCATGTCGCTGAACGTCCCGGCGAGCTCGGCGCCGTCGAGCGACGCCGTCGACGTGAAGAGCGCCCCGAGGGCGTCCCGCTGGGCTGCGAGCGGATCGTGGGCCGTGCCGCTGGCGTCCGTCCACTTCGCGGGTTGCGCGCCGTCGAAGAGTGGCGTCGCGCTCGTGCACTTCCCGCTGAAGACGAAATTGTACGCGAGATGGTGACCCGCGATCTGGAGCATCCACGGCGAGCGGGTCGACGCGGGGCCGTGCACCGAGAAGTAGTACTGCCCGTCGCCGAAGAGCGAGCCGTCGCCGCTCGAGCTCTTGAACGCGTCGTCCGCAGCGCGGACCTCCGAGAGCATTTTCGCGCCGGTGGAGCCCGCGGCGACACCTGCGAGCGCCACGGCCGCTGCCTGCGCCGTCGTGCTCATGTCGGCGAGCTTCACGCCGTTGCGGTGAACGACGCCCGCCGGGAAGTTCGACCACTGGATCGCATTGGCCTTGGTCTTGTCGAGGCTCACCGCCGATTTCTGGTCGCTCGTGAGAGCTCCGAGGAACGTGCCGACGGCCGACACCACCGCCGCCGTGCCGGTTGCCGCGCTGCCGTCGTTCGCGCAGGCGGCAGTGACCGTCGTCGAGCCGTCGCTCGGCGCTGGTGTCGCTCCGTCGTCGCCCGGCGACGCCGCGTGCGAGCCGCTGGTGCTCGTCGCTCCGCAAGCGTGGAGGGCGGCCAGAGCAAGCCCGACCACGCCGGTCGCGATCAGATTCCGCTCGTCACGCGTCCGCGTTCCTCTCGGCATGTGGATCGTTTCTGACACCCGCGGAGCGGAACGTCAGGGGCCCGCAAAAATTCGACACACTGCGGGCTCGCGACGACTCGACGGCCGGGCCGCACCCACGGTCGCGCTCAGAGCATGAAGCCGCCGGAGACGTCGAGGTCGGCCGCGGTGACCCACCGGTTGTCGTCCGACCAGGAGCGCGGCGATCGCCGAACCCACGTCGTCGGGCTGCCCGATGCGTCCCAGCGCGGTCTGCGAGGCGAGCGGCTCGAGGTATTCGGGGTGCTTCATCATCGCGCCGTCGGCGAGATTCGTCAGCACCGGCCCGGGCGACACGGCGTTCACCCGGATCTGCCGGCGCGCGAGCTCCTTCGCCCAGTACCGACGACGTTCAGCAGACGCGGCCCGAGCCCCGCGGCACCTTGCGTCTCGTCGCCCATCGTGCGGCGGCGGAGCTCGTCGTGCTTCCCCTGGTGCTCGCGTTGCGACAGCGGCACCCCGACGTACGGGTGGAGCTCGTGACCGACGCGCGCCTGGTCGACATCGTCGCCGAGGGGTTCGATGCCGGAGTCCGGTACGCCGGGCACGTCCCGCGCGACATGGTCGCCGTGCCGTGCGGGCCCGATCTGCGTATCGCCGTGGTCGCGTCGCGGCGCTACCTCGCGCGACATCCGGCCCCGCGCCGTCCCGAGGACCTCGTTGCCCACGATTGCATCCGCTACCGCAAAGAGAGCGGCGTCGTTCGAGCGCGTCCGCCCGGCGCTGAAAGCCTTCGTCGCCCTCGTGAAAGAGGAGCGCCGCGCGGTGAGCGGAAGGCCGTGAAATGCCGTGCTCTCACCGGAACTCGAAGTGCGCGTTCTGCATCTGCATCACGGTCTTCGTCGGCGCGAGCATCGATTCGGCGTGGGCCTGGGCACGCGGCAAGAGCTTCGCGAAGTAGAAGTCGGCGGTGTGGATCTTCGCCTGGTAAAACTCGGGGGACTCGGCGCCGCCCTTGGCGAGTTTCTCGAGAGCGATGGCGGCCATCTGCGCCCAGGCGTGGGCCATCATGACGAAGCCCGAGTAGTAGAGGAAGTCCACCGCCGCGGCGCTGACGATGTCGCGGTCCTTGTTGGCGATGAGCATCACGCGCATGGCGAGGTAGTTCCACTGTGCGCAGAGCTTGCCGAGCTTCCAGACGTAGGGACGCATCTTCGCGTTCGTAGCGTGCTGGGCACAGAACTTCAGCACCTCCGCCGTGAACTCGCGGACTGCGGCGCCCTTGGTCATGAGCAGCACCTTGCGCCCGAGCAGGTCGAGGGCCTGGATGCCGGTGGTGCCCTCGTAGAGGGGTGCGATGCGCGCGTCGCGGGCGATCTGCTCCATGCCATGCTCACGGATGTAGCCGTGGCCGCCGAACACCTGCATGCCGAGGTTTGCGCACTCGAGCCCCATCTCGGTCAGGAAGCCCTTCAGCACCGGTGTGAAGAAGCCGAGCTTGTCGTCCCAGAACTCCCGCTCCTTGTCGTTCTTGTCGACGACGGCGACGGTCATCTTGTCGGCGAGCTTGGCGACAGCGTACAGCATGAAGCGTCCGCCCTCGGCGATGGCCTTCTGAGTGAGCAGCATGCGGCGCACGTCGGCGTGCCAGATGATGGCGTCGGCGACCTGGTCGGCTTCCTTCTTGCCGCTCAGCGCGCGCATCGAGCGGCGCTCCTTGGCGTAGGCGAGCGCGCCCTGGAACGAGTGCTCGGTGTGGCACACGCCCTGGATCGCGGTGCCGATGCGCGCCGTGTTCATGAACGTGAACATGCACTCGAGGCCCTTGTTCAGCGGCCCGAGCAGGTACCCGGTGGAGCGTTCGAAGTCGATCACGCAAGTGGACGACGCCTTGATGCCCATCTTGTGCTCGAGGGCCGTGCACACGACGTTGTTGGGCTCGCCGACCTGTAGCTCCTTCGTCGGCATGAACTTCGGCACGATGAAGAGGGAGATCCCCCGCGTGCCCTTCGGCGCGCCCGGCACGCGGGCGAGCGTGACGTGGACGATGTTCTCGGCCATGTCGTGATCGCCCGACGAGATGAAGATCTTCGAGCCGGTGAGCTTGTAGCTGCCGTCGGGCTGGGGCTCCGCGACCGTCGCCATCTGGCCGAGATCGGTGCCGCATTGCGCTTCGGTCAGGCACATCGTGCCGGTCCAGCGGCCCTCGGTCAGCGGCGGTAGATACGTCTTCTTCTGCTCGTCGGTCGCGTGGAGCATGAGCGTGTTCATCGCGCCGATGCTGAGGCCCGGGTACATCGAGAACGACCAGTTGGCGCCGCCGAGCATCTCCTGCTTGAAGAGACCCATCGACATCGGCATGCCCTGGCCGCCGTACTCCTCGGGGTGCGAGAGGCCCTGCCAGCCGCCCGCGACGAACTTCGCGTACGCTTCCTTGAAGCCCTTCGGCGTCAGGACCTTGCCGTCTTCGAGTCGGCAACCCTGCTCGTCACCCGAGCGATTGAGCGGCGCGATCACTTCCTCGGCGAGCTTCGCCATCTCGTCGAGCACGGCGTTGATCGTGTCGGTGTCGATCTGATCCGCGCCGGCGAGGCCGAGCGTCTTGAAGTGCGCCGGGTAGTCCAGGGCTTCGTGGATGAGGAACTTGATATCGCGAAGGGGAACCTTGAACTCGGGCATGCGCCCCGGACCTTCGTACGAAAGGGATCCCGGCGGAAGCTGGAAAATTTGGTCAGTGGGCCAGAATCCGTTTCCGCCAAAGCTGGAACGGAGGGCGGCTAGTGCATCGCTTCGAAGGAGCGATGCACGTCATGACAATCAAGTGCTCGAGTCAGACGGCTCACGGCGCCGGAATTTCGAGGCCCTCGCCAGTCGGGGGCCTCGAAATTCCCACCGCGTTCCATGGACTCGAGCACTAATCGGCGCAGAGCGCCGGCTCGACGTGGCCGTCGTGGATGGGCGCCTTGCAGCCGCAGGGATCGCTCGTGCGCTGACATTTTCCGAACGCTTTCGCCGGCGCGGGTTCCTCGCCCTCGTAGAGGCATTCGCCGCTGCAGTCGCGGTCGTCGCTGCATCGCTTGCCGCCGTCGCGGTAACGGACGACGCAGGTGAGCTCGCCGAGCATGCACACCGGCTGCATCGTCCCGCCGCGCGCGGCGCATGCTTTCGTCTCCGCCGCGGTCGGCACTCGTTCGGCGTCCGAGGACGGCGCATCCGGCGCCGACGACGTGGGTGGAGACGGCGCAGTCGCTGATGGCTCAGGCGGTGGCGATGAAGCCGGTGCCGACGTCGTCACCGACGGCGCCGGCGGCGATGGCAGCGCCGTCTGCGGGACGTCCACGCTCACTGGCATCTTCGGTGCGGAACCGCATCCAGCAACGAGGACGACCGCAGCGGCGAGGCGACGCATCGCCGCATCATATCCGTGTTGCGGTGAACGAGCTGCGCACCGTACTGACGAGGCGTCCCTCCCGGCGTAGATCGGAGGCATGCACTGCGCTTTCTGTCGATCGCCGCTCGGCTACGTCCACGGCCACGCGGCGTGCCTCGACGGTCGTTGCCCGATGTTCGGACAGAACCAGGCCGAGTGCTGCAGCGGCGACACCGGGGATTGCTTGCCGACCTCCGCCGTCGCCGGCGGTCCCGTCGGAGCGCCGGTGGTGACCGCCGCATCGACTCGCCCCGCTCAGCGCTCGCGCAGGTAGTGCAGCCCGACGACGCCGCTCGGATAGGCCTTCGCTTCCTTGAGCTTGAACTTCGCGTGAAGGCCCGCGGGGAGGGCTCGCTTACCGCTGCCCAGCACGAGCGGATAGACGAGGAGATGGAGCTCGTCGACCAGGTCGTTCTCGAGAAGGGTGTGCACGAGCTGACTGCTTCCGTCGGTCAGGATGCTCTTCCCCGGCGCGGCCTTCAGCTTCTTCACCGCTCCGACGATGTCGTCGCGAATGATCGTCGTGTTGCGCCAGAGCGGCTTCTCGAGGGTCTTAGAGACGACGTACTTGGCCGGCGCGTTCATCATGTCGCCGAAAAAGTCGCCCGGCTTCATCGGCTCGAAGGCGTTCGCGTGCGTCACGTAGGTCTTTCGCCCGAGCAGGAAGGCGTCGGTCTCCTGCATGAGCGCGCCGAACGCGCCGCCGATTTCGTCGTGCCAGTACGGCATCGTCCAGCCGCCGTGCCGGAACCCGCCGTCGGTGTCTTCCTCTGCGGCTCCGGGTGCCTGGATCACGCCGTCGAGCGAAATGAACTCTGAAACGATGAGCTTGCGCATGGTCTGTTCTCTTTCTCGGAGGATTGGCCCGATTCCGGGCCCCTGGCTCGGCCTCGTGCCTAGCTTTGAACGGCGACGAACGAGCGCGAGGTGGATCGACAGCTAGTCCCGATTTTTTACGCGTTGGCGCCAGCTTGGCCGGATTTCCAGCCCGGTGATCGGTTTTGCTCGCTCGTGCATAAGCCAGCATGCCGTCCGTCAGCACTGGGTATTCGTCGAAGAGAAGAGTGAGTAGGTGCCCCCTCGTCGAAGCTGGGCGTCGGCGGGTCGAGGTGACCGTCGGCGTGGCAGTGCTCGTCGGTGTGCTGTCGAGTGGCTGCAGTGCCGGCAGTGACAGTGGCGCGGTCTCGCCGGGCAACGGCGCCGGCGGCATCGTCGCGACCGGCGGCGCTACTTCGGGGAACGGCGGTGTGACCGTCGGAGGCGGCACGACGAGTGCCGGCGGCAACGGCAATGCAGGCGTCACCAGCGGCGGCACGACGTCATCGGGCGGCACATCGTCCAGCGGCGGCACGACGTCATCGGGCGGCACATCGTTCAGGGGCGGTGTGGCGGCATCCGGCGGCGCGACGTCATCGGGCGGCACGACGCCATCCGGGGGCACATCGTCAAGCGGCGGCATGGCGTCATCCGGCGGCGCGAATGGCACTGGCGGCAAGGCTTGCCAATCGCCGGATGACTGGACGCCAAAGTCGGACGACCTGTGGATCTCGCCGAGCGGCACGGACGCGAGCGCCGGAACCGAGTCGAGCCCGAAGAAGACCCTGACCGCCGCCGTCGCAGCGTGGTCCGCCGGCAAGACGATCTGGATCGCATCGGGCACCTACGCGATGAGCGCGACGATCACTCTCTCGACGAAAGCTACGTCGTCGGGGCCGCTCCGTATCTCGGGCGTGACGGGCGGTCCGAAGCCGGTCTTCGACTTCTCCGGCGAGGCGAGATCGACGGGAAACGGCGGAGCCCGTGGTATCCAGATCTCCGGCTCCTACGTGCACCTGCGCTACCTCGAACTCGCGAAGGCCGGGGACAACTGCGTCTACGTCACGGGGTCGAACAACATCCTCGAATGGCTGTCCGTGCACGAGTGCCAAGACACCGGCGTCCAGGTGTCGAGCGGTGCTGCGAGCAACGAGATTCGCAACGTCGATTCGTATCTGAACCTGGATCCTACCGGCGAGAACGCGGACGGCTTCGCGCCGAAGCTCTCCATCGGGCAGAACAACTACTTCTGCGGAGATCGTTCGTTCGAGAACGCCGACGATGGATACGACTGCTGGTCGTCGGGCGACGGCTCCCCGGTGACGTTCGAGTATTGCTGGTCGTTCGGTAACCCGGGCCCCACCGCGACCGCGAACGGCGACGGGAACGGGTTCAAGCTCGGCAGCCCTTCGAGTCTCGCGTCGGGTGGCAACGCTCCACACAAGCTCGTCGACTGCTTCGCGTTCCACAACGCGGCATCGGGCTACACGGCGAACGGAAACAGCTCCGGCAAGATCACGTGCACGAACTGCGGAGTCTGGGGCAACGGTACCCCCTGGTCGGCCGGCACCGGCGGCGTCACCCCGCAGCACACCGGTGACGTCACGAACCTCGATGTCTCCGTCGACAAGGCGAAGAACGCCCCTCGCGACACGAACGGAAATCTGCCGGATATCCGGTCTCTCTGACGGCGCTCAGGTGCTCGGCGCCCGGTGCCTGCTCTCGAGCAATCGCAGGATCGCGGGGAGAACGATCATCACCGACGCGATGCAGGTCAGCTCGCCGAGGACGGCGACTCTGCCGAAGCTCCGCACCGCCGAGTTCACCGAGTGCATGAGCGCGGTGTAGCCGAGTATCGTCGTCAGGCTGCAGAGAACGATGGCTCCGCCGGTCTCGCGCACGATCTTCGGCAATTTCCCGGCGCCCTCGATGTGCCACCGATGCACCATGTTGATCGAGTAATCGACGCCGACCCCGAGCGTGATCGGGATGGCGATGAAGTTCAGGAAATTGATCTTCGTCTGCGTGTACCAGAGGATACCGCCCATCCAGGCGAGGCCCATGCAGAGCGCGCCGAGCACTAGGCTGATGGAGAGCCATCCGTCCTTGCTCCGCATGAACGTGAAGACGACGACGAGCGCCGTCATGATGGCCGCGAGGAGGATCGCCTTGGGCGATTCCTCGGTGACGCCCGAAAGCATGTCCGCAAAGATGACGGCGCGGCCGCTGCCGTGAATCACCTCGCCGGTGGGGAGCTCGACGGCGCGATAGGCGTTCGCCCACTTGAGCAGATAGTGCAGATTGCGCACGCTCTGGCCCTCCGCCGGAGCGATGTAGACGATGCGACCGCGCGTGCCGTCACGCTCGGTGAAGGGGCGTGCGACGCGCTCCGGTAGCTCTGCGATGCCGAACGGCTTGAGGTCCTTCGGGGGCAGGTAAGGTGCGATCGCGTCCCAGTCCTCGTCGCTGAGCTTGCCCCGCCTCCGGATACCCTCGAGACGCGTACGGGTCTCGTTCAAGAGTGCGAGCTTCTGTTCCTGATCATCGGGGATCAGATCGAAGATGGATGCGGTCCTGTCGAAGGGCGGCTCCTTGCCGCCGGCGAGTCGGCGACGTTCGAGCTCTGCGAGGAGCGGCTTCACCTGGTCGATCCGGTCGGTCATGATCGCCATGCCATCTTGACCGGTGCGGCCGGTGATGTTCGTGAGCCCCCTGCCGAGGATCATCGCAGCGCTCTGGACCGAAGAAGAGTCGTTCTCGAGCTTGCCCAGGTTGTATTCGAGGGGATCGCTCTCGACGTAGCGGACGATCGCCGCTGCACCCCCCAGGCCGAGGAGGACTCCGAGCAGGGCGACGAGCTTCGGCGACCCGTGCCGCGCCACCCACGCGAAGGGCGCGCCGAACGGGACCCCGTGATCGGCCAGGCGCTTGAACCACCCCCGGAACCCCGGCTTCACGGCGTGGAGATCGATCGGTGCGAGCCGCTCGAAGAGCACGAGCAGGGGCGGCATGAGCAGGTAGTTCGCCGCCCAGCAGAGGAGCATGCCGTAGCCACCGATCCAGCCGAAGTCGCGGAACCCACGAAAATTGGTGGACGCGAGGGACATGTAGCCGGCACCCGCTGCGGCGGCGACGGCCAGCGTCGGCTTGAAGGTATCCCGGAGGCTCGATTTCAGGGCCTCAGCGGTGCTCTCGTCCGCGCGACGCGCTTCACCGTAGCGGGCGCGGAGGAGCACGCCGAAGTTCAGGCCGTTGCCGAAGATGATCGAGACGAGGAAGCCGCTCGCCGTGTTCAGCTGTCCGATGGAAAACCGGGTGATCGCGAACGTCCAGAGCAGCCCGGTACCGATCGCGAGCGCCATCGTGATGACCGCGCGCAGCCGTAGAAAGAACAGGAAATCGGCGACCAGGATCATCGACACGCCGACCACGCCGACCTCGACCAGGTCGCCTTTGACGGAGCCGTACACCTCGGCCGTGGTCACGACGTCGCCGGTCAGTCCCGTCGTGAGCGACGGGTCGAATCGCTTCGGGTCCACTCTGTCGATCACGCTGTTGACGCGCCGCTCGAGCTCCTTCGTGCGACCGAGATCGCCCTGGGCGATCGGCGTGCGCACCATCACGACGAGCTCCGTCCGCTCGGCGTTCATGTAGTAGCCGTCGGGGTAGGGGGGGCCGCCCTTCGTCGTCTTCGCCTTCTCGGCGTCGATCTCGCCGATCACCGATTCACGCGTGAGCGGCTTCACGTCGGGGTCGTCGACGACGTTCCCGTAGACCTCCGCTCCGAACGACTCCTCGACGCGATCGTGAATGTCCTGGACCTTGGCGAGGGGAAGGTAGAGCGCCTGACGCTCCTTCAAGAACTCTTGCTCGGCGCGCACGCCGTTCTCCGCAGTACCGACCCAGTCGGGGCCGAGCGCACGGAGCGGGTCGAGCAGCGCGTCGGAGAACCGCTTCATGGCGGCTTCGTTCTTTCCGCCGATGACGATCGCGAGGTTTGCGACGCCCGCGGTCCGCTTCGCGACGCGCTTTTGTTCGATGACGCTCGGCTTGTTGTCGGGGAGCAGAGAATCGAACCCCGTCTTCAGCACGAGCTGCCGCGCGAAGTGCAGCGACGGAATCGCGAGGAGCGCGGCGACGACGACGAAGGCCCACGGCCGCCGTACCTGCACGTCGACCAATCGTTCGATGAAGCGAGCTATACGAGAAGAATCGGAGGGCACAGAGCGGCGCATCGTAGCGATGCAGGACCTTCCGGAGAAGGCGCTTCGAGGGGTGTCGCCAATTGACGCACTTCTGGAACCGGCGTACGCGCCGCGTCTCGATGAAGTCGGACTCTCCGCCCATGTCGCAGGGGACGACTCGCCGTCAGTGGCTGCTCGCCGGGCTCGTGATCACGCTGATTCACTCGCCCATATTGACGAAGCCGTTCATCGATTCCGACGAGGCCGTTTACGCTTCCGTCGCTGCTCTGACGAACGGTGTGGGCCGCCTGTACGCCGAGGGCGGGGTGGACAACAAGTTCCCCGGTATCTTCTGGATCTACGGCGCCATCTTCCGCGTCTTCGGACGCTACTCGATGACCGCCGTCCACGCGGTGACGGTTCTGCTCGTACTCGCGACGGCCTTCGTGCTGGGAAAGCTCGCGACTCGACTCGGGCACGGCTCGGCGGCGTGGGTGGTCGCGCTCTTCTACGGAATCGCGACCACCCTCTATACGCCGAAGATGCTGGCGGCGAACACCGAGCTCTACACGATGCTGCCGCTCTCGCTCGCGGCGCTGGTCGTCCTCGACGAGCCTTCGCCGCGACTCCGCTTCCTTCCGATGTACGCGGCGGGTCTGCTGATCGGAGCGGCGGGGAGCGTGCGCCAGCTCGCGGCACTGAACATCGTGTGGCTCTGCGGGTTGCCACTTTTCTGGTCGCGTGAGAGCTGGCCGAAGCGGATCGCCTCGTCCTTCGTCGCGGCGCTCGGCTTCGGCACCGTCGCCGCTCTCGTCGCCTGGTTCTTCGTGACCCAGGGCACGTTGCAAGATTTCTGGTTCTGGACCGTCTCGGTCGTGCGGTTGCGTTACTTCCCGCAGGGCTGGCACACGTTCTCGCCGGTGCACCATCTCGGTGTGCTCGCGGTCAGCAGCGTGTTCTGGGTGCTGGCCGGGCTCCGGTCGCGCCGGTGGCGCGACTTTTCCTTCGCAGAGAAGGCTCTCTGGGGCTGGCTGGCCGTCAGTGTCGGCATCGTGCTGCTCCCCGGGCGGTTCAGTCCTCACTACGCGATCCAGGCCTTCGGTCCCCTCGTGATCCTCGCCGGGATCGAATTTCGACGGCGCCTCGACGAGGCACGCGCGCCGGCGGAGCGACGCTTCGTCGGGTGGTGCACGGGGCTGCTCGCCGCGCTCACCGTCGTGTTCTTCACGATCGCGGTGTTCTACAACCCCTTCGCGCCGTCGTTCCTGAGCCAGACGTCGCCGCGCTATCTCGGTGTTGCAACCTACGTTCGCGACACGACGGCGTTGACGGATCGGATCTTCGTCTGGGGCGCCTACACGCCGATCTACGTGATGTCGGATCGCTTGCCGGCGTCGCGCTTCGTAGCGTTCAAGCGCGGCTGCGATCGCCACGTCGAGAACCCCTTCGGCGACTGCTGGGACACCGGTCCCGAGATGTGGTCTTTGCTCGCGCACGACCTCGAAGCGAATTCCCCTGCGCTGATCGTCGATACGGCAGCCGCGAACCTGGGCGACTTCGGCATCTATCCGATCAAGAGCTTCCCATTGCTGCGCGAGCTCCTCGCGACACGCTATTCGGAGGAGCGAACCATCAACGGCGTGGTCATCTATCGACGTCTCCCGTCGCCCGCTTGAGACGCCAGCTCCGGTACCGGGCCACCACGATTCTGCCCGAGTTCAACCCTTTCGGAAGGCTCGAGGCGTCTTGCCCGTCCAGCGACGGAAGGCGCGGGTGAAGTTCGCGGCGTCGGAGTAGCCGAGTCGATCCGCGATCTCGTCGACGCTGAGCTCGGATCTCATGAGCGACACGGCGCGCGCCGCCTGCACCTCGTCGACGAGTATCGAATAGGCGGTCCCCTCGTCGGCGAGCTTTCGCTTGAGCGTGCGCGCGGAGGTGCCGAGCTCGACCGCGACTTGCTCGAGCGTCGGAAGCGCCCGCTCCCGAGCTCCGAGCACTGCGCGCACGCGGGTGAGGAGACTCTGCTGGTAGCCGAGACGGTCGAGTTCCTTCTCGCACTGTTCTCGCGCGACGCGGAGAGCGTCGGGGTCCGCCATCGTGGGCGGTAGATCGAGCACCTTGCGCTCGAAGACGATGCGGTGAGACGGTTGACCGAAGCGGAGCTTCCCCGGAACCTTTCGCGCGAGGTCCGCGGCATAGCTCGGTTCCGGAAATGCGAGCTCCGCGTCGCCCTCGAGCTCCTTGCCGGTGAGCGAGTTGCCGATCCGCCAGATGCCGATCATCAGCCCGATGATGACGACGTCCCGAGCGGAACCGAGCTCGCAGTTTTCCTCGATGACGAGGTAAGCATGCTCGTCGTGCTCCTCGAGGCGTAGATCGATGGCCGTCGTGCGGGTCGGCGCGAAGCGACTCGCGAGCTCGAGCGCCTCCCGGAGCGTGGAGGCCGTCATCGCCGCGAACCCGAGATAGCCGTGGGCGGAGATGCGCATCTGAAGGCCGAGGTAGTACCCGAGCCCCTGCTCCCCGGTGAGCATGCGAGCGCGATCGACGACGCGTTGCAGTGCCTCGATCGAGATCCGCGAAGAAGGCTCGGCGAGCGCCGCCGCGCTCAGCCCGAGGGGGCCGAGCAGCTCTTCGGCCGTGGTTCCCCAGCGACCCATGAGCTCGGCGATGTGCCCCGCGTGCACGCCCGGGATCGTGTGCGCCTCGGCAGATGCCTCGGATTTGCCGGTTTCAGCTCGCCTTGCCGCCATCTGGCCCGAACTGACTGAAAGTTGGCACTGCCTAACCTACGACGGATTCTCGCCGCTCTGCATATTCAAAAGCATGACGAGCGAGCCTCTGGAGATCAGGAACCTCCGCTTCGACCTCGACGGGGTGACGCGTTACTGGCACGGCGGAAGGCGTAGCATCACGCTCTTCCTGAACAATCTGTCGCTCTTCTTCCCGCCGGGCGAGCGGTTCTTCATCCAGAGCGTGAAGGCGCACGCGGCCCTCGTGAAGGACGAGAATCTCCTTCGCGATATCAAGCTATTCAGCGGGCAGGAGGGGATCCATAGCCGCGAGCACGTCGCGTACAATCGCATGCTCGAGGCGCAGGGCTTTCCCGCGCATGCGCTCGAGAAGCGTGTCGAGCGAGTGCTGCGCTTCTCCGCACGCGTGTTGCCGAAGAGCTCCCAGCTCGCGGTGACGTGCGCGCTCGAGCATTTCACGGCGCTGATGGCGGAGCTGCTCCTCGCCGACGACCGGCTCCTCGAAGGCGCCGATCCGTCGATGGCCGCGCTCTGGCGCTGGCACGCCGCCGAGGAGAGCGAGCACAAGGCCGTCGCGTTCGACGTGTACCGCGCGGTCGGTGGGTCGTACTTGCTGCGCTCGAGCACGATGTTCATCGTCACCCTCGTGTTCTGGGCGCTCGTCGTCGCCCAGCTGGTTCGACTCATGTGGGTCGACGGCTGCCTCTTCTCGCTCCGCGAGTGGACCGCTCTCGTTCGCTTTCTCTTCGTCGAGCCGGGCGGCATGGGCCGAATCCTGGCTCCGTATCTCTCGTACTACAGGCCGAGCTTTCACCCGTGGGATCACGACAACCAGGCGCTGCTCGACGCCTGGAAGGTCGAGCTCGGAAGGTCCCCGATCTACGAGAGCGCGATCCGCGCCTCGGCGACGAAGAGCGTCCGGCCCGGTCTCGTCGAAGCGACGAGCTGAAAGAGAGCGCGCCTCGGCGCCCGGACGGCCGTTGCACGGCCGCCGGAATGCCGGCGGCCGTTCGCGTTCACGTCACTTCGTGCAGGTGCAGCCGTACTTCATCGCGTCGGAGGCGGTGAAGCCGACGCAATGGGCCTTCATCGTGTCGAAGATCTGCTGCGCCATGAGCGTCACTCCGGGCTGTGTCGGGTGCACGCCGAGCGCCGTCTCGAAGTCTGCCGGGTTTGCGTCTCCGAACGCCGCCTTGAAGGGCGCGACGAGGTCGACGAAGAAGCAGCTCAGCTTGTTGCCCGACGCCGCGTATGCGCCGTCGCACGCCGCCTTGGCTTTCGGCTCGGCGTAGTCGAGAATCTCGTTGAAGCCGCCCATCATGTCCGGTGTGTGCGGGTAGAAAAAGTACACGGTGTTCTGCACGCCCGCGGTTGCCGCGGTCTGGAGGAGCTTCGACGCGGCGTCGATCGACTGCTGCACGATGGACTGGCACACGGCGTTGGTGGACGAGCCCGCCTTGGCGCAGTTGGTGGCGCAACCCGGGAACTTCGTTCCGTCGCAGACGAGGATGTCATTGCCGCCGCCGTCCATGATCGTGAATTTCAGGTTGCTGTGCGCCTTGATGGCCGTCGCGAACTGGATCGGCACGTCCTCGTTGGCGTTCAGGCCGCCGTTGGCCAGCGACACGCCGGCGACGCCGTAGTTCGGCGTGTTGGTGAGCGACGGATCCAGCATCGCGAGGCTCGGCTGGAGCGCCGGAGTGAGAAAGCCGGTGATGTACGAATCGCCGATGATCGCCGCTTCCGTCGTCAGGTCGGTGAGGCACGGGCCGCCCGTCGCGACTGCGCCGCCCGCGCCGCCGGTGCTCGACGCGCCACCGGTGCTCGTTGCGCCGCCGGTGCTCGACGCACCGCCGGTGCTCGTCGCGCCGCCGTCACTCGTCGTCGGTACACCACCGGTGCTCGTCGTCGTCCCACCGCTGCCCGTCGTCGGAGCGCCGCCTGCGCCTTGCGGGGTGCCGCCGGTGCTCGTCGTCGACGTGTTGCCGGTGCCTTGCGCGGTGCCGCCCGCGCCCATCGCCGGCACGCCGCCGCCGCTCGTCGCCGCGCCGCCCGCGGAGGGGCCGACCATGCCGTTCCCGGCTGCGCCGCCAGCGCCGGTCGCGGAGCCGTCGCTCCCCGAGCTACACGCGGCGAGCGCGAGCAGTGAGCTCAGACC
Organism: Polyangiaceae bacterium; assembly: GCA_036272055.1. Classification (GTDB taxonomy): domain Bacteria; phylum Myxococcota_A; class Polyangia; order Polyangiales; family Polyangiaceae; genus DASZVB01. Next base: position 170,336 of record DATAZL010000133.1, on the reverse strand, counting down.
ACAAATAAGAAATCCCCTTGCCTCGATGCGTTCGATCATTTGATCTTTACGTTACACACAGAACGCGTGCGGTCATGTATCCCCACGGGTCAAAAGCGCGCTCATCGCGCGCGTCACGCGGTCGCGCTTCATTCGAAAATTGGGCGAGGCTTGGCGACGAGAGTGACGCATGTTGCGAGAGATGTACGCTGTTTGCGCAACACCTACGAGCTCACGACCTCAGCGCTGGCTGTGTGAGCCGTTCGTGGTTGCGCGGGGGCTCGCACCGCGGCATTTCGTGCCTTCAAAGTGCGATTGTCCCTCGGCGCTCACTTGAGGCGTATTCGCGCTCAGGGGTGACGTACGTGTCGTGCGTGGGAGTCGTCAGCTCACGCGGCCCATCGCGTGCCGAGGTTCTTGCCAGTGAGGAGACCGACGAGCGCCTGCGGCGCGTCTCGAGACCGGTCACGATGTCCTCGCGCACCCACGAGCTGGTTCGCGCTCACCCAGCCCTTCAGTTCGGTGAGTGCGGCGCCAGCGCGATCGATCCAGAGCTTGCGCGTCAGCCACGCGCACTCGTCGTCGCGAGCTTACGCTCGGGAGTTTCGACGAAGAGCAGCTGACGATTCGCGGAGCCGACGATGGATGTCACGACCGGCGAACGCCGCGCCGAAGTGACTGCTAATACGCTAAAATTGAGAGCTGTATCCGATGCCCGTCGCGCGTTTCTGTGCGAGATACGAGCGACCGATGAAGAGAGCACACGTCCTCGCGATCGCCACGGTGTGGATCGCCTCGATGCACGCGGGCTGTGGTAACGGCACTGCGCCGGGGGTGACGTCGAACACGCTTCCCGCCGGTGCCAGCGGCATGGGCATCGCGCCGCCGATGGGTACTGGTGGTACGTCCACCGGCGGAATCGCGGCGCCCGCAGGTTCACCGTCGACCATGACGTCGAGCACGGGCGGTACCAGCGCCGCCGCAGGTGGGACGAGTGCGACGCCGGGCAACGGCGGCAGCGTCGCGATCGGCAACGGCGGGAGCATTGCAACGGGTGGCGCGGTCGGCGCGAGTGGCGGCAGTGGCGGTGGAGGGGGCGCAGCAGCCGGCGGCGCGAACACAGCGGGTGCGGCAGGTGCTGCCGGTGCGCCGTCTGCCGTTATTCCCACTCCCGTAACCGCGCCTCTCGTATGGGGCTTCGGGATCGGCATCACCGACGTGCCCGCGGCCGTGAAGTTCTACACCGAGGTCATGAAGATGACCGTCGAGAAGGACGGCGTCAAACGCGACGACAGGACGGAGACGACGCTCTACGGCACGCAAGCGATGCGCGGCGCGCGCCTCGTGCTGATGCACTTCGACGACGGGCGCAACACTCGCAAGATCACCGCCAAGGTCGTCTGGCAGTCGCAGAACGCGGTGGGCATCAATGCCGCGGCGGCCGCGTACCCGGACTACGTGAGTCGACTGAATCTCGGCATCGTGCAGTTCGACGGCCCCGAGACGTACATTCAAGAGGTCGGCGGCGTGTTCGACAGCGGCGGCGCAGCGATCACCGTGCCGTATCCGATTGCCCTCGGATTCGCTGTCGGCGATCAGCCCGCGGCGAGAAAGTTCTACACCTCGCTCGGCATGACCGAATCGAGTCTCGGTTCGTTCAGCGTGACGGACGTGAACGGCACGGGAACCATCGCGGAGTATTCCGTGAAGTTCACGGACGGAATGGGGCTCGTGCTCCAGAACTGGACTCCGGCACGCACCATCGGCACCCCGCCCGTCATGGCGGTCATGTTCGTGCCCGACGCGAAGGCGATGGGCGACAAGATCGTGGCTGCCGGCGGTGCGATCCTGCAACCGGCCGCACGCAGCGCCGCTTACGACAACCGAGTCCTGGTCGTCGCAAAGGATCTGGACGGATACGTTCTCGAGCTGGTCGAGTAAGCATCGCGGCAGCGCGAGTGAACGTTTCTGCGCACGGCCAAAAGTGCGCGCGAGTCGTCCTTTTTGTGACCCGTGAAGCGATCGTGAAACGACTCGCTGACATGCGTCGATCTCCGTTCATCGGTCTTCTGCTCCTCGCGCTAGCTCAGGGCACCGTCGCTAGCCCTGCTGGCGCCGCAGGCACCTGGACCAAGGCGCCTCCCAATCCGAAGACCGGCGGGCAGGCCTTCGGTCTGTGGCTCATGACGGACGGGACGATTCTGTCGCACGGCAGCGCGCTCAACAACTGGGTCGTCCTCACGCCCGACGCGAAGGGGAGCTACGTGAACGGCACGTGGAAGTCCGTCGCGAGCAGCGCGTACTCGCGCGGTGGCGCTCAGGAACACGTGCTCAAGGACGGCAGATTTCTCGAAGCGGGCGGGGAGTACATCTACGTGTACCCCGGTTGCTCGTCGAACTGTGCTCAGCCGTCAGGGGGCTCGCCGCTCTTCAAGAACACGGAGATCTTCGATCCGGTGGCCAACACGTGGACGGTGCAGACGCCCGCGCTCTACGAGATCGCCGACACCGGGAGCGCGACCTTGAGCGACGGGCGCGTCTTCAGCAGCTCGCGCACGGCGCAGTCGTGTCAGATCTTCGACCCCACCACGAACAAGTGGACTCAAGCCGCCTCGACGCTCCTCGGCAACGGAGACGAGAACTCGTGGGCGGCACTGCAGAACGGCGGCATCCTCGCGGTGGGATACGACACCGCGGGCGCAGCGATCTACGATCCGTCCAAGGACAAATGGATCCGCACCGGACCGGTGCCGAGCGGCTTCCAGACCGGTGATGCCGCCGGCATCTCGCTCATGTTCGACGGTCGCGTGCTCGTCTACGGGCTCGGGCAATCTTATATCTACACGCCTGGCCCCACCGCTTCCGATCCCGGGACCTGGGTGCTCGGTCCCAAGATGCTCAATGGGGACAGGGCAGAAGACGAGTACTCCAACACGCTGCCCAATGGAAAGGTGTGGGCCGGTCTCGTCACGGTGACCTTCGGGCCCGGCGTCATCCTGCAAGAGTTCGACCCCGACACGAACACCGTGAAGTCGGTCGATCCCCCACCGGACAAGGGGAATCCATACCCCATCGACTACGTGAATCTGCCGAACGGCCAGGTCATGGTCACGTCGGAGGTGAACGACTGGATCTACACGCCGGACACGCCTCCAAAGGACGAGTGGCGTCCGACGGTGAGCTCCGTCAAGTTCGAGAGCGGGAACACGTACACGCTGACGGGCACGCAGATCAGCGGTCTCATCAACGGCGCCGACGAGGGTGACGACATGACGATGGCGGAGAACTACCCCATCGTCTATCTCACCGACGAAGCGCAGAACGTCTATTACTGCCGGTCGTTCGACTTCAGCAACATGGTGCCGAGCAAGGGGAACACGCCGGAGACGTGCAAGTTCACGACGCCCGCCGGGCTCCCACAGGGGACGTACAGCCTGTTCGTCGCGGCCGTTGGTGTTCAATCGAAGTCGCCGTTCCCGTTCACCGTGGGTGTCGGGGGGCAGCCCGACGGCGCAGGCGGCACCGGAAGCACCCTCGACGGCGGTGCCGGCTCGTCTACGGCAGGCTCCGTGAACACCACGGGCGGTAGCGCGAACACGAGCGGCGCGGGCGGCACGTCGAACGGCCGCGCGACGGCAAGCACGGGCGCGACGTCGAGCAGCGGCGGTATGAGCGCAAGCGCCGGAACGACGTCGAGCGGCGGCGCATCGTCGGGCACCGGGGCGGCCCCCGACGCGACCGGAGGCGGCGCGAGCGCCGGAGCCGCGGGCGCCACGTCCGACGCGACGGCTTCGTCTTCCGACAGCAGTGGGTGCGGGTGTCACACGGCGCGGTCGCGGTCGAACGGTGCCGCGACGCTCTTCGCGCTGGGCATCGCGTGGCTCGTGCACGGCGTCGTACGGCGGGGCGGGCGTGGCGGAAAGCAATGGAGTGACGGCTCGCGGTGTGGTCCGGCTATCGCGTTGCAGCACGGCACTCGGTGCCGTCGTGCTCGCGGGCTGTGGGGCGAGTCATACAGCGCCGTCACCGCCGGCCGAGCACTACGCGCTCACCGTGAAGCACGTCGACACCAGGTTCGACACGCGTGATCACTTCATGGCCTCCCTCGAGATGCAGCTCTCGGGCGAGCCCTTCGCCGAGGCGATGGGACGCGATCTCGGCGGATACTCGCGCGACTACGTCTGCCAGGAAGCCGTCTGTTCGCCGAGCGTCTACGCAGATCCGGCCGCGACGCTGGCCGACGGCGGCACGCCGGCACCGGTCATCGACCTTGCAGGGTTCTCGTCGGGCATCGAGTCGTACGAGTACTCGAAGCAGCCGATGAACAACGTCGCCTTCGAGTCGGGCGCGGGCACGTCGTTGCTCTTCGGTCCGGTGCTGAACCCCGACGGCGTCACCGGCACCGACGCGCTCGGCCTTGGTCGCGACTGGATGGAGCATCTCGCCGTCGCCACGGACGCCTCTCATCGTTTCGTTCGCGCAGCGGACGAAGCGCCGCTCGGCTGGCCCGGGCTCTGGCCGACGCTGCAGCCGTTCTCGTCCTGGGATCCGTCCATACGCGCGACGAACGAATCGGGCTGCTCGCTCAGCTCTGACGATAACCCCGGCTCGGTCGCGGCGTTCGCATGCGATCTTTACGAGTGCGACTACGGAAATCTCAACCTGCCGGACCGCGCGAAGCAGGTCTCCATGACGATAGATCCGGGCTCGTCCGGGTTCATGGACTGGAAGGAAGCGCTCTGGACGATCAATTACCTGCAGGTCATGCACGACATCCACGAGAACCCCGTGGAGCAGGTGAACGAAGAGCAACTCGCGAACGTCGGCATGCCAGGCAACACCGTCGGGCCCGGTCTGAAGCCCGGCACCTATCTCGGATCGAGCGACATCGAGGGATTTCAGGCCGGCAATTTCCTTCAGAGCCTCGACAATCAGGCTGCACAGTGGCTGCTCTCGCTGTCGACGAGCGACGGCAAGTCTCTCGGCGGCTTCGCGGGCCTCGGTGACGCGCTCGCCTATTCCGAGAGCTCGCCGCTCAGATGGCTTCCCGGCTCTGTCCGCGTCTCCGAGTCTCCGGACGCGAGCGGCTTTCCGCGACCGGAGTTCTCCATCGCATCGCCGACGAGCCATCTGCTCGACCTCGCCGGCCTCCTCGGCGCGTACTCGAGCGTCTTCGCGCTGACCGATCAGGCGAACGCGGAGGTCGGTGGCAGCCAGCCCGCGCGCGCGTACTTCGACGGCGATCCGTTCCCCGTGCAGAATCAGACCCCGGACGGCGAACCGACGCTCCACGACCGCTCTCTCGCGATCGTCCGCGTCCTCGTGGTGAACATCGAACGCATGCACTTCGACGCGGCGACCGGCAAGTTCGGCGACGACGCCGGCGTGGCGAACGGGAAACCCGAACCGGGAGCTAATCTGTCCACCGACGTGGCCGCATACACGTTGCTCGCGCTTCGCACGGCACGCCGGGCGCTCCACTCGGAGCTCAGTCTCTACGGCAACACCAGGCCGGACACCGCCGCCATTCCGTCCCCGCTCGACGCCGCGATGCTCGCACACGCGACGACGTTCGGCGCGCTACTCGACCGGCTCATAGAGTCGCTCGCGTCGACGTTTTACGACGATCTCACGCGCGCCGACGGTCACGCCTTCTCCGGCTGGAATCGCACCAATTCGCGCCCACTGGACGACGGCTCGTCCCTCGACGCGCATACAGCGGCGATCCGGGGTCTTTTGACGGCGTTTCTCGCGACGGGAGCCGTCAAGTATCGCGACCGGGCGCTGCGTGTCTGGGAGCGCCTCGACGGCGCTTTCTACGACGTGCACGCGCGCGTGTACCGCGCCGTCGAAGGCGACCGATCGACGACGGTGACGTTCACGCCGCGGCGCTTCTCGCTGCTCCAGGCTGCGCTCCGCGACGTGTACGAGCTCATCGGCGTCCAGCCGGGCAACGACGCCTTCCGCGCGCGTCTGGAGGATCGCGTCGGTCGGTTGAACAAGCTCGTCCTCAACGGCTGGGACGATCGCGACGGTGATGGTCAAATCGAGTGGCCCGACGAGTGCGCGCACCTCGGTACCGGTCCCGACGGGCAACCGCTCGGGCTCGGTGGACTCGAGATGGGCGAGCGCACACTCACCGGCGAGACCGGCTCGCTCGTGGGCGGCGGCGCCGACGCGTCGCGAATCATCACGACCGATCGCGAGCACGACTGCGTCCCCGAGATCTCGTCGGTGGGTCTGCCCGCCGCGCTCGCCCGCTCGATCACCTTCGAGCTCACCCAGCTCGATGCCATCCGGAACGACGACGGCGGAGCTCGATGAGGCATCCGGTCTTCCTGGGAGCCCTTCTCGTCGCGGGATGCGGCGGCACGCCGGAAGCGATGCGTTCCGTCCAGCAGACCCACTCCGCGTCGATGACCGCCTCCGCCGACGGCAAGCGTCTCTTCGTCGCGCACCCCGATGCCGACAGCGTGAGCGTCATCGATACCGCGAGTGGACGCATCCTCGAAGAACGACGGCTCGCTCGCGCCGCGCCGGCGAAGGACGCTTCAGGGCGCTACACGCCGGCCGTCGCACCACGCTTCGTCGCCCTCAGCTCGACCGGAAAGACGCTTTTCGTCAGCGGGGAGGCGTCGGGTCGCGTGTACGCGCTCGACGCGGCATCGGCCAAGGTCACGACGGACGCGTACGTCTGCTCGGAGCCCGCCGGTGTGGTCGTCAGCGACGACGACGCAACGGTGTTCGTCGCGTGCTCGGCCGACGACACCGTCGTCGCGCTCGACGCGAGCGACCTCTCCGTCGTGTCGCGGGTGCCGTGTCCGCGCAAACCATGGGCGCTCGCGTGGGCGCGCGACGGAAAGACGCTGCTCGCGACGCATTTTCTCGGTCCCGGAGTGAGCCGTTTCGCGACGGGCTCGCTCTCCCTGCTCGGCACCGTCGCTCTCGACGACGGGCCACCCGCTCACGACGCGAGCGCGCCCGAGGTGGACACGGACCCGACTGTGCCGCACGGAGCGGTGCGCGGCGTCTATGACGCAGCCGTACGCCCTGGAACCGACGAACTCTGGGTCACGCATCTGATGCTCGGGACGGATACGCCGCAGCCGATGCTCGACTTCCAGTCGACGGCGTTTCCGTCGCTCTCCTTGCTCACCGACTCGGGAACGCCGCTCGCGCGTCTCTCCGTCCAGGTGGATCCGGGTGACGGCGGAGCCTTCGGCGACGTCGTGTCCGGTCCCCACGCCGTCACGTTCTCCGACGATGGTGCGTACGCCTTCGTCGCCGATGCGAACAGCGAGGACGTCCTCGTCGTGGACGCCGAGCGGCGCGTCGAAGCGACGCTGGTGAGACCGCTCCCCGGGCATCTCCCGGAGAGCGTCGTGTGGTCACACGGAAAGCTGTACGTCCAGGAGCGCAACACCGAGGACGTCGCGGTGTTCAGCGTCACGCCCGGTGACGGCGCACCGTCGGTCGTCCAGGTCGGCGAACCGTTCTCGACTCTCGCGAAGGACCCGATGCCGGCCGAGCTTCGCCTCGGACAAAAGCTCTTCTACTCCGCGAACAGCGACGACGTGCCCACGACGCAGAACCACTGGGTGGCGTGCGCGAGCTGTCACCTCGAGGGGCGCAGCGATGCCGTGACGTGGCAGTTCGCCCAGGGTCCTCGCGATACGCCGACCAACGCAGGCGGCCTTCTCGACACCGGCTTTCTCTTCCGGACCGCGGATCGCAACGCGGTACAGGATTACTGGCAGACGATCGACGTCGAGCAAGGCGGGCACTTCTCGGGGACCGAGCCGTCGCAGAAGTTGCTGCTCGACGCGCTCGCCGCCTACGTGAACTACGCCATTCCGTCCCCCACGCCGCCGTCCGACGATCTGTCGCACAGCGTCCGCGGTGACGCGCTGTCGAGCCTCCGCGCGCGCGGAGAGACGGTCTTCACGCGCGTCGGGTGCGGCACTTGCCACAGCGGCGACGCAAAGACCGACTCCGGCGGCGGCAACCCGTCGCTCGACCTCGGAGGCCGCACCGTGACCTCGATGGAAGACGGCGGAGTGCTCCTTCACGACGTCGGAACGTGCGCGACGACCGCCGCGTGGCCGGACGTCGATCACTCCGATATCGACGGCCACGCCAGAGCCGCCTGCGCCTTCGACACGCCGCAGCTACGCGGCCTGGCCGACTCCGCGCCGTACCTCCACGACGGCAGCGCAGCATCGCTCGACGACGTCGTCACCATCATGCTCCGCGCAAGCACGTCCCCCGACGCGCCCTCCGAACCACTCTCCGACGACGACCGGACCGCGCTGATCGAGTACCTGCGCGGCTTGTGACCGGGCGGTACGCGGCGCTTCTTAGCGCCGGATGCACACTCTGTCGTACATGCGCGCGACGACGGTGCGCCGCCGGACGGACGCTCTTTCGCGCGTCGCGCAGTGCATCGAGGTAGCGACGCGTACTATCCTCTTCACGTGTCCAGTGACGGCTCGGTTCCGGAAGGTCGCTTTGGCCGATTCGCGCGGTTCGCCAAGATGGGCGGTGCCGTGGCCACGGTCCGGCTCTTCACGCGCGACCCCGAGAAGGTCGCCGAGCAGATGGCGGACGCGCTCGGCAACCTGCGCGGGCTCGCGGCCAAGGTCGGCCAGATGGCAAGCTATATCGACGGGTTCGTGCCGGACGCCCAAGCCGAAGCATTCCAGGCCGTGCTCCGGAAGCTCCAGGCATCCGCTCCGCGCTCGCCCGCCTCAGCCGTCCGCGCGTTGCTCGAGAAAGAGCTCGGGGCGCCCGTCGATCGTCTGTTCGCGTCGTTTGCGGACGAGCCTTTCGCCAGCGCTTCGATCGGCCAGGTCCACGAGGCGTGGCTCGCCGACGGCCGTCACGTCGCGGTCAAGGTGCAGCACCCGGGCATCGACAAGGCCGTGGAGGCGGACCTTGCGAACGGCAAGGTCCTCGCCGACTTCGCGGGCGCCTTCGCGCCGAGCACCCTCGACACGACCCGCCTCTACGAGGAGCTCTCGCGGCGTTTCCTGGACGAGCTCGATTATACCCGCGAGGCCGCTGCGCAGGACCGATTCATCCACCTGCACGCCGGTGACCCGGACATCTGGATCCCCGCCGTCGTCCGTGAGCGTTCGAGCCGGCGCGTCCTCTGCACGGAGCTCGCATACGGAAAGACACTCGAAGAGGTCGGCACCTGGCCCGAACGGGAGCGCGCGCGCATCGCGCGGATCATGTGGCGGTTCGCGTACAAGTCGATCCTCGTCGGGGGCGTGTTCAACGCCGACCCGCACCCCGGGAACTACCTGTTCAACCGCAACGGCAAGGTCGTGTTCCTCGATTTCGGGTGCATCGAGGAGCTGACGCCGCACGTCGCCCGCTGGGCACGTGCTGCTCACCGCGCCGCGCTCTCGCAGAACGAGGAGATCTTCGCACGCAACGCCGGCCGTCTCGTCGGCGCGAAGGGCGGCCCGTGGGAGGCTGCATTCGTCGCCTACCTGCGGCAGTGCGTGACGCCCCTCTTCCAGTCACCGTTCCACGTGACCAGGCAGTTTGCGCGGGAGCTCGTGCGCGGGCTCTACGATCTCAAGGGTCACGCTTTCGAAAAGGGAAGCGGCTTTGCTCCCGTCCCGGAGAGCACGTTGCTCCTCAACCGACTCCACGTCGGCTTCTTCTCGGTCCTCGCCCGCCTCGACGTCGTCGCGGACTACGCCGCCGAGGAGCGCAAGTTCCTCTCGCGCCTGCAAGACGTCGAGCCTCCAACGTTCGCGTGAGCCGAGCGCCGTCGCGCACGACGCTCGCGTCGTGAAGCGTGCTGGGACGTGACGCGGAGCGACCAAGACGGATAGTGGGCCGTCTCGGTGAATGCGCGTTCGCGGAACGGTGGCCACCCAGAACTCGAACCGCGACACGGCACCGCGATGTGCACTGCAAGCGGTAGGAGCGCGCGCAGTTCGTGCAGTCCAAGTGCGGCGAGCACGAGGAGCGCCGGCAAGGCCGGCAGCATGTAACGCGCCCACCACCAGTCGTCATAGGGTGACGGCTCCATCGTGTACGGCAGCAAGAACGACAGAAACCAGACGCACGGCGCGACGGCACGAGCCGGGCTTCGTACGACAGCCACTGGCGACAAGATCACGAGTGGTCACGCGCTGCGCGGTGTTCGACGGTCGGATCAGGATCGAGAACGCCGTGAGCGCGCCGGCCAGCCGGGACGAGCGCGGAGAAGCAGGTAATAAGCGCCTAGCCTGCACGCCGCAGCCGGTAGATCGCATCATCAGATGCGTCGCACCCCACGCGACGCGAGCCACACCGTCGCTGCGCCGACGAGCGCAGGAACGGCGAGCAGCAATCCGAAAGGATCGCATCACGGCCGACAACCACTTCGCTTGCGAGAAGTAAGCCCACTCGTCGGTCCCCCCCGATCTCCGTCTGCCGAAACGCAAAGAACACCAGGAACGCCCCCACCGTCACCGCCAGAGCCTCACCGTCGGGCCACGACCGCCGCAATCTGACGCTCCACGCAGCGGGATCGCGCAAGCGACGCCTACTCCGCCGTGAGTGTCACGTTGTCGAAGGCGAGCTGGACGTCGCCGGTGAGGCCGAGGCCGCCGCTGTAGACGCCGAGAGCGATCGAGATAACGGGAGGGTCGACCAGTGAGGCCGGGAGCGGCGAACATCCGTCGAGCTGGGGAACGCCGCCGTCGAAGATCTGGATGCAACCGGTGCGCGTGCCGACTCGATCGGTCGAAAAGTCGGCCTCGACGACGTAGGGACCGAGCCACGCGCCCTCCGTCGGAAAGGCGCTGGGGAGAGGGAGCTCGGTGGGTTGGCCGTTCGCAGGTTCCTGAAAGCCGGCGCGCAATGACGGACCTGGTCCGACCTCGAGCCCGATGATGCCGTCGGCGAGGCGCGCTCCGGTCACGATGCCCGCGAACACGGCTCCCGAAGCAACGCCCACGTCGTCACCCGAGTCGATCCGGAGGGCGAATTGCAAACGTAGTTTCGACGGTGCACTGCCGAACGGCGGTATCGAATGAATCCCGATCGCCGTGACATTGGACGCAGAGTTGGTCCGGACCCGTAGAGCGTGGGGAGGCGAAGGCGTCCCCGCGGAGGTGTCGAAGCTGAAGGTGCCACCCGTCGTCGACACGAACCACTTGCCGCTCAGAAACTCGTCAATCGTCGAGACGCCGTCGAAGTCTTCACAGAAGAGAACGCGCTGCGTGTCGCACCAGCGCGGAACTGCCGCGTCGCCCGGGTTGAACGTCGCCATTCCCCCGCCGCCGACGTTCGTGCCGCCGGTTGCCGTGCCGCCGGTTGCCGCACCGCCGGTTGCCGTGCCGCCGCCGGAGCCCGGGTCGGCACTCGTGCCGCCGGTTGCCGCGCCGGTAACGACGCCGCCGGATCCCGCCATGGCATTGCCGTCATCGGATCCCCCGGAGCTGCTGCCCCCAGCCGCCACATTCGACCTGGCGCCGCCAGCTCCCGTGGTGCTCTCCGTCGGCGCTCTTCTCGAACCGAGGTCGTAGTGACAACCGATGAGCGCAAGCGCCGATGCCGCTGCGCCGAAGATGAACGTGCTTGCGTTTCTCCTGGTTCGAGCTGCGCTCCGTGTTCTGCGCCCCATGACGGTCTTCCGGCATCCGTCTTAGCAAGGGGGTACGAGCCTGCAAAGCGGCCACTCCGGTGCGCTCGCGGCCGCCCGCGCAATCGCGGGAGATGACCATGACCATGACGATCAATACCCTCGGTGCGACGGAAAGCCTGTTCGTGCTCGGGGAGACGCTCCGGCCGCTCCTCACGAACAAGATGGGCTCTGCCATCGAGGTCTTCGACACGAAGGGGCCGGCCAAGGCGACGAAGGGCAATGCGTCGGAGTTCTTCCGCGACGTGGCGTCGAACGTCGAGATGAATCCGCCCGATGTCTCCGGCGTGGTGCGCGTCGCGTCGACCCACGACATCGAATTCGTGATGTGAATGAGCGGTGGTCTCGCGGCTTGCGTCTCGCCTCGAGCCGCGGCATTCATTCTAGCCGGGCCGGCACGAGCTCTCGCCGAGCGAAGCCGCGCGACGGGCGGGCGTGTCGGTGCGGACCGTCTACACGCATTTCCCCAATCTCGAGAGTCAGATCGTCGGTCTCGGTGATTGGTTCGATCGCGAGTGCTCGCGACGAGCACCGTCGCAGTATGGAGAGAAGTACGGCAGAAGCGACGGACACGACGCCTCGACGCGATCCGCAAGGCGGTGAAGGCAATCGGCGCCCCCGCACGGGCCACCGAGGACGCGACCGCGATGCTACTCGGTCTCTCCGGAGCCGATGCGTCGTGGCCGCTGCACGAGCTCTATGGCCTCCCGCTCGAGCGCATTCCCGGTGTGATCGCGAACACCGTCGCGCTCATCGTCGCGCAGCTGAAGACGCTGCAGAGGCACAGCCCGGCCGGACCGACCGCGCGCGCCCTCGTACCTCCGCGCGAACGGCACGGTCGTCGAGCTGACGGAGAGCGCACCGCTCCGAGCGGTTCATCCACCGCCCGAGTGCCAGCCGCCATGACCACCCGGGTGGCCGAAGACGTACGGGCCCTCACCCCGGAAGCGCCCGGCGAAGCGGTGTTATTCCCGTCGTCCCCGGCTGCCAGATTCCTGAAGCGCTCTTCAGCGCGACGCGCTCGCTCAGGGTGCAATCCTTGACGCGCCCTTCGTTCGCGGGCGACTGTGGGCCGATGAAGGTGCTTTTCACCACGCTCCGTGAACCGAGCCATCTTCTGGCGATCACGCCGTTCATCTCGGCGTTTCAGCGCGGCGGGCACGAGGTTGCGGTCGCGGCGCCGCCCGACTTCGGCGAGCGCGTCACGGCCACCGGCGCGACGTTCTTCGCGTTCGGGCATCCCGGCGAGGAGGGGCTGAAAGGCACGTGGGCGCGGATGCGGGGCATGTCGACCGAGGAGCTCAAGCAGATCGCCTGGGGTGAGCTCTTCGCGGGGCTCTGCGCAGGCGCCGCCATCCCGGGCCTGATCGAGACGATCGAACGGTGGAAACCGTCGCTCGTCGCGAGTGAGTCGCACGAGTTCGCCGGGCACGTGGCGGCCGCGAAGGTCGGAGTCCGGCACATCCGCGTCGCGATCTGCGCCGAAGCAGCCGAGCACGAGATCCGTTCGTGCGCCGCGCCGTACGTCGACGCACATCGCCGGAGCTGGGGCTTGCCGCCGGATCCGGACGGCGAGCAGATTCGCAAGGAGGGCGCCGTCACGCTCTTCCCGCCGTCCTTCGACGCGAAGGACCCCGCCGGCTCACCCGTGCTTCACTTCCGTGTCGCGCAACGTGAGGCCGCGCCATTGCCCGACTGGTGGAACGGCTCGAATGCACCGTTCGTCTACATGACGCTCGGCACCGTCGCGGGCCGCTTCGAGGCGATACACGCGACCTACCGCGCCATGCTCGACGCCATCGCCGACCAGCCCGTTCGGGCGCTGCTGACGGTGGGCTCGAACCTACCGCTCGAGGCACTCGGCGACGTGCCGGCGAACGTCCACGTTGCGCGCTTCGTCCCGCAAGACGACGTCATTCCACACGCCGCGGCAGTCCTCTGTCACGGCGGCTCGGGCACGGTGCTCAGCGTGCTCGCCGCCGGAGTGCCGATGGTCATCGTTCCCCAGTTCGCCGATCAGCCCTACAACGCGGAACGCGTCGCGGCGCTCGGCTCCGGCATCGCCTTGCCTCTCGTGAACGTCGGCCGCGAAGCCCTCGGCGAAGCTGTGTCGCGAGTCGTCCGCGAGGCGTCCTTCCGGACCGCCGCGCGAGCGATCGCCGATGAGATCCGTGCGCTTCCGCTCGTCGACGAGGTGGGGAGCGCACTCGAGGAGCGGGAATAATCGTAGTTAGTTCCGTCGGTTGAACGACTTTTCCGAAATCGTCCCCGCGCGTGTCCGGTCGGCGTGCCCCTGGTCGTCCTTCGCTTAGTCTCTCAGAAAGGACCCACCGATATGTCGCAGTTCATGTTCCTCTTTCGGGGTGGCGGCTACGCGACGCCCCGCCCGATCTCGCCGGGCGAGATTCAAGCTCATCTCGCCAAGTGGACCGCATGGAGCAACGGCTTGCTCGCCGCCGGGAAGCTCGCGGGCTCACATCCGCTCACGCACCCTCCGATGGGTAAGACCGTACGTGGTCACGAGAAGAACGTCACCGACGGCCCCTACGCGGAGTCGAAGGATCTCGTGAGCGGCATTCTCATCGTCGAGGCCGCGTCGCTCGAAGAAGCGGCGGAGCTGGCGAAGGGTTGCCCCATCCTCGAGTTCGACGGTTCGGTCGAAGTGCGCCCCGTGGGAACGCCGCCACCCGGCAAGTAAGGCTCGATGGAGGACACGAGCGTCGGTGAGCTGGTCCGGGACCTTTTCCGTCGCGAGTCCGGGCACCTCGTCTCGGCGCTCGTGCGCCTCCTCGGCCCTTCGAACCTCGCCCTCGCAGAGGACGTCGTTCACGACGCGCTCCTCAGCGCGATGCAAGCGTGGCGCTTCGGCGTTCCCGACAACCCGAAGGCCTGGATCCTCCAGGTCGCAAAGAACCGCGCGATCGACGTGATCCGGCGCGGGCGCAGGCTCGACGCGCTGCGCCCGCAGCTAGACGTCGAGCAGGGGCTCGCTGGTGCGCTCGAACTCGGCCTCTCACCGGAGGCCGACGCGGAGAACCAGCTCGCGCTGATGTTCGCGATCTGCGACGACGCGCTGTCGCCCGAGACGCACGTCACTCTGATCCTGCGCCTGCTCGGCGGTCTCTCATCGCCGGAGATAGCGCGGGCATTCCTCGTCGACGTCGCGACCATCGATCGCCGGCTACATCGCGGGCGCGCGCGCCTGAGGTCGCTCGGCCAGCTTCACGACGTGACTTCGCGCGACGAAGTACGGGCTCGACAGCCGTCGGTCGAGCAAGCCCTCTATCTTCTCTTCAACGAGGGCTATCACGGCAGCGACGTCGAGAGCCCGCTGCAGCCCGCGCTCTGTGCGGACGCCATCCGCTTCGCGGAGCTGATGCTGCAAGCGAGTGCCGTGGAGCACGGCACGGTGCATGCCCTGGCAGCGCTGTTCTGTCTGAACGCCGCACGCTTGCCGGCGCGGCTCGATGAGGCCTTCGTCATCGTGCCGCTCGCCGAGCAAGATCGTTCGCGCTGGGATCGTCCTCTGCTCGAACGCGGTCTATTGCACCTTTCGGCGAGCGCGAGCGGTGACAGGCTGACGCGCTTTCATCTGGAGGCGGGCATTGCCTTCGAACACAGCCACGCCCGGTCGGTGAAGGACACCAACTGGGCGAAGATCGTAGAGTACTACGACGCGCTCGGCGCGCTCGCGCCGAGCCCTGTCGTCGCGCTCAATCGCGGTCTCGCGCTGGCCGAGCACCACGGCCTCGCCGCGGGACGAGAAGCTCTGACCCTGCTCGAAGACGAACCGAAGCTCGCCGCGTACTCGTTCTACTGGGCGGCGCGCGCCGACATCGAGCGCCGCTCCGGCCACGTCACCAAAGCGACCGCCTTTTACCGTCGGGCCATCTCGCTCGCGAAGAGCCGCGCAGAGCGGGTCTCGTACGAACGGCGCGTCCGCGGTCTCGTGGATTGAGCGCTCACTTCGCGTAGTAGAGCGCGGCCGACGCGTAGTCGAGCGCCGTGGCCGGCGAGTTCGCTCCGTACTCGAAGCTCAGGTCGAACGACTTCTGAAAATCGATGGCGTCCCCGAGGAGCGACCACCGCACGGCCGTGACCTGACCCGGAACGTCGGGCGCACGCGCGCCGATGGACACTGCGGCGCTGAACGAGCGCGCTCCTCGTTCCGTTTCTCTACGAGCTTCGCCGGCGGAAGTTCAAGGTCGGCACCGAGGAGCTCGTCTCGCTCGCGAAGGGGATGGCGCTCGGCCTTCACGGGAGCACGCTCGATGGGTTTTATCGGCTCTCACGCTCGCTGCTCGTGCATCGCGAGAGCGACCTGGATAGGTTCGATCAGGCGTTCTCCGCCCACTTTCGCGGCGTCGATACGGACACTCCGGAGGCGCGGGACCTCCTCGAGGCAATCCGTCGCGGCGCGTCTCCGGGAACGGACGACGGTGCCGAGCTCGATCCCGAGGAGCTCCCGGAATGGCTCCGCCAGATGCTCGAAGCAGCGCGAGCGGACGACGCGGACGACCCGCAACCACGCGACGACGTGGACAACGGCATCGCACGGCGCGCGCCGCGTCCGCCGCAGCTTCCGTTCGGCGGTGATGCGGCGTCGTCGGGCCGCGGTCGCGCGCTCGGCCTGGCCGACGCACGGCAATACCGGCGCTACCGTTCGGATCTCGTCCTGGACGTGCGGCAGATCGAGCTCGCGCTCCGGCGTCTGCGCTCGTTCGCGCGCGTCGGGCACGAAGACGAGCTCGACGTCGAGGCGACGGTGGACCAGACGGCGCGCGCGTTCGGTGAGCTCGAGGTGGTGCTCCGTCCGCCGCGGAAGAGCAACGTCCGCATGGTGCTCCTCATGGACGTGGGCGGCTCCATGGAACCCTTCGCGACGCTCTGCTCGCAGCTCTTCAGCGCCGCGAAGCGCGCGTCGAACCTGCGCGAGCTCCGGAGTTACTACTTCCACAACGTCCCCTACGGTCGCGTGTTCTCCACCGATGGCCGCATGACGCCGCTCGACTTGCCCGAGCTCTTCGAGCAGGTGAACGAACGCTACAAGCTCGTCGTCGTGGGAGACGCCGCGATGGCCCCCGGCGAGATGCTCTCGGTGGGGCCCTGGGGCTCGTCGTGGCGCCGTCCCGACGGGGGCCCGATGCGCGGCTTCGACTGGCTCGTCACACTAGCCGAGCGCTTCGAGCGCGCCGTGTGGCTCAACCCCGATCCCCCATCGTACTGGGTGGGTGGGACGTCCCAGGTCATCTCTCAGGTGCTCCAGATGCACCCGTTGACGCTCGACGGCCTCGCCGAGGCGGTGAGCTTTCTCGCGAAAGACGGGGCGGCGCGGCTACCGCCCTTCACGGGGAATCCCCGGAACGCGCTGTGAGCGGTGCCGACTCTGGAGTAGCCATCACCGCTCTCTATCTGTCGGCCGCTTTCCAGGTCTTCAACAACGAGACGTTCCACTACGTGCGCGAGGTCGAAGGCGAGTACGACGCCGTGCTCGAGTTCGTCACCGTGATCGACGGCATCACCGTGAACGGCGTCGACATGATCCGCTGGAACGCGAGCGGCCAGATCGTCGACTTCAAGGTGATGGTGCGCCCGCTGAAGGCCATCAATCTGATCCACGAGATGATGGGCGCGATGCTGAAGAAGCTCGGCTGAGCTCCCGGGGCCCGAGCACGACGCAAGTCTCGAATCAGCTCATTCAAGCATGATGATTTTTGGGAGCCCTCCACGCCGGGCGAGGCGGCGTGCACCACTTCGCGCCGAAAACCTTGACCCCCGAGGTCATGGCGTTAAGAGCGAACCATGAGACGGGTCCTGAAGTGGCTTGCGGGCATCGTGGGCCTGCTCGCGCTCGCTGCGGCGACGGTGTTCTACGTGGCGTTCGGGAAGAACAGCTCGATCGTCGATGGGCAGCAGATCGCTCCCGGCGTCACTTCGGTGAAGGACGGCTTCGTCGGGATCTTCGTGCTCGATGCGGGGCCGGGGAAAGTCGCGCTCGTCGACGCCGGCAACGACAAGGAGGGCAAGGCGATCCTCGCGGCTCTCGCAAAGCGGTCTCTCACGCCGGCA
Organism: Polyangiaceae bacterium; assembly: GCA_036272055.1. Classification (GTDB taxonomy): domain Bacteria; phylum Myxococcota_A; class Polyangia; order Polyangiales; family Polyangiaceae; genus DASZVB01. The sequence continues at coordinate 152,641 of DATAZL010000133.1, read as the reverse complement.
TCGGTCGGCGCCATCTTTCTCACCCACGGTCACCCCGATCACATCGCGGGGTGCAGCTTGTTTCCAGGTGCCGACGTGTACGCGATGAAGGCGGACCTCCCGCTCATCGGGGACTCGGTCAAGGTGACGCATCCGTTGAACGACGGAGACGTCATCGAGGTCGCGCCCGAGCTGCGCGTCGAGGCATTCGCCACACCCGGTCACACACCGGGCTCGGCAGTGTATCTCGCTCACGGCGTTCTCTTCTTCGGCGATAGCGCCGGCGCGTCGAAGGAAGGCACCGTGATGAAGGCGGTGAGTCTCTTCTCGAAGAACTCGGGCCAGAACGTCGCGTCACTCAGGGCGCTGGAAGCCCGCCTTCTGCCCCGAGCCGCGGAGATAAAGGCGCTCGCCTTCGCTCACACCGGCCCGCTCGCGACCTTCCAGCCCCTCGTCGATTTCGCGAGTCGCTCGAACTGAAGTGACATTAGGAAAGGGGAGCCTTGGCCCCCCGCCTTTAATTACGGGGGGCCTTGGCCCCCCGCAGCTTCGCCTACGGCGAACTGCTCCCCCCGCCGTTTCGCGGGCTCGCTGCGCTCGCGTAGTTCCGCATCTTTGCGTCGATGCGGAACTACCGACGTCCTTCGGTCATCTTCCAGCCGTTGCCGGACGGGTCGCGAAAGCCGGCGTCGACGCTGCCGTAACGCTCGACGGGCTCCTGGGTGAACTCGACTCCGCGAGCGCGCATTCGCTCGTAGGCGGCGCGACAGTCGTCGACCGTCAGAAGGAGCGGCGGCATTGCACCCTTCGCGACGAGCTCACGCACCGTCTGCGCGGTAGCGGCGTCGAGCGCCGGTGCCTCGGGCTTGAACAGACCGAGCTGGAACGACGGCTGATCGGGGTGCTGCACCGTCAGCCAGCGGTAGTCGCCGTTCCTCACGTCGGTGTGGATGCGAAACCCGAGCTTCTCGACATAGAAATCGACCGCTTCATCTTGATCACGAACATACAGACCGACCATTGCGACACCCTGATTCATGGAACCTCCGTTTCGTCGGTCTCGTTCATATTGCCTGCGTCCTGCCGTCGCTTCTCCGAAACTGCGATCGTGAGATCGGGCCGGTGAGCCGCACTGAGATAGCAGACGGGAACGTGCTCCGGCTCCCGCGGCGCGGCCTTCTCGCGCGCACGGAGGTCACCCGGGCTCTCGCCGGTGACGTCGCGGAACGTGCGGCCGAACGTGCCCAGGCTGCTCCATCCCGTCTGGAAGGCGATCTCGGTGATGGGCAGCTCCGTCTCGCGCAGCAGCGCGGTGGCCCGCTCGATACGACGCGTCAGCAGGTACCGGTGCGGCGGAGTTCCGAACGCCTCCTTGAACGACCGCGCGAAGTGGGCCTCGGAGACGGCGCTCACGCGCGCCAGCCGTCGGATCGGCCACTCCTCGTGCGACGCGGCGTCCATCTTGTCCTTGGCGCGCAGCAGGCGTCTCAGCAGCTCGGGGTCCTGGGTCATCCGTGGTCCGCGGTTCGAGATGAAATCGAGGGCGTCTCGGGTGGCGCGCCGGCTTTTCTTCCAGTCTTCACCTCAGATATATGCGAATCATTCCGGTGTGGCGACGACGAAACACTCCGGGCCGAAGCCAGAAGGCGCGTCTGCGTCTCAGCTGATCACCAATAGAATCGCCGATCTCGGCGGCTGGCGCGGCGAGATGCTGGGCCGGATCCGCGCGCTCATCAAGGAGACGGACCCCGAGATCCTCGAGGAGTGGAAGTGGATGGGCACCCCGGTGTGGTCGCACGACGGGATCGTGTGCACGGGGGAGTCTTACAAGAAGGTCGTCAAGATGACGTTCGCGAAGGGCGCGTTCTTGAAGGACCCTTCCGGCCTCTTCAACTCGAGCCTCGACGGGAACATGCGCCGAGCCATCGACGTCCACGAAGGCGAGAAGCTCGACGAGCGTGCGCTGAAGGCGCTCATCCTCGCGGCGATAGAGCTGAACTCGTCGGGGAAGAAGAAGAAGGCCGCACCCACGAAGCCCGCCGCATCGCCGAAGTCCGCTGCACCCGCGAAGCGCGCCGCGTTGCGTAAGGCTGCTGCACCCGCGAAGCGTGCTCCCGTCAAACGCGCAGCGCCGGCCAAACGCGCAGCGGCTGCGAAGCGCGCAGCGCCGGCCAAACGCAAGGGACGCTGAGCTCGTTATTCGTGCGCGCGCGGGCTTCGTCGCGGTCGCGGCGTCGTCGCGCGTGACGTCGCAGGTGCTCCTGCGTTTCCACTCCCGAGGACGGTCTTGAGCTCGTCGAGCGCCGCGCGAAGGTGCCACGAGAAGCCTCGCGCCTTCTTGTCGTCGAGCCAGCGCTCGAATCCGACCTTGAATACACCGATCGCCGCCTCTGCCGTCAGGCTCGCCGCGGGTTCGGTGACACCACGCCGGCGCAACGCGTCCGCGACCGCCGAGGCGAGCGAGGCGAGCTTGATGAGCTCGCGTTCGAGCAACTCCGCGTGCGCTCCGACGAGCGCCCGGCGCGCCCGCACGTAGCGTTCGTCACGCTGCTCGAGCGCCGCTGCGGAGGCGTCGAGGGCCGCGGCAACGGCGTCGAGCGGCGATGTCCCTGGAGGAGCGCCGGTGATGGCGTCCGTCATCAGCTTCTGCAAGGTGGCCGAGCCCGAGAAGAGGACCTCGCGCTTGTCGGCGAAGTAGCGGAAGAAGGTTCGCTCGGTCAGCCCGGCTCGGGAGGCGATCTCCTCCACCGTCGTACCTGTGTAACCGCGCAGCTTGAACAGCTCCATCGCGGCCAGCTCGAGGCGTTCCCGCGCGTTCGGCTCCCATCGGCTCACGGGTCCAACTCTACCTCCGATTGCAGTCTCTGACATCACCCATTGCAGTCACTGACATCAGTCGCTATAGCTTGATGGCAGCGACTGACATAGCGTTTTCCACGAAGAAAGAGGCTCCCCATGCGCGTATTCATCACCGGCGCGTCCGGTTTCATCGGTTCCGCGGTCCTTCAGGAGCTCGTCCGTGCGGGCCATCAGGTCGTCGGGCTAGCCCGGTCCGAGGCGTCGGCCGCAGCCCTGACGGCTGCCGGCGCACAGGTGCAGCGCGGCGATCTCGAGGATCTCGACGCCCTGCGCGCGGGCGCGGCGAGCGCGGACGGCGTCATCCATCTCGCGTTCATCCACGACTTTTCGAACTTCGCGGCCTCGGCGCGGACCGATGAGCGTGCGGTGCAGGCGCTGGGCACCGCCATCGAGGGCTCCGGCAAGCCGCTCGTCGTGGCGTCCGGTGTGATCGCTCTCGCGCCAGGACGCGTGGCGACGGAGCGCGACGAGGCGACCGGCAGCTTTCCCCGCACGGCCGGCATGCGGATGACGATGTCGTTCAACGAGCGCGGCGTGCGAGCGTCGCTGGTGCGCTTCGCGCCGACGGTGCACGGCCGCGGTGATCACGGGTTCGTCCCGGCGCTGATCGCCATCGCGCGCGCCAAGGGCGTCGCCGGCTACATCGACGATGGGTCGAGCCGCTGGCCCGCGGTGCATCGGTTCGACGCCGCGAGCTGTGTTCGCCTCGCGGTGGAGAAGGGACCGACCGGCGCGGTCCACGCGATCGCCGAGGAGGGCATTCCGACGCGCACCATCGCCGAGGCGATCGGCCGTCACCTGAAGGTCCCGGTGGCGTCGATTCCGGCGGCGGATGCGGCCGCGCACTTCGGCTTCCTCGGTGAATTCTTCGGCATGGACAGCCCGGCGTCCAGCGCAGTGACGCGCGAGCTCCTCGACTGGAATCCGGTACACCCCGGGCTCATCGCCGACCTCGACGAAGGGCATTATTTCGACGCCAACGACGGCGGATAACGTCGCATGAGATATTCAGTAAGCTCCGGGTCACTTCCGGTAAATCATGCTGCACGAGTCGTCACTCTCCGTCCTCGCAGGTCCCGACGCTCTCGCCGAGCTTCGCGACGGTGGGCTCTCGCCGGCGCGGGTGCGCGTCCTCGTCGGCGCTTCCGGGGGCGCGAAGTGGCTCGTGCTGCGCGGGCTCGATCGCGTGCTCTTCCCGTGGCTCTTGAACGGCGCGCGCGCGCCGGTGCACGCGGTGGCGTCGTCGATCGGCACGTGGCGGTTCGCGGCCCTCTGCACGGCTGACCCGCTCGCGGCGTTGCAGCGCTTCGAGACCGCGTACGTGGACGAGCAGAGCTACGCCGGCGAGCCGACGGCCGCGGACGTCAGCGCGGAGGGCGCGCGCATCCTTCGTGCTCTGCTCGGCGAGGGGGGCGTCGGGCCCCTCGTCGAACATCCGCTCGTGCGCCTTCACGTCGTCGCGGCGCGGTTTCGTCACATGGGGGCGCTCGAAGGCCGTGCGCAGCTCGCGGGGCTCGCCCTGGCCTTCGCGTTGAACGCCGTCGCGCGGCCGGCGCTCTCCGGCGCGATAGAACGCGTCGTGTTCGACGCGGCGGGAGATCCGGGCCCGTTCGCACCATGGCGACAGCTGCCGACCCGTCACGTCACGCTGACGCGGGAGAACGCGTTTGCCGCTCTCTCCGCGAGCGCGGCGATTCCTACGGTGATGAGCGGTGTCCGCGATCCGAGTGGCGCGCCGCCCGGCATGTATCGAGACGGCGGCATCGCGGACTATCACTTCGGCACGGAGATCGATCCGGTGGACGGGCTCGCGCTGTATCCGCACTTCTACCCGCACCTCGTGCCGGGCTGGTTCGACAAGTCGTTTGCGTCCCGTCGCACCCGCGGCCTGCGGCGCGTCGTGGTCCTCGCGCCGAGTGACGCCTTCGTCGCGTCGCTACCCCGCGGAAAGATCCCGGACCGCAAAGATTTTCGCGCGCTCCGCGACGACGAGCGACGCACCGCCTGGAGACAGGTCATGACCAGAAGCAACGAGCTCGGAGAAATCTTCGCGGAGCTGGTCGACAGCGGGCGCATCGGCCAGGTCGCGAAGCCGCTCTGAGGCGATGACGATGCCCACGCTTCCGACGAAGACGCGCTCGTGGTGGGGCTGGGGCACCGTCGAGGATGCGGCCGGACTGGAGGAGCGAGAAGCGCTCGCTGCACGGGTGCGCGGTCTCGTGCCGGGAGCGTCGCTGGAGTTTCACGGGCCGCCCGAGCCGCGTTCGCTCGGCGTCGCGCGTTCACGGGTGGAAGCGCCGGCGTCACTCGCTGCTCTTGCGTCCACCGACGTGGTCGACAGGCTCGCTCACGCGCGCGGCAAGGCTTACCGCGACGTCGTGAGAAGCCTCATGGGCGACGTCTCGCACGTGCCCGACCTCGTGGTGCGACCCGAGACCGAGCAAGACGTGGTCGACGTCCTCGACTGGTGCAGCCGCGAAGGGATTGCGCTGATCCCGTTCGGCGGCGGTTCGAGCGTCGTCGGGGGCGTGGAGCCACGATTCGACGGTTATCCGGGCGTCGTCACGCTCGACCTCGAGCGACTGAACCGCGTCGTGGAGGTCGATCGCACGAGCCGTGCGGCGCGCATCCAGGCAGGTATGTTTGGCCCGAGTCTCGAGGCGGCGCTGCGCCCGCATGGCCTGACACTCCGTCACTTCCCGCAGTCCTTCGAGTTCTCGACGCTCGGAGGCTGGCTCGCGACGCGTGCCGGTGGTCACTTCGCGACGCTCTACACGCACATCGACGACCTCACCGAGTCGATGCGCGTCGTCACGCCCTGCGGCGTCTCCGAGTCACGAAGGCTGCCGAGCTCGGGCGCCGGGCCCTCGGCGGATCGCATGTTCCTGGGCTCCGAGGGCGCGCTCGGCGTGATCACCGAGGCGTGGATGCGCCTGCAGGATCGACCGCGTTTCCGCGCTCGCGCGTCGGTGCACTTCGACGATTACTCCGCGGCGGTCAGCGCCGTGCGCGCGCTTTCGCAGTCCGGGCTCAATCCGTCGAATTGCCGTCTGCTCGATGCCGCGGAGGCGTTCGTGAACGCGGGCACCGCGACGAGCGGGGGCGTGCTCGCGCTGGCGTTCGAGTCAGCGGATCACCCGATGGACGCCTGGATGGCACGAGCCGAGGAGCTCGCGCGCGACCATGGCGGCACGCTGCCGAGACCCGCTCGCATCGAGCACGACCGCGTCGGAGACGCCGAGCCGGGCGACGCCGGAGCGACGTGGAAGTCGTCGTTTCTCCGGATGCCGTACCAGCGCGACGTGATGGCGCAATACGGCATGATCGCCGAGACGTTCGAGACGGCCTGCACGTGGCATGCGTTCGAGACGCTCCACGCCGCCGTGCTCCACGCCGGAAACGAGGCGCTCGCGCGGGTATGCGGCGGCGGCCTCCTGACGTGCCGCTTCACGCACGTCTACCCGGACGGGGTCGCTCCGTACTTCGGGGTCTACGCGCCAGGGCGATGGGGAAGCCTCGTCGCCCAGTGGGACGAGCTCAAGGCCGCCGTCTCCGACGCGATCGTCGCGAACGGCGGAACCATCACCCACCACCACGCCGTCGGCCGCGATCACCGTCCCTGGTACGACCGCCAGCGGACCGAACCGTTCGCCGCCGCACTGCGCGCCGCCAAGCACGCACTGGATCCCGCGGGGATCTTGAATCCCGGCGTGCTCGTGGACGCGCGCAGAGCCGGTTGAGGGCCGCGGTCGCTCTTCAAGAGAATCGCAGCGACGCTGTCGAGATCGCGGCGAGGTAGAGACCGAAACCGAAGACTGTGTGCGTGACCAGGCTCTTCACGCAGTTGAAGGCGGGCCTTGCGGTTTTCGACGACGCGATGCCGGCGCCCATCGCCGGCTGGAGCACCAGGAGCGGCGCCACTACCGTCAGTATTCCGATGGCGAGGGCAGGATACAGCGAAGGCGAGTGTGCCCAGCCCAAGCCGAATATCGCGAGCAGGACCGCCGCAAAGGTCATTCCGATCGTGTAGTGGGCGCACCACCCGATCAGCCGTTCGCCTCTGACGGGAGCTGCCTTGGCGATGCTCTCGTGAATCCATTGCCCGTCGGGGAGATGGCCGAGCCACCGTCCGAGAAAGGCGAAATTCAGAGAAGGCACTCCGAACTGCCGGAGCAGGAGCGCCCAGAGATCCATCACGATCGTGGCGCCACCACCGATCAAGACGACACGCGAAACGAACTCGATGCTCCTGCTCAAGATGGTCGTCTACCTCGACGGCGCACCATCACCAGGATTGACACGAACGCGGCGAACGTCCCCGGCGCTTCGCTCGCTGCGGAGCCCTCGAGAGCGCAGGAACATCCCTTCGTCGATGACGCACTCTTGCTCGGCCTGTGCGGCGGCGTACCGGAATCACTGCCGCCATCGTCGACCGGCGTCACCGGTCCGCTCGCGTCGCGGAGAGGCAAACCAGCGTCGCGAGCTCCCCTGTTCTGAGCGTAGCCAGCATCATCAGGGGGAGGGGCTCCCGCATCGGCGGACGGCGTCGGCGGGCCGGCATCGGCGGTGGTGTTCGTTCCGTCGTCGGGCTCACCACCGGCGGGTAGCGACGCTCAGGGATCCTGCGACGGAGCAAACCCATCCTCGATCAATAGCGGAGGCGTGCTCGTTCGCGAACCCGGAAAGTCACCGCATGCCGGCAGACCAGTGACCGTCCCAGCGGTGGAACAGATCCGAGAGGAGCGCCGTCCAGGACGCGGGCGAGCGCGTGCTCGCGAATGGCTCGGGGCGCAACGGCCGCTCGGAGCTCCATATCACCTCGAACTGACCCCCGGCGACGACCCTCCCGAGTCGCATCGTCTTCCACGCGTACTGGCTCTCGGGGTCGATACGGATCAGGCCCTCCGGCGCGTCGAAGCTCTGGCTGCGGAGGGATTCGCGCACCCCTCGTGCGTCGTCGTCATCGGCTGCTTCGACCGCTCGTGCCCACAGATGGACGCCCACGTAGCTTGCTTCCATCGGGTCTGCCACGACGCGGCGCGAGCCGTAGCGCGTCCGGAAGCGATCCACGAACGCCTTGTTCTCCGGGCGTTCGATGCTCTGAAAGTAGTTCCACGCGCCGTAGTCGCCGATGCTGTCCGACGGTGAGAAGCCGAGGAGCTCGACCTCGCTGACGCAGAAATACATGGTCGGAACCAGGCTCGGTGTGATGCCCGACGCCCGCAGTGCGCGCGAGTACATCGCGACGAGATCGCCGCCTATGGTGTTGAGGATGATATCGGCGTCGCTTCCGGCGATCGCTTCCACGACGTTCGCGACGTTCGCGCCGCTCGGCGAGAGGTACGCTTCGCCGACAATCTCGCCGTCGAGCTGTTGCACCTCGTCGCGGATGACGGCGTGGGCCGCCCACGAGAAAACCGTGTCCCGACCGACCAGGAAGTAGCGCCGTTTGCGCAGGAAGCCGAACGTCCATCGAACCGCGGGGAGGATCTGCTGGTTCGGCGCGGCGCCCGTGTAGACGATGTTCGGCGATTCCTCCATGCCCTCGAACTGCACTGGATAAAACAGGAGACCGTCGTGCCGTTCGACCACCTCGCGGACCGTCTTCCGGCTCGCTGAGGTCCAGCAACCGAACAGGACACGAACGCCCTCCTCGGTGATGAGCCGCTCCGCCTCGCGAGCAAAGACGCGCTCGTCGGACTGGCCGTCGGCGACGAGCGCCTCAACCCGGCGGCCGCACACGCCGCCACGCTGGTTCAGCTCTTCCACGGCGAACAGCGTTGCGTCGACGGTCGACGTCTCGCTTGCCGCCATCATTCCCGTGAGCGAGTGGAGAACGCCCACGCGGATGGGCGGTCTCGTCGAACGCGCTGGGGGCCGGACGGCGAGCGGGGAAGGGGGCGCGCTCTCGGACGCGTCGCTCGTCACCGAGGGCAGGAACTTGTAGCCACGTCGCGACACGGTCGCGATGTAACGTGGGCTGCGCGCATCGTCCCCGAGCGCCACGCGCAACTCCCGGATGTAACCCCGGAGCAGATCGTCGCTCACGATCACGTCCGACCACAGGTTGGTCAGAAGTTCCTCCTTCGTCAGGAGGCGCTGAGGGTGACGCACCAGATACCAGAGAAACGCGAACGTCTTGGGCCTGAGGACGATCGGCTCCGTACCGCGGAAGAGCTCCTGGTTCATGCCGTCCAGACGAAACGGGGGAAACACGAGCGTTTCGGGTGCCATGTTCGCTGTGGAAGCGTCGTAACCGAGCGACGAAGTCTGGACGGTTAAATGCTCGCTCTTCTCCGGTATCGCCGAGCACGACGAGTGTCACCGAAGCGTCACTCGCTGCGCTCGACTGTCTCGGCGGCCTGATACGTCGCTTGCGGTGGCACGCCGAAAATTACACGCGCCTTCAACGGAGATTCCACGGCGACAAGAGTGTGCCGCGGATAGCGTCGAACGAGTCGCGTCGTCGGTTTTCCGCACACGGCGAGCCTCATCACGACGTTTCGTCGTGTGCCGGTGGCGACGCGGCGGCCTGTAATTGATCCGAAACATAGCGAAGGAGCCCGTGATGCACGAATCGTCCTCGAAGTGGAATCGAGCGAGGTACCTCACTCCCTGCGTCCTCCTGTCTGCGGTGTCGTGTAGCAGTGACGGAGACGGGGTCAGGCCCGAGGAGCAAGTGGCGACCGAGACGGCCGCCCTGACCGTCTCCGCCACGCCAGCGCCGAGGTCCTTCACGCTGCCGGGCCGTCGCGCGCCGTTTCAGGTCGAGGAGGCGACCATCAGCGACATCCAGGAAGCGATCCTCGGCCGGCGGCTCACTGCCACGGCGCTCGTCACGAAGTATCTCGAGCGCATCAAGGCGTACAACGGCACGTGCGTGAATCAGCCGGACGGCATCCTCGGCCCCATCTCGACGATCCCGCACGCCGGCAAGCTCAACGCGCTCATGACGTTGAATCTGCGCCCCGAAGCACGAAAGACGTGGGGCTTCGACTCGCGCAAGGCGCGCAGTCAGACCGACCTCGTCGACGACGATCCGAACATGCCGGACGCGCTCGAGGTCGCGGCGGCCGAGGACGCGGAGTTCGCGAAGACGGGCAAGCTCGTCGGGCCACTTCACGGCGTGGTGCTGGCCATCAAGGATCAGTACAACACCTTCGACCTGCGGACGACCGCCGGCGCCGACGCGTTCTACGCGAACGACCGGCCGCCGCGGGACGCCACCTTCGTGAAACGGCTGCGCGACGCGGGAGCGATCGTGATCGCGAAGTCGAACATGGGCGAGTACGCGGCGGGCGGCATCACCGGCACCCGCAGCTCCTGGGGCGGCACCATGTGCAACGCGTACGACACCGAGCGTAGCCCCGGCGCGTCGAGCGGCGGTTCAGGCATGGCGGTGGCGGCGAACTTCGTCACCTGCGCGATCGGCGAAGAGTCGGGCACGTCGGTACGTGAGCCTTCGAAGAACAACAACGAGGTCGGCATCGCGCCGACCCGCGAGCTCGTGAGCGGCGACGGCATGTTCCAGCGCGGCCTCGTCACCCGCGTCGGGCCCATCTGCCGTACGGTCGAAGACGCCGCGCGCCTGCTCGACGTCTATGCCGGGTTCGACGCGAACGACGAGTGGACGGCCTTCAGCGTCAATCGTAAACCGGACCGACCGTATTACACGTTCACCCGTCGCTCGCGGCTCGACGGCGTTCGTATCGGTGTGGTGCGCGAGTACATGGACAAGGCTCTCTTCACCGTTGCCGATGACGAGACGATCGACATCGTGGACAAGGCGATCAGCGACCTGCGGGATCTCGGCGCGACCATCGTGGACCCCGGCGAGCACGGCGCGCTCTGTCAGAAGCAGGTCGACCGCGTCGTCCCCGAGTGGCGAAATCAGCTCTTCATCAGCGCGTTCCCCGACGTGTTCCCCGTGGACGCGACCGGCGCGCCGACGGCGGATCACATTCCGATCTTGCTCGACATGTACTTCGGAAAGACGGCCGTCCCTCACACGGCGACCGGGCAGCCGAGCCTCAGGAACCTCGGCGGCGGCGGAAACGACGTCGGCGACACCAAGTACTTCACCAACCTCTACCTCCAGGATCGCGGAGACACCGAGGTCCGGACGCTCACCGATCTCTACACGAAGGCGAATTTCTGGAGTGATCCGGCGTTCCCCGATCGCAAGAGCGGGCTCATGACCTCGGACAAGGATCTGACGCTGAACAGCGCTGCCGCTCTGCAGAATCGGTTCGCGACGCAGACCACCGTGTTCCAATGCTTCGCGGAGAACGGTCTCGACGCCGTCGTGTACCCGACGGGAAACATCCCTCCGTCGATCCTCACGTCCCCCCGCGAACCGTCGAAGAACGATCGAGGTTCGGGACTCTGGACGAACATCAACAGCCGCGGCTTCCCGGCCATGACGGTGCCCGCCGGCTTCACCACGCAGGTGTACGATCGCGATGCGGACAGCAACCTCCTGCCGCCCATCGACGCCGAGCTGCCTGTCGGCATGGACATCCTCGGTCTGCCCTTCAGCGAACCGAAGCTCTTCGAGATCGGCGCAGCGTACGAGGCCGCGACGCACCACCGAAAGCCACCCCCCGACTTCGGCCCCGTCGACAGCACCATCAAGCCCACCCCGTGGCCGTGGCACCCCAGGTCCATGCCGAAGCACCGCATGTTCACCCACGACGAGCTGAAGATGATCGATCAAGACTGAGCGCGGCTCGCGACCAATGGCGGCGCCGGTGCGAAGTGACACCGGCGCCGGCGCCGAAGACGCCCTCCCCAAGTCGCCCAGACGAACCGCCGGTACTTCCCGCCGCGATGGGAGCAACTACAAACCTAGAACCGACGCAAGGAGGGCCGTCATCGATTTGGGAATGAATCCCTTCACGTGTCGGGGGACGCTCGACGCGGAGAGCGGTCCACGCCTTCGGCGTGGTGCCGGTGATTGTGAAGGACGTAGACGAGTGCGCGCTTCACCTCGAGCGGCGTCTTGAGCGCGCGCGAGTGGTACCGATCGCCGAGCACCGGGCCGTGCCGGCGCAGGCGCTTGTTCAGCCGGTAAGCGATGCGGCCGCCGAGCCCCTGCATCGCGCGCGAGAGCGCGTGTTTGCTCTCTGTTTCGACGATGAGATGCACGTGATTCGACTGCACGGAGAGCTGCACGAGACGAGTCCCGAACCGCTCCTTCGCCGCACGCTTCGGCTTTCGCCCCGCGCCTGCGCGACGACCGCCGTGCGTACGAAATGGGAGCCCGAGTTGCGCTGAACGTAACGGGTGTGTTCGCCCAGCCTTCCCCCACGTCACTCACAGAGCATAGCGCACGCACGCGAATACGGAAGGGCCAGTTCGAACGAATTTCACTTCGCGCGAAGCGCGTCACTTGATTGCGCAGAGCTGTGCAGAGCGCATTGCCGGACATGCTCGCCTGTGGCGTCCACGGAACGGCCATGGCGCGTGCGACGAGCAGCCGACTGTTCGCGCCGGCAGTGCCGGTCCCGCGCGCGCATGTTGACTGGGCAGAGCTTATCTTCAGCGTTTCTCGTATCTGGCTTGCTCCGAGATCGAGCCGACGGTCCAAGCCGTACACCCCTGACGGATCAATTCGAGGACACCCTTGACACTCGAGGGTCATGCCCTGGAAGAGGACGGACGCTTTGCGGGGGCGCACGGCGTTTTGCTGACGTGGGGACGCGTTGGCGAACGCGGAAGGGAGAATTGGACTTCGATTCCGATGAAGAAAGCCATCCCGTCACGGGGCCGCGTTACAGGTCAACGAGAGATGTCGGGTATGTCTCGGTTGTGCCGTGAGCCTTCTGTGGCGTGGCCGTCGGCGCGCACTGAAGTTCGATGGGGTGACGCGGCAGACGCGGAGCGGCGTTTGCGGGTTGGTGTCGATCCCTCCGCGGTGTCACGCCTTTCTTCGCCGGACGACGTCGTTGCGGGGTGGGGGAGGGGGTGGGAAGGCGGTGTGCTCGATCAGCGTTTTCAGGATGGTGCGGTGGCAGCGCGCTTCATCGGTGCAGGCGGACGAGCAGAGGAGGGTGATGGTCTTGCCTCGACGGACCGCATCGGCATAGCCGCTGATCCAGTAACCGCGGGGCTTCATCTCCTCCAGGAAGGCGCGCTCGTATTCCTCGAAGGAGATGGGGTCACCGTCCTTGCCATACGCTCGCGCGTGCAGCTCGCGGCTCGGCGCGAGCGCGGGACACCAGGCGTCCCAGGGCTCGTCCTCCTTCTTCACGCCACGGGGGCGGTAGCGGCAGATCAAGAGACGTGTCCCGTCGTCGGGGTCGACGGGATCGTTCCATCTTCTGGTGCGAACCGGCATCCGTCGAGATGCTCCGGGTTACTTCTTCAGGATACGGAGCTTGTCGCGGTGTCGCTCTTGCGACTTGTTGTAGTCGTGCTGCGCGAGTCCGAGAGCCGTCGCGGTCGCACGGAGCACGTTCGTCTCTGCGACGGTGATCTCGTCATCCGCCGCCGCGATGTCGACGAGGGCGTCGAGGATCTCGAGACGGAATTCCTCGTCGGCGAGCTCCCGGAGCTCCCGCGCGTAGAGCGGCGCCTCGACGGTGGCGATGATGCGGATGTGCTCCCGTAGCACGGCGCGAATGACCGCAATCCCGGCGTCGTCGAGCCCCTGCACGCGCGAGAGCTCCTGGACGATGCGCGACTCCTCCGCCGGGGCGTATTCACGATCGGCATAGGCCACCGTCGCGAGGAGACCCGCGACGGCGATCACCAGCCGCCGTGTGTCGTCGTCCGCTTGCGGGAGCGCGGCGGTGACCGCCTCGGCGAGCCGTGTCGCCGTCGTCGGGCTCCGCGCTCCCAGCGCCTCGTCGAGCCATTGGAGAAATCCAGCCATACCCGCGACATACGGAGTCGACGAGCCCCCGTCAACGAGGCGAAGGGCTCGTCGTTTGCTGCCGGACGCGTCCCGGGCGGTCAGATGTACTTCTCGACCCAATCACCGCCCACTTGCCGCGTTGCGGCGTTCAGGCGGTTCCAGAGGTTTGCGAGCGCGATCGACATCACGAGCCCGCCGAGCTCGTCCTCGTTGAAGTGACGGGCGGCTTCTTTCCAGACGTCATCCGACACCGCATCTGCGCGGTCGCTGAGCCTCGTCGTCGCTTCGGCGAGCGCCAGCGCGGCGCGCTCTGCTTCGGTGTAGTACGGCGCCTCTCGCCACGCCGCGATCGCGAAGATCCTCATGTCCTTCTCGCCGAGCTTCTTCAGCATCCGGCAATGCATGTCGACGCAGACGCTACAGCCGTTGATCTGGCCGACGCGGATGTTCACGAGCTCGAGGGTCGTTCGCGGAACGCCGCTGTGTTCGGCAGCCTTCCCTACGGTCAGGATGGCTTCTCTCGCACCGGGCAGGGTCAGGGCTGGGCTCTTGATTCTTGGTTCCATGCGTCCATGACACCCGGCGAGGACGAAATGTGACGACGAGAGCTCGACCCGCCCGTCGGCTGACGAGCAGTTTCGGAGAAGCGAGCCTCGCGGCGGGCACCTAGAGTTCGCGCATGCCCCGCTTCAAGAAAGACGTCATCAGTTTCTGGATCGCCACTGCACTCTTCTGTCTGCAGATAGGATTCACCGCGTACGCGCAACTGCGCCTGCCGCAAGTGTCGGCCGCGTTCGCTCATCTCGGCTTTCCCGACTACTTCAGGGTGGAGCTCTCGTGGGCGAAGCTCATCGGCCTGGTGGTGCTCGTCACGCCCGCGCCGGCTCGACTGAAGGAATGGGCCTATGCCGGCTTCGCCTTCGATCTCGGCTCTGCGGTCCTTGCGCACCTCGCGGTGGGCGATGGCCCGCAGGCATGGGGATGGGCGGCAGGCACCGGCGTGCTCTGGGCGATCTCATACTTCTTCTGGCGTCGCCTGCAGTCGAGTGAGCGCCATGAGGCGGGCGACTTCGTCGCGAGCGCACACGGCGTGGGTCTCCAACGGCCATAGCTGGTGTCGCTTCGTCGCTTCTTCATCAAGGAATCACCTCGATGCGACAGAGAGATAGTGCACCGCGAGCGCCTTGCGTGAGGGCGTGTCCGAGGTGTCGATGGCGCTTCCATGCCGTTGTCTCGCCTGACGTCCATCTTCGGGCTCTTGATTCTGCCCGTTCATCTGTCGCTCGGGTGCTCTGCATCCCCCGCAGATCCACCGCCGAACGGCGCGTTTCCCACCGGCACCGGCGGAGGACCGACGGCGACGGCCGGCGCTTGTTCGCCGGAAAACGTGACTGCGCCGCGCACGTGCGGAACCACCTCTGGGAGTCAGACCTGCACGCAAGGCGCGTGGTCGACCTGTGATTGCGCGCCCGCGGGCGTCGCAGCGAGCGCCGACGGTGGCGCAATCGTGGGCCCTGGCGGGACGCTCTCGTTTCCGGGCAACGACCGATCGGACATTCACTTTCAGTGGCAGAGCACCACGCCGGCTCCGCTCGACGGCACGGGCAGTGAGGGCGCTCGCGGCTTTCTGTCCGAGCTCGCGTTCCAGGGCGGGACCGCTCGCACTCCCACCTGTATGCACGGCAACGATGCCGGCGATTGCCACTTCGATCTCACCCAGGGCGACTTCGCGCAGGTCTTGCAGGATACGCTCGGCAAGATCGGCGGCAAGGCCCTCGGTTGCGAGTTCCAGGCGCCGAGCAACGGCCGGGGTCTCGTGAACGTCCAGGTCAGCCAGAAGGGCGGCGCGCCGGCGTGCTTGCCTCAGCTCACCGGCGCCTGTGACGGAACCGACAGCGGCTGGCAGTTCGCGAAGAACGCCGCCGGAGCCCCCGACGAGACCCGGGTCGAGCTCTGCGGCACAGCCTGCGAACAGGCGACGGCAGATCCGTCCACGGTGGTGGACGTGATCCTCGGTTGCGGCGCGATCATCCGCTGAAGGTTTTTACCGGCACTGCTGCTGCTGCGTACTGGTCGTACGCGCGCAGCCAGCGAAGCCGCAGTACGTGTACGCCGCAGTCGCGCCACATGCTGGCGTGGCCGCGGCCGTGTATCCGGACGGACCGGAGCAGATGCAGTAACGGCCGGTGCACGAGTACGTGCAGGTGGCCGACGTGGAGACGCTGCCGACTGCGAAACGCTTCTCTTCGGTGTTGTCGCAGTTGTAGTCGTAGTCGATGGATACCGGAGCCCCGCTGATCGCCGCTGCGCTCCAGGCCGCGTCGTTGTCGGTGGCCGTGCGCGGATGCGCCGTCGCGTCCTTGTCCCAGCAATCCGTCGTGCCGGCGGCCGGTGGTACCGACGTCCAGGTCGCGGTCGCGACGCCGCTGCACGACGCGGGAGCCGTCGTCGGCTTGGCGCACTGCTTGGTGGATGTAGCGCCGGTCGGCGCGAACCCGTCGCCGTCACAGTCGGCGTACCAATCGGGCGCCGTCTCGTCGACGGTGCCGTTGCAGTTATTGTCCTTGCCGTCGCAGAGCTCGGAAGCGCCGCCGAATATCGTGGCGTCCTTGTCGTTGCAGTCGTCGCCGCACGCGCCGAGCGTCTCGGCGGCGTGGCCGTCTCCATCGGCGTCGATGAGCGGGTAGAAGCAGCCGCGGATCGGGTCGCACTCGTCGTCGGTGCAGGCGTTCTTGTCGTCGCAGGTGAGGGGGATGCCTTGCTGACAGACGTGGGAGGACGGGCTGCAGGTCTCCTTCCCCGTGCAGATATTGCCGTCGTCGCACTCGGCGTCGGTCGTGCAGCTCACTGTGCACTGCCCCATGTCGCACACGTACGAGACGCCGGCATCGATCGACACGGAGCCGCCGTCAGCGAGATACGGCGTACACGGCGTCCCCGGCCCACTCTGAGTGCCCGACTTGCAGAGCCCGCCGGAGCACGTCTCGGTCCCGTTGCAGACATTGCCGTCGTCGCAGTCCGCGTTCGCTGTGCACGTCGCGGCATCGCTTGCGGCGTCGACGCTACCGCCGTCGAGCTTCGACGACGAACCGCCGGTCGCGGTCGAGCCGCCCTTGCCGGAACCGCCCGTCCCGGTGCCGCCCTTGCCTGCGCCGCCCGTGCCAGCCCCCGACGCGCCCCCGACGCTGGAGCCGCCGTTGCCCGACGTCAGACCGCCGCTGCTGGACGCATCGGCGACGCTCGCGTCGTTCTTGTCGTCTCCGAACTTTCGACTGTCGCCCCCGCAGCCGTACCCGGTGAGGGCCCAGCTTGCGATCAACGAACCGGTGAGCATCAAGCGCGGCGTGTGAACCTTCATGTGTCTCATCTCCGAAGCCGCTCCGGCCTTCAGGGCGACCCCCAACGGTAATCGGATGGCGGAATTCGTGCAACAGCCGCCTCACGGACGCTGGTGCCGGCAGAGCAGCAGTCGTCTTCTTCATGCAGATGGAGCTGGGCGACCTACGTCGCTCGCGCGTGTGCGGCGAGCTTCTCGTACCAGGGGAGCTTGCCGGCGAACCCCGGATAAGAGCGGTTGCGACCGCTCGGGTTCGGCACGACGAACACGGGGGCGCCTCCGAACGTCGCGCGCTTGAGGCCGGGTCCGGGTTCGTCCGCATCGGGAAGGACGAACGGCAATAGCGTCAGGCCGAGGAGTGCGACGGTGCGCGGACGCCAGCGCTCGACCTTCGTGGCGAGCCGGCGTGCTCCCGCGCGAAACTCCTCGCGCCGCACGTCGGAGGCCATCCTGGTCGGTCGATCGACGAGACTGACGAGCCCGATTCCGTCGTCGAGCAGGGAGCGTGCTTCCGCCGGGAGGTAGAGGCGTGTCGTCAGTCCCGATACATGGAGCAGTCGCCAGAACGAGTTCGTCGGCGTTGCGAAGTGATGCCCGATCGTCGCCGACGGCGTCGCAGGATTGATCGCGACGAAGAGGACGCGGAGCTCGCGTGCGAGAATATCGTCGAGGCGATTCAAGTCATCCAGCAGCGTACTCAGACGTCGAAGAACTTCGAGGCGCAGTATGCGACGGTCCACTCCGCCCTGTAAGCCCGCGCCCGGTAGATCGTTCCACGAGATGAGCCGTCCAATGCGGGCGGCCTGATCCGGCCGAATGTCGGCTCTTCTTGCCAAAGGAACGAAATAGATGCTTCTGCGGACGTTCACGTGTCTGGCCATCATGGGGGCTCTCTCTGGCTGTGCGACCCGGGCGCCGATCCGCACCGAGGCAGCCCTCGGGAAGGTCGTCGTTTACCGTAACGGCGTCGCTTACTTCGAGCGCCGCGCCGTCGTCGACGACGGCACGCTGCGCCTCACCGTTCCCGCCGATCGCGTGGACGACTTCCTGAAATCGCTGAAGATCGTCGACGCGAAGACCGGGCAATCGCTGCCGGTTTCGTTCAAGACGATGGACGGCGGCAGCTCCGACGCGGAAATGATCATTTCCGTTCCCGGAAAGGGAAGGCGGGAGCTCCTCGTGACGTACGTGACGGACAGTCCGTCGTGGAAGCCGAGCTACCGGCTGGAGCTCGGCAAGGCGAAAGGGCGTGGACAGATCGAGGCGTGGGCGGTCGTCGACAACGTCTCCGGTGAGGACTGGAAGCACGTGACGATAGGCGTCGGTTCGACGTCCGCGCTGTCGTTCAAGTACGATCTTCACAGTGTCCGGCTAGTGGAGCGAGAGACGCTCGGGGACGAGCAACGGCTCGGTCAGGCGCCGCCCACGGGGGGCTCGCCGTACGCCGTTGCGTCGACCGAGACGCCCGTCGTCGGGACGCTGGGAGGCGCGGTCGTCGACGAGCTACTCGATGCCCCCGACGACGAGCGCCAGACCGCGGCGCATGCGCCGCAAGCCGTGAAGAGCCAGCGCGTCGCTGGGGTGTCGAACGCGAAAGACGGTGCGGCCGCGGCTGCGCCGAGTGCGGCGGCAGCTGAACGCTACGCGGGGCCCGACGCCGATCGCGCCGCGAAGCGCGACGACGTGCTCGGCCGTCTCGCGGCGCAGATCAACCAGCAACCGGGGAAGGTGAAGCTCCAGGGCTTCGGTCGCTCCCATGACAAGGATCGCGAGGAGGCCTCTCTCCGGCGCGCGAACGCCGTCCGCGACAAGCTCATCGCACTCGGCGTACGTCCCGACAAGCTCGAGGCGGTCGGAAGCGGCACGGTGAACGACGCACAACCCGTCCGAGTCGTGGGAGCCGAGCTCGAGACGGCGCCCCAGCAGCCGCGCACCGCACCCGACGAAGGCAAGGAGCCCACCGGCAGCGCGTACTTCGTCGCGGGCGTGCCGATGACCATCGAGAAGGACCGCTCCGCGATGGTGAGCTTGATGAAGCGCGAGACGTCCGCGGAGCAGGTCTACTACTACGACCCGGTATCGACGCGTGGCTCGCACGACCTCGCGTTCCAGGCGGTCCGCATCGAGAATCCGACGGACGACACGCTCGATCGCGGTCCCTTCACCGTCTACGCCGAGGGTCAGTTTCTCGGCGAAGGTCTGAGCGAGCCCATCCCTCCGCACAGCGTCGCGTTCATTCCGTACGCGCTCGACCGGCAGGTGGTCGTCGAGCCCAAGGCCACCGAGCGCGAGGAAGTCAGCCGGCTCGTGTCGATCGAGCGCGGCATCGTCACCGCGGAGATCCAGGCAGTGCACCAGACGGCGTTCTCCGTACACAACCGGGGCGACAAACCGGTCACGGTTTACGTGCGCCATGCAGTGGCCCCGGGATGGACGCTCCGTCCCACGACGTTGAAGATGGAGCGACTCGCAGGAACCTATCTCTTCCCGATCGAGGTAGCGGCGCGCAGCGCGACCGTGGTCAACCTGGAAGAGACGGCGCCCGCGTTGCGAACACTCGATCTACACACCACGTCGGGTGCGGATTCGGTCGGGCTCTATCTGAAGTCGAACGTGACTCTCTCCGCCGGGCTCCGCCAGCAGCTCGACGAGGTCCTCGCTCTCTACCGCCAGATGGCGGATGTCGAGCAGCGCATCTCCACCCTCGGCGACCAGATGAACGAGTACCGCACGCGAGTGAACGAGCTGAACGACCAGCTCGTCACCCTCCGCAAGGTCGAGCGCGCTCAGGACCTCAGCCGGCACCTTGCGAAGAAGATGCAAGAGATCAGCGACCGCCTCCAGAAGGCGACTCTCGCGTCCGCGGACCTCGCCGAGGACCTGATGACGAAGCGCATCAGCGTCCAGGACCGCATCGCCGAGCTCACCCTCGACGCCGATGCGCCGAGCTTAGCTAGCCGTTAGCGCTTTCGTGTAGAGCCGCGAATATTCGTGGGCGACGGCCGAGGCCGTGAAGCGCGATTGCACGCGCTCCGCGGCACGGCGCCCCGAGACGGCGAGCAGGGATGGATCGACGAGGAAGCGCTCGATCGCACTGGCGAGACCCTCGGCGTCGCGTGGCTCGACGATGAACCCGGTTCGACCATCTTCGATGATGTCGGGGATGCCGAACCACCGCGTCCCGATCGCGGGCATGCCGAGCGCCATCGCTTCGAGGAGCGAGAGCGGGAACGTCTCCCCGTGCATGTAGCTCGGCAGCACGACGACCTGCGCCGTGCGGAAGAGCGCCGGCATCGCAGCGTGGTCGACGCGCCCACGAACCTGCACCACATCGCGAAGCCCGCGGCGGTCAATCTCCGCGTCCAGGGCGGCTCGCTCGGGACCCTCTCCGACGAGGATGAGTCGCAGCCCGCTGTGTCGAAGGCGCAGCGAATCGACGGCGCTGAGGAGCTCGCGGTGTCCCTTGCCGTCGAACAGACGCGCGGCCATGACGAGCGTGAGCTGCCCCGGCGCGGCCTCAGCGCAGCGGCCCTTGAAGCGAGTCTCGTCGAAACAATACGGAATCACGGCGCTCTTCGCTCGCGTGACGCCGCCGCGGACGAGCTCGTCCGCCGCCGCCTGGTACGGCATCACCGAGTAGCTGGCGACGTGCTTCTCGAGCCAGAACGTCGCGTCGTCGAGCTTCGTCGGGTTGGTCGTGTACGCGAGCGTCGTGTGGTGCGTCACGATGACCGGCTTGCGGGCTATCGACGCCGCGAGATACGCGTCGAAGCCCACCATTCCGACGGAATGCATGTGCAGCACGTCCGCGTCGCTCAAGAGCTTGACGAGGGCGCGAACCCGTTGCGCGCGGAGCCCAGCTGTCCGGAGTTTCCTCGGCAGCCTCGAACCCGTCTCGTCGGGCATCGGAAACGAATGCGTGGGAATGCCCATGGAGCGCACTCGCCCCGACACTTCTTCGCGCCCGTCGAAGTCCATTGTGACGCTCGGTCGGAGCCCGGCCCGCTTCTGAGCTTCAACGAGCTGGAGGATGAATGTTTCGACTCCGGTCATGCCGAAGTTCGTAGCCATGTAGTGCACCACGCGGACTGGCGGCCCGGAGTTGGCACCCGGAATCTCCCGCAAATCTGCGAACTGCCGAGCTAAATCCGGGACGGCACTCATGATGCATCACTCCACCCCGCCCTATCACTCACCTTTTCAAAGGCTCTCACTCGGCTCATGTTTGGACAAGCAAACAGTGAGGAACCAGCGCGCAAATAACGCGTAAACGAGCAACGCGTTGAGAAACGCGTGAGAGACGCAATCGAAGAGTTGAAGTTTCAACTACACGTGGTGATCGCTCGCGTCATACCGAGTCGCCGCAACACAGACTGAAGGAGACGCCATGCGGATCGTCGCTATCAATCATCTCACCCTGGATGGCGTGACCCAGGCTCCGGCCGGCGCGGACGAAGACTTGCGCGGGGCTTCCCGTACGGCGGATGGGAGACGTCTTACGGCGATGCCGTGATGATGCAGAGCCTGGGATTCGGAAACCCGAATGGCGAGCGATCCGACGCTGGCGAGCAGGGCGGGGGCTTGCTCCTCGGACGCCGGACCTACGAGCAGTTCTATAGCGTATGGCCCAAGCGGAAGGACAACCCCTTCACCGAGGTGCTCGACAGGATGCACAAGTACGTCGCCTCTCGAACGCTCCAGCGAGAGCTACCCTGGGTCAACTCGACCCTGCTCGAGGGCGACGCCGTCGAGGCGATACGTGGTCTGAAGAAGAAAGCGGGAGCGCGCCTCGTCATGCGCGGCAGTGGCGAATTGATCCAGTCGCTCATGCGCGCCCAGCTCGTGGACGAGTTCGTGCTTCTCATTCTCCGCTGGTCCTCGGGACGGGTAGAGCGCGTTCCGTGCGGCGGTGTTGCGGCAAATTTTTTTGCGGCGCGCGCGACGGCCGCGCGCCGAACAGCGGCGCCGCGCGCTCACCGTCCCTTCCCACTGCAAACGTATGCCAGATGCCGGGACTTGCGGCAAGCCCCGGGTCGTGCCGCACAAGCAACGACCATGACGAAACATGCTGTGGTGATCGCTGGAGGTGGTCCGACGGGGTTGATGCTTGCGGCCGAGCTCGCGCTTGCGGGCGTCGACGTCGCCATCGTCGAGCGGCGCGAAACGCAAGAGCTCGCGGGCTCGCGTGCGGGCGGCCTGCACTCGCGCACCATCGAGGTGCTCGATCAGCGTGGAGTCGCGGAGCGCTTTCTCTCGCAGGGGAAGACGATGCAGGTCGCGGGCTTCGCGCTGAGCCGGCTCGACATCGGCGACTTTCCGACTCGCCACAACTACGGGCTCGCGCTGTGGCAAAGCCGCATCGAGGTCATACTCGCCGCCTGGGTCGACGAGCTCGGAGTGCCGATCTATCGCGGACGTGACGTGACGGATTTTGTTCAAGACGACGCAGGTGTCGTCGTCGAGCTGTCCGACGGCCGTTCGCTCGAGGCCGCGTATCTCGTCGGATGCGACGGCGGCCGCAGCGTGATCCGCAAGAGAGCGGGCATCGATTTCGCGGGGTGGGATGCGTCCGTCAGCTATCTGATTGCCGAGGTCGCGATGACGGAAGAGCCGGCGTCGGGCATCCGCCGTGATGCGAAGGGGATTCACGCCATGGGCAAGCTCGAGGACGGGATTCGCGTGCGCGTGGTGTCGATCGAGCCGGAGGTCAGGCAAGGCGACGAGCCGATGCTGGACGATCTTCGAGAGGCGCTCGTGACCGTCTACGGGACGGACTTCGGTGTTCACGACGTGACGTGGCTCTCGCGATTCACCGATACGACGCGGCAAGCGGCGTCCTATCGCGAGCGACGGGTGCTCCTCGCGGGCGACGCGGCGCACATTCATTCGCCGGCAGGCGGACAGGGACTCAACATCGGCATCCAGGACGCCGTGAACCTCGGGTGGAAGCTGGCTCAGGTCGTCAATGGCACCTCGCCGGAGAGCCTGCTCGACACGTACCACGCCGAGCGGCATCCGATCGGCGCGCGCGTGCTCAGGACCTCCATGGCGCAAACGGCCGTCAACCGCGGCGACGAACGGACCACGGCGCTGCGCGATTCCATGACCGAGCTGCTCGCGATGGATGAGCCGCGCAAGCGCTACGCTGCGATGATGTCCGGGCTCGACGTTCACTACGACCTCGGTGACGGGCACCCGCTGCTCGGCCGCCGCATGCCCGATCTCGATCTGGTCACCGAGAGCGGACCGCGTCGGGTGTTCACGTTTCTACACGCCGCCCGACCGATACTGCTCGACCTGGGTGAGCCCGGCACCCTCGACGTCACTCCGTGGGCGGACCACGTTCAACGCATCGACGCGCGCTATGCCGGCGCGTGGGAGCTTCCGGTGCTCGGCGCCGTTCCGGCTCCCGCCGCCGTCTTGATCCGACCCGACGGCTACGTCGCGTGGGTCGGAAACGGCACGGACCAGGGCCTGGGCGACGCGCTGAGCAGGTGGTTCGGCGCCCCGTCTGTCGCAACTGCGCGCTAACCCATGCGCTGAACCCACTGGCTTCGCCAGGGGGGCGCCTCGAAGGGATCGGCAAAGTACTGCGTCTCGTGCACGACCTTGCCGTTGCGGAACTCCATGATGCTCACCGTGCCTTGGACCTGCTCCAGGTGCGGCTCGCATTCTTGGTCTAACGTCGTCCCGGGGAGCCGAGCGCGTCGAAGAACACTATTTCTCGTGCGCTTACTGCAGCGAACGACTCGAGGTCATGTCTCGCGTCGAGCAGGGCGTACGCGATCTCGTTCACGGCGGCGGGCTCATGGTCAGCAGCACCATGGCGATGGTGGACCGCATGCGCGCCGGGAACATCGTGGTGCGCGAGTACCGCACGGAGCCAGGCGAGCACGTCGAATGCACCGCAGGTCCCGCGGACGATCTACTGGTCACTCGTTATGGCGAGCTCCGAGAAGTCACGTCGGCCGACGTGCACTTCCGCGGTGCGATCGTCGGCTCCGATCAGTTCATCCAGATGGAGTTTGCGGACCCTCCGGTGGATCAAGAGACCGGTGACGTCGTGCTGATCGCGCCCGGTGCCTTGAATCGCAGTCTCCCGCCGGTCGACATCGAGATTCGTATCACCGCGCGTTCGGCGACCGGTTCCCACGAGGCGGGGCCGTATTACTACCACCACCGCCCGTGGGACCTCCTGGACGACGACGAACGACAGCGGCGCGCCGGTCGCTGACGTCGCACCAGAGCTGCTCAGGCGCGGAACGCGTCGGCAATCGCCTGCGTATCGATGTACTCGCGATGGGCAGTGATCTTGCCTGAAGTGGGTCTTCCATTCGCGACCGGTCTTGCGCGAAGCCGCCTCCTCGTAGCCGAGCACCATGACGGTATCTCCGTCGGCGACGAAGCTCCGGGGCTCGAAGGTCTTCAGCGACGCGGTGCTGCCGAATGTCTCGAAGAAGCGCTGAACGTGCTCGTGCCCCTTGCCCTCGCCCGACCAGGGCGCGGTTCCGGGCGTTACCCACGCGATTCCGGCGTCGAGGGTGCCGAGCATGCTCGCCAGGTCTCCCGTACCGAACGCCGCGTACAGTCGCTTCACAATGTCGAGGTTCTCTAGGAGCTTGGCTAAGCTTCCACAAGATTTCGCCGATCTGTTGACGGAGCTTCGCGAAGCAGGCGTCCAGGACGAACTCCGAGCGCGTCGTCGCCGCTCTCGAGGCATTCGGCGCGCCGCTGCAGGCGCACGGCGTCGCCGCCGGGCACTTCGCCAAAGAGGGTGACGCGTATCGTTTCGGCATTGCACCACTAATGATCGAGGTGCTGACCAAGATCAGCGGAGTGTCTTTCGACGAAGCATTAAGAAGGCCGTCGGACGGCACAAGGACCTCGCTGACGTCGAGGAGCTCGAGCGCGCCGGCGAGACGTCTTGAAGCGGTGCGCGTATCGAGGGGCGATATAGCCGCACCCGCCTGAGTGATCCTCACGCCTCCAGCAGCGCGTGCACGCGGGGTGCGACCTGGGTGCCGATGAGGTCGATGCTGTGCATCATCTGTTCGTGGGGCATCGTGCCGTTGCTGTATTTCAGATCGAAGCGCGAGAGGGAGAGGATGCGTGCGGTCGCGGCGATCTTCTGGGCGACGGTCTCGGGGGAACCGACGAAGAGCGCACCCTGTGGGCCCGCCTCGCGATCGTACTGAGCGCGCGTCGGGGGCGGCCAGCCGCGCTCGGCGCCGATCTTCGATCTCATGGCGAGGAAGTGCGGCCATAGCTCCTCGCGCGCTCGCTCGTCGGTGTCGGCGACGTGGCCCGGAGAATGAACGCCGATCGGTCGTTGCTCCTGGCCGAGCTCCTTGAGCGCGCGCTGGTAGAGCTCGACGTAAGGCGCGAAACGCGAAGGTTCACCGCCGATGATCGCGAGCATCAGGTCGAACCCGTAGCGCGCGGCGCGGATGACGGACTCCGCGCTGCCGCCGACACCCACCCAGGTACGGAGAAGCCCATGTTCGATCGGCGGATGGACGAGCTGGTTGTTCAGGGGCGGTCGCGTCGAGCCGGACCAGGTGACCGGTCCTCCCGCGCGCACCTTGGCGAAGAGGTCCAGCTTGTCCTCGAACAGCTCTTCGTACCGTTTGAGGTCGTAGCCGAAGAGCGGGAACGATTCCGTGAACGACCCGCGCCCGAGGATGACCTCGGCGCGACCGCTGGACACCGCGTCGAGCGTCGAGAATCGCTGAAAGACGCGGATGGGGTCGTCCGAGCTCAGCACCGTGACGGCCGAGCCCAGATGGATCCGGCTCGTACGGCCCGCGATCGCGGCCAGCAGCACCTCGGGCGCGGACACCGAAAAGTCGTCCCGGTGGTGCTCTCCCACGCCGAAGAACGCCAGGCCCACCCGGTCGGCGAGCTCCGCTTGCTCGACGACGTTGCGGAGGACGTGCGCATGCGACTCGAGAGCGCCGCTCGAGGACAGAGTCCTATCGCCGAAGGTATCGAGCCCGATCTCCAGTTGCGACATGTCGGGCGAACCTAAGCACGGCACGGCCGGCCCGCCAGGGTGTCCCGATCACGGCCCCGCCGTCCCGAGGCAGCTCGTGACCTGGGTGCACGGCTCGCAGCGCGTCGGATCCGCTTCGTGCGAAGAGTCGCACGAAGGGTTCCCCTGGTCGTCGACGGACCCGATGAACACGCTCGTCGATGCGCCGGGCAGCAGGCAGCAGCCGAAGCAATCGCAGATGCGCGGCGTGATGGACCCGCACACCGAGCGACACTTGTCCGACTGCGCCGCGTCGCAGCCTCCCCCGCGCGGAAGCTTCGTCGTCGGGTCGTAGGCGCAACTCATTCCCTCGGGAGGGAAATCCGGGGCCACCGCGAGCGGGTCGCAGACGTGGGACCACTCACAGTCGTCGTTGCCGAACCCGTCGTCGCCGTCGAAGTAGCAATCGAGGGCGCAGGCTCCATGACCCTGGCCGGGCTGCGGGTTCACGAACGTCCCTTCCGAGTCCTGACACGGTCCGAGGCAATCGGGGTCGGCGAGGTCGACCTTGCCGTCGCCGTCGTTGTCGGCGCAGTCGCCACAGGCGCTGACGTGCCCACCACACGCCGTCGGAACACACGTCGTGGCGTCGGGCGCTCCCGCGTCGACCAGCATGAGTCGCTCGCTGCCGAGCAAGGCGTCGCGGGTGCATGCCGCGACCACGAGGGCCACCGCGCAGACGACGACACGACGACTCTTCATCGAGAGCCGACGATGGCGGCGACCTTGCTCCGGTGTGCCGAGCCGGGGAAAGCATCGAGGAAACGGGTGCCGCGGGCCGACGCTTGCTCGTGACGGCCCAGTCGCTCGAGCGCTTCGATGGCGAGCACCTCACGTTCTTGCACGAGGACGCCGCGTGGGTAGAGCCGCCGGTGCCGGTCGCACAGCGCGAGCGCTCTCGCTGGGTTCGTCGCGAGCAGGGACTGGGCTTCGCCGACCAGGTCCGCCTCGGACGGGAGCGGTGCCGCTTGCGTCGAGGTCGAGGGTGGCGGCGCTTCCGCGTGCGAAGTCGCTTCGACGACGGCGGGCGCGCTCGGGCCAGGCTGGGAGGCGGAGGGCCGAACCGACGCAGTGAGAGCGGGGGAGGGCGCGCGGCTCGGTGCGGGCACCGGTGCGGGCTGCCGCGTGAACACGTACGCCGCCGTGGCGACGGCTGCCACGCCGGTCACGGTCATGACCTTCACGAGCCCAGATCCGACCACCGACGTGGTCTTTGGAAGCGCCGCGGTGGAGCCGGGCGACGGAGGCGGGCCGATCAGTGGAATGAGACGTGACTCGAGCGCCGCGACCTCCTCGTCGCTTCCGACGTCTCGCTGCGATGCTTCGACGAGGCGCGCCAGTCTCCGCTCGGCGTCACTCCCGGAGTCCCTCGAAAGGCGCGGAGGATCGCTCACGACGTCTTCTCCAGCGCTTCGTCGGCGAGGAGGTCCGTCAAGATGGCGCGGGCGGCGTGCAAGCGCGAGTACGCCGTTTGAATCTTGCACCCGAGGACGTCGCACACCTCGTTCATCGTCATACCCTCGACCTCGTAGAGCACGAACACCTCGCGCTTCGCCTCGTCGAGGTGCTCGAGCAAGAAGGCGAGGGTCGAGCGCGCCTCGGCTCGCGGCCCGTCGTCGCGCGAGCGGTCGAGACCGACGCTCTCGGGGGCCGTCGTGTCCGTGACGATCTCACGCCGCACGTGCGCGCGCCGGAAATGGTCCGAGGCCGCGTTGCGACAGATCCGATAGAGCCACGTGCGCACCGACGAGCGCCCCTCGAACTCGGCGAGCTTTCGGTGCACGGTGACGAACACTTCTTGAGAGACGTCAGGCACGTCCGCCTCGCGGACTCCGAGGTACTTGAGGACACGAAGGACGTAGCGGGCGTGTTCATCGAAGACCTGGCGTGACGTGAGACGGGGGGGGATCATCTTCTGCCGTGGCGCCGTCTCGGGGTCCCCGATTGCCGCGTGGCAGCACTGGTTAGGGGAGGCGTCTCCCTCAAATTATCACTGTGGGCACCCGCGCGGCGGGGTTCAGAGAAGGACGGCGAGGCCGACACCGATCTCGCCGAAAAACGGCGCCGTTTCGTAGACCGAGACGACGCCGCCGCTCGAATCACGATAGACGAACCTGTACCGCGACAGCGCGGCGTCCACACCGAGACCCACGTCGAGGGCGAGCGGCCCCGCGATTCGGAGGGAGAGCTCGACGCGCGGCCCGAGCGACGGCAAGGCTTCGCTCGGACTCTCCGTCCGGTAGAGGCCGAGACCGCGCGCGTACAGCTCGGTGAGTCGCACACCGGCGCCGAAGTCCGCACGTAGCGGGCCGCCGGACGCGCTGAACGGAAAAGCGGCGAGCTCCGCGGCCCAGCCGAACATCCGCGCCCCCGGTCGCGCGGAAGAGACGTTCTCGGCGGCGTAGACCGAGCCCGAGAGCTGCACGCGCATGAACGCCGGCGGCAGGAGCGCGACACCAGCGCGAAACCCCAGCGCGAGTCCGGGCAACGCGCCGGCGCTTGCCGCAGCGCCTGCAAACGGAACGACGTGCAAGGGAACGGTATTCGCCGGGCGAATGCCGAGCGCCGCCGCGGGATGGCCCACGTCGTCACCCGTCTTCTGTCGATTCAAATCGAGCATGATGCCCAGCGCGAGGACGAGGGAATCGTCGAGATCGACGCAGCTCGGGGCTCGGGTCACGAGCTGTCGTTCGCCGAGGTTCGTTCCGTCGGCGCTCCGCAATGCGAGTGACGCTGCCCACTCGCCGGACGCACCGCGACTCACATGACCCTCGACGACGAAGTCTTCTCCGTCCGCGACGAAGACATGGCGCCGCCAGCGCCGCTCGATGGACTCTTCGAGTCGTTCTCGGTCGATGCACGACTCCGCACCGGGTGCGCGCTCCCAGACGAGCTTCGCCGACGCGCTCTGGGCCGCCCTCGCCGGGCGCGGTGCCGACGCGAGCGCGAACAGGAGCCCGGGGGCGAAGAGTACTGAGGAAAACCGAGTCATTCTCGCAGAGGCGAGCGCGCCATCGCGGCGTCTCGAGCCGCGCGATGAAATGATCGAGAGCTTGTCATAATCGGGAACGCGATCGCCCCCTAATCGGGAGCGCGACGGAAGATCCGCCGGCGTGCGGAAGGACGCGGGACGAAATGAGACAGTTGCGCAAGGCTTCGTGGGTGCTCGTGGGTGCGCTCGGCGCCCTCGGATGCGGCAGTTCGAGCTCGGCAACCGCCGGCTCCCACGGCGAAGACGGGGGTGCCCAGCGTGCGTCGGGCGGCGGCTACTCCGATGGCACCGGTGCGTCCGGGAGTCTCGAGGGCGGCGCACCCGGTGGCGATATGGCTGCCGGCGGCAGTTCGAGCGGCGTGGGAGGCAGCGCGAGCGGTCTGGGCGGCACGGCAGCGGACAGCGGTGGCGCCACCGGCACGGCAGGCAGTCCGGGTACGGGTCCCAAGATCCCCGTCGGAAGCACGCAGTGCTCGGACGGTATCGACAATGACGGCGATGGTCTCATTGACTCGGCGGATCCGGAATGCACCGGTGCGCTCGACAACGACGAGAGTTCGTTCGCGACGGGCATCCCCGGCGACAACGTCGACCCGAAGTGGCAAGACTGCTTCTTCGACGGGAACTCGGGCGGCGGCGACGACGGGTGCCGCTACTCCACCGGCTGCCTGACGGGAGAGCTGTCACCGACGGACAAGAGCTGCGCGGTCTCGGCGACGTGCCGCAAGAACTGCATGCCGCTCACCCCGAACGGCTGCGATTGCTTCGGCTGCTGCGCGGTGAAGGGGCCGGGCGGTGACGTCACCAACGTCTTCATTCAGTCGTCGTGTACGTACGCGGACCTCGGAGATCCGAAGAAGTGCCCGACGTGCACGCCGAGCGCCGCATGCGACAACACGTGCGACCATTGCGAGCTCTGTCTCGGCAAGACTTCGTTGCCCGCCGATTGCGCACCTGGTACGGGCGGCGCGGGCGGTGCTGGCGGTGCGCCCGGAGCAGGCGGCGCGGGTGGCGCGTGCGTCGCGCCAGTCTGCGCGCAGGGGCAGCAGTCGTGCGGCGTCGCGTGTCTTCCGGACTGCGCGCCCGGTTACTATTGCCTGACGGGATGCTGCGTGCCGAACGTCCGCTGAACGCGGGTCGATGACCAGGAATCGGAGGGTGCTTCCGAAATCCGGAGAGCTCCCTCCACAATGATGTCGCTGCCCGGATGAGCTTGTTCGTGTTTTCGCGGCCTTGAGCATCTGCCTAGGCCGGCGCGGCGCCGTCAGTGGCTGCAGCGCGAAGCACCGCGACCGCGCACGAGGCGAGCCGTGCGCGCGCCGAATCGGAACGGCTCGTGAGCACGATCGGGACGCGTGCGCCGAGTACCACCCCGGCGAGCTCGGCGCCCCCGAGGTACTCGAGCTGCTTCGCCAGCATGTTCCCCGACTCGAGATCGGGAACGAGGAAGATGTCCGCGGAGCCCGCGACGGGTGAGACGAGGTGCTTGATGTGCGCCGCCTCGGCGCTGACGGCGGTATCGAAAGCGAGCGGGCCGTCGAGGACCGCGCCGGTGATCTGCTTTCTGTCGGACATCTTGCAGAGCGCCGCCGCGTCGATGGTCGACGTGATCTTCGAGCTCACCGTCTCGACCGCGGAGAGGATCGCCACGTTGGGCACCGGGATCCCGAGGGCGTGCGCCAGCTCGATCGCGTTCTTTGCGATGTCGACCTTGTCGTCGAGCGTCGGGTAGATGTTGATGGCGGCGTCGGTGACGATCAGCGGGCGGGGGTACGAAGGTGCGTCGATCACGAAAGCGTGACTGACCCGTCGTGTGGTGCGAAGCCCGCTCTGGTGATCGAGGACGGCGTGCATCAGCACGTCGGTGTGCAAGCTGCCCTTCATGAGACCCCGGGCCTTCCCCTGCACGCAGAGGGCGACCGCCTTGCGAGCCGCGTCCTCGTCGTCGGTGGCGTCGACGACCGCGAGCGTCGACGGATCGAGCCCGAGCTCCGACGCGAGCGCTCGAATGGCGCGCTCGGGCCCGACCAGAATCGGATCGATCAAGCCGGCTCGAAACGCCGCCATCGCTCCCGAAAGGGCCACATCGGTGGTCGGAGCCACCACCGCGAACGGCGCACGCGGCAGCGCGCTGCACTGCGCGACGAGGCGGTCGAAAACCTGAAGAGGCATGGCTCACGCTAACATGGCGGGACGGCCGGCTTCCGGGCAACGCGGATTGAAGACCGGTCGTCCGAAAGGCGGTGGAGACGTCCGGCGGTGGTTGTCACGAGGGAGCGGAGCGTTACGTTTTCTTTTCACGCCGATCGGAATAGAAGGAGCAGACCGATGAAAGCGAAGAACACAATCTGTCTCTGGTACGACAAGGACGCAGAAGAGGCGGCGCGTTTCTACGCCGCCACGTTCCCGAACAGCGAAGTCACCGCGGTTCACGAGGCGCCCGATGACTTTCCGGGCGGCAAGGCGGGCACCGTGCTGACCGTGGAGTTCACCGTCCTAGGAATCCCGTGTCTCGGTCTCAATGGCGGCCCGATGTTCAAGCACAGCGAGGCGTTCTCGTTCCAGGTCGCCACCGACAATCAGGAAGAAACGGACCGTTACTGGAACGCCATCGTCAAGAACGGCGGCAAGGAGAGCGACTGTGGCTGGTGCAAGGATCGGTGGGGCCTTTCCTGGCAGATCACGCCGCGCGCGCTCACGGACGGCATGTCCGCGGGGGGAGCCGAAGCAAAGCGCGTCTTCGCAGCGATGATGACGATGCAGAAGATCGACGTCGCCACCATCGAGGCCGCTCGGCGCGGGTAACGTTCCAGGGAGAGCGACACCCCGTCGGCAAGAGCGCCGCGACCACTGCCCTGGCCGCTGATTTGCGGCCAGGCGTCGTACGGAGACCGAGAGCCTGGGCCTAGAGCCCGACCGGACCGGCGCCGTCGATGGGCGCGCTTACCGTCCCTGCGGCCGTCGTACCGACCTGGACGCAGCTCGCATCGAACGAGGCGTCGCCCGCCAGGAAGTAGTTGCCGTTGAGGACGGGCGCGTTGTCGGCCGTGGCGCCGTAGCAGAAGCCGATGTCGGAGGTGTTGTTCAAGAAGTTGGTGTTCTCGAACACCGGCTTCGCCGTGAAGGCCATCACTCCGTACGACATGTTCTCGATGATGGAGTTCTTCACCAGCGGCGAGTTGTTGGTCGCGCCGGAGGTGTGGAAAGCGCAGTGCGCGCCGGTCAGATGCACGTGATCGAACACCGGGATCGAATTACCGCCGACTCGAACCATGTCCGTGAATGGAGTTGAACCGTCGAAGAGGCTGTTCGAGATCGTCGGCGAGGCGTCGATGATGGTCATGGTCCCGTTCGGGTCGTCGATCGTGACGCTCACCGTCAGCGCGATCGTCGGGGGCGTCGTCGCGTGGAACGTCGAGTGGTCGAACGAGCCGTCTGCTTCCAGCACCGCCGGCTTGAAGCTCGTTCCGAACACCGCGTAGTCGACCTTGTAGGCCGAGCCGGCCATCGCGTGGATGCCGTACTCTGCGCCCTCGATGTCCACGTGGGTCACCACGAGGTTGCCGCCGGACTCGACCTCGATACCCTGCCAGGCGTTGGGGGCGGGGGCATCGACGCTGCTTCCCGTGAAGATCGTCGGAGAAGCGTCGGTCGCATCGACCTCGAGCGTCCCCTCGACCTGGATCTTGACGCCGGTCGCGGCTTCGAACGTCACGCCCGGTCCGACGTGGACCGTTTTGCCCGCCGGGATCACCAGGTCCGAGCTCAGCGTGACGACCTGGTTCTCGTAGTCGGCGCTTGCGCTGACGGACGGGCCCGTCGTGCCCTTCGGGTCGGGTGCGTTCCCCGGGTCACCTGAGCTCGAGCAACCGGTGACGAGGCAAAGACCAATCGCACCAACCAACCGCTTGTCAAGAGTCATCAGAATGCTCCAGGCTTTTGTGAATTCGGCGAAGGGCGGCATTGTTCGATGGCCACTCCTGCCGGATGGGTACGAGCGTCGATTCGAAAACGATCACGGTAAAGCGTGATGACCGTCGATCAGCCGCTGATGGCCTGCTGTTCGCGGCGCGCGAACCATCTCGCCGCGGCCTGCGTAACGCTGTCGGGGCCGGGAGTCGTATCACTCGCCCATGCCACGAACCCGTCGGGACGCACGAGCAGCGCGGTCAGGCCGAGGCGATCCTGGGCGTCGCGGGCCACGTATTTTACTCGGTCCCCCCAGAGTCCGTCGAGCGCTTGCAGCGACGCATGCCGCCCGAAGTCGAGCAGCAGACCACTTCCGTCCCGGAGCAGAGTGCCGACCCTCGTTCCATCCTGCAGCTCGAAGTCGGGGCAGCTGCGGCCCACGAGCGGATGCTCGTTCCCGAGGTCGTAGCGGAGCGACACGCCCCAGACGCGTTCGGCGAAGTAGGTCGCGCCGTCACGCGTGTCGATCAGGTCGCGAACGATGGCTTCGAGCGCGCGGGAATGTCGGTTCGGTCGCATGAGGGTGACCTGAGCCCGCGTCCAATCGAGAATGCGCGCCCCGATCGGATGCCGTTCCGTCGTGTAACTGTCGAGCAAACCGTCCGGGGCGTCGCCTCGGATGGTGGCAGCGAGCTTCCACCCGAGGTTCATCGCGTCCCCGAGCCCGAGGTTCAAGCCTTGCCCACCGAGCGGTGAATGGATGTGCGCGGCGTCGCCCGCGAGGAGCACTCGACCCTTGCGATACGTCGTTGCCTGGTGCGAGCGGTCGGTCCACGTCGCGGCGAGGTTCAACGCTTTGACGGTCACGTCGGTGCAGGACACGCGGCGCAGGACCGCTTGCACGTGCTCGCACGTGATCGGTTGCATGCGATGGGACGCGCCGCCGTCGAAGTCGACGATCCCGAGCGTCCCTGGCTGCCACTGTGTGTACACGCCGGTCGGCGTATAGTGACGGCCCTGGCGGAGTTTCTCCGGGTCGGCGAGCTCGACCTGGACCGAATATCCCGTGAACTCGGGGTCGGTACCGACGAACTCGAAGCCGCCTTGCTTGCGCACCGTGCTGCGACCGCCGTCGCAACCCACGAGCCAGCGTGTGCGAATACGTTGCTCGCCGGTGTGGACGATCACTTCGTCGCTTCCTGCCTCGAAGCCTTCGACGCCGTGGCCGCGCCGGAGCTCCACTCCGACGGAGAGAGCGCGCGCGGCGAGGACGCGCTCGAGATGCTCCATCTCGCTACCGAGTTGAGTGTCGGCGGGGCCCGGGAGCCGGTACGTCCACCGGGACGAATCGATGTTGCTGTAATCGAACTGGATGCCCGCGAAGTGGCCGGCGGGCCCGCGGCGCTGTGAACCGGACGCCTTCGAGCCGGGCCTCGGCTGGCCAGGGACGCCACCTTCGGCACGCGGCTGCGCTGCAACGTCGTCCAGCAGCCCACGCCGGTAGAATGCTTCGACGCTCGGTCCCCAGAGACCGCGCATTCCGAACGGCAAGCGCTTCAGCGGTGAGTGCGGATCTTCCAGCCGTTCGAGCACCAGCACCGAAAGTTTCGAGAGCCTGAGCTCGCTGGCCAGGAACAGCCCGACCGGGCCGGCTCCAGCGATGATCACGTCGTAGACCGGGTCGCTCATGGCCCGAATAGTGGACCCGTCAAAAAATTGTGCCAGTAAAATCTTTTACCGAGTTAATGTTTTCCCATGGGCGAGCTCCGTGAAAGCAAGAAGCGCGACACCAGGCAGCGGCTCTCCAACGTCGCGACGGAGATGTTCTCTGCGCGCGGCTTCGACAGGGTGACGGTCGAGGAGATCGCCGCCGCCGCGAATGTGTCGAAGGTGACCGTGTTCAACTATTTCGCGCGCAAGGAAGATCTCTTCCTGGACCGCGAGGGCGACGTGAAGCTCTTCATCCGCGAGGCACTCGGCGAGAGGCCGAAGGGGCAGTCGCCGATCGACGCGCTCCGCGGCCTCGTCGACAGGCTTTCTGAAAGGAAGCATCCGTTCGCTCGCGTCGATAGCCAGACGGTCGCCTGGTGGCGCGTCGTCGGGGCGAGCCCGTCGCTCGAGGCGCGCGTCCGAGAAATCGGAGATGAGGCAGTCGAGGCGCTCGCGCTCGAGCTCGCTGGCCCGAAGGCGGATGGTCTCGCGCGGCTCGTCGCCGGCATGATAATCCTGACGTGGCGGACGGCCTACGCCGAAGCGATCCGCGTGTTCGAGCACGGAGGCTCGGTGAAGAAGGCGAACGCTGCGTTCATCGCGTTGATCGATCGAGGCTTTGCCGTCGTCCGCCAGACGGCGGTCAGCGCGCCCCGTAGAAAGGAACCACGATGACCCCCATCACGATCATTGGCGCCGGTCTCGGCGGGCTGACTCTCGCTCGCGTTCTGCACGTTCACGGCATCGCCGCCACAGTGTACGAGGCAGATACATCTGCGGACGCGCGCACGCAGGGCGGGATGCTCGACATCCACGACTACAACGGACAGCTTGCGCTGAAGGCGGCCGGGCTGTTCGACGAGTTCCGCCGGATCATTCACGAAGGTGGGGAGGCTTCGCGGGTCGTCGACAAGCACGGCACGGTCCTTCTCGACCAGCCCGACGGCGGGGGCGGCGGTCGTCCCGAGGTGCATCGCGGTGATCTACGGCGCATCCTGCTCGACTCGTTGCCCGCTGGCACCGTCGAGTGGGGACGCAAGGTCACGGCCGCTCGCTCACTCGGTGACGGCCGGCACGAGCTCGGGTTCGCGGACGGCTCGACCGTGACCACGAGTCTCGTGGTCGGTGCGGACGGTGCGTGGTCGAAGATCCGACCCCTGCTGTCCGACGCGAAGCCCAGGTACGTCGGCGCGTCGTTCATCGAGACGTACCTGCTCGACGCCGACGTACGTCATCCGGCGAGCGCCAAGGTCGTCGGTGCCGGTGCGCTGTACGCCCTCGCGCCCGGCAAAGGCATCGTCACCCACCGCGAAACGGACGGCGCGCTGCACACCTACGTCGCGCTCACCAAGCCGCAGGAGTGGCTCGTGGGAATCGACTTTTCCGACGCGAAGGCGGCGAAGGCTCGAGTCGCGGCGGAGCTCGACGGCTGGGCGCCGGAGCTCACCGCGCTGCTCACGGACGGCGAGACCGATCCCGTTCCCCGAGCGATCCACGCGCTCCCCGCCGGACATCGGTGGAAGCGCGTCCCCGGTGCGACTCTCCTCGGCGATGCCGCGCACCTGGCGCCACCCGACGGTGAAGGCGCCAACCTGGCGATGTTCGACGGCGCCGAGCTCGGCGACGCCATCGCCGCGTCCCCGGGAGACCTCGAAGTCGCGCTCGCCGTTTACGAAGAAGCCATGTTCGTGCGGAGCGCGGACGCCGCCGTCGAGGCCGCAAAGGCCTTCGCTATCTGCTTCGACGACGACCACGCGCCGCAGGGTCTGGTCGACTTCTTGACCGGTGGTGCAGCGACCTGAGCGCCTGCCCCCGACGCGTGTCATTGGTCGCGAATCGAACGAATGACCCGCGCCGGATTACCTCCGACGAGGCTATCCGCGGGAACGTCCCTGGTGACCACCGAACCCGCCGCGACGACCGAGTTCTCACCCACCGTCACGCCACCGATGATGATCGCGCCGGCTGCGATCCAGACGTTTTTCTCGATCACGATGGGCCTTGCGATCACGGACGCGCGCCGCTGAGAGGGTTCGATGGGATGGCCGCTCGTGATGATGCTCACGTTCGGCCCGATCATCACGTCGTCCGCAATGCTGAGCCCGCCGAGGTCGTAGAAGGTGCAATTCTGATTCACGAAGACGTTGCGCCCGACACTGATGTCGACTCCGCATGCCGTGTAGAACGGCGGAATCAACAAGAAGCTGTCGTCCACCTTCTTGCCGATGAGCTCGCTGAACAAGGCGCGGACCTCAGCCGCATCGTCGTACGTCAACCGGTTGAGAACTGCGGTGAGCGCCATCGCCCGCTTGACGTTTGCTGCCATGGCTGCGGATTCCGGCGTTCTCCTCGGAATTACCTTGGTGCGATCATCCTTCGTCATTCATGCATGTCCTCAGGGTGCCGACGCCGCCTCGAAGATCCTGGACAGCCCCTCGACGAGCTGCTCGTCCGAATAGAGCAGTGGATCACCGAAGCTCTCGACCAGTCCCTTCATGGTGAGGATCCCGAGCGCGGCGACGTGCGCAAGGAAGACAGTGAGCCGCGGCTCGACGCCCGCCCGGCCGCGCGCGTGTTTCCACTCCTCGCCGAGGAGCTTCGTCGCACCCTTGTAGGAGAGGTCGTTCAGCGGGCGGAGGCGCTCGAGCTCTGCCGGGCCGATGCTGATGGCGTTGGGCCCCGCCACCTGCGGCTGCAGGAACGCGAGCCGGAAATCCTCGAGCTTGGGCCCGAACGCCCTGACCGTCTCTCGCACGATGGCGCGAAGCGCTTCGCCGCCGTTCCTGGCCTGCGCCACCCCGTCGTTCAGCGCCTGCGCCTCTCGCGCGTAGGTGTCGAACATGAGCTCGAACAGGAGCGCATCCTTCGACGGGTAGTAGTAGTAGAGCGCCGCCTTGGTCAGGCCCACCTCGTGAGCGATGGCGTCGAGCGTGGTTCTCGCCATGCCGTCCCTCAGCATCACGCGCCGGGCGGCGTCTACGATCTCCTCACGTGAGAGCTCCCGGCGCCGCTCGCGGCGCGCGACGCGGAGAGGCACCTCCACGGTGCCCCGGGGCTGTCCATGCGGCCTCTTCTTCCGGGATTCGCTGGCCTTCACGGGAAACATTCTACCTTCGGTCGCAAATTTGACCAACGGTTAGTTTTGTCTACCAAGGGTCGGTGAATGCGTTATGGTCAGTGGACCGAGCGCCGGCGCCGGCGTCCGAGGAGAAAGCTGATGTCCATGCCCGAGAGCAAGATTCGACTGTTCGTGTTCGGCACCGGTTGGGGGATCCCGTTCCCGACGTCCGGCCCATTTCCGTTGAAGCTCTGCACCTGGATGCGAATGGCAAAGATCCCGCACGAGCTCGTGGTCGAGAACGATCCGCGCAAAGGGCCGAAGGGGAAATCGCCGTGGATCGAGTACGACGGGACCACCACGGGGGACTCCTCGATCATCATCGCGTACTTGACCGAGCGCTTCGGCGTCGATCTGGACTCGCACCTTTCGGTGGATGAACGGGCGCGCGCGCTCATGATCCAGCGCACGCTCGAAGAGCACTACCATCAGGCCTACGAGCACCAGCTCTTCCTCGGGCGAGGTGGCGCCGAACGCCTTCGCGAGTTCACGTCGACCCTGCCGCCCGTTCTCCGCTTTATCGTGCCGCGCGTGCTCGTGAAGCAACTGCGTGGGCAGCTCCACGCTCGCGGCATCGGGCGACACGCGGAGAGCGAGATCATCCGGCAAGGGAAGGCGGACCTCGACGCGCTCAGCCACCTGCTCGGCGACCGTCCCTACTTCCTGGGCGACCGTCCTTCGTCCATCGACGCCTGCATCTTCGGCTTCCTCGGCGTCTCGGTGTACGTGAACGGAGACAACGCGCTCTTCACTCACGCGGCTTCGCTCCACAACCTGAAGAGCTACTGCGAGCGGATGCGCGCAATGTACTTCGCCGAGACCGTACCCGGCGGCAAGCTCAGCGATCGGGTGCTGTCACTCTCCGTCAGCTAGCGGCTGCCAGAGCTCTACCCGGTTGCCGTCGCAGGTCGTGTCCTCCGGGAATGGGTTCCACGCCGTCATGCCGGTGCCCTCCGGCACTTCGTCCTTCCACGAGAACGTCGCTCCGTTAGTCGCCCACCACGACGCCCAGGTGCTTCGCGTACCACGCTCCGAGCGCCTTCGGGTCCGCGCTTCGCAGGAGCACGCCTCCTATGCCTGTCACTCTCGCCACGCAGATAACCTCGGCGTTTCTTCTACTTCCGCCGTTCTCGAGGCGGCAGCACTGGGGAGAACTCCGGCCGCGCGCGGCGGCCTCGTAGATCGGGCCGGATCGGCCAAGCCGCTCGCGCCCCCGGCGTCCACGCGCTACGCTTACGGGGCCTCGAGATTGTCGCGTAGCTGGAGATGCGTCAGTCGACGGACGCAGCAAAGGAACAATGAAGGCCGAAAAATCAGAGACGAAGCCCGCATCGACCGCCGCCCCGAAGAAGCCGAAGAAGGCGCGCGCCAAGACCGCGAAGAAAGCCGTGATCGCCAGCGTCCGAAATGATGCGCTCCTCGGCAAACGCTTCACGCATCGGTCACGCGCCGAATGGGGCATCGGTACGGTCGTGGACGGGGCGGAAAACCTCGTCGTCCTCGCGTGGTCGGACGGCGCCGAGCGGCGCACGGCGCGGACCTTCATGGATCAACTGGTCGAGGTTCCGTAGACCTTCCAGATCATCCGTGTCTCGTGTCGTTGATTTCAAGACCGTGTCGGTCGCTGGTCTCGAGTCGTCGCCGGTAGCGGCGGCGCTGGCCGGGTTGCGCGCGAACGAGTCTCGCTACTTCAAGAACAAGTACGAGCACGACTTCGCGGTCGAACCGGCCAGCAAGGCCAAGCGGATCAAGGCGAATACTGAATCGCGCGACGTGAGAGTGCCCGCGTCACGACGCCCTGTTCCGCTTGATTGCGGCCGCAGCGAGCGGCATCTCGATTGCGATGGCGTCCTGGACGCTCGGGCGGGACAGCACACGCTCGGCGTAAGCGCGTAGCATCGGTCGCGCGCCGAGCTCGAGCTTGCCGAAGGGGAGCAAGCACATCGCCCAGGCGAGGTAAGCGTCGGCCGCGCTGAACCGCTCGCCGGTCACGTACGCACGGTCCGCGAGGCGCCGCTCCAGGTGATCGAACACCTCCTCCGCGGCTTGCCGCGCGAACTGCACGGCGTCTTCCGAATGCGAGCGGTTGAAGATCGGCCACAGCACTTTCTTGTGGAGCTCGGTGGCGATGAAGGCGAGCCATTCGAGGAGCTCGTAGCGTTCCCGGGAGCCCCAGGGCGGCGCGAGGCCCGCCGTCGGGCTGCGGTCGGCGAGATACTGAACGATCACCGACGTCTCGGTCAGCTTGGTGCCATCGTCCAGACAGAGGAGCGGAACCAGACCGAGTGGCGCGTCGTCGCGGTAATCGCCGCCGCTCTCGGGCAGGCGCTTCGTACGGAAGTCCACCTGGACGTACTCGAGAGCGATGCCGGCTTCTGCCGCGACGATCCGGGGGGCGAGGGAAGCCGCGAGCGGGCTGAAAAAGAGCTTCATTTGCTCCCTGAGCGTACGCGCCAGGCGGCGGCTCGGCCATTGGCGAGTTCGACAAATAATCGGCTGAATTCGCCATCGTCAGGGCCGGCGATATCGGTCACAATCATCGCGTGCAACGGCGGATTGCGATCCTGATCGCCGACGGCTTCACGGATTCGGGCCTGAGTGTCGGGCTCGACGTCTTTCGTTGCGCCAACGCGATCGCGCAACGCTCCGGTCGTCTCGCTCCGTTCAAGGTCACCGTGGTGTCGGCGAACGGCGGACGGGTCCGGGCTGCCTCGGGGATGGTCGTGGAGCCGACGCGATCGCTCAGAAGCGCTGCACGGGCCGACGTCGTTCTGGCGCCGGGGTTCTGGGTCGAAGACACGGCGCAGCTGGACGCGGCGCTCGAACGCGACGACATGCGACGGCTGATCGGCGCCCTGGGCGCCGCCCACGCGCGCGGCGCGATCGTCGGTTCGTCGTGTGCCGGCGCGTTTCTCCTGGCTGAAGCCGGCGTTCTCGACGGACTCGCCGCCACGACGACCTGGTGGCTGGCCCCGCATCTCAAGCGCCGTCGGCCGAAGATCCGGGTCGACGCGGCGCGAGCGCTGGTCGTCGAAGGACGCGTTGTTTCGGCGGGAGCGGTGTTCGCGCAAGCCGACCTCGCGCTTCACCTCGTGACGCGCTTCGCCGGCCCGTCGCTGTCGCGCCGGTGTGCGCGCCTGCTCCTGCTCGACGAGCATCCCTCGCAAGCGCCGTACATGGCGATCGGCTATCTGAGTACGACCGATGCGAGCGTCGAGCGCGCGGAGGCATGGATCCGGGAGCATCTGGCGGAGGACTTCGACGTGGCGCTGGTCGCACGCCGCGCGGGTACCAGTCCCCGCACGCTGGCCCGACGTCTGGCCGGCGCTGTCGGTTTGAGCCCGATCGGCTTCGTCCAGCGTCTACGGGTCGAGGCGGCCGTTCAGCTGCTTCGTACCACCCGCCTTTCGTTCGAGGAGATCGGGCGGCGCGTCGGATACTCGGATGCAAACGCGCTGCGCCGCCTGATCCGCCGCGAAACCAGCTCGACCCCCCGGGAGCTGCGTCGAGTCTCGGGCGGCGTCACGGCAGCGCTCGCAGAATGAACGTCGGCGGCGTCTCGTACAGCACGCTCACCGTGCCCGGCGACGCGCCGAGCGCGTCTTCTTACTTCTTCGTGTTGCTGTGGTGCAGCGTCGTGAAAATGGGCGCGGGCAAGTTGGGCGGGAGGCTCGGCCTGATGGCCCCGTTGAACCACGCATCGTGGTGAGCGACGGAGTCCCAGATCTCGATCACCTTGATGCCGCCGTCTTCGACGATGGCGTAGTGGGCGATGAAGCCGTCGGCCTTGCTCTGGGACGGTGTGGCGACGGCGGCGACCTGGTCGTAAGCGGCGGCCGACAGACCAGGTGCGAAATGCTGCTTCAGGACGGGCATGCATCGCACCCTAGGACCGCTGCGGGGAACTCACCAGCGCCGTCGCTTCACGGCATGCAGCAGCCCTTGCTGGCAGGCTGCGCGATGCAGTGGTCCTTCATGACCTGATAAACGGCGTCCGCGATGATCTGTTCGCCCTGGGCGTTCGCGTGGATGCCGTCGAGGTAGAAGTACTCGGGATGGTTGTTGAAGAGCGGAACGAGGTCGACGACGTACATCCGGAAGCTGGCCGTCGTCACGAGCTTCGCCGAGTTCTGCAGGATGCCGAGGGCGTAGTCGCTGATGTCGGCGCCGCCGGTCGGCGCATGCGGATAGAAGAAGTAGATGAGATCGCCGACTCCGGCCTTCGTGTAGTTGCCGATGAGGTCGCCCACCGCCTTCACGGTGTTGTCGACGACCATCTTGCAGGCGTCGTTGTTCTGCGACCCCGCCGCCTTGCATTGCGGGTTGTTGATCAGGACGTCGTTACCGCCGCCATCCATGATCACCGTCTTGATATCGGGGCTGGCCGCCACGGCCGTGTTCCACTGCGGTGGGATCATGTTCAGACTCGCTGCGGCCATCGTCGAGCCGGCGACGGCGTAGTCGCGATACGCCTGCCCCGTCATCAGGGCGCTGTCCTTCACCGCGTCCTGGGCGATGAGGACCGAGAGCTCCGGGTGCGCGACGATGTAGTTGATGTACGAATCGCCGATGAAGACGACCTGACCGGGGTTCTTCAGACACGCGGGCATCATGGCGGGCGCGCCGCCCATGCCGCCCGTGCTCATCGCTCCGGCCATGCCTCCCATGCTCATCGTGCCACCGGCGCCTCCCATGCTCACCGCGCCGCCGGCGCTCGACGCACCGCCTGCCGCGGGCTCCGTCCCACCAGCTCCGGTGCCGCCCGTCGCGATGGTCGAAGTTCCACCGGCGCCGACCATCTGCACCCCGCCGGAGCCCGAAACGGCGCTGGTGCCGCCGGCTCCCGGGGTCGTCGTCGTGCTGCCGCCGTTCCCGGGGATGACGGCCACGCCGCCAGTGCCCGTCCCGATCGGAGCCATCCCTGCTGCGCCGCCTGACGTCAGCGGCGTCGAGCTTCCGCCCGCGTCACTTCCACAGCCCGAGAGCGCGAACACGCAGACGAGACCAGAGCAAAGCGTTCGAAGCACCGTCCACCACCTTGTTTTTGCGAGCCGAGAGACACGTGTCGGAACACGCCGACGCGGCAATAGCATCGCGGGAACGATCGGTCTCTGCGCCGGCCACGCGAGCTATCGTTTCGGCGCAAGCGGCTACCAGCAGCTACCAGTCGACGCCGAGCGTCCCTCTCGTTTTTCACCAGTGTCTTGCTGCGCTGCAGTCTTTCACGAGCATCACAAAGTGGACTGCGAGCGTCGTCACGCCGACGGTCCCGCCGCAAATGGAGCCCAGGAAACCCTCTGAACCGTACGAGGGGAGACCGGAGAGCGGCCCCGTCACGTTGACCGGAAAGTGAAGTAAGACTAGTAAGTAAGAAGTAAGATGAAGCGTGGAATCAAGTCGTCCACTCACCTCTCGGCGAAGGGCCAGGTGGTGATCCCGAAGGCCATTCGCGATGCTGGCGGGTGGCGCGCTGGCCTCGAGCTCGAGGTCGAGGCAACGGAAGACGGCGTGGTGTTGCGCCCCAGGTCGCTCGGACGAGCGCGAGCAGCGGAAAGCTTGCTGGGATGCACGGGATATCAGGGCCCCACGCGGTCCCTGGCCGAGATGGACGCGGCCGTGAAGCGAGAGGCGAAGGCGCGCCGGTGATTGCCGTCGACACCGACGTGATCGTACGGCTGGTCACGAACGACGACCCCCTCCAGAGCCCGAGAGCGGCCCGGCTGTTCGTGGAAAAGGACGTGTTCGTGTCGTGGACGGTCCTTCTCGAGGTCGAGTGGGTGCTCCGCGGCGCGTACGAGCTTTCTCCGTCCGTGATCCAGAACGCCTTCGAGCGGTTGATGTCAGCGCCCTCCGTGACGGTCGAGGCCGAGGAAGCCGTCGCTCACGCGCTGACGTGGTTCGCAGGCGGCATGGACTTCGCCGACGCGCTCCACCTGGCAAGCGCAGTAACCTCCGTCACTGCGCTCCACACCTTCGACAAGGCCTTCGCCCGGCGCGCCAGGAAGCTCGGGACCACGCCAGCCGTGGTGCTCGTGTGAATCGACGTCGCCGGGTCTCTTGGTCTCCCTATCCGCCGCAACCCAGCGCACCCAGGCCTCCGCCGCAACTCAACGAACCGCCTCCCGTGATCCCCGAGACGGTATTCGCCTTGTTCGCGGCATCGAACGAGCTCGACGCGGCACCGAGGGCACCGGTCGCGGCATCAGAAGCGGCGTTGCATGCGAGGCTGCTTGCGATGCCTTTTTGAAGCGCGTCCGCGTCATAGGTGAAGTTCGGGTCGGAAGCGCCATCCAGGATGATGCCCGTGGCGATGAAGACCTCCGCGACGGCTTTGCCGAGCGCGCCGTACGGTCCGAGGTCGCCGAGGAGCCCGAGAGCGTCGAGCGCGTTGCTCGCGGCGTCGAGATCGCCGCACGCCGCGGGTGCGGCGGCGCCGCCGCTCCCGTCGGAGAGCACCGCCATCACCGTGCCGGTATCGGCGCTGATCGCCCAGAAGGCCGTCAGCGAGCCTTGAGCGGGGATCAATTTGTAGAAGTCCTTGTACTGGTTCAAAATCTCCGCCGCGGCGCGCTGCTCGTTTACCGGAATCGTCGCGAGCTCGGCACCGAAGAGGCCCACGGCGTCGAAGAACTGCAGCTTCTGCCCGGCGAGGATCCTCGCGGCGCTTTGCGCGGTGTCACCGAGGACGTGATTTTCGATGACCGCGGCGCGTGCGCTGCGAGCGACGGTCGCCGCGAACGACGCCTTCGCGTCGGTCCCGAAGGTGAGCCAACCCGGAAAGTTCAGAACGTCCATCTTGCGGATGCGGCCCTTGCCGATCTGCAGGTGCTCGGTGCACGCCACGACGCGAAGCCCTGATTGGTACGTCAGGGACTCGGATGCGCCCGTGCCGGCGTCGGCGCCCGTTCCATCGGTGGTGAGCGGGCATTGAAGAACCGCGAGCTCGGGCGGCAAGTAGTTCCGCGTCGCGCCGCGCGCGGCGCGAATGGCGGTGACGTCGCCGCTCTTCGCCGCGTCCCACAGTGGCTTCACGGCGAGCTTCGTCGTGAGCAGATCGTCGAGCCATGCCGAGAGCGTCGGCGCGGCGCCCTCGAACGACAGGACCGTCGCGCCGAACATCGCGCCGTTGACCTCGTCGAGGTGGGCTTGCGTCAGCGGCTCGTCGGTCGCGGGTGCGGCCCCGCC
This sequence comes from Polyangiaceae bacterium, assembly GCA_036272055.1. Lineage (GTDB taxonomy): Bacteria > Myxococcota_A > Polyangia > Polyangiales > Polyangiaceae > DASZVB01. The sequence continues at coordinate 107,663 of DATAZL010000133.1, read as the reverse complement.
GGGGAAGCCCGCCAGCGTGCGCGTCACGGTACGTGTGTCCACCGTTACGGCCAGGTAGACGCCGCAGAGTGCCTGCGGGATCGCGCCGGCTGTCGCGACGGGGACCGTGTACGTGCCCGTCGCGGATTGCTTGCCGTTCGCGGTCTTCACGGTAACGGTCCGCTTTGCCGGTCCCTTGACGGGCGCGGTGTACGTCAGCGTGTAGGTCCCGGCCTTGTCGCGCGCGTCGAAGAAGGCTTTCACCGCGGCGAGCGTGTCGGCGATGCCGGCTCCCGGTAACGACTGACCGCCCGTTGCGGCGACCATCGCGGTCACTTCGGGCGGCACGGTCACCGTACCTCCGGCGTCCGGAGCGCCGATCGCGAGGATTGGCGGCCCTGCATACACGGTCGTCTGGTACGGCGTGCCGTCCACGCCCGAAAATCCGTCGAAGTCACTGATGAACACGGTGAGCACAGCGCCGGTCCCCGCAGCGGCGGCGATGTCCGGCCAGCAATCGTCGTCGTCGTCGTTGTCTGCCACCATCGACACGAGCGCTTCGGGATCCGTGTACGGGCCGCTCGCTATGCCGGAGAAAATATAGGTGATGTCGCCTCCCGCCGCGACGACCTGTGCCGCGAGCTGGCGCGCAAGGTCGACCACGGCGTCGCCGTTCTTGAGCGGATAGTCGACGTCGATGATGAGCGCGACGGACGGGGGCTGCATCGGGCTACTCGTCTCGACGAAGCTCATCGGCACGCCGCCTTCCGCCACGGCGAACGCCGACGCAGGCAAGCCCATCACCGTCTTGCCGTTCGCGTCGACGGCAGACACCTGGACGGAGACGGTCGGGAATCCCGCAGCGTTGACGGAGGCGACCTTCAACGTCGCGACCTTCGACTGATTGGATGGGTTGGTTGCTGCGCCTTTGCCCACGACGGATTTGCCGTTGAACGTCACGGTGCCATCCGCTGCCGTCGTGACGACGTCTCCCCGCAGAGTGACGTCCGCTCCGACCACGACATTCTTCGCGAACGTCGCGTCGTCGACGTCCGCACCGCGGAGCGCGATGACCGGACGGAAGGCGTGCAGGTCCTGGACCCGGAGCGCGAGCAGATCGTCGGGGTCGTCGACTCGCGGCAGAAACTGTACCGCGACCTGTCGCCCGACGACCTGGTCCGCCGAGAACGTCGCCTTCGCGACGGACGTGCGAACGGTGGGGTTCGCCGTCGATGACACGAAGAGCTCGACCGCGACGGGAAGCGTCGGAGTCGGAGCATCCGCCGCGATGGGCGTGTCGGTCGTATACGATTTACCGAATACGGCCGTCGGCAAGAGCGGGTTCGCGTAGCTGGTCTTGCCGTTCACCTGAACCGCGACGATCGGAATTCCGTCGATGAGGAGCGACTCCACCGTGGGCGGCGTGCCGTCCAGGGTCGCCCTGACGCTCGCGGGGAGCAGCGCCGAGACGGCCTCGACGATCGCCTGACGCTCCGTATCGTCGGGGTCGATCGGCGTCGGGGTAACGGGGGGACCCGAAACGGACATCTGCGTATTCCATTGGTCGAGGGTCGACTGGTCCACCGTGGGCGCGAACGAGTGCTGCAGGCGCTGTCCGTAGATCGCTGCCGTCTGGTCGTCGGGCGTCGAGATACTGCCCGTCACGACCTTCGCGGTGAGCCCCGCTTGCTCGTAGAGGAGCACCAGCAGCTCCGCTTTCTCACGTGGCGTCCCCATCCCGGATCGAAGTGCGGCGCGCGCTCCCCACCTCATGCCGGTCACTTCCGTCGCGTGAGAGACCGGCGGACACGTCACGATCTGGTCGCGGACGAATTCGAAGATTGCCGCCGGGTCGCCCTTCGTCGCCAGAGCGTTTGCGACTTGCACCAGGTGATCCGGGCTTCCGCGCACCGCATCGCGAAGGCTCTCCCAGATCCCGAACGGCACCGAATCCGAAGCACCGGCCTCGACAGCCGTCGCGTCGACTCCCGCCTCCGGGACCGGTGGGACCCCTCCGTCCGCGCCCGCATCTGCGCCAGCGTCAGCGTGACGACCCGCGGGCGGGCCGTTTGAAGACGAACAAGCCCAAGCACTGCCGCCGAGAGCCAGGGCCAGCTGAAGGAAGTCGCGTCGGTTCACGCCGCGCGAAGTGGGCTCGGAGACGGTTCGCTTCACCATCCGGCGAAGGTAACCCAGGTTCAAGGCCTCCTGTTGGGCTCCCGTGAGCTAACCGTCGCCGCCGGCTGATTCGCTCGGAAATTCACGCTCCACAGATGTGCGCAGACCGCGAGCTCGCGTGCCTGATTCTTCTCGGTTCGGCGACGACTCGGCGCATTCACCGTCGCCACTTGCTTCCGATATATTTCATCGGGCTCTCAACGAGGACTCGCGCCCAGCTGAGCCGCCTGGTCAGCAAATGGTCAGGCGACGGTCAGCAACCCCTGAAGGCGAGTCGGGCCACGTTAGCGGCGTGAGCGAGCTGATTTCGGGGTCTTCGGGATTGCTCAGAATAACGGCGGGGCCGTGGCTAGCCCCTGCCGCACGCACGGTCGTCTTCCTCGTGATCGTGTTCTGGACATTGCGATTTCTCAGGCGGTGCGGGGCAATCTCCGGGGTAACGACGCCGTCTCGTCGCAGTCTGCTGACCGACCTCGTCTATCTGACCATGGCGCCCATCATGGAGCTGCTTTCGCAAACGCTGACGACGCTCACGCTCATCGCCGCGGCCTGCATCTGCGGCCACGAGCTGAGCCCCCGGCTGCTGGCCGGCTTTGGCCCGGTGATCCGGCAGCCGTGGCTATTGATCGTTCTCGAAATGCTCGTCTTCTCCGATTTCGTCTACTACTGGGTTCATCGGTTGGCCCACACCGTTCCGGCGCTCTGGCGTTTCCACGCCGTCCACCACTCGACCGAGCACCTGCGCTGGACGTCCGCGTTGCGAGCTCATCCCGTCGAGCTGTATCTGCACCCCGTGGTCGCCTTGCCGCTGCTCCTGGTGGGCTTTCCCCCTGGTGCACTCGCGGCGGCAATGTTCGTGAGCGGACTGTATTCGTTCTGGATTCACGCCAACGTGAACGTGTCGGCGCGCCCTCTGCACTACATTCTCAATAGCCCGAGGTACCATGCGTGGCACCACGCGCGAGATGCGACGGACGGCACCGTGAACTACGCCGGGTTCTTTCCGTTCTTCGATGTGCTGTTCGGCAGCTACAAGCAACCGGAGGGTCTACCGCGTGAGTTCGGGCTGGACGATCCGGCGACTCTCGAGGTGCCCCAGGATTTCCTGGGACAGCTCAAGTACCCGTTCCAGCGGCGCCTCGAACCGTCGCATCCCGAGCTGCGGGCTCCCGCAGACGGAGCCCTGACGTAGACGGGAGCGCCGACCAGTGTCTCTCTTAGGGATCTTCACGCGTAAGGGCCCGAGCGGCTTCGGGTACAACTCGACGGCCCAGGATGTCACGGCGCCGCTCGACCTGCGTGGCCGGAACATACTGGTGACCGGCGGCAATTCGGGCCTCGGTCTCGAGACTGCGCGTGTCCTCGCCCTGCGCGGCGCGTGCGTGATCGCGACCGGCCGCTCCGAAGACAAGGTACGGAGCGCGTGTAGTGAATTGGAAGGGGAGATCGTTCCGCTCGCCTGCGAGCTGACCGATCCTCGCTCGGTGCGCGCTTGCGCTGAAACGGTGATGGCAAGGACAGGAAAGCTCGACGCGATCATCTGCAATGCGGGCATCATCGCGCCGTCCAAGCTCGAGCGCGTGTTCGGCTATGAACTCGTCTTCTTCACCAATCACATCGGTCATTTCCTGCTGGTGACGACCCTCTTGGGGCATCTCGCAGAGGGCGCGCGTGTCGTCATGGTGAGCAGTGGCGCGCATCGAGCAACGCGGAAGGCGGGAATCGAGTTCGACGACCTCTCCGGAGAAAAGCATTACAGCCGCTGGACGGCTTATGGGCAATCGAAGCTCGCCAACCTTCTTTTCGCGAAGGAGCTCGCCCGACGCCTGGGCGATCGCGGTCAGTCGGCGAATGCGGTGGATCCCGGCGCGATCGACACGAACCTCGCGCGCCACACGTCCGCGCCCCTTCGGGCCGGGATGTTCCTGGCGTCGCCGTTCCTCTTCAAGAGCATCGCTCAGGGGGCGGCGACCCAATGCTACGTCGCGACGAGCCCCACGCTCGCGGGCGTTTCCGGCGAATACTTCAGCGACTGCAACATCGCAAAGTCCAGCGCGCACGCGAACGACGCCGAGCTTGCCGCCCGGCTCTGGTCCGAATCGGAACGAATCGTCGAAACCTTGAACTAGGGACGCCCCCTGGACCCAGGGCTCGCTCGGTCACGGCCGTGAATGCGCGGGGCGCGACGACGGCGGTTCGCGAAGCCGGGAGTCGACGACAGCCGCCAGGCGCTCGATCTGGCCCATTCCGAGCTCGCGACTCAGAGAAAGCGCGCGCGCGGCAGCGTCGGCGGCGCGTCCGCGATCGCCGGCGGTGGCTCGGCGCATGAAGCTTTCGGCAAGATGCAGGTAGGCGCGCGCAGCGGTCGGGCGCGCGCCGAGCCGGATGCTGTCGGCGAGCGCTCGTTCGCCCCAGTCGATGGCTTCTTCGTGGTGCGAGCGCGCGCGCGCGCAAAATCCGAGATAAAGGGAAACCGGTCCCAGGTAGGCAGCCGCCGGGCCGAGCACGACGTGGAGCGCAGCGTAGGGCGCGAGGATCTCCTGGACCTGCGCCCCGCGGGTCGCATCGCCGACCAGCGCGCATGCGGCCGCGACGTGTGCCAACGCGGGGAGCCAGGACCAATCCCGAGGCAAGTCGCCGAAGGTCCCCTTGGCGACTTTCTCCAGGAGCTCACGCGTCCCCGCCTCGTCGCCGGCCTCGCAGCGAAGCCGGAGTCGTTCGTTGTGCGTCAAGAAACCGCGCTCACTCTTCGACTGCTCGAGCTCCCTCGGCCGTCCCTCTTCACAGCGGATCCAGAACAGCTGGGCCATGAAGTAGATCCGCGCGTTGAGCTCGTGGATCTTGAGGCCGAGCTGCAGCGTCTCGCGCGCGCTCGCTTCGGCTTCGGCGAATCGGCCCTCGAGCAATGCCTGCATGGAGTGGAGCACTCGCGCATTCCATATCGCGAGCGGATCGCGCAGCTTTTGCGCGAGATCATCGTACGCGCCGATCGCGCGGCCCAGCGCCTCGCGCCGGCCGAGCTCGAGCAGATCGAAGATGTGGCACAGACGTGCTTCGGGCATCGCCGGGCTTCTGCGCTGGCGTTCGAGCTCGATCAACTCGTTCGAGATAGAAAGCCTTTCGGCGGCCTGGCTCGGATGCCAGAGCACCCAATGTCGCATCAGCAACGAATGCGAGAGCGTCGCGGGCTCTTCGAGCGCGCGCGCGAGCGTCAGCGACTCCCGCGTCAGCCGTTCTGCCTCCTCCGTGCGCAACCCGAACCACAGACATAGACCGAGCCGTGCCAGCGCGAGCGTCCGTAGCTCGCGCAACACGGGCAGCGCGGTGTCGGCGCCGAGCCGAAGCGCCTCTACCGCTTCTTGTAGGCGCTCGATCACGTCCTTGTTCACCGTGCCCATTTCCGGCTTCACCTGGGCGAATCCGAGCGCAGCCTTGGCCAGCGCAACCGGGTCGGCAATCTTGCGGGCGCTCGCCAGCGCGCGATCGAAGCTCGACGCAGCGGCCGCGTAGTCGCCGGAAAGGCGCTGCGCGTGTCCGAGCGACAACCAGCATTCGCCGACGAGTCCCTCCGAGTCACGCTCGTAACGCAAGGCACCGAGGGCGCGCTCGAAGTGCAGCGCCGCCTCCTCGAAGGCGAAGGAAGCGAGCGCTTGTCTGCCGGCGGTGAGCGAGTACTGCGCTCCCTCTCGCGAGCCGCCACCGAGCGCGGCCCGCAGGAAGTGGTGAGCCAAGATCGCGGCGGGCGGCTCATCGGCGCCGGAGACGAAGCTTTCGATCAGCGCCGCCACCCGACCGTGAAGCTCGGCGCGGCGGCCGATGTCGAGGCCTTCGTAGAACACGTCACGAAAGAGAATGTGCGTGAACTGGAACGCGCCGCGGCTCCCGGCAACGGGAGCGACGACCTTGCGCTCGAACGCCGGCTGCAGACGCTCGAGCAGCTCGCGCTCCTCGAGAGCGCACAAGGCCCGCAGAAGCGGCAGCTCGAATTGCCTGCCTATCACCGCGCTGTTGGCCAAGAGCTCACGGGTTGGAGCGGGCAGGGACTCGAAGCGCCCCCGCAAGGCCTCGACGATGCGTTCGGGAACCCGCAGCTCGTCGGCGCCGCCGCTGCTCTGCGAGAGCTCGCCCGCGCCCGCGCCCGATAACAGACGCACCAGTTCCGAGACGAACAGCGGATTGCCCTCGGTGACGCGGCGTACTTGAGAGATGATCTTCGCGTCCGCGTACCGGCCAGGGGAGGCGCCGTCGAGCAGCTGGCGAATGCCTGACTCGGATAGACCCGACAACTCGATGGCCCCGGTCTCGCGCAGGAGCTTGCTGAAGAGCCCGGGAGTCGATGCCTCGCGATCGAGCTCCGCCGGGCGATACGTGCCGAGCACGAAGAGTGGCGCGCCGCGGATCTCGCGCAGCAGAAAGTGCGCGAGGAGCAGCGATGCAGCGTCCGCGGCGTGCAGGTCTTCGAGGATCAAGACGAGCGGAGTGCGTTGCGCGGCTCGCCGCAAATATTGGGCGATGGCATCGAAGGCGCGGAAGCGTTCGGGCTCGGTTCTGAGCAGCGGCCATGCGACGCCCGCGGCACGGCCGCGCTCCGGGAAGAGGCGCGCCATCGCCTCGTGTCTCGTGAGCTCGTCGGAGCCGGTCTCCAGCTTGAACAGGTGCTCCAGGATCTGGATCCAGGGCCTGAGCTCCGGTGCTCCCCCTTCCTCGCAGCAGCGGCCCCACACCACGCTCATGCCGCGCTCTTCGGCGTTCACGGCGAGCTCCTCGGCAAGACGCGTCTTACCGATCCCGGCATCTCCGCTGAGCAAGACCCCCAGTGTCTGTCCGGCCATCGCTCGCTCGAGCGCCGTCCCGAGATCCATGAGCTCTCGCTCGCGATCGAGAAGTAACTCCCTCGTGGGCGATGGCACACTCCGCCGGACCGGAGCAGCAACCGGTGGCAGCGCGACTGCGTGGTCCTTCGTGTGCACCGGAGCGACGAAACGATATCCGCGTCCGCGGACCGTCTTGATCACGCGCTGTGCATCGCCGTCGTCACCGAGGATCTGACGCGTGATGCGGATCGACTTCATCAAAGACGCGTCGGTGACGCTGACCCCCGGCCAGAGCTCGGCAAAGAGCTCCTCCTTCTGAACGACCCGCTCCCGGTGCCGCACCAGGAACGCAAGTGTCTCCATTGCCTTTGGCGGCACTTCGACGACGCGGCCTCGCTGCCTGAGCTCCCACCGCTCTTCATCGAGCTCGAAATCGCCGAATTCGTAAATCATTGCACCGCACACGCCGCGGACCCCCTCGATCGTACCATGCAGGAGCACAGCTCTCTGCGAAACCGCTTCGCATGCTGGCGCTTGCGCTCGACGAACGCCGCCTCACGCGACCGAGCATTGACTGCACGAACTCGCTCGAGCCCTCCGTTGGCGGCACCGGATAGTTCTCTTGCTTCAGCGCCCGAATGTGCGCGATCGCATCCGGGTCCATCGCTTGGCCGTTTCAGCCACGTCGGAGATTCGGGAGGGAGAAGCCGCTGCCCGACGCTCTCGTACGGAAGCTCCTTGCCGCGAGGTCGCTGGCAGCATCACTGGGACGCGCAGTGCCCGCTGACGCAGGCACCCGACTGGCAATCGAGGTCCACCAGACAGCGCCGCGTGGCCTTGCAGGGGCGGCAATCCACGTTCGTGTTGCACTTCTTGTTCACGGTGCACGTGCTGCCACACGAACCGCCGCAGTCGGGCGCGCTCTCGGAGCCGTTCTTCACGCCATCGCCGCAGCTCGGCGCCTCACAGATTTCGGCCAGGCCGCCAACGAGACGGCGGTCGACTGCGGGGGCCGCTTCCGTTACACAGGGTGGTGTTGCAAGCTTGCTGGCTCGCTGGCGGCGACGAAGCGCAGAGTGAAGCCGCCACGACCTCTCCCGTGATCGCGCGGAGGGACATGGACGGGAGTGCTGTGGCATGACGGGGTGACACTCTGCTGCGTGATGCCACTCGCCGAGCGCGTGCATCAACGGGCAGCGATACCAAAGTGCAATTGCGCGTCATCGCGTTACGACGCATTCGCCTTCATGACGTCCGAAATCGATCAAACGACCGTACTGAAACGTCACTTCGAAGAGCGGAATCCTCGAATGCCCGGTTCCCGGTCGGGTTCCAACACGCGAAAGCTCGCCCCGGTACTCGTTGCGCTGGTTCTTTCCGCAACGCTTTCGACCATCGCGCGAGCTTCGGACCATCTCGACTCGCCCACGACCGTCGCGAATCCCCAGGCGGACGTCAGCGATGTTTACGCGTGGATCTCACCCGAAGGTCGGAAGCTGAACCTCGTCATGACTATCCAGGGTCATACCTTCTCGAACAGGGTGAAATACGTGCTCCACGTCGACAGTGGGAACGTGTTCGGGCAGACGGTCGCTTCGACGCCCATCGAGTGCCGGTCGACACGGCGAATTCGATCCACTGTGAGGTCGGCAAGGCAGACTCTGCATCCGGGGACCCGACCAACGCCGCGGGTCTCGAGGGGCGGAATCACCGGTTTCGTGTCTACGCTGGTCTGCGGGATGATCCCTTCTACAACAACGTGAAAGGGCTCCTCGGCGCCTATCAGACGGCGAGCGACGCCATCAAGCACGGCGCCCCGGTGGACGCCTCGGGTTGTGCACATTTCGATGAAGCGACGGCGAAGGCGATCCTCGATCGGATGAGTCACGCCGAGGGAGGACCCGCGCAAAACGTGCTCGATAAATGGACCGTCTCGGCGATCGTGATTTCCGTGGACCTGAGCGCGATCTCCGCGGGCGGCAAGCTCTCGCTGTGTGGGGCACGACCTCCGCGGGCGGAAAGCAGCTTGACCGTATGGCGCGACCGTTCGTGGCAAATACCTTGCTCGGGATCGCCCCGTTCTCGGCCGACGATCCGAGCGGCCTCGTCCGTCAGAGCTTCAATGAAGCGTCTGCGGAAACATCGGAGCGTTTCGTCGCGGACCTTCAACGGTCGCTCGCATTTCAGGACTCCCTGGATGGTCGATGTGGGAACCAGGTTCTCGCTGAACCAAAGGCAGCGCCGTCGCGCTACCGAGCACTCGCGAAGACGTTTGCGGACGATCGGCTCTGGGTCAACGCTGCCACCAGCGTTTGTACGCAGTTCTTCGCGGTGGAACTCGCGAAGCTGACTGGCGACCAGACGTCGAGTAGCGACTGCGGCGGTCGAGCGCCCGTCTTTCCCGCGATGATGGGTGCGCTCGTCAAGCTCACCAATCTCGAGCACGACTCATCACCGCTCGAGGTGATGCTGACCGATCACGACGGGCGTGCGAGCTTCACCATGCCGAGCTCCGGCAGATGGCTACTGAACGTGATCTGGACGAGACCACTACCCGCTTCGGAGGAAACGGACTTCGAAACGGTCTTCTCCAGCCTGAGTTTCGGCTTTCCGTCGGATCGTTCGTGACGACGCGCGCCGAGGCGATTGGGGCGCCCTACTGCACGGGCAGAGATTGCTTCGCTAGTTGTTCGTCTCTCGTTGACGCCGAAGGCGTGCGTGCAGTGGTCGTTGTTCGGCTGGTCGGGGACCAGCGAGCACATCAGCTCGCGACACTGCAGATCCCAGTTCGTACCCGCGGCGCACTCCGCCAGGCAGCTCGTCGGGAAGACCTTGTCGGCGCAGTTCATGGCCATGCAGTCGCAGTACGTTTTACATGCGTCAGAGGCGCCGAGGGCTCCTCCGCTGGAGGGCAACCGCCGGTGCCGCCCGCGCTGGCGCCGCCCGCGGCGGTGCTCTCGCCGCCGGCACTCGCACCGGCGCTTCCGGCGCTCGCCGCGTTCGTCGTACCTGCGGAACCCGACGCCTTTCCGCCGGATGCGCCGCTCGCGCCGCCCGATTGCGTCTGTCCGCCGCCGGGCGCGCCCGCGCCGCCGCCATCCGCGGTTGATGCCGTGCCGTCGCTCGAACAGCCAACTCCGACGATCCCGAGCACCAGCAGAGCAACGTCGATGTGTTTCATGGCAACCCGCGAGCGTACGCTCATTTCGCTCGCAGAGCCTGTCGAGGGCCCACGATTTGGCGGCCCTTCCCCTCGTCAACTCGCGCGAGCCTGGCTGCCTCCGATGGAATGAGTGCGACGGCTCAGAGCGTCGTCGACGACGTAGAGGCGGATGCGCACGTCGCGCACGCTCGGGTTGCGGCGCAGTGCGGCGATCACGGGGCCGCTGACGTATGCGGCCGCGGACGCCTCGTCGCGGAACAGGTAAATGCCGCCGGCCGAGGTTTCCGTCGGGCTCGCCACCCAGAGCTTCCACTCGAGACCGGGGATGGTGAGAATCTTGTCGACGACCTGCTCGCAGTGGCGGAGCCATTCGTCGGTCGAGACGTTCAGATCGATGTCGACGTGCACGCAATGATGATTCATGAAGAAGAGACCTCCTGTTTGGGGACGCGAGCTACTATGTGAAACTTCGTCCCGACTCGCATGAAGACCCCGAAAGAAGCGCATGAGAAAAGCGTGAGAACTGTCGCAGGGCGGCTCCGGGAGCGGCTCGAGCGGTCGGCCGCAGAGGCCGTTCTCGGCCGCGAGCGCGAGATGGACCACATCCTGCGGCACTTCGACACCGACGGTGCCGTCGTCACGTTCGTGCACGGCATCGGCGGGATCGGCAAGAGCTCGGTGCTCGCCGCGGTCGCGCCGCGATTGGCCGATCGGGGCGCCCGCGTCGTGAGGCTCGACGGCCGCACGATAGAGCCCACGCCGCACGGGCTCTTCGCCGCACTCGGACAGGCGCTCGGCGCTCCCGGCCCGCTCGCCGACGTCGAGGCCATGGCGCGCGAGCTCGACTCCGATCCTCGCGTCACGGCGATCGTGATCGACGAATACGATCGCATCCGTCTGCTCGACGCGTGGCTCCGTCACGAAGTGCTGCCGGCCCAGCCGGAGCGCACGCGATGGTTGTTTGCAGGCAGATTCTCGCCCCATGCCGCGTGGCTGACGACCCCCGGCTGGTCCGACGCCGTGCTCTCGCTGCGGCTCGACTCACTCGACGAGATCTCTTGCCGGGCACTCCTCGCGCGCCGAGGGATCGCGGACGAGTCGATGGCGCCCATGATCGGGCTCGCGCGCGGCAGCCCGCTCGCGCTGGAGCTCGCGGCCCGGTACGCGACCGCGCCCGATCTGGGCGGCCTCGGTGAGAACGCCGTGCTCGACGCGCTCGCTCGACGATGCGTCGAGGACCTCTCGCCCCCACTCCGTGAAGCGATCGACGCCATGTCGATCGTGCGCTCTGCCACGAAGTCCTTGCTCGACGCCATGGTGGGTCGGTCGTGCGACGATGCGGTGCTCGGCGAGCTTGCTGATCTCTCGTTCGTCGAGCGCGCCGAGGAAGGGCTCGTGCTCCACGACTCCGTGCGCCACGCCGTCGTGTCGCGCCTGCGCGCGCTCGACCCAGTACGACACCGCGCGCTCCGTCTGGCGGCGCTCGCGCACCTCGAAGGCGCATCCGAGGGCGCTGCGCAGACCGGACCGAACGCGTGGCGACTCACCGCCGATCTCCTGTTCATCGTCGAGCACCCCGAGATCCGGGAGGCGTTCTTCCCCTCCCACGAGACCACGATCTCGATCGACTCCGCTCTGCCGGGCGATCGAGACGCGGTGTTCGCGATCGCAGAGCGCCACGAGCCACCGGAGGTCGTGCGCGCGTTCGAGCACTGGTGGACTCACGGCCGGTCATTCTTCGACGTCGCACGCGACGTCACGGGGAGGGTGCTCGGGTTCGCCATCCTGGCCGCGTCGAGCGCGGTCCCCCGCGCGATCGTCGAGGGTGACGCGCTCGTGCGCGCATGGATGACGGATCTCGAGACCGGGCCCGGCCGTGATCGCGGCGCGCTCTTCCACCGGCGCGCCCTCTCCGCCGAGCACGGTGAGGAGCCGTGCGACGCGCGCGGCGCGCTGTGGCTCGCCGCAAAGCGGGCGTACGTCGCGCGGCCCGGTCAGTGGGCGCTCTATGTCGGCACGCGGCAGCAGTCATCGACGCTGCGGCTCGTCCAGAAGTTCGGCTTCCGTGCGTCAGGCATCAGGGACGGCGACGACGCCACGCTGCTCCTCGAGTTCGGCGCCGCCGGCATCTGGTCGTGGCTGCGCGCCCTCACGCGCGAGGACGTCGTTCCCGCCGCAGGCGGATGGCGCGTCGTCGAGTCGTCGCGTGGGCTACTCGTCGACGGACGCGCGATCGCATTGAGCCCGCTCGAGTACGGTGTGGTCGTCGAGCTGGTGGCCGCGCACGGCGCCGTCGTCACCCGTGACGAGCTGCTCGATCGCGTGTGGAAGCAGCGGCACACCGGAAGCAACGTGGTCGACGCCCTCGTGCGGCTCCTCCGCAAGAAGCTCGGCCCGCACGCCGCCGACATCGAGACCGTGAAGGGCCACGGTTTTCGCATTGCGGAGCGCAACGCGCTCGAGACGTGAGCGGCAGTGCGAGGCCATGCTCGACGAGATGACGGTCGGCAAGAACGGAAGCGTCGTGCTCGTCTTCGTGACTTTGACCCAGGTGGGCACGTCGATCTCGGTGAGCCCGTTGAAGACGTCCCACGGTCCTGTCACATCCACCACGTTGCCAATCGAAACGCCCGGCGAGGTCTGCCACGTGAAGATGAAAATGCCGGTGTGGGCCGCGAGGCTCCTCGACTGGACGTAGTACCCACGTGAGTTGCCGGAGTCGGGCCGAACGCCGGTGACATAGAGGTCGCGCACACGGTGAACGAGTCGGTGCACGACGGCGCGAGCGACGCCATGAGCGTCGAATCGCCGTACAACGGCTGACCCTGTCGCTCGACGAGCAGGACGTCCTCCGGGCCCGCAGCAATGACGGCTCGGTGATCGTGGTCGACCGATCCGTCGAAGATCGCGAGGTCCGCCAGATAACCGACCTTCAGCATGCCGAGGGCGTTCGAAACGCCGGTCGCGAGCGCGCCGTTGGTCGTCGCCATTTGCCGGAGCTGAAAATCGCTGAAATAGCCGCCGAGGGACGCCGAATGAAGGAGTCCGCGCACTTCAGCTCGCGGAGCATCGTCGCCGAACCGCTGACGATCCAGTCCGTCCCGAGCGCGATCGGAACACCTAGGGCGTTCAGCAACGTGACCGGCGCGGTGTTACCGTACAGACTGATGTTCGAGCGCGGTGCCCAGCTGACGAGCGAGCCCGCGGTGTGGATCGTCCGTGCGTCGGCCGCGGTCGTCGCCAGCTGGTGCACGATTGCCGTCTGCGGCGCGAGCAGATCATTCATGCCGGCCGCGGAAGCGCAGGTGAACTCACTGTGTGCGTTGGCGTCGACGCCTTCAGCGAGGTGCGGCACGTACGAATTGACGCCTGAAACGGTCGTCGCCGTGTCCTGCCCCGTGTATGCGCACGAAGGTGAATAGCCGTCGCCGTCGTTCCGCGGGAATGTGTTCGGCTTCGCCGGCTGCATGAGCATGCCCTGCAGGTCGTCGATGTTATCGAGGTTTCGCAGAAAGCCGGCCGCGCGAGCACGGTGCCGCGGCATCGGACGTATCCCGATGCGGGCGGCCGCGTCGTGATGGCGCAGGTCCCCGAGCGCAGACTGTCGCATTCGGTGACCGTCAGCGTCTGCGATCGGTTCCCCGCGGGCCACACCATGACGACGGATATTCGAGGTGCCGGTCGCCCGTGCTCAGCTACCTTGCGGAATGAAACCTGGGCTGCCGGTCCTCACCACGTCATTGAACCTCTGTCTCGACTGAATTCGATTGATCTCGTCGAGCGCGTCCTCCGGTAGGTGGGGGACGTCGAGATTCTCCCGCGCGCGGTCCGCAGTTTTGGGCGTGGTGAGCAAGGCCGTCCCACGCTGCACTGCCCAGGCCAGGAGCACCTGTGCCGGGGTCTTTCCAAGTCGTGCGGCAATTGCCGAAACGACCGGATCATCGAGCGGCCCGGGCCTCGCTCCATGACCCAGTGGCGCAAATGCGAGAAACACGATGTCCTTGCTCTTGCAGAATTCCAGAAGCTCCGTTTCCGGCAGATACGGATGCGCTTCGACCTGGACCACGGCTGGCTTGATCCTCGCGGATTCGTAAATGGGCAAGAGCTCACTCGAGCCGATGTCGGACAGTCCGATTGCCCGGCATCTGCCACCGTCCACGAGAGCCTCCATCGCTCTCCAGGTATCGAGCAAGGCCACGCCGTGATCGCGCAGGACATTCCCGTCTTGATCGCGCGGGTCTTGCTCCTCCCCAGGTTGAAACGCAAACGGAGTGTGAATGAGGTACAGGTCGAGATAGTCGAGACCAAGTCTGGCCAGACTCGCCTCGAAGGCCGGTTTCACCCGCTCGGGCCGATGATTGGTGTTCCACAGCTTCGTGGTGACGAAGAGCTCGTCACGGTTGGGCCCTCGAGCCGCAAGTCCCTCCCGTAGAACCTCGCCTACCTCACGCTCGTTCCGATATCGCTCCGCACAATCGAAGTGTCGAAACCCCGCCTCCAGCGCGTCCCTGGTGGCGCTGATCGTTGCGGCTGGAGTAGGAATCAGCGTGCCAAACCCGAGTACGGGCATATGGCCGGCGCCGCCGTTGAGCGGCATTCTCATGCTCCGAAGGTCGGGCGTTTCGTTCATGTCGAGACCATCCTCGCGAAAAGCACGTGCCCGAGCTCGGTCCTCAGCGGAGCGAGCGGAATGAGGCGCGCAGCTCTTCGGTGAACACCTGCGGCTGTTCCCATGCCGCGAAGTGGCCACCCTTGGCAAGTCGGTTGTAGTGAATCAGCTTCGGGTATGCCTTCTCTGTCCAGCTGCGGGGGGCAGCGTAGATCTCGTCCGGAAACACGCTGACGGCAACCGGAATGGCGACGTGCTTGGGCGCGAAGAAGTCGAGCTTGTTCTCCCAGTAGAGACGAGCCGAGGAGACGGCCGTATTCGTCACCCAGTAGAGCGTGATGTTGTCGAGAATGTCGTCGCGTGTGAGCCCTTCGGGCTGACCGTCGAAGACACGCGCAATGAGAGCCTCACTACGTGAGTCGTGGTCGAGTATCCACGCGGCCAGGCCAATTGGTGAGTCCGCGATTCCGTAAAGCGTCTGGGGGCGCCCCGCCATCTCCTGGGCGTATCCGAGACCGTGCTTGTAGAAGAAGTCGAGCTGATCCCACGCCCCTTTCTCTTCTGCGGTGAGACGCGGTGGCGGTGGATTGCCGAATTGGAGTGCCCTGCCCACGTCGGCGGGCACGGTGGCCGCCATGTTCGTGTGGATCCCGCGCAGCCCGGGCGGCGCCAGGAGCGCCATCTGCTCGGTGACGGCATTCCCCCAATCGCCGCCTTGTGCGACGTAGCGGGTGTAACCGAGTCGTTTCATCAGCACGATCCACGCGCGCGCGACCCGCGCCGGATCCCAGCCGGTCGTGGTCGGCTTACCCGAAAAGCCATAGCCGGGCAGGGAAGGAATCACGACGTCGAAGGCATCCGCCGCGGTGCCGCCGTGTGCCGCTGGATTCGTCAGTGGATCGATGATTTTCAACTGCTCGATGATCGAGCCGGGCCAGCCGTGCGTGACGATGAGCGGCAGCGCATTGGGAGTCTTGGAACGGACATGAATGAAGTGGATGTCGACTCCATCGATGGTCGTCACGAACTGAGGGAGCTCGTTCAGTTTCGCTTCGCATTTGCGAAAGTCGTAATCCGTTGACCAGTAGTGGGCGAGCTTCTGCATGGTCGCGAGCGCTACACCTTGCGAATCATCCAGAACTGGCTCCTTTTCGGGAAAGCGCGTCGCCATGATCCGGCGTCGCAGATCGACCAGAGCTTGATTGGGTATGTTGACGTGGAACGGCCGTATGGCCTCGTCATCGCCCCTCGCTCCGGTCTTGGGTGGTGCGGTTGCGCGCGCGTTCTCCGCATGGCCTGGTGCCATGAAAAGGCCGAGTCCGGCTCCGCCTGCAGCAACCAAGCAAACAACCGTGCGTAACAGATCCTTTGATTTCACGTTCATCTACTCCGGGTGGCGCGGACCAAGCATCGAGCGTGCCACGGTCCGTCTTCGCCGAGCTGCGTCGCATCGCGCCCCTTCCTCGGGCGCGTAGAGCGTCGTCGTGGCGCAAGCACGCAGCGTCCCGCGTCGAGTATTCGACAACGCTGACGAATATTGAGCAGTGCGGCGCGGTGTCGGGATCGATACCAAAGTGCAATGGCCAATCGGGCTCTGACGCCACCTGGCTCCGCGTGCTCGGTGCTCTTTGGCAAGGGGATCACGACGGCCGCGCCGGGCTCGGTTCAGGGGACGTTCCTGGTTGTCTCCGATCTGGAGGCCGCACGCGCCGAGCTGGTGGGACGCGGCCTCGAGGTGAGTGAGGTGTTCCACTTCAAGGGCGGCCTGCACGTGGTGGGGACGAACGGACGCGTGCCGGGCCTGGACCCCGAGGGGAGCTCTTACCGCACCTGGGCCTCATTCAGTGATCCAGACGGCAATAGCTGGCTCCTGCAGGAGATCAAGACGCGGCTCCCGGGTCGAGGATTCGGCCTGGACGTTGCGATTCTCACCGAGCTTCTGCAAGAGGCGATCAAGCGCCACGACCAGTACGAATCGACTGCTCCGCAGCACGACCGGTCCGAGTGGTACGCCGCGTACATCGTCGCACGCGCGCAGGGGAAAACGCCGGGCCAGGCGGCGACGGAAGGCGCGCTCCACATCAAGCGCATCCACCGGTGAGAACGCGCTGCAGCGCGCAGCGCCCGGCTCGCGCTGAACGCTACTCCAGGCAGTGCAGCGAGAAGGCGAAGGTAGCGCCAGGACCGTCGTTGGGCGCCGCCCAAAGGCGGCCGCCATGACTTTCGACGATCGACCGGCTGACGGAGAGCCCGATCCCCATCCCTGAGCTCTTGGTCGTGAAAAACGCCTCGAATAGCTGGTCCGCCTTGCTCGGCTCGAAACCCACGCCCGTGTCTCGCACCGTCAAGCGCACCTGTGCGGATTCGTCCCTCTCGGTTCGGATCAAGAGCTGCCTCGGCCGATCGTCGACGCCGCTCATCGCGTCCGAGGCGTTCAGAAGCAGATTCAAGACGACTTGTTGAAGCTGCACGCGATCGCCCGTGACGAGCGGTAGATCGCTCGAGAGCTCTTGCCGAACCCGCACGCGGTTCTTCCGCAGATCGCCGAGCGACAGCGCAAGTACGTCTCGAGCGACTTCGTTCAGGTCCACGGCTTCGGCGCTGACCTTCTTCTGCAAAAACAGAGCGCGCAGTCGCGCGGTCACCTCTGCTGCGCGATTGCCGGCGTGTATCGTACGACGCGCGGTCTCGCGCGCGCCATCCAGATTCGGGGGGTCGGCTGCCAGCATGCGCAAGCACGTATTTGCATTGGTGATGATGGCCGATAGTGGCTGGTTGATCTCGTGGGCGATGGACGCGGAGAGCACTCCTAGGCTCATTACCCTGTTTACTCGCGAAAGCTCCGAGCGCGCCTTTTCGAGCAGCAGGGTGGCGAGGCGTCGCTCGGTCACGTCCTGAACCGCGCCGATGTACTCGAGCCCAGCGCTCGCATCCCGAGTCGCGCGAGCCACCACCTCCACGTACTTGACCACGTCGTTCGAGATACCGAGCCTCAGCTCGAATCCGAAGTCATCGCCGTTTTCTCGCGCTCGCACGACGGTGCCGCGGAAGAACGCCAGGTCCTCCGGATGTATGCGCGCCTCGAACTGCGCCATCGTCGCGGGCAAGCTGGGATCGACCTCGAGGATCCGGTAGAGCTGGGGCGACCAGACCAGATGGTCCTTCGCGACGCTCCAGGCAAAAGCGCCCGTCAAGCTCAGCCGTTCGCACGTGGCGAAAAGAGCCTCGGTTCGCCTCAGCGCGGCTTCCATCCGCTTCCGATCCTCGGTGTCGGTCAGGAGCAAGTACCACCGGGGGATCAAGGTCGCAAGCAGCCCCGGAATGCGATCCAGTGTCAGCCGGGCGTCGCTCTCGCGCGACCGTCGCTCATTTTCCCGAGAAAAATCAGCCATTTGAGGGCTCCGTGGTATGCGAACGCGTTTAAAAAGTTAAAACTGAATTAATAGATAAAAGACTCCGGTGTCAATCGTTAGGAAGGGGCGAAGCGGCAACCGTTTGTCGGTTCCGCGAAGCCGCGCTAGATTCGTCGCGATCGATAGGCAAAAGCGCGTTTCGCCGGCCGCTCTTCGCTTCTCTTGGCTCGCCGGACGCAGCGCGCGCGAAACATGGCAACTCCCGGAAACAGTCAGCAAGCCGTCCTGAACCAGCTGCTCGAGCACAAGTCAGGAAGAACCCTGGATGAACTCGTGGCCTCGGTCGGTCTGAGCCGGACCGCGGTCAATCAACATCTGATCGCGCTCGAGCGGGACGGCTACATCCGGAAAGGTGCTTCGCGCAAGACGCGCGGTCGCCCGCAGCACGTCTACGTTCTCACGGACGAAGGGAGTAACAGCTTCCCCAGGCAATACTCCTGGTTCTCCAAGCTGCTCATGCAGATGCTTCGTGAGCGGCTCGGTGAGGAGGAAGCCGGCCGCTACATGTACGACCTCGGCGTGAAGATGTCGGCCGATCTCATCCCGCGCCTCGTCGGAAAGAATCGCGTGGAGCGAATCGCCGAGATCGTCCAGATCATGAACGAGACGGGATTCGTGGCGAGGCTCGCGTCCCCCCACGGCGCCGACAAGCTACCGCGCGTGGAGTGCAAGAACTGCGTGTACCATGACCTGTCGAAGGATTACCCCGAAGTCTGTCGTTTCGACGTCGGCTTCCTGACGGGCCTGATGGGTGCAGAGATCGAGCACCAGGAATGCATGCATCGAGGAGGGAGCGCGTGCCGCTTCCGCTTCATTCCACCCGCTTGAAGCGTACCAAGAACTCGCGAACGACTCGTCGAGATCCTCGGAAGTAGAACGCATGGCAATCGACTTCACGCTCACGACCGCGCAAGAAAAACTCAAGCGAAACGCCAGGGAGTTTGCGGTCGAGATTCTCCAGCCGATCGTCAAGGCCGCGGACGAAGAGCCCGACACGCAGAAGGCCTTTCAGCTCGTCAAGGGGGCTTACGTCGAGTGCTACAAGCTCGGCTTCGCGATGGGGTTCTTGCCGAAGCGGTACGGCGGCGGCGGCGTGAGCAACGTGGACCTGCAGATCGTCGCGGAGGAGATCACCGCGGTAGATCCCGGATTCGCCACGGTGCTCCTCGTCAACGGCCTCGCGCTCATGCCGGTCGCGTGGTTTGCGTCGGAAGAGCAAAAGCGAAAGTGGATCGGCGAAGCGACGAGCGATCCGCGCGGGGAGTACCTCGCGGGCTGGACCGTCAGCGAGGCCGCGGGCACGCCGGGAGGCACCGCGAACTTCGACCACCCGGGAGCCCTTCCGGCAGGGCTCTCGCTCGTGGCGAGGCACGACAAGGGGCGCGGAGAATACGTCCTGAACGGCGCCAAGTACTGGCCCACGAACTCCGGAGGCTGGGACCTGAAAGGGGCGAACGTCAATGTTTGCATCGTGCGGACTGATCCGCAAAAGGGTGGCAAGGCAGGCCTGAGCGCGCTCATCGTTCCGCGCGGAACACCGGGCGTCACCTACCAGCAACCGATCTCGAAGCTCGGCCACCGGCTCTGCCAGAATAACTCCATCCTCTTCCAGGACTGTCGCGTGTCGGAAGAGAATGCGTTTGCCATCGGGGACGGCGATCTCGTGATCAGCAAGGCCTTCACCTGGTCTGGACCGGTTGCCGCCATCGCGGCGGTGGGAGTGGCCCGCTCCGCATACGAATACGCGTTGAGATGGGCCAAGACCCACACCGCGGGTGGGACCGTGCCCATCATCCATCACCAGGCGGTCGGCTACCTGCTCGCAGACGTGGCGATGAAGATCGAGGCATGTCGCGCGTTTTCGTGGAAGGCGGCGCATTATCTCGACCTGCACGACTCCGATGGTCACGCCGTCGGTGCGATGGCCAAGGTCTTCTGCGGCGAGACGCTGTTCAACGCCGTCTTTCGGACGATGCAGGTCATGGGAGTCAACGCGCTGGATCGGCGGCACCCGCTCGAAAAATTCCTGCGCGAGGCAGCGGTTTTCCCGCTCTACGACGCAGGCAACATCGGCATGCAGATGCGCAAGATCTGGGGCGTCATGTCGGATGAAGAGTTCGATCCTCGGGCAATCGCCGATTCGAGGCCGATCGAATTCAAGAAATCCATGGAAGGCGTCGGCACCGTCGTGTCGTCAGATGGGCTCGCGTCCATGGACGCCGCGGGTGAAAGCGTGGGGCGTAAAGCCGCAAAGCGCTCCAGGCGGACACCGTAACGCTCCCGGCGTCCACGACACGCCGTGGCGGTCGGCGCGAAACGCCGTCGCATGGTGCGGCGTAGGGCCACGAGACCAAGGTATAATAGATTTCATACTCGGTTCGACGGACGATCGGCTGAATATCCGATGGCCGACGTTTCCCTCATTTCCGTGGTGGACGACGACGAATCGCTCCGCGAGTCGCTCGAGGGTCTGCTCAGGGCGCTGGGCCATGACGTCGCCGTATTTTCATCGGCCGAAAGCTTCCTGAGTTCGGCGGTCCTCGCGAGAACCGACTGCCTGATCCTCGATGTACGCATGCCCGGGATGAGCGGACCTGAACTGCAGCGCGAGTTGATCGGCCGCGGGCAAGGGCTCCCCATCATCTTCATCACGGCCAATGGCGATGAGGACGTGGTGGCGCGTGTCGTGGCCGACGGAGCAGTGGCGTGCCTGTTCAAACCCTTCAGTGAAGATTCGCTATTGAAGGCGCTCGGTCAGGCCTTGTCGAGCTAGGTACTAGCTTGCACGCGTGGCGACGCCGAACGGCGATGGTTTCAGCGAGTTGAAGCGATGCCGAGCTTGGCGGCCATGTTCACCAGGTCGGCCAACGATTCGGCCTTCATCTTTCGCATCGCTTTGCCGCGGTGGGCCTTCACCGTGATCTCGCTGATGCCGAGCTCGTTCCCGACGTGCTTGTTCAACATGCCCGAGACCACCAGGACCATGACTTCCCGTTCGCGCTCGCTGAGGGAAGCGTGACGCTCGCGTAGCGCTTGCAGATCCAGTTCGTGAGCGAGCGCGTTCTTGCTCCGGGCGATGGCGCCGCGGATGGCGTGCAGCAACTCGTCGTCGTGGAACGGCTTCGTCAGGAACTCGACGGCGCCTGCTTTCATCGCCTGTACCGTCATCGGTACGTCGGCGTAACCCGTGATGAAAATGATGGGCATCGCGACGCCATCCGCGACGAGCAGTTTCTGGAGATCCAGCCCGCTGAGCTCCGGAAGACTCACGTCGAGCACGAGGCAGCTCGGAGTGGGGACCCGCGGGCGCTCCAGGAATTCCTTCGCGGACGCGAATGTCTCTGGTTGCAATCCCTCGGTGCGGATCAGGAGCTCGAGTGATTCGCGCACTGAGATGTCGTCATCCACCACGAACACGGTCGGTAAAGGGTGTGACATTGACGGTGCCTCGATTCGAAGCGGACGCTCCCCTTTCATCGCCACGCGGGAGCCTCCCATGCGCGTGGCACAATGCGCCACTGTCAGCCCGAACGTCCATCATACTTTGGTGTTTTGCTCGTGAGCTCGACACACTCAGCACCCAACCCGCGATCGTCCGAAACCGGTACCAAAGTACGATGGACTTCACCGAGAAACGCGGACCATCGTTGTCGGGGCGTCAGGTCCCAGCGATAGCACGTAGAATTCGGGCATCCTCGACGACGGAGGCACGGTAGCCATGGGCAGTGACGAAGGTGAAGCGATGGCGAACCATGTC
This sequence comes from Polyangiaceae bacterium, assembly GCA_036272055.1. Classification (GTDB taxonomy): domain Bacteria; phylum Myxococcota_A; class Polyangia; order Polyangiales; family Polyangiaceae; genus DASZVB01. Next base: position 85,750 of record DATAZL010000133.1, on the reverse strand, counting down.
GGCGAGATCGCGGATGCCCTCCCTGGACTGCTCTGGACGACGCGAAGCGATGGCTCGAGCGACTTCGTCAACCGTCGCTTTTACGAGTATACGGGCCTCGGTCCGAGCCAGGCTTTCGAGTACGGGTGGCGTCAGGCGGTCCATCCGGACGACGTGACGTCGTTCGTGGAATGCTGGGACGCCATCCGTCGGTCAGGCATCGTCAAGGAGATCGAAGCGCGGCTTCGGCGTTTCGACGGAGAATACCGCTGGTTCGTCTTCCGGCTATCGCCCCTGGGCGAGGAACGGAACGGCGAGCGGCGGTGGTGCTGGCTCGGGCTCGATGTGGACGAGACGCCAACGGATCCGGAGCGTCCACTGCTCGATGGTCGCCTGCGTCGCTTCTTGGACATGTTGCCGACGCAGGTCGTTTTGATGACGCCCGATCTGCAGATCGAGTTCGTCAATCGCCAGCTTCTCGACTTCTACGGCATGTCCGTGGAGCAATTGAAGGCGTGGTACGCGTCCGGCGCCGTCCACCCCGACGATGTGCCGGAGACCTACGCACGCCTTTCCCGGCTGCTGAGCTCGGGCGAGGTGTTCGACGGCGAAAACCGTATGCGTCGGGCCGACGGGACGTATCGCCATGTCCACGCACGAATGGTCCCGTCGAAGGACGCACACGGGAACATCGTGCGGTACTGCTCGGTCCAGAACGACGTCGAGGAGCTGAAGCATGCGCAGGCTCTGCTGGCCGGTGAAGTGCAGGTGCTCGAGATGGTCGCCCGCGGCAAACCGCTACGCGAAATCCTCGACACGGTGTCTCGCCTCGTGGAAGCGCTGTGCGGCTGCGTCTGCATCATCGGCGAGATCTCGGGCGTCTTCACGATCTATAGGGGCGAACCCGTCAGCCCGACGCCCGACGAGCAGGACACAATCGACAGGTTCAGCAAGATCGTCGGCATCGCCATCGATCGGGCGCAGTCCGACGAAGCGCTGCGGGCGAGCGCGACCAGACTTCGGACCGCGCATGCACAGTTGGCCGAGGGCCAAAGGCTGAGTGCGACCGGCAGCTTCACTTCCGACTTGCAGCTCGATCGGCACAGCTGGTCCGAGGAATACTACAGGATCTTCGAACTCGACCCCGCCACCCCGCCCAGCGTGCAGGCCGCTCGAAATCGTGTCCATCCGGACGATCTAGAGATCTTCGACTCCGAGATTCAGAGTGGTCTGGAGGGCGGTGATGCCGACTTCAGTTTCCGCATCCTCACCCCAGCATCCGGCCTGAAATACCTACGGGGCGTCGCGCGCGTCATCGACCACGTCGAGGGGCGTCCGATCTTCATCGGCACCGTTCGGGACGAGACCGAGAGCAAGCTCGCCGAGGCGGCACTCAAGGCCAACGAAGCCGCTCTTCGCCAAGCCTACAGCTATCTGACGGAAGCGCAGCGTCTGAGCCAGACCGGCAGCTTCACCTGGGACGTCTTGGCTGATGAGCACAATTGGTCCGAGGAGATCCGACGCATCTTCGGCTTCGACCTCGACGCCAAGGTCACCATCAGGATGATCCAGGCCGCCATCTATCCGGGCGACAAGGCGGAGGTGGAACGGGTGATCGGAGGCGCCGCGGAAGGCCGGGACTTCGATCTCGTCTTTCGCATTCTGACGACCGGCGGCGAGGTTCGGCACGCCCACGTCGTCGGTCATCGGATGGATCACATCGAAGACCGGCCTGTGTTTCTCGGGGCCCTCCAGGACGTGACGGAGAGCAAGGCCGCGGAGGCCGCCTTGAGGACCAGCGAAGCCGAGCTCCGGCGCACGAACCGTTTCCTGGTGACCGCGCAGAAGCTGAGCAAGACAGGGAGCTTCATCTGGGACCCTGGCACGAATGAACGGCAATGGTCCGAGGAGATGTATCGAATCTTCGAGCAGGATCCGGAGAGGACCGCTCCATCCGCAATGACCGAAGAGCTGATCCATCCCGAGGATCTCTCGACCTTCGATGCCCTGATTCGGCGTGCCGGCGATGGTCACGACTTTGACGGCGAGTTTCGGCTTCTCATGCAGAGCGGAAAGGTAAAGAACCTGCACGTCGTGGGTCACTCGTTGAACGGTAGCCTCGTCGGGGCCGCGCAAGACGTGACCGAGCTGAAGTTGCGGGAAGACGCCCTCAACGCGGCTCGCCTGGAGCTTGCGCATGTGGCGAGGGCCACGTCCCTGAGCATGTTGACGGCATCGATCGCACACGAGGTCAGCCAGCCCCTCTCCGGCATTCTCACCAATATGAACGCCTGCTTACGAATGCTGGCTGCCGAACTACCCAATCTCGAAGGTGTCGCGGATACCGCGCGCCGCACCATACGGGACATCAATCGCGCCACCGAGGTGATCAAGCGCCTGCGCGCGCTGTTCGCGCGGAAGACGCCAACGATCGAACCTTTCGACCTCAACGAGGCCGCGCGGGAGGTCATCGCACTCACCGCGAGCGAGCTCCAGCGCAGTGGCGTGATCGTTCAGACCGAGTTTGCCGGCGATCTCCCCACTGTCCACGGAGACCGAATTCAGCTGCAGCAAGTGATATTGAACCTGATGCTCAACGCAGCGGATGCCATGTCCGAAATCGAGGATCGGCAGAGAATCACAGTTGTGCAGACTCACCGCGACCGCGAAAAGCGGGTCGAATTGTCGGTCTGCGATGCGGGTCTGGGCATTGATACGCAGACTAGCGAGAAACTGTTCGACGCCTTCTACACCACGAAGGCCCACGGCATGGGTGTCGGCCTTTCAATCAGCCGCTCGATCATCGAAAACCACGAAGGCCGCCTCTGGGCATCGGCAAACGACGGTTTCGGTGCAACGTTCTCTTCTCCATTCCCTGCGCGCGAGGAATGGCGTCGGAGTCGAGCAGTTGAAATAGTCGGGTGGCGTTCCGCAATGCCGACGCTCGGGCGCCGCGCTGATGTCGAAGGCTCACCCGCTTACACCTTCGTACAATATCGCACGCGGCGTGACTCGAGCATGGTGCTAGCCGTGACCGCAGGCGGGAAAATGCAAACGTCGAAAGAAGACCGGCCACGGTCGTCTCAAACGCGGGAGTCCACCAGATGAACGAAGATGATCGCCTGGTTTGCATCGTCGACGACGACGTTTCGGTGCGTGAGGCAGTCGCCAGTCTGACGCTTTCGGCTGGCCTTCGTGTCGAGACTTTTTCGTCTGCGACGGAGTACCTGCGCTCGCCTCGCACAGCGCCGCCCTCCTGCCTGGTGCTCGACGTCGAGCTTCCCGAGCTGACGGGGCTCGAGCTGCAACAGGAGCTACGTCGCGCCGGGGTCAGCGTGCCGATCATTTTCCTGACGGGGCACGGCGACATTCCGATGTCGGTCTCTGCGCTCAAGGCCGGCGCCCTGGACTTCTTCACGAAGCCATTCGATCCGGAGCTTCTCCTGGCCGCGATTCACGCTGGAATCGAGACCGGAAGGCGAGGGGTCACTGCCGCCGCTAGCCCTGGCGGAAGGACTAGTCGTGCGCGTCGAATCGATGATGGCAGTAAGCAAGAGCCGAGGTCCGGAGGCTTTGCGGAGTTCGTCGGCGAGAGCGCGGCACTGACCGACGTGCTGGCGCAGGTGCGCACCGTCGCCAGCACCGATTCCACGGTGCTCATTTACGGCGAAACGGGGACGGGCAAAGAGCTGGTCGCCCGCGCGCTCCACAACTCTGGCGATCGGAAACATGGCCCGTTCATCAAGCTCAATTGTGGCGCCATTCCGGCCGGTCTTCTCGAAAGCGAGCTCATGGGACACGAAAAAGGCGCCTTCACCGGCGCGATCGCCCAGCGGATTGGCCGTTTCGAACGCGCCCAGGATGGCACGTTGTTCCTGGACGAAATCGGCGAAATGGCCCCGGAGCTTCAGCCGAAGCTCCTTCGTCTCTTGCAGGAACGCGAGTTCGAGCGCGTCGGTGGCTCACGCACGATCCGCTCGAACGCGCGCGTGGTCGCCGCCACCAACCGCGACCTCGGTGCGATGGTGAAGATGCGAACGTTCCGGGAAGATCTCTACTATCGCCTCAACGTGTTTCCCGTCACGCTCCCGCCACTCCGGGAGCGACGCCAGGACATTCCCGAGCTGGCCGAGCACTTCATGCGGCAGGTAGGTGCGCGGCTGAAGAAGGACGTGTACGAGATCTCCGCCAGTGCCCTCGCCAGGCTCGCGGAGTACGACTGGCCCGGCAACATTCGCGAGCTCGAGAACGTGATCGAGCGGGCGGTCATCCTGGCGGAGGGCTCGACTCTGGAAGTTCCGCGGTTGAGCACCGCATGCCTTGAAGACAAGGTCGAGCAAGGGGACGACCTTGCCGCTGTCAACAAGGCGCACATCCTCACCGTGCTGGAAGCCACCGGCGGGATTGTCGCGGGCCCCGACGGCGCAGCGGCTCGCTTGGGCGTCAAGCGATCGACGCTCAACTATCGCATGAAGAAATTGGGGATCCTCCGCGGGCCCGCGCAGGCGCGGCAATTTTACGGAGCGGTGACGGACCCAGCCGCGGAACAATGACCCTGATCGATACCAAAGCGTACTTCTGATCGGGAGGTGAGCGAACCACGTTCACGGTGTCTCGCGTGCGTTCCTATACAGGAGGCTCTGATGAACACGGTGAACAAGACCACACAAATACGACTCGACCGAGCCTCGCACACACATTGGCGAATCACGCTCGACAATCCTCCGCTCAATCTCATGGGTGCGGAGTTCGTCCTCCAATTCAGAGAGATTGTCAGCAAGATCGAGGACGACGAGCACGTCAAGGTCGTGACGTTCGAGAGCGCGGTCGAGGGATTCTTTCTCAATCATTCGGACTTCCTCGGCGAGATCGAGGATCTGACCAGTATCCCTCAGGGCCCGACGGGGCTCGAGGCGTGGCCGGATATCCTGGTGCGCCTGACCCGCGCCCCGGTGGTTTCAATCGCCGTGATCCGCGGGCGGGCAACCGGCAACGGGAGTGAGCTTGCACTGGCTTGCGACATGACGTTCGCGAGCCGCGAGAAATCCGTCTTCTCGCAGTGGGAGGTCGGGGTCGGGATGGTCGCGGGAGGGGGACCCATGGCGCGACTGCCGCGCCTCATTGGCAGGGGACGCGCCCTCGAAGTACTTCTGAGCTCGGACGACATCCGCGGTGAGCAGGCTGAACGCATCGGCTATGTGAATCGAGCCTTGCCGGATGCCGAGCTGGACGGTTTCGTCGCTGCTCTCGCCACTCGGATCGCGTCGTTCGACAAGTGGGCGATCGCCAATACCAAGCGCCTCGTGAACGAGGCCAGCCTGCCGCCGGACGTCGAGATCGCCGCCGGCTGGGATCTTTGCATCAACTCCCTCAAGCGGCCCGCAGCTCAAACGGGAATCAAGGCCTTGCTCGAAGAAGGCTTTCACAAGCCCGGTGATGTGGAGAACCGTTTGGGCTTCCATCTGGGAAGCCTGGCGGCCCGGAACGCCCGCTCGTGATGTCTGACGAATTCAAGCAAGATCGCCGAGGGTTCATCACCGCTGCTGCCGTGAGCATCGCCACGGGTCGGCTCGCAATGACCGCGAGTGCCAGCGCACGGCCCGGCCAACGCTCGCCCTCGTTCAAGCCGGGAACGAACACGACCTTCAGCTCACTGAAGCAGATCGACGCGGGCGTGTTGAACGTCGGTTACGCGGAGGCTGGTCCGTCAGACGGTCCGCCCGTCATTCTTCTGCACGGCTTCCCCTACGACATTCACAGCTTCGTGGACGTCGCGCCGCTCCTCGGGGCGGCGGGCTATCGAGTCATCGTCCCGCACACGCGTGGCCACGGCACCACGCGCTTCCTTTCGAACACCGCGCTTCGAAACGGCCAGCAAGCAGCGGTCGCCCTCGACACCACCGCCTTGATGGACGCTCTCGGCATCGACCGGGCCATCCTCGCGGGTTACGACTGGGGCTCGCGGACGGCGGACATCATCGCCGCGCTCTGGCCGGCGCGCTGCCGCGGCATCGTCTCCGCGAACGGCTATCTCATCAACAATCTCGAACGAAACAAGCTTCCCCTGCCGCCGAGGCTCGAGTGGGGCTTGTGGTACCAATATTACTTTTCCACGGACCGCGGCAAAGCAGGGCTCGAAGCAAACCGGCGGGATCTCGCCAAGTTGATCTGGCGGTTCAACTCGCCGAAGTGGGCCTTCGACGACGCGACGTTCGAGCGCACCGCTGCTTCGCTGGACAACCCGGACTACGCTAGCGTCGTGGTGCACAACTACCGCTGGCGGCTGAGCCTGGCCGCGGGCGAAGCGAAGTACGACGAGCTGGAACGGCGCCTCGCCGAAGGTCCCGTCGTCAACGTTCCCGCGATCACGCTCGACGGTGAATCCAACGGCGTCGCTCCCGCGACGGACGGCACTGCGTACGCCAAGAAGTTCACCGGCAAGTGGACGCACCGAATCGTCAAAGGTGCCGGCCACAATTTGCCCCAGGAAGCCCCCCAGGTCTTCGCCGACGCCGTCATGGAAGTCGCCAGGTATTCCGCGTCCTGACCGCACCCAGGCGGTGAACTGGAGCGCGGCAAGGAACTAAAGGCGACCTTTTCGAGGATCGTCTTTCGGATCGACGTACTCGATACCGAGCGGACCATTCGCGGTCACCTGGGTCACGTACTCCCCGGACTTTGCCCAATGAAAGTGCGGAGTGTTACCCGGTAGCACGATGACGCTGCCCGGTGGATATGCCTTCAGTTTCTCCGGCGCGAATGTCTCGCCGATGCCGATGTAAAAGATCCCCGACATGACCGTGTAGACCCGATCTTCCGGATGCCGATGCGGCATGAGCTTTACCCCGTCGGGAAGCTTCACGCGCACCACATAGGGCGTGGTCGCGCTCGTGTCGCCAACCAGCACGGCAAGGCGAACCGAAGGTGGAAACGCCGGGAAGGGCGCCCATGGGATATTCTCGGGGAGGATCGCGCCGAACGTTTTTCCGGCCAGACCCTGGGCGGCGTGCACGAGGGCCGACATGGACGCGAGCACGAACGCAATCACGAGTACCGTTGGCTTCCACTTAGAGTTCATCGGATATCTCCTTGCTGACCCTTGCCGACAGCAATCGTCGTGCCGTCGAGAATCCGCGGCGCGAAGAGCGAACGTCGATAGCGGTGTCCAAGAGCCAACACGTGGCCTGACGAATCGTCACGCCGAGCGAAGGGCGCCGAGCGAAGGGGACGAAACCGATACCAAAGTACAGTGGGCAACTGGAGCTCCGTGCAGCATGTTCGGTACATGAGGGCGGACATCGTCCTGGCGCGACCTTTCCCGATTACGAGCTTCCGGACCAGCGCGGCAAACACCGCACGCTCTCGGAGTTGCAAGGAGGGGACCCGTTGGTGCTGGTGCTCTCGCGGGGAGGCTTCTGCCCGAAGGAACGGCGGCAACATGAGGGGCTCCTGCAGCTTCACCACGAGATGCAGGTGGGCTACTGCCGATTGGTTACGATATCGACCGACAACCTGCTCGAAACGAATGAGTTCCGCGCTGGCGTCGGCGCCCGGTGGACGTTTCTTTCGGACCCGGGGCGCAAGGTGCAGAAGGATCTCGACATCGCTGAATACACGGACCCGCACCACAATCCGATGATCCCTTACACTTTCGTGCTCGAACCGGGCTTGCGCGTCTACAAGCTCTACAATGGCTACTGGTTCTTCGGTCGGCCGACGGTCGAGGAGCTGCGGTTCGATCTGCGTGTGACGCTGCAGCGCTGCCGTCCTGATTGGGACATCAGCAGCGCAGAACAACGAACAGCGTTCGCGAAGGGCGACAAGACCGGGTTCTATCCGTACGGAAAGAGCCAGGCAGAGTCGCTGGCCGATCAGGATTGACCTGCGCTGCGGGTGATTGAAAGGCGGCCGCCGTCCGGGCGCGACCTACGACGTCGACGGCGGGCGGCAGCTTATCGACTGAAATAACCGCCGAGCCTCGGGCGTCGGGTGGCGCCGTTCAGAGATCCAGATCCAGATCATCGCTGGGGATCGAGCAGCACGTCAGGACGTTGCCACCGGCGGGTGGCTCGAGCGGTTCGAGCGAGTACGAGACGCTGCCGGAGATGAGCCCAGTCTCGCAACTGTGGCAAACGCCCGTGCGGCACGACCACTTGACCGGCACGTCGCACGCCTCGGCGAGCTCGAGTAGACTCTGGCACGCAGGATCCCAGCGAACCGTTAGCCCGCTGCGCGCAAACGAGATGCGAGGACCGGGACCGGGTGGACCGGGCGGTGGATGCGGAGCACGCTTCGTCGCACCGATCACACCGGGAGTCATCGACTCGCCCGGGCCGAAGATCTCGGTGTGCACGCGCTCCGGAGCGAAGCCCGACGCGACGAGGCCTGCGCTCAGGTCGTGAAGGAACGCCGCGGGGCCGCACAGGTAGAGGTCGGCGTCGCGGGGGACGCCGAGCTTCTCGATGAGCGGCAGCGCAATATGGCCCGTGGCGTCGAAGTCTTCCCCGCTTCGATCCGTTGCGCCAGGCTGGCTGTACACGACGAAGCTCCGGCTTCCGGGGAGACGTCGCAAGAGCTCCCGTGACTCGCGCGCGAACGCATGCTCGGAACCGTTGCGCGCTCCGTGGACCCACCACACGGGCGGCGGTGCTGGCAGGTTCGCGAGGGCGTGTAGCATCGCGAGAACCGGCGTTGCTCCCACGCCTGCGCTGAGCAAGACGACGGCGCGCTCGCTCGGAACGAGTGTGAAGCTCCCTCTCGGCCCGCTCACCTCGAGCAGGTCCCCGACCTGGACGTGGCCGTGCAAGTAGGCGCTCCCCGCGCCGTGCGCCTCGAGCTTGACGCTGATGCGGTATCGAGCCTCGCCCTCTGGACCTGACAGCGAGTAGCTCCGCAACAGGGGCGGGCCTCCGGGCGTCGACTGCATACGGAGTACGACGAACTGACCGGGCAAGGCGGTAGGTAGCGGCGCCGCGTCGACGGACTCGAAGACGAAGGATGTGATGCTCGTACTCTCGCGGGTGATCTGCGCGACGCGCAGCGTACGGAAGCCTGGCGCCGTCATGGGGCCGGTCGAGACGAGGCCTGGGTTCCCCGCGAGCGCACGCCCGCTCGCTTCTGCGTCGAGCAGCGCCTGGAACGACGCGCGCCACCCGGGGCTCAGGGCCGGGATGCGAAGCGCTCGCTCGAGCTCGCGGCGAAGATGGCCCGGCTTGTAGAGGAGCGCGCTTGCCTCGGCGACCGTCATCCGCTCAGGCCCTTCAGCGACCTTCGAGATCGGATCGCCGGCACCGAGCTCGCCTTCTTCCAACACGCGCAGGTAGAACCCCGGTCGCCCGTGCGCGACCAGCAGCGACGCCATGCGCGGCTCCTGGAGTCGAATACCGACCCGGTAGCAGGTTACTCGGGGCTGCGTGACTTCGAGGAGCGCGCTGCCCACGCGATACCGATCCCCGATGCACACCACGTCGTCTGCGAGGCCCTCGACGGTGAGGTTTTCTCCGAACTGCCCGCAAACGAGGTCGCTCCGGCGAAGCTGTTCTTCCCAGTATCGGTATGACTCGATCTGGTAGACGAAGACGGCGCGCTGCTCGCCCCCGTGGCCGCCGAGATCTCCTTGCCCGTCACCGTCGACGTTGAGCCGGCGCACCCGTCGGCGCCCGTTGACCGGCTCCTTCCATATTGCCGTACGGACGGTCTTGCCTTGCCACTCGATGTCGCGCGGAAGACCGACGTTGAGTGACAGCAACTTGTTCATGATTCCACTGCTCTCCTTCGCCGCCGCTCCTCGACTCGTAACTTGGCTGTCGCCGTTGTCGGTCTCCATTGTCCTTTGGTATCGGTCCGTCCACCGCGCGGACAGACCCCTTGCTTCGGGAAAGTTTCGCCCCACGTGGTTTCGTCACTGACCAATGGCCATCGCCCGTGTCCTCTCCTGGACACCCGCGAAGCCGTGCTCTACGACGAGACGCCTCGATCGATTCCCACTCGGCGCGGGGCACAGCTCGTGCAGAGGGGGCGCCAATGGCACGCACCCCGGAACGCACGCGCGGAAGCGCGCTGTCTGTCGGCCCCCGCAAGCCGGCGATGTCTCGCGAACGCGAGCACGAGCTGGCGCAACGGTGGCGTTTACACGGCGATTTCCCCGCGCGGGACGAGCTCGCGCGCGCGCAACTCGGTCACGTCGTGCTCATCGCACGGCGCTACCACCGTTGCGGAGGCGCTTCGCTCGAAGAGCTCGTCGCGGAGGGCAACTTCGGTCTCGTGAAGGCGCTCGAAGGTTTCGATCCCGAACGAGGCACTAGGCTCGTGACCTACGCCGTGTACTGGATTCGTGCGTACATTTCGCAATATCTGTTGCGTTCGCGGAGCGTCGTCACGGCTGGGGTCCAGTCCAAGTTGGTCTCCAGGATCCGGCGAGCGCGAGAGGGAATACTGAAAGCCAGCGGAGACGTCGCCAACCTGAACGACCAGATCGCCGAGCAGCTGGCCATCTCTCCGCTGAAGCTCGACGGGCTCCTGGAGCGGATGGCCTCGCGTGACGTGCCCTGGGATCTGGAGACCGAAGGCTCGCCGAGCAGCACGGTTTCGAACGACGCTCACTGGCTCAGCGCCGAGGAAACGGCACTCTCGGCTGAAACCCGCGTGCTGTTGTGCGAAGCCGTTGCGCAGGCGCTCTCTCGGCTCGACGACCGCGAGCGCTACATCGTCAAACGGAGGCTCATGGCTCACCGAGACGAGCAGCTCAGCCTGACGGAGATTGGCCGCCACTTTGGTTTCTCTCGCGAACGCGCGCGGCAGCTGGAATTGCGTGCGCTGCGAAAGATCAAGGCGGGGCTCGTGCGCTCACCGCCGGAGCCGCCGCTTGCGCTGCCGTGACTCGGATGAGAAGAGTGATCGGCATGATCGACTTGTCCGCCTATTCGTTTCAGAAACTGCGGACAGACGGGGAGATTGTCCTGTCTCGGGCGAAGCGGCCGGACGACAGCGTCTCGGTTCTCCTGATGTCTGCGGCTTCCGAGCATCCGTCGCCGTCGAGCGTCGACCGAATCAAGCACACCTATTCGCTCCGCGACGAACTGGATTCCTCCTGGGCGATTCGACCGCTCGAGCTCCTGGATCCGCATGGTATTCCGTCCCTGTTGCTCGACGATCCGGGTGGGCTCTTCCTCGACGACATACTCCAGCGCTCTTCGTCCGTGGAAGAGCTCCTGCGGCTTGCGATCGCGATCACCAGTGCGCTCGGTGGCCTCCACGCACGGAAGCTCATCCACCGCGACATCAAGCCCGCGAATCTCGTCGCAAACGCGGCGATGGACAACGTATGGCTGACCGGACTGGGCCTGACCTCACGCCTGCCCCGCTATCGGCAGCTTCCCGATCCGCCAGATGTGATCGCCGGGACGCTGGCTTACATGGCCCCGGAGCAAACCGGCAGGATGAATCGCTCGATCGATTCGCGGAGCGATCTCTATTCACTGGGCGTCACGCTCTACGAAATGTTCGTCGGCGCGCTGCCGTTCGAGGCGAGCGACGCGATGGGTTGGGTCCACTGCCACATCGCCAGGGTGCCTGCGGCGCCGATCGTTCGGCGCAGCGGAATACCAGAGCCTCTCTCCGCGATCATCTTGAAGCTTCTCGCCAAGACCCCGGAAGAACGCTACCAGACTGCGAGGGGCGTCGAGAACGACCTTCGCCGCGTCCTCGCCGCCGCGGAAGCAGGCAACACCATCGAATCATTTCGGTTGTGTCTGCGCGACGTTCCAGATCGCCTGTTGATTCCGGAAAAGCTCTACGGGCGCGAGCGGGAAGTCGACGTGCTGCTCGCGGCGTTCGATCGGGTCGTCACGCAGGGAGGGGCGGAGCTCGTGCTCGTGTCGGGGTATTCCGGGGTCGGGAAGTCCTCGCTCGTCAACGAACTGCACAAGGTACTCGTGCCGCCGCGAGGACTGTTCGCCTCGGGCAAGTTCGATCAGTACAAGCGCGACATTCCCTATTCGACCCTGGTGCAGGCCTTTCAGAGCCTGGTGCGGCCGCTTCTGGGAAAGAGCGACGCTGAGCTTTCGGTGTGGCGCGGCGCGATTCTGGAGGCGCTGGAGCCGAACGCACGGCTGATGACTGATCTCATCCCCGAACTGAAGCTCATCATCGGTGAGCAGCCGCCGGTGATGGAGCTCGAGCCGCAACAGGCGCAAGGTCGTTTCCAGCTCGTGTTCCGGCGATTCCTCGGCGTGTTCGCCCGAGCGGAACATCCATTGGCGCTCTTTCTCGATGACTTGCAGTGGCTCGACGCGGCAACGCTGGATTTGCTCGAGGATCTGCTGACTCGGTCGGAGCTGCAGCACCTGATGTTGATCGGGGCCTACCGGAACAACGAAGTCGATGCCGGTCATCCGCTGATGCGCAGGCTCCAGACCGTACGAAAGAGTGGCGCAAAGGTCGATGAAGTCACGCTCGGGCCGCTCGCCAGTGAGCACGTGAAGCAATTGATCGCCGAGGCCCTTTGCTGCGAGCCGGAACGTGCCGCGCCACTGGCGGCGCTGGTGCACGGTAAGACCGCCGGCAATCCGTTCTTCGTGATTCAGTTTCTGCACGCGCTATACGACGAAGGCTTGCTCCACTTCGAGCATGCGCTGGCGTGCTGGTCCTGGGACCTCGATCGCATTCACGACCAGGGTTACACCGATAACGTCGTCGATCTGATGGTCGGCAAGCTGAGCCGCCTGCCGGCTGAGACGCAGCGCGCATTGCAACAGCTGGCCTGCCTCGGAAACGTCACCGGGATCACGACACTGTCGACCGTTCTCGGCGTTCCGGAGAACCAGGTCCACGCGGCGCTGTGGGAAGCGGTTCGTCAGGAGCTGGTCGAGCGGCTGGAGGACTCATGCAGGTTTGGTCACGACCGGATTCATGAAGCCGCCTATTCACTGATCCCCCCGGCCTCGCGCAGCGAGGCCCATCTTCGGATCGGGCGCCTGCTCGCCGCGCAGACGCCACCGGAAAAGCTCGAGGAGGCGATCTTCGAGATCGTGGGTCAGCTCAATCGGGGCGCGCCCTTGATCACTTCACGCGACGAACGGGAGTATCTGGCCGGGCTCAACCTGCTCGCTGGCCAGCGCGCCAAGGCGTCGACGGCCTATGCCTCGGCGCTCATGTATCTCGTCACCGGTACGGAACTATTGAACGACGATTGCTGGGAGCGCCGGCATGAGCTGATGTTTGCGCTGGAGCTCGACCGGGCCGCCTGCGAATTTTTGACCGGCCAGGTACAGGTCGCAGACGAGCGACTGAAGTCCCTGTCGAACCGGGCCACGACAACGATCGAACAAGCCAGCGTTGCGTGCCTGCACACGGATGTCTGCACGACCCTCGATCAGAGCGACCGCGCGGTCGCCGTGTGTCTCGACTACCTCCGGCAGGTCGGCATCGAGTGGTCACCCCACCCGAACGAGGAGGAGGTGCGACGTGAGTACGAGAGCATCGGTTCACGACTCGCCGGCAGGACCATCGAAGAACTAATCGATCTGCCGCCAATGGAGGACGTGGCGTCCCTCGCTACGGCCGAGGTTCTGACCAAGCTCTTCGCGCCGGCCTTGCAGACGGATGGGAACCTGGTTTCCCTGATGAGCTGCAAGGCGGTCACTCTGAGTCTGGAGCGCGGCAACTGCGACGCGTCGTGTTTCGCCTACGTGCTGATCAGCAGGGTCGCCGGACCGCGTTTCGGCGACTACCAGTTCGGGTTCCGATTCGGCCAGCTCGGCTACGACCTTGTCGAACGACGCGGGCTCAAGCGTTTCGAGGCAAAAACGTATGTGTGCTTCTCGATATTCAACGTCCGCTGGATGAAGCCAGTCCGGGCTTGCCGTGATCTTCTGGACCGCGCCTTTGCAGCGGCAATCCTGACCGGGGACGTCCCGTACGGCGGCTACGCGCGCAACAGCCTCAACTCGGACCTGCTCTTCTCCGGCGAGGCGCTATCCGAGACGCAGGTCGAAGCCGAACGCGGCCTTGCGTACGCCGAGAAAGTGCGGTTCGGGCTCGTCATCGACTTCATCGCCACGCAACTCGCGCTGATCCGGATGCTCCGTGGCCTGACGTCCACGTTCGGCTGCTTCGACGACGGGCAGTTCGACGAGCTTCGCATCGAAGATCATCTGTCCAGCAATCCGGCGCTGGCGGTACCTGCGTGTTGCTACTGGATCCGGAAATTGCAAGCGCGTTACCTCGCCGACGACTACGCGGCGGCCATGGACGCCGCAGCGAAGGCGCAGCCGTTGCTCTGGACCTCGTCGTCGTTCTACGAGGAAGCCGAATATCACTTTTACGCCGCGCTGACCCAGGCCGCGTGGTGCGACTCCCCGCTGGTACCCATGGTTGCGCATCACCGGCAGCTCCAGATCTGGGCGGAGAACTGCCCAGAGAACTTCGCGGACCGCGCCGCGCTGGTCGGCGCCGAGATCGCCCGCCTCGAAGGCCGCGTGGCCGATGCCGAGCTACTCTACGAACGGGCGATCCGCTCGGCACAAGAGAGCGGCTTCGTCCACAACGAGGCCATTGTCTATGAAGTGGCCGCGCGTTTCTATGCAGCGCGCGGCTTGAAGACCATCACGCTTGCCTATCTCCGGAACGCCAGAGCCTGCTATCTCCGCTGGGGCGCCGACGGCAAGGTGCGGCAGCTCGAGCTGCTCCATCCCCATCTGGCAGCTCCGGAGGGGCAAGGGCGCGGTTCGTCGAACGCCACGATCGGCACCTCCGTCGGGCAGCTGGATGCAGAAACGGTAGCCAGAGCCTCACAAGCGCTATCGAGCGAGATCGTTCTCCCCAAGCTCATCGACACGCTCATGCGCCTCGCGATTGAGCACGCTGGCGCTCAGCGGGGTCTGCTCATGCTTCCTCACGGTGATCAGATGCGGATCCAGGCGGAAGCTACCACCAGCGGCGCCACGTTCACCGTCCGCCAAGGGGAAACGGAGGTGATCGCTGCGGCATATCCTGAATTGGTGGTCCAATTTGTCGCCAGGACGCATGAAAACGTCATTCTCGCCGACGCGGCTGCCGGCAATGCGTTTTCCCTGGATTCCTACCTACTCCAGAGCCGCGCCCGTTCGATCCTGTGTGTGCCTTTGCTCAAGCAGGCCAAGCTGATTGGGATCCTCTACCTCGAGAACAATCTGGCTTCTCATGTCTTCACGCCGGCCCGGGTGGCTGTTCTTGGGATGGTCGCCTCGGCAGCGGCGATCTCACTGGAAAACACCCGCCTTTATGGCGAGCTGGCGGAACGCGAGACGAAGATCCGGCGACTTGTGGAGTCCAACATTCTGGGGATCACCATATGGAACACGGACGGCCAGCTCGTCGAAGCCAATGATGCTTTCCTTCTTCTGGCGGGCTACAGCCGTGAAGATTTCGTGTCCAGCCGGGTACGCTGGACCGACCTGACGCCCGCGGAGTGGCGCGACCGCGACACTCGTGCTCTTGCGGAGATCAAGGCCACGGGGAAGTTCGTCCCCTTCGAGAAAGAGTATTTTCGTAGAGACGGCAGTCGCGTGTCGGTGCTCGTCGGTGGCGCGATTTTCGAGGAAAACGGCAGCGATGGCGTCGCGTTCGTGCTCGATCTCACCGAACGGAAGCGCGCCGAAGAGGCACTTCATCGTGCCCAGACGGAGCTCGCGCAGGTAACCCGTGCGACCACGATGGGCGTGCTGGCGGCTTCGATCGCGCATGAGGTCAACCAACCCCTGTCGGGCATCATTACCAACGCGGGCACGTGTCTGCGGATGCTGCAGAGCGATCCTCCCGACGTCGAAGGTGCCAAGGAAACGGCGCGCCGGACGCTTCGAGACGGCAAGCGCGCGTCGGATGTAATCACGCGACTACGAGCCCTCTTCAGCAGCAAGGAATTTGCGCCGGAGCCGATGGATTTGCACGAGGCGGTGCGCGAAGTGATCGCGCTGACCTTGAGCGATCTGCAGAGAAGCGGAGTCGTCCTGAAGTGTGAATTCGCGGAAGAGCTCGAGCTGGTCAACGGAGACCGCGTTCAGCTCCAGCAGGTAATATTGAACTTGATCCACAACGCTTCGGAAGCGATGGATACCGTTCACGACCGCCCGAGAGATATCCTCATCAGGACAGGGCGCGAGGGCAATGGTTACGTGTGCCTGAGCGTGCGGGATGCTGGAACTGGTTTCAAAGAGCCGAATATGAGTGAGATATTCGAGCCTTTTTACACGACGAAGAACGGGGGTATGGGTATCGGGTTGGCCGTGAGCCGCTCTATCATCGAGCGACACCAGGGCCGCCTGTGGGCCGAGTCGAACGACGCCGCGGGTGCCACGTTCGCATTTTCGATTCCGCCGGGTGCTGGCGTCGCTTGAGAAGGGCCAGATATCGGCCTCGCGCAGGCCGAGCGCTGCAAGCTCTTCGACCCGCAGTGGTGCCTCCTCAGCGAGGAAGCACGCTCGCAGGAGCCGCAAGTTGGACCACGCGTTGTTGCACGCTTGTGCGTGGAAGTAATGACTCGAGTCGTTCATGGCGTCCTCGCCCGAAAGGTGACCCAGGCTTCCGAGCCCGTCACGGACGCACCGCGGCACGTCATGGACTTCGCGTATAGCGCCGCTATGCTTCGCCGCGACAGATGTGGAAGGCGTTCCGGCAATGGCGGACATGAAGACACGGATACTCGACGTGGCCTACGCCATCCTCTCGAAGGAGGGGGCAGCGGCGCTCACCACGCGGCGCGTGTGCGAAGCCGTGGGCGTCACGATGCCCACGCTGTACTACCACTTCAAGAGCAGGGAAGTGCTGGTCCGCGCCGTATACGTGCTCGCGATGCAGAAGTTCACGTCGAAGAAGAAAGAGCTCGAGGTCACCGAGGACCCTTTGTTCGACCTGAGAGCAGGCTGCGAGCAGGTGCTCGATTTCGTGGACGTTCACAAGAACGTGACGAGCGCCGTGATGGGACTCGGCCTCGAGGAACCGGCGATCTTCCGCCCCGGCTTCGAGCTTCTCCAGGAGAGGGTCGCTCGCGCGTCCAGAGCCAAGGTGCTGCACGTGTCGGCGCGGGAAGCCACTGCCATGCTCTGGAGCGTCGTGCAGGGCCTGGTGGTGGCGGCCCTGGCGAGCCCGGAGCCTTCCGGCAGGTCAGCGGCGGTTCGCACGCGCGTTCTGGACGCCATTTTTCGATGTCTATAGCGCCGCTATAGACATCCGGTATAGCGGCGCTATATCGGCCCTTGTCGAGCATCGATGCCTCGAGAGGAGACGACAATGGGTGAACATGTATTCGTGACCGGCGGGAGTAGTTTCGTCGGTGCCGCCATCGTCCGGGCGCTCGTCGCCAATGGCCATCGCGTGCGAGCGCTGGCTCGCAGCGATGCGAGCCAGCGCGGCTTGTCGGCGCTAGGGGCTGAGCCGGTGCAAGGGGACCTGCTCGACGCCCGGTCGCTGGAAATCGGCGTACAGGGCACAACCGTCGTCGTTCACGCTGCAGGTTCGCTCACCAGTGCGGCGCGCTATGCGGACCACGAGAAAACGAACGTCGAGGGGACGCGCCTCGTCCTCGCCGCCGCCAAGCGCGCGGGCGTGAAGAGGTTCATCTATGTCAGCGCGGCATCGGTGGTCATCGACGCAGACCATCCCACCGAGGGCGATGAGTCACTCCCGGTGAAATTTCATCGATCGATGGCGTACAGTGCGACCAAAGGCATCGCGGAGCGGCTCGTGCTCGAGGCCAATGGGCAGTCGATGGTCACGCTGGCGCTGCGGCCCCCCCTCATCTGGAGCGAAGATGCACCGCTCATCGACCGCCTTGGAGTCACATTCCGCCAGGGTCTGTTCGCCTGGATCGGCGGCGGAGAGTTTTCGTACGACGTCTGTCACGTGGATAACCTGGCCAGCGCCGTGGTGCAGAGCCTCGAGCATGGGAGCGGCGGCCAGCCGTACTTCGTGACCGACGACGAGACCTCGACGATGAAGTCCTTCTTCACCGCGCTCATGATTGCTGCCGGCAATCCGGCAATCGGGCGCGCGGTCCCCTACTGGGTCGCCGCGCTGCTGGGGCGATTGATCGGTTTCGGCTTCTCGGTGTTCCGCCCGGGAAAGACCCCACCCCTCACGCTGGAGAACGTCAGGTTGGTGGGCCACACGCTCCGGGTCTCGAACGCCCGCGCCAAGCAAGAGCTCCGTTACTCGCCCCCGGTGACTCGCACCGAGGGACTCGAGCGTATCCGGCGCGCACGACGGGTCGCGACGGCAGAGATTTCGCGGAGCGTTCGCGCATGATCGGTACGATTGGCTCCGACGCGGCGAGCTCTCGCCAGTGCGTCGCCGCTGCAAGACGTTCTCTCCAAGGTCCGCGTCGTGCTCGTGGCATCGGGCGCCGCTTGGCGCCCTTCGGCACCATGCGAGCTACGCGCGCACGCTCTTGCCCGTCGCCTTGCCCTTGGCGACGTAGTGTCCCTGCATGACGACGACGATCCCCGCGTCCAGCAGGCGCTCGACCTCGATCGAGAACCGGATGACGACGAACGATCGCGAGCCCCGCTTCCGTGCGACGCACGCCGGTTTCTGCATCTCCGGTGAAAACGTCACACTCCCCCCGCAGACACATCAGCATTCCGAGGATCACCGGCGGTTCGCTCACGTCGGCGAGGAGAGCGGTCCCGACGTCGATCGAGCTGGCGGCAGCGGACCAATCGTCGGTGTCGTGCGCGACGAGGAAGGCATGGCCAAACCACGCTGCCGCACGTAGCTCTGGTGGAGCATCGGTCGTGGCCGCAAGCGCTCGCTCGAGCCATCCGATTCCTTCACGAAGCCTGCCTCGTACCCACCAGAAGTTCGTGAGGCTGGCGGAGAGCGAGAGGGCCGACAGCGGCTCGATCCGAACGAGGCAATCGAGCGCGGCGCGCATGTGGTCTTCGATGCGTGCGATGAGGTCGAGGTGCAGCCTCTCCGGCCCCCCGGTGAGGCCGGCGCAGGCCCTCAGCGCCACCTCGAGGTAGAACCGAGCATGCCGTTCACGGACGGCGTCGATTTCACCGGCGGCGGTGAGCTGGGGGAAGCAAGTTGAAGAGGTCGTCGAGGTGCAACGCGATGTCGTCCGGAGCGAGACCGGCCACGCGCGCCGCTGCGAGCTCGATCGCGAGCGGGAGACCGTCGACCCGCCGACAGATCTCTGCACATGCGCGCATGGCGCTCTCGGTGTCGAGCGCGCCATGAGACCGCACGCCGGCGCGCTCTCGAAACAGCTGCACGGCCGGCTCGGCGGAGAGCGGCGCGAGTCGGAACGTGGCTTCACCCTCGATCCAGAGAGGCTCTCGGCTCGTCGCGAGAACTCGAAGCCGAGGAAGGCGCGCCGTCAATGCGTCGACGAGATCGGCGACCGCCGAGAGGACGTGCTCGCAGTTGTCGATGACGAGCAAGACATCGCGGTCGGTCAGCCAACGGGCGAGTGCGTCCGAGTAGGACTGACCACCCGATTGCGGCAGTTCCAGCCACCCCGCCGGGCCCGGTGAGTGTCGTCACTGGCGCCGAGGCGATGCTGTCGGTCACATCGCGGATCTCGCTTTCCCTGCCAATCAAGCGACGCGGGCGCAACACCGTTGGACGTGCAGCCGGCGGATCCACGGGAGCACTCCGCTCGTCGACTTTGGCCACGCGCAAGTGTCGCCGCGTCACCGGAAACCGGCAAGGTGGCTCCGCATGCGAGGGCGCGCACGAGCCACAAAGTCTTAGAGCGACTGGGCCGCAGCACCCGCTGCTCGGCGTGGCCTCCGCGACGCGCGCTCAGCGAGGATCTCCAGCATTCGCTTTGCCAGAACCGCAGCCGAGGCGGGGTTCTGCCCAGTGACCAGATTTCGGTCCTCGACCATGTACGGCTTCCAGATCTCGCCGGAGCTGAAGTCGACCCCGACCTTCTCCCTGAGGTCGGTCTCGAGCAGCCATGTCGCCATCGGGGCCACCCCGACGGCCTCCTCTTCCTTGTTGGTGAAGCCCGTGACCCGGTAGCCCTTGAAAGGCGACACCCCATGGATCCTGGTGGACAGCATCGCGGCAGGACCATGGCAAACGATGAATAGAGGGTTGCCAGAGGCGAGCTGCGCGGTCAGCAGCCGCCCCACGTCCGCGTCGAACGCCAGGTCCGACATCGGGCCGTGGCCACCGGGCAAATAAACCGCGTCGTAGTCCTCGAGACGGACGTCCGACAGCTTGAGTGGCCGCCGCATCGCCTCTGCGGATCGGATGATGGCCTCCAGTTCGAGGGCGCCGTCCACCCCGCCCGCCATCGAGGGGCGGAGGCTCATCATGTCGACGTTCGGAGTCACGCCGTTGGGCGTCCCAACGACGACCTCATGGCCGGCGCCGCTGATGATCTCATATGGCCTTGCGAACTCCTCGGCCCAGTAACCGGTCGCGTACCTCGTCCCGTCCTTCATCACCCAGTACGTCGCTCCGCTGACTATGAAAAGTACTTTTGCCATGGAAGAAACTCCTTTTTGTCTGTCTGCTGTCAACCGTATGCAAACTCGGGCTTGCTCTGTCCGACCTCGATAATGTAGCCATCGGGATCTCGGATATAGCAACGCGTCTCGCCGTATTTGTCCTTCGGCTCCGTGATGAACTCGGCCCCTCGACTCCGCCATAGTTCGTAGCAAGCATGAATGTTCGCGACACGAATGTTCATGAAGCTGCTGATCATATTCGTGTCACCGAGGACGGCTAATGTTACGGAAGGCTTGTCGGGAGTCGGGCCGCCCCCGACGTTGACAATGAGCCAGGTATTCGCGAGCTGAAGGTATCCGGGCGCGCCGCTCACGTCCCCCTTGCTCAGAATGCGGGCGCCGAAGACCGTTTCATAGAAGCGAAGCGATCGCTCGATATCCCCGACGGTGAGAAAATGCGCGATGCTGACTCCGTCTCGCGGTGGCATCTCGTAGGTTTTCCGTTCGACTTCTATGGCGTTCATGGGCGGCTCCAATTGCTGGCCCTCGCAGCTCGATTCGTCATCGGCGGGAGTCCTTGCGAGAGCCGTGCCGGGAGCGCCTCATCAATACCTCCAGCGCGGAACATGAACTGCCGCTCAAGTCAGGAGCGTCGGCATGCCTGTATCGCAGCAGATATTGGTATCGGTGCTGCACAATGGGGTGTCCACGTCGTGCTCAAACTCGCCCCCGCTGCCCAATAGTGGACAGGGTGGCCAACGAGCCGGAAGCCGGCGCTCTCCCTGCGATTGCAGCATCCGGCGGTGCCGCGCTGGCTCCTCCGGTGCTCCCTTCGCTCCCAGAGCGACGACAGGCGCGCGCGGTCGATCTCACCTTGCAGACGGCGAATCGGTGCGCTAGAAACTGAACCACATGGTTCAGCATTCGGGCGCCCGCCTCGACGCCTCCTTCGCCGCTCTCTCGGACGCGACCAGGCGCGGCGTTCTGGAGCAGCTCGGACGCGCAGACGCTTCGATCACGGAGCTTGCCGACAAGTTCCACATGACCCTCACGGGCATGAAGAAGCACGTCGGCGTCCTGGAGCGAGCCGGGCTCGTCGCCACGGAGAAGGTTGGGCGCGTGCGCACCTGCAAGATCGGCCCCGGCCGACTTGAGGCAGAGACGGCATGGATCGAAGGGTACCGCCAGCTCTGGGCCGCACGCTTCGACGAGCTGGACAAGGTTATCGAGGAACTGAAACGGAAGGAGAACATCGATGGACGCAAGAAAAGACAGTGAGCCCACGAAGAACCGCACGACGGTGGAACCGAAGTCCGAGCGCGAGGTCGTCGTCACGCGAACCTTCGACGCTCCGGCACGCATCGTCTTTCAGGCATGGACCACGCCCGCGCTCTTCAAGCGTTGGTGGGTACCGAAGTCGATGCCGCTGACCCTGCTCTCCTACGAAGCGGATATCCGTGCTGGAGGCGGCTACCGTCTCGTGTTCGACGTCGATGGCACGAAGACGATGGCGTTCTTCGGCAAGTACATCGAGGTGACACCGCACTCGCGAATCGTCTGGACGAATGAGGAGAGTGGCGAAGATGGCGCCGTCACGACGGTGACCCTCGAGGAACAAGGCGACAAGACGCTGCTGGTGCTGCACGAGCTCTATCGCTCGAAAGAAGTTCGCGATGCGGCCCTGGCCTCCGGGGCCTACGACGGAATGGGCGAGACGTTCGGGCAACTGGACGAGGTGCTCGTCACGCTGGGCGCGAGAGGGTAGGGGAACTCGCGTAGGTCGCGTCAGAAAATCTCGCCGACCTGCTTACCTCAAGAACCTCCTCGGGCTCCTGGCAACGAGCTGTGCTTCGAGAAGCGGACGAAGAACCGCGCGTCGTCGTGGAGTTCGACGTGGTGCGGACGGCCAGGCGCGATCACACCGATGACGCCGGGACGGAGCATGACTCCCCTGTCTCCCTCGTCTTCGAGGACGTAGAGAACGTGGCCTTGCTCGACGACGATCTCACCCCATGTGTCTGGCTTGAGCGCGTGGGTGCGCTTCAGCCCCGCGGGAACGGAGTCCGCGTCGAAGACCGCCGTATTCTTGTAAGGAGCGACGTCCGCGGGCAGCTTCGGCATCCGACAGAGCGGACACGGAAGCGCGGTCCCCACGAACGCACGCCGGCCCGCTTCGCTCGTGACCCATGGTCTACTTTCGAATGGCGGCCGGTGCCGAACGTGTTGTGCGTGTCCACACGCGAGCTCGGCGACGAAGGCCCCGTCGTCGTCCTGCCGGAAACCCACGATCGGAGATGGCGGCGCGGGGCGGAGCGCATCCGCCAAGCGCGCGAGCGCATCGCTTCCGAGGTGTTCCTCGAGTGCAGGAAACCACTCGTGTTCCTCGAAGTGTACGTGCTCTTCGAGTCGGGCGCCGAACGACTCGCATTGTGACGTGAGCAAGGGTGGCTCGAACGACGCCACGAACGCGCGTAGCGCGTCGTGGTCGGCGACGACCCGAGCCGCCAGCGATGCGAGTGGTTCACCGCTCGCGACGCTGCGCCTCACGAGCTCGCGCTCCTCGAGCGCGAAGTGCGGGGCGAGCTCTGCGTCGAAGCGACGCCTCAGCTCGGCGATGAACGTCGGCCTGTCCTGACCGTGTTCGGGCAAAAACCGGCGCGCGTCGCGCGCAAGGGCGAGCGCGTGATGATGATCGCGCGAGAGCGAGGCGAGGCTCGAGTGTCGCTTCACGAGGCCCTATTCTACGCATATCTGATACGACGGGCCCATGCTTCCACGGCAACCTGCAGCGAGCTCCAGCCCAGAGCTCCTCGTCTCGAAGGCGTGGATCCAATGGGCCGCCCTCGTCGTTCTCTCAGGCTTCTTCGTCCTGGGCCTCCTCGCATATCGGACGTACGTCGCGGGCCCGCCGATCCCGGCAGTCGTCCTCGCGGCAGACGGCACCGTCGTGTTCTCGGGCGAGGACATCAGGCAGGGGCAGCGCATCTTCTTGCGCACGGGGCTGATGGAGTTCGGCTCCGTGTTCGGTCACGGCGCCTATCTCGGCCCGGACTTCACCGCCGACTACCTGCGCCGTTCCGCGGTGAGCGTTACCGAGACGTACGAGCGCGCGGGTGAGCGCAACGTGGCGGCGCGCGTCGTCTCCGACTTCAAAACCAACCGCTACGAGGCGGTATCAGGCACTCTGCGCTTTTCCGCTGCCCAGGCGCGCGCGTTCGCGCACGTCGAGCAACACTACGTGGAGTTTTTCGGTAAGCCCCCCACGGAGACCGGCGTCAGCGTGAAGGGCCTGGCCGGGCCGGCGGACATGCATGCGCTCACGAGCTTTTTCGCCTGGACGGCATGGGTCGCGTCCGCGGAGCGACCCGGCAAGAACTACTCGTACACGAACAACTGGCCCGCGGAGCCGCTCGTACGCAATCAACCGACCGCCGCCGCGCTCGTCTACAGCATGATCTCCCTCGCCGCGCTGCTCGGCGGGTCCGGCTTGCTGTTCGCCGCGTTTGGACGATGGGATTTTCTCGGGTGGCATCGGCGCGATCCGACCGGGTTGATCTTCAGGCGCCCGCGTGACGTGGAGCTCACGCCTGCACAGCGCGCCTGCGCCTGGTTCTTCCTCGTGATGGCGGCCCTGTTTCTCGTGCAGGTGATGGTCGGGGGGGCGACGCAGCACTATCGCGCGGATCTCTCCAGCTTCTTCGGCGTCGACCTCGCTACTCTGCTTCCGTACAACCTCGCCCGCACGTGGCACGTCCAGCTCTCGATCCTGTGGGTGTCGACGTCGTTCCTCGCGGCCGGCATCTTCCTCGCTCCGCTCATCTCCGGTCACGAGCCGCGGAATCAGCACCTGCTCGCGTACGGGCTTCTAGGCGCGCTCGTGGTCGTCGTCGTGGGGAGCCTCGGCGGGGAGCTCTGCGGCATCCACGGATGGACGACCAGCATCTGGCTCGGAAACCAGGGGTTCGAGTACCTCGACCTCGGCCGTCTGTGGCAGGTTCTGCTCTCGATCGGCCTGTTCGGCTGGGTGGCGATCCTGTTCCGTGGACTTCGCAAGCGTTTGCGCGGCGAGCACATGGGCAACATGCCGTGGCTCTTCTTCTTCGCCGCGCTGGCCATCCCGGCGTTCTATGCGGTGGGGCTTCTCGCCCACCCGAACGGCAACTTCACGGTCACCGACTTCTGGAGGTTCTGGGTCGTGCACCTGTGGGTCGAGGACTTCCTCGAGCTCTTCACGACGATCATGGTCGCCTACTTCTTCGTCCTCCTCGGCGTTGTCGAGGAGAAGACCGCGCTCCGCTTGATCTACCTCGACGTGATCCTCTACTCGGTAGGTGGCGTGATCGGCTCCATGCATCACGTTTACTTCTCGGGCGAGCCCGTCGAGCACATGGCGCTCGGCGCCGTCTTCTCCGCCGCTGAGGTCATCCCGCTGACCTTCCTGACGCTCGAGGCATGGAGCTTCCTCCGCATCGGTAGCGGTCAGAAAGCTAGCGCGACGCATCCGTTCCCACATCGCTGGGCGATGATGTTCCTCGTCGCCGTCGGCTTCTGGAACTTCGTGGGCGCCGGCATCTTCGGCTTCTTGATCAACCTTCCAATCGTCTCTTATTACGAGATCGGCACGGCGCTCACTGCCAACCATGGGCATGCGTCGATGATGGGCGTCTACGGGATGCTCGCGGCTGGACTCTCGCTCTTCGGATTGCGGTACCTGATCCCGGAGGAGCGGTGGTCGGAGCGGGCGGCAAAGCTCTGCTTCTGGTCTCTCAACATCGGCCTTGCCTGGATGGTGTTCGTCGCGCTGCTACCGCTCGGCCTCTTGCAGCTCTACGAGTCTGTGAACCACGGCTACTTCGAGGCGCGAGAACTGAGCTTCTTGACGAATCCGACGAACCGATTCCTCGAGTGGCTACGCCTGCCAGGGGACGTCGTCTTCATCGTCTTCGGCGTGTTGCCGCTGCTCTGGCTTTCTTGGCTCGGCGTCAGGTATCGACGTCCGGGCGCGGTCATCGCCAGCACCGGTGGAGGAGCACTCTTCACCGTGTCTGCCGAAGGCGAGCAGTGAAGCCTTGGAGCGTGCTCTACCTTCCGATGGAATCAGTGTCCAGGCTCGAGCACGGCGCTCCACTGGCCAGAAACGAAAACCCCCGGCATCGCCAGGGGTTACGTCGTTCCTTATTCAGTTGCGCGGGAAGGATTTGAACCTTCGACCTTCGGGTTATGAGTGCGAAAACGACGGATCTTGCCTCGCTTAACAACTCACTGAAAAGACTGACAACTCACGGACAAGTCGCGGGATTTGGTCGCATCGCAGCATCACGGGTCGTCACGCGACGTCAGACGGTTTCAGATCGGCACGGCAACATGGAGTCAACGGGAATCCGACACGCGCCTTACGCGCGAGGAGTTGGGGCGTCGAGCAGGCTCAACCGGAACCGCTGCCCCCCGTCTTTCTCTGGTGTTCTGCGATTAACTCGCGAACCGCCTGCACCAATGGCTTCGGTACGGTCATGACCGTGTCCGCCGTGCTCTCGGCGGCAGCTTCGTCCTCGGCGACCGCTTCCTCTTCGGATTGCGATTCGTAGTGAGCGAGAACCTTTCGGACTCGCGCTTCGTCCCATCCCGGAGGAAATGCTTTCTGAGTCATCGGAATAGCTTCTTTCTGCGCCTGCGTCGGTACGCGGCTAGCGGCTTCCCTCGGAGCTCGTAGGCGGTGATGACGAACACGCTGTCGGGAATGGGATCCGGGACGTAGATGACGCGCAGATATCGACCCGCGCGTGTCTGCCCAATCGCCACCCTTGAGCCGTCGCGTCCGCTGCGGTCTTCGCCCGGCTTCTCGAGGACTTGTTGGACCTCGACCTCGGACACACCATGTCCGAGGATGTGCGGCTCCCCGGTTTCGTCATCGCGGTAGAAGCGCACGTCCACGGCCTTGATCGTACCATGGCTGCGACGTCGGAATGACGTGGAGGAACAAAGCGCCCGGACACCGGTCAATGATAGCTTGGCTCATCGTGAGGGTCGACCGGGTCGCTCCCGAACAGGAGCGGCTCCATGAACCGCGCCGCAAGTGCGCGGCGCCGAGTGCGAGCGGGCTGGTGGCCAGCCACCGCCGCGCTGAAGGGGAAACCTGGATTCAGCGCGCAGGGAATTCCGGCTGTTCGTCGATTCCCGGGCCGCGTGATTTCCCAGGGGACGTCGATGCTCGGCGCGCCACGCGCCACCTCGCAGGTCGAGATCGGTTGGACGTCTCGAGAGCCCGAGGTCCAGGCGGGACGCCGGTCGTGTGTATGTCACGCTGCCTCCGCAACTGGCGGCGTGATGCCGAGCGCGAGGAAGCGTAGGATGCCATCGCGATTGCGCACGGGGTTGGCGGTGACGAAGCGGAGCTTGCGGAGCAGATACTGATGGTCTCGGTAGCCACGACCGCGCCGCACGAGCGACTCCCAGTTGGCGTTTAATGCTTCGATGCGCCCGGTAGGAGGGCGATGCTGCGCGAGCGCGAGAATGCCGTCCATGTGAGCAATGAGCGAGTCGTGGAGCTTGCGCATGGGGACATTGCTGCGTCGGGCTGTTCGCTGGAGTACCGGCCAGAGCATGTCGGCGAGCGCGAGTTCGTCTGGTGCCCTGAGTGCCTCGCGCAGCTGCTCTACGGTCTGGTAGGCACGAGCGAGCTTGCCGTTGCTCAGGTGGAAAAGCCGCTGCAGTTGCCCCTTCTCGTCGTCCGAGAGTCGTTGCCATGGCCGCAAGACGAGCCACCGTGCGCCGCGCCCGATGCCGCGCATCTTCGGTCCTGCACGGAAGAAGATCTCGCGGCGCAGCTCCGAGATGGCCTCGCCCGCTCGTTTCATCGCGTGGAACGGATCGTGGGCGTAGGCGACGTGCGCGAGGGCCGCGTCCTCGCGAATGGCCTTCTTGAACGGGTCGTGCATGTCGGACGCGAAGACGACGATCTGAGCCTTTTGCTCCGGGGTGAGCGTGGCCAGCCACTGCTTCACGGTGTCGGCATTGCGATCGTACCCAATCCACATGGGCTCCCCGGTCTCCATGTTGCTCACGATCGTGACGAACTTTTCGGGTCGCTGGTGCCGTCGTCCGAGCCACTTTTCGTCGAGCCCGACGTACCGAAGCGGCACCGGTGGTCGCGTCCGATCCCACCGGGCGATCGCGTCGTGCTCGGCGCGCCGCACGGTGTGCCAGGGCAACCCGTACTTCGTCGCCACGTGCGACAGCGGCATCGAAAACGCGTCGAACGCGAGCTGCTGCTGCAACCGGCGAGTCTGCCGCTGTCTCGGGTCCGCCCACGCGAGCATCTCGACGGCGCGATGGCCGCAGTGGCGACACTTCACTCGGTCGGGAGCGTACTCCAGCACTGCGTGGTGCCCGGCCCAGGAGAGATCGGCCCACCGCCGGACCTTGCCCCGCTCGTGGAGAACGTCGCAGATAGCCGTGCACCGGCTGCAACGCGGAGCCCAGCGACGAGCCATCTCGATGACCAGCACGGCGCTCGGCGGGACGTTGTAACCAGTGATCGGCGTGAACGGTCGTCGATCCGTGCCCTCCCAGCGTGTGGCCTTCACCTTCCATCCGACGAACCCCGTGATCTGTGTGAGAATCCTCGTGCGCTGACTCATCCTGGCGAGCTCCTGGTCTCGTTGAACAAGTCCGAGAGAGAGCCACCGCAATTCTGCGGCGTCGATGAGTCAGCGCGCTCATCACCATCGCCCAAGTTTTTAGCTACGCCCGCCAAATCCCGAGCAGATCATGCGGCCCGCTTTTCGACGAAGAGCCGGAATTCCGGACGCGCCGTATTGCCTCCCCTCCGGTAGAATCGCCAGTCGCGTGCGGTACTGGTGGGTGAATCAGAAGCAGACGTACCGACAGGAGATCGGCGGTGGCTATCTCTGGTCCCCCAAGCGCCGCAGCAACCAGTCCCGGAACCAGTTCTACGAGAACATGAAGGAGGTCGCCCCGGGCGACCTGGTCTTCTCGTACTGGCGGAGCGCGATCCGCGCCTACGGACAGATCCGTTCGTTCGGCTACGACGCTCCGAAGCCCGAGGAGTTCGGCAGCGCCGGTCGGAACTGGAGTCAGATCGGCTACCGGGCGGACGTCGACTACGTTCGCCTCGATACCCCCATTGCGCCGCGTGACGCGTGGGAGCGCATTCGCCGGCTGCTGCCCGAAAAGTACTCGCCTCTAAACCCCGCGAATGGGCTCGGCCTCCAGTCGGTCTACCTGGCCGCACTCCCCCTCCCGCTCGGTCAGCTCCTCTGGAAGCTTGTCGAAAGCGCCGGTAATCCGCTTCCGATCCAGGATCCGCGCGGTGTCCTCATTGCGTCCGTCGAAGAGCGGGAACGCGACAACTGGGAGCGTCACCAACTCGGTGAGCTCGAAAGCGCTCCGCTGCCGATCACCGAGCGAGACGCCCTCGTCAAGGCTCGCCGTGGCCAGGGCGAGTTCCGGCGCCGCGTGGCGGTGGTCGAACAGGCGTGCCGTCTAACGAAAGTGACCAACCCGGTGTACCTCATCGCGAGCCACATCAAGCCGTGGCGTCACGCCTCCAACGAGGAGCGGCTCAGCGAGAACAACGGCCTCATGCTTGCGCCGCAGGCCGACTTCCTTTTCGA
Source organism: Polyangiaceae bacterium (assembly GCA_036272055.1). GTDB lineage: Bacteria > Myxococcota_A > Polyangia > Polyangiales > Polyangiaceae > DASZVB01. Next base: position 56,700 of record DATAZL010000133.1, on the reverse strand, counting down.
TCGCGGCTTCATCTCGTTCGAAGACGATCGTCTCCTCATCTCTCCAGTCGCCGAGGAGAAGAGCCTCATCAAGCTGGGCATCGACCCGGATCGGCCCCCGCAGGTTGGCAGGTTCAACCCCGAGCAGGAGCGCTTCCTCGAGTTCCATCGGGCGGAGATTTTTCGGCGAGCGTCGACGGGGTGATTGCGTTGGAGCGCTTGTCGTCGCGGGCGCGCTCCGCAGCGGCTTCGCGCACGAACCATCGCCGACGAAAAAGCCCCGGGTTCCCGGGGCCTGCATCGTCCTCACCGCAGTTGCGCGGCGGCGATTCGCTCGCTGGACAGTACCGCCACGAGCAGCCTCGCGGCGATTGCCGGCTATGGCGTTCAGCGCCGGCGCCGAAGCGTGACGAGCGTCCTCGGGCGACATCACACAGCCTCTGAGCGTCGTGGCAACGTCAGATCGCCTACGTGCCAATTGTCGACGGACGTTCCGCAGCGCTCGCAGTAGACGCGGCTGAGCGTCTTCATGCCCAAAGAAGTAGTGCCGTGTATCCCTGGGGCAGGGCGCCTCGCGCGCAGTTCGAGCTAGAATCAGCCTCAATGACGCCCAAGGGCATCCTTGACCAGATCAGCCCCTCCGTCCTCGCCGATATCATGGCCCGAGCGTCGGCGCGAGTCAGCGACGGTGTGGTGACGCCGGGTGCGGCACTCCCTGCCGCGAAGACCGACTTCCCGAAGGTGCTCTGCCTCGACACCAATTTCTGGATCGGCCTCGCCCAGGCCCATCATGGTCGTCCGGAGGGGCTTCGATTCGGCCCCGCGCTTGCAGCGATCATCGACGCAACGTCCAGGGGGAAGTTGCTGGTGCCTGTGCTCCCGACTCCGTTTCTCGAGGTTGGTGAAGTCGCTGACCCAGGGCGACGTGAGCGGCTCGCCCGGTTCATGGTGACGCTGTCCGGGAACTGCTCGATGTGGGGAGGCGATCTTGTTCTTCGGGCTGAGCTTCGACGAGCCGTGTTGACCCAGTATCGGCAGGAGGAGCCCCGGACCTTTCGGACGCGCCTTGTGAACGGCGGGATGCAGGCAGCAGCCGGGGTCTCAAAGCGCGCCGTGATGCCTGACCCGCTGAGCCAGCGCCTCTACGACGAGGTCCTACGAGACCCGGAGCTGTCCGCGCAAATGCTACACCATGGTTTCGACCCTGCGCTCGCTTCGGAGGGAAGAGAGCTGGACCGTGCGGGTGTCGAGGTGTTCACCAAGATCAAACGTGAGTGCGCGGGCATGACCGTCGCCGAGCAGACTCGGTCCGAGCTCTGGAATCTAATGGAGCGCGGCAACGTCGAAGCGGTACTCGCCGGGGTCCTCAGTGAGCTGACGATAGACGCCGTGATCTTCAACACGTGGCTGCGGCAGGACGACCACTTCGTCACCTTCTTCAGGGCCGTGCCCAGCCAGGATTGCGGCATGACCCTCCTAGCCGAGCGCGACAAGAATCGGGACCATGCGCCAGACGTCAACGACACCAAGGACTTCGCCTTCTTAGACACCGCACTTCCGTATGCCAACGTCGTTGCCACGGAGAAATCCTGGGCACATCTGGCGAAAGTATCGGGGCTCGCCGCCAAGTACGAGACGAAGATCACGTCTGCTCCGGATGAGCTCGTCGAGCTGCTCGCCGCCGAAGGCTGCGGCTGAGCCCGTGGCCGTCCGCGATGGCGAGCAGCTTGTCCCGCGGCCCCGTTCGTCGAGAAGCGCGTCGCAGCATCACGGGTCGTCACGCGACAGCACGAACCCGCTCCCGACAATGGTCACGGCAACCTGGCGTCAACGGCCACCGAAATCAGCGTAGCGACTGGCGCTCCGGATCGACCCCGTCGCCACCGCCGCACCGTCCACTGAGAACCGAGGCGCGGGGAGCCCCGGCAGCGAAGCTGCCGGCGAGACAGTAATCCGATCCCGAAATGGCGAAGGGCCCCGTTGCGGGGCTCAAGCTTAGTTGCGCGGGGAGGATTTGAACCTCCGACCTTCGGGTTATGAGCCCGACGAGCTACCAGGCTGCTCCACCGCGCACGCGGAACATAGTCAGGGGGTCGGAGCTGTCAAAGACTTTCGCGGCGTTAGCCGCTGGTCGGCGGTTTTTTTCTGCGACGCCGGCCCGCGCCGCCCGGAACAAGCACTTCGGCGTCCTCAAGAGCGTCTCGGGATGCGCCCTGGCCGGCGCTCCGCTGCTCCGTCCAGCCGTCGTTCAAGTTGAACGGCCAAAGGCAGCCGACTGCCCCGATTCGTTCAAGTCGAACGGCCAAAGGCAGCCGGCTGCTCCGATTCGTTCAAGTCGAACGGCTGACGGCTCCCGGCTGCTCCGATTCGTTCAAGTTGAACGGCCGAGGGCTCCCGGCTGCCTCGATTCGTTCAAGTTGAACGACCGAGGGCTCCCGGCTGCCTCGATTCGTTCAAGTTGAACGACCCCGATGACGCGGACGTCGCTCCCTCATGCCGGTCGAACGTCGCATTCTCGTCGCGCCCCGTCTGGCCGTCACTCGTCGCCGGCTTTACGCATCCGCCATGAAGCGACGCGCCCTCGGCAATGGCGGGCTCACGGTTTCGGAGATGGGGCTGGGGTGCATGGGGATGAGCGACTTCTACGGGGGGCGCGACGAGGCGGAGTCGGTCCGGACGCTGGAGCGGGCGCTCGCGCTGGGGATCGACTTTTTCGATACGTCGGATGCCTACGGGCCGCATACGAACGAGGAGCTCGTGGGGCGGTTCTTGAAGGGGCGGCGCGACCAGGTCGTGCTCGCAACGAAGTTCGGGATCGTGCGCGATCCGAACGATCCGGCGAAGCGCGGGATCAATGGACGGCCGGAGTACGTGCGGAGCTCCTGTGAGGGGAGCTTGAAGCGGCTCGGCGTCGACACCATCGACCTCTACTATCTTCACCGCGTCGATCCAGAAACGCCGATCGAGGACACCATCGGCGAAATGAAGCGGCTCGTCGAGGAGGGCAAGGTGCGCTTCCTCGGTCTGTCGGAAGCGGGCATCGAGACGATGCGTCGCGCGTGCAGGGTGCACCCCATCGCCGCGCTCCAGACGGAGTACTCGCTCTGGACGCGCGATCCAGAGGACGGGACGCTCGCCGCGTGTCGCGAGCTCGGTATCGGGTTCGTCGCGTACAGTCCGCTCGGGCGTGGCTTTCTCACCGGCGCGATCAAGCGCTTCGACGATCTCGCCGCGGACGACTACCGGCGTCACTCGCCACGCTTCCAGGGCGACAATTTCCAGAAGAACCTCGACCTGGTGACGCGCGTCGAAGAGCTCGCGAAGAAAAAGGGGACGACGCCGGCCATCCTGGCGCTCGCGTGGGTGCTCGCGCAGGGCGACGACATCGTGCCGATCCCCGGCACGAAGCGGCAGAAATACCTGGAAGAGAACGCGCGCGCCGCGGACATCACGCTGACGCCCGACGAGCTCCGCGCGATCGACGCGGTCGCGCCGAAGGGCGTCGCAGCCGGCTTGCGCTATCCGGAGTCGTTCATGGGCTCCATCGGGCGCTGAGCTTTCGAGCGGCGCTGTCCGTCGGCGCGCGGCGCTGTCCGAAGCGGTATTAGCCGGCGAGCGCCTTGTGAATGAGCTGCACGCAGGCGGAGCCTTCCCCGACACTGGCCGCGACGCGCTTCACGCTTCCGGCGCGAGCGTCTCCGACGGCGAAGACGTTGCGGAGGCTCGTTTCGAATTGCAGGGGCGCTCGCGGGGCCCCGGGGCCGCCTTCGCTCTTTTTCAGATCGGTGCCGGTCAGGACGAAGCCTTTTTCGTCCAGGCGGAGGCAACCCTGGAGCCACGACGTGTTGGGATCGGCTCCGGCCATGGTGAAGACGTGACGGATGGGTCGCGTCTCGCGCTCCCCGGTGCGCTCGTCTAGCCAGGTGACGCTCTCGAGCGCGTCGTTGCCTTCAAAGGCGACCAGGCGCGTGCGCGTTCGCAACGTCACGTTGGACGACTCCTCGATGCGGCGGATGAGATATCGCGACATGCTCGCCGCGAGATTTTCCCCGCGGATGAGCACGTGGACATGGCGCGCGGTCTGCGAGAGGAACATCGCGGCTTGACCGGCGGAGTTGCCTCCGCCGACGACGATGACTTCGTCCGACCCGCAGCGCTGGGCCTCGATGAACGTCGCGCCGTAATAGACCCCGACGCCCTCGAAGCGCTCACGGTCGGGGATCTCGAGTTTGCGGTACTCGGCGCCCGACGCGATGACGACGGCGCGCGCACGTACGTTCTGCCCGCCCTCGATCTGGACGACGTAGGGCACGCCGGTGCAGTCGAGCGATACCGCGGTGCGCGCGACGGCGAAGCGCGCCCCGAATTTTTCCGCCTGGTTCAACGCGCGGTGCGCGAGCGCTTGCCCGGAGATCCCCGTCGGGAAGCCGAGATAGTTCTCGATCTTCGAGCTCGACCCGGCTTGACCCCCGGGCGCCATGGCCTCGACGACGAGGGCGTCGAGCCCTTCCGACGCGGCGTACACCGCTGCGGCGAGCCCTGCCGGCCCGGCACCGACGATGACGACGTCGTGCACGGCGGCGTCGTCCATCGTCGGGTTGAAGCCGAGGCAATCGGCGACCTCGACGTTGCTCGGATTCTTGAGGACCTTGTCGCCGCGGCAGATGAGGACCGGGATGTCCGTCACGGTGACGTGAAACTCGTCGAGCATCGACTGCACGTCGGGTTCGCGCTCGACGTCTACGTATCGATAGGGGTGCCCGTTGCGCGTCAGGAACGCCTGCAATCGGAGCGTCTGCGCGGAGTGCTGCGACCCGAGCACGACGGCGTCCCCCTGATGCCCGAGGATGAGCCCCACGCGGCGCAGGATGAACGCGCGCATGAAGATCTCGCTGAGCTCCGAATCGGTCTGGATGACGTTCTGGAGCCCGGCAGGGGCGAGGCGAAGGACGCGCACGTCGGTCTTCGCGCGCCCGCGGACGAGCGCGCGCCCCATCGTGAGGAGCGTGACCTCGCCGCTGAACTGGCCAGGCGTGTGGACGGTGATCGGCTCCTCGAGCACGCCGCGGGGGTGCACGACTTCGACCTCACCCTCCAGGATGACGAAGAAGGGGACTCCGACCTGCCCCTCGTCCCACAGGATGGTGCCGGCTGGGAGCTTCTCTTCGGCGCCGAAGCGGGCGAGCCGCGCGATCTGACGGTCGTCGAGGACGGGCCAGAGCTGGGCGCCGCGTTTCTCGATGTCCGCGACGGTGGGGACGAGGCTCGCCATGCTGTCCGTCAACCCTCGGACAGGAACTTGTCGTCTGCGTAGCAGTACGCCCACGTCTCGCCGACCTCGCCGGAGGCGACGACGGGGTGGTGCGTGTGCTTGTTGTGCGCCGTTGCATGACGGTTCGGCGAGGAATCGCAGCAACCGACGTGGCCGCACGTCAGGCAGACGCGGAGGTGCACCCAGTGCCCGCCAATCTTGAGGCAATCCTCGCAACCGGGCGGGGGACGGTGGATCGCCTTCGGCGTCTCCTTCGTGATGTGTTTGCAGGCGTGAGAAAAGTCGATCGGGTCGTCGTTGGACACGGTGCTCCGAGTCTTTGCAGATTCGTGTTTCGGGCGCCACCCCGTCCGGGGGGGTATAGATCCGCCATGTCTTGCAGCAAGGGGGACGGAACGTGAACCGGCCGATCTACCTCGACGCGCATGCGACGACGCCGGTCGACCCGCGGGTACTCGAGGCGATGCTGCCGTACTTCTCGGACAAGTTCGGCAACGCCGCGAGCCGGACGCACGCCTACGGCTGGTCCGCAGAGGCGGCAGTGGAGCTCGCGCGCGAGGTCGTCGCTGCGGCGATCGGCGCCTGGTCGCCGAAGGAGATCGTCTTCACGTCCGGCGCGACCGAGAGCAATAACCTCGCCCTCCGCGGCGTGATGGAAGCCGCGGCGCCCGGGAGCCACGTCGTCACCACGGCGATCGAGCACCACGCCGTGCTCGACCCGCTGCGCCACCTCGAACACTACGGGTACGAGGTCACCGTCGTTCCCGTCGAGCGGAACGGCATCGTGGATCCGGCGCGCATCGCCGCGGCGATGAACGCGCGCACCGCGCTCGTCAGCGTCATGGCCGCCAACAACGAGGTCGGTACGCTCCAGCCCCTCGCCGAGATCGGCCGCATCACGCGGGAGCGCAGCGTATATTTTCACACCGACGCCGCGCAGGCGATCGGGCGCGTCTCGATCGACGTCGATCGGATGGGCATCGATCTACTGTCGATGAGCGCCCACAAGATCTACGGCCCGAAGGGTGTCGGTGCGCTCTACGTCCGGAGTCGCGGTCCGCGCGTCCGCGTCATCGCGCAGACGGACGGCGGGGGACACGAGCGCGGCCTCCGCTCGGGGACGCTGAACGTTCCCGGCATCGTCGGCCTCAGCAAGGCGTGCGAGCTCCTTGCCGTCGAGTCACGCGCCGAGACGGAGCGGATCCGCCACCTGCGCGATCGCCTGCACGCGGCCCTCGAAGCGAAGATCGAGGGCGTCACCCTGAACGGCGATCCCGAGCGACGGCTCGCGGGGAACCTCAACGTCTCCATCGCGGGCGTCCCGAGTGACACGCTCATCGGCGCGCTCCCCGAGCTCGCGATCTCGAGCGGCTCGGCGTGCACCAGCGCGAGTCTCGAGCCGAGCTACGTCCTCCGCGCCATGGGGGAGAGCGACGAGCGCGCGCGGTCGTCCCTGAGGTTCGGCATCGGTCGCTTCACGACGGACGCGCAGGTCGATCGCGCCGCCGAGCTCATCGCCGTCAAGGTGAAGGAGCTACGAAGCGGCGCGACCGCGGTTCTCTGACGCTAGAGCGACAGAGTCGCTCAGGCGTTCAGAGCGCGACGCCCACGCCCGCGGCGAAGATGAACGCCGAGGGATCGGGTCCGTCGATCGAGATGGTCTGGTACCGGAGCTCCCCCGTGAAATAGACGTTGGAGAAGAAGTGCAGGAACTGCACGCCCGGCGCGATCGCGAACCCGCTCTGGGAGTTACTGTCACACGCGCCGCCGACGTTGAGAATGTTGACGCTGACGCACGCCGACCCGTGACCGACGCCCACGCCGAGCCCGAGCTTCGGCCTGAGGATGCCATGGCGATAGATCCAGAAGTCGTAACCGATCTCGCCCATGACGTTCCACACGTTTACGTGCGTCGAAGCGCCCGCGATTCCCGCGACGCTGCCGCCATTGTCTTCCCCGAAGAAGTAGTCGAAGTCGCCACCGAGGTAGAGGCCCATGTCGAACGTGTACCCGCCGCGGAAGCCGATGCCGAAGCCGTAGGCGTTCGTATCCCCGTCACCCGTCCAGGCGCCGTACTCGAGCTGCCCGCTCAGCGTGACCTGCTCGGGGTGATCGCCCCAGTGGTTTCTGTAGTCCGCGAGCGCGGTGCCGGTCATCGTGACCAGTAGGGTGGCCACTACGGCCGAGCCCAGCAAAGCTTTTTCGAGAATCTTCAAGTGTCCGCTCCTCGCGAATGACGTTGCCGTCGATGCACGCGGATCACTAACAGAATAAGGAGCGCGACCGCGCTCTAAATCGTGCCCATTCCGACCTCGGGTGCGCCCTCCAGCGTGCTGCGGACGATCGCGAGGGCGTGGCGTAGTTGCTCGTGTGTCGCCGGCCCTGTGACGCAAAGTCGCACCGCACGTGGAACCGGCGCGTCGCCGACGACGAAAGCTTCCGACGCGGCCACCATGACGCCACGATCGCGCAGCGCGGTCACGAACGACCCGGAGCGCCATTGTTCCGGTAACGGAAGCCAAAGATGGAACGCCGAGGGATGCTGCGACGGGCGAAATCGAGCGAGATACTCGGTGGCGATGGCTTGCCGCGCCTCCGTCTCGCTCCGCTGAAACTCCATGAGCGTCTCCGCGGTGCCGTCGTCGATCCAGCGCGCAGCGACCTCCGCCATGAGCGGCGGCGCCATCCACACCGTCGTGCGGATCGTCGCGACGATGCGCTCGACCAGCGACGCCGGCGCGGCGACGTATCCGATCCGGAGTCCCGGCACGAGCGCCTTCGACGTGCACGTGATGGTGCAGGTGCCCTCCGGGTAGAACGTCGCGATCGGGGGCGGCCTGTCGCGCACCAGGAACCCGTACACGTCGTCCTCGACGACGAGCAGCTGGTGAGCGCGCGCGACGTCCGCGATCTGCCGACGTCGCGCTTCGGGCATCACGATCGACGTCGGGTTGTGATGATTGGGGACGCAGATGAGGAGTCGTGCCTTTTTCTTTTTGCACTCCGCGTCGAGGGCGTCGGCGCGCATGCCATGTTCGTCGATCGGCACACCACGCACGGCGACATGGGCCTGTTGCGCGGCAGCGAGGATGCCGCCGTAGGTGAGCTCCTCGACGAGCACGCCGTCTCCCGGTTCGGTGAGCGCCGATACCAGGACGCCGAGCGCGTTCTGCGCGCCGCACGTGACGAGCACCCGATCGGCCGGCACGTCGTGGCCGAGCTTCGCGAAGAAGCGCGCGCCGGCTTCGCGATGCGCCGGGCTCCCGGCGGGTGAGACGTAATCGAGGAGCGCGTCGAGCGCGCCGCTATCCGCGATCTCGCGCAGGGTGTCGGCGAGTGCGCCGCCGTGAGGGCCGAGCGCGGGACGGTTCATCGCGAGATTGCCGAAACCCGGAGGCGTCAGATCGAGGAGTCGCGGGCGCGGCTTCGGCTTGCCGCGGACGAACGTGCCGCGTCCCACCGTCGCATCGATGAGGCCGAGCTCCGCGGCCTCCGCGTACGCGCGCGTGATGGTGCCGACCGTGACGCCGAGGTGATCGGCGAGCTCGCGATGCGTCGGCAAGCGCTCCCCGTCGCGGACGCGTCCCGCGCGCACGTCCTCGGCCAGCTGAGCCGCCAGCGACTTGTAGAGAGGGTTCTTCAGGGCGGTGCGAGCCGGGAGCCACATTGTATCGGTACAATATAGCACCTTGACAGTTCCGTAAAATCGACGAGATCCATTGCATTGTATCGCTCCAGAAATGGGTAAATAAGGACAATGTCCACATTGTATCGATCTGGGTCGCCAACACGGGCGCCTGCCGCACCAGCACTGCTCCTCGCCCTCGTCGCCGTCGCGGCGTTCGGGCTCACGCTGCCGCTCACGCGCGTCGCCGTGTCTGCCTTCGGTGCGTTCGAGGTGACGGCAGCGAGAGCCGCCATCGCGGGCGTCATCGCCGGCGTACTTCTGCTCGTCGAGCGCGCGCCGTTGCCGAGCGCGGCCGCGTGGCGACAGCTCGTCGTGATCGCGCTCGGAAGCGTCATCGGGTTTCCGCTGTTCGCGGCGCTCGCGATGGGGCGCGCACCGGTGTCGCACGGCGCGGTCGTCATCGCGCTGGTGCCGCTGCTCACGGCCGTCATCGGGAGCCGTCTCGCCGCGGAGCGCCTGCCGCGTCGGTTCTGGGCGGCGAGCCTCTTCGGGACGCTCGCCGTCGGGGTGTTCGCGCTCCGCGGGGCGCGCGCCGGGATCGCGACCGCGGACTTGTTTCTCGTCGGAGCGGTGGTTTGCGCCGCCGTCGGCTACGCGTACGGAGGCCGTCTCTCTCGCTCGCTTCCGGCGTCGCACGTCATCTACTGGGCGCTCGTGCTCTGTCTGCCTCTGTCGCTCGCAGCGACGGTGCTCGCGGCGCGCCCCGTCGTGTCCCCCGTGCACGCAGGGGTATGGGTCGCGATGGCGTACCTCGCGCTCGTGAGCCAGCTCGGGGGATTCGTCATCTGGAACCGCGCGCTCGCCGTCGGGGGCGTTGCGCGCACGAGCCAGACGCAGCTTCTCCAGCCCTTCGTATCGCTCACCGGCGCCGCGTGGCTCGCCGACGAAGTGATCCACGCCGATGCCGTCGTCTTCGCCGGGGTCGTCGCCCTCAGCCTCGCCGTGGGGCGTTCGCGGCCGAGAGCCGCTCTGGGCCACGCGGTGACCCCGTGAAGCTCTATCACGTCGACGCGTTCGCGACGGAGCGCTTCCGCGGCAATCCCGCCGCAGTGCTCGTCCTCGACGCCTTTCCGAGCGACGCGTTCATGCTCGCCGTCGCACAGGAGAACGCGCTCAGCGAGACGGCCTACGTCGTCCCGCAGGGTTCACCGGGGCACTACGCGCTCCGCTGGTTCACGCCGGGAACGGAGGTCGATCTCTGCGGGCACGCGACTCTCGCGTCGGCATGGGTGCTCTTCCATCGTCTTCACGAAACGGCTCCGACCATCCGATTTGCCACACGCAGCGGCGAGCTTCGCGTCTCGCGGCGTCCGGACGGCCTCCTCGAGCTCGATTTGCCCGCGCGACGCCCGGTTCTCATCGCAGGTGATCCGGTGTCGGGTGCACTCGGCGCGAAGGCCGCCGTGGTGCTCGACTCCGGCGCCTGGTACACCGCCGTGTTTCCGTCCGAGGCCGACGTGCGCGCGCTCTCTCCCGATTTTCGCGCCATCGCTGCCCTCGACCGTCACGGCGTGCTCGTCACTGCGCCTGGGGACTCCGTCGATTTCGTGAGCCGTTGCTTCGCGCCCGCCGTCGGCATCGACGAAGATCCCGTCACCGGCTCCGCCCACGGCGATCTCACGCCCTACTGGGCGGCGCGCCTCCAGCGCTCGACGCTCCACGCCCGCCAGGTATCGCGCCGCGGCGGCGACCTCCACTGCCGTCTCGATGGCGACCGCGTGCACATCGCCGGGGGCGTCGTGCCGTACCTCGAAGGCGAGATCGACGACGAGTGACACTCGTCCTGCGCGCTTTCTTCGACCGCCGCTAACGTGGCAGGCCGCTCGTTTACGCGACGTCTTGATTGTCGGACGGTCCGTCGAGCGTGGCCGGAACCTCCCGAAGTGCCCCGCCATTCAACGGGGTTGAAGGAAAAAATTGCGATGTACCTCACGAGTACATCGCAATTTTTTCCGTGAGAGGGGGCGCGTGAAACGCGGGGAACCGCCGCGCGCCGAGCGCACGGAACCGAGTGTTAGCGGCGGGGCGCGGAGCGACGCCTTCGGGCGGCGGCCAGGCTTAGGGCGAGGCCTGCGAGGGCCAGGCTTCGGTTGCTCTGGGTGGGAGCTTCGGCGAGCCGGCACCCGCAGGAGCTGGAGTTGCCGCTCCCGGTGTCGTTGTTGAGGGCACCGGCGTAGCCGCTCGCCCCGAAGCCGGAAGCGCCGAAGGCACCGCCCACTGCGAGGGGAGCTCCGGCAGCGCCGGCTCCGCCGGGCAGAAGAACGCCGGGAGTGCCGGCGCTGCCGTTGACGAAGCCACCGGCGCCGAGCGCGGGGGCGCCACTCGTTCCTGCTCCGGCAATGCCGGTCGTTCCGGCAGTTCCCGTCGTTCCTGCGGTGCCGGAGGCGCCACCTGCGCCGCTGGCTCGCGAAAGCGTGAACGTCACGGTGGCGGGGGCGCCGACGGTGCCGGTCGCGTCCGCGCCAGAGTAAGGCGTCGCGGTGATGGTGTGAGAGCCGAGGGCGAGCGTCCACGGTGAGTAGTCACCGGGGGCGTTCTCGGGCGTCAGCATGTACGGCGGCGTGTTCTCGGTGCGCGGCTGCGCGCCGTCGACCTGGAGCACGACGCTCCCGACCGTTGGCGGATCCGTGTCGGCGCGCGCGGTGAGGTTCGGAGGGAGCACATCGAGGTTCAGGGTCGACGCCTCGGTGAGCTCCATCAAGTCGCTGTCCGAGTCGGCGTTGACGAGCGTGAATTGCTCGACACGCGGCGGCTGCGTCGCGGTGCTGCCCCCGGTGCCGGCGCTGGTGCCGCCGTTTCCGGTGCCTCCACTGCTGCTCGCTCCACCGGCTCCGCTCGCGCCGCCGCTGCCGGACGACGTGGCGATTCCGGTGCACGTGAGGTTCGGCGGGGTGGGCTGGGCCGTCCCGTCGAAGCACGTCGGCCCGCCGCTGCCGTTCGGGATGGTCACGCTGATCTGCGCGTTGTCGGCGCTGAGCGACGTCACGCTGAAGCTGATGCCACCGGCGGGATCGGTGAAGCTCTTCCCGGCGGTGAGGCCCTCGATGGTGCGCGTGCTCGTCGGATCCATGTCGAGGATCCACGTATGGCGCCCGGCGAGCTGCTGGGTGCGGCTCCGGAAGTCTTCCCCGACGTGGACGAGCACGGTGGGCGTGCCGCGGATGGTGGTGTCGAAGCCGCGCGCGGTGCGAAGCTCGAGATAATAATACTGGAGCTGCTCGTTGGTCGCGGTGCCGCCGCCGCCCGAGCGCGTGAACGGCCGCACTTTGGGCATCGCGATCTGGAGGACCTGCGCGCCGTCACACTGCGCCTCGATCGGAAGGAGCGTGTACGTGCCGCTCGACTTCACCCGGACGGCGTTACAGCCCTGGAGCCAACCCTCGAGCACCTTCTGCCAGGCGTTCATGTGGTTGCAGCCGCCGCCCATGGGGTCGTACTTGTCGCCGTACTCGTTGTGCACGCACGTCCCTTGCGGCGTGTCGACGAACGGGACGGTCCCGCAGTTCATCGACGACGAGTGCTGCATCCCGAAGTTGTGCCCCGGCTCTTGCACGAGCACGACGCAGCCGGCAGAGGCGTTGTACCAGGTGTCGTTCTGCGGCTTTTGCGGCGTGCCTTCCTCGGCGAGGCCGGACCAGCCACATGACGAGTTCTGGCTGCCGAGGTACCAGAGGTAGTGATCGAAGGTCTGCCCGAGCATCGGCTTCAACGCCGTCGCGAGCGCGCTCGTGGCACAGCCGCTCATCGCGTAACTGAACGGACCGAGGACCTGACCGGAGATGTCCTGCGTGCTGTACGACGCCTCGAGGTAGTACTGCTTTACGGAGTTGTCCCCCGTGTTCGTCCCGAAGAGCCGCTTCGTCGCTTCGTCCTTCGAGATGTTCACGCCGCCACCGATGTCGACGAAGATGAGCCCGAAGGTGCGCGCCTTGTAAGGCGTGCCGCTGATGAGCGCCTCGGTGGCCGTGCCGATCTCGTCTTCGACGTGGATGCCGGCGACGTGAAGGCCGTCGTCCTGATCTTTGCCCCACACCTGCACCGTCGATCCCGGAAGTATCACCGGCTCCGCGTCGAAGATGAGCCGCGTCTCGTCATCACCGGACTTGAGGAAGAACTGACGCTCGTCGCGCCCGTCTTCGTAAGTCGCAGTGTAGATCTTGAACTCGCCTTCGCGCGCTCCGGGGATGCTGGGCGAATGGCTCTCGGACGAGCAGGCCGCGGTGAACGCGATGCTGAGCGGCAGGAGCGTGGAGCAGAGCGTTCGGCGAGCGCGCGGTGAAAGCGTCATGGGCAGGATTCCTCTCGTGCCCAGGTGTCGTCGATCGTGGGTGTGCATCGCAGGCAGCTATTTGGAAAAAATGCCGAAGCACTGGGGTCGGATTATTCCGTCCTCGCCGCCGAGTTCGGTGCGCGGGCTTTTCTGCCTGGTGAGCGCGTCGCGGAGCGACTCGCGAGGGGCACCCGAAAGGACGAAGGGCGAATCTTGCGAAGAGCGATCACGCGAATCACGACCGGCTTCGCTCTCTGGGGTGTGCTGTCGCTAGCCGCCGGGACCGCATCGGCTAACGGACGTTTTCCGCGCGCGCAGAGGCTCATTCAATCGAGCGACACGCCCGACGTCCTCTCGCTCTACGGCACCTACGGATTGCTCGTCACTCACGACGGCGGCCAGACCTGGAACCACATCTGCGAGGCCGCGACCGGCACGTACATGGGGGAAGATCCGCTTCTCGAGATCCTCCCCGGCACGAAGATCGTCGCACGCACCGAGACGGCGCTGGTCGCGAGTCAGGCGAGCTGGTGCGACTTTCGTTCGATCTACGGCAACGGCACCGACTCCATCGCCGACATCACCCGTGATCCGGCGCAGCCGAACGGCATCGTCGCGCTCACGAGCAATTACGTGATGGGTCCCGGCTTCACGTCGCGCATCGTGGCGACGACCGACGCCGGCAAGACCTGGTCTCAACCGGTGGACGTTCCCGCGGCGAACCTCGCGCGTGGGCTCAGCCTCGACCTCGCGCCGACGGGTGCCGGCCGTCTCTACGTCACCGGGCTCGACGCGATGGGCAAGGGCGTCCTCACCGCGTCGAACGACGGCGGCATGACGTGGACCGCGCACGCCATCACCGGCGCCGACTCCAGCGCGGAGCCCTATCTCGCCGCGATCTCGGCGAAGAGCGCCGATACGCTCTACATCCGTACCGACGCTTACGCGGACATGGACGGCATCGATACCGCGAACGACAGTCTCATCATCTCGACCGACGGCGGGGCGACCTTCACGACGGTCATCACGCGGCACGCGAAGCTCTTCGGCTTCGCCCTCTCGCCGGACGAGAAGACGGTGCTCGCCGGCTACGGCGACCCCCAGCTCTCGGCGACGAACGTCGACCCCGCGGACGTCGGTCTCTACGTTGCGGACGTCGCGACGCTGCTCGGCGATCTCGCGCACGGCGAGTCTCACTTCACGAAGATCTTCGCGTCGTCGGTGACGTGCTTGCGCTGGACGCCGACCGCGCTCTTCGCGTGCACCCTGGTCGGCGACACCGGTTTCGAGGTGGGGCGCGCGCCGGATGCGACGTTCACGCTGTCGTCGGCGACCCCGTTCAGTCCCGTCTTGCTGCTCAGCAAGGTGCAGCCTTTGCCGTGCGGCCAGGGCACGAGCGCGTACGGCTGTTACACGGATCCGGTCAACGGCTTTCCCGGGACCTGCGCGGCGATCGGCGCGTCGTGCGACGCCTCGGTGCCGCCTCCCGGCACCGTGAGCGGCCTGTACACCGGCGGAGGCGGCACGCCGTCACGCGCCGACGCGGGCGTCGCGGCGAGCACCGGCGGTGTCGCGACCGGCGCGCCAGGCGCAGGCGGCGCGGCGGGAAGCAGCGGCACGTCAGGGATGGCCGGTAGTGCCATCGCAAGCACGGGCGGCGTCGCGAGCGGACAGGACGGCGCGAGCGTCGCAGGAGTGGGAGCGGGAGCAGGAGCGACGGCAGCGTCTCCGAGCGGCGGCCCGAACTCGTCGTCGTCGTGCGGCTGCCGCACCGCCGGAAAAACGGATTCGAGCGGCGTCGTCGCGCTTGCGTCGCTCGCAACGGCGTTCGCGTTCCGTGCGCGCCGCCGGCGTCGCAGAGAAGCGTGATGGTCCCCCCGCCGTAGCGATCGTGGCGCAAAGAATCGTGGCGGGGTGGGCGGGCGTCGTGGGATGACTTTCGCGGATGTCCGCCGTCGTTGCCGTCGCCATTCATCTGGCGTCCGAGCTGTCGCCGGACCTCGCCGCACGGACGTTGAAGAGCTGTCTGGCGGCGCTCGGCGCCGAACGGTGCCGGCTGAGCGACGAACCTCCGCCCCGGGATGACGACGCTTACTACGCGACGGTCACGTCGCCGGACGGCGACGCGGCGGTTCACATCCGCATCGTTCGCCGCGCCGCTGATGCGTTACCCGTCGCGGAGCGCGATCTCGCGTTCGCACCGGAAGACGCGCCGGGAGATCGCTGGGCGTCGGTGGGCGTCGTCATCGCCGCGCTGGTCACTGCGGCGCAGGGGACGTCGCCACCACCGGTGGTAGTGCCGCCGCCCGCTCCGCGACGGCCCATTTCCGTGCCGCCGACGCCACCGCCGCGAAGGGAGCACCCCATTCGAGTCGACCTGCTCGTCCGGCTCGCGCGCGAAACCGCGACTAACTATCCGGCTGAGCTCGGAGGAGTGCTGCGCGGCGCGTTCGCGCCGGCGGGAGGGCCGTTCTTCGTCGGGATCGGCGTCGGATACGCCGGGCGTCTCGGGCGACAACCAGATCTGACGATTCCGTCCGGGAGCGTCGGCGCCGGTTATCGATGGGGAACGCCGGAAGCGCGGTGGGGCGCGGAAGTGCACGTGGATGCGCTCGCCGAGCGATGGCTCCTGTCGGCGTCGGAGCCCGGTCGCACCGATTCGCAAGGAGTGTGGCGCTTCGGGGGAGCTCTCGGGCTCGACGGGACCTGGGGCTTCACGCCGCGCGTTCAAGCCGTGGCCGGGCTGGCCGCCCAGGTGCTCACTCCTCGCGTCGCGGTCGACGTCCGGGGTCAAAACAGTGAACGGGTTCCCCCGGTTGGCGCGCTTCTCGAGCTCGGGCTCCGGTACGTGCCGTGACACCGTGACTGTGATCCTCCGGTGACGCTCGCGTTCGCTCCGGCGATTGGCGTCGAAAGACTCAATTTTTCTGACGGATAACGAGGGCTCGCGGCGACTGTTCTTGGTGTGGATTCGGGCGTCTCGAGCCCATCTGTTCACGGTGTTAGGATCCGGTCATGTCGAAGCTCAAGCGGCTCAGGCCACTCCCTGCGGGAGCTCCGGCAGGTTCCGACGGCTCGACCACGACCGCCCTCGAGATCTCGGACGAGCAGATCATCTTTTCGCTACGCCAGGGCGAGGCCTGGGCGGCGGAGGTGCTCTATGACCGCGTGTCGTACGTCGTCGAGCGCACGCTCCGGCGTATTTTGCAGTCCGCCGACGCCGACTACGAGGACCTGCTCCAGGTGACGCTCGAGCGTGTCGTCGAGAGCCTCGTGCAGCAGCGCTTCTCCGGCGCCTGCAGCCTGACGACCTGGGCTTCTGCCATCGCCGGGCACGTCGGGGTGGACGCGCTCAGGAGCCGCATCCGTGAGCGAGCGCTCTTCCGCCGGGCGGAGGACGTCGCCACGCCGGTCCAGGCGTATCCCCAGCACGCCATGCTCGAGAAGCAGCTCGAGGCGCGCTCCGAGATCGAGCACCTGCACGACATCCTCGGATCCATGAAGCCCGAGCAGGCCGACGCCGTCGTGATGCACGACGCGCTCGGCCACGAGATCGCCGAGATCGCGGCGCTCGCCGGCGTCACCGTCGCCGCGGCGCAGTCGCGCCTCGTGCGCGGCCGCAAAGAGCTCCTTCGCAGGGCGCGCGCGCGGTTCAAGAGGGGCCATGACTGACGACGCGACCCGGTCGCAGCGTCTCCTCGCGCCTCTGCGCGAGCGCCCGCACAGCGTCGACGCGGCGCGGTCGGAGAGCCGTCGTGCGCGCGTCGTTCCCGAGCTTCAGCGACACCTCGCGGCACTCGGCGCGAAGCGACGTCGCGTCCGCCGTATGCGCGGTGTGCTCGCGGCGGTCGCCGCCGTCGTGATCGCCGCGGTGGTGTTCCGCGTCGGCACGTCACACCGACAGCTCGCGCCGAAGGTCGCCGAGATCCGCGCCGTCGAGGGCCACCTCGTGCACAGCGTGTCGGGCCTCGACCACACCGTGCTCGCCGGTGACCGCCTCGTGCTCCCGGTGGACGGAGAGCTGCGGACCGACGCGACGTCGGGAGCGTCGCTCGAGACGGAAGCCGGTCTCCGGATGGATCTCGACGTGAGCTCCGAGGTGTCGCTCTCGCAGATGGCCGACAAGGGCGAGCATCGGGTCGAGCTCCGTGGCGGGCAGATCGCGTGCGCCGTGCCGAAGCTCGAACCGGGGACGACCTTCGCCGTCGTGACGCCGAACGCCCGCGTCGTCGTTCACGGCACGAAGTTCACGGTGCGCGTCGACTCGTCGGAGGCCGGCGTCACGCGGACGTGCGTGCGCGTGCGCGAAGGACTCGTCGCCGTTCATCACGCCTCGGGCCGCGCGATGCTGCACGCCGGTGAATCCTGGGGCTGCCCGGAAGCACCCGCGACGGCCGTGCCGGCTCCCGCGTACGTCGAGGCGCCGAGGCTCGCGACGCGCACGACGGTTCGTGCCGGTCGTGCCGGTCGCGCAGAGCACGTCGTCGCGGCGCCCGCGCCGCGCGAGGGCACGCTGGCGCAAGAGACGGAGCTTCTGCAATCGGCGCTCGCCGCGGAGCGCAGCGGCCGTCGTGACGCCGCGATGACGTCGCTCACGCGCCTCCTCTCGACGTACCCCGACTCTCCTCTCTTGCCCGAGGCGCGCGCGGCGCTGAAGCGGGTCGCGGTCGCGTCGGCTCAGGCCCCATGACCCGCCTCCTGCGCGACGTCGTGTCGCGCGGCCTCGTCGCGTCGTTCGTCGCCGTCGTTGGATGCGGCACCGAGCACGTGCACCTGCTCGATCCGCCGGACTCCGGGGGCAGTGCCGGGGCGGGCGGCACCGACGCGAGCGACTCGAGCACCGGGCCGCCGGATCTGCGCGTGCTTCGCGACGCCGCGTGCAGCAAGTGGACCGCGGAGGGCGCGCCGGATCCGGCGCTGCTGATGCTCGTCGTCGACGTCAGCGGCTCGATGACGTTCGCCGATCCCACGTCGAACGGGATGGTCAGCAAGTGGGGCGTCGAGCGGCCGATCCTGTCGTCGACCCTCGACGGCTTTCCGTCCAGCCTCGGCGTCGGCGTCCTTTATTACCCGAACAAGTCGACGCCACCGAGCACCCAGACGCGCCCGGTGTCCGCCTGCATCAACACCGACGCGATGATCCCCGTCGAGTACCTCGGCATGCGCGGCTCGCGGCAGCGCTACACGATCCAGCAATCGCTCGCGAGCACCGAGCCGAACACGCAGGAGGGCACGCCCACCCTCGACGCCTATCTCGTGGCCTTGGAGCAGCTCGGCTCGACGACGCTCGGCGGCAGCCGGCAGATCTTGCTCATCACCGACGGCCAGCCGACCTTCGCCGAAAACTGCGTCGGCACCGGGACGCCCGACGTGCCCGTCGACGAGACGCCGATCATCGACGCGATCAGCGCGGCGAAGCGCGCCGGGATCAGCACGTTCGTCATCGGCTCGCCGGGGAGCGAACAAGGCGCGATCACCGGGGAGGACGCGCGGCCGTGGCTCTCGCGCGCAGCAGAGGCGGGCGGCACCGCGCGCCCCGGGTGCTCGAACAGCGGCCCCAGGTACTGTCACTTCGACATGGTCGAGGAGCCGAACTTCGGCGCCGGGCTGACCGCTGCTCTCGACGAGATCGGCGGGAGCCTCATCCGCTGTGACATGCCGCTGCCGACCCCGCCGTCGGGCGAGCGCCTCGATCCGAATCAGGTCAACGTCGTGCTCACGAGCGGTGACGGTCACGAGACGCTGGTCGAGCGGGACGACTCGGCCGGCTGCACCGATGGGGACGGCTGGCAGTACAGCTCGGATCACTCGCGCATCACGCTCTGCACGAACACGTGTGCCAGCGTTCGCGCCGACTCCGGCGCAAAGATCGAGGTCCTCGTCGGCTGCGCGTCCGTGACTCGCTGACGTCAGCTCACGGCGTCACGACGCTCGCGTCGGGGCCTGCAAATGCGGCGGGCGTCACGACGGCGTTGCTCGTTGGACGATGCGGGATGGACGGCGCTCCGGGCTTGCCGCGCGGCGTGATCGGCTCGCTCTCGCCGAGCAGACGCCGGCCGAGTCGTTCGGCGGCGTGCCCGAGCTCGCGGCCGGCGTCTCGCGCAGCCTGGGTCCGGAAGATCGCGCGGAGGTGTTCGAGGCCCGTGCGGCGACCGAGCGGGACGACGGCGAGCGCGTAGACCGCGAGGAAAAGCACGGCGAGGTCGATCGCCCGTCGCCCGAAGCTGAACACCGGCGCATCGTAGCGATGTCGTCCGGATCGCGCGAAATTCCGCGCCTTATCTAAGCGTCAGGTGGACGAGCGAGAAGTCCCCCGACCGCGCCTCCACCGTTCCGGAGCGCGAAATGACGGCGGCGTGGTCGACCCGGAGCACGCCCCACGTCGCGCCCGCGGCGGCGAAGAGCGCCGCGGCGGTGTCTGCCGTCTCGAACGGAGCTCCGACGTGCGGGTCACGCGGATCGTGCCGCTCCACCGGCGTCGCCCGCTCGGGCGCTCCGAAGGCGGCGATGACGGCGAAGTACCCGTAGTCGGCCGTGTCGACGAGGACGCGTTCGTCGGGGCCGACCCGTTCCCGCGCGGCGAGGCCGATGGCGCACTCCGCGGTGCGCGACGCGTCGGACTCGGGGACGCGCCCGGTCCGGAGCAGGACCGACACCAGGGCGACCGCGACGGCGAACGGCGCGAGCCGCCCGACGGCGTCACTCCGGAACTCCCCCCGGACCGGCGACAGGGTGCGCACGATCGCCTCCGAGACGAGGAGCGCGCATAGGGTCCAGAGCGGCAGGAGCGTCCGCGCAGCGTGGTGAGTCGGCGCGCCGTCGAGCGCGCGTCCGACGACGAGAAAGACGAGCATCGCCAGCACGACGAGGGCAGGGCGGACCAGGCGCGAAAGCGCACGCGGTGCGCGATCGGCCGCGATGCGGAGCACGAGGATCGCCGAGAGCGTCACCTCCGGCTCGACGCGAAAGAGGAGCGCAGGGTAGGCGAGGAGCGAGCGCCCCACCGGCTCGGTGACACCGAGCGCGCGCCGGTACGCCGCGACCCGGTGCAAAAAGAAGAGCGCGTCGTGATGCGAGATCACGCCGTGGACGATCCACGCGAGCGGCGCGAGAAGAGGCAGCGCCGCCACGGCGAGCAGCCCGAGTCGCTTTCGCCGGACGCCCGCGACGGTCGCGTCGGCTGCGGCCGCTTCCTTGAGCTCGAGTGGTCCAGGCGGCTCCGACTCCCCGTAGCGACGCTCGGTGTCGAGGGGCGCGAAGCCCGACGTCAACACTTCACGCGGGCGTCGCGGTCGCCCGACGTGGAAGGCGTCGTAGCTCGTGAGGAGCGCGAACATGGCCGCGGCGGCCCAGGTCTCGTAGCGACAGAGACACGCGGCGAAGAGCGCGACGGCGCCCCATGTGCGGCGTGATCCGTCCACCCGTGTGGACGCAGCTCCGAGGGTGACGAGCCCCGCCGTGAGCGCCTCTGGCTGCACGGAGGCGCCGAGCTTCGCCGCCGTCAGGATCGAGGACGCGACGATCGCGGCGAGCACCGAGCCGGCGCGCGAGACGCGAAGCCAGCGCGCAGCGCGGTGCACGAGGAGCGCCGAGAGCACGCCGGAGAGCACGGCCGTCGCGTGTGCCGTCGCGAGGGTGCGCCCGAAGACGGCCATCGCCGTCCCGAGGAGCCAGAACGGCAGGGGGAGCCAGCTCGTCCCGCTCGGGTCGAGCGACGGCGCGTGCGCGAACTGCTCGCCGATGACGATGCGCGAGAAATCGTCGTCGCTCAGCGCGACGAAGCCGCCCGCGAGCACGGCGACCGAGAGCGCCGCCTTGACGAGCGCAACGACGGCGAGATCCCCCACGGGGACGGCGCGGGACATGGCCCGCGCGCCGTTACTTCTTCGCCGGGGGCGTCTTCTTCGGGGCGGAGACGGCGTGATGCGTCTTGTGCCGCTTGTCCGAGATCGAGTCGTCGGTCGACGAGGACATGTACGCGAGGACGATGCTCGTCATGAAGAACGTGCCCGCGAGGACCCAGGTGCCGCGGGAGAGGAAGTTCCCCGCGCCGCGGCCGCCGAACACCTGCTGCGTCCCGGCGCCGCCGAGGGCGGCCGTGAGCCCACCGCTCTTGCCCGGCTGGATCAGGATGATGAGGATCAGGATGGACGCCGCGAAGATGTGCAGCGCCGTGACGGGCGTCTCTAGAATCTCGAGCATGGGGCGTTACTTTCCGGCGGCGGCCCGGACGATCTGCAAGAAGGATCCGGCCTCGAGCGACGCACCTCCGACGAGGGCGCCGTCGACGTTCGGGCACGCGAGCAGCATAGCAGCGTTGTCGGGCTTGACGCTGCCTCCATAGAGGATCGGAGCCTTGTCGGACAGGGCTTGCGAGACGCTTCTGAGCCGTTCGCGGATCGCGGCGTGGGCCTCTTCGGCCTGATCGGGGCCGGCCACCTTGCCGGTTCCGATCGCCCAGACGGGCTCGTAGGCGATGACGGCGAGATCCGGGCTCTTCGCCAGGGTCGCCGCGACGGCGTCGATCTGGCGGAAAACTACCTCCAGGGTGCGACCCGCCTCGCGCTCCTCGAGGGTCTCGCCGACGCAGACGATGGGGCGGAGGCCGGCCTCGAGCGCGGCCACGGCCTTGTCGCGGACGCCAGTGTCGGTCTCCCCGAAGAGTTGACGGCGCTCGCTGTGCCCGAGGATGACCCAGGTGCAGCCCGACTCGAGCAGCATCGGTGCGCTGATCTCGCCGGTGAACGCGCCCTCGGCCTTGGGGTACATGTTCTGCGCCGCGACGCCGACGCGATCGCCCGCGACGTCGTTCACCTCGTGGGCGACGGCGGCGAGGGCGGTGAAGGGCGGCGCGACGACGACGTCGACGCCGGCGATGTCACGGACGCCCTCCGCGATGGAGTGCGCGAGGGTGATGCCGTGGGCGCCGCCCTTGTACATCTTCCAGTTACCGGCGATGAGCGGACGGCGACCGGGGTTCATACGGGCTCCGTCACTCCGCCGCGCAGGGCCTCGACGCCCGGGAGCTTCTTGCCTTCGAGGAGCTCGAGCGACGCGCCGCCGCCCGTCGAGATGAAGCTTATCTTCTCGGCGATGCCGTTGCCGGCGGCGCGGATCGCGGCGGCGCTGTCGCCACCGCCGACGACGGTGAACGCCTTCGACTCGGTGAGCGCGCGCGCAATGGCGAACGTCCCCGACGCGAACGGCGCGTTCTCGAAGAGGCCCATCGGGCCGTTCCAGAACACGGTCTTCGCCTTCGCGATCCGGCTCGCGAAGAGCTCGGTCGTCTTCTGTCCGACGTCGAGGGCCATCTCGCCCTCGGTGAGGAGCGTCACCTCGGTGCGGCGACCGCTCGTCGCGTCGAGGCTCTTCGCCGTTACGATGTCGAGCGGGAGAAGGATCTCGACGCCCCTCGCCTCCGCCTTCTCGAGCAACGTGCGAGACAGCGACAGCTTGTCCTTCTCGATACGTGAGGCCTTCATGTCCTTGCCCTGGGCGGCGAGGAACGTGTTTGCCATGGCGCCGCCGATGCAGATCGCCGTGCAGCGCTCGAGGAGCGCCTCGATGACGGCGATCTTGTCGCTCACCTTGGAGCCACCGAGGACCGCGACGAACGGCTTCTCGGGGGCGGTGACGATGCGCGCGAGCGACGTGAGCTCTTCTTCGAGGAGCTTGCCCATGCCGCGGACGTGCTTGATGAGCGGAAGCGCGTGCACCGACGCGTGGGCGCGATGAGCCGCGCCGAAGGCGTCGTCGACGTACACGTCGCAGAGCTCACCGAGCTCCTTCGCGAAGGTCGGGTCGTCTTTCTCTTCTTCGGGGTGGAAGCGCAGGTTCTCGAGAAGGACGACCTGGTTCTTGCGAAGATCGCCGATGACCTTGCGCGCCGCGTCCCCGAGACAGTCGTCGGGGAGCATCACGTCCCATCCGGTGAGCTCGGAGAGCCGCGCGCCGCACGGCTCGAGGCTGAACTCCGGGTTCGGGCCGCCCTTCGGTCGCCCGAGGTGCGACGCGAGGATGACCTTCGCGCCGGCCTCGAGCGCGTACTTGATCGTCGGGATCGTGCGGACGATGCGCTCGTCGTCCGTGATCTTTCCGTTTTCGAGCGGGACGTTGAAGTCGACGCGGATGAAGACGCGCTGGCCCGAGAGCGACAGCTCGTCGATCCGGCGAATGCCGTCGAGCGAGAACATGGTGACTCAGCCCTTTTTGGCCATGAGGAGGGCGAGGTCGACCATGCGATTCGAGAAGCCCCACTCGTTGTCGTACCAGGCGAACACCTTGGCGAACTTGTCGCCGATCACCTTGGTCTGGGTCGCGTCGAAGATGCTCGAGAAGGGGTTGCCGATGTAGTCGCTCGAGACGAGCGGCTCTTCGGTGTAGTCGAGGTAACCGTGGAGCGGTCCGGAGGCGGCGGCCGCCTTCATCGCGGCGTTGATCGACTCGATGGTGACGGGCTTCTCGGTGGTGAGGCAGAGGTCGACGAGCGAGACGTCGGCCGTCGGCACGCGGACGGCGAGGCCGTCGAACTTGCCCTTGAGGCCCGGGATGACCTCGCTCACGGCCTTGGCAGCGCCGGTGCTCGCCGGGATGATGCTCAGCGCCGCGGCGCGCGCGCGCCGCAGATCCTTGTGCGGCAGGTCGAGCAGGTTCTGGTCGTTCGTGTACGAGTGCACGGTGGTCATGAGGCCGCGCTCGACGCCGAAGGTGTCGAGGAGAACCTTCGCGATCGGCGCGAGGCAGTTCGTCGTGCAGGACGCGTTCGAGATGATGTGATGCTTCGCCGGATCGTATTCGGCGTCATTCACGCCCATGACGATCGTGAGGTCCTGATTCTTCGCGGGGGCGCTGATGACGACCTTCTTCGCGCCCGCGGTGAGATGCCCCTCCGCCTTCGCGCGGTCGGTGAAGAGCCCGGTGCACTCGAGCACCACGTCGACGCCCTCGCTCTTCCACGGGAGCTCCTTGGGGTCGCGGATCGCGGTGACCTGGATGTCCTTGCCGCCGACGACGAGGTACTTCTCTTTGTGGGCGACGGTCGCAGCGCGGAACGTGCGGTGCACGCTGTCGTACTTCAACAGATGGGCGAGTGTCGCGGTGTCGGTGAGGTCGTTGATGGCGACGACTTCCACGTCGGTGATCTTGCGCTCCAGCAGCGCACGAAGGACGCACCGACCAATTCGACCGAATCCGTTGATACCGACCTTTACCGTCATGACACTCACACCTCGCGTGGCTCTCGCAGTTGTCGGAGCCGCTTTAGGCACCTTTCGAGCGCGACACACCGCCGCGCGCGGGGGCACCCGTAAGTTGCGCGACCGTAGCGTCGCGGTCTGGCCTGGTCAAGCCACCCTGGAAAAACACGGCGTCAGTGCCGGCGCGTTCTCTGTATCCGGACGAGGTGGCCGTCTTCGCCGATATGGTAGTCGGCCTTTCCCGGAAGCGCGTACGCAACACGTTCGCCCATCAAGAAGAGTAGCTGCGAGTGTCGCTGGAAAGTGAAGTCCAGGCCGACGACGTATCCGGGCATGTTTCCGTCCTCGAATTTGAGCGGCGCCTGTCGGGAATTGAGCCGACGCAGATCGGCCGCAAGGGTGTCCATGAACGCCCGCGTCTTCGGCATGGCGTCCGTGGCGGCGAGGGCGGTGCTCGAGAAGCTCCGGTACGACACCAGCCCGTACACGCAAAGTAGAACGGCCCCGAGAGCCCCCGCCGCCCGGGAATGAATCCGGAGCCACGCCGCCTCCGGTGCGTCGCGCGGAAGCGCGTGCACGATCACCCCGACGAGGAGCCACGAGAAGAAACAGAGCTCCCAGTAGTAGCGGGTCTCGAACGCCATCGCGATCCCGAACACCGCGACCCGGTTCGAGACGCCGATCATGACGATGTTGACTAGCACCAGAATGAAGAGCACCGCCCAGGCGACCAGTGCGCGCCGCGTCCGGTACGTCGTGTAACCGAGGACGGCGAGCCACAGCACCGCGATGAGTAGCCGCGGCACGTGTGAGTCGGCGTTCATCGACACGCCGAAGAGCGAGTGCGCGTACGACAGCAGCCCGAGCATCGTGAAGCCCTCGACCTTGGACGCCGGTGACTTGCCGAGGGCGCTCGCGAGCGTACCCGCGGCGTGATGCTCGAGCACCGAGCAGAGCGCGCCGCTCACGAGGAGCCCGATCGCCGTCAGCCACGGCGCCACGAACGACCGAAAGCGAGCGCGGAGCTCGGCGACCGGAAACCGCGCGACGTCGAGCCCGAGCATGCAGAGCGGCAGGAGCAACGCCTTGCTGTAGAAGCCGAGCGCGACGAGATCGCACACCCAGACGAGCACGAGGTCACGCCGCGCGCGCGTCGTCTGGTATCGGACGTAGTGAAAGAGCGCCATCATCCCGAACGCGACGAACGGCACGCGCTCGAGCCCGGCGATCCACCAGCCGAGCTGCACCCAGGTGTGGACGTAGCAAGCGTAGAGCGCGACGAGGAGCGCGTTCGCCTCCGAGCGCCCGAGGAGGTTCAGCGTGCGGTACAGATAGACCATGCCGAGCACGTGGAACGAGCACAGCGTCGCGACGGCGACGCCGTACCGCAGCCCGACGATGTGGATGAACGCCGTGTTCAGGACGTGCGCGGCCGGGACGACCTGGCCGCCGACCGGATAGAAGACGGCGCGCCAGAATTTCTCCGTGCGCGCCATGAGGAAGCCGGAAAAATCGTCACCGTAGAAGTAACAATGCCGGATCACGAAGGCGACGACCGCGGCCGTGTACGCCACGATGACGACGAGAGAGACGCTCTCGAGGAATGTGGGACGGCGGAGCGGCGAGCGCACGGCGGCCGAACCTATCACGGGCTCCCGATTGGCCACGGCCACCGGACAGGGTAACGTTCTCGCGTGAGTCTGGAGAGCGAGCTCGATCGTCTTTACCAGGTGTCGCCTGGTGCTTTCGTCGCCACGCGCAATGCGCTCGCGAAGGAGCTCAAGAGTGCGGGCGACAAGGCCGTCGCGGCTACCGTGGCCCAGCTCGTCCGGCCGAGCCCCGTTGCGTGGACGGTGAATCAGGTCCACTTCAAGGCCAGCGCGCTGCTCGGCGCGCTTCGCGAGGCGGCCGCTGCGCTCCGCGCCGCTCAGGAGCAGCACTTCGATACCGAACAGTTCGGGGTGCTGCGCCGGGCCCACCAGGACGCGCTCCGGGTCGTCACGGCGCGCGCCGTCGCGCTGGCGGAAGAGGGCGGCCTGCCATCGAACGCCGCCTTCGAGCGCCGGCTCACCTCGACGTTGAAGCTCGTCGGTGCGTCCGAAGACGTCACTCCGCCGCCGGGAAGGATGAGCGCCGAGCTCGAGACGATGGGATTCGACGCGCTCACGTCTGCCGCTCCCGCGCCGCCGTCACGCCCGAAGCGCGTCGCCACGCCCGCCGTCGACGAAGCGTCCGCCGAGCGCGTCGCCGCGGTGAAGGAGGCGCTCGATGCCGTCACCCGCGAGGTGCGCCGTCTGGAGCAAGACAGCGAGGCGAGCGAGGCGCGGCACGTCCGCGCATCGAAAGACGTCGACGACACGGCTGAGCGACTACGTCACACGACGCGCGCCCGCGACGAGGCGCGCGAGCGCGCGGACGCGGCGCAGCAGAAGCTCGAGCGTGCGCGCACCGAGCTCACCGAAGCGCGCCGCGTCTACGACGAGCTCGTCGCCAGGTCCTGAGTCGCTAAGCTTTGACCTGCGCGAGCGAGCCGGACTCCTTGAGTACCTGGCGCGCAACATGGGCCTGATCGGCGTTGTCTGCGCGGACCCCGACGAGCATCCCGCCCTTGCGGATCTCGTCGTCGTAGAGGTGCGCCTCGTGCTTGGGCACCCCGACGCCGATGAGCGCGCCGATCACGCCGCCCGCGGCCGCGCCGGCCCCGCCGCCCGCGAGCGCCGCCACGAGGGGGCCCGCCGCGAGAAAGCCGATGCCGGGGATCGACAGGGATGCGACCGCGGTGAGCCCGGCGGCAAGAGCGCCGAGCGCGCCACCGGCAGCGCCGCCGACCGCGGCTCCCTCCGAAGCCTGGGTGTGACGCTCCACCTCGAAATGCTCACCGCGCGTCTTGTCGGTGACGAGCATGCTGACGTCCTGGGTCTTGAAGCCAGAAGCGACCAGGGAGCTTGCCGCTTGCTCGGCGCCGTGGCGGGTCCGGAACAGTCCGATGATGTGCTGCGACATGAGAGTCTCCTTCCGTCGCCTTTCGAAGCAAGGCGCAGGCCAGATCACTGTGAGCGCGCGTATTGCCTGGCTGGTGCGCCGGCCGGCGTGATCTGGCCGTCGAGGCGGGACGCGATGGCACGGATCAGCGTCATCCGATCGCCCGCGAGCATCTGCGTGTGCTCCAGCTCGGGAAAATGGTCGACGGTGACGCGCCCGTCGAAGGGGACATCGCGGAACATCTCGCGGAGCTGTCCCGGGTGATTGAAGACCTCGCTCGCGCCGCCGGTGTAAACGAAGTGGACGTGAGCGCGTCGCTCGACGAGGACCCGGAGGATACGGCTCGACTCGGCGTGGCGCATGTACTCGTAGTTCACGACGCGCTCGCTCGTGCCGTCTGCGGCGGCGACCCGCGGCGGTGCGATCGGATGGTAGAGCCCGAGCGCACGCCGGGTTCGCCTGACGACCCGGTGCATCAACTGCCGCGGCAAGAAGCCGCGGGTGCGGTACGCGAACGGATCGATCATCACCACGCCGGTGACGCGCGGATCGTTCTCGGCCGCGCGGAAAGCGTCCTCGGCCCCCGAGCAGAGGCCGCCGAGGACGAGCTCCGGGAGATCGTGATGCGCGGCGAGCCAGTCGACGGCAGCGCTCACGTCCTCCGCCGTTCGCTCCTTCAAGGGGAGCCCGCTCTGGGCGTGCGGACTGTCGCCCACGCCGCCGAGATCGAAGCGGAGCGTGACGAAGCCCTCGCTCGCGAGCCGGCGCGCAAGCTCCGTGTAGAGCCGGAAGGGCCCGAACTTCGGCACGAGCCCGGCCGTCACGAGCACGAGCGCGCCGCGGACGGGCGCGCCGTCGGGCTCGTTGACGATGCCGGCGAGACCGAGCCCTTGCCCGAACTGACAGGTCCGTTCCTTCACGACTCCTCCGTGCACAGCGTCGCGAGCGCTGCTGCGATGCCCACGTCGGGCAACATGTCTTCAAGTCGGTTCAAGGCCGTCCAGGCGCAGTCCACCTCGAGCCGCTCGAGCCGCGACTCCGGTGCCCTGCCGGGAAAGGCGTCGAAGGACGCCGCGGCGCTCGATGTCGTCGTGAGCCATTTCTCCGGCACAGGGGCGGCGAGGGAAGGGAGCGACAGAGCGCGGAGCTCGGCGAGTGCCCGTGGAGAATACGTCGTTCCGAGGAGCTCCGTGCCGCGGGCTCGCGGGCGTCTCCGGAACGAGAAGCGCTCCCTGCCGGCGAGATATTCGCGCTGCATGTGCGCCATCTCATCGACGTGAGCCCGTCCGTCCGTGATCGGATCCCAGAAGACGAGGCGCACGACGTCGAGCTTCGGCGCGACGGCAGCGAGCAGCGTCGCGCCGAAGCGTGCTCCAACGGCCGTGATGCGCGCTCCGCCGGTGCGGCCAGAGAGCTCCGCGAACGCGGCCTCGACGTCCGCTTGCCAGCGCGACGGCGTGGCGTCGATGCCGTCACCGAGCGAGTCGCCGGTGCCGTAGTAATCGAACTGGAGCGTCGCGACGCCGCGCGCCGCGAGTCGTCGTGCCAGGCTCTGGAGGACGAAGTGTGCGCGCGCCTTCTCCTGCCCGACCGGCGGGCAGATGAGTACCGCGTCCCGCGCTCCCTGCTCGGCCGGCAACGTGAGCACGCCGTAGAGCGAGCCGCCGGGACCGAAGTGAAAGAGCTCGACGTGGTTCTTCCCCGCCTCTGCGGCGCGACGCTTCTTCGTTGCGAGTGGCTTGCCCAGGCGCTGATCACAGAGCCGCGCCAGCACCTCGAGCGACTCCCGAAGCACGTCCATACCGTCGACGAAGACGCCGAACGTGTGCTTCACGTCCACGAGCAGCGCCACGGCGAGGAGCGAGTGCCCTCCGAGTTCGAAGAAGTTGTCGTCCAGGCACACGTCCTCGACGTGAAGGAGCCGCTTCCAGATCGCGGCGAGTGCCTGCTCGGTCTCCGTCTCGGGCGGCCTTCCCCGGGCGCTCGAGAGCCGGATGCGCGACGGCGCGGGGAGCGCGCGCCGGTCCACCTTGAAGTTGTGATTCAGGGGAAGCTTCGGCAGCTCGAGG
Organism: Polyangiaceae bacterium; assembly: GCA_036272055.1. Lineage (GTDB taxonomy): Bacteria > Myxococcota_A > Polyangia > Polyangiales > Polyangiaceae > DASZVB01. The sequence continues at coordinate 27,245 of DATAZL010000133.1, read as the reverse complement.
TAGATGGCCGGTACCATGTAGTCGGGCAGGTGCTCGACCATGTGACGCCGGATGGCCGCAGCGGACGACGGCTCTCCGTCCGCCGTTGCATCGCCCGCGTCCGCGAGGACCACGTAGGCGACGAGGACCTTCTCGCCGTCGGCCCCGTCGCGCGGCATCACGACGCCTTCCTTCACGTTGGGCGCGCGGCGAAGGTGATACTCGACCTCACCGAGTTCCACGCGCATTCCCCGGATCTTGGCCTGGAAATCGACACGACCGAGGATCTCGACGAAGCCCTCCTCGGTGATGCGGCCCATGTCGCCGGTCCGGTAGAAGCGCCGTCCGTCGAGCTCGACGAACTTCGTGGCGGTGAGCTCGTCGCGGTTCAGGTAACCCTTCACGACGCCGCCGCCTGCGAAGCAGATCTCACCGACCTCACCCACCGGAGCACGCTGACCGGCGTCGTCGACGATGCGGACCGCCATCCCGTCGAAGGGCCGCCCGACGTACGTCTTCGTGAGCCGCCGATCGCGCGGCACCTCGTAGGTGCACCCCATACAGGCGATCTCGCTGCATCCGTAGATGACGAACACCTCCGCCTTGCGGAAGACGTCCTTCGTCCACTCGAGCACCTCGGGCGGGATGAGATCGCCGCCCGAGGACGCATGCCGGACGCCGTCGAAGATCGAGAAATCGTCGTGGCGCGCTCTCACGTGATCGAGCAGCGGGCGGAGCAGGCTCGGACCGACGTGAAAGATGGTGACGTGCCGCATCGCCTCGGCGAGCCGCGCAGGGTCCATGACGTGGTCGCGATCGAGGAGCGTGAGCCCACCGCCGGCCGACATCGACGTCAGGAGCTCGAACATGCTGATGCTGAAGCTGAAGCGGGCGATCGCCGGCATCACGTCCGCGCTCGTTAAGTCGTAGCGCTCGCGCGCGGCGGCGACGTAGCTCGCGAGGTTCGCGTAGCTCGCCATGACGCCCTTGGGCGCGCCGGTGGTGCCCGACGTGTAGTAGACGTAGGCCGTCGCGCCCGGCTCGACGGCGCGCGCGGGATCGACGTCCGGGTACATCGCGAGGAGCGCCTTCGACTCGGCGAGGATCAACGTCTCGATGCCGCGCACGACGTCCGGCGCGAGGCGCGTGGTCGCGATGATCAACGCGGGCCGCGTGTCGTCGAGGATGGTGCGAAGGTGGGCGGCAGGGTAACCAGGGTCGAGCGGTACGTACGACGCCCCCGCCTTCAGGATGGCGAGGAGCGCGACCACGATGTCGAAACCCGGCGTGACGCACACGACGACGCGGCTCTCCGGCCCGACGCCCTTGGCGCGGAGCAGGTGCGAGAGGCGGTTCGCGCGACGGTTCAGGTCGTCGAACGAGAGACGGTGCTCGCGGTGGCGGACGGCGATCGAATCGGGTCGCGTCCTCGCGTGGCGCTCGATGAGCAGGTGGGGATGCTCCGGCGGCGAGGACCGCGGACGGCCCTCGCACACCGCATCGAGAAAGTCGTGTTCTGCCGAAGTAAGCTGATGCGCGTGTTCGCTCATGCGAGGCCCGTAGCGCGGGGCAGAATGCATCCGGCGTTCCATGGGCTCCGAGCGCGAGCCGCCCACTTCGTCGGCGCTCTTTGCCGCTGGGTACGCTGCGGAAACGCCTCAGAGCGGTCCGGCTGAGGCGGTTCGCCACGCGCTTTCTGAATCCGAGGCGCCTCTGCGGAACTCGTTCCACGCCGTGGCCAGTCGCGATATGGCCTCGTCGATGGCGCGCAAGCGGGTGCTCGAGTGACAGAGCCGGAACGACAGTCGCGACGGTGCGGGCTCGGCCCGGAATAGCTGACCGGGGTCGAAGGCCGTCCCGTGATTCACGGCGGTGCGGAGAAGCCTCGCCTCGTCGCCTGCGGCGTCGGCCTCGACGAACACCGAGAAGCCGCCCTCCGGCTCGGTGACGTCGAACGACGGAAGCCACCGGCGGACGGCTCGTACGAGCGCGTCGGCGCGTCGCGAGTAAACGGCGCGTGCACGGACGAGATGCGCGTCGTAGTCCCAGTCGCGCACCATCTCGGCGAGCAGCGTCTGGCTGAGGCTGTTCGCCTGGAGGTCCGCCCCCGACTTGAGACGCAAGAGGTCGTCACGGTATGCGCGCGGAGCGACGAGCCATCCGATACGGAAACCGGGGCACACGGTCTTCGAAAAAGTGCCGACGTGAAAGGTGCGCTCCGGTCTCGCGGCGACGAGCGGCGTCTCGACCACGCCGTCGAAGCGGAGCTCGGCGTAGGCCTCGTCGGCGATCACGGGCATGTCCGAGTCGAGGATGGCCGCGAGCCGCGCCGGGTCCGCTCCGGTGCTCCGCGGGTTCGTCACGCCGGGCATGACGTACGCGGCAGAGGCGGCCACCGACGTGGTCGGGACGACGCCGCGAGCGCGGAAAAGGTCGAGAGCCGCGGGGTACGACTCGGCGTCGACCGAGACGGTGTCTCCCTCCGACAGCAGCACGTCTACCGCGAGCGCGATCGCCTGCTGCGCGCCGGACGTCACGATGACGTCGTCCGCCGCCACGGATGCTCCGCGGTCACGGAGCCGGCGCGCGATCCACTCACGTAACTCGGGGGACCCTTCCGGCCATCCGTATTGAAGCGCCGCGCAATCGGCACGACCGAGCGCGGCAAGCGTCGCTGCCGCGATGACGCGACGTGGAAAGAGACTCTGTGCCGGAAGCCCGCCGGCGAGGGAAAGTACGGACGGCGATGCAGCAACGTCGCGCTGAAGCCGGTCGATGGACGGATCGTGCACAATGAGTCTCGGAATCACTCATGACATGTAGGTGCAAGTCCTGAACCAGCGCGACGACACGCGAGCGCGCACAGTCGCGATCCAAACCGGCCGCATGGTATTCTCGTGAGCTGAGCGTTGACGATCGAGAACAGCCTCGAGGCAGGCGACGTCATTGCGAGTCGCTACATGGTGGAACGGCTCGTGGGGAGCGGGGGCGCGGCGGAGGTGTACGCGGTGCGCGACATCTCGAACGACCAGCGCCTCGCGCTGAAGCGCCTCAGCGTTTCGTCCGCGAACGGCGCCGTTGCCGAGATCATGCTCGCCCGCGAGTACGACACCCTCGCCGACCTGTCGCACCCGCTGATCATCCGCGCCTTCGACTACGGCAAGGACGCGGGCGTCCCCTATTACACGATGGAGCTTCTCTCGGGCGTGACCCTGCGGGAGCTCGCGCCGCTCGGCTGGCGTGACACCTGCCATGTCATCCGTGACGTCGCGTCCGCGCTCGGCCTCATCCATTCGCGGCGGCTCGTGCATCGCGACGTGACGACGCGGAACGTCTGTCGCGTCGACGGAAGGGCAAAGCTCATCGACTTCGGCGCGCTGACGCCCATGGGCCCCGTCCGTGACCTCGTCGGCACGCCGCCGTTCGTCCCGCCGGAGGCTCTCGACGAGCAGCGTCTCGACGGCAGAGCGGACCTCTACGCGCTCGGGGCAGTCGCGTACTTCCTGCTCACTGGTGAGCACGCTTACCCGGCGCGGACGTTCTCGGAGCTCGGCAGCACGTGGCGCTTCGCAGCGAATCCTCCGTCGGCGCGGGCAAAGGACGTCCCGCCGGCGCTCGACGAGCTCGTGCTCTCGCTTCTCAGTTTGCCGCGCAATGCGCGCCCGCGTAGCGCGGCGGAGGTCTATCAACGGCTCTCGGCGATCGCGGAGCTGCCGTCGCTCGACGGGCCCGACGTCGCGCAGGCTTACCTGGTGACACCCGTGCTCGTCGGCCGTGAGCGCGCGCTCACCCGCGTGCGCCGGTATCTCGACCGGCTCGAGCGCGGCAAGGGAAGCGCTCTCCTCTTCGAGGGCGAGAGCGGCGTCGGACGGACCCGGCTCCTCGGTGCGTTTCTCCTCGAGGCAAAGCTCCGCGGCTACGTCACGCTCCGTGCGAGCGGGCGCGATCTCGCCTCGCACCCGTTTCATCTCGTTCACGAGCTCGCCGGCGCATTGCCGGGGAATGCCCCGGAGGCTGCGACGAGCGAGAACGCGACGCGCCTCTCGGAGCTGTTTCTCGAGGGCGCGGCGGTGACGCCGGTCGTCGTCGCGGTCGACGACATAGACCTCGCTGACGACCAGTCGGTGACCGCTCTCGCGCTCCTGTCGCAGCGCGCTCGCTCCGCGCCGCTCGCTCTCGTCTTCACCGCGCAGCCCCGTGCCCGCGGTCCCGCGATGAGCGAGCTACGGCGCTCGGCGATGGGGCTCGCCATCGAGCCTTTCACGCCGGACGAGACGCGGGCGCTGGTGTCGTCACTGTTCGGCGAGGTGTCTCACGTCGACGCGCTCGCGGAGTGGGTGCATCGACTGACGGACGGCCGTCCGCGCGCATCGCTCGAGCTCGCGCAGCACCTCGTCGATTCAGGCGTCGCGACCTACAAGGATGGCTCGTGGGTCCTGCCCGCGTCGCTCGAAGGACTCGGATTGCCGGAGACCATCGACCAGGCGCTCGAGGCGCGACTCGTCGCCCTGAGCGCGGAGGCACGCGAGCTCCTGCAGCTTCTCTCGCTCATGACCGAGCACGACCCCTTGCTCGTCACCGAGTATCGTGCGCTCTACGGCGGGAAGCTCCCGGCGACGACCTTCGGCGCGCTGAACGAGCTGAGCTCGGCCTCCCTGATTGTCGGCCTCGGCGAAGCGTACGTGCTCGCGCATCACGAGCTCATCCAGATTGCGCGCCGGTCCATCCCGGAGCGGGCGCTGCCCGGCCTTCACCTCCGCCTCGCGAGCGCTTACGCCTCCGGCTCGGCCAGCGACACCGTCCTCGTCGTCTATCATCTCTTTCGCGCAGGCGATCGCCTCGCGGCGTTCGAGGCGGCGGTGCGCGCCGTCACTCATCGGATCGATCAGAACGCGCGCGGCTCCGGCCTCGCGCGCTCTCGCGACGGTTCGGCGATCACCGAGACCCTCTTCGTGTGGGGGATCGAGAACGCGATGCCGAGACGGGCCCTGGTCCTCCTCGGACGGAGCCTTCTCCAGCTCGCCTCGGTCGTGAACGGGGAGCTCGCGCGGCACGCCGATCTCGTCCTCGAGCCGCTCCGCCGCGAGTCCGGTCTCGCGTACTGGGACGAGTTTCCGGACGTCACCGATCTTGGACTCCGCATGCAGATGTGTCTCGGGCACGCGTTCGCGGCGTACGAGAGCACGCCCGAGGGCGAACGAGGGCTGACACCGAGAGACGCGATCGCCGAGCTTGCGACGTCGGCGGGGATGCTCATCGGCGTGTACGCGCGGGAGTTCGACGGGAAGGGCTCGGCGGAGATGATCCGTCTCCTCGAGCCGCTCCGGACGCTCTCGCCGGCGGTCGATGTCGTCGCAGACATCGTGGCGGTCGCCGACAAGGCGGTGGTCGGGTACGGCGTGCTGGAGGGTCGCGAGCGTATCTACGAGCGGCTCTCGAGCCCGATCTCCGGGCTGGACGATCTGTCGAGGCAGGGGATCCTGTACGTGGCGCTCTACTATCTCGGCCTCGACGAGGCGAACTACGGGCGGGAGAGCGCCCTCGTCCGTGTCGCGCCGCTGGACGCGCATCCTCATCTCGCGCCGCTCGCGTGGCAGGTGAGGATGCTCTTCCATCTCTTCCGCGGGGACGTCGAGAAGGCCGCGTGCGCGCGCCGGAAGCGCGACGCGGCGTCGACGGGTCGAATGGACATCGATCGGCACCTCGACCTCAGCGTCATCTACGAGGCGGGGACGGCGCACCTGCTCGGCGATCTGCTCGCCCTCGAACGCAACCTCGGCGTCATCGCCGAGCGCGCGCAGACCATTCCCGGATGGAGGCCCTACGAGCACGCCTTCCGGGGGCACTATCACGCGCTCCGTGGCGAGCTCACGAAGGCGCTCGAGCATCATCGACGGGCGGCGGACCTCGTGCCGATGCCCGGTGTGCATGCGGCCTGGGGCCTCTGCCAGAACGGCCTCGCCACGACGCTCATCGATCTCGACCGGGCCGCCGAAGCCGCGGCGCTCGTCGAGGACGCGCTGTCGAACGCGCGCGGCGTTCCCGTCTTCCCCTATGTCCGCGCGCAGCTCGAGATGAACCTCGCTCTCGCGAGGGCGTGCCTCGGCGAAGCAGCGGAGGCGACGCGGCTCGCAGAGGCAGCGATTGAGTCGATGAACGCCTGCGGCATCGACGGTGCGATCGTGCTGGACCATCACGTCAAGCGGGCGCTCATCGCTCTCCGGCTCCGCGACACCCCGGCATTCGAGCGCGCCTCGGCGACGGTCGAGACGCTGGCGCTCTCCTCGGGAAGCGAACCCTTCGCGGCGAAGCACGAGTTTTTGCTCCGGCAAGCCCGGAACGCGGCGAGCTTCCGGCCCGCGGTCTCGCCGCACATGGAGATCGTGACGAGGAGGGAGTCGCACACCACGATGGTGCTCGGGCTCCGGACGGAGCTCGAGAAGTGCCGCACCCGCAGCGAGCGTACGGTGCGGGTGCTCGACGTGCTGCTCGAGTGGTCGGGGACGGAGAGCGGCTTTCTCTATCTGTTCGACCAGACGGGCCTGACGCTCGCCGCGTCACACCACGGGCGCGAGCCGCCCGAGTCCGTCGAGGACCGCGTCGATGAATGGCTGCGCGCGTTTCGCGACGGCGACGTCGTCACGTGGTCGCCGTTCGGGGCGGAGCAGAGCACCACCGCGGACTCTTACGATACGGTCGGGCTCGTCGCGCACCGTGACGACGGCGCGCTCCTCGCCGGGGTCGCGGCGCTCGGCCGCTCGGAACCGCGCCGTCCTGTTCCGGAGAACGTCCTCGGCGCGCTCGCGGAGACGCTACTCAGTTACGGCGACAGCCTCGGCAGAGCCCTCGGCGAGTGACGGCGTGAAGGCACGTCACTTGATCCGCTTCGGCGCGGGCGGCTTCTTCTTCGGCGGCTCTTTCTTCGCGAGCTCGCTGGTGGGGCCGACCCGCTTGTCGAGATAAGTCACGACGAGGTTCATCGACTCGCGGGTCTTCGCCTCCGCCTGCTTCGCGTTTCCCTCCGCGATCGCCCGCGCGATCGCGCCGCGATAACCGCTCTCCTTCACTTCGTGAATGGACCAGCTGCGGGCGAGCTCGATCGTCGCCTTGGCGAGCACGCCTTTCATCAGGGTGTTGAACCCGAGGCGGTAGGCGAGGTTCGCGGAGCCGTCGATCACGAGCTCCCAGAACTCTATCTCGAGGTCGAACAGCTCTGGGCCGTCTCCGAGCTCCGCCATTCGCTGGGCGATCGCCGAGAGACGCGCCTTGACCTCCTTCGGGGCTCGGATCGCGCAGAGCCGCGCCGCGTCGGCGCCGATGGCGGCGCGCATCTCGTGGACGGCGAGCCAGTACGTCATCGATTCGTCGTCGGCCTGTGCGTTGTCGGCCATGACCGCCATCAGGTCGAGCCCCGCATGCTTCCGGAAGTCGAGCACGACGGTGCCGCCGCCGTGGGTCACGCTGACGAGCCCGAGCTGCTCGATGCGCTTCAGCGCTTCGCGGACGACGTGCCGGTTCACGCCGAACGTCGTGACCAGCGCTCGCTCCGACGGGAGCTGTTCCCCCGGCGTGAAGCGACCGGTGAGGATCTCGCGAGCCACCTGCTCGAACACCTGGTCGCCGAGCGACTGGTTCTTGACGGCACGAAAGACCATTTTCACACCGGATACCATGGCGAAGGTTGGCAGCCGATGCCCGACTTTGGTCGGACGCCTCCCGGAAGGGGGAAGCGTCCATCGCCGCGCTCAGGGGCAGGTCTGCGGGCAGCCGTTTGCGTTCGCGCAGGTGGCCACGGAAAGAGCCCGCGTGGTCTGGAGATCCCCGGCCGTGAGCAGCTCCTTTTGACACGGAAAGAGGCATTCCCAGCTCCGGCAATTGTTCTTCCCGGCGCAGATCAGCACGGCCTTGCAGTTCGGGTCGCCGGCACATTCGACGGCGTCGCAGGCGCAATGATCGCAGATGCAGGTGGTCAGCGGGGCACAGACGCCGGTTCCGTCGGTATCGCTGGTGCAGGTGGACTTCAGCGTGTCCGTCTGAACGCACGCCGGTGGGTCCGGCAGGCGGGTGGGCGAGGTGCCCCATTTGCTTTTCACGCCGTGTACCAGTCGCGCGATGGCGCCCTGGAAGACGGAAGCGTCGTGCTGCGAGGCCCAGTCGCAAGCCGTCTTGTCGGCGCCAGGGCACATGTCCTTCACGAACGACGCCCAGAGATCGCCGTTCGGCGCATACTTGACCTGCACTATCTCGTTCAGGTCCGAGCCGGCCAGGATCCCCAGATAGCCGACCTCGAATCCCCACTCGAAGAGCGGCGCGGAAGCGGGATTGACCATCACCGCCTCGAAGAGGGGCGCCGCGTCGAAGGCGTCCTTCGTCTCGGCGATGTACCCGTCGTACTTCACGCCGTCGGAGCTTCCGTAGTAGGCGATGGCCACGGTACCCGGTTCCTTGATCGCGACCGACGAGTAGATGGCGTTCTTGACGGCAGGGGCCGACACGACCACCGCCTTCGACCACGTCTTGGCCGCGTCCTTCGAGTACGTGAGGCGGAGCTTGCCGGCCGCGTCGACCCAGGAGACATAGACATTGCCGGCTCCGTCGACGCTGAGGAGCTCCGTCGGGAGGACGTTCGGGTTCGCGACGATGCCGGCGAGGTTCGTCGTATCGTAGGCGGCCATGGTGGCGCCCGGGATCTCCCGGATCGTCCAGGTCTTCGCCTCGTCGGTGCTCACGGCGACGGACACCCCGGTGCAGCGGCGCAGGCCCTGATAGACCGTGCCGTCCGGCCCGACCGCGCCGGAGCCATAGATGATCCACTCGTTCGTCGCACAACCCGCCGACGCGGGCTTGAGATCCATCGGCGTCGCCGCCGCCCACGTCTTTCCGCCGTCGAGGGACTTGTAGACGACCTGGCGATCCGGTGTCAGCCCGAGCAAAGACACGATGGGGATCGGCGTCGAGAGCGGCGCGGGCGCAGAGAAGTAGACGATGTTCGGGTACCCGGTGGTGGTGCTCGACACCGGCGGTCCGGCGAAGATCTTCGCCCAGTCGAAGCCTTCCGGCAGCACGTTCGCATAGCTGAAGGTTGCGCCCTCGTCGGCGCTCACGGACAGATTGAAGCCGCCCGTCGCCGGGCTCATCGTGCCGGAGCCCGCGTTGGTGGCGAAGAAGAGCCGATCGGTGGACGGATCGACGTACGTGTAGGGCTGCACGCGGCCATGGCTGCCGCCGTTGGGGAACTTCGGGATCAAAAGCTCCCAGGTCTCGCCGAAGTTCTTGCTGTGAAGCAGGCCGTTGCCGTCCGTCGTGAACGTGGGCCCGTAGAACACCGTCCCGTCCTTCATCACGCCGAGCGAAGGCTCCGTCGAACCCTGGCCGGTGAGCGAGAGGCACGGCACCGGCGCGAGCTCGCCCGGCGCCGGTGCTGACGCCACCGTGGGACCGTCCGCGCTCGCGAGGTACGTGAATCCGGGGCGCGAGGCGTCACAGTTCTGCTTCATGAGCTGGTCGGCCGTGAAGGCACCGTGAACCGAATCGTCGGGAACCCCGGCGTCGTTGTTCGCGGTGCCGCCCCCGCCCGCAGAGCCACCGCCCGCGCCGCCAATCGGGCTTCCGCCGCCGCCGGCGACTCCGCCTGTTTCCTGTCGACCGCCGCCTCCGAGCATCCCGCCTGCCGCTGGAATTCCCGCCGAGCCCGCGCCGCCGGCCGACGCTGCAATCCCGCGTCCTGCCATCGGCGCTCCAGCGCTGCCCGCCAGTCCTGCGCTGCCGCCGCTGCCGGCAGGGGGGATTGCAGCAGAAGAGCCGCTGCTGCAGCCCGGCGCCGCGAGTGCGACCGCGAGCACCGAGCAAACAGCGAATCGCAAACGAATTGGCAGGTCCTCGGGGGTAACTCGGTTCATCTGAGCTGAGGCTATACCAGTGGAGTAGAGGTGGGGATAGCTGATGGTCCAACCAGTAACCATGGCGCGCCGATTCCGGCGCCGTGGCCGCCGGCGGTCAACCCGGAAGGGGGGCTCAAGATTCGTCACATTCCTTCTCTTCAAAGGCGAGGGGACGGGGCCTGATTGAGGGTAAGGGGCCGAGCCAGCGAGAGGGACAGCGACAGCGAGAGGGACAGCGAGCGTTCTGTCTCGAGATCTTTGATCGTATTCGCAGCCGTTCGAATCGACGCACGCAGACGGGGTCCAGGCTGCGAGCGAGCGCAGCGACCGAGCACAATCGGCGAAGCCGATTGCGAAGGCCTGGACGCCGTCGAGTACGTCGATACCGAGAGCCACTTTCCCCCGCAGCCCCTTCCCTTCCCCTTCCCGTGACCCCCTTCCCTTGCTCATCCTTGAGCTCCCGGCTCTAGCTCTGCTCCTGCGGCACCAGAGATCTGCGGTGACGCTCGCGATTCAGCGAAAGACTCGTCCCAGCTCGTCCACCACGTCCGCGATGGGGCGGTCAGCACCGAGGAACGCGGTGCCGATGAGCGCTGCGTCGTAGCCGGCGGCACGCGCGGCGGCGAGCTCCGGTGCGTGATGGATGCCGCTCTCGGCGACGGCCAGCTTGCCCGCCGGGATGAGCTTCCGGAAGTCGACGTGCGCCGCGAGATCGGTCGGCAGATCGTGCTTCGCGCCGGGTGAGAACGACGTCGTAGCGTCGTTCGACGTCGAGGACGCCGCGCCACGCTTCGCGAACTGACGCGCGTTGACGCCCCAGAGCCGAGCCTCGGGCGGCACCACCTGGACGAGATCCTCGATGCGGCGCTCCGTCATGCCGAGCTCCACGAGGACGTCGAGGCCGAGCGCGCGTGCGTGCTCGTAGAGCCTCCGCATCGTCGCGGGCTCGCTCGCCAGCACCGACGCCATCAGCAGGATCGCGTCCGCGCCGTACGCGCGCGCCTCGACGACCTGGTAGTCGTCCACGATGAAGTCCTTGCGCAGCACCGGTTTCCCGACGCGTTCGCGGGCGACGCCGAGATCGTCGATGCTACCGCCGAAGTACGGCTCGTCGGTGAGCACGCTCACCGCAGCGATCCACGGCACCTCGGCGTACGTCGAATAGGCGGCCGCGAGGTTCGTCGCGTCGGAAGCGCCTCCGCTCGGAGAACGCCGCTTGTGCTCCGCGACGACACAGAACCCCTTCGCGATGGCGTCGTGGAGCGATCGCACCGGCGGGGCGTCGCGCAGCCGCGCATAGAGTTCCTCGACGGGATGCGTCCTTCGACGTTCTGCGACGTGAGCGCGGGTGCTTGCCACGATCGTACCGAGAACCGACATCGCGGCGGACAATAGCCTCTCGGCGGCCGTCGTGCCGCATCGCGACGTTCGATCGTCGATCGACGCCCGGGCGGCGCGGTGCTAGCGAAGCGACACACGCGTGACCATCTCGAACAAGCTTCGCTTTTCGCTGCTCGCCGTCGCTTTCCCCTGGGCGACCGCGCTCGCGTGCGGAGGCCGCACCGGGGATCTCGAGCCCTTCGACGTCGCGTCGTCGACCGGCGCGCGCTCCGCCGGCTCCGGCGCCGTCAGCGGAAACGGGGTGTCGGTGGGTTCGACGACGGGCCCGAGTGGAACGTCGACACCGGGTAACGGAACATCGCCTCCGAGCGGCACGATATCGCACCCACCGACGGGGAGCGGCGGACGTCCCGCCGGTAGCTTCCCGTCCGGTTCAGGCGGCTACCCCTCCTACGCTGGAAGCTACGGCGCGGGCGGGTGGTACGACGAGGGCTGCACGTACCCCGCATGCAACTGCACCGATTGCGTCTCCGCGTGTGCGTGCGGCAGCGGCATGCAGAATCTCACGGCGTGTGTGCTCGAGTGCAACGGCGGCAGCGGCGGTTCGTTCGGCACGGGTGGCGCGACGGGCTTCGCGGGCGCAGTGAACGGGCCGTCGTCCTGCGTGTCCAAGACCGGTACGTCGACCAGCAGCGAGACCTGTCCGACGATGGCGCTTCCGGTGAACACCTGCTGCACGAGCTCGGGTCACTGCGGCGTGGAGCTCGTCTCCGACCCCGTGCCGCCGGATTTGCCGTTCCTCGGTGGCTGCCAGCCCGCAAACCAGCCCGGCTACGACACTCTGGCCTGTCCGGATCTCGGTTCTCTCATCGGCGTCGCGCCGAGCGCCAGCGTGGCCGGCTGCTGCAGGCCCGACGGGACGTGCGGCATCGACCTCGGTGTCGTCGGCGTCGGATGCGTGCAGACCGTGAAGGGCGGCGCGCCGATCTACTGCGCGATCGCGGACGCGGGTACCGGCGCAGTCGATGCGGCCATCTCCACGACGCGGGTCCCCGCCGACGCCGGACGCGACTGAGAGCGGCCGACTAAGTAGACGTCGACGCGAGCGACGCCGGAACCTGCGCCATCGTCCGGAGCCGGTGGATCTGGAACATCTTGAACGGCTTCTCTTTGCCCTTCAGGTGGGCGGCGGGAAGCTCGGTGTACTCGAAACGATTGCCGAGCCGTGACAGGGTCGGCTCGCTCACGATTATCTGACCGGCGCTCGCGACGCCGCAGAGGCGCGCGCTGGTGTTCGCCGTGTCGCCGATGACGGTGTACGAGAGGGCCTTCGAGCTTCCGATGTAGCCCGCGACGAGGGGGCCGGTGTGAATGCCGATGCCGATCGCGAGCGGCTCGCGCCCGTGAACGAGCTGCTCGCGGTTCATCCGCTCGAGGCCTTCCATCTGCTCGATCGCGCAGTACACGCAGCGAACCGGATCGTCCGGAACCTGCACCGGCGCGCCCCAGAGCGCCATGATCCCGTCACCCATGAACTTGTCGAGCGTGCCGTCGTACTTGAAGATGGTCTCGACCATCTGCTCGAAATAGTCGTTCAGGATCGCGACGAGGGCGGCGGGGTCGGCGCTCTCGCTCATCCGGGTGAAGCCGCGGATATCGGAGTTGAAGACCGTGCACTCCTCGACCAGCTGGCCGCCGCGCTGGACGATCATCTCGCCGGAGAGGACCTTCGCGGCGACGTTCGGTGAGAGAAGCCTGCTGAAGCGCTCGCGCGCGACGATCTCTTGCTCGATCTTGCGACCGAGGATGTTGATCTCGATGAACATCGCGGCCTGGGCGGCGATGGCGGTGACCATCTCGAGGTCCTTCTGCTGGAACTGCGCGAGCGTCTCGCTGTCGAGCCAGAGGACGCCGAGGATGTCGTCGTTGTGAAGCAAGGGCGCGACGATGGCCGAGCTGATCCGGTTGAGGATCATGCTCTTGCCCTTCGAACCGGCGAAATCCATCGCCGCGTCGTGGGTGAGCACCGTCGCGCGCTCCTTGATCACGTGATTCATGATCGTCGAGCTGACGGTGATCGGCGCGTCGGTGCCGTCGCGACGGAGGCTCGCTCCGGGGATGAGATCGTCCTTATCCTTCAAGAAGATGCAGCCGCGGTCGGCGCGCACGAACTTGAACATCGCGATGAGGATCTTGTTGAGGAGCGACGGCAGCTCGCGCTCCATGCAGATCTCGCGCGAGAGCTCGTGGGAGAGGCGCAGGCGCTCGTAGTCCTGCGACAGCTGCTGCGTGTTGGTCTGCAGCTGGTCGTAGGGTAAAAAGCCCTTCTGCGTGGCGGTGATCTGGGTGCCGATGGCGCGGCCCGCGTCGGTCACGTCGATGCGCGTGGAGCCGAGGTTCGGGCGCGGCGCGGTCGCCGTCACCGGCATTGGAGGTGCGAACGGCGCGGCCACCGGCGCGAACCCACCGATCCGGGGCGGGGGCTGGGGGATCCCTGGCGACTGTACCGTCGGCGGGTGCTGCTGCGCGGGGGTCTGCGGCATCGCCTGTGACGGCCTGCCGACGGACGCGATCGGCGCCGTGCCGACGATCGGTTGCGGATGCGAGTGCGGCGCGACCGGCGAGATCGGCGACGACATCGGCGCGTCGTCGACGCGTGCGCGTGTCGAGCCCAGGGCAATATCGTCACCGTGGCGCAGCGGGCGCTCACCGACGACGCGCTCACCGTTGACGTACGTGCCGTTCAGGCTGCCGAGGTCACGGAGGATGAGCTGACCACCACGGCGCTCGATGACGCAGTGCTCCTTCGAAACAATCTTGTCGAGGAGCTGGACGGAGTTCGTCGGGTGACGGCCTAGCGTGTTGTGCACGCCAAGCTCGACGACCTGTTGGCCATCCGGGGTCGACAGCAGCAACCGGGCCATCGGGTCGCAAGGCTACAGTCCGCGCAGCGCGACGACAAGCCAACAGCGATTTGATAGCCTCGGCAGCCCATGTCGCGGCACATTCTGGCGATCGATCAGGGGACGACGGGGTCAACGGCGCTGGTGATGTCCACCGATGGCCGGACGCTCGGGCGCTTCAACCGGGAGTTTACGCAGTATTTCCCCGCTCCCGGCCGGGTCGAGCACGACGCTGACGAAATATGGACCAGCGTCGTCGAAGCCGTCGCCGGCGCGCTCGAGTCGGCAGGTGCTCGCGGCACCGACATTGCCGCCATCGGGATCACAAATCAGCGCGAGACGACGCTCGTCTGGGAGCGCGCGAGCGATCGTCCGATTCATCGCGCCATCGTCTGGCAAGACCGGAGGACGGCGGACGTCTGCGCGAAGCTGCGGAGCGAGGGCCACGAGGACCGCGTCCGGGAGCGAACCGGGCTCGTCCTCGATCCGTATTTCTCCGGTACGAAGATCGCGTGGCTGCTCGACAACGTGCCCGGCGCGCGAGAACGCGCAGAGCGAGGAGAGCTCGCGTTCGGCACCATCGACTCGTTCCTCGTGAGCCGTCTCGGCGGCGGCGCGAAGGCATCCGCTCCCCACGTGACCGACGTGACGAACGCGTCGAGGACGCTCCTCATGGGCCTCCGCGAGCTCGCGTGGGATCCGTCGCTCTGCAAGCTACTCCGCGTTCCGGAGTCGCTCTTGCCGAAGATCGTGCCGAGCGCGGGGACGGTCGGTCACACCCGCGGGCTCGGCGTGCTTCCCGATGGCATCCCGATCTCGGGTATCGCAGGCGACCAGCAGGCCGCTCTCTTCGGGCAAGCGTGCTTTCAGAGCGGCGACGTGAAATGCACCTATGGCACCGGCGCGTTCATCGTCATGAACACCGGCTCGGAGATCGTCCGGAGTCATGCAGGCCTCCTTTCCACGGTCGGCTGGCAGATTGGCAAGGACGTGGTCTACGCGCTCGAGGGCAGCGCGTTCATCGCCGGAGCCGCCGTGCAATGGCTGCGAGACGGCCTCGGTCTCATCAAGACGGCCGCCGAGATCGAGGAGCTGGCGCGCCAGGTGCCGTCGAGCGACGGCGTGTTTTTCGTGCCCGCGCTGTCGGGGCTCGGCGCCCCATACTGGGACCCCGGGGCGCGCGGCCTCATCACCGGGCTCACCCGCGGCACGACCCGCGCGCATCTGGCACGTGCGACGCTCGAGGCCATCGCTCATCAGATCGATGACCTGGTGCAGGCGATGAAGGCCGATCTCGGGAAGCCGCTTTCGAGGATGCGGGTTGACGGGGGGGCCTCGGCGAACGATGTTCTGATGCAGTATCAAAGCGATGTGTCCGATCTCGTGGTCGAAAGACCCCTCGACCTGGAGTCGACGGCACGAGGTGCGGCCATGCTCGCGGGGATGGGCACCGGCCTGTTCAAGAGCGGCCAAGAAGCCTCCCAAATGTCCAAGATAAAAGATAAATTCTTGCCGCAGATGGATTCCGCGGCTCGTCGCGACAGGCTCGAAGGCTGGAACGCCGCGGTCGCACGCGCGCGCACTCCGGGCACGTCGTGAGCATCGAAGGGAACGGAGCACGCACGATGGCAAACGGTGACAAGGGCGCAGTGAGCGCCGCAGCCGTGCGAGAAGTCCCCGTCGACTGGGAAGCGCTCGAGGACGCGTTCGAGAACAACGCGCCCGAGGTGCACAGCTACCTGCATCTCGGAACGGGAGAGGTGCTTCGCGTCGTCGACGGCATCGCCGACCCCGAGATGCACGCGCGCATCGCCGCCGACACGAACTACCTGCGCATCGATCCGGTGAGCTCCCGCGAGCAGTACCGCTGGATGGAGCGCTTCATCCAGATGCTCGAGGACGGCGAGCTGCGCGACAAGCTCACCCAGGCGATAGATGGCAAGGGTGCGTTCCGTCGCTTCAAGGACGTGCTCATGGCGCACGCCGCCGAGCGCGAGCGATGGTTCGCCTTCCGGAGCGAGCGTCTCCGCGTGTTCATGGAGGCGTGGCTCTCCGCGCACGCACTCCGCCCGATTGCGCGCCCCATCTTCCCGACGACGGGGAGCTCCGAGCGCCCCTCCGCGCCCCCCGGTCCCGTCCTGCCCGACGAGGTGGACGACGCGGCGCTGCGGCGTGCGCGCGCGGCAGAGGCGCTCCGGCGTCAGCTCCGCGATCTCGCCGACACGCTCGGCGTACGCGATCTCGAGAAGGTCACCGCGTTCGCAGAGTTCGTCAAGGCGCGGCGGTCCGCGCGCGCCTTCGCGCACCGGCAAGACTCGCACGACGCCGCCCTCGACGCCGACTCGGCCGAGCCGCCGTCGAGCGACCTCGAAGGCGACGGGCCCGAGCGGTGAACCGCGCGCGGCAGCTCGCTCCGCTGCTCGCGACGCTACTCGCCGTTCTGCTCTCGTGCGGCGCCGCTTCCGCCGCGCCGGTCACCGTCGATCGCGCGGTGGTCAGCTTCGTCACCCGTGACACGGGCGGCATCGTCGCTCCTCGATTCGTCTTCGAGCGCCAGCTCGCGTTCGAGGCGCGCATCGAGGCGCTCGCCGAGGGCGAGGTGCACGAGGGCGATCCGCCGTATCGCGCACGCCACCTGCGCGCCGCGCTCGACCGTCACGTGGCCGAGACGGTGCTCGAGACCCTCGAGATAAAACCGCGTCCGAGCGAGACCGAGCTCCGCGCGCGAATCGAGCAGGCGCGCCTCGCGCTCGTCGAGCGAGTCGGCGGCCTGGTGCCGCTCCGTGAGGCGGCCTCCGCCGAGGGCATCGGCGACTGGGAGCTCGGGCGTCTCATTCGCAGACAGGCGATCGCGAGCCTTTACCTAGACCGCATGGTCGCGCCCATGCTCGATCCGAGCGACGCCGAGCTCCGCCAAGTGTTGCTCACGCAGCGCACGCCGTTCGCGGGGCGTCCCTTCTCGGAATCGGCGTCCGCGCTCCGTCGCTGGTACGTCGGCACACGATTGCAGGCCGCCCTGGCGAGCTTTTACGACGGGCTCCGCAGTCGTCTCTCGCTCACCGTGCTTCGTTAAGCGTCGAGGGCGTATCCTACAATTCGGACGGCGAAGCCCGTTTTTGAACTTCTCCTCGAGGTCCGCCGGGGACAAGATCATGGTGTGTCGCGAACCCTTGCCGCCGTCCTTGCCTGCGCGCTGACGAGCTCGGTGGCGCTGGGAGCTCCGCCCGCCGGGGACGCCGACGGCACCGCGGCCATCACCTTCACCGGTTTCGACGAGCACACCGACGGCTCGTCGCGTCTCTACGTGAAGCTCTCGCATCCCGTCTCGGTCGAACCCACCATCACGGGCACACACCTCGAGTACGTGCTCGTCGGCACGCGGATCCCCATTCGCAACAACAAGAACCCGCTCATTACCAGCCACTTTGGCTCGCAGGTGGTGAGCGCGCGGCTCGTTCTCGAGGACCACGGCAAGACGAGCAAGGGGAAGAAGCGCGTGAAGGCGAAGGTTGCGCCCCTCGTCGCCGACGCCGCTCGCCTCGTCGTCGAGACGCGAGAGGCCGTGACGCCCCAGCACCGCATGGTCAGGAACTCCGACGGCACCGCGATGCTCGTCATCGATTTCGCGAAGCCGAGCAAGACGCCCCCGCCCGAGCCGGACGTCATTGCGCCGCCCGCTGCTACGAAGTCTTCGCAGTCGGCTTCCGTCGATTAGAGCGGGGCGAGACGCCCCGTTACACGTCGCGCGGTCTTGCGCCGCGGGGCGGCCGGTCCTAGCTCGTCCAAGGAACGAGCGTCGAGGAACCGTCAGTGGAAACCGAGCGTCCCGAGCACCGCCCTGGGCCGGCGCGGCCGGCGCGCGACGCCCGCCTCCCGGCGTTTCTGACCTCTCTCGTCGAGCTCCCGCTCGCGCACCCCGTCGCGGTCGTCCTCGTCGTGCTCGCAAGCCTCGTCCCGGCGGGGTACTTCGCGTCTCACCTGAAGCTCCACTCGAGCTTCAGCGAGCTCTTGCCGTCGTCACGTCCGAGCGTCGTCGAGATGCGGCGGATCGCGCCGCGGCTCGCCGGAGTGTCGACGCTGATCGTCGCCGTCGACGGCAAGGACGCGGCGTCGCTCGAGCGCTTCATCGACGCGCTCTCCCCGAAGATCCGTGCCCTCGGGCCGAAGTTCGTCGCAGGCGTCGACGAGGGGAGCCGCGACGCACGTCGCTTCATCGACGAGCACAAGGCGCTCTACGCCGACGTGAACGACCTGCGCTCGCTCCACGACGACGTGCTCGCCCGCTACGACTACGAGGTGGGGAAGCGCTCGGGGATGGACCTCGGCGTGTCCGACGACGTGCCGCCGCCAATCAGCGCGAACGCCATCCACGACCGCTTCGCCGGCAAGGCCGCGAGCGCCGAGAAGACGCTGGGCAACGGCTACTACATCGGTGACGGCGGAAAGCTCGGCGCCATCGTCGTCCGCACGCCCTTCGAGTCCGGGGACCCGCGCGCCTTCGACCTCGAGAAGCGGATAGAGGGACTCACCCGCGAGGTGAACCCCGCCGCGTGGGATCCGTCCATCGCGATCCATTTCACGGGCAGCCTCGTCACGAGCGCAGAAGAGCATCGCGCCGTCACCGACGACCTGGCCCACGTCGGCACGACCGGCGTGCTCCTGATCCTCGCGGTCGTCTTCCTGTTCTTTCTCAGGCTCCGCGTCCTCTTCGCGATGGTGGTGACGATCCTGACGGGCTGCGTGTGGTCCTTCGCGTTCGCCTACGCGAGCATCGGCTATCTGAACTCGGCGACGGGGTTCCTCGTCAGCATCATCGCCGGTAACGGCATCAACTTCGGCATTCTCCTGATGGCCCGCTATCTCGAGGCGCGGGTAGGGGACAAGCTGACCGCCAAGGACGCCGTGCGCTTCGCGATGAGAGCAACGGCAGAAGGCACGTTGGCCGTCGCTCTCTGTGCGAGCGTCGCCTACGGCTCGCTGGCGATAACGGACTTTCGCGGCTTCCGTCACTTCGGCGTGATCGGCGGCGTCGGCATGATCCTTTGCTGGATCGCGAGCTACACGCTTCTTCCGGCGCTCCTCGTGCTCATCGAGCGGATCACGCCGCTGCCGACCGATCCGTCAGCGTGGCAGAACCGGCTGCGCGGCGTCTACGGCCGTCCCTTCGCGATCATCGCGTCGTGGCATCCGCGCTGGGTCGCTTCCCTCGCGGCCCTCTCGCTGGTGGTCGCCGCGGGGATGACGTACCGGTTCTTCGCGACCGACCCGCTCGAGTACAACATGAAGGCCGTCCGCAACGACGCGCCGAACAAGGCTTCAGCGCGCACGCTCGCGCGTCGGGTGTATCCCCTGGTCGGCAAGCTGACGCGGGAGGGCCGCGCGATCGTCGTCGATCGGCTCGATCAGGTCGCGCCGCTCGAGGCCGTGCTCACCGCGAGAAGAGACGCCGCACCTCCCGGACAGAAGCCGTTCGACCGCGTCATCAGCGCGTTCGATCTCCTGCCGAAGGACCAGGACGAAAAAGTCGCGCTGCTCTCGGAGATCCTCGACCGCGCGCGCCGGGCCAGGCGCCTCGGCGTCGTGTCGGACGCCGACTACCAGAAGCTACAGAAGGAGCTTCCGGGCGAGCTGCGCCCGCTCACCATCGCGGATCTTCCGCGCGATGTCGCGTGGCCCTTCGAGGAGTCCGACGGCTCGCGCGGCAAGCTCGTCTACCTCGTCCCGACCGAGGGAGAGAGCCTCGACGACGTGCACTATCTGATGCGCTGGGCGGATAGCTTCCGCGAGGTACGGCTGCCGAACGGCGACGTCATTCGCGGTACCGGTGATCCAGTGATCTTCGCGGACATGCTCTCCAACGTTCGCGACGACGCGCCGCGGGCCATGCTTTTCGCCGTGGTTGGAACGCTGTCGATTGTGTTGCTCGCGTTTCGGGGACGTCGCGCCGGGATGTACGCGATGGCCAGCGTTGCTCTCGGCGTCGGCTGGCTCATATCTTTTCTGTATCTGACGCACGCTCACATCAATTTTTTGAATTTCGTCGCGCTGCCCATCACGGTCGGCGTCGGAGCCGATTACGCCGTCAATTTGATGAAGCGTTACGAGCAAGACGGCGCCCGCGGGCTTCCGCGCGCACTTGTGGAGACGGGCGGCGCGCTCGTGCTTTGTTCGCTCACCACGCTACTTGGCTACGCGTCCCTCACGCTGTCCATCAACGGCGCCGTGCGGAGTTTCGGCCTCGCGGGCGCAGTCGGGGAGGTCACCGACCTGCTCGCCGCGCTGGTCGTGCTGCCCGCGGTGTTGCTCTTCATAGGGCGCCGGCGCACCGCTGTGTTGCAAGAGCCGCACGTTGACGATTCGGCCGCCTGGCTTAGGTGAGAGATAAGGCGCTGGATCGGCGCTTGCTTCGAGAACATGTCGAGCGGCTCCATGAATGTTGCACTCGAAAACTCGGTGGGTGTTACCGCGGCCTCGCACGAACTCTGGGCGTCACTGACGCCGGCGATCGTCGGCCTCGGGGTCGTCCTGGCCGCCCTCGTCATGTACGCGGTGCGGACCCTCGTCGTCGGCGGCTACCACGACGCGGAGATGGACGCGCGAGGCATCGGCGGCCTGACGACCGTCAGAGTGCGCCATTTTTTCGCATGGACGATGCGCCCACTGTGGCGGGGCTTGTCGATCGCGAAGGTGCCCCCCAATGCTCTCACGACGCTCGCCTTCGGCCTCGCTGCCGCGGCGGGGGTCGGCGTCGCGGTGGGTCGATTCGCACTCGGCGGCTGGCTCTTCCTCGCCGCCGGGGCGCTCGATTTTCTCGACGGCCGCGTCGCACGTGAGACCGGTCGCGCTACGCGTAGCGGTGCAGTGCTCGACTCCGTCGTCGACCGGTACTGCGAGTGCGCGTTCCTCGTCGGCCTCTCCTGGTACTACCGGGGCTCGTGGGTCCTCGCCGTCGCGCTCCTTTCCCTCACCGGGTCGATGCTCGTTCCCTACGTGCGCGCCCGCGGTGAGGCGATTGGAGTGGTCATGAAGGACGTCGGCGTCATGCAGCGCCCGGAGCGCATCGTCGCGCTCGGCGTCGGCGTGGCCTTCGCGCCCGTCGTGCAAGCGCTCTTCTTCGCGACCGAAGCGCGCCCGAGCTACCACCTGACCATCGTCGTGCTCTGCGTGCTCGCGCTCACCGCGCACGCGACGGCGCTCCAGCGCATGGGTCATCTGCTCGGCGCGCTCGGCGGCCTCGCCGCGGGCGGCGTGAAGGCGTTCCGCCGCTCACCGCGTGCGATCCTCGTGAGCAGCGTGGCAACGGGCAGCGACTATCTCTGTACTCACAGCCTGGTGTCGTTCCACGCCATGTCGCCGCCACTGGCGACCGTCGTGGGCTGTACCGTCGGCGGCCTCATCGCCTTCGTGCTCTCGCGCAACTGGGCCTTCGACGCGACGCGCGGCCCCGTGATGACCCAGGCTGCGCGCTACCTCTTCGTCTCCGGCACCACCGCGATCCTCAATGCGGGGGGCGTGGCACTGGCGCTCCTCGTGCCGAACACCGACTACCGCATCGGCTGGGTCATCACGCGTGCCCTCGTGTTCGTCACCTGGAGCTTCCCGCTCCTCAACGAGTTCGCCTTCCCGCCGCGAGAGCGGGAAGAAAAGGACACGACGTGGAACCCGGTCACGCCGACGTCGTTCGGCTTCGCTCCGAGTCCACTGGCGGTCACCGGTGCGCGCACGAGCACCATCCGTGAACGGGTGAGGTCGAGCCCCACCGCGTCGCGACCGCTGTCCGACGTACCCGTCAAGGCCGTGAGATAGCATGCTCGGCAGCGCAAGCCGGATGATCCGCGACGCCCGCGCGGAGTGGGGCGCGCTCGCGTTCGTCCCCTTCTTCACGACGGCCTACGTCGCCATCCTCATCGTCCTTGGCGGCCAGCTCCGCGCCGAGCACTGGGTCCTCGCCGTGATCGTCCCGGTACTCGGCTATGCCGGCGCCCGCGGTGCGCGCTTCCTGCGCGACGCGTTCCCGTGGGTCTTCGTCGTCGTGAGCTACGACACGGTCCGCTACGCCCGCGCGGCCTGGCTGCATGCGGACACGGTGCTGAGCTGTGGACTCCGCTCGGCGGAGCTCCGTTTCTTCTCCGTCGCTCCCGGGGTCACGGTACAAGATTGGTTCGTCGCGCATCACCGTCCCTTCGCCGACCTGCTCTGCGCGGTGCCCTACGGCGTCTTCGCGTATTTCGCGCTGATCTACGCGTCGTATCTCTTCTTCGTAGATCGTCCGCGCATGCGCCGGTTTCTCTGGGCGTTCGCGATCGCCAACGTCATGTCCTACGCGTGCTGGCTCCTCGTGCCGGCGGCGCCGCCCTGGTACATCCGCACCCACGGCTGCGGGGTGGATCTCGCTGCCATCCCGAGCGAGGGCGCCGCGCTCGCCCGCGTCGACGCCGCGCTCGGCATGACGTACTTCCATTCGTGGTACTCCCGAGCCTCGTCCGTCTTCGGCGCCATGCCGTCGATGCACTGCGCGTACCCCATGCTCGGCCTCCTGACGGCGTGGCGTCACGCAACCTGGAAAACGCGCCCGCTACACATCGCGTACGTCGTGTGGATGGCGACGTCAGCGCTGTACCTGGACCACCACTGGGTCCTGGACGTCCTCGGCGGCTGGCTCGTCGCCATCGTTGCAGTCATCGCCGCAACGGCAGCCGTGAAAGCCGCGGAGAGACGGACGATCGCGACCACGACGACGCGGATGGCAGAGGGACGAAACGCGGCGTAGGAACGAGTAGAGGTTGGGGAGAGGATCAGAGGGAGGGATAGGGTCAGGGTCAGAGGGAGGGTCAGGGTCAGAGGGTCGGGGTCAGAGGGAGGGGGAGAAGTCGAGTCAGGGCGTGAGGCGACGGTTTGTCGACGCGAGGGGGTGTCAGAAAACTTGTGTAAGTTGACCAAGGTGGGCGACTTGAAGGAGCCGCTCATGAAAACAGGTACGGAAGCAAAGAAGACAGAGCCGACGAATCGGGATCGGCTGATCGCTAAGCAGGAATTCATCGACGCGCTCGTTGCCGGGGCCAGTTCGGAGAAGGACCTGTTCGGACCTGAGGGGGCATTCACCAAGCTCAAGGGCGCTCATCGCGCTCCTGACGCTCTCGGGTTGTGGTTCGGCGGACGGCGCTTCGGAGGAAATGGGCCTCGTCGCCATGGTCAAGGAAACATCCAGGCGCCGTTCGTGGCACTGCAGGGTGGTGGTGGCGGCTTCCCTTACGCGACCGTGCTCACGAGTCTGACGAGCGATAAATACGCCATGTTCGAGCACCCGCAGGCAGCTGTGGAGTCTCGTTCATTTCGAAGCACGACGCCGTCACCGCTTCGCATTGCGTCGCCGGCCTGACAGGTTCATTTGAGGTCGACCAAATCAATACGACGAACCTCAATTCGACATCGTTCTTCCAATCGGAAGGCGTGACGGGGACTACGGTTGCTACGAGACCAACCAGAACGGTTGCAACGCATACCTCACTTCGAATTGGCACTATTCCAACGTGATGCACTCCAAGTTCCTGCGCTCCAGTCGACGAGCTTTCCCAGCGGCACCAACTACCGAATCGTGTCTCACAGCACGAGCACCACAAGCGGTGACCCCCAGTGTGTCATGGCACGTCCGGCTCGGGTGTGTTCATCAACGGGACGTCGACGCTCATCGGGCCAACCCAGACGGCAGGCGCCATCATCAACGGCCGGCTCTGTGCCGACTTTCTCAATACGCAGCCAGGCGTTGCGAACATGGCGTTCGGTAACGCGCCGTTCACTCGCGCGCTCGAGGCCACTTCGGACGTCCAGTCGGATCGTTGAGCACTAGCGGCGCCGCGCTCGCTCAGCTATAGTGTGGAACGCGATCTAGCAGGATTGCCGGAGGCCATTCAGTGCGACGTCGAAGATGTGCGCGGCGGGAGCGAGCTCTGACGCGTTGCGTGCGCGCGTGTTCGGGCCTGATCGCAATCGGGTTCGTCGGAGCGTGTAGCTCCGACGAAGCCGCGCATGCGCGTGGGGCAGACGCCGCGGCGAACGATGGTGGCGGCGCCAAGGACGCCGCTATCGGAAACGGCGGCTCGGGCGGGCGGTCCAGCGTCGGTGGCTCTCAAGGTCTTGGCGGTCGCTCGGGCTCCGCTGGTGAGGTGTCCGGCTCCGGCGCGTCGGGCACAGGCGCGGCTGGCACCGGAGGCTCGGGAGCAACAGATGGCGTCGACGCCTCGGCCGTCGATCTGCCGGCTCCGCCCCCGTGGAATCCCGGGTCTGCACTCGGGGAACCTGGTTGGCAGCAGAGCACGTCCCCGTTCTGCTCGAAGCCCGTTGGCGGCACCGCCTCGAGTGTTTGGAGCAGACCGAATGCGATTTACTCGCTTGTCACGACGGAATGCGCGGGTCTCGTGGATGATACGTGCAACATCCCCTTGGCGTCGGCGGGGCAGATCCTTTACGAGAACGACGGTTCTGGTTGGCGGTCGATCTATCATCGTTCGGTTGCCACTGGAGCCAAGGGTCTGCTCGTCGGAGACGGCGCAGGTAACCTGGTGATCGCCGGCGATACCGGCGGCAACGGCGCCTGCGACGTGGTGCTCGTCAAAGAGAACGGCGAAGCCTCGTGCATCTGGACGGGGATGGAGTTCGCGGCGAGCGCCGCCGTAGCGGCCGGTTCGGACGTACTGCTACTCGGTAGATACACGGATGCGCAGACGGCCACCAAGCTGGTCAAGTACGACGGCAAAAGTTGGACGGAAATCGGATCGTGGCCTTGGCCGGACGTGATACCGACAACGGTTGCGACCGCCGGCTCGACGGTTGTCGTCGCGGGTGGCGGCCAGCTCGCCTGGGCGGGAGACATCGCATCGGGCAGCCTGACTCAGCTGCCGAAGGTTCCTGCAGGCGATTACACGGCAGCGTGGATTTACGGACTCAACGACGTCTATCTTGGCAATGCCATTGGCCAGATGGTCCACTACGACGGCGCGCAGTGGACGACCCAGGAAACAGGCCTCGATCAAGTTGTCCGAATCTGGGCGTCAGGGGACCATACGCTGTTCGCCTACTCCGCGATGCAGTTGGTCCGCATCGAGGGCGGGATTTCCAAGTCCATCTGGCGGTTCGATGGGGACGCGTCCCAATCGGCAATCGTGATGGACATGTGGGGAAACGCGTCGACCGAGTTGTTTCTCGCCGTGAAAGACTTTGCGTTCTCCAAGTATGCGTGCGGCCCCACATTTCTTCTCTGGTTCGATGGCTCGAGCGTCCACCGATTCTGAGTTGCGCGCCGTCCGCGGCGCAATAGCTCGCCTAGCGCCGCGACCGCTCGGACGTGTGTTTGCGTTGGGGGCGCTGGCCGCGGCGATTTCTTGCGGTTCACAAACGGATTTCGCCGGAGTCACCAATGCGCGCCGGCACGCCGGCTCGGGCGCCGCCGGCTCGAGGGCCGCCGACGAGGGCGCCGCGGCGGGTGGCGCCTCGACGTTGTCGTCGCAGCGTAGCTCGGGTGGGAATCATGCCATGCCGTCTGCACCCGGAGGCGAGGGTTCAACCGCAGCCGACGGGCGCGCGGCAGGCGGACGCGCGAGCGATGCCAATACGGGAGGGGGGCAGATGGCCGACTCCGGAATGGCACATCGTCCGGGCGATGCCGCATCCGATGCGCCTCCGGACCACGGCCCAGCTGCGCTCTGTGCAAGGATTCCGGGTGCCCTCGATTCCCTGGACGTTTGGAGCGACGGTACGATTCCTTACGTTCTCATTTCGTCAGCGACTGCTGGCACGGTGGTCCTGCGCCGGACCGACGGGGGCTGGGAGACCTATTACACGCAACCGCAGGGCGGTCCTAACTTGCACCTGACCGGTTTCCCCGGAGGGGATTTACTGCTGTATGGCGCCATTCGATGCGGTATCGTCACTCTGCCTTCCGGCGCTCCCCACTGCAGCGCCGGGTTGAGCTCCCTCGCGGGGGACCTCTTCGTAGCAGGAGATGGTAACGCCTATGCCGTCAACAACGACCGCATCCTGACTTACTCGAACGGCCACTGGTCGCAGCTCCTCGGTGGACTGTCGTGGAACGAGGCGCCTCCAGGAACCGCGCAGTACCCGCAGGGCTGGGCCATTTGGGCCGACGGCGTAACAATCGCAACCGCCGTCATCGGCGGACCAGTTTTTGTTTCCAGGGAGGGCTCGCTGTTCAACGAAGATACGCCGCTGCCGCTAGATCGATACCGTGTCGTATGGGGTTTGGACGGTCATCAATTGTGGGTGGGCGGTGCCGGAGGCGAGTTGTTCTCAAAGGACGAACGAGGATGGACGGACCGTGGCAGCGTCGTCGATTCGTGCGGGACCGGGATCAAAGGCTTTTGGGGCGCACGTTCGACGCTCTACGCCCATGCCGAGCACCGTCTCGTTCGCGTCGACAACGAAATCGAGCCGGTCCTCGAGGTTCCCTGTACGCAAACCATCCGAGGCATCTGGGGCAACTCCGAATCGGAGGTCTTTGCCGTCGTCGAAGACGAGACGAAGCGGCAATCGGCCTGCGGAGCGGTGACGCTCCTGCGCGTTCGCGGCCGTGTTGTGGAGGCGATCTGAGTGCAACGCCGCACGAACGAAATGTCCGGCCTCCCCGCGAGGTCGCGTCGGGCGAGATGGATCGGCGCTACGTTTCTGCTTTGCGGAGCGCTCGTGTGCATCCTGTGGTGGCAGCGGCGCCCAGACACGAACACCGCAGAGCGCCTCCCGGAAATAAGCGGGACTCATCAAAGACGCCTACTGCCATGACCGCGAGCAACCAGTCCGCGGCGCCTGTGCCTCCATACGAGACGCCTTGAAAACGAAGTTCTTGACCCTCATAGAGTCGACTTGCGGCTACGCGGAGGATCCCGACACGGGCGCGACGCAGCCGGCGGCGGGCGTCGGTTGTCAATATCGTTATTACGACCCGATGGCTGCGGGGTCGCTCGCCCAGGGGCAAGAAGATTGGGTCAATGCTGCGGCGGACGCCAACGCCAAAATGCGCGGCGTCCGCCGGGCGTTCCCAACGGGTTCCTGAGAGCGCACATGCACCGGCGACCATCGCCATTCCCCGCGTCATCCGTCTTGTTGCTGGGAATCTTTCTTGGGTGCGGGG